>JBKBLG010000007.1:0-142063 GCA_046296295.1 Chitinophagaceae bacterium | reverse complement strand
TAAACACAAAACAAAAACTATGCAAAAACACCACCCGTTTAATTTGCCCGGGGGGGGCTGTTTGGCCGCCGACCCCTTCTTAATTATGGTGAGAGCAAATCAATGCTATTCCACAGTCCACCCAAATTTTTGTTGTAACTGTTTCCATTGCTTTTGTACTTGCTTCAATTGCTGTTGCTGTTGCTTGATAAAATTATTATCGGCCAACTTACCAACAACAGCTTCCATTTCTGCAACATTTGCATACATCATTTGCCGAAAGGCATTCGTATAATCTTTTTCACGACTTTTATGAATAGCCTGTGTTAGTGTAGCTTTAATAGCAACCACTTCTTGCAAAAAAACTTGTAACCACTCTGTTGTCATGCTAGCTGGTTTCATACCTGTACTTTCAAAATAACAGGCCATAGCATGCTCCCATTTTTTGTTGGTATATAAGTTGCCTTGTGCCACATACCAATCGTGTACGGCCGACCAACTTTTTATTTTATCATCTTTAATAAGCTTACGCAATAGTGAAATATCGCTCGATGGTATCAGCTGCCCGCCAATATTATCCCACATCACACGCTTGGTACTGGTTGGAATTTGCTTGATAAAATCGCCAGCACGCTTTCCCTCGAATTGTTTTAAAGCTTCGAACACCAAATTACCTGCATACAATACTACCACTTGCTTGAAAATACGGTACGATTCCACTACTTTCAATAGCACCACCGGCCGCTTACTATTTTCTGTATTTGGCACAGTAACCATTAGCGTATCTACAATTTCAGGCGACTGCATGAGTAGTTTCTTACCAAGCTTTTGAAGTTCTTTTTCAGATTTTTCAGTGTGCTTACCTTGCGGTAAAAGATAAGCTGCACCTACACACCGTTCTATTAAAGCAATGGCATCCATCACTTCTTGCATTGAATCGGGGGCTAGGTAATCGTATTCAAGCAACTGAATTTTTTCACTTCGTTTATCTCTATCAACATACTTCCAACTATTACGAGCCAATGCATACATGTTATACATGAACCAAAATGCAGGCATAATAGTAAGCCTATCATTTTTTACATCGTTACTTACCAACGAGAAGGGAATAGTAATATTTAACTCTGCCGGATAATCGCCTTTTGCTAAAATGGTATAGCAAGCAAATTTGCTATTGTGCTTTAAGCTTACACACAAGCCAGGCCAAAACCCTCTACCAGCAGCGATTTCACCATCGGCACTACGACTGTTATGGTTGCTACCTATAGTGGCACCCGCAGCCATATTACTTTGCCCCATAATAGTTGCAGCCGTTAAAAAACTATTGTTATGATGTTGCTCGTGTGCCGGGTAAATGAGTGAGTTTAACACCTCACAACAACTGATAGTACTATTATTACCCAAGTAACTATTAATAAGTCGGGCACCATATTTTAAACTACTATGGCTTGCCATTACAAAGCGTACAGCTTTAACGCCATAGAAAGCTCTACACCCTTCGTGCATGATTCCATTTACCATTTCACAGCCCTCACCTATTTGGGTTTTAGCATGTGGCGCCGATTCAATGGTTAAATTTTTTAATTTATTAGCTCCTTTAATATAGGCATCGCTACCAATCCAAACGTCTTTAATGATATGACAATTTTTGATAACAGTTCTAGCACCAATTTTTCCATAGTAACCTCTACGCTTATCCCACATGTTATCGGTAAATGCAATAAACTTTTGCAGTAATGCATCATCATCTCTATACTTACTCCATAGGTAAGCATCGCCGGCAAGCATACCGCTAAATGGCAAAACACTCCTACCACCATTTTCATTGGCCAGTTCTATCCAAACACGCACATCTTCACTTTCGCCATCCTTTAAAATACCATTACCAAACTTAGCATGGTTACTATTCGCCAACTCATTAATATTCACTAAAATAACCTCATTGCCAATAATGTAATGACTCAGGTAGCGAACGTTATCAATTACCACATTATCGCCAATATCACAACTTATGATGGTGCTATTGTATAATCCAACAGGCACTTTTAAATCGCTGAATTCAAGGCAATAAGGTTCAAGCTTACCAATGCGTACCAGCCCAAAAAACTTACAGTTACGAATTAAGTCGGCACTAAAAGCACTGGTCACTAAAATATTATTCCAATTATCACTTGTATTTCTGTTACGAACTAATGTTTCAATTTCACTAGCAGTTAAACTTCTAAAATCAGATGCAGCAATTTTATTCTGTTTAAAACGAAACACATATTCGTTTTCGCCTTGCGGCAAATACTCACCTGTTATGAAATGATAACCTAAGTTTTCAATAGATGTTTTTTTAATTACATTCATGTTAGTTCGGGTTCCTGTAATGAAAGTGAAAAGGATAAAAAAGGCAAGAAATGTAACATACTATTACACTCCTTGCCTTTATATTATATTATATCATATATTATTATTACTTATTCAACAGTAACACTCTTAGCCAAATTTCTGGGTTTATCAACATCTAACCCCTTGGCAATACCAACGTAATAGCTCAATAACTGTAATGGAATTGTACTTAACAGAGGCGCAACAATTTCATCGGCAGAAGGTAATACAATCACATCATTGCTTAAAGTCGGACTAACTGTATCGCCTTCAGTGATAATTGAAATCACCATGCCTTTACGGGCTTTAATTTCTTGCATATTACTCACTACCTTTTCATGATAGCTATCTTTTGTAGCAACAAACACTACCGGAAGCGTTTCATCTACCAAAGCAATGGGTCCATGCTTCATTTCTGCCGCGGGATAACCCTCGGCATGTATGTAAGAAATTTCTTTCAACTTTAATGCTCCTTCTAATGCAATTGGAAAGTTATATCCTCTGCCTAGGAATAAAAAGTCGGTAGCATCTTTATACTTCTCAGCAATTGCTTTTATTTGATCATTGAGCTCTAAAACGGCTTTCACCTTTTCTGGTATTGAAGCAAGTTCTTTACACAAGTCTAAATAACGCTCTTTCGATAATGTACCTTTTTCGTAGCCGAGCTTCATAGCAATCATAGTGAGAACTGCCAACTGACCTGTAAATGCCTTAGTACTTGCAACACCAATTTCAGGACCAGCATGTGTATAAGCACCTGCATGTGAAGCACGCGATATACTACTACCAACCACATTCACTATACCTAAAATAATAGCACCCTTCTCCTTGGCATTCTCAATGGCAACTAAGGTATCGGCTGTTTCGCCACTTTGCGAGATGGCAATAATAACATCGCCCTTGTTTATGATTGGGTTTCTGTATCTGAACTCACTTGCGTACTCTACCTCTACAGGTATACGGCATAACTCCTCAATAACATATTCTGCTACCAGCCCGGCATGCCAACTTGTGCCACATGCAAGAATAATTATACGCGGGGCACGTATAATTTGCTCGGCGTACTCACTAATACCACTCATAGTAATAGTGCCAGCATCAGCATCTAACCTACCACGCAAGCAATCATAAATAGTTTGAGGCTGCTCAAAAATTTCCTTCAGCATAAAATGGTCGTAACCACCTTTCTCAATAGCAGCCAACTCTAAATCTAACTTTTGTACAAAAGGTGTTTGCTTCTCGTTACCCAAGTTTTTGAGAATTAACTCATCGGGTCTTACAATAGCAATCTCATAATCATTTACATATACTACTTCTTTCGTATACTCAATGATAGGACTAGCATCACTTGCTAAAAAATGTTCTCCTTTTCCAATACCAATTACTAAAGGACTACCTTTTCTGGCTGCGATGATCGTTTCTGGATCATTTTTATGTATTAATAGAATGCAATAAGCACCTACCACTCTTCGCAAGGCAATGCGTACAGCTTCTTCTAAGCTGCCTTCTGTTTCTTTATAAATATCATCTATGAAGTTTAAAAGCACCTCTGTATCGGTATCACTATGAAAAACATACCCTTTTTTGAGTAATTCAGCTTTAAGCTGTGCGTAGTTTTCGATGATACCATTATGAATCATGGCAATATCACCACTATTGCTTAAATGTGGGTGTGCATTTCTATCACTTGGCTCACCGTGTGTTGCCCAACGTGTATGGCCAATGCCAATAGAACCTCCCAAATCTTTGCCAACGGTGTATTCTTCCATGTCGGCAACCTTGCCCTTTCTTTTGTATACGTTTAAGGCACCATTTGTAACTAATGCTACACCTGCACTATCGTAGCCCCTATATTCAAGTCTTTTAAGTCCTTTAACGATTACGGGATATGCCTGTCTATGTCCTGTGTATCCTACAATTCCACACATAAGATTTAATCTATTGGTTGTTTAAGCTGCAATATCTTCATTTTTACGCCATATTACAAACACCAGTTTACAAAACCATCTTCTGAAATGCTTGTACAGCAATGCTTTGAGCGAAATACAACTTGAAACCAATAGCGTTTTATTGCGGCATTTACTGGCAAATTATGACCAGCATTTGCAGCATTACGCAACTGATTCAATAGAAAATTTCACCTATCTACTAGCACAACCCAGCACCAATAAACAATAGTAAACTATGTACAACAAGCCATTACCCTTACCAAAATGGTAATAGCATAGCCATTATAGTGAATCATAAAAAAACGCAAGATTACGCAAGTTATACACGCAGTTAAGACACTGATTAGGAAGATAAAAATTTACAAATTGGGTACACCTAGTTTGCAAAAAAATTTTGAGCTACACATATTAACAAGCATTATAAATATCTACTCTTGCATCACGCCTTTGAAATGATATAGTTCAAAAGTGTTGGTTGTAGCGCTAATGCAAGAAACGAACGCAGCAACATTGCAATCAAAATTTTAGGCTGCAAGCAGAAGGGAGGTGTCGCAGCCTTATGTATTTACCGCAAGGTAAGCCTCGCCATAATACTATATTAAATACCCTTTAAGATGAGTGGTAAAGGCATTATAAAACCAACTAACTGGCACAAATTCATACCAAGCAATCAACTTTTTAGCACCAGATACGTTGTATTTGTTGATATATTTACCACTATCACCAAATCATATTTGCACAAAACACTGTACATGAACAAATTAATAGGCCTAATGGCCATGGTAGTACTCTTAGGTTGTAACAGTACGCCCAGCAATGTTCCGGTAATTGGTTTTGTTGATGCTTTTGAAGACAATACAATAGCTCAAGCCAAAAAAGGCTTTTTCGATGCCCTAGCACAAAAAGGTTTCAGTGAAAGTAAAGGCAACATAAAAGTAATTTATCGCAACGCACAAGGTAATATTCCTACACTTACCCAAATTGTAAAATACATGCAAAGCGAGCAAGTAACCTTATTGGCTACCTGCCCTTCGCTAAGTACAGTTACAGCCGTTCAAAGCAAAACGAAAATTCCAATTTTTATGATGGTGGCCCCTATGCCCGACCTCATGAAAATTACCGACGCCAATGGTAAAGCACCCGCTAACTTGTTTGGTGTTGGTGAAAACTTAAACTATATAGATACCTCTTTTTTACTTATACCTACCCTAATGCCAAAAGCGCCATTAACGGTGGGTATGATTTTTAATCAGAGCGAACCTCAAAGTGTAGAAGCTATAGAACGTATCAAAAGCCTTGCAGCTAACAACAATATTAATCTCGTGTACCTTCCGGTAACTACAAGTGCCGATGTACAACTTGTAACCCAATCGTTATTGAATAAAAAAATAGATGCTTTTTTTGCCAATCCCGACAATACAGTGTTTGCTTCATTTGAAACTATTGCAAAAGCATGTAATCAGGCCAAAGTGCCCATTTTCACAAGTGAAGCAGGTTTGGTAAGTCGTGGTGCAGTAGCAGCCTTTGGTGCCGATATATACGAGTGGGGGTTTCAAGCAGGCGAGCAAGCCGCCGATTTCCTTGCTAAAGGCAATACCAACGGCTTAACCTACACCATTGTTAAAAAAAGAAAGCGTGTGTATAATGCTATTGCAGCAGCCACCTTTGGCTTAAAAGTACCCGCCACATTTCAAGCAATTCAGTAATGTTTTACATCACCGCGATTATGTTGGGAACATGCCTTGCATTCATGGCACTAGGTATTTTTCTCACCATGAAAATATTTAAAATTCCAGATATTACTACCGATGGTAGTTACACACTAGGTGCCGTTGTTTCGGCCATTTTGCTCACAAAAGGTTACAATAGTTTGGCGGTGCTGCCAATGGTAATCATTAGCGGTGCTTTAGCAGGTATTGCCACAGGTTTTATACACACCCGACTAAAAATTGATGCCTTGCTGGCCGGTATTTTAGTAATGACAGCACTTTATTCTATTAATCTTACTATGCTTGGCAGAAGTAATGTACCCTTGTTAGAAGTAGCCAATATCTTTCAGCAACTAGCCATGTTTAGCAATAGCAACATTAACGAGTTAGTTATTGCTGGCGTACTTCTTATTGCCATAATTGCTATACTCATTTATGTATTACATACCGACTTTGGTATTGCCATGCGAGCCACAGGCGATAGTAGTACCATGACAACAGCACTTGGTATCAACAACAACGCCATGAAAATCATTGGCTTCGCCATAGGTAATGCACTAACAGCAACTAGTGGTTTTTTAGTAGCTCAGTACCAAGCTTTCACAGATATTAACATGGGTATTGGTATTGTTATCACAGGTTTGGGAGCAGTACTCATTGGCGATGCCGTACAACAGTTATTCAAACTGCACTCTATTACATCACAAATAATGATGGTAATTGTGGGCAGTGTAGTATTTCAATTAGTGTTAGCCTTTACTTTAAGCATTGGCATAGACCCTAACTTACTAAAATTAATTACTGCAAGTACTGTTTTAGGTATTGTTGCATTCACCCGTTTGCGTAAGGCATCAAGTTAGCCATCCATTACCTTTTACAAAATAAACAAACCAAGTACCTTACGGTAAATGAAGCCCTAAAACAACATTTACCGCAAGGTGAAACACGGTTTAACATACTAGCCCAAAGGAATACCTTACCTTTGCCGCCCATTTAAAAGGCGATTTATGAGTTTTACAGTAGCCATTGTAGGAAGACCGAACGTTGGCAAAAGCACCTTCTTCAACCGTTTGTTGGAGCAACGCAAAGCCATTGTTGATGATATTAGCGGCGTTACCCGCGACCGCCAATATGGTGTTGCCGATTGGAATGGTAAAACCTTCAACGTAATTGACACTGGTGGTTTTGTACCGAATAGCGAAGATATTTTTGAAACAGAAATTCGTAAGCAAGTTGTAATTGCGATAGACGAAGCCGATGCCATTATATTCATGGTAGATGCAGCTGTTGGCATTACCGACCTCGATGAAGCTATGGCAAATATGCTTCGCAGAACCACAAAACCTGTACTCCTTGCGGTAAATAAAGTTGATAATCCTGAACGCCAATTACTCGCTACAGAGTTTTATGCATTTGGTTTTGATCACACCTACTTTATCAGCAGCATGTCGGGTAGTGGAACAGGCGATATTCTTGATCAACTTACCAGCTATATTACAGAAGAAGCATCAGAAGAAACCAAAACCGAAACTGAACTACCCAAATTCGCTATTATTGGTCAGCCTAACGTGGGCAAAAGTAGTTTACTCAATGCTTTGTTAGGCAGTGAAAGAACCATTGTAAGCGATATTGCCGGTACTACTAGAGATACCATTCACACCCGTTACAACTTATTTCAAAAAGACTTTATTCTGATTGATACAGCAGGCATTCGTAAGAAGAATAAAGATAAAGACGACCTTGAATTCTATAGCATTATCAGAGCTATACGTGCCATGGATGAAGCCGATGTATGCTTATTGGTAATTGATGCTGAAAAAGGAATTACCGCACAAGATGTGAATATTTTTTCTTTAGCCACCAGAAAAGGTAAAGGCATGGTGGTGCTTGTGAATAAATGGGATTTGGTAGCAAAAGAAACCAATACTGCCCGCGATTACGAAAAGCAACTTAAAGAACGCATTGCCCCATTCACCGATGTACCTGTAATTTTTATTTCAGCAAAAGATAAGGTACGTATTCTAAAAGCAGTTGAAGTTGCGTTGCAGGTATACGCGAATAAGAGTCAAAAAATTAGCACCAGTAAGCTGAACGATGTAATGCTGAAGGCTATTGAAGCCTATCATGCGCCAGTGGTTCGTGGTAACCCAATCAAAATTAAATATGTAACGCAATTACCCACGCATGTACCAAGCTTTGCCTTCTTCGCCAACTACCCTGACGATATTAAAACGCCTTATAAAAACTATCTAGAAAACCAATTACGCAAGCACTTTAACTTTAGCGGTGTGCCGGTGCGTATCTTTTTTAGAAAAAAATAAATTATTAACAAAACTTGTGCAATTGAAATATAGACCTTTTTTTTGCACCAGTTTTTAAAAACACAAATCAAAAACAAGATGAAAAAGTTTTTCGCAATCTTAGCTATCGCTGCTGCTTTCACAGCTTGCGGTGGTGGTGAGAACAAAGAAGCTGCTGCTGATAGCACTGCAACTCCTGCTGTAGATTCAACTGTAACTGCTCCTGCTGCTGACAGCACTGCTACTGATAGCACTGCTAAGCCTGCTGATAGCACTTCTGCTGCTCACTAATCTAAGACAGCAACAACTCATTTATAAAGCTTAAGCTTTACTGAACAAATAGCTCCGATGAATAATCGGAGCTATTTTGTTTTAGATACATCCCTTACGGTAAATGCAGGTACAAATATTTACCGTAAGGGATACTTATTTATTGTGCATTAATGAGTTGATACAACTCTGCTAAGCGTGGTGTTAGGATAATCTCCGTTCTACGGTTACGAGCTCTACCCTCTTTTGATAAATTGCTATCTACAGGATCAAACTCGCTGTGGCCGCTGGCAATTACTCTTTTGGGGTCAACCGCATAATCGTTCACTAAAATGCGTACAATGCTAGTAGCTCGTGCCACACTTAAACCCCAATTATCTTCAAAACGTCCGCCTCTGATTGGGATACTATCGGTGTGGCCTTCAATATTCACCGCAATATCAATATTAGCATTGAGTACTTCGGCAAGCTTTTGTAAAGCTGCTTTGCCTTGCGTGTTCACGGTTGCCGAACCGCTAGGAAATAGTAAGTTTTCACTTAAACTAACGTACACTTTGCCATTTTTTTGGGTAACGGTTAAATCGCTTGCAGCAAAGCCTTTCAAAGCATCGGCCATTTTATTACGCAGTGCATCGCTAGCACGTTTCTGCTCTTCTATCAGCGATTGCAATTGCTGCAACTTACGTTGCTGCTCTGCAATTTGTTGCTCTCGTTCTGCTAATGCTTTTTCTTTGTTTCTGGCATCGGCACTTGCTGCGTCTAAACTTTGTTGCAGTTGTTTTTTTCGAGCTTCAAGCTCGGCAATTTCTGCTGCTAAGTTGGCTTTATCGGAGAGTAAACTTGCCTTATCTTTTTTTAAAGCTTCAGCCTCGGCTCGTTGTTGTTGCAAGTTGTATGCTAGTTGGGCACTATCGTTTTTACTTTGGCGGAGTGCAATTTGCGCTTCCAAATATTTCTTTTTACTTACACAGCTGGTTGTACTAACACCTGCTACTAATAAGAATAAAGTACCTGTAACTACATATTGCTTCATTTACCGTAAGGTTTAGATGTTTGTAAATATAAAAGCCACTCAGCAAAGCTGAGCGGCTTTAACAAAATTCAAGTTTATCTATCGGTAAATTGCTATTTCGCTGGTTCCATCGCTTTTTTTATACGCTCTGTACATGCCTGCACTGTTAAAAACCATGGCCACATTGGCATTGGCATCTACACCAATCATACCACCTTCGCCGCCTAAATGCAATAGTTTGTTATGTACCACGGTATGCATTGCTTCTTGTAAAGAGTAACCTTTGTATTCCATAAGACAACTAACATCGTAGCTTGCTACGCTTCTGATGAACATTTCACCATGGCCCGTGCAACTAATGCCACAAGTTTTATTATTGGCATAGGTGCCTGCTCCAATTAGCGGACTATCGCCAATACGGCCATACTTTTTATTGGTCATACCACCTGTACTTGTTGCTGCTGCTATATTGCCTTGTGCATCGCAAGCAACGGCACCAACGGTTCCAAACTTTTTATCTTTCATGAGCTCTTCTAATCGTTGGTGGGTATGATCTAGCGAATAGGTATCGCTATCGCGGATAGCTTTCCACTGATCGTAGCGAAACTGTGAAAAGAAATATTCGTCGGGCTCTAGTTTAATGCCTTGTTTAATGGCAAAATCGGTGGCACCTTTGCCACTCAAGAATACGTGGTTACTATTGCGTAGCACTTCTGTTGCCAGCTCAATGGGATTACGAACATTACGAACACCTGAAACTGCCCCTGCTTCAAGATTACTGCCATCCATAATAGCAGCATCCATTTCTTGTACTCCTTTTTTGGTAAATACTGAGCCTTTACCAGCATTGAAAAGAATATTATCTTCTAATACTACAATGGCTGCTTTGGTAGCATTTACAGCGCTTCCGCCGGCCTCTAATACAGCATAACCGGCAGTTAAAGCTTCTTCTAAACCTTCGATGTAGGCTTGTTCTAACTCCGGTGTCATATCTTCTTTCAATATCGTTCCGGCACCGCCATGTATTACTAAGGCAAACTTTTCCATATAGCTTAAAGTGAGGACACTAAAATAAGCTAAAGCACTACACAGCGATTTTAAGTTTACCGCAACAGCTTTAAACGAACCACAAACAGGAAGCAGTTTCTTTAGATAGCATTCAATTTACCGCAAGGTTATCACCGTTTTTTTCGTGGAGGTGCAATTAGCATAGAACGCCCCTCGAGTTTGGCCTGCACTTGCCAGTCTGCGGCTGCTAGTAGTAAAGTTGGAATTTCTAGTGTTACCACGTCGGTCATTTGCCGTAAGGTTACCCCTGCAATAATAGATCTTCCATTTTGTGCTAATTGTGGAAAAGCCGTAACCAAATCTTTCCCTCTACAAAAACAAAGTTCAATACCACCTTTTTTCAACTTACTGATGTAACAAAACATACCATGGTAATGATAAAAAGGCGTTTTAAAACTAAATTTCTCAATAACCGCAGGTACAGTTTGTAAGATTAACTTACGTAAATGAGTTGCTATTAAAGCCTCAGTTTCAGGTAACCGTTCTATAAATACAGCTACTTGTAACATAGCTATTGTAGGTGCAAAAGTTAACAATGCCATACCAAATGCCAACCTATTTTTGGTGAAAGGCCAATTGAAAAATAATATTATGAGTGCTAAAGTACAGTTTATTCCAAGAGATATTAGCTGGTTAAGTTTTAATGCACGTGTACTGCAAGAAGCGAATGATCCAACGGTGCCGTTAGCAGAACGTATTAGATTTTTAGGAATATTCTCTAATAATCTTGACGAGTTTTTCAGAGTACGGGTAGCTACACTCCGACGCATGATTGAGTTCACCGAAAAACGAAAAAAACTCAACATGCACTTAGAAGATAAACCGCAACAAATATTGGAACAGATTCAAACGATTGTTTTACAACAGCAAAATGAGTTTAACCGCATTTGGGAAGGCATTCGCAAAGAGTTACATCAGAAAAAAATACTCCTCTTAACAGAAAAAGAATTATCAAAAGAGCAACAATTTTTTGTACGTAATTTTTTTGAAGAACAAGTAGAGAATAACATTATTCCTTTAATGATTGAAACCTTACCTAGCCTACCTTACTTGCGAGACAAAAGCATTTATTTAGGTGTAGTTATGCGAAAGCATGATAGTGCTTACTTGCAAAAATATGCTTTAATTGAAGTACCAACGAAAGCAGTTGGTCGCTTTGTGCAACTACCTGCACCTGCTGGTGAACATCATATTATATTACTTGAAGATGTTATTCGATACAACCTACCTTATATTTTCAGTTATTTCGGATACGACCACTTTACATCACATGTATTTAAAGTAACTAAAGATGCAGAGCTAGATATTGATAATGAAGTAGCTACCAACTTGGTAGAGAAAATAGAGAAAGGTCTCAAAAACAGACGTAAAGGCAAGGCTGTACGTTTTGTATACGATAAGGAAATGGATGCCGGATTATTAGAATACCTCATTCGCCGTTTGAATTTAAGTCGTAAAGACAATATCATACCTGGTGGACGTATTCACAATTTCAGGCACTTCATGGATTTTCCGAACATTTTAGAAAAAACCAACAAACGAAAGCCATTACAGCACCCTGCATTTAAAAACCAACTGCGTACAACCGATGTTATTTTAAAGCAAGATGTACTCTTGCACTTACCTTATCATTCATTCGATCCTATCATTGATTTGTTGCGAGAAGCAGCAATGGACCCGCAAGTACAAAGCATTAAAATCACTGCATATCGCTTAGCTACCAACTCAAAAATCATCAACGCACTCATCAATGCCGTTCGTAACGGCAAGCAAGTAATTGTAATGTTAGAACTACGTGCCCGATTTGATGAAGAAGCCAATTTAGAATGGAAAAAAATACTTGAAGAAGAAGGCGTTAAAGTAATTATTGGCGTACCCAATATGAAAGTACACGCCAAACTTTGCGTTATTAAAAAAAAGGTTGGCGCTCAAAAATTAGTGTACTATGGTTTTGTGAGCACAGGCAATCTCAACGAAAAAACAGCACGTGTATATGCCGATCATTGCTTACTTACCAGCAATAAAAATATCATGGCCGATATCAATCGCATGTTCCGCTACCTAGAAAATCCTAAGCCAGGCTACCCTTTTCTTAGAGCTTGCAAAACACTGCTTACCACGCCAATTCATATGCGAAAAACTTTTCTAACTCTCATACAAAAAGAAATTCAATTCGCCAAAGAAGGAAAACCAGCAGGCCTTACGGTAAAAGTGAACTCGCTTAGCGATAAAATACTCATACAAAAAATGGCCGATGCAGCCCAAGCAGGTGTTAAAGTGCAGCTCATTGTAAGGGGTATTTATTGCGTTCAGTTTAACGACAAAAAAACACTACCTTACATCAAAGCCATCAGTATCGTAGATGAATACTTAGAACATGCAAGGGTTTTAGTGTTTGAACATGGTGGCAAGCCGAAAGTATATATTAGCAGCGCCGACTGGATGGTGCGCAACCTCGATCACCGAATTGAAGCTGCAGCACCAATTACCGACCCCGTACTACAAGCCGAAATCATTACTTTGCTACAAATTCAGCTAAAAGACAACGTAAAAGCCCGAGTTCTCAATAGCAGTCTTAACAATGAGTATGTATCTTCGAACAGTAAAAAGAAATTTAGAAGTCAGGTAGAGACCTACTTATACTTGCAGCAAAAATCGTAACCCAACATTGAAGCTAGCAGCCATCGATATAGGAAGTAACGCATCTCGCTTACTTATTTGCGAAGTAATTACCGATAGTTACGGTAATCCCATTTTCAATAAACTCAACCTCGTTCGTGTTCCCTTACGCCTTGGGTTCGATGTGTTCGAAACAGGCCATATTGGCAAGCAACGCACCGGCATGGTTCTACAAACCATGAAAGCATACCAACACCTCCTCAATGTGTACGATGTGCAACACATTAAAGCATGTGCCACTAGTGCCATGAGAGATGCTACCAATAGCAATGATATCATTCGCAGGGTAAAAATGGAAACCGGCATCGAAATACAAATTTTATCTGGCGATACAGAAGCAAACATGATTTACGAAAATCATATAGCCGAAAGCCTCGATAAAGAGCATAGCTATCTGTACATAGATGTTGGCGGAGGTAGTACTGAACTCACTTTTTTTGCAGATGGAAAATTACGCTACAAAGAATCGTTCAACATTGGTACCATTCGCCTACTTAAACGCCAGGTAAGTGATGCTCATTGGAATGAAATGAAAGAACATTTAAAATCAAATACCAAAAGTAAGCACCCCATGATTGCAATCGGTAGCGGCGGCAATATCAACAAAGTATTCAGCCTCAGTAAAAAGAAAGATGGTAAGCCGCTATCGTTCGATTTATTGAAAGATTATTACAAAGAACTTAGCAGCGTTTCAGTACCCCAACGTATGGAAATGTATAAGCTGCGAGAAGACCGTGCCGATGTTATTGTTCCTGCCCTACAAATTTATACCAATGTTATGCGCTGGGCCGACATTGACACCATGTATGTACCTAAAATCGGACTTGCCGACGGCCTCATTCGTAGCTTGTACGAAGAAGTAAAACATTTACACACGCATGTATAACCTTACGGTAAATGTTACCTTGCGGTGAATAGAACTTACACACACCATTTGCACGTAAGTGCCACCATAAAACAAAAACCATGTCTGTACATAAAGAGGTTAAAAAAGTAACTACCAACACGTTACAGAAAATGAAAGCCAATGGCGAAAAAATAGCCATGCTCACGGCCTACGATTTTTCGTTTGCCCGCATTTTCGATGCTGCTGGCGTTGATGTTATTTTAGTTGGCGATAGTGCCAGCAACGTAATGGCAGGGCATGAAACAACAGTACCCATAACACTCGATCAAATGATATACCATGCACAAAGTGTTGTGCGTGGTATAAACCGTTGCCTAGTAGTGGTAGATATGCCATTTGGCAGTTACCAGAGCAATACCGATGTAGCCTTGGCAAGTGCCATTAAAATCATGAAAGAAACCGGCGGCCACAGCTTAAAATTAGAAGGCGGCGAAGAAGTAGCCGACAGTATCAAACGCATTGTTAGTGCAGGTATTCCGGTTATGGGGCACTTGGGTTTAACACCTCAAAGCATTTATAAATTTGGAACTTATAATGTAAGAGCTAAAGAAGAGGCCGAGGCAGAAAAGTTACGCCGCGACGCACTCATTCTGCAAGAGGCAGGCTGTTTTGCAATTGTACTCGAGAAAATTCCGGCACATTTAGCACAGGTTGTAAGTCAAAGTTTGCATATTCCAACCATTGGTATTGGCGCAGGCCCGCATTGCGATGGGCAAGTACTCGTTATGCACGATATGCTTGGTATCAATAACGAATTTAGTCCAAGATTTTTACGTAAGTATCTCAATCTGCACGAACAAATTACAAGTGCAGTTAAGCAATATATTGGCGATGTTAAATCGCAAGATTTCCCGAACGATAAAGAATCATATTAACAGCTTTAAAACATCGCTTTCAGTTTATTTTGATGCAAACAAAATCAACTGCATGATCGAACCCTTTGCCCTTTTAATGGTAGCGGCATGCCTTTGCACAAAGCTATCAGCACAACAAGGTAACAAGCCTGTTAATAAAATTTTTTATGCCGAACTAGGCGGCCCTGTCGTTGCTTTCGCTGCGAATTACGACCAACGTTTTGATAAAAGCAGTCGCTTTGGTTGGGGCTTTCGTGTTGGTGCAGGCTTCACATTGGTAGATAGAGAAGAATTTTCCAACATTACGCAACCAGATGGCGGCACTAGTGTTTCGTATAGTTACAGAACACGTTCTATAGCTACTATTCCGGTAGGTGTGAATTATGTTTTTGGCAAGGCCAATAACCCTAATATGTTTGAAGTTGGTGCTGGTGCTACTTTTTAAAGCAGAAAAGCATCTATTCTTAACTACGACACTTACAAAGAGAGAAGCATGATGGGTTTTGCCACATTTATGTATCGTAGGCAACCGATTGATGGTGGCGTTACATGGCGTATAGGCTTCACACCTATGCTCAATACCGAAGGCAATGTATTCCCATTATTTGGCAGTATTGGTTTAGGTTATGCCTTTAAATAAACTTGCATGATAATGATAATACATGCCAAACAATTATGGGGCGGCCTGCGGCCGCCCCATAATTATTTATAAACCATTTAATAGTCGATAATTTTATTTCGATTGTTTGGGCAACCACCATCCTAACCATAAGCCCACCAAGCCATAACCAACAATAGCATCGGTAAAATAAGCCCAAATATCAAAGCTTTCAAACCAAATAAAACTGGTATAAGGCTCATTGATAAAACTAATAAGCCCTACCGCCCAACTACTCAGTAATACAGCGCTAAAGTTAGGCCGCGGCATTTTGCTCAGTACCCAAATCAGTAGTCCTACCAATACAATATTTACCGTAAGGCCACGCGTCATATTCATTACCATATTATCCTTTAAGCTCGTATGATAATGTACAATAGCCCAAGGCTTACCAACGTTGGCTTTCATTACCTTCTCCATTTCTTCACCAGAAGTTCCACTTGGTACGGTGGGCATAAAATAGCCACCATTTTTATCGCCTAAATACTTTTGCAAACTTTGCAACACCGAATCTTGCTGCGGTGTGTATTGCATACTTTTTTCGTGGAGGTTAATGGCAGCAAACGATAAAAACTGCCACATAAACAATAAAAAGCCACCCACTAGGGCGCCAACAACATACTTTTTCATGTGCATTTAGTTTTGGGGTTATGTGAATTTAACAGGCCTTACGGTAAAGTGCAAGCATTTACGTAAGTATATTGCCGCACAACTATCACTTTTATGTTACACGAATATCAACACACTGTTACAGAACGCTTTATGCGTTATGTTCAAATAGATACACAGAGCAACCCCAATAGTACCAATCACCCTACTACCGACAAGCAAAAAAACTTAAGTAAGCTTTTAGCAGATGAGTTACTTGCAATAGGCCTTACCGATGCTCATACCGATGAATGGGGGTATGTATATGCCACCATACCTGCAACCAGCCAAAAATCAGTTCCTGTGATTGCATTCTGCAGCCACATTGATACTGCACCAGATTGTTCAGGAATCAATGTACAACCTATTGTACATCGAAATTATCAAGGAGAGCCGATTGTACTTCCAAAAGATCAACAGCAAATCCTTACGGTAAATGCGCATCCATATCTGAAACACCACATAGGTAGCGACATCATTACAGCAAGTGGTGATACCCTTTTAGGAGCAGATGATAAAGCTGGCGTTGCCATTATTATGGATATGGCACACTACTTAACTACACATCCTGAAATTGCACATGGTACCATTAAAATTGTATTTACCCCCGATGAAGAGGTAGGACAAGGAACGGCAAAAATTGATATTGCAAAAATTGGTGCACAATATGCCTACACCCTAGATGGCGGCGAAGCAGGCACCTTAGAAGACGAAACCTTTAGCGCCGATGGAGCAACCCTAACCATTCATGGTGTAATTGCTCACCCTGGTTATGCTAAAGGAAAGTTAGTGAATGCCTTGAAAATTGCAGGTGAAGTATTAGCGGTATTACCAACACAAGAATGGGCACCCGAAGCAACAACTGGCAGAGATGGTTTTGTGCATCCTGTTCAAGTGAATGGTACTGCCGAGAAAGCCACCATTGATTTTATTATAAGAGACTTTGATACTACACAACTAGCAGTACACGAAGCCAAATTAGAGACCTTAGCAAAAACAGTTGTGGCAAAACATAGAGGTGCCACCTACACATTCGAGGTACATGAACAATACCGCAACATGAAAGAAATACTTGATCAACACCCGCAAGTAGTAGCCAATGCTATTACAGCTTACGAACGTTGCGGTTTAACCGTTGTGAAAGAACCTATTCGTGGTGGTACCGATGGTAGCCGCTTAAGCTTTATGGGATTACCTTGTGCGAACCTATTCACTGGTATGCAAGGTATTCATAGCAAGCAAGAATGGATAGGCGTAAAAGATATGGAACTAGCCGTTGCCATGTTAGTACAACTGGTGCAAGTTTGGGAAGAGCAAGCTTAACGTAGTCTGCTTAAATACAAGAACAAAAGCATAATAAAAAGCACTATAAGCATTAGCAATGCAAGGCTACCCCACTTACCTATTTGGGCTAACACTTTGTTGGTGGGCGTAAGTATGCCTGAGGTTCGGTGCTCTTCAATTAATGCGTTATTACTGAGTATAAAACCAGGAATTGCTAATAGCGGAAATAAAAAAACTGCTCCTACAAACATACCAAAGCCTAGGCCCGCATTGGTGTTGGCTCGCTTTGATTCGGCAGGTGTGAACAATGGCAGTTGCGGCACTAAACGATTGGCAGTTCGAATGAACCAACAAGCTAACTTATTTTGCTTTTTTGCCTTAGCAACTTGTACTGCTTCTTTGTTGGGTTCATGCGTAACAGCCTTTGTTACCTGAGTTATTTGTGCAGTGTCATTTACCGTAAGGTAAGTAATAGCCCAACACTTTGTACTAAAAAACAATACACTCATCAATAAAAGCAAGAAGTAATACTTTAGCATAGCACAAACGATTATCTTAGAAAAAAATTGAATTATGGGTGATTTAACAAGTTATTTGATGCCAATACTACTGGTAGCAATAGCATTATCGGGGTTAGTAACGGTGAACCAAGGAACCATTGGTGTAGTTACTATGTTTGGTAAATACCGCCGTATTCTAAGGCCAGGATTAAACTTTAAGATTCCGCTAATAGAGCAAATATATCGCCGCATTAGCATACAAAACCGTTCCGTAGAATTAGAGTTCCAAGCTGTTACACAAGACCAAGCTAATGTGTATTTCAAAAGCATGTTGTTGTATGCAGTAATGAACGAGCAAGAAGAAACCATTAAAAAAGTAGCTTTTAAATTTATTAGCGATAGAGAGTTAATGCAAGCCTTGGTTAGAACCATTGAGGGTAATATTCGCAGCTTTGTTGCTACTAAAAAGCAAGCAGAAATATTAGGCTTACGCAAAGAAATTGTTGATAGCGTTAAAGGTGAAGTTGATCATGTATTAGAAGACTGGGGCTATCATTTGCTCGACTTACAAATCAACGATATTACTTTCGACAAGGTTATTCTGGATAGTATGAGTAAAGTTGTGGCTAGTAATAACTTAAAAGCCGCCGCTGAAAATGAAGGTCAGGCACTATTGATTACTAAAACTAAAGCCGCAGAAGCCGAAGGTAATGCTATCAAAATTGCCGCAGAAGCCGAACGAGAAGCAGCCAAATTACGCGGGCAAGGTGTTGCACTGTTTAGAGAAGAAGTTGCACGTGGTATGAGCCAAGCTGCAGCAGAAATGAAGCAAGCTAACCTTGATACCAATGTAATTCTATTTAGCATGTGGACGGAAGCTATTAAAAACTTTGCCGAAGTAGGCAAAGGCAATATCATTTTCTTAGATGGTAGTAGCGAAGGTATGCAACGTAGTATGAATCAAATTATGAGCTTAATGCAAATGCAAAAGAAAGATGAATTGTAGTAGTATAAATACCTTACGGTAAATTATATTAAAAAAAGTAATCAATATACAATAATAAATGGGCGTCCGTAGGCCGCCCATTTATTATTGGCGAATATAAGCTAAAGATAGCAATGCCCTATTTCACTTTTGCATGAAACCAAATCGGCGTAGCATCATCTGGTACTGCGTTGTAGTTAATCGTTATTTCTTCGCCAATGGCAATATCTCGTACCGCTTTGATAGTGATGGTTTGTAAATCAAAATCCATTTCATACACACAACTTGCATTATAATCGTGGTTATACATACTTACATAACCAAAAGCAATAGCAGCTTGCTTACGGGTTTTACCCCATTCAAACACATAGTGATATAGTTTAGTAGCTTCAATAATCTTACGCTCTTTAGCTGTTAAAACCAATACAGGACTTACCTCAAGTACAGAATCTTTGGTAATACGTTCAGATGTAAATACACCTCTACCACCTTTATCGCTTGGAGCAATGTATAAAAAAGGAATCAACATAGTTTATAAAATCAGTGCAAACATAATGCATACAACTTGCGCTTGAACGATAGTTTCAAAGCATTTAAAATACTACTTTGCAGTATGGAATCAGCTATTACAATTGAAGCCGCTCAAGCTAAAGTACACGAATGGATTACTACCGTTGGTGTACGCTATTTTAGCGAACTCACCAATATGGCTATACTTACTGAAGAAGTAGGAGAACTAGCTCGTATTATGGCACGCACCTACGGTGATCAAAGCTTTAAAAAATCAGACCTTGGTAAAGAACTAGCCGATGAAATGGCAGATGTATTGTGGGTGCTTATTTGTTTGGCAAATCAAACAGGGGTTAACCTTACCGAAGCTTTCAAAAAAAACTTAGCTAAAAAAACACAACGCGATAGTGAACGACATCAACAAAATGCGAAGCTACATTAAGCACAAAGCCAGCTTATTCAAAATGGCTTTGCAACTTATAGTTTAACGCGTTTCAATGGCTTGGGTGGCAGTAATTGTATGATAATGTTTTGCGCCGCACCGCTATCATTTAATGCCTTGCCTCTAATAGCAATGATAGAAGAAGCAGGTGCTGTTGTAGCAGGCTCAATGTTATCATCAGATGCAGTAGTTACAGCTTGCCTAAATGCACCTTGCACCGCTATTTGTTGCAATGAATCTAATTTGTATGCCAAGCTTGCTTTCCAAATAGCAATATCATCTTTCGATAATTGTTCTTCTTGTTCAAGCATAGCCACTTGCTGTATTTCAGCAGCAAGTTCTGCATACGCTTGATTGATTTGACTTTGCTGAGTTGTTACCGTATTCTTTACCTGATGTAAGTTGTTACTATTACCTTGCGGTAAATAATTATTCGCCTCATTTTTAAACGCTACTTGATGTGTTAACACAGTACGAGATGCAGGTGTTTTACCTCGTTGGATATTACTTTTACCCGTAAGGGCATTTTGTTGAAGCAACTGCGAAGCAGGTAGCTCATTGGTTGATTCCATCCAACGGCTAGCTACTACATCTACTAAAGCCTGCTTACTCGCAACAATATTGTTCACTGCAACAGTATGCTGCAACAAAAAACTACTCGACAGCAACAGCATCAATATACCTGCAGCACATGCTTTATATTGTTTTGGCCATTGATCTTTGCCTAATAATATTTTTTTAACGCGTTCTAACAATTGTGGTTTAGTAGCTGCAAAACTCATTGCTAAATGTTGCTTCTGAGCATTTTTGCCTAAATGCAATAAAGCTTCAACATATACAAGCTTTGGGTATTGAAACTGCATAACCCATTCGTCGCAGCGTTGTTCACGCTGTAGATCAGTGTATTGCTGCAAGGCTTTAAAAAATGGATTTGCATACATTAACGTGCCTATCAATTGCAAGAAGGCGTTAATCCAAAAATCGTGGTTTTTAATATGTACTAACTCGTGCAATAATATAGCTTCTACCTGTGCTGTAGAAAGTTGGTTGATGCTTGTTACAGGCAACAAAATTATTTGCTTGAAAAAGCCAACAGTAACCGGCGAGGTAACGGTATCGCTTAACCAAACTTTTACTTGCTTAGCAATGCCTAAACGTTCCGACGTAGTTTGCACGAAAAGTCGGTATTGCACAGGTAACTTTTGTTTATCGGATATGCGATACAATTGCTGTACTTGCTGCCAAGCCAACAACCACTTACCAAGCGCCAATAACCAACCCAATATGTATAAGTAAGTAACGTAGGGAAGTATAGCAGTAAAAAAATCGGTAGTTGCCCACGCTGAGAAAGTTGTTGTATCGCCAGCAAAATGAAATGCTGTAACAACTGTAGTTACAACAAACACAATGATTTGCCCAAGTACGGCAGCAGTATACCTGGCCTTACTTGTTTTGAATGCATAATGCAATACGCCTAACAATAGCCATATTATTGCTGCTATTAGTAAACTATATACAAAACCAATTGGTATCCACTGAAGCATGTAGTTGAGGTTTAGGTGCGACCACAATTAGGAGTTGGCTTGTTTCATTTGTTGAATTAGCTCTTCGATAGCTTGCAATTCATCGTTCGATGGCTTTTGGGTACCTAGTGCCTGCATTACCATCTGTGTGGCATTACCATCAAAAAGGGTATTCATCATTTTATGAAGTAACTGCTGTTGTGTAGCTTCTCTGCTGATATTCGGACGATACACATGGGTTTTACTACTATCATCTCTACTTACCAAACCCTTGTCGTGCATGATTTGCATGAGTTTGAGCGTTGTAGTGTAGCCACTATCTTTATGCATGCTAAGAACTTCGTGCACTTCACGTACTGTGGCGTTGTTTTTTTGCCATAACACCTGCAGTATCTCTAATTCGCTTTCTGTTGGCTTGATAGGAGTACTCATAATACGATTGATTTCGTAAGCAATATACGAGAGAATTCGTTTTTTTCGTAAATGAATTTTATAAACGGTTTGTTAAGATGAGGAATTTCGCATTTCAGTAGTGGTTTTAGTACTACCATCGTGGCTCCACCCTGGTGGTTGAATGATGTAGTTCAACCAATTTTTGACACTATTTGTTTTTTTAATATCATGTGCCATTCTTATCCACTCGTGAAAAGCTACTTTTACGGGGTTATAGGTAGCAACATTTTTAGTTAAACCATAAGTGGGTCTTTTATACTCTTGCGTAAATGTTCCAAATAACCTATCCCAGATAATTAAAGTGCCACCATGATTTCGGTCTAAATATTCAATATCACTACCATGATGTACACGGTGATGCGATGGCGTGTTAAATACTAATTCAAACCATTTTGGAAAACGGTTTACCGTTTCTGTATGTATCCAAAACTGATAAAGCAAGCTCACACTTTGCATCAACATCACCATTGCCGGGTGGAAACCAATGAGTGGCATCCAAGTCCAAAATATAAAAGATCCTGTAATATTGCCAGTCCATGTTTGCCGTAAGGCAGCGGCTAAATTATAATACGCTGAAGAATGATGTACTACATGCGAAGCCCAAAACCAACGTACACTATGGCTAACCCTATGAAACCAGTAGTAACTAAAATCGTCGGCAAAGAAACATAGGATCCAAGCCCACCAAAGGGTATAATCTATAGTAAATAGTCGATGCTCATAAAGCCAGGTGAAAATGAGTAATATCAGCGTTTTAGTAAAAAATCCCGTAATTAAATTACCTAGCCCTAAAGCAATGCTTGTGGCGGTATCTTTAACCTGATAAAGTTCTTTTTGAATTTTGATAGCATACAACACTTCAACAGCAATCAATATTACAAAAGCAGGTACAGCATGTAGCAATAAGTTAGGGAATTGTGGCATACTTTGTGCAATTCGTTGTGGTTAAATAAAGTTAGCAATTTGTATTTACCGTAAGGTGGCTGGTATGCATACAAAAAAAGAGCCTCTAAAGAGACTCTTTTTTGAAATACGAAATAATACAATTAATTATTCATGAACATTTCAGGATTTTTAATTGCTTCGAAGCCAACGGAGGCAATTATAGCGATAACCAATATTAGATAAACAAAAGAAAGTGCCAATCCGATGATGCTACAAATACGACCTATTTTTACATTTTTATATGAACCTTCGGTGTAAAGCTCAGGACTTGCTTGATACAGCTTCAAATCTTTATTGGCAAGTATTAAGCCAACTATCCCTAGTATAATACCAACAATACCGTAGCAAAAACAACTAACGATTGATAATATACCTAATACAAGAGATGCTGTTCCATTGGGTAGTGCCCTTTGATCTTGATGAATTACATTTTGTTGTTCCATGTTAAACAATTAGGTTTTGGTGTAATTTAATAATATAATTTACAATAATAATAATTCCGGAAATAAGTTGTAACCCAACAATGATTTTAGCTTTGATTGCAGTTGGTTGTAATAAATAACTAACCAGAGCAATTCCTAAACCTATCAACGGCAACAACGCAGGATACAAAGTTAAACTGTCTAATATCCTACCCTCAATTAAAGCAATAAAACTTCGCTGCATGCCACAACCCGGACAAATAATACCCAACCATTTAAGGGAAGGGCATGTTAACATATGTTCTGCTAGCCAGTCGCTTATTGCATGCAAAAAAATCATTGCTTATCTAATTAATACGCTTTCGCAAATAAAACACGTTGTGTACTAGGGTTACCCGTTAAAATACAAGTTCCTGATTCTTGCTTATTATCGAGAGGAATACAACGAATGGTTGCTTTTGTCAACTCCTTAATTTTAGCCTCTGTAGCTGCTGTACCATCCCAATGTGCTGCAATAAAACCTGTTTTTGTTTCTAAAGTAGCTACAAAATCATCCCAAGTATCTACAGGTGTAATATGTGCATCTCGATATGCCTTTGCACGATTAAATAAGTTTTGTTGAATTGTTTCTAACAGCGTTTCTATGCTATCGGCAAGTGTTTCTAATGGCATACTTTGTTTTTCTTTGGTATCTCTACGTGCTACTTCAGCTACACCATTTTCAATATCTCTTGCACCTAATGCAACACGTACTGGTACACCTTTCATTTCATACTCAGCAAACTTCCAACCCGGACGCTGATTATCACTATCGTCGTACTTAACACTAATGCCTTTTGCCTTTAGTGCAGTTACAATAGTAGCTACACGTGTATCGATGGCGGCTTTTTGTTCTTCGCCTTTATAAATTGGTACAATAACCACTTGCAATGGAGCAATACGTGGCGGAAGTACCAAACCATCATCATCGCTATGCGTCATTACTAAGCCACCAATAAGGCGTGTACTAACACCCCAACTGGTTGCCCACACGTAATCGAGCTTGTTTTCTTTATCCGCAAATTTTACGTCAAAAGCTTTGGCAAAATTCTGACCTAAGAAATGGCTCGTACCGGCTTGCAAAGCCTTTCCATCTTGCATTAATGCTTCAATACAATAGGTATCTTCTGCACCAGCAAAGCGTTCACTTTCTGTTTTTACACCTTTAATAACGGGCATTGCCATATACTCTTCCGCAAATTGAGCATATACATCTAACATTTGCTTCGTTTCAATGATAGCTTCTTCTTTAGAAGCATGTGCCGTATGCCCCTCTTGCCATAAAAATTCTGCTGTACGTAAGAACAAACGTGTACGCATTTCCCAACGTACTACATTAGCCCACTGATTCACTAAAATGGGTAAATCTCTGTAGCTCTGAATCCAACCTTTGTAGGTGTTCCAAATAATTGCCTCACTTGTAGGACGTACCACTAATTCTTCCTCTAACTTAGCTTCAGGATCTACAATGAGTTTTCCAGTATTGTTAGGATCGTTTTTTAACCGATAGTGTGTTACTACAGCACACTCTTTTGCAAAGCCTTCTGCGTTTTTTTCCTCTGCTTCAAATAAGCTTTTCGGAACAAACAGCGGGAAATAAGCATTCACATGACCTGTATCTTTGAACATTTTATCTAATACATCACGCATTTTTTCCCATAAGCCAAAGCCGTAAGGTTTTATTACCATACAACCTCGTACAGCACTATAATCGGCGAGGCCACCCTTTATTACCAGGTCGTTATACCACTGGCTATAATCATCCTTTCTACTCGTTATTACTTTACTCATATTTGTACTTAAGTGAGTGTATTAACAACTGTTAGTTTTTACAACCTTGTTAACACAATCTTTTTCCGATTAACAATTTTTTTCAATTATTTATTGCAATTTTAACCTTGCGGTAAATGCTTGGCAAATGTAAGCGGCTTTATTGCTTTTTTAATTGAAAAACCTAACGTCATGAAACCATTGTTACACATTACACTTGCAGGCATGTTAGTATTAACGTTGGCCAGTTGCTCAACCGCTTACAAAAGCACACAAACACCCGACGATTTATATTACAGTCCGGCAGCTAGCGAAGATGCCGTATATACCGAAACCAGCAGTAACAAGCGTAACACCTATCTTAGCAATAACGATGAAAACAGGTACTTACGCATGAAAGTGCGTAGCCGTGCTCGTTGGAGTTGCATTGATGATTTTGATTATTGGCACGATAGCCGTTTCGATTTTAGTACAGCAGCTACCAACCGCTTCGATATCTGGACACGCCAAGGTTGGTGTGGCTGTAACCATTGGTACATTAACCCTTATGTGTACTACAATGGCTGGGGGGGGAATAATCCGTTCATTACGGTTGCTACTTTCAGAAACCCTCGTTTAGGTACTACTACAGCAAGCAATATTAGAGCATTCACCAACCAAACATTTAGTAACACCAACTACAACTTTAAAACCCAACCAGCAAGTTTTAGCACGCTAGTTCGTAGAGTTGTTACGCCTAGCAATAGCAACGGACAGTCTAGCAGCTTCGACCGACCAGTTCGTTCATTCAGTTCTGGCACTACTACAAGTAGCAGTGCGGGGGGGCGCAGCGGCGGCTTTAGCAGTAGCGGTAGCAGTGCGGGGGGTGCCAGAGGTGGCCGTAACTAAGCCATTCCTCATTTGCCGTAAGGCGTTTCTTTTTTAGCCTATCATAATATAACCATCGTATGAAACAATGGTATTTGGCCTTGGCTTGCGCCCTGGCTATTCAATCTAAAGCACAAACCCCACAAGATGCCCTACGTAGTAGTTGGTATGTACCTACTACAGGGGCACGTAGCATGGCTGCAGGTGGCGTTATGGGTTCGCTTGGTGGCGATATAAGTGCTGCATATGTTAACCCTGCGGGTATTGGCATGTACAAAAACGCAGAATTTGTGTTTTCGGGTGGTTGGCAGTTTAACCATAATAAACTGCAATACCGCGGTAGCGATACAAGTAATTCTAGAAATGCCTTTTTGTACGGCCCTATTGGCTTTGTAAGTGGTACACCTTCGCATAGTAAATATGCTAAAACTACTAGTAGTGCTTTTGCACTTTCAGTAAATCAACTAGCCAGTTTCAACAATCGGGTGCAATATCGTGGCTTCAACAGTACTAGTTCTTTTAGCGAACAATATCTTGAAGAATTAGTGCGTGACCGTGCCGATACTATTGCTGCATTAAGCAATTACATTTTTGGTAGTTCGCTAGCTTTTAGAACTTATTTGGTAGATAAAGATGTAGATGCATCGGGTAACTTATTGGGATACCAAAGTCTTATTCCTATTAGTACAGGCGTGCAACAAGAGTACGACGCTATTGAACGTGGCGGCATTCATGAAATTAACTTTACGTATGGTGCTAACTACGATGATAGGCTGTATTTGGGTGGCGGTATTGGTATTCCGATTGTAAGCTACCAACGTAATTTAACATACAGCGAACGCGATATTAGTGGTAACAGCAACAATGATTTTAATTACTTCATCTTTAATGAACGCTTTAAAAGCAGTGGTGTAGGCCTGAATGCCCGCTTGGGTATGATTTATAAAGCTTCTCAACTTGTAAGAGTAGGTTTTGCCTTGCATACACCATCGCTCATTGGATTTAGGGATGAAATTAGAGCTAGTATGACTACAGATACCGAAGGATATGCAGGCGTAAAATCTGAAACAAGCGATGCTTTAAATAATGGTAATGCTGGCACAAGAGAATACAATCAAACTACGCCTTGGCGTTTTATAGGCAGTGCAAGTGTTGTGCTGCGAGATATCAATGATACAAAAAAACAACGAGGCTTTATAAGTGCCGATATAGAATATGTAACACATGGCTCAACTCGCTTTACAGCAGCTACCGACGCCGATGCCGATGCTCAAAATTATTATCGTGTAGTGAATGATGCTATTAAAGATATTTACAAAGCCAACTTCAATATTAAAGTGGGTGCAGAACTAAAGTTCGACCCTATTATGGTGCGTGCCGGCTTTGCACATTTTGGTAGCCCTTATCGTAGCAAAGCATTAAATGCTAGTCGTATGCAATTAAGCGGTGGCGTAGGTATAAGAACCAAAGGCATTTTCATAGACCTCACGTATGCTCATTTCATTAATAGAGATGTTAGCTTTCCATACTTACTTAATGATAAGCCTAACACATTTGCCGAATGGCGTAATAATCGGGGTATTGCCATGCTCACAATTGGCGTGAAATTGTAAAAACATTTGCGTAAGTAAAGCATGAAATTATAAACAGAGCGGTCGCCCATTGGCGACCGTTCTGTTCTTTTTTAACGATAATTACCTTACGGTAAATGTGTAAACATAAACTACTCTTCTATACTAGCTGTTGTAGTAGCAGATTTAATAGTAAAGAAAATTTTACTGTTTTCTTTGTCTAAATCGGCAACAAGTATATCGCCTTGCTTGATGTTCATATTTAAAATTTCTTCTGCTAAAGGATCTTCTAAATACTTCTGTATAGCTCGGTGTAACGGCCTTGCACCAAACTGAACATCGTACCCTTTATCGGCAATAAAATCTTTAGCTTCAGATGTAATCTCCAATTGATAACCAAGGTTTTGCAAACGCTTGTATACATTCTTCATGATGATATCAATGATGCTGAAGATATTTTCTTTGCTGAGTGCATTGAAAATAATGACATCATCGATACGGTTTAAAAACTCTGGAGAGAAGGTACGTTTCAAAGCTTTTTCAATCACAGCTTTGTTATTCTCTTCTTGATTTTGAATGCGTGCTGCTGTTGCAAAACCTACACCATCACCAAACTCTTTCAATTGACGAACGCCAATGTTAGAAGTCATGATAATGAGCGTATTCTTGAAATCAATTTTACGCCCCAAACCATCGGTAAGCTGGCCATCGTCTAACACTTGCAATAAAATGTTGTAGATATCGGGGTGTGCCTTTTCAATTTCATCTAAAAGTATTACGCTGTAAGGCTTACGACGTACTTTTTCAGTAAGCTGCCCACCCTCTTCGTAACCAACATAACCCGGAGGTGCACCAATAAGTCGGCTCACCGTGAATTTTTCCATGTACTCACTCATGTCGATACGAATCAAGGCATCTTCACTATCAAACATATGACGCGCCAAACTGCGAGCTAACTCAGTTTTACCAACACCCGTTGGACCTAAGAAAATAAAAGTACCTATTGGCTTTTTAGGATCTTTCAAACCAACCCTATTACGCTGAATGGCTTTTACAACCTTAGAGATAGCTTCATCTTGTCCGATTACCATGCCTTTCATATCGTCAGACATTTTGCGAAGCTTTTCTGTTTCTGCTTCTACCATTCGCTTCACCGGAATGCCTGTCATCATACTAATTACCTCGGCAATATCTTCTTCACCAATAGGAAAGCGTTTGTGCTTACTTTCTTCTTCCCAAGTACGCTTGGCAGTTTCTAACTCTTCGCCTAAACGTTTTTCTTTATCGCGTAGTGCCGCAGCTTCTTCAAACCGTTGACTTTTAACCACACGGTTTTTCTCTTGCTTAATATCTTCAATTTGCTTTTCAAGCTCAAGTATATTCTCAGGAACGTTGATATTTTTAAGGTGTACGCGGGCACCAACTTCGTCTAGTACATCAATTGCCTTATCGGGTAGCAATCTGTCTGTCATGTAACGGTCGCTTAGTTTTACGCAAGCTTCGATTGCTGCTTCGTCGTAAGCAACGTTGTGATAATCTTCGTACTTACTTTTGATATTTGTAAGTATTTGAATGGTTTCTTCTACACTTGGTGGTTCTACCATTACCTTTTGAAAACGACGATCTAATGCACCATCTTTTTCAATATACATGCGGTATTCATCGAGTGTACTAGCGCCAATACATTGCAATTCACCACGAGCCAAAGCTGGTTTAAAAATGTTGCTAGCATCTAATGAGCCACTAGCACCACCTGCACCAACAATGGTATGTATTTCATCGATAAAGAGAATCACATCACGGTTTTTCTCAAGCTCGTTCATAATTGCCTTCATGCGTTCTTCAAACTGGCCACGGTATTTTGTACCTGCTACCAAGGCCGCAAGATCGAGGCTTATAACACGCTTATCAAATAAAACACGACTTACTTTTCGCTGCACAATACGTAGTGCTAAACCTTCTACGATAGCAGTTTTACCAACACCAGGCTCACCAATTAAGATCGGATTATTTTTCTTTCGGCGAGATAAAATTTGAGACACACGCTCAATTTCGGCTTCGCGGCCAACAATTGGATCGAGTGTTCCGGCTTCGGCCATTTTGGTAATATCGCGACCGAAATTATCTAATACAGGCGTTTTACTTTTTGCACCTGCAGCTTTGGTGGCTCCAGCACTGCCCGGATTTTTTTGCTGTCCGTAGCCTTTGTCATCATAATCTTCATCGTTCTCATCAGGAAAATCGGCTTTAATATCGTTGCTTTTTACCATGCCTATTTCATTTCTGAAAACATCGTAATCAACATCGAATTGTCCCAAAATTTGGGTAGCTATATTTTCTTTATTTTTTAGAATAGAAAGCATTAAATGCTCTGTTTCCACCAAAGGACTCTTCAAAGCCTTTGCCTCTAACACTGTTACACGAATTACCTTTTCAGCTTGTTTCGTGAGTGGAAGGCTATTAATGTTAGCAATATTTTTTCCGGTTTTATCTTTCACAGCCATTTCAATTTCTTTTCTTAGCTCGTACAAATCGATACGGAGCCGCTTAAGTACTTTAATGGCTGTATTATCTCCATCCCTTATCAGGCCGAGGAGCAGGTGCTCCGTTCCAATGAAATCGTTACCCAACCGTAGTGCTTCTTCCCTACTGAAGGATATGATTTCTTTTACCTGAGCTGAAAAGTTATTATCCATGAGTTACTTTTAATTATCGTTCTTACAAGTTTAAAGAATATTTTTGAGTGCTATTGCTTTTCATTTATACACATTTGTTAAAACAATGCTTTCAATGAACGTCAAAATCGATACCAAGGAAAAATTCACTGTTCTAACACCAATAAGCCCTCTATTAAATGACAATTTAGCAGCCGAAATAGTTGCGTTATCTCAAAATTGTCTGCAATCTTCTACCAAGAATGTCATTGTTAACTTTGAAAATATTAAAGCACTAGAAGTTAATGCTGCTGTAACCTTAGTAGCCCTGCAAAATAAATTTTACGAAAATAGTGCAAGCTTTGTATTCTGCCATTTTAATAAAGATGTTGAAGCTGGCTTTGAGCAAGCAGAACTTTTAGAAATCATTAATTACACCCCCACCGAAAGTGAAGCCTGGGATATCGTTCAAATGGAAGAGATTGAACGCGAATTACTCGACGATGAGCATCCGCTATTCCCTGAGCATCAAGAAGATTTCTAGCTTTTATCTGCTTGCGACTCTTTCAGCGATAGCTTATTTACCGCAAGGGCTACTAAAACCCACCCTACAATTAGCAAAAAACCGCCAACAGGAGTGATAGCCCCAAGCCAATTTTTAGAGAAATCGCCGGCTGCTCTAAAAAAGCTTAACAACAATAGCGTTCCTGAGAAAATTAATATACCCACGGTGAAGGCTGCACTTGCGTAAATGAGCCACTTTGAAGGTTGTAACCATGCGATGATACCAACACCCATTAGTGCCAAACAATGAATCATTAAGTATTTGATGGCCGTTTCGTAGACTTCAAAATGTGCGGCTGTTAATTTGCTCTTAACAGCATGGGCACCAAAGGCTCCCAACGCTACTGCCAATGCACCAAACACAGCTGCTCTTGTTAAAATAGGCTTATGCATGCTGTTCGATAATTTGCTTTAAATGAGGAATACTGATTTCTGTTGCATTCACTGAAACTTGTGCTTGCTGATAAAAAGGTGTTCTTACTGCTAAAATTTCTTTCAAGGCAGTAACTAATTCTTCGTGGGTTTTTTGAGCCAATATTGGTCGTTTTGCCTTTTCAAACATCAAACGGTTCACCAATGTATTCACGGGAACATTGAGCCAAATAACCAACCCTTTTGATAGCATAAACGACATATTATCGTGAAAGCATGGTGTACCGCCTCCGGTAGCAACCAGTAAGTTGATATTTTGTGGTAACTTACGTAAATAGGCTGCTTCTAATGCTCTAAAATGCGCCTCGCCATGCTGTTCAAATATTTGACTGATGCTCTGCTTTTCAAAGATTTCTATATTACTATCGGTATCAACAAAAGTGTAACCCAGTTCTTGAGCCAATAAATTGCCCCAAAACGATTTGCCAGAGCCTGGCATGCCTACTAAAAAAATGTTACTCACGCTGTGTTATAAAGGAGATTATGATTCATTAAAAAAGGGCACCATTATTACAATTAATGATGCCCTAAAACTAACAAATAATATATAATATATATCCATGAATTTTATTTAAAGGCATTGAACCCAGTAACATCCATACCTGTAATAAGTAGATGTATATCGTGTGTGCCTTCGTAAGTTATAACACTTTCTAGGTTCATCATATGTCGCATGATACTGTATTCGCCGGTTATACCCATGCCACCAAGCATTTGGCGAGCATCGCGTGCAATATTGGTTGCAATTTCGCAACTATTACGCTTAGCCATACTAATTTGTGCTGGGGTTGCTTTACCCTCGTTCATTAAAACACCCAAACGCCATACCAACAATTGAGCCTTCGTGATTTCGGTAATCATTTCGGCAAGCTTTTTTTGTTGTAACTGAAAGCCCCCAATAGGTCTGTCGAACTGCACTCTTTCTTGGCTGTAACGCAATGCTGTATCGTAGCAATCCATGGCAGCACCTAAGGCACCCCAAGCAATACCGTAACGTGCTTTGCTTAAGCAACTTAATGGGCCTTTTAATCCTTTAATGTTTGGAAGAATATTTTCCTTAGGAACTTTCACATTATCAAATACTAACTCGCCGGTAGCACTTGCTCGTAAGCTCCATTTACCATGTGTTGTAGGTGTTGAAAAACCTTCCATACCTCTTTCAACAATTACCCCTCTAATATCGCCGGCTTCATCTTTAGCCCATACAACGGCTACTTGTGCGTATGGTGCATTGCTAATCCACATTTTAGCACCATTTAAAATAACATAATCACCGGCATCTTTAATATTGGTGAGCATACCAGCAGGGTTACTGCCATGGTCGGGTTCGGTTAAACCAAAGCAACCTAACCATTCTCCACTGCCTAGTTTGGGTAGGTATTTCTTACGTTGCGCTTCGCTTCCATAGGCATAAATTGGGAACATTACCAAGCTACCTTGAACGCTTGCTGTACTTCGCACGCCACTATCGCCGCGTTCTAATTCTTGCATCATTAAACCGTAGCTGATATAGTCTAAACCACCGCCACCATACTCGGCAGGTATTGTAGGTCCGAAAACGCCTAACGCACCCATTTGTTTAACAATTTGCTCAGGGAATTCAGCATTCTGAGCACACGCTTCTATGATGGGTGAAATATCTTTTTTGACGTAGTTACGTACTGTTTCACGAATGAGTTTGTGCTCTTCGGTTAATAAATCGTCTACTCCGTAGTAGTCTGGACTTTGAAAAACATCGGTTCTAACGGCCATGGCAATCTGTTTTCTTTGAAATGATTGCAAATGTAACATTACTAACGTTTGGTAGTATCAATACCTACGCATTTACAAAGGAAATAATACTAATCATTAAACATTTTCCGCAAGGTTATCTATTTTCATTTTGCAAAGAATCTGCTATCAAATAAGCCTTTGCTTATTATTAATAGTTTTTACCGTAAGGTGCACCCAAAAAATTGGGCAAAGACGACAAGAAAATATACATCGTTCCTAGTAAACATATTATTGTAATTCGTTTAGGCGACAGTGTAGGTAATAGTTTCAAAGGCCCAGCAGCTTCGATAGTGAATTATGGGATAAACTTAAGCTTACCATCCCTTATTAGGGTTAATAACCCTAAATTGTTCGCATGAAAGCACTTTATTTGTAACAACCAAAAAGTCTTGCATGCAAAGTATTGATACCTCTATCGCCTATGCTTGGGATGCCGATAATAACGATACCTTAGCACCCTTAGCCAACAACTTTCACTTTCCTGAGTTGAATGGAGAAAAAGTGATTTATTTCTGTGGCAACAGCCTAGGCCTACAGCCCAAAAATGTAGCAGCAGCATTTCATACAGAGTTACATAGCTGGAAAACCCTTGCGGTAAATGGCTATTTTCAAGGTACCAACCCTTGGTTGCATTATCAAGAATACTTACGCAGCGGCTTAGCTAAAATTGTAGGTGCGAAAGAACATGAAGTAACTGTAATGAATGCCCTTACGGTAAATCTGCACTTGCTCATGCAAAGCTTTTACAAGCCAACCAAACAACGTTTCAAAATTATCATGGAGGCTGGCGCTTTTCCCAGCGATCAATATGCCGTAGCCAGTCAAGTTGCACAACATGGCCTAGCTGCAGATAAGGCAATCTTAGAACTTACACCACGCAAAGGTGAAAAAACACTTAGAACAGAAGATATTATTAGCCAAATAGAAAAGCATGGCAACCAACTAGCCATGGTTATGCTTGGTGGTATTAACTATTACACCGGCCAACTTTTTGATATCACCAGCATTACGGCGGCTGCACAAGCACAAGGTGCTATCGTCGGATGGGATTTAGCACATGCTGTAGGCAACGTACCATTGCAACTTCATAAATGGAATGTAGATTTTGCTGTTTGGTGTAATTATAAATACATGAATGGTGGCCCAGGTGCCGTTGGCGGTGCTTACTTACACGAACGCCATGCCAAAAATACCCAAATGCATCGACTTGCTGGATGGTGGGGGAACGATGAAAAAACAAGGTTTGCCATGGAAAAAAACTTTGTTGCAAAAGCTACTGCCAGTGGCTGGAATATTAGCACAGCCCAAGTGATGAACATGGTGGCCTTAAAAGCATCGTTAGAAATTTTTGAGCAAACCTCTATGGCTGCATTACGCAAAAAAAGTATTGCCCTAACAAATTACTTAGAAGCTTTATTGAAAACCATACCTGAACTCGGTTGTGAAATTATTACTCCGAATAATGCACAAGCAAGAGGTGCTCAGCTATCATTATATTTCACAAAAAATGCGAAACAAATTCATGAAAAAATAATAAAATCAGGCATTGTAGTAGACTACAGAGAACCTGGCGTTATTAGAGTTGCTCCCGCACCAATGTATTGTAGTTTTGAAGATGTATATCGCTTTTACGAAGTTTTGAAACACATCTAACCAAGTTCATGAAACACCCGTTACGCATCCTTTGCCTCGGCGACTCATACACTATTGGAGAAAGCGTTCCCTTGCACCAAGGGTTTCCCTACCAATTAGTTCAGCAATTACGCAAAGTACAAATTACCTGCTATGCACCTGAAATAGTAGCAAAAACAGGATGGACTAGCGGAGAATTACTAGCCCATCTTGAACAACATACCTATTTGCCAATGTATGATTATATAACCTTACTTATTGGAGTTAATAATCAATATCGAGGCAACAGTATCGATATTTACCGCAAGGAATTTGAAATTTTATTACAAAAAGCTTTACACTGGGCCAACCAACAACCAAAGCAAGTTTTTGTATTAAGCATCCCCGATTGGGCACAAACCCCTTTCGCCAAGCCAGAACAAAGAGAAACTATTTCTAAAGGTATTGACGCTTTTAACGCTGTAAATCAATCGCTAGCAACGGCTTACAAAGTGCATTATGTGAATATTACAATTGGTACTAGAAACGCCCTCACCGATAAAACAATTCTGGCCGAAGATCAACTGCATTATAGCGGCACTGAACATGCCCGTTGGGCGAATGCTGTTGCTACCATTATAGCACATCAAGAAAAATGAGGATAAAGTAGTAGCCTTACGGCAAATGCTGACGCAATTGGCACCGATTAAGAATAGCTATGGCGGCCTTCGGCCGCCATAGCTATTCTTAATCCCTTAATTTCACTTAACAATTAATGTAAGCCGGCGGCGCCTAAATAACGCTCTGCATCTAATGCAGCCATACAGCCACTTCCGGCAGCAGTTACCGCCTGACGATAGTTTTTATCTTGTACATCGCCAGCAGCAAATACACCTGCAATGTTGGTTTTGCTTGTACCGGGTACGGTTTGAATGTAGCCGGCATCATCCATATCGAGCCAGCCTTTAAAAATATCGCTGTTAGGTTGGTGGCCAATAGCAACGAAGAAGGCAGCCACAGGCACTGTTTCTACCTTACCAGACTGATTGTTTTTAATGGTAACAGCTTCAACTTTATTGGCACCAACTACTTCAACGGTTTCACTGTTCCAGTATATTTTAATATTGCTTGTTTGTTTTACCCTATCCTGCATCACTTTGCTCGCTTTCATACCATCGGGCCCCTTGCGCACAATCATGTGTACTGTAGTTGCAAGTTTACTCAAATATAAAGCCTCTTCGCAAGCAGTATCGCCGGCACCAACAATTGCAACTTCTTTCCCTCTAAAGAAAAAGCCATCGCATACAGCACAAGCACTTACACCAAAGCCATTGAGGCGTTGCTCACTTTCTAAGCCCAACCATTTGGCACTTGCACCGGTGCAAATGATTACAGCATTAGCTTCAATCCACTTCTCTTCATCTATTTGCACTTTATGCGTTGGTCCTGAAAAATCAACCTTAGTAGCTAGGCCATAGCGAATATCGGCACCCATACGAGCAGCCTGTTTTTCGAAATGAATCATCATTTCCGGCCCTTGTATACCTTCCGGATACCCGGGATAATTTTCAACTTCTGTTGTTATTGTAAGCTGTCCGCCCGGTTGAATGCCTTGATATAGCACAGGCTTTAAATTAGCACGAGCAGCATAAATAGCGGCTGTGTAACCAGCAGGGCCACTGCCTATAATCAAACAATCTACTTTCTCTGCGATTTCCATGTCTTAAATTTCTTTAGCGTATGCAAATGTAATACCCATTACATCATCCTCTCTTTATAATAATGTAAATAAAAGCTAACGAGGAATAATAATGGTTTTGTACTGTGCAGCATATCCGCTAAAATTACCCAAAGCACCATTATTCACGTTATTAAGTACCCGAATTGGGGTTGCAAAAGGGCTTCCTAAAATAGAATAGTTATACTCCCACGTACGCCAGAAATCAAAAGTTCCTTTATCTATGTTACAAAACTTAATGGTGGCTGTATCGCCTCTATTGAAAAAACCAATAGCATCAAGATCAAGGGTATCACGAATACTATTCTTATCGAACCCTTTTGGAAACTGAATACTGTAGGTAGTTCCATCTACCACCTGATCGTCAAACACAGAGTTAAAACCCGGAAAAAAAGATTCACTATTTACTTTGGTGAAATAGCGGATGTAGTTACCCAAGCCCGGAGGATCAGTGAACCTACCAAACATTGCTACCCTAGTTGGATCAGGGTTTTGAGGAGCCGGTTGCCACCACAAACTATCCATGGTTTTAGTAAGTGCCGGTATGGTGGTAGTTGCAGTATACTGCTCGCCATTAGCTAAGCGTATATTTAACCGATAAGTGGTATTAAAGTTACCCACTAAAGCATTGGTGGTGTATATATAAGCATTAACGCCCGGTGCAATCGGAATAGCAGTTTCTTGTAAGGGTACTGTATTACCATTATTCACCGTAATACTTACATCTGCATTTCGCTCAAACATGTTTAAAATTTGTTGTGGCGAAATCGTGTTAAAGTAGCCGAAGCTCTTTGTTAGTACTACAGTAGGTGGTACACCATTTTCAATCTGAGCATCTACCACTAATTTGGGTGTTACTTCATTTACCGAAAGGTTAATATCTTTCTCACACCCTGTTAACAAAGCACAAAAGAACAAGGCTAACCAGCATATTTGGTACTTCATAAGGCAAAAGTAGTTGCTCCACAAAATGTACCCTAACCGCCCATATAAAATTGGCTTGTTTAAAATACGCCTTACGGCAAATGAAAAAACGCCACAAAAAAGCATTGCATTTGGTTTCTAACTAACTTGCACCGCTTTTTACACACAACATTATGGCAGATTTAGCAAGCTTCGATCCCAATTCGGCTGGTAACCCGAATAACAATATCTTCGGATTGCCCTTTTCTGAAGATGAATCTCGATTGGTAATTGTTCCCATACCCTGGGAAGTTACAGTAAGTTATGGCACCGGTACTGCACGTGCAGCCGACCATATTTTCAAAGCCGCTTTGCAAGTAGACTTATTTGACCTCGATGGACCTGATTATTGGAAGCAAGGCTACTTTATGAAAGAGGTTGATAAAAAAATATTACTCAAAAGCGATTACTTACGTAAAGAGGCCGAACTTTTTATCAATTACATCTGCAATGGCGATGATATTGAGAAAAACAAGTTCATGTGCAAAAGCCTCAAAGAAATTAATGAAGGCTGTTTAATGCTCAATAATTGGGTGTATGAGCAAACCTCACAATTACTTCAAAAGAATAAACTAGTTGTATTACTCGGCGGCGACCACAGTACCCCCCTAGGTTTTTATAAGGCTCTCGCCGAACACCATAACGATTTTGGCATTTTGCATATCGATGCTCACTGCGACTTACGTAAAGCTTACGAACGTTTCAAGTATAGTCATGCTAGTATCATGTACAACACTTTAGAAGAGGTAAAAGCAGTGAGTAAAATTGTACAAGTTGGCATCAGAGATTATTGCCAAGAAGAGTATGAATACATACAAGCCAACCCCGAACGCTTGAGCGTATTCTTTGATAGAGATATTAAAGAACGACAATACAGTGGCGAAAGTTGGCATAATATTGTAAACGATATTGTAGCACAGCTACCTCAGAAAGTTCACTTAAGTTTTGATATTGATGGTTTAGATCCCAAACTTTGCCCCAACACCGGCACACCTGTACAAGGTGGTTTTGAGGCAGAGCAAATCATGTATCTCATTAAAAAGGTATTAGAAAGCGGCCGACAACTCATTAGCGTAGATTTAGTAGAAGTAGGCGTTAGCGAAAATGATTGGGATGCCAATGTGGGCAGTAGAATTTTGTTCCGCCTTTGCAATTTTTTAGTACAAAGCAATCCTCAATAAGTGGAGAATAAAGTTTTCGACTTTGTAGTTACCCTACAAAACAACAATCACAAATGGGCTAATTTCATTAGCTCATTGTTGCTTTTGGCAGCCGCCACCGCCTTTGGTTATACAGCCATTTATACGCCAGAACAACGTATTATGTTCGCACTTTGGGCTGCCATTATTGTAGTGTACACTACTTATATTCATTTTGTAACAGGCACTTACCGTTTAGCTTTAATTATTGCAGGCATCGGCTTTTTCATGTATCCACTACATAATTATTGGATAGGTGCATTGTATGTAATTGTAAGTATTTTGGAGCGACAAATTAAGTTCCCGAAAGAAGTTGGATTCAATGACGAAGGTGTTACCTTCAATAGTTTTCCCAAAAAATCCTTTCCTTGGCAAGCCATCAGCAATGTAGTTTTGAAAGATGGTATTTTAACCATCGACTTCGCTAGTAATAAACTCATACAACAACCTATCGAAGAAGCAATTACAATACAATTAGAAAGAGAATTCAACGACTTTTGCAAGCAACAGTTACAAGAACACAACGGAACAAGTATTATATAACCGAACTTTCAATTACACCTTACGGTAAATGAAGTAGCAAGTAGTAACAACAAAGAAGCACTAATACCATTTACCGCAAGGGTAACAATAACGCTTTATGGCCACCTTACCACACACACCCTACCTTTTATACTCTGATGGCAATGGTAATATTTTTGAAGATACCAGCTTATACGCCGTTGGCCGTGCCGGATGGGATGCATTTCCGGTAGCGGCAGAAGAATGGATACAATTACCCGAAGGCGGTAACTTATATGAGCTACCAGGCCGCCGTGGTATTGGTATCGATGTAGTAACAGGCGATTTACGCCTTTGTGAGAAAGGTTGGGCAGTTGCAGCTTTTGTACCACCGGCACATACCGGCACATTTTTAGCCGCTTACGAAACAGCACCCGATGCACCCACCCTACCACTGTTTTGTTACACCGCTGCAGGTTGGTATAACAATGAATTTTATGTAACCGCTGTAAGGGTAGAACCCGATATACGCCAAGAATGTGCAGGATACCATCAACCAGCGATAGATAAAGGAACAAAACATTTATTAAGTGCCTACCCCAATAACCGTTTGGTAAAACACTTGATGGAAAACTGCTGTCAAACATATACTTGTCCGGCTGCACGTAATTTTAGTTTAGGTCGTTGGGAGTGCCCCGTACCTACCAGCCCGGCATGTAATGCCAATTGTATTGGCTGCGTATCGTTTCAACCAGAAGAAGAAACTATTACAAGTCCGCAAGACCGCCTACAGTTTAAGCCAACAGTAGAAGAAATTGTAGAATTCACAGTACCACATTTAATGAAAGCCCCCTTCCCCATTATTAGTTTTGGGCAAGGCTGCGAAGGTGAGCCCCTGCTCATGTGGGAAACCATTAAAGACGCTATCATTGAAATACGAAAGCATACACAACGTGGCAGCATTAATATTAATACCAATGGTTCGAAACCGGCAGCGGTAGAAGCCCTTTGCCAAGCTGGCTTAAACAGTATGCGAGTAAGTTTAAACAGTGCTCAAAAAAGTATTTATACAGCGTATTACCGCCCCAATAATTATCAGTTCGAAGACTTATTAGAGAGCTTACGTATTGTGAGAAAATACAATGGGTGGACAAGCATTAACTACTTTGTATTTCCTGGCATGACCGACACCGAAAGTGAATATGAAGCACTACGCTATTTGATTCAGAGTACCGATTTGCAAATGATTCAATGGCGTAATTTCAATATTGATCCTGACTGGTATTTAGGACTCATTGGTATTACACAGCCTGAAGAGCCTGTTGGTATCCGCCAAATTATGGAGGCCATTAAAGAAGAGTTCCCAAAGGTGAAACACGGCTATTATAACCCACCTATGGAACGTATTAAAGGTAATTTCAGTAAAGATTTTGCTGGAGGTTTGGAGGAGTAACGCATATGAACCGCTCTACTTTATTGATAGCAGTTTAAAATCATTCAGTGTTTGGCATAAGGCTAGCAACTGTTCCTTGGTATTGAAACTATGCAATATGATACGCAACCTTTCTTTACCTTTTGGTACAGTTGGATACATTACGGGACGTACATCGAACCCTTGTGCAGTGAGTTGTTGTGCTGCTGCTCTAACAGCACTATTACCAGGTATTATAACCGCTTGTATAGGTGTATTCGATACTAATATTTCGTAACAATGTTCCCATTGCTGAAACTGCCGTACCAATGCAGCGATATGGCTTCGTTCTTGTATCATGGTTGGGAATAGGGTGTATGACTGCTCAATGGCATACAAGGCGTGCTCGGGCAAAGCAGTAGTGTACATTATACTCCTACTAAAATTGATAAGATAACTATACAAACGTTCGCTACCTAGTACCACAGCACCATGGCAACCACAAGCCTTACCAAAAGTGTGAATACGTGCAAATACATTTGCCGTAAGGCCCTCGGCTTGTACTAAACCCTCTCCTCGCAAACCTATAATACCAGTAGCATGTGCCTCATCAACAATCAAATGAGCTTGGTACTGCTGGCATAGTGCCACCATTTCCCGTAAGGGAGCAATATCGCCATCCATACTAAACACCGATTCTGTAACCACAAACACTTGAGCCACACCCGATTCTTGCACTTGCGCCAAACGTTCGGCCAAACTATTAATATTGTTATGTACAAACGCGTAACTCGCTGCTGCACTAAGCTTAATACCATCTCTAATACTTGCATGGCTCAGGCTATCGTACAGAATAGCATCTTGCTTTTGCGGTACGCAACTTAGCAAACCCACATTAGCATCGTAACCACTATTGTACAATAGGGCGGTATCGGCTTGGTGAAAAGTTGCAATTTGCTCTTCTAGCCTTACGGCAAATGCAGTATTGCCTGCTAATAACCGAGAACCGGCACTACCACTGGTAACATGTGCTGGAATTTGCAATACCCGATTTGTTGCAATACCTAGGTAATCGTTACTACAAAAATCTATCAGCGTACTATCAGGTACATGAAGCTTACGCAACGCTTGCTGCCTAGTACGTTCGGCGAGTTTTGGCACTAAAAAATCATCGGCATAAGGCATGAACGCATTTTTTACAAATATCTGCGAACTCAACACTACAAACACAGCATTTTTGCAATTGAAATAGCTTGTTTATGGAAGTACTAAGTGAGGCTACACGTAATATTTTAGGATTACAATTACCTACCGACCCACGCTGGGTTGATTTGGCTGCCCTGCGATTAGAAGATATTTTAACCGACCATGCTTACTGTGAGCAAAAAGCTGCCACAACATGCATAAGCCTTATACAGCGCTACAGCAATAAAACCGAATTGGTATATGCACTGGCACCCATTGTAACTGAAGAATGGGGTCACTTCAGATTGGTATTACAAGAACTTAAAAAACGTAACCTTACACTTGGGCCACAACGTAAAGATGTATATGTGAATGGCTTACTCACATTTCAACAAAAAGGTGGCAGCTATGAAGGCCGATTTTTAGATCAGTTGTTAACCATGGCTTTGATTGAGGCTCGAAGTTGCGAACGTTTTAAACGGCTGAGTGAAGGTTTAATTGACCCGCAGTTGTGCCAATTTTATAGAAGATTTATGGAAAGTGAAGCCGGGCACTATGCTTTGTTTATTGATTTGGCCGAGCATTATTTACCCAAAGCGCAAGTAAGAGAACGCTGGCAGCAGTGGCTCGATTTTGAGGCTTCGCTGATACCAACTTTGGAGGTTCGTGGCGACCGTATGCATTGATATTTACCGTAAGGTTCAATACCATATTCAATTAAATCAAGATGGGGCGGCCAAAGGCCGCCCCATCTTGATTGGTACACATGGTGTTACAGAATTAATAAACGAATAGTTTGTTTCCAATTACCACTGCTAAAAGTGGCAAAAATAACTCCAGTAGCAGCATTATTTGGCATGGCTACTTTAATGGTATTACTTCCGCTTACCAATGCGTGTTGTTGCGTAGCTAATACCTTACCTGTATTATCAATAAATTGTATATCAATGGTTCTATTTCTTTCTGTTTTTATATCGGCAATTACTGTACTGTTACGCGTTGTTATCGTAGGATACACTTTAATCAATTGCGTTTCTGTAGCTGCTAATCTAACTTTCACTGTATTGGAAAGCTTACGAGTACCATCTTTATCAACCAATTGAAGTCTGTAAAAAATATCTCTCTCAAAGAAAGAAGGTTTTGCATCTGTAAAAGAATAACTGCTTGTAGTAGTGGTGTTACCATTGGCAATCACTTTTCCGATGTTGTAAAAATGCTGACCGTTATCGCTCTTCTCTATCAAGAAATAATCGCCATTGATTTCATTGCTTGTTTTCCAGCGCAGGCCAACTGTTTCACCCTTTACAATAGCATCGAAACTTGCAAGGGTAATCGGTAAAGCAATGGCAGAAGTACCTGAATAAATATAATCGCCACTACTACCGCCAGCAGCATTACCAGCGTTGCCAACGTAATAAAAGGTTACCGCTTGGTTAGCTGTGGCAGGTGCTGTCCAACGTAAGTTATTATAAGTGTAAGTGTTAGCATCACCTGTACTTACAGCGTTATTATGGCTCAGTTCTGTACCATTAGTAGCAGCATTGGAATTAGCAGAAGAAAAAGAGCCAACACTATTGCCATTACCGTTAACAGCTGCTATTGAAAAACCCCAGCGTCGTCTATCGGCAGTACCATGATTAATAGTAAGCGAAAATGTATACTGCTGATTGGGTACGTAATTTGAAGTGGGCAAACCACTAATACTAACACCACCGCCGCCACTGTTAAGTGCAAAAGAGCTGTGGCAACTATTACAATAATCGCCAGAAGCACCTGTGTAACCGGTTGGTGGTACCGATGAAAAATTAACAGACGATTGCAAAGCAATCATACCCAGTGCAATGAAAGATAGTGTAAAAAGTTTCTTCATAAAATGGGTTTTGGTTGATGATGTACGTAGAGGAAAGTAGTTAGGTTTGTACAAAATACAATTTATAATATAAACACCGCTAAAAATTTGTTGAATGGTTCAAGGTAGGTTTAATATTCGTGTGTATGGTATTTTAGTCAATCAATATCAACAGGTTTTGGTGAGTGATGAGCTTAATAGAGGTAATTACTTTACCAAATTTCCGGGTGGTGGCTTAGAATTTGGCGAGGGAACCAGAGCTTGCTTACAACGAGAATTTTTAGAAGAAACAGGCCTTACGGTAAATGTAGGCGCCCACATATACACAACCGACTTTTTTCAAATTTCGGCCTTTAACAATAGTGATCAGATTATTTCTATTTACTACTTTGTAAGTGCCGATACAGTGCTACTTGAACAGCTAAGTACAAGTAACCAACCATTTAACTTTTCTGCTGCACAAAAGGCAGATACCCAAGGGCAATATGAAAGTTTCCGCTGGATTGATGCATCTGATTTTCATCCAGCAGCACTATCGTTGCCCATTGATAAGATTGTGGTTGATGAGGTAAGAAAGCAACTTCAATGGTAAGTTGTTGTACTGCATAAGTATCTTCATTTACCGTAAGGTATATTTTATACACCCCTTATGTAAATAAGATATATCCACTGAATTATTAACATTAGCAAATTCAAACCATATAACCAATGCCAATGTGGAAGCTTCATAAGAAGTTTGCGTACAAGGGTAAGCATCGATATTAAGAAATTTAAAATAGGGGCAACTAAGTACCCAAGCACAATAACTATTGATGGTACAGCATCGGTATTAGCGATAGGCGTATTTTGAATTACGGCACAAGCAATAAATAACAGATTACAGATAAAAAGCACCCTATGTATAAAAAGCAGTATAGTCGGATGCTTACGTTCTGCTGCATGCGGGGTATTACTCGTAGACATATTTCTTAATAGTTCAACGCAAAATACTTTTATTTGCTTTGCCCAAAATAGAGGTCATGAAAAATTTTGATTGGAAAAAATTGTTACCACACGTAATAGCCATTGCTATATTCTTAGTGGTTACCGCCATTTACTGCAAGCCAGCTCTAGAAGGCAAAGTACTTCAACAAGCCGACGTTACCCAATGGAAGGCTATGGCCAGAGATCAAATGAAGGTACAAGAACTTACAGGAAAGATACCCAATTGGACCAACGGCATGTTTAGTGGGATGCCAGGATACTTAATTATTGGTAATAATAACAATACCCTACCCTTTCATTTTACCAATATACTGAGCTTGTACTTGCCTAAGCCATTGAACTTCTTCTTTTTGGCGTGTGTATGTTTTTACTTTCTTAGTCAGGTAATGCGGGTTAGGAGTTGGATTGGCACTTTCGCTGCCTTATGCTATGCTTTTGCAACTTATAACGCCATTATTATCGCTGAAGGCCACGATACTAAAATGCTCACCATTGCAGTTCTCCCAGGTTTTATCGCCGGATTAAGTTTATTGTATCAAAAGCATTATGCGTGGGGGGTTGCACTAACAGCATTATTCAGCAGTGCTATGATTGCTATGAATCACTATCAAATTGCTTACTATGGCTTTATTATTGCATTATTCATGAGTATTGGCTATGCCGTACAGTGGTTACAGCAGAAAGATTTTAAGCACTTATTAGTAGCTGCCAGCCTAGCATTAACAGGAGTTATATTCGGTGTATTAAGTAATGCTGTTGTTATATATACAAACTACGAATATTCTAAAGCTACTATTAGAGGTGGAAGTGAACTTGCTAAACAAACGAATCCTAAAACAGCTGGCAAAGGTGGTTTAAGCGAAGATTATGCATTAAGCTACAGCATTTACAAATCAGAACCATTTGTACTTATGGTTCCAAAAATGTTTGGTGGCAGCAGTAGCAAGCCCGAAATTGAAGAAAGTACTAGTAAGGCAATGGCTGCGTTGCAGAACATGCCACAACAAATTGCACAACAATTAGGCTACCCTATTGGGTATTGGGGTGGTATTGGTGGTACAAGCGGTCCGCCTTATGCGGGTGCTATCGTATGCTTTCTGGCATTGTTAGGTTTTGGTGTGCTAGATAATAAACATAAATGGTGGATTTTAGCTTGTACCGTTTTTGCTATTTTGCTTAGTTGGGGCAGCTACTTCAAAGAGTTCAATGTATTTATGTTGAACAACCTCCCCATGTATAACAAGTTTAGAGCCCCAAGTATGATTTTGGTGATTCCAACTTTTCTATTGGGCTTACAAGCCATGCTAACACTCGATAAAGTACTTTATGGTTTTGATCAAGAGAAGGAACGCTGGAATCATATAAAAAAAGGTATTTATATTAATGGAGTAGTAATAGCAGTGTTATTGTTTTTATATATGAGCTTCGACTATTTAGGTGAGCGTGAATTAGCTATTACAAGTCAACTTACCAATATCAAAGATGCTACGGTTACAGATGCCGTTCGCAGCTACATTAACGGTGTGGCCGCCGATAGAAAAGCTTTGTTTTTGAGCAGCTTACTCAGAAGTATCTTTTTTATGATAGCTACACTTGCAGCTATTTGGGCATTTCACAAAAACATACTAAAAGCAACACTCACTAGTATTATTATTGGTGTACTTGCTTTTATAGATATTGTAAGCATAGATACAAAATATCTCAGTAGCGAAAACTATCAAATGAAAGAAGATAATGAAGTTACTTTCACACCTACTGCAGCCGATAATCAGATTTTGCAAGACAAAAGCTACTACCGAGTTTTTGACGTTACACAAGGGCCACAAGCAGCTATTAACTACGGTGCTCGAACCTCGTACTTCCATAAAAGCATTGGCGGATACCATCCTGCCAAACTGAGCATCTATCAAGATTTAGCGGAAAAACACTTATATAATTTTCCGAATTGTATGCCAGTATTAAACATGCTAAATACTAAGTATATCATATTCGGTCAAGATCCTAACAACCCACAAGTAAGTGTAAATCCGGATGCGTTAGGAGCAGCATGGTTTGTGAAAGGCCTACGCCAAGTACCAACCCCACAAGCCGAAATTGATGCCTTGGGTAACCTTGCGGTAAAAGATACAGCCGTTGTTCAAACTAACTTAGCAGCACCTATTAGCAATAACTTTAGCTTTGATAGCTCAGCCACTATTGTATTAGAAAAAAATGAAAACGATATTATTACTTACACCTCAAATGCTGCTACTCCACAGCTAGCTGTATTCAGTGAAATTTATTATAAAGATGGCTGGAACGTGTATGTAGATGATCAACCAGCAACTTATACCAAAGTGAACTATGTGCTACGTGGTATGATTGTGCCTGCTGGTAAGCATACCATTGTTTGGAAGTTTGAGCCGAAGAGTAAAACCTTAGGTGCAAGTATCACCACAGCCGCCTCCATCATTATACTGCTATTGTTAGCATTTGCAGCTTTTGTAACATTCAGAAACAAAAAAAATAATTAACTCCATAACAAGGTCACAAATAGAAAGCGCTATGCATATAAGCATAGCGCTTTTACCGTAAGGTTAATTTGTATTGTATCATGCAGCAAGTACTTGTTACCATTATACTACCTGTGTACAATTCGGCAGCCTTTATTGCTGCTTCGATAGAGAGTGTATTAAAACAAACCTATCAACACTTTGAATTATTGGTATTAGACGATGGTAGTACAGATGCATCTGCCAAGATTATCAAAAGCTTTACCGACCAACGTATTCGCTACATAGCTAATGATAAAAATCATGGATTAATTTATACTCTTAATAAAGGGCTACAATTAGCAAACGGCGATTTTATTGCAAGGCTCGACAGTGATGATATTTGTGAGCCTACGCGTTTAGAAAAACAAGTAGCTTGGCTGTTAGCAAACCCCACCACAGCAATGGTAGCAAGTACCATTAAATATATTGATGCTTCGGGGCATTTTATTGATATGGTTTGGCCACAAGATTTGAAGTATACTACTGCTGAAGCAATCAGGCAATATCTTCCTAAAGATAATTGCATTGCACACCCTTCAGTAATGTTTAATAAAAAACATATACAAGATGTGTATTACCGAGATCTAACTACGTTCTATGGTAGCGATTATTTAGCACATAATGCAAAAGAAAAAAATCTATCACTTGCAGAAGATTATGATTTATGGTTATGGATGCTTTCTCTTAATAAACGTATTGAAAAAATAAATGAGCCATTACTTTTATACCGAACCCATACAGCATCTATTACCGGCAATCGCAGGCAATCTAAAAATGTTTTTGAAATTCACTATCAATGTAAGCGTCGTTTTTTAAGGTATGCCTATCAACATGGGCAGTGGAATGCATTTTGTAATCGTGTTTTGTTTTACACGATTATAGATGGAGTTATGAGCATACTTAAAAAGGTAAAGGGAAAGTTCAAAAAATAAATCTTTCATTACTGCAAATACGCAGTTTGAGGTGCTCTTACAAAGGCACCACTATAACGTACTTGTAAGTTGGAAGTGAGTGTGAATGAAAAAGCATTACCTGTTACCACTCTTGGAAACCATCTCAACTTTGCTTCTATCGTGCCAAATACTAGGGCTTCATTTCTAACTCTCAAACCAGTACCCAAAGCACCGAAGCCATCGCCACCAAAAACTTGTTTTGATTCCTCGGCTATTAATGACCACTCAATAAAGTTCACAAAGCCTATGTTGAAGCCAAATAGATTCCATTTTGTAAAGAGTAAGTTTTGTGCTTCAAGTTTAATACGCTTATTACCAAGAATGGTATCACTCCTCAAATCTTGTATACCGTATGGGTTGTTAATGTTTAAAGGCAACAATTGTGTTCTATTACTAATGAAAGCAATATTAGCAGAAATAATATTTCTCATATAACAGTTGTGGCGTGTAATTAACTTACTCGTATAACTAACATCGGTAAAAAAAGTATTGTCTTCCCATTGTTGCTCGCTTTTATTTGCACCTGCCGCAAGTCGAATACTGGTAAAAGCACCGCTCTGCATGAGCATAATTTTCTGAACATCTACACCAATATAAAACCGCTTCACGTGCTGATAATTATTAACCCCAACAGTAAACCGATGATTTAGTCCGTAGGGAATATCTTCTGTTCTGCCGAAGCCATAAATAAAGTTACTACGCCTAAAATTGATGTTAAATAAACTAAACTCTGCTAATAACTGCTGTTGGTTATAGAATGTTTGTGGAAACTTGTTGTTCTGAACATTGGGCAAGTACACAAACCTACGTTCAAAATAACGTAAGGCAATGAACTTACTATTACGATAACTGCTATCGTTATATTGCTTTTTTCTAGCTCCTAAGTTAACCCCGTACCATACATCGCCAGTGGTATATTTATAACTTAAAGTATCGGCTGCCCTCCCATTACCAACAGAAGTATGTTGGGCTAGCCGAAAGCCGCCTGCCCAAGTGGCTTTAGTGGTGTACAGCCCTCTATTTGCATTAATTTCAGTTACCCTATCGTACAAACCACCGAGTAATGTACTATTGGCTGTTGCAGCATGCCTTAGTTGTAATGCAATAAAAGTGTTAGCAATATTATACTTAGTATAACTCATTTCACCGGCTAAGGTCGGTGTTCTCTTTTCGTCGTATAAAAAACCAAATTGTAAGCGTTGTGCACGGCCTAAAAAATTTTGATCATACAAGTTTGCGGCAGCAAAATTTTTACTAATACGTCTTACATCGCCACCGATGCTAAAAACATCTTTTGTTGTAATGATTAAATCAACTGAATCGGGATATATAGTGGTAAATGTTTCAATTTTTGCATCTTGAATAAATGGTAAATCTCGCAGTAAGCGTTCATTATCTTGTAGTGCATATACATCAAGCACATCTCCTTTTTTTAAGAATAAAAAACTACGCAACGCATCTTTTCTAGTGTTAATATGTATTTCATCAATCATACGTTGTAAGGCATTACTTCGCTTAATTGTATCGAAAATGCTACCACCATAAGGTACTTGCGAAAAAAATATGTGCCTGATAAACTTACCTGTGTGTTTTTGTGCCGGATGCTCGCTAGCCACTGCTGCCACTACTTTTTCAACAGGGTTGTTGGTATAAATACTTTTGATAGCACTTTGCTTCCAACGTTGCCAACATGTTTGCTTTTGTATAATGCTATCTTGTGCTAACAATGTATTATTATAACATACCAATGCTAACCATACTAGCATACATTGACCCCACGCCCTTAGGTGTTTCGGTAATACTATGATCTTCTTTTGTTTCAATGGCAAACACGTTCTGCTATATTAACGTAGTGGGCTACAATTTAGTCTCTTTTTTGAAATTAGTATACTGCAATTTCGCTAGCTGCCAGCGTTATTAATTTACCGTAAGGTAACCAATCAGGATTTTTTTCTAATGGAGTAGCAACAATTTTTAGTGCTTTATAACTATCGTTGAGCTTAAAGCTAAAGCGATAAATACTGCCTGTTTTAGTTTCTGAACTAATATTAAAATTAGGTACTTGTGTTTGTATAAGTTCAAATTGCTTACCATTTTTAGAACCATAAAGCATTATACTAGCAGCGCAAAAAATACTATGCCTTGGATAGTGCAACATAGGAATATCAACCGTTTTTATATAAGTATTTTCTTTGAATTGTAATGTAGCCTCAATTGCCTTACGGTAAAAGAGTAACCAATTATAACTGAAATCAGTATCGCCTTCTACACCATCTATTAAAGTTCGCTTGCCTTTATTAACATTATCTTCTTCGAAAGGTGTTGCAAGCTGAATATCGGCATTAATAGCTTTGCTGGTAACATAAGGTTTGTTTAATAACGCTATCCATGCTGCTTCGTACTGTTCGGGTGTGATACCATCTTCACTTAGCAGTTTCACATTGAATGCTTTGCAGTTGGCTACAAATTTTTGTACGCGTTGCAGCCAATTAGGTTTTACTTCATACTGTTCTTTATCGGCATTCCATTGTAAGTAGCCATATTTATCTAAACCAAAAAATTTGCTTTGTTGCAGTACTGTGTACTCTAAAGATAAACGTAGCTGTTGAACATGTTGTGCTATTTTTTTATCGGCTTCTGCCGATGCCTCGGCGTCGTCTAAATAATTACTTAATACATCAATGTGTTCTGGTCGTAGAAACCCTTTGATATCTTTCACCGGATTGCCATAAATATCTAATTGCTTCCCAAATTTTTCAAAGTAGTTTTGTAGTGTATTGAAATACTTTTTTACCGCAAGGGCAGCATTACCATAATAGCCTTCGATAAAACTATTTTTTTCTTTCTCGAAATCTATGTTAGGGTTCCAGAGTAACTTCGCTAAGAGATAGGTTTTTAATGGTGCAGCATCGGCATAAGTATCATTGCTGCCTTGTGCAAATACACCTGCTACTTTATGTTGCTGCAAGTATTGTATGTTGGGTTGCAGCGTGTGTAGATCAGGAAACGGAGCCAGATAATTGGTAAACTGCGTGTAATAATCCCATACAAAAACCCGCTTGCTAATAGCTGCCCAACCTTCAAGATGCGATCTGAAAGCAGCGGCCGATGGCTCTATAGCTAAAGGTTTGGTTCTGTACGCATCTATACTGCTTAATATGGGTATTACGTTGTTGGCGGGGCTGGTTACACGCGGTGGCTTGCTAGCATACAAATAAGCTAAGGTGGTGAATTGTTTATCAGGAAATGCTTTTGCAACTTCATTCACAAAGCGTAGTAGTGTGCCGGTTGGCCCACCCTCGATGTTATCAATAGCTTGTGCTTCAGGTGTTTGTGTATAACGGATATCGTCGTTAATACTAATACTCCAGTAGATTGCATCGGGGTTTTGTTCGAATGCCTTACGCAAATAATCAATGGTAATTTTGAGCACTTCTTTGTTTGAAAAATCGGGTTGTGCAGGATTACGCTTACCATTAACCAATGCAAAATATTCCGGATGTGTTGCAAAGTATTTTTCGGGCGGTAATATCTTATTCATTTTATGCCCCCATAAACCCCATAAATCATCTATCCGATGTAGTTTATGCCAATCTAAAAATTCATCTTCTATAGTTGCCGGAAAGTACACTTGCCTAAACTGCATAGCTGGCGCTTGCATGTCTTCAATACCTTTAGGTATACTTAACGATGGGTTTACAGCAATGTAAGGCCTTTCGTTAGCCCATTTCTTACAACCAAAATAAGTATCAAGCAATGTGTACACCGCATAAATAATACCTTTACCGCTGCCGCCTTTCAGATACATATTATTGTTATCAGTAGCAATTAACAAAGCTTCTGGAGGTAATTTTTTACTGTAATACTTTGTGCCTCTGTAGGTTTCACCCACATAAATGCCTGCCTCTCCTCTAAAACCAGTTTCTTTTTCAATCAATGGTTGAACGCCTGTAATTAGTTTAATATAGTGTTGCAATATTGTTGCTGCCTTCTGTTCATTTGCTGTTGGCTTTCCGGGAATTATAATATTCATTTGAGCTTTTCCTTCACTTACTAGCAATATTTGTCCTTTAGCTTTACAGCCTGCCACCAACAAAAACAGATATAAAAAAAGGCTTATGAATACATATTGTTTCATAAGCCTAAGATAAGTTGTAAATATGTATAATAACGTTAGAACTTACGTAAAAACTGTACGAATATATCGTACTGATTTCTGAACGTACCGGTTCCTTTTTTCTGATTAAACCAGTTACCGTTAATACTCAGTGTGTTGCGATATGCAAATACTTTTTGATATCCTACACCAATGTTATAGGTGGGGTTACCTAAGTTAGTTGGCAATAATTGGTTACGGCTAAACTCATCGGGACTATTACCATAACCGAATGTTGCACTCAAGAAATCGCTTTTATCGTTTAAGTATTGCCTTGCGGTAAATTGTGCTGCGAAGTAATTTTGGCCTTGTGCGGCAATGGTATAACCTTTAATGTTAGCCCAAAAATCGCCATAAGTACGAGCAACACCAGCAAGAATTGATACGGAAGTTGTATTGAAATTCGGAAAGTTTAGATAACGAATACCTAACTCACCCTCCCAACGTTTAGGAAAATTTCTATAAATAGAGTAAGCTAATTTCAATTGCGGAAATACCAATTCGTTTGCTAAACCAACATTTGCATAACTTGTATACTTTTTGTTGTGATTATAATAGGTTTCAAGTTCAACCTGAATGCCAGTACCTATTGCACGGCCTGCATAATTTAAGCGACCACCAATGGTACCTTTGTTGTTTTTTAAGAAACGTAGGTATTGTATGGTTGCAATATTCGCTCTTGTACGCTGTAAGTTATCATCTTCTATGGTACTGTATAAAAATTGAAAGCCTAGTTGATTTCTGAAAGTTCTACTCAATAAATAATTGGCATAATCGATATAATTGATATTAAGTGGGTTACGCTTTAATACACTATCGGCTGCTTTAAAAGCAGTATCAAATTGATTACGCTTTTCGAAGATAACAGCACGTTTTAAGGTAAAGAAATCGTTCTCAGGAAAATAGCCAAGAGCCTTATTGGTATAAGCTAATGCACTATCTAATTGTTCTGTCTGAATGTAGGTATTCGATAAATATGCTAATGCATTGGTGTCTTTCGGTGCAATATCAAGTACTTTTTTGAACTCCCTAATAGCACTATCGGCACGACCTTCGTTGTTGTATTTTCTACCACTTGCAAGTAACTGATCAATGTAAGCCTGACGCAACTTAACATTATAAGGATAACGACGTACCAAATCGGCAGTAATTTGATAAGCATTCTGAAAATCTCTCATATTTTCGAGAATGGCACTCTTTTTCACTAACAAATCTTTGTTGTTAGGGTACATAAGCAAGCCTTGTTCTACAACATTCAAAGCACTATCGTAATGCTTAGTTGCTATTTCAATGTTAGCTAGGTAATTAATAGCATCTAAATTACTCGGACGTAATTCTACTACAGCTTTGAATTGTTCTCTTGCATTATCGAATTCTTCTGCTTTCATCATCAATCTACCATAATCCATCTTCTGTTCAATGAAAGTATTCAGGTAGCGTTCATTATCCGGATAACGTACCATTAAATCGTACATTATCATACTTGCTTCTTCATACTTTTCATACTCAGAAAGTATAGCAGACTTTTTGAACAATAAAAACGGATCGTCTGGATAATAAGTAAGCGACCTATCTACCAAAGCTATTGCCTCATCATATTTTTTCTGGCCGGCTAATATGTTAATGCTGTAGTTCATAGCCATTGGATAGCTTGGATTAACTTCGAGTACCTTTTGAAAGGTAAGCAAAGCACTATCCATATCCATTGACTGTAAATACTGACGACCAGCAAGGGTTTTTAATTCTAAAAATGTTTCTTGGTTATCGGCGGTTGGCGATTGTTTCCAACGGCGTTCTGCTAAGTCAGCGGCAGCACCGTAGCGTTCTAATTTGGTTAAGTTATCAATCTTACGATTAATCAAATCTCTATCATTCGGATAGTAGCGTAAGGCTCTGTTAGTCCAATTCAAACTCTCATCGTACAAACCTCTTTGAAAGCTAAGTGATATCACATAATTCAAGGCATCTCTATTAGAGGGGTTTCGCTCTAATACAGACTGAAACTGTATGTAAGGGTCGGTACCCATATAGTACCTACCAGCAGCCATACGTAACTCGGAATTGATGGTTCTTATCTTAGCATCGCCGGGGAATAAGCTCATCATTTTTTGTGAGAGTTCAATGGCTTCAGGATAACGCTTGAGTTCTTCTAACAATCCAACTTTACGTAAGAGCATTTCATAATCGTTTGGATTTGAAATCAATGCTCTATTTACAAATGCCAATGAATTTTCGTAGTTACCGCTACGTATTTCAATATTGGTGATGGCTTCTAATGCTTCTTTATTACCAGGCGATAGTTCTAATATTTTTTCATACTCATATCTAGCCCTAGCCATGTTACCTTGTTTCATATACATGGCAGCATGCTCAGTTTTATAGGAAGTATAGTATTGTAAGAGTATAGTATCTTCCGGATATTTATTTACTAAACGTTGAGCATAGTTATCGCTATATCTGTAATATTTTAAGGTTTCTAGGATGGCGAGTTTTTTTAGCATAAACTCTCGATCGTTCGGAAAAAAGTATAAGCCATCATCAGCATAACAGAGTGCCTCTTGATTGCGGCCAATTTTGAGTTCCATATTCATGGCTGCTAAGTATGCTTCACGATAGCGTGGCACTTCATGCAACACATATTGAAATTCTAAACGGGCACTATCAAACTGATTAACCTGTACGTATGCCCTACCTAATAAGAAGTGTAAGTCTACATAATCAGGTCGTCTTTGCAAGCCCTGCTTACATACTTGTATCGCCTTATAATAATTACGATTATTGTAATGTAGCTGCGCCATTTCCAACAATTCGTCGGCATTGGTTCGTTTAGTTTTAACAAGCTGTGCATAGCTATTATCAGCACATAAAGTGGCCATTAAACATAACAATATGGCTAGTAGTTTAAACCTCATTAAAAACGCTTTTCCGGGGTACTTCATTTGCCGTAAGGCAAACTTTACAATTTTGTTATTTGTTGCAATAATAAAACAACTGTACGTTGCTTCAGGCTATTGGAAATTAAATTTTAGCACATGAGTAGTTTATCAACAGTTAAGTAACACTTACGTAAATGATTATTTAGGTAGCATTGGCATTGGTAACTTTTGGCTGCCCGAAACCCTGACGCTGCATATTACCCCAATTGGCTTTTTTATTTGTAATAAAAAACCAATAGCCTCTGATAGCAAAAAATACGATTAATGGATGGTACAATACCGGCTCTAAGAATGCCATTGCACAGATACCTACTACCTCACGCCATGTTTTGTAGTACCTAAAAGTCATCTGATCCCACAAAATGGCAAGTGTAGCCACCATTACGGCATACCAATATACGAATACAATGAGAATAATGGCAAATGGCCAGTTAATTTGGTTGGTACTAATAATATATATGTAGTAAAGAATACCGGTAAATTCTACAATGGGGGCTAAAAATTCGTAGAGAAAAGTGTACGGAAATACAATCATTCCCATTCGGCCATATTCTGGGTTAAGGAGTACTTTTCTGTGAATACTCATTACCTCAAATAATCCTCTACCCCAACGTGTACGCTGGCGGCTAAATATTTTCATGTTCGGCGGCCCTTCTGTCCAGCACTGGCTCGTGGGTATGTAACGAACTGCATATTTCAGCTTATTATCCATCATGTAGGTGGCCATACGGGTAACCATATCCATATCTTCTGCAAAGCTCTTACCATCGTAACCACCTGCTTTAATGGCAATTTCTTTATCAAATAATCCTAACCCACCCGATACGTTGGGTACCGAATTAATAAAACTCCAACCCATTTTGCCAAGTACATAAGCTCGTACATATTCCATTTCTTGAAATCGAGGCAAGTACTTTTTAGGCGGGCGTACCCTTGTGATCACCCCTTCATCAACCTCGCAACTATTGGCAATACGAAGTGTTGCACCTGTTGCAATTACCCTTCTGGTATCTTCAATAATATGCCTGAACCCACACTCTGGGCAAGGCTCTCCAATTTCACGGATTTTCTTAGCCTCTTCATCCATAAAAGGCTTAATCATGCGAAGTAGCGTATCTTTTTCTATGATACAATCTACATCGGTACATAAAAAATAGTCAAAAGCGCTTGCGTTAATGCCTGCATTAGAACCATCGGCTTTACTCTTACCATTTTCTTTATCAATAACAAGCAGCTTTTCATAAGCTCGGTCGGTACTTTTAAAAAAACGTTTAACCGGTTTGGTTTGAATACGTTCGTTATAAGCAAAATCTACCTCTACCAGTTTAAATTCATTGATCATTTTTTCCAGTGTATCATCGGTGCTACCGTCGTTAATAATGATCACTTCATACTTAGGGTAGTTCAACGTCATTAAACTGCGTACATTGGTAATAATAGTAACGCTTTCGTTGAAGGCAGGAGCAATTACCGAAATACCAGGTGCTAAGGGGCTTTCAACTAACTTATCGTAATCTACATACAAGCTTTTCTTTTTATGCAACGATATGGCTATGAACGAAAAAATAGCTAGCATCCCATATACCAAAAGCATACTTACCCCGTATACGAATACAAAGCCCTCGTAAAACCATCGTATATAATCCCAAAAACTAGAATCTTCGTACATATATTTTAAGCTGTTTCTGCGATTGATTTAATTTTTTTGGGCAGTTTAACCTGCTTTGCTGCACTAATGATAGCAGCCACTTTAGTACTATCAACATCGCCAAGCGATGGTTTCTGCTTTAGGGTATCGCCAAAACCAAAACGCTCCATATTACCCCAATGTGGTTCAACATTAAATAAATAGTGCATATACCCTCTGAGTGAGGCAAATGTTACTATTGGCCAGTACAATATTGGTTCAATTAACGACACTAATAACAGCGTTAACAGTTCGGTCTTTTGATTTTTAGCCCTTACGGTAAATTGATCCCAAAGTAGGGTTATGGCTGTATGTAACACACTAAACACGTATATCCATAGAGCAAGTAAACCTAAATGTTGCCACTGAACAAAACCAACAGCTGCCATTACGATGTAAAAAACAGTAACCAAAGTGTACATGATAGGCGCCAAAAAGTCGAAGAAGAAATTATAAGGTAATATCAACCAACCAAAACGGCCGTATTTGAACTTGAACATTTCGGCTTTATGCAGCATCATCATTTGGGCAAAACCTCTGCTCCAACGGGTTCGCTGCCTTACAAATACTTTAAGCGATTGTGGGGCTTCTGTCCAACATAAGGTTTCAGGTATATAACGTACAGCATATTTGATATCAAAATCGTGTGCCCAACGAATCATGCGGAGTAATATTTCCATATCCTCTCGCAAGTTTTTAGGATCGTAACCGCCCACTTGAATAGCAATTTCTTTATCCATTAATGCTAGCGCACCTGAAATGCTCGGCACTGCATTCATTAAACTAAAAGCAGTTTTTTGTATGATATAGGTTTTTAAATACTCAATTTCCTGAAAACGAATCAGTGGATTATTACTACTGTTTACTTTAACAATGCCATACTTATCGGTTTCGCAACCATTTACCAATCGTAAGTTTGCCCCAACTGCCAGTACCCGAACATCATTTTTTTGTTCCATGATGGGTTTCATCAACTTCACTACGGCATCGTGCTCTAGAATACAATCTACATCGGTACAAAGTACGTAAGCATTTACCGCAAGGTTCAAACCAGCATTCGTAGCATCGGCCTTACAATTGCCATTTAGTTTGTTAGCAACCACTAGCGCACTGAACGCAGGATTAGTGCTTTTATATGCACTCGTTACAGGTTGCGTTTTTATACGTTGGTGATAGGTGTAGCTCACCGGAACCAGTTCAAACTCCTCAATCAACATTTCTAACGTAGCATCGGTACTACCATCGTTCACAACAATAATTTCAAGTGAAGGATAGTTCTGTGCTAATAAACTACGTACATGGGTTACCACAGAGCGTTGTTCGTTGTAGGCAGGCGTAATAATTGAAACGCCAGTCATTAATTTGGTGGTTACCAGATTATCGAAGCGTGCCCTTGCGGTAAATGTGTACTTTTTTATAGAGAAATACGCAAGTATTGTTAACAGCGATGATATGATGAATGTAACAATACAGTAGCCAAGCAAAGGGTACTCTATGTACTCCAATGCTAACAGCAGGTAATCCAATATCGTTAATACATCTTTCATTCAAATTGCTACCTTGCAGTTTGTGTTAGCAATGTTCCACTATCATCGTTGGTATTGAAACCTTTACGTTGCATGTTGCCCCATCCATGTTTTTTACCCGTAAGGTAATACCAATAACCTCTTAAAGAGAAAAACATAATGAGGGGGTGATATACAACCATTTCAAATAATGGCATTACGCACAAACTAAATACTTCACGCCAAGTTTTGTAGGTTCTGAAAGTTACTTGATCCCAAAGTATGGCCAAAGTACTTACCATTACAGAATAAGTATATACGAATACTAGTAAAATGATGGCAAATGGCCAGTTGATGAGGCCGAACAGCGTCATAACAATGTAGTATACCAATCCTAAAAATTCAATCATGGGTGCTAGCAATTCAAAGAAGAACGCATAGGGAAATACTACCCAACCCATTCTGCCATAACTATTGCTAAACATCATGGGAAAATGAAATGCTTGTAGCTGAGCCAAGCCTCTCGCCCAACGTGTACGTTGACGACTAAAAACTTGTACAGTTTCGGGGCCTTCCGTCCAACAAAGGGTTATCGGTATGTGGCGAATAGCGTATTCAATTTTTTGATCGCAGCAATAACGTATCATTCGATACATCAGCTCCATGTCTTCTCCGAAGCTGCTAGCATCATAACCACCCGCCTTTACAGCAATTTCACGGTCGAACATACCTAACCCACCAGATACGTTGGGTACACAATTCACAACATCCCACCCCATTTTACCAAGTACAAAAGCACGCAGATATTCCATTTCCTGAAAACGAGCCAACCATTTTCTGGGCGGACGAATACGTGTGATTACACCATTATCTACCTCGCAACTATTACTCATACGTAAAGTTGCCCCAGCAGCAATTACGCGATATTTTTCAGAGGATATAAGTGGTTTTACTAGTTTTAGAAGTGCATCTTTTTCAATGATACAATCTACATCTGTACACATAAAGTAAGCAAAAGATGCTACGTTAATTCCCGCATTCACAGCATCGGCCTTACTCTTACCATTTTCTTTATCTATTACTATTAATCGACTATAAGCAGGATTGGAACTTTTGAAAATACGCTGAACAGGTCTAGTTTTTAAGGTAGCATTATAGGCGAAATCTACCTGCACCTATTCAAACACCGCCACCATTTTAGCCAAAGTATCATCTGTACTACCATCGTTGATAATGATTACCTCGAATTTGGGGTAATTGATGGTGAGTAGGCTTCGAACATTGGTGATGATAGTTACACCCTCATTAAATGCTGGTGCAATGATCGAAATACCCGGTGCTAACGGAGAACTGAGTAAGTTATTGTAATCGGTATTACTCTCACTCATTTTAAACTTACGAATACCATAAATAGAGAAAATTGCTAGCATGCCATATGTTAATAGCAAAGTTGTGCCGTATACATACACGGCACCTTCGTAGAACATAGCGAGTAATTCCCATATCGATGATTCGTCGTCTCGCATCTAATTAGTATTTGATTAAAGGGTTCATGCAATGTTTTAATATCAACTGATTCTCTTCACTAGAAACACTCATTAAATCGCCTAACATATTTTGACTTAGTGCACCATGTTTAATGATAGAACGCGCTGCATTTTTTCTAATATCAAAATCTTGGCTTCTAATGAATTCACTCTTTAAAAATTCAAGATGCCTACCACTACCAATACGACCAAGTGCCTTTAGAATTTCGATCTGACAATTCAAGGGTTGGTTGTTGTAGATATTTACCAACTTATCTTCTGCTTCTTCTACTTTTAGCTTGCCTAAACATTGAATTGCATCTGCACGCAGGTAATGGTCGCGGTTATCAAGCAACTTAATTATGGCTGGAATTGCTTCAGTTTGATTGTAATGGATGATAAGTTTTAAGCAAAACGAAACAATACTTTTATTATTACTGTAAGTTACCCAACGAGCAAAATTTGGTATTACAATATCTTTGTTAGTGGTAATAATTTTAAATAATTCAATCTGATCCCACATTAACAAAGGCTCTGTAGCAATATCGAAAAATTTAAACGGTTCGTTTTTACTTAGTTTAATATAAGCATGTCGAGCCTCGGCTCTCAATTCTCTGTTTTTGCTATTCGTGAGCGGAAGAATGTTAACGTCGGAAATTTGTATGTCGAGTGCCGTAAGTTCTACTAAACCTTGCACTTTTTTATTCCACTGTGGCGATTTTAGTTTTTTAACACTATCTTTTTCAAGATCGAGATCAATATATAGCTGCCGTAATAAATAGCCTATATCGCCTACAAAGTTTTTGCGATAGTGCATTATTCGATCAATCAATGCCTGTCGCACAAACGTGTCGCGATATTTCAAACGAGCAAATCCAGACAAGTCTAGTTCAATTTTTTCTGGAGGCGTACCTAATGCCAGTGCTTCATTTAAAATAACAGTCTCGGTAATTAAATCGTCTATTCTGGGGTTCAGTTTAGCCAATCGCTTGTCTCGCTTCCAACCGGAGTATCTGCGATAAAGAATACTACCATAAGCAATGATAGTAGCAGTAATGGCAATGGTGGTTAAAATAATTGCAATTTGTATTACCAGTGGGTAACTATCGAAATAGAAAAAATACCGGCGAAATATGGGTGAGAAAATCGTATCGGCAAAATATAACTTCATAATTGTAAATATCGTTTATTTTACCTACTTAGCAAGATGTTCTCGAACTGCTTCACGCAAAGTATCGGCTTCAAAAGGCTTTTTGAAACATGCTGAAGCACCAATTTTCAAAACATCTTCTGAAATACTGTGCGATACTCCTGTAAGTACAATTACAGGCGCTGAACGTGTATTTTGTTGCTGTTTTAGTTGGCTAAGTACTTCTAGCCCATTGATATAAGGCATCATTACGTCTACAATCACCAAATCAAATTGGGTATTACGTATTTTATCGAGTGCCTCTTTACCGTTAGTTGCGGTAGTAACTTTATATCCATCATGTTGCAGAATGCGTTTCGTTACGTGTAACAAAATCTGGTCATCGTCAACTAATAGTATAGATGGGTTAGCCAAAGTGGTTGGTTTTGACATGCTTTTGGGTACAGTTTGCTACGGGGAATTATAAAGATAAACAATGCTTTTGGGTTTAGCAAACTGAACCCTCGATTGACGCAAGAATTAATCAATACTTAATGTAAAAACTACACAAAGCCAGATTTTGTTAAGATTTTGAGCTGCTCATCAATCTTTTAACACGAATCATAAGTTCGCCCGCCATGATTGGCTTTTTCAGAAAATCATCGGCACCCAAGCGAAAACCTTCCATAATAGAATCTTCGTTACCAACCGATGATATCACAATTACAGGAATACCTTTAGATTTATCAGAATTTTTAACCTTACTAATTACTTCAAAGCCATTGGCATAAGGCATCATTAAGTCGGTAATTACCAAATCAAAACCACCTTGTTCCAACCGCTGCATGGCTTCCTTACCGTTGCGGGCAACAAGCACTTGATACCCCTCCTTAAGAAGAATTCGTTCAATTACCTTCAACATTATTTCATCGTCTTCAATCAAAAGAACCGTTCCGGCATTGGTAAAAGTCATAGATGCTGTTGTTTGTTGCTTGCTTTGTAGTGCTAAAATCTGAAAAATAAGTGAACTTCCAACATTTTAGACATAATTAGTAGTAACATCGTAGCTAAATAGAGGTATTTGCTACCAAATATTTACTTCCGGCTCCAAAGCAACCCCAAACATCGCTTTTACTTTATCTATGATGTTGGTAGCTAATGCCAAAACATCGCTTCCACTGGCCTTACCATAATTCACTAACACTAGGGCTTGCTTGTTATGGCAGCCCACATCGCCGCTACGCCAACCTTTAAAACCGGCTTTTTCAATTAACCATCCAGCGGCTAGTTTTACATCACCTTGCGGTAAATGATAACCCACTATTTCGGGGTAAGTAGCTTGTAACAATGCAAAACTAGACGCACTAATAGTAGGATTTTTGAAAAAGCTTCCGGCATTTCCAATGACTGAAGGGTTCGGTAATTTTGATGTGCGAATGCGAATTACCGCATCGCTAATAGCTTTTACCGTAAGGTTAGTAACGCAGGCCTTAGCCAACTCTTGTTCAATGGCGCCATAGCTTGTGTTGAAAATAGGCTGCTTTCTTAATTGATAGGTTACCGATACAATTACGTACTGCCCTTTCAGTGCTCGCTTAAACACACTCTCTCGATATCCAAATTGGCAGTCTTGTTCACTAAAAGTAACCAACTCACCACTTCCTATAGCAATTGCTTCTAACGAATGAAATACATCTTTAATTTCAACACCATAAGCACCAATGTTTTGCATTGGTGAAGCACCAACGCAACCCGGAATTAAACTTAAATTTTCAATACCACCCCAATTATTAGCCACTGCATACATTACAACATCATGCCATTGCTCACCTGCCGCAGCTTTGAGATATACAAATTGCTCATCTTCTGCAACTACACTGATACCTTTTAATTGGTTATGCACCAACAGCCCATCTAACGGCTGTGTTAGTAGTATGTTACTGCCGCCACCAATTACTTTAATACCTTGCGACAGCCAATACCTGTCTGTAACTATTGTTTGAACATCGCTAAGCGAAGTAACTTTCACATAGTTGGCTGCGGTAGTAGCAATGCCAAAAGTATTTAACTGTTGTAAGGGTTGCTGTTGTATAAATTTCATGTACTATAACTGTTGAGGAGGAATAGCTTCAACGCCTAAACCTACATTACCACTAAAACGAACGAAACCATTAGCATCTATGCTTAAGCCTGTACCATTGGTTTTTGTTTGCAATAATGGTCCATCCATATCTACATAATCTAGTTGCGGAATAAAATGAGCAATTGCAGCAGAACCGATGATACTCTCATTCATACTGCCCATCATTACTTTTAGGCCAAGCGATTTTGCTGATTCAATCATTCGCAATGCTGGGGTAATGCCACTACACTTGGTGAGTTTAATATTAATACCATGAAAATAATCTGCACATTTTGCTACATCTTGTTCAAATACGCAGCTTTCGTCTGCAATAAGTGGCAATGGCGATAATGCTTTTAACATGGCCATTCCCTCCCAATCATCTTTCGCTAGGGGTTGCTCTACCAATTCTACGCCTAAAGCAGCCAGTTGCGGAATTTTAACAACGGCTTCATCGCGTGTCCAACCAGCATTGGCATCAACTCTAAAAACAGCGTTTGTATTTTGCCGTAAGGCCGCTACCATGGCAATATCATCGGCATGACCTAGCTTAATTTTATAGATAGGCCAAGGTTTTGCTTTCATTTTAGCCACCATTGCATCAATAGTATCAATACCAATGGTATAATCTGTTACAATATGCTGTTCAAAAGTTGTGTCAAATAATTGGTAAAGCAACTTACCTTTCATTTTACCAAACAAATCCCATGCTGCCATATCTAAAGCACAAACCAAAAATGGATTTTTCGGCAGTAGGTGATGCAAATAATGCCAATATCTGCCAGGCTCTGTAAAGGCAAATTTTTCAATCATTTTTTGCTTAGCTACAATATCGGCTATCATACTATCTACCGTAACATCGTAATACGCAATGGCAGGTGCTTCGCCAAAGCCAATAAAAGGCCCTAATTGTAGGGCTACTACCAATGCTGGTTGATGTGTTTTAGTACGACCGCCACTAATGGTAAATGGATATTCGAACGGCATGTTAGACTGCCAATAATACAATTGCATAGTTGCAAAATAAGGCCAGAAAAAGATAGTAAAACAAATGGGGCGCCTTCGGCGCCCCACACATCATGCTATATATGCCTTACGGCAAATGCTTACGCACGTCCGCTTTGTGCTACTAAGCTTGCGATATCATTATTAAAATCGTTGCTTGCCAACAATTGTTCTAAACTTAAATGCATACGATAACGCCAGTAATGTTTAGGATCGGCTGGTATATTAATGCGTTCATCGTTCGGATTTTCAACACGAATACCGGCATCAATACCTAACAAATCTTGCAACTGAAAGATGCTCCACATGGCAGGACTATACAAATGCTGAATTACAATAAGTCGGTTAATCCAAGCTTCGCAGAAAAATGGAGCTTCGCCCCACTGCCCTAGCTCTTTATTGTAGAAACGTTGTGTTAAGTTTCTATCTTCTTCCCACCAACCTCTAATGGTGCTCATATCGTGGGTACTTGGCGTTACTACACTTAAATACGGCGCATCGTTGGGATGGAAAAATTCACGATTGGGATCTTTCGGCATACGTTGAATTTCTAAACTCAAAATGCCGTTTTGCTTCATTACATCGGGTACGCATGAAGGCACTAAACCCAAATCTTCGCCGCAAATGAGCATGTTGGTAACACGTTTCAATGCTGGCAGTTTGGCTAATGCTTCTTTTTGCCAATGTTCATCTTGCCTGCGGAAGAAATAATCAACATATAATGCCTCTAACTGCTGCTTGCTATGTGCATCTAAGTAGCGATAACTGCTTGTGCTTTGCATGTTAAAGCGGAAGTGAAACTGCTGTGCATTGGTTCCTTCTACTTCAAATAAAATAACGTTGCTAATTAAATCGTACAAACCTTGTTTAATACGGTTATTGTATTCATTTACCGTAAGGTTAGCAAAGTGATTTTCGACTTGTCGTTGTGTTGCAAATTCTGGACGTAAAGTATAATTACCAAAGCCATCGAAAGTTACAAACTCGTTGCGAACGGTATCGCTATCGTTACCGAACACTTCCCATAACACCTGATCGGTAATATATGGCTTACAATAACGGAAATAGTTGTAGCTAATACCATTTTCGTACAACTCGTTGATGTGCACCGGAATAGCAGGAACAAAATATCCCATAATACCTTCAACGGCGTTGATAGGTATACTCCATATACGGAAAAATCCTAAGATATGATCTATTCTAAAGGCATCGAAATAATGGCTCATTTGCTCAAAACGCTTACGCCACCAGGCGAAACCATCTTGCATCATTGCTTGCCAATTATACGTTGGGAAGCCCCAGTTCTGCCCTTTTATGGCAAAGCTATCGGGCGGAGCACCAGCCTGTACATTCATATGATACAAACCTGGCTCTACCCAAGCATCGGCACCGTATCGGTAAATTCCAATAGGTATATCACCTTTAACAATAATGCCATTTTCGTGTGCATAATCTGTTGCTTCTTTAAGCTGTAGGTGTAAGTGATACTGCACAAAATAATGTATAGCTATAGCATCGTAAGCAGTACTTCCTTCGGCACTTAAAGCGTTAATAGCTTCGGCACTGTATTGTGCATGCGCTGGCCATTGATTAAAATCGGAAGTTCCGTTGATATCTCTTAAGTAACAAAAAGCTGCATAAGGCACTAACCAATGCTTATTTTGTGCGTAAAAAGCTTGGTAATCTTTGCTTTTGAAAGTTTTTGCTTTTTGTAAGGGGTACAACCGCTTAATAATTTCCCATTTGGTATCAATAGTGGCCACGTAATCCATTTGTTGCAAGCTGTTCAAGGCTTGTTGTTGTTTGGCATAGGCTGCTACAATACTTTGATTGGCCTTATCGGCAACTTGTGCAACGTTCAAATAAATGGGATGTAGGGCAAAGGCAGATATTGCCGAATAAGGGTAGCTATCGGTATATATTTTATTGGCTGTTGTATCGTTAATAGGAAGTATCTGCACCAATTTCAATCCAACACGCTTAGCCCAATCTACTAACAACTTCAGATCGGTAAATTCACCAACACCAAAGCTTTTTTCTGATCGTAAGCTGAAAACTGGGATAGCAACGCCGGCACCCTTCCATTGAGTTGTTGGTAATACTGCAAATCCATCATTCACAATTACTTGCTTGGCTTGTGCCCCAGCTTCCCATACCATACGGTTGTTGCCATCTTCATAACGCACAAACTGCTTTTCGGCTACATTATACACCCCATATTTATAAATAATAGGCAGTGGGGCGTTAGACAAATCTAAGGATACCACATAAAAAGCTTCCCCTGCTTTTTTGTGTAACAAAATGGGCTGGGCTGTGTTCCATTGTTGTAAACTAGTGCCTTCACCAACGATACATATAGTTTCATTATCGTTCAGTAATGGTGCTTTCACCCTAAACTCGTGAGTTACTTGTTTGGGCTTATTTTGTTTTACCGTAAGGGATTTTCTTTTTAATAGAATTTTTTGGAATGGCTCAGTATAAAAGGCATTCTCAAAATAACCGGCGTGGTTCCAGCTATCTACAATTACAATATTCGTAGCGTACAAAGCGGTATCAATATGCTTATCGCTACCCCAATCGAAGCTTTCAGTACCATCGCTATTGCGAAGAATGTAGTTGTACGTGAAGCTAGTATCGGCTTCAACGGTAATGGTGAAACTCCAGTATTGCTCGTTAATATAGGTCATTACTGGTGCCTGTTGGGTATTGCTATCACCGAGGCTTGGATGATTACCCGTGATGAAAAGCTGCTGACCATAGGTGGTGCCATAGCGCAATAAAAAGGTAATTACTTTGGGTAATGCACCTGCCGATGGTGTTGCTGCAATTGCTTTTGAAGCTACCTTTTTTAATGATTTTTCACTTGCAGTTGCTGCTTTTTTAGGCGATGCCTTTTTAGGTGCAGCTTTCTTAGAAGGTGCAGCATCCGTTGTAGATACCTTAGTAGCCGTGTTGGTAGAGTTACGTTTCGTTGCCAAAACTTTTTGTTTTATGGGTCGTTAAATCAATCTACTAAATTCTTCGTACAGTAACGCTACACCTGATTTAACCAAGCTATCGTTATGTAGAAATTCAAAAGTAGCTATTGTGTACGAAATACACAAGTACGATTTTAAGGGAAATACCTTACGGTAAATAAAAAAGCCCGTTACAAGCGTGGTAACGTGCTTCTCAGGGGGTAATATAATGTAGAGGTTTATCGGCGATCCATTGGTCCCATTTTGCAAGGACTACCCGGCTTGGGGCCACCGCCATCTTCTGCACGCTTGCATTTGGGCGGTAGCAGTTTATAGGCATCTGGAGTGGCCTTGGTGGTATCGGCATCGAAACCTGCATTATTTATGGCAGTTCTGATATAGTCTAAGCTAATACGTGTAGGTATGTATTGAATACGAATTTGTCCGGCGGCCTGGTTTATTTTATACTGAGTAATACCACCTTCGTTCGTACCTCCTTTTTCTCTTTCAAGGTATTTTTCTAGGCGTTCTTTGCATTCCCAACATTTTAGCTGTGGTACATTAATAACAGCCCAAACAGGTTTAGCATCTTGTGCCTTCGCTACTATTACCGTGGCCAACAACACCAATGCAGTGAAAAAACGTTGTATCATGTCATTTACTTTAAGGTAATACGATGTTACAAATAAAATGAATACCATCGGCATCTCATTTACCGTAAGGTGGTATTTATAACACCATTAAATTGCTTGATGGTTGAAGGGTTGTAATACCATTTCGCTCACTACTCCGCTATTGGGTTGTTGGCATAAAAACCAAATGGCTTTTGCAGCTTCTTCGGCAACAATCATTTTATCGCGTTGTACTCGCAAATCTATCGTATCCCAAAAAGGGCTATCTACACCGCCTAAAAAAAGGTTAGTAATGCGTATATCGGTTCGTTTTAATTCTTCGCGGATACTTTGCATCATGCCTACAATACCATATTTGCTGGCGCTGTATGCTGCAGCACCTGCCATTGGCACCTTACCTAAAACGCCGGGTATGTTAATGATGAGCCCTTTTTTACGCTCTTTCATTTGAGGTAAAACTGCTTTAACTAAATTAAATGTACCTACTAAGTTCACTTGTAAACTCTTATTAAAATCGTCGAGTGTAAGTGTATCCATACTTTTAATAATGCCAATACCTGCCGCATTCACAAGAATATCTACTTGCGGTACATGTTGTATGGCTTGTGCAACTTGGTGTTCTTTCGTAACATCTAGCACCAACAACCTATCGGCTGGTAGTTGCCACTCGCTTCCTATTTGTTGGAGTATAGTTTCGTTACGACCTGCTGCGTACACAACTGCTCCGCTCTGATGCAACAATTTAACAACTTGCTTACCAATACCGCCGGTGGCACCAGCTACTAAAACGTATTTGCCTTTCAATATTTCCATAGCCATTTTTTATTATAGTAGCAACAAAAAACAGCTGGGTTTGTTTACCTACACATGCAAGCTATTACGCTCATTTTTCCACATCAGTTGTTTGAGCAACATCCGGCGCTTGAACTAAAGCGAGCAGTTGTATTGGTAGAAGAATACTTGTTTTTTAGCCAATATCGGTTTCATCAGCAAAAGATTGTGCTACACCGTGCTAGTATGCAATGGTATTGCAGCCACCTTCGTAAGTTAGGTTATACAGTACGCTACATTGCAGCTACAGCAACAACACACCACATTCAACAGTTGCTGGCTCAACTTGCTACCGAGGGCATTACAGAAGTACATTATGCCGATGTGGTTGATGATTGGCTGGAACAACGCATTGCCACAAGTTGTAAGCAGCATAATATTTACCGCAAGGTATACCAAAGCCCTAATTTTTTGAATACCAGCGATACCGATTTTTTTGAAGGTAGAAAACACTATTTACAAACAGATTTTTATGTTGCACAACGTAAGCAAAGAGGTTTGCTTGTATCGCCGAATAATAAACCATTAGGAGGCAAGTGGACTTTCGATGCCGATAATAGAGCAAAATTTCCTGCAAAGCAACCCATACCTGCCCTACCAAAAGCACCTAGCAATGCCTTTATTGAAGAGGCCCGCACTTACGTAAATACACATTTTAGCAACCACTACGGTAATACCAACCCACCCTGGGGAAAAGATGGATTTTATGCCGTAACACGCCCAGATGCTTTGGAGTGGTTGCATGGTTTTTTAGAGAAAAGATTTGCACTATTTGGATTGTATGAAGACGCTATGGTAATGAAAGCAAGTGTATTGCATCATAGCGTACTTACTCCAATGCTCAATATTGGCTTGCTACAACCACAAGAAATTATCGATGCGGCTTTAGCTAAAGCTTCTAAGCATGATATACCTCTGAACTCAGTAGAAGGATTTATTCGCCAGATTGTTGGATGGCGAGAATTTATTCGAATTGTATATGCGAAAGAAGGCCGCAAGCAACGCACTACCAACTATTGGGGTTTCACAAGAAAAATTCCTGAAAGTTTTTGGAAGGGCACTACAGGCATTGCTCCAGTTGATATTGTTATTCAACGCTTACTTAAAACAGGTTACTGCCATCATATTGAACGGTTAATGGTGTTGGGCAATTTTATGCTACTCTGTGAGTTTGACCCCGATGAAGTATATCGTTGGTTTATGGAGTTGTTTATAGATAGTTACGACTGGGTAATGGTACCTAATGTGTATGGTATGACCCAATTTGCCGATGGCGGCATTATGACTACAAAACCTTATATCAGTGGTAGTAACTATTTAATGAAAATGAGTGATTTCCCGAAAGGTGAATGGCAAACAACTTGGGATGGTTTGTTTTGGCGCTTCATGCATGTGCATAGAACTTTTTTTACAAAAAATCCTCGCTTGGGCATGCTTGTTAACACTCTCGATAAAATGGATGCGACCAAACGTAACATTCACTTAACCAATGCCGAGCGTTTCTTACAACAACTAGACAAAGCACTTCACCATGCCTAAACGTCCGTGGAACCGCATCAACTTACCCGTGTATGCTACCAGTACCTATGATGGCAATGCAGCACACAATATGCATATTATAACCTATGCTAATGCGGTAAGCATGCAACCAAAACAATTTATCATTGCGTTATACCACGGCACCAAATCGCTACAACTAGTACAGCAAAACCCTAGTATTGTTTTGCAACTTTTAAGTGAGCATCAATACCGCTTAGTAGATATGTTAGGAAAACAATCAGGGCATAACATCAATAAAATACAACGCCTACAAAAGCGACAACTCCTAAGTACATGGAAAGGCTTTTGGGTACTCAAAGAAGCCCTTGCATATATGCACTTTACGTTAACGCCTTTACAGGCAAATGACCCGAGCGTACCCGCACCTGACCACATGCTTTATCTGGGAACACTCACAGACTTTAAAAATGTGAACGATGGTAATGCACTTACACTTGATACACTTAGAACGCATGGCTTAATACGTATTTAACTTATAAACATATACCCATGGCAACAACTAGAATGCATCATGGCGATACATTATTTCCTGATAATGATGGTATAGATATACAGTTCCCCACCAGCTACCAACAAATAATAGAACGTATTGCCCTAATAGACCCGGTTAAGTATAGTAAAACACGTAACTTCATCAATGGGGCTGTAACGTATTTATCGCCTTACATAGCCCGAGGTGTAGTGAGCCTTCCACAAATTAGTGAAGTGGTATTAGGTAAGTATAGATTTTACGAAGCAGAAAAGCTAATTCAAGAATTAGCATGGCGAGAGTACTTTCAACGTGTTTGGCAAAGCATAGGTAAGCAAGTATTAAACGATGTAAAACAACAACAACAACGCTATAAACATCACAAAATACCAACCGCTGTGGTGGAGGCTAATACTGGTATTGAAGGGATAGACTTAGGTATTCAAAATTTGTATCGTATCGGTTATATGCATAACCACGTAAGAATGTATACCGCTATGCTCACTTGTAACATCGGGCAAAGTCATTGGTTACTGCCCGCACAATGGATGTATTTTCATCTTTTAGATGGCGATGTAGCTAGTAATATGCTGAGTTGGCAATGGGTTGCAGGCAGTTTTAGCAGTAAAAAATACTTCGCCAATCAAGAAAATATTAGCAAGTACACAGGCTCTAAACAAGTGAAGAGTTATTTAAATAATAGTTACGAAGCCCTAGCTGAATTAGCTATTCCTGAGGCTTTGCAAGCAACTACAACCCTAGTTTTGAGAACACATTTACCGCAAGGTGATACGCTTTCGTTACAGGCACAGTTACCTGTTGCTGTATACAATACTTACAATCTTGATCTGTTATGGCATGCAAAGGATGATTGTAACAGAGTACTACTTTTAGAACCACAGCATTTTGAACAATTTCCTATTAGTGAAAAGGTTTTAATGTGGATATTACAATTAGCACGTGATAATATTAAAAACCTACAAGTGTTTGTAGGTAGTTTTCAAGCATTACAAACAGAAGTAACTAAGCAACAAGCTGGTGCCATTTGGTATAAGGAGCATCCTACAACGCAGCATTATCGGGGTGTACAAGAAAGTAGAGATTGGCTATTCCCTGAAGTACAAGGTTATTTCAATAGCTTTTTTAGTTATTGGAAAAAATGCGAACGATACCTTCGATAAATTAGTGTTTTAAAATTGTATTATCATTTACCGTAAGGTATACTTACAAATTATCTACTCTTGCCTCAATTACATCTTGAATGGCAGTGGGTACAGCAGATAAAAGGTTATATCCTGTGGCTGCTTCAATATCATCTACACTTACGCGAAAGGTACGCCAATCGGTACTTAAATTAGTATTAACATTAGGCGTACGAATGGTAATAACACGTGTACTGTTAGAAACACGTGCGGCATCATTATCGCCACGTTGCAAAACTACTACTACCTTCCAAATAAATGAAGGAACAACAATACGTCCGGCACTGATAGCTGTTGTTTGTCCGCCATTACTACCTTCGCCACCAGTACCATAACTACCCATAATGGTATAAATTTCGGTATTGCTATTCACCAAACTACGAACATAGTTTTCGAAATTGGCCCATACACGTTGGTTGTTATTGGGTGCTTGGGGTATCATGTTAGTCATGAGAAAAGTAGCGCTATTGTTTTCAACACTATTTGTTCTATCGCCGCTAGGGCAGTTATGCCCTCTATCGAAACCACTGTTGCTATAACTGGTTTCATTCACTTGAAACCAACCTTGCGGTAAAGTATTATCGGCCCGAAAATCGTTTTGCCGATCTGAAGAACCTAAATATGTTTCATCTAAATGCCAACTTACCCAATTGGGTGTTGAACGATTACGGTTGTAGCTCAGTACATATTGAGGTTTCACCATAAGATAGTTGTCGTAATAAATGATGTCGGTGCTGGCATTACTTGGGTTGCCTAAAGTAATATGTACGCTACTTGTTGGCGTTGGCGGCGTAACAACAGGAGGTGCTGGCGTTGTTGGAGGTGTAGTTGCTGGTGCATCTGATTCTTTTTTACAAGCTACCAACAACACGGCAAGCAATAAGCACTTTGTTACATGCAAAAAGTTTAAACGCATGACAATGGTTTCTTTGAGAGTTATTTAAATGCTACAGATGCGAAGTAAGCCAATTTTTTAATATGGTATTATATTTACCGTAAGGTTTAAAGATTAAACAACAAGGGTACGGGTTCGCCTTCGGCGAACCCGTACCCTTGTTGAATCAATAGTTAGCTAAGCTACTTACCTTGCAAACTGGCTACTAGATCAATATATTGTTGCATAGCACTTTCGTTTGTAAGACCTTTCATAGCTTGCCATGCCTGATGCTTCGCCTTACCAATAATATCGAATGGGTTCGACGGGCCATCTGTTGGTGCATCGCCTTCTGTGGCTTGTTTGTATAAGCTATAGAGTTTTAATAATGTTTCGTTATCGGGCTTGCTACTTAAGAGTTTGCTATTGGCTACAGCTTGCTCGAATAAGGTTTTTAATTCCATGGTATAGTTTATTGATATTTTGCTAACATTTGCTTTCCTTCTTCTTTGATGGCGGCATCGTTCACAGTGCGTAAAGGCATTTTAACTAAGAGATTTAAAATCTCAATCACCTTTGTTGGCTTATTTAGTTCTTCGTAAGCTTTTGCTAAATCGAGGTAATTAGTAATAAAGTACACATCATTTTTTCTGCAATTTTCCATGTATCTAATAGCCTCGTTAATATCTGCTTTAGGCAAGCCACCATACAATGCTTTTACAGCTGCTTTTTTCACGAAGTTGAGGGTTACCATACTCAAATGCCATTTGCCCATAACATAATTGGCTTTGGAATGATTGGGATTAATTGCTAATGCTTTGCTAGCATAGGTATATATATCTTTTACGTAAGCAACAGTTTGCTTATTATTTTCTGCAACCTCCGTCATTTTACCACTAGCCATCGCAAGTACATACCATGCATCGGCACTGGTAGAGTCGGCAACGGCAGCATCTTGTGCTAACTGTAAGGCTTCTTTAAAATGAGGTATTTTCTCTGAATCTTTTTTAAAGCGAGTTCCGATAGCTGCGGTTAGTTCGGCAGCTTTCACAAGGGCGTTAACATTTTTAGGTTCTGAAGCAATAATGGCTTTGTACTTTACCAAAGCTTCCATTTCCTTCATCTGCTTTTCAAGGGTTATTGCTTCGCGGGTAAGTGTTGCTACATCTTGAGCGTAGCTCATTTGCGTAAGCATAATGGCACACGCAATTAGCAAGAATTTAAGTTTCATTTAAGCACGTTTTTGAGTAAAGGCAACTCCCACAGCCCCGCCATGCCAGCCGATGATGGCAGGATGCAATTTTTTCAAAGCAATATGTACCTCTTGTACTTGTGGCCAAGTTGCCATTGTAATAGCTGCAAACTTACCAACGATGGTTTCTAACAATGCACCTGGCGATGCTAATAATTCGTTTAAAATTTGATACAAGGCTGTATAATCTAGTGTTGCTTCGATATTGGTTATTGGCCACTCACCTTGCGGTAAATAGCTCACACTAACATTAGCGATAACATCGTTGCTAAGTATTTGTTCTTCTGCAAATACGCCTTGCTTGCTACGAAACACTACATCGTGCAAATGAATCGTTAACATGGTTGTGTAACTGTTAGATGTAGTTTTAGTTAAGCTTATATACAAATGGTAGCCTTGCTTGCGGTACCCCTACAACATTTTTAAATTGTTGCAATTGTTGTATTGTGCTGTAATTTTCGGCACCTATTTCTGATTTCACAGCATTGGCTTTAACATCTTTCACTACCTGACCCGATAAAATTTGTTCTAATACGTTTTTCGGTTCAGGGTAGTTACGCACTTTATAATCTGAAAGTTTAGCCATACGGGCAGCACATGTAATAGCATCATTCAAATCGCCAATTTTATCTACCAATCCTATTTGAAGTGCTCTTTCGCCTGTCCATACTCGGCCTTGTGCAATACTATCTACATAATTGATATTGAGCTTACGACCGCTTGCCACACGTTCTTTAAAATTGTAATAAATAGTATCAACACTACGTTGTAAAAATGCTTTTTCAGTGGGTGACAGTGGACGTGTGATTGTAAGCATATCGGCGTAAGGACCAGTTTTGATACCATCGAACGTAATGCCAAGCTTATTTTTCATGAACGCTTGTGTATTAGGAATAATGGTGAATACACCAATAGATCCTGTAATGGTACTTTTATTCGCAAAAATGCTGTCGGCTGCACAACTAATATAGTAACCGCCACTAGCAGCAACATTTCCCATACTCACAACAACCGGCTTGACTTTTTTGGCCAAAACAACCTCATGCCAAATAACATCACTTGCAATAACGCTACCACCTGGGCTATTCACTCGTAATACAATGGCTTTTACATTTTTATCTAATCGTGCTTTGCGAAGTAGGTTTTTGAACTCGTCGCTTGCTACTACACCATCAGCACCCTTACCATCAATAATATCGCCACTTGCATAAATAACAGCAATTTTATAATCACTCGAACTGGTATCGGTGGTTACTGACTGGCCATATTTTGCAAGCGTTACAAAATTGATTTTATCGGTTGGTTTTGCACCAACCTTCTTTAAAATCTCTGCTTTTACATCATCGTCGTACCTCACTGCATCAATCAGTTTGTACTTAGCAGCATCGGCGGGGGTTTGTATAGCGCCAGTATTTGCTAAATTCCTAAGTTGCGCTGTATCTAGATTTCTGCTATCGGCAATTTTTGTTAGCATTTGACTGTACAGGTCGCCCAGCCATACCATGGTTTGAAGCTTATTGGCATCTGTCATAGCAGTTGCTCTGAATGGTTCGGTGAAGCTTTTAAACTTTCCAGCGTAAAAAATTTGTGGTTCTATTTCAAGTTTATCGAGTAATCCCTTGTAAAAAGTATATTCAACCGATAAGCCCCCCCATTCAAATAAGCCTTTGGGCTGTACATACACATGTTCGGCTGCAGAAGCAAGGTAATAGGCTGTTTGAAACACCGTTTCACCATAAGCAATCACAAACTTTTTACTCTTTCTAAACTTTAACAATGCAGTTCTTAACTCTTCTGTAGCAGCATACCCATTGGCATTCACATTCATTTTAATGTAAATACCGGCTACTCTACTATCATTAGCAGCATATTCAATCAATTGTACCGCTTCGTGCAAGCTAGGTATATCTTCGGCATCGCCACTTATAGCACCAAAGGGGTTTTCAACATGTTGCTCTGCAAAAGGTACTGATAGGTCTAACACTACAACAGCTTTATCGCCGATGGCAACATTTTTAGTACTACTAGCAGCAGAAACGCCAATACCAATAATAATAAAAATGCCTAATACCGTAAATATGATTAGGGCTAATAGCGATGCAAAAAATGTTTTTAAAAATCCACGCATAATTCTCTAATGTATAGGATGAAAATAGCAATACATTCGCCAGCTCAATTTGGTAGTTGTATGAACCATGCTTACATATTGATGGGTGGCAATTTAGGCAACCGAGAGGAATATTTGCTACAAGCTTATACTTTCATAGAACAATTGATCGGTAAAGTACAACAAGCTTCGGCCATTTATGAAACAGCACCCTGGGGGCTCAGTAACCAACCAGGTTTCTTAAATCAGGTAATTCATGCAATAACGGCTCTAAACGCTTACGATACTTTGCAGCATTTATTACTAATTGAAGAAAAAATGGGCAGAAAGCGTTTGCTAAAAAACGGACCAAGAACCATTGACCTCGACATTCTTTTTTTTAACAGCGATGTTATCAATGATGCAAATTTGGTAGTTCCACACCCACGATTACATGAACGCCGCTTTGTATTGGTGCCACTTGCAGAGGTAGCACCCAACTATATGCATCCACTTTTACACGTAAGTGTAGCCGAATTATTAAAAAACTGTACCGACACACTCGATGTGTATAAAAAATACTAGCTAAACCTATAACAATAATATTTTTGAACGGGCTATGAAGTATCATTTTATTACGATAGAGGGGAATATTGGCGCTGGGAAAACAACGCTTTCTACCATTTTAAGTGAACGCTTAAATGGTCGTTTGATATTGGAAGAATTCGCAGATAATCCTTTTTTATCGAAATTCTATGAGCACCCAGAGCAGTACGCTTTCCCTTTGGAACTGTTCTTTATGGCCGAACGCTACAAGCAACTAAAAGAGGTATTACAAACAAAAGATTTATTTCAACAAGTTACTATTTCAGATTATTTGTTCACCAAATGCTTGCTGTTCGCTAAAGTGAACTTACCTACAGAAGAGTTTCGCTTGTATCAAAAACTGTTCGATATCATTCACAACCAACTGCTTTTTCCTGATATTTTGATATACCTACACGCACCTGTGCAAAAGCTCCAAAGCAATATCAAAAAGCGTAACCGACCTTATGAACAAAGCATCCCCGACGAATATCTTTTTAACCTACAAGAAACCTATACCAGCTATATCAAACAGCACCACATTAAAACTTTATTTGTAGATGCGAGTAATGCCGATTTTTTAGAAAACGAGCTGCATGTGCAAACCATTTTAAATGCATTAGAAAAAGATTACGAACCAGGGCAACACTTTTTAACCTTACCATAAACCAACAGATGTGAGTGCAATACAAGCCTTACGGGTAAAAGAATATCGCCAACTATTGTTGGGGCGTTTTCTATTTATCATGGGGCTACGTATGCTTGGCACTTTAGTAGGCTGGTGGATTTATGAACTCACCCAAGATCCATTTGCTATTGGCTTGATTGGTTTATCAGAAGTTATCCCTGCTATTTCGTTGGCATTATATGCAGGACATGTTATCGATATTAAAGATAAACGTAGCTTACTTATTACTGGCGTTATCAGCTATTTTATCTGTTGTTGTGCACTCTGGTGGCTTTCGAGCGAAACAAGTCTTGCTCAACTTGGCAATCAACTCACAAGTTGGTGTATCTATGCTGTTATTTTTTGCACCGGCATCATTAGAGCATTTACAGGTCCCACTTTTCATGCTATACTGGCGAGTGTTGTACCCCGGCATTTACTGCAAAGTGCTACTACCCTTAATCAGGGTACTTGGCTCACAGCTTCTGTGGCAGGCCATGCTCTGGGTGGACTACTCATTGCAGCTATTGGTATTCATGGCACGATTACTTGTATTATTGCTATGGTGGCTATGGGCTTTGTGTTTCTGGCACAGCTTACCGCTAAACCTCCTGTGCCAAAAAACAAAGCACTCAATGCTTGGGATAGTGTTAAAGAAGGGCTCCAGTTTGTATTTCGTACCAAAGAAGTATTGGGTGCACTCAGCCTCGATTTATTTGCAGTACTCTTGGGCGGTGCCGTTGCCATGGTGCCTGTTTTTGCTAAAGACATTTTACTGGCTGGGCCAACCGGCTTTGGATGGTTAAATGCTGCTAGCGATTTAGGTGCCGGGGCAAGTGTAGTGTTACTCACCTTTTTTCCAATGCGGCAACAACAAGGAAAGAAATTGTTCTTCGCCGTCGCAGGATTTGGCATTTGCATCATCGTATTCGCATTAAGCAAGGTATTCTGGCTTTCGTTCTTGGCATTGTTGGTAAGCGGACTCATGGATGGTATCAGCGTAGTAGTGCGTGGCACCATCTTACAACTAAAAACGCCCGACGATAAACGTGGGCGTGTAATGAGCGTGAACAGTATGTTTATTAATAGCAGTAACGAACTAGGCCAATTTGAAAGTGGTGTTATGGCTCGTTGGCTAGGCGTTGTACCATCGGTAGTATTTGGCGGTTGTGCCACCATTGCAGTGGTAATATTCACTTGGTTCAAGGCACCTGCCTTACGGCAAATGGAATATTAACCAGCTACTACTACTCTACCCAATCGGCAATAAAAATATTGGTATCTCTTGTGCCGCCATTATTGCGATTGCTACAGAATACAATTTTTTTACCATCTGGACTAAACATTGGGAAGGCATCAAAACCTTTATCTCTACTAATTTTTGTAAGTCCACCACCATTCAAATCAATCTGATACATATTGAACGGAAAGCCACGCTTATACTCGTGATTACTACAAAAAATAATATGCTTATCGTTAGGGGTAAAGTTGGGTGCCCAATTCGCTTGACCAAGGCTAGTAATCTGACGAGCATTAGAACCATCGGCATTAGCCACCCACACTTCCATATTGGTAGGAGCAACAAAACCTTGCGATAATAGGTTTTTATAATCATCTATCTCAGCTTGTGTTTTCGGGCGGCTAGCACGCCATACTATTTGCTTACCATCGTGGCTAAACCAAGCACCACCATCGTAACCCAAGGTATTGGTTACTTTTTTTTCTTTACCTGTTTTAAGATCCATCACATACAAATCAAGGTCGCCATCTTTATCACTACAATAAATCATTTTTTTGCCATCGTAACTGAGGGTAGCCTCAGCATCGTACCCTTTAGCAGTGGTAAGTTGCTTTACAATTTTACCATCAGTAGTAGCCATAAAAATATCAAACGTGTTATACAAAGGCCATATATAACGGTTACCCAATTTTGCTTTGTCGGGCGGTGGCGGGCAATCATCGCCACCTAAATGGGTACTTGCATAAATGATATGCTTACCATCGGGTAAAAAGTAAGCACAAGTAGTACGTCCCTTGCCTGTACTTACCAACTTTGGTTCAAATTTTTCAGAAGGTGTTGTAGGCACCTTACCGATATAAATTTGATCGCAGGGTATACCCTCTTTGATATTTGTTTTTTGAAAAATTAAATACTTGCCATCGTAGCTCCAGTAAGCTTCTGCATTATCACCACCAAAAGTGAGCTGGCGTACATTCGCAAAATGTTTTTCTCCTTCAAACTGCACACTATCATTTACCGTAAGGTTTGTTGCCTCATTTGCCGTAAGGCTACCCATTTTAACACTCGCAGTAGTAGTGGCTGCAAGTGCTACAATACCTGCACACCAATGAAATAATTTCATACTCAAAAAATTTGTTGGTAACAACCTAACACAAATGTAACAGCCTCAAAAATAACCTTACGGTAAATGCCAATTTTTTACGCAAGTATGACGTTACTTGCAACAGTATGAAAGCTTACTTTTACCGCATGAGATATGTATGTACGCTGCTGTTACTAGCACTTATAGCTTGCAACAACAATACGATTGATGAGAAAATAAATCAGTCTAAAGTAATAGATGCACTACAAGCACAACTAAAACAACATCCTGATAGCACAGGACTTTTGCTACAACTCGCCATGACTTTCGATAGTATTGGTGCTCCTGCAAAAGCACTGCCCTTAATGCAACAAATGATTGCAAAAGACAGCAGTAATTTTGGGTTATGGTATGCCAAAGGAAAAATTGAAGAACATGCTGGCGATACAGCTAAAGCACTCGCAAGTTACACTAAAGCGGCACGCATATACCCGAGCGCCGATGCATTACTATCGATTGCTAATTTGTATGCCGAACAAAAAAACAATAGAGCCCTCCTTGCGGTAAATGAAGTAGCTAAAATGAAGCTAGGCCGCGAATACGATGCCCATTGCCATTTTATTGCAGGCGTTTTTTATGCCAGAACAAAAGATACAAAGCAAGCCATAGAACAGTTCGATGCCTGTGTAGCCAACAACTATACTTATATGGAAGCTTATATTGAAAAGGGATTGGTTTTTTTTGATCAGCAACAATATAAGGAGGCTCTTGCTGTTTTTAGCTTTGCAGCCACCATTAACAACCGCTACGCCGATGCTTACTATTACATGGCTCGTTGCTACGAAATGATGCAACAAAAAGACAGTGCATTACTCAGATTTGAGCAAGCACTTCAATTAGACCCAACACTAAAAGAGGCCAATGCGGCCATAGAACGCTTACGATAACATTAACACTAACACAACCATTCTAAAACACAAATTATGGCGATTGTTGCACCTTCATTTTTAGCTGCTAATTTTTTACAGTTACAAAATGCTGTTGATTTGGTGAACCAAAGTGCTGCCGAATGGCTGCATATTGATGTGATGGATGGCTTGTTTGTTCCTAACATAAGCTTTGGTATGCCTGTGCTGCAAGCATTACGCAGTGCAACTAGTAAAGTATGTGATGTACACTTAATGATTGAACAACCCGAACGCTATATCAACGATTTTAAGCAAGCTGGTGCCGATGTTATTACCGTACATATAGAAGCTAGCCGCCACTTACACAGAACCCTACAACAAATTAAAAGTGTAGGCTGCAAAGCGGGTGTAGCATTGAACCCGCATACACCCGTAAGCCATGTTCAAGAAGTACTTCACATGGCAGACTTGGTATTGGTTATGAGTGTGAACCCTGGCTTTGGCGGACAAAAATTTATACCTGAAAGCATACAGAAAGTAGCACAACTGCATCAACTCCGACAAACACATCAATATACTTATTTGATTGAAGTTGATGGAGGTGTTACACTTGAAAATGCACCCTTATTAACACAAGCAGGTTGCGATGTACTTGTAGCGGGAAGTAGCATCTTCAATGCCACTGATCCTACATTTGTAATTGATAACATGCATGCTCTGTAAGCAACCTTTTAAAAACCAACTCTTGAGTTTCTACTATTAACAGTAGTAATACCAATGAGTGCATCATATCTATCGCCTAGGCCACGATAGTACACTAAAATAGTATAGTCGTTTTCGGTTTCCCAATAGTCACCATCGGTATGAATAGATAGTATTTTTCCGGCACTGGTACTGGGCACAGTTACATAGTTATAAGTATAGTACCCTTGCTTTAACAGTTGTGTTGTTTCATACACCCCCTCGGCTGCATTGTATTGCAACTTAGTAGATGGGTTGTACTTGTAATTAGTAAATTGGCCTGCCAAATACACATCGTAACCAGCAATAGGTTGCTTACCCGATGGCACAAATGTGAATTTAACGTTGGCATAATCGCCTTGCCACCACGGATTGATTAAATCGGTAGTAGCAGTTTGGCTAAACCCGTTATTATCTTGAAAAAACAAATATCGCTGCGAAGCTCTTTCAACATCGGGCTTTAGGGTTATTGCAAAGGGTTGTACTTGCATATTTACCGCTGCAACTCTTTCGCTTTGAAAACGAAAACTTCTTAAATCGGCCCAACGATACTCTTTGCCAGCAGGAAACACCAAATCTAACTCGGCATTATACTCAAGTGTTCCATTACGAATAAACGTTGGCTGAATACCGGTTATAGCATTATCCCAACGATAATTTTGTAGTACCACTACCTTTAATTGCTCTTTAGGATTCAAGAGTTGTAAGTTGAACTTAGAAATTACTAACTGAATTTTTTGGTGTGTTCTGAATATTTCAGGATTATAAGGCTGTTGTACTTGTGCACCTATATTCACAATAGGATCTACCACTAAAAATCGTTTGGTAAATAGCAACTTACTAGTATCGCCATTTTCAAACACTTTCAGCAAATAGTTACCCGCCTTACTGGGTTGTGCATTGCGTTCGGGCAATAATGCCTGATAGTGAATATAGTTGGTAGTAGCAATTGAGCTTGGCCGGTATTGTGTAATACGCGATTGTTGAAAGCCTTTGATATAATCAAACAAACCTAGCATTACTGGCTGCCAATTGGCATCGCACAATTCGTAGGTATAAAAATAATTACGTACTCGGCCGCCTAAATCATCGAAATGCAACTCCATGCTACCCACATCGCCTAAGCTAATAATTGGATATGAAAATGGATTATTCTGCCTAAATAGCTGTATGGTTTTGATATTATCATTGTATACCCCATCGGGTTCGCGTTGAGCATTTACCGTAAGGTATATTACCGAAGTTATGAGGGCAAGCAACAATTTTTTCATGCTACTAATTTAAGTATGTGTATGGTTCGCTTACGCAAATAAAATACCAAATTGCATTACGCAGCTATGTATTTTTGAAGCCATGGATGTATCGTGGTTTATAGCAAAGCGTATTGCACTGAAAAAACAGCCCTCTTACTCACGTTTTATTACACGTTTGGCTACTGCTGCCACCGCTGTAAGCGTAGCTGCTATGATTATAACATTGGCATTTGTGAATGGTTTTCAAAAAACGGTTTCTGAAAAAGTATTTGGTTTTTGGGGTCATATTCGTGTACAACAATACGAGTCGGCAAAATCAATTGTAGCAGAAGAAACTGCCATATTACATGATCCGCTAGTGGTTACAACGGTGCAACAAATGCCTGGTGTAAGCCATGTGCAGAGCTTTGCTACTAAAAGTGCTGTAATTCAATTCAATAAAGATATTGAGGGGGTTTTGCTGAAAGGGGTTGATAGTAATTACAACTTTAACAACCTGCAAGGTTTTTTAAAGGCAGGCCGTTGGCCTCGTTTTTCCGATAGTCTTTACAGTAAAGAAATCGCCATTAGTACCCCATTGGCTACTATGCTTGGCATTGCATTGAACGATACGGTGAAGCTGATTTTTATTGGCAATACTTCTACCGATGCTCAGTTTAGAAAGCTACAAGTAGTGGGGTTGTACAAAACAGGGATTGATGCTTACGATAAGTTATTTGCCTTGGGCGATATTCGGCTTATCCGCAGAATTAATCAATGGGAACCAAATGCTATTGGAGGTTATGAGGTGTTCTTAAGGGATTACACACAAATGGATTCGCTGAATGCAAGGCTCTACGAACAATTACCCGGTACTTGGGTAAGCCGTACGATGCGTGAAATTTTTCCGAATATTTTCGATTGGTTGAATATTCAAGATGTGAATCGTGATTTGATTTTTATTATTATGGGTGTGGTAGCTGTTATTAACTTAATTACCAGCTTATTGATACTTATACTTGAAAGGGTAAAAATGGTTGGCGTATTCAAAGCATTAGGTGCTACCAATTGGCATATTCAAAAAATATTTGTTTGGCAAAGTAGCTTCATAGCACTAATAGGTGTTGGTATTGGAGCTTTTATTGGGATTGGGCTTTGCCTGTTACAACAGCATTTTCAACTCATTAAACTCAATGAATTAGAGTATTACGTTAGTACGGCGCCAATACATATTATCTGGTGGCAGATATTAGTAGTATGTATTGTTACTATGTTGATATGTTTTATTAGCTTATTGCTACCTAGTATGTTGGTAACGAAAATTAACCCTGTTAAAGCTATTCAGTTCCGTTAGTGTTGTGCCAGCCATTCTTGTAACATAATGGTGGCTGCAATTTGATCTACATTACCCTTTTGCCGTCGATCTTTCTTTTTCATACCCATAGCAATCATACTTTGCGATGCCAGCTTGCTGGTATAGCGTTCATCTACCATTTCAACAGGTATTGTTGGAAAGTTTTTTTTCAGCACTTTCACAAAACCGTGTACCATATAGGTAGCATCGGTAGCGCTATCGTTTAAATGCCTTGGCTCTCCAATCAGAATAAGCTCTACAGGTTCTTGTTGAATATAATGTTGTAAGTAAGTGAGTAATGTATTGGTGGGTACCGTAGTTAAAGCCGTAGCAATTATTTGCATAGGGTCGGTAACTGCAATGCCGGTTCGCTTTCCACCATAATCAATACAAATAATTCGTGCCATTATGAACGTATTAATTCTATAACTACTAAAATACCGAACACTACGCTAGCAATACCGTTGGCTGTCATGAAAGCAATATTTACCTTACTTAAGTCGTTGGCCGATACAATCGATTGTTGGTACACCAACATCCCTATGAAAATCGCAGCAGCAATCCAATACAATATTCCAAATGAACCAAACCACCCGGCAGCTATCACAAAACCTGCACTTACAATATGCAGTAGCCTTGAGGTAAGTAACGCATTACTTCTACCAAGAGCTACTGGTATAGAGTGCAAGCCCTGACTTTTATCGAAGGCATCATCTTGCAAGGCATAAATAATATCAAAACCACTCACCCAACCAATAACTGCACCCGAAAACAACAAGGGTAATGCAGCAAAAGCACCATTTACCGCAAGGTAGGACCCTATTGGAGCTAATGCCAAACCGATGCCTAGTACCAAATGGCACAATGCGGTGAACCTTTTGGTATAACTGTAAAACAAGATAACGAACAATGCTACCGGGCTCAGATACAAACAAATACGATTGATAAAAGCTGTAGCTATCACAAAAACGAGGCTGTTTAAAATCACAAAACGCAAAGCATGATCGGCACTAATAATGCCTTTCGGAATTTCTCGAATAGCAGTTCGTGGATTCAGTGCATCGAAACTACGATCAAGATAACGATTAAAAGCCATAGCTGCACTACGTGCTGTAACCATACATATTAGCACCAACCCTAACTTTTGTAACAACAACGGCCAAGCTAAGGGTTCATGGAGCGATTGCAAGGCCAACACAAAACCTATAATTGCAAAAGGTAATGCGAAAATGGTATGCGAAAATTTAACCAGCGATAAATAATGCTTAACAGTACTCATTGTTTGAATTTAAAAATCAACGGGTATACGAGGCTCACACAGCTTCCAGAGTACAATACCCGCAGCAACACTAACATTGAGTGAATGCTTCATACCTAATTGTGGTATTTCAATACAGCCTTGTAGCAGCGGTAGCACTTCGCTATCAACACCAGTAACCTCGTTACCAAATACAACAGCAATTTTGGTATTGGGTTCAGCGGCAAACTTATGTAGCGGAATACTTCCGGTTACTTGTTCAACACCATATACTTCGAAGCCCTCTTTTTGCAAAGCCTTAATACAGTCGGCGGTAGTTTCAAAATGCAACCAATCTACCGTTTCTGTAGCTCCTAACGCAGTTTTATGAATATCGCGGTGCGGCGGGTGCGGCGTATAACCACACAGGCAAATCGCTTCCAACAAAAAAGCATCGGCAGTTCTAAACACACTACCAACATTGTGCATACTCCGAATATTATCGAGTACTGCAATGATTCTGTTCTTAGAAGCCTGCTTAAAATCATCGACCGACTTACGGCCCAATTCATCCATACTTAGCTTTCGCATGCCGCAAAGATAATGTTGTAACGTTTGTACACTTACGTAAATGAACATCGGATGTACAGCCTTTAGCCACACACCCGATATATGAATATTAAATATTGAAACCTTACGGTAAATAACAACAAGCCCACTACACGCCTTGCCACTCGGCCGGATTCGCTTGCCATGCTAATAATATAGCTTGTAATGCAGCATCGATGTTGCCTTTATCGATACTAAGTTGTAACAAAGTTTCATAGTTAGTTAAACTAGTGTAAGGTACTTGCGCTTGCTCCATTTGTTGTGCTGCCACAGCAAATCCGTAATTGAAAATGCTTACCATGCCAATAATGGTTGCACCTGCATGTTTAAGCACCTCTACTACTTGCAAGCTACTTTTACCGGTACTAATCAAATCTTCAATTACCAATACTTTCGCACCGGGTGTAATACTACCCTCTATTTGATTACCCATACCATGCTCTTTGGGCTTAGGTCGTACATATGCAAAGGGCAGCTTTAACTGATCGGCAGCCATAGCACCCCAAGCAATGCCGGCAGTTGCAACACCCGCCAATACCTCGGCATCGGGATATTGCTCAAATATAACATTACAAAGTTCGCTTTTGATAAAATCTCTTACATAAGGGAAGCCCAACACCTTACGGTTATCGCAATAAATCGGACTTTTCCAACCACTAGCCCATGTAAAAGGCTGCTGTGGACGTAACTGTACGGCTCCTACTTGTAATAATTTTTCGGCAACCACTTTCGCATTAACATTCATATGCTTGCAAATGTAATAAAAAATGAAGGCCACCCTTAGGTGGCCTTCAGCTTCTCTTCTAAAAAATACTTTTCTTATTTTCTTTTCTTTTTTTAGTAACTCTATAGTGATAATACCATCCTGCTAATAGAAAAAAAGGTACTTCTATAATAATAGAAACTAATTCAGGCTCTTCATTGAAAAGAAAATACATAATACTTTCAGACCCTAACAAAATGGCCAGGGCAAACAGGAATGAAAAAAGTATTCTATTTTTCAAATACAAGTAATACATAATAAATAATTTAAAAAGGCCACCAAGAATCATCATATCCATTTTGGCTCATCCAAACTCCTATTGAGGCACCTGTACCACTAATCATACCCACCACAAAACTTAATGGAGTTCCTCCTCCAAATATAGTAGTGTATACAGTAACTACAGCATCTTTACGTAACACCTTTTTTTTCATTAGGCGTCAATCGTGATGCAATGATGTTTTTGTTAGGAAGAACACTTTTATAATTCTTATCGATCCAAACATCTATTGATGATTTTAGGACATTAATGCTAATAACTGCTGCAGTTCGTTCATTTGTATCGGTTAAGTTATTAGCAGAATTTTTTAAATCATTTAATGCGGTAATCATTGAGTCTGTTGTAGAATAGTCATCAACTACCTCGAAGCTTTTCTTAATAATATTATTAGCCTCTGATGAAAATCCATTGCTGTTTATGTAAGCAATATAATCTTCCGGTATATCTAACTCGGGTAAGGTTGGATATTCAAGGGAGTTCAGTTTACAATATTCCTGCATCAAGTCTACAACTATTCCGTTTCTAATACTATCGTTTAGTATTTTTTGATTGTCACTAACAGACTTTAAATAGTCAAATACAAATCGAATACAATTTGTATGATGCTCCCCTACATTATCAGGACTTACATAATTAGCAACATAATAGCCACTACGCTTTGCATATGTACTTTTTACACTTTGTTTTGTTGTACCAGGTTCGGTACTGTTTAGTTCACCAAATTCTGACTTCGTACATGCATTTAATGAAATTAGAATCACAAATGCAAATAAAATTTTTTTCATTTGTTAAAACAAATTTAGTGTTATTAAATAAGTTAACATAGCTATGTGATAGCAAAAAAAAAAATGAAATGAAAAAATTTTCAGATAAATAATGTTAAAAAAAATACAAAAATTGCAGTTTCTTTTACAAGTCCATTTTCTCAACAAGGCCACATCTGCATATTTTCGCAGCCCATAAATTTTGTAGATCATTCACACATGAATATCATTCATCAACACATAGCCCAAAGCCTGCAATTGAAAGTAGAGCAGATAAAAATAGTGCTTCAATTATTTACCGAAGGTGCTACCATACCATTTATTGCTCGCTACCGAAAAGATACAACAGGCGGCCTCGATGAAGTGCAGATACAACAAATTCAAGATGAACACAAACGCCTTACCGAACTTGAAGAACGTAGAACATTTATCATCAAAACCATTACCGAACAAGGTAAAATGACGGATGTGCTGCAAGCCGCTATTGATGCAGCAGAAAGCTTAAATATACTTGAAGATATATACCTACCCTACAAACCCAAACGAAAAACCAAAGCACAAACGGCCCGCGAAAATGGCTTACAACCACTTGCCGATTTGGTGCTGGCTCAAGATGGTACAGATGTTATTGCTGCGGCGGCTACTTACTTAAATGAACAAATTACCACTCCAGAGCAAGCATTGCAAGGTGCTAGAGATATTATAGCAGAACAAATCAATGAAGATGCTACTACACGTGCTAAAATGCGTAAGCTGTTTGAAGATGTTGCCGTATTTAAAAGCACAGTGAACCCTGAAAAAACAACAGAAGCAGCTAAGTATAAAGACTATTTTGATTTCAGTGAGCCGATTCATAAAATACCGAGCCACCGCATTTTAGCTATTTTACGTGGTTTCTTAGAGGGTTACTTGCGTATGGAAATTGCCCCTGCCGAAGAAGATGCTTTAGAATTATTAGAACAGCAATGGGTAAAACCATTAACACCAGCTACTGATTTGGTAAAAAAAGCGGCTCGAGATGCATATCGCAGATTACTGCAACCCAGCTTAGAAACAGAATACCGCAATGCCTTGAAAGAAAAGGCCGATGAAGAAGCCATTACAGTATTTGCAGAAAATCTACGCCAATTACTACTCAGTTCTCCTCTCGGCGGCAAACGCCTATTGGCAATTGACCCAGGCTACAGAACAGGTTGCAAAACAGTATGCCTCGATGAAAAAGGCATGTTACTTCACCACGATTTAATTTATATACACGAACCTAATAAACTAGCAACGAGCGAAGCAACAGTAAGGCATTTAATTACGCAATACCATTTACAAGCCATCGCCGTTGGCGATGGTACCGCAGGCCGCGAAACAGAACAGTTTCTGAAAAAACTACAACTTGGTATTCCGGTGTTTTTAGTAAATGAAGATGGTGCCAGTGTGTACAGTGCCAGCGAAACAGCAAGAGAAGAATTTCCTGACCACGATGTTACCGTTCGCGGTGCCGTAAGTATTGGCCGCCGCCTGATGGACCCACTCGCCGAATTGGTAAAGATTGACCCTAAAAGTATTGGCGTTGGCCAATATCAACACGATGTTAACCAAACGCGTCTTAAAGAAAAACTCGATGCTACTGTGGTAAGTTGTGTGAACACAGTTGGTGTTAACTTGAATACTGCAAGCAAGCACTTACTCAGTTATGTTAGTGGTATTGGCAATACCCTAGCCGATAACATTATTAAATACAGAACTGAAATTGGTGGTTTTACCAACAGAAAACAATTACTTAAAGTACCACGCCTTGGCGATAAAGCTTTTGAGCAATGTGCCGGCTTCTTACGCGTTAAAGAAAGTAGCAACCCACTCGATGCCAGCGCCGTTCACCCAGAAGCTTACGATATAGTAGCACAAATGGCGAAAGATTTAAATACCGATGTTCAACAACTTATCGGTAACACTGAGCTCATCAGAAAAATTCAGCCAAAAAAATATGCTACCGAAACCATTGGCTTACTTACCATTCAAGACATTTTGAACGAATTACAAAAGCCAGGGCTCGACCCGCGTAGCGAATTAGAACAGTTTGAATTTGCGAATATTTTCAGTATTGAAGAGGTAAGCGTAGGCATGGTACTACCAGGCGTGGTTACCAATCTTACACGTTTCGGTGCCTTTGTAGATATTGGCGTAAAACAAGATGGCTTAGTACATGTGAGTGAAATTGCACACCGCTTTATTAACGACCCAAGCGAAGCCTTAAAACTCAACGATAAAGTACAAGTAAAAGTGCTGGAGGTTGATTTGCCACGTAAGCGTATTTCATTGAGTATAAAGCAAGCAACCATCGCACCTCAAACACAGCAGCGTTCGCACAAGCAACCACAACGCCACCCCGGCAAACAAGCAGATTTGAGCAACTTAAGTGTTACAGATGCTTTAGCACATTTGAAGAAAAAGTTTGGGAAGTAAGCTTCTTTTACTTACGTAAATGAGCACTTCGTTCATTTACGTAAGTAAGTTTATCAAAAGATAATATTAACAAAAACAGTCTAACTTTTTGTTGCGTTTACTTGTTAGCGGAGTGCATGAACTGTAAAAGCACCATTATAACCTGCTTTCTAACCACTTTTGCTTTGAGCTTGCAAGCTCAAAGCAAAAGTGGTTTTTGGAGTAAGTTTAACCTCGATTCTTTAAGCAACCGAAACCTTCGATTTCTACCCTTACCAAGCCTAACAATTAGTCCGGAAACGGGCATAAAAGGTGGTATTTTTCTGGATTATTTTTATAGAACTAAAGCCAACAATAGCGGCGTTACCCGACCAAGTTTAAGTTGGTTACAAGCCTTATACAGTACCCGCGGCCAGCTTACCCTTGAAGCCTACACCTCTACTTATACCAACAACGAGCAATTTTATATTTTTTTTAAAGGTGGTTTTATTAGTAACTACGAACGTTTTTGGGGTTACAGTAACCCAACTGCTAGCAATAAAAATTTCACAGAGCTAACTTACGACCGCTTGTATGCTAGTGCCCGAATCACTAAAAATGTTGGCAATAAAATTTTTACAGGCGTTAACCTGTATTACAGCAAGCACAACAATATAGATACCCTTACGGTAAATAAAACGCCACTAGTACCATCGCCAGATTTTACTCATTCAGAAGTAATAGGGGCAGGCATTTCAGTGATACAAGATAAAAGAAACAATCAGTTCAGTCCATCGGAAGGGCATTACTACGATATATCGTTGAGCTGGATGAATAATACTGCTGTTAGCAATGGTAATTACTTACAATGTACCATAGATTTACGCAAGTATTATCATTTACCGCAAGGTGTTTGGGCAACACAACTACTAGCCCAAGCTACAAACCAACATGCTCCGATGCTTGAAAAAGCGAGAATTGGTGGAAATGCTTTATTACGTGGCTATTTTCAAGGGCGATTTAGAGATAATAATTTGTGGGCTTTGCAAAGCGAGTATAGGTATAATTTATCGCGTTTTTTTAGGCTTGCATTTTTTTCTGGTATAGGTGGTACCGGTACTACTACAGCTACTTTGTTTAAAAATGATTTGCTATTAAGTGGGGGTACCGGCCTACGCTTGTTGATTAATAAAGATAAACAGATATACCTACGTACCGATGTAGCTTACACGGTACATGGCAACTTCGGGTATTATTTTAGAATTGGCGATGCTTTTTAGACTTATTTCACTACGGCTGTACCTAGCATTTTGGCAATTTTCTTTTCTTCATCGAGCAGTAAATCGAGTGCATCTTTACTAGCTTTAAACAGTTCTAAATCGTTACTGTTCGATAGTTGATCGAGTAGTTCTGTGTGAATGTGTTTTAACCTTCTTAGCTTGTAATGATACAGTGCGTTGGTAACTGCTTTTGCATATTCATCTTCTTTGTTTTTAGGCATTGCTGTTACTTTTTCTTCCCACTTGGGGCTCACTTGTTCATGCGCATGTATCATTAAATTGGCTGCCATTTTTTGTATCTCCGGGTTCGGATGGTTAAGCATGGCTTTGCCTTCATCAATTAATTTGGCGTTAAAGAGGTTGATGTAAGCTTCTAAAAAGGCAATACAATCAGTATGATGCAGCACGTATATATTACCTAATTCGTGCATTAAATAATGTGCCACCGTTTCGTAACGGCTATCCCAACAAGGTTTGTGGCCATGCTCTAGCAACACTCGCATCAAATTAATTTCGTTTTGATGCATGATGCTTTCGGTACCAATTGCCTGACTTTCTGGTGAAGTATTTATTTCAACAGCGGTAGGTAATTCTGTATTCGCAGCAAGCTTATCTTGTTCTTTGGTAAGCTTATCTCGCTTGTACTTATTCACCAATTGTGTTAAGCCGCCTTCATCTATTTTAAGGATAGCAGCACATTGGCGGGTATAATCTTGCAGTTTAAGAAAATCTTCCGGCTTGGTAATTTTAGCTAATGTTGCTGCAACTACATTCACTGCCTCGTTACGCTTGGCAATATCTGAACCAGCATCTTTCAACATTACCTCTAACTGGAAAATGATGAAGTCTTTTTTCTGTGCTGCAATAAAATCTCTAAAGGCTTGCTCACCTACCTTTCTAACGTAGCTATCGGGGTCTTCGTTATTAGGAATTAGTACTAGCTTTACATTGATCCCCTCTTCTACCGCCATATCGAGGCCACGCATGGCCGCTTTAACACCTGCTGCATCGCCATCGTAAATAATGGTTAAATTGTTGGTATACTTTTGTATTAAGCGTAGCTGCTCTACTGTAAGTGCCGTACCACCACTTGCTACTACATTTTCTATACCTGCTTGATGTAGGCTCGTAACATCGGTGTAACCTTCTACCAATAAGCACTCTTTAAACCTATCAATAGCTAAACGAGCTTGATACAAGCCATAAAGCACCCTGCTTTTATGATAAATATCATTCTCTGGTGTATTGATGTATTTAGGTGCTTTATCGGCTTTGCCAATAACACGTGCCCCAAAGCCTACAATTTTTCCATTATTGGCAACAATAGGAAAAATGATACGCCCCCTGTAATTATCGTAAAGTTGCTGGTTTCGCTCGTTCACTAAGCCAGCCTTAAGCAATACTTCAGGTGTAAATTGTTCGGCTGCTGCTGCATTAGCAAAGGCTTCTCCGCCCTGTGGGTTATATCCTATTTGAAACTTGCGGATATTTTCATGTGAAAAACCTCTTTCTTCTAAGTAACTTAAAGCAATATGCCGGCCTTCTTCGGTGTTCCAGAGTTGTGCTTGAAACCAATCTTTTGCAAACTGATTTAATATATACAAGCTATCGGCTGCTTGCTGCTGTTGCCGCACCTCATCAGTAACTTGTGTTTCTTCTATATCAACATTGTAGCGCTTTGCTAACCAACGTAATGCTTCTACATAACTAATTTTCTCATGTTCCATAAGAAAGGTAATGGCATTACCACTCTTACCACAACCAAAGCATTTGAAAATTTCTTTTGTTGGCGACACCGTGAACGATGGTGTTTTCTCGCCATGAAACGGACAATTACCAATGTAATTAACACCACGCTTTTTAAGCTTCAAAAACTCACCTATGACATCAATGATATCAATACGGCTCTGAATTTGTTGTATAGACTGTGGCGAAATCATATTGCGTTGGTAAAAATAAGCTACTCTTTGAAAGCAAAGGCTAGAATTACTTCATGTACTTTCATTTGCCGTAAGGCGATTGTAGCAAATAATTATTAAACGTGTTTATCACTATTGTTACCTTACGGTAAATATTAACTCATTTAATTCGCTAGCAAGGCTGCAATTTGTTCTAGCTCCTCTTTTTTATAGGCCTCATGGGGTGTACTAAAACATTGCGATAACTCTTCAGTGAGCTTATGAATGATTTGTTGATTATTCAATGGCTCGTAGTGCATGGGTGTGGGTAAAATATTAAGTCGTTTGAAATAGTGCTCAATATCGTTATGGCTATATACCTGCCCGTTCACAGCATCAACAAAAAAACTAATACTGTATTGCGCTGTTGAAGCAGTTTTATATTGATGTGGTTGTGCGAAATAGGCCAATAAAAACTGTCGTGGAATTTGTACTACTTTAAATGGCAAATCGAGGAGCTCAGCTAAAACAAGATACACAATAGCATTGGAGAAAGCATTACCCTTACGGGTTTGCAATACCTTATGAATTAAAAACTCATCGGGGTTGTTGTATGTTACAGCAGCACCTTTGAATTGAAAATAGTGATACAAAATTTTTGTGAAAATATTTGCTTGCTCTAGTGGAGTTAAAAAGCTGTTCAGTTCTAACCACAAACTACGACGAATTTTTTCTATATCAACCATTACAGGAGTTACCTGAATATCGGGGTATTGATATTTAGCAATCAGCAATGCACCAAAAAGCAGATCGTTATGCGGATTGTTACGCCATGCCGTAATATCGGTTACCAGATCTTGAAAATGCAACCGATGAATGAGCAGTTCTATTCTATCTTGTACATGCTCGTTGGGGTTAGTTTCCCACAAATGCTCCAAGTTGGGTATAATGCTTTTGCCATAAGCAATAATTCGGCTACTAACCGATGCATAAACTTCTTCATCGGGGTCGTCGATTAAAGAAAACAATGCATTAATCTCTCTCGTAGGATGCATAGAAAACTCGTAATACTTACAAACTACGTTGTTTTTTCTTTTGTATCAAGAACAAGTATTCCACCATTGTGAATTATTAACGTGTATAAAAAGCTGCACTTCACAAGCATGTATTATTGTAACACAAACTAACTAAAGCTATGCCACAACAAAGTGGTTTGTTAGATAACCTAACTAAAGGTTTAAGTGGCACTTTAGCAGCAATTAAAGGAGCAATTCATGTGATGTATAACTGCTTCTAACGATGCTTCAATGTTATTCTATTAGTAGCAGTAATGATATTTACCGTAAGGTTATTATTAACACTATAATTGAGTATACTGCGTTTAACAGATACAGTGTGCTTGTGTTACTTATATACTAATAAAGACATAAAAAACCTTACGGTAAATGTAGTTAGTCGTCTTTACGACCTTGTATGATACCGCTAAACGACACTCTGATACCATCGGTAGTGGGTACAGCATTGCCAAAAGAACGAACATAATCTAGCCTCATGATTTTAAGGATGTTTTCTAACCCAACCATCCACTCACCATAAGCCTGTTTGTTGTTAAAAGTAATACCATTAACACCAGTAACTAAAAACCAGTTCAACTTTTTAAATCCTGGAATTTTATTGGTAAGCAACCCATTTAAATGATATTGAATATGTGTTTCAGTATACCAACTTTGTGCATTGCTAAACTTGTAATATCCTGGCAATTGGAAAGTAGTTGTATAAGGTATTACAGAGGCAAATTGGCGGTTACCTTGAAAGTGTTTTAAATCGGGTGTAAATACACTATTGCTGTTAAAGAATCCGCCCATGGCTAAGTTGTATTCGAGAAGCCCACCGATTTTCATATTTACATCATCGTCTATACTTACTCGCCATTTGGCATAATCAACATCGCTGCCTAAAAAGTTTTTCAAACCTTGTGTATATGCTGCTGTAACAGTAGGAAATTTTGAGCCTGCGTTAATTTTTCTACCGGGCAGTTCAATATACTTTGCTCCCGGCTGCCAAGAAAAACCTACTGTTATACTTGCCGCCTGATGGCGTGGAATATTGTTCGGGCCAACATCTACAGGGTGATTGGGTGTGTAGTTAACATGTTCTGATTTAGCCCAACTAAAGTTGGTAGTGTTTTCTAGTGGTGTTCTGTTTTGAAAATCAAACCGCACCAAGCCTGTTAATCCATTACCTAAGCCTTTTGTAAGTGCAACGCGACCAAACCAAGCCTCGTATACTTTCATCCAGTTATTACCATACAACAAGGTGGCAAATGTATTTTCACGAGGGGTAACAGGCTGGGCGTTATTGAATTGGAAAACCCTTCTGCCACCAGAGAACTCAAAGCTGTTGTAATATTTTTTACCAAAATTGTATCGGCCGGTAAGGTGTGCATTGAAATGCTTGTTGTTAACACCATATTGTAGGTGCGGACTTAAATACAAACTACGCCTTGTATTTTTCCCAAAGCTTTTATAATAACCGGGAGAGAAACGAATACTAATTCCTTCAACCGTATTGAAGGTTACCATATCAATCAAAGCAGGTAGACTGATAGACACTTTCTTTTTTTCGATACGAAAATCGGGGCCGGTGATGAACAGCTCATTCAAAGTAATCTTGTTATTCTTGTTATCAATGCTATCAAGATAAGCAGGGCTTTGCCTTACTTGCTCTAAACTATCTTTCTTTTTATAATCTGCTATTTCGTCGGTTTGCAATGGAATAGGACGGATAGAATCCCAATAGGCTAGTGTTTTTTTATTACTACTATCGTAAAATTTAATGATGGTATTGTTAAAGGTGTTTTTAGTAAAGGCAGGACTGATATTGAAATTGCTATACACTTGAGCAAAGCTACCGTAAGCATCAAATCCAAAAATTTTGATAGAAGGATAAACTACTTGTTGTTTAATAACCCATTTATCTTTTAAGGGAACATAAATCTGTTCTATTGCAAGCGTATCTAGTAACTGCAATGCTTGTTTTTTTAGAAGTTGCAACTGCACACTATAAATACGCCACTCTTTTTCTATAATATCAATATAGCCTGTAAATAATGGTTCGTATTCACGTTTGGGTATTACTTTAATTCTACTAATCTCTTTACCACCATCATAAAACGTACCAGCGAATTTATATTTGTAGTAATTCAATGCTCCACTAGCAACAGGCGAAATAAATCCTCTCGGATTAAGATTATTACTTAGCTGTATATTGTTTTCATAGAAGTTAATGATTTGGGGAGAAGCGAACCCATAACCATCACTATTGCCACTTACTTTAGTGCTAATAACTTCAATCTTTCTTTTATCGGGTTCTTGATAGGTATATTTCGCAACTGTTTCGCTTAAGAAAATAACTTTTCGCTTACTAGTATCACCATCTTCAAAATCTACTTTTTCGCCCATAAATTTCTTAGGATAGTTACGCAAGCGAAGTTGCCCTTTGATGTAAACATTGACTTCAAAAGCCTTTAACTCTCGCAAGTGTTTTTCCCTACTTGCAATGGCTTTTTTAATAATTTCATAGGCTGGGTCTTCACCTTTTGAAGAAACTACTACTGCATTAAGATCGTAAGTTTGTGGCTGCATATTGAAGTTAACCTCTAGGGTGGCAACACCTTTTTTCACCTCTATTTTTTTCTCTTCTGATTTATATCCAACGTGTTGGCACACCAATGTGTAGTTACCTGGTGCTAATTCTAGAATATAATTACCTTGTATGTTACCGCTAACACCAACAGAAGTTCCTTTTACCAGAACAGAACAAAAACCTATTGGCTGATTTTTTTCGTCGGTTATGGTACCTTTTACTAGAGTTTGGGCATTAAGTGTAGTGCTTAAGCAGTAACAGATAATTAGAGTATATAGATTTCTCATAAAAAGTGTAGATATAAGCAAAGTAAAAAGCCGAGCTTGATACTCGGCTTTCTATTTGCAAATATATCTAAAATTGTTATGAACGGCGCTTACGAGCAAATGATCCGGCAAGCGCAGCTACACTACTTAGCAAACCACCTACCAAGGCAGTCACCAATACCAGCATGGTACCGCTACCTAGTTTTAGTAAGCCTGCTACACGAGTGCTGAGAATGTGCTCATTCGCAATATCAATCATATAAGCCCAAATACCCCATAGTAAAAACATGCCTAAAAAGCCGGCCAACCAAGCTTTCCATGGCTGCTGATGAATGGTAGCACCCACAATACCGCTTGTTACAACAAATGCCCACCAAGGCAGAAATAAGGGTGCCGCGTAACCCAATAATGCAGTTAAGAGTATGGCTATAATAAATTTCATGTGTTATGCTTTTGAAATGGTGATAGTGCCTTTTAAATCTTTCAAATTGGCTGCCTCTTGCTTGGTTAGTATTTTAAGTTTGTAATACTTACCTGCAACCCAATCGTTCACAAAATTATCGTAGTATTTGCTACCGGGGTTACCACTTTGGCCTGCCGGATAAATGCCGTAGGCTTCTGTTTCGTCGGTTAAATGCACAATCATACGCCAGCTTGGGCCATGATAACCTTTGAAAGCATTAATTGCGTTCCATGTACCTGAAGCGTTTAAGTTGAACCGCCCGAATGATGGAATTTTAAGAATATGCCTTATACCATTTACCTTGAACTTACCCCATGCAAGTGTTTGCTTTTTGGCAGCTTCTAATAACACTGGTGCCGATTTTTTAAATGCTGTCGTTACTTGTTCTTGTAAAGTTTCTACTTTATTGGTAGTTGTAATATCATCAATGAACATATAGTTGGTACTATCGTTCATTAAATTTTGAAGCATGGTTGTTCTACTTACTTGTTGTATAGGCTTGTTGGTTTGTGCCAAATCATCGCCGTGTAATACAATGTTTAAACTATCCCACCAACTTGCAAATATGCTAGCACCTTCTTCACTTGCATCGCATCTTAAATTCCAATCTGATAATATTTGTACTAATCGTTTTTCATCTGCGTTCAAATCATTTACCGTAAGGTATTTTAGCAAAATAGGTCTTGCCCAACGTGCATGCAAATCGTAGTTATCTGTTTGCATCATTTGCATATCGAGTGCTGTGATGTTGTGCATGTTGGTGAGCATTTCGTTCACGATATAACCACGTTCTAAAGCGTGAATACCACCCATATAATATGGGTATTTTTTATAATTATAAGGCAACTGATTAGCGCTACTTACAAAACCCCGTTCAGGATTATGCATTACGGGTTGCATACTGGTATCTATATAGCCTTGCCACGCGTATGTAGTATCGGCACCCGGCATCAGAAAATCGCCTTGGCGATACCATTTGGCAGGATACAATCCTTGTTGACGTATAGCAATATCATTGGCTTTAGTAGCAAACACCATGTTTTGTACGGGTGTTTGGTAAGTACTAATAGCATCTAAATAGTCATTATAATTTTTAGCATGATTTAGCCGGTTGAAGGTACGCAATTCGTTACTGCTCGCATGGGCTTGCCAATGTACCGCCCAAGCCTTTCCGGTACCTAACATATCGGGGAATGCCGGCTCATACATTACAGGCCCCCAAACCGTATATGCCACGCTGTCTACAACAGCGATGTTATCTTTTACTTGAATAGTTTCAATTCTAAACTCGGTGTTCGCCCATGCACCATTGTACCAGTATTGCGTTCTAGAAGCGTCTTTAAATTGCACTTCATAATAATCTCTAACATCTCTCATGCCATTGGTGAAACCAAATGCACAACTATCATTAAATCCGATAATAACGTTAGGCGAACCCGGAAAACTTGCTCCGTAAGCATTGTACTGTGGCGTACTAATTTGTATTTCAAACCAAATGCTAGGTAAGTTTAAACTCAAATGCGGATCGCTACAAAGAATAGGCCTACCACTTTGGGTTTTACTACCATGCACTGCCCAGTTGTTACTGCCATTATTTTTTTCAGGTTTTGGGAGGCTATCGCCAATAGCATTTGTTGATGTTGCAGGTGCCTTGTAAGTATAATAAGCACTGTCGGCATTGAATGGAATCGTTGGAATATTTATACCCGCAGCTTTCATAAAGGCTTCTCCGGGTACAATAGGCTGCAGCGAATCGAAACCGTAAGGATACAATTTTTCGAATTGCATTTTCGTGAAAGTATTGCGAGCATTGGTGAGTTCAAAATCATCTTCTCCACCTGCTAAATCAAAGCTCATATACTTTAGAAAATAAGCCGATTTTAAATTACTCCAGGCTTCGGGCTTGTAATCGAGCAATTTATATTCAATAGGATAATCTTCAGGTTTCAAACTATTAATGTACGCGTTAACGCCTGCAGTGTAAGCATCCATCGCCATTTTGATGTTCGGATCGGCCTCCATAGCTTTGAGTGAATTTTCAGCAGCATAGCCCATACCCAACCTACGAAACATTTTATCGATTTCTAAGAAGTTGGTTCCTCCGGCTAAAGGCGCACCCATAATTTCACTCAGTCTGCCGGCTGCAGCATGGGTTTGAAATTCCATTTGCCATAAGCGAAACTTGGCATGTACATAGCCTTGTGCAAAGTATGCATCGGCCTCGTGGTTGGCATAAATATGCGGTACCAGCCGTTCATCTAAATATATTGAAACGTTACCCTGAACGGTGGCATCTTTTAATTGGCCATCAAATTTAGCATCAACAGGCTCGGCATTTTGCCAACACCCCTTTTGTGGACTTAAAAAAGCACCTAGCCTTGGTGTTTTAGAGCCTCCAACATTAAAGCGGGTTTCTAACGCCACTACCAACCCAACCGTTGCTGCGGCACTTATTAAAAATGGAACAATTCTCATATGGAGCAATTAATATTTCAAAATAAGTAAAACAATTGCCATTTACCGCAAGGCTACTGAAAATAAAAAAGCTGCCCAAAGGCAGCTTATACAATCTAATTACCTTACGGTAAATATTTACCCTTTTTCGGCCATATCTGGAATGGCTTCAACCTTATAAGCGCCTGCATCTAGCTTGGCTTTTGTTTCAGTGAAGGCAATCAAAGTTTCTTCAATATCGGCATCACTGTGTGCTGCTGTTGGTATTAAGCGATAAATGATGTGACCTTTAGGAATAACTGGATACACAACAATAGAACAGAAGATACCATAGTTTTCACGCAAGTCCATAACCATAGCCGTTGCTTCTTCTACCCCTCCTTTCATGTAGATAGGTGTTACAGGGCTATCAGTTTTTCCGATGTCGAAGCCACGAGCTTTTAAACCTTCTTGTAATTTATTCGCATTGTACCAAAGCTTTTCTTTTAGCTCAGGCATGGTACGTAGCATATCGAGGCGGCGAAGGTTACCCATAACAATTGGCATAGGTAAGCTCTTAGCAAAAATTTGGCTGCGAATATTATAACGGATATAATCAATGATGATGCGAGGGCCAGCTAAGAAAGCACCAATCGATGCCATACTTTTCGCAAATGTGCTAAAGTATAAATCAATAGCATCTTGGCAGCCTTGTGCTTCACCAGCACCTGCACCTGTTTGGCCAAGTGTACCAAAACCGTGGGCATCGTCTACCAACAATCGGAACTCGTATTTATTTTTTAATGCTGCAATTTCTTTTAAGCGACCCTGATCGCCAGCCATACCAAATACCCCTTCGGTAATTACCAGAATACCCCCTGCTTTTTGCTTCTCAATTAAAGCAGTGGCACGTTGTAATTGCTTATCGCAATCTTCAACATCGTTGTGTTTAAATACATAGCGGTGGCCTGGGTGTAAGCGTAAGCCATCAATAATACAGGCATGGCTTTCGGCATCGTACACAATAACATCGTGGCGGCTACAAATGGCATCAATAGCACTCATGATACCTTGGTAACCAAAGTTCATCAATATAGCATCTTCTTTTTGCTCAAAAGCGGCTAACTCACGCTCTAATTGTTCGTGATAAATGGTATTGCCACTCATCATACGAGCCCCCATAGGTGCGGCTAAGCCCCACTGTGCACTAGCATCGGCATCTACCTTTCTAACATCAGGATGGTTCGCTAAGCCTAAATAGTTATTCAAACTCCACACTATTACATCTTTACCTCTAAACTGCATGCGAGGCCCAATTTCACCTTCTAACTTCGGAAAAGCGAAGTAACCATGAGCTCTTTCGCGGTGCTGACCGATAGGACCATAATTCTTAACCAACTTTTCAAAAATGTCTGCCATACAAGTGCGTTTAATATATTATACTTGGGTATAAAACGCCGCAAAAGTAAGAGAAATCCCTTACAAGCAGCTTTGTTTTTACCGTAAGGATCATATACATGCTATCTTACAGGCCAATGCCATTGAATACGCACCTCAATATCGGGATGAATACTTTTAGCTACCGGACAGGTTTCGGCAGCTCTTTCCAATATAACACGCTGCTTCGCATCGGCAATGATGTTTTCATTTACAGTAAAGGCAACATCAATACCAATGATGCGGCGAGGTTCTGTGCCCATGTGCTTGGTAATACTTACTTGAGTTCCCTCCAAATCAACTCCCATATCGCGGGCTTTAATACCCATTATGGTAAGCATACAACTGCCCAAAGCGGTAGCTACCAAATCGGTCGGACTAAACCTTTCGCCTTTACCTTGGTTATCGGTGGGAGCATCGGTTTCGATGGTTGAGCCACTCTGTATATGCGTAGCTTCAGTTCTTAGCAAACCTTTATATATGATTTCTGACGTCATAACTTTAGTTTTACATTACATTTACAAGCATCAAATATGCACATGGTTAAGCAATTAACAATAGTAGTGGCTGTATTTGCACTAAGCCTTTCGGCTGTGCAGGCCCAAACAAAGAAAAGTAAGCAAGAAAAAAAGAAAGAACGTGCCGAGCGTATTGCCCAACTTATTAAACAAGAAGAAGAAGGGGCATTGATTTTTACCAAACAAAATGCGTTCGGTTTTAGATTAGCCACCGATGGTTATGGCTTTTTCTTTGAAAAAGGCAAGTATAAAACCATTACTACAACCAATTTATGGTGGTTGGAATTTGGTGAACGCCGCGACCCCAAAGAAGAGAAACGTACCAACTTGTATCAACAGGGCAATTTTTTATTTCTTGGTAACCCCTATGTGTTTGGTAAGATCAATAATTTTTATAATTTCAAAATTGGCCTTGGTCAGCAACGGCTAATTGGTGGTAAAGGCAATAAAAACGGTGTTGCTGTAAGTGCTATTTATGGCGGCGGCTTTGCATTAGGTATGTTAAAACCTTACTACTTAAATGTTGTAGACCCTGCCACTGGCGGCGATAAGAACATTCGGTACGATGATGATAAAAATATTTTTTTAGATCCATCGGCAATTACAGGTGCGGCAGGCTTTACGAGGGGTTTCAATCAAATTGATTTTGTACCCGGTGCACATGCCCGATTAGCTTTGCGATTCGACTATGGTAGGTATAACGAAATGCTCAGTGCTATAGAGGCTGGTGTTAATGCAGAGTATTACACCAAAGAAATGCAGCAAATGGCCTTAAATACTGGTGATAAATTTTTCTTTAAAGCTTATGTAAGCATCGTATTTGGTAAACGTAAGTAAGTGAAACGAATTAATTTCGCAACCAAATTCAATTAACATTTGTTCGTTGTTGATACCAGCTGTTGTACAAGCATGTTACATTGTTGCGTCGCAATCCGTTCAACTTGTGTACAAGCATGAAGCAGTAAGCCAACAACACAATCATCATATTATATGCAAGAACTTCCTGTAATTGCTGCTGTAGATACCACTACTACACGTGTAAAAAAACCCAGTTGGTTACGTGTTAAACTTCCTATTGGTGAAGAATACAAACACGTTCGTAGCCTCGTAGATAATCATAAACTTCATACCATTTGCGAAAGTGGCAACTGCCCGAATATGGGTGAATGTTGGGGTGCTGGCACTGCAACTTTCATGATTTTAGGTAATGTTTGTACACGTAGTTGTGGCTTCTGTGCTGTGGCTACAGGCCGCCCTGAACCTGTAGATTGGGATGAACCTCAGCGAGTTGCAGAGGCAATTCATTTAATGAAAGTAAAACATGCTGTTATTACTAGTGTAGACCGTGATGAACTTAAAGATGGTGGCAGCATTATTTGGTACAATACTATTAGAGCTGTAAAAAACTTAAACCCAGATACTACCTTAGAAACGTTAATACCTGATTTTAAAGGCAATGTAGATCAAATACAGCGGGTTATTGATGCTGCTCCTGAAGTGGTTAGCCACAATATGGAAACAGTAGAACGCTTAACGCGTCAGGTTCGTATTCAAGCAAAATACCGCCGCAGCTTAGAAGTATTAAAAGTATTGAAGCAAGGTGGTATGCGTACTAAAACTGGTATCATGCTTGGCTTGGGCGAAACAAAAGATGAACTTATTGCTGCAATGGAAGATTTGCGTAATAGTGATGTTGATGTACTTACTTTAGGACAGTATTTACAACCTACCCCAAAACACTTGCCTGTAGTTCGTTTTGTGCATCCCGATGAATTTGCCGAATTGCGTGAAATTGGTTACGAATTAGGTTTCGATTATGTTGAGAGTGGCCCATTAGTACGCAGTAGTTATCATAGTGAGAAGCATGTTTTTAAAGGTTATGGCCGAAAAATGTGGGAGCAAGAGAAAAGTGATATTAATGCTTCATTGCTACTATAAAGAGGTAGTTAGTTAATAATAGCAGATAAATCAAGGGGTTGAACTATGTTCAACCCCTTGATTTATGTTATCATTTACCGTACGGTACACTTACTTTAATATGTTACGGCTAATTACAATGCGTTGTACTTCGCTAGTACCTTCATAAATCTGAGTAATCTTGGCATCACGCATTAAACGTTCTACATGGTATTCTTTTACAAAGCCGTAACCACCATGTATTTGCACTGCTTCGGTGGCAGTCCACATAGCTGTTTCAGAGCTATATACTTTAGCCATTGAACCACTCACGGTATAATCGATACCATTATCTTTTTCCCATGCGGCTTTGAGGCACAATAAACGGCTAGCTTCAATACGCGTAGCCATATCGGCTAGTTTAAATTGAATGGCTTGGTGGTGCATAATTTCTTTACCAAAAGCTTTACGCTGCTTACTATAAGCAAGTGCTAGTTCGTAAGCACCACTAGCAATACCCAAGGCTTGTGCTGCAATACCAATACGGCCACCTGCCAATGTTTTCATAGCGAATTTGAAACCAAAACCATCTTCGCCAATACGGTTTTCTTTAGGAACTTTCACATCGGTGAACATAATGGTATGCGTATCGCTACCACGAATACCCATTTTATTTTCTTTGGCTGCTACAGTTACACCAGGCCAACTTTTTTCTACAATAAATGCATTGATACCCTTGCTACCTTTTGCAGCATCGGTTTGTGCAATTACAAGATATACACTTGCACTACTGCCGTTGGTAATCCAGTTTTTAGTACCATTTAATAAGTAGTGGTCGCCTTTGTCTTCAGCGGTAGTTCGTTGACTTGTGGCATCGCTGCCTGCTTCGGGCTCGCTCAATAAAAAAGCGCCGATGTATAAATCGCCATCTTTACGGCCTTGCGCCAATGGCGTTAAATATTGTTGTTTTTGAGCTTCGTTACCGTAGGTTTCTAGGCCCCAACAAACAAGACTATTATTCACACTCATACATACGCTAGTACTAGCATCTACCTTGCTAATTTCTTCCATTGCTAATACATAACTTATGGTATCCATACCAGCACCCCCGTATTTGGGGTCTACCATCATACCCATGAAGCCTAACTCGGCAAGCTTCATTACTTGTTCTTTAGGAAATTGTTGTTTTTCGTCGCGTTCAATTACGCCTGGTAAGCACTCGTTTTGAGCAAAATCTCGAGCTGCCTTTTGAATCATCAAATGTTCTTCGTTCAATTGAAAATGCATGGTAGTGTATTTGGCGGCAAAAATAAGCTAACAGTTGTTCGGTTTTATTTTTTAGCGTAATTTTTCTGAGAATAATGGCTTTGAGTGATCATTTACCGTAAGGATCATAAAAAAACCACGCTAAGCAGCGTGGTTGTAGTACAAATAACCTTGCGGTAAATGTTATTGAATTTCGTCGATTACTACTAAAAGTGCAAACACAAATCCGGGTAGCCAAAAAAGGAATGTTAGGAATAAGCTTACCCAAAAACGCCAATCAAACTTTCTGGTTTTAAGATACACTGCTAATGGTGGTATAATGCAGAGAATAATGAGTACTGTTTTATCTATTGTTTCTTCCCGTGAAAGCAAGCCCTTTCGTTTATCGGCCTTTAATTGCTTGAGTTGCTTTTTAGCTACTTTTAAACGAGTCTTTTTTTCTGCTTTGCTCAAGCTATGGAACGATGCTACTGCTGTATTAATAGCAGCAGTTTCATCGGTGCTCAAGCTATCGGGCAGTATTGTGGCTGTAGTGGGTATTAAGGCTGCACGTACTTGCCACGCCATTGAACACATTAACATCAAAAGAATTAGCTTTTTCATATATGTTTTTTAAGAAGGTTTAAAAGGCTACCTGTGTACTACATGCGGTAGCAAACGGCATTAATATTCATACCTGCACCTACTGATGCAAAAACAACAACATCGCCAGCATGCAATTGATGCTCTGGCATTTGATGTTTTCTTACTAAGTCAAATAAAGTTGGTACGGTAGCCACGCTACTATTACCCAACTTATGAATACTCATTGGCATAAAATATAAAGGCATTGTTTCAACTCCGTACAATTTTAACAAGCGTTCTGTAATCCCCTCATCCATTTTTTCGTTGGCTTGATGTAAGAATATCTTTTTAACCTCATGAATAGATACACCAGATTTATCGATACATTCTTTCATAGCCTGTGGCACATATTTCATAGCGTACTCATACACCTTACGCCCCTTCATTTTTATGTATCGCACCCTAGGATCGCTTTGTGGAAAATTACTCTTACCTAAGTAAAGATAATTCACCTCTTCCCCGCAATGCGATTGTACCGCAGCACTCAAAATACCAGCAGTAGTATCTGTTTTTGCTTCAACAATACAAGCCCCTGCCCCATCGGAAAAAATCATACTATCGCGGTCGTAATTATCTAATACACGACTCAATGTTTCTGTACCTACCACTAAAACACGTTTCGCAACCCCTGCTTTAATATACACATCGGCTTGAATTAAACCTTGCACCCACCCTGGGCAACCGAATAAGATATCGTACGGAACACAATAAGGATTTTTAATACCTAAGCGATGCTTAATTCTACTTGCTAATGCTGGTAAAATATCGGTTTGAATGGTATGCTTTTGTACATTACCAAAATTGTGTGCAACAATAATTTGATCGATAGTTTCTGGATCAATTCCAGCATCTTCAATAGCACGTATGCTGGCAAATGTACCTAAATCACTAGCATCAATATCTTCAGGTGCATAACGGCGTTCTTCTATACCTGTAATCTGCTGAAACTTATCGGCTACACGTTGCGGTGGGATAGTAATTTTTGAACTATCAATATCATAAAAATCGTGAGCACCAAAATCACGATTGGTTTTAACAATACTCGGAATGTAAGATCCTGTTCCTGTAATAACACTTTTAATAACGCTCATGTATAAAGTCGGTTGTTTTGCTTCAGGGGTATAAGATAACTAGAAAAAAAACTAACAAGCATAAGTTGTTAGTAAATACCTATGGCTATGTGATGGTATTTATGGGTAAGCACTTATCGTTCTATAAAACTTACTGTTGATATTGATGCATGATGCTTTTTCTAGATTGTACCATAACATTCCTTAAAACAACCATTAATAAATGGCAAGTAATTATATTGCTTGCACCATAGCCTCGACTGTGAATTTAAGGGTCATGGCCGCATGAATACAACAGAAATAGCGTTATACAAAGTAAAAGATGCGAAAATAATTAAAGCAGCTTTTTAGTATTAACCATCTGCCGTTATTGCTTTTTCCGTTCCTACAGCCTTGCTGTAGCTTTTGCACTTAGCTCAAGGGCTGCCGGATGCTGTGGCAGCTTGCTTGCAAGCTGGTGCGGAACAAAGTGAAGCACGGCACCCAAAAGCAGCCGGAACTGTTGCTACATTTTGCACTATTGCTGAGCGCCTCTAAAAAACCTAAAAACTAACAATTGTAAGCATATATTTGCAGTTTAAAACAATAATAACATGAGTAATATAGTGTATATCGTGTCGGCTGTAAGAACACCCATCGGTAGTTTCGGCGGTAGCTTGAAAGATTTTTCTGCCACACAGCTCGGTGCAGTTGCTATAAAAGCTGCTATTGAAAAAGCAGGTATTGAACCAACCATTGTAGATGAAGTATTAATGGGCTGTGTTATTCAAGCTGGTTTAGGGCAAGCTCCGGCCCGCCAAGCAGCCAAATTTGCAGGCTTGCCCGATAGTGTTATTGCCACTACCGTGAATAAAGTTTGTGCTAGCGGTATGAAAGCTATTGCACAAGGTGCTCAAAGCATTTTGTTAGGAGATAGTGAGGTGGTAGTTGCGGGCGGTATGGAGAGTATGAGTAATGTGCCATTTTATGCTCCCAATATGCGCTGGGGCAACAAGTATGGTAATGTAACTATGCAAGATGGCTTAGCTAAAGATGGCTTAACCGATGTGTATCATAATTATGCGATGGGTAATGCCGCCGATATGTGTGCTCGTGAATTTGAGGTTAGTCGTGAAGCGCAAGATGCGTTCGCTATTGAAAGCTACAAGCGTAGTCAAGCCGCATGGACCGAGGGAAAATTTGCGGCAGAAATAGCACCTGTAAGCATACCACAACGCAAGGGCGAACCAATATTATTTGCTAAAGATGAAGAACCTTTTAATGTAAAGTTTGATAAAATACCTGAATTAAAACCAGCGTTTAGCAAAGACGGTACAGTTACCGCAGCTAACGCAAGTACTATGAACGATGGTGCTGCAGCCTTGGTACTGATGAGCAAAGCAAAAGCCGACGCACTAGGTATTAAGCCTTTAGCTATTATTCGTAGTTATGCCGATGCAGAACAAGCTCCTGAGTGGTTTACCACCACACCTTCTTTAGCAGTGCCCAAAGCAGTTGCCAAGGCTGGATTACAAATGACAGATATCGACTTTTTTGAGTTGAATGAAGCGTTTAGCATTGTTGGTATTGCCAACTGTAAAAAAATGAATTTAGACAGTAGCAAAGTGAATGTTAACGGTGGTGCGGTATCGCTAGGCCATCCGTTAGGTTGTAGTGGTGCTAGAATTATAGTAACGCTTACCCACATTTTACATCAGCACAATGCTAAGTTTGGTGCGGCCGGTATTTGTAATGGCGGTGGTGGCGCTAGTGCTATGGTTATTGAAAAAGCTTAATACATTTACGTAAGTAAAACCTTACGGTAAATGAAAAAGCGAGGCTAACAAAAGCCTCGCTTTTTTAATATCTAACACTCTAAGCTACACTTGTTGGGTAACGTACGATATAGCTTCTTCAAAGCTATTAAGCATGAGCACATTACTTGGTTGAATAGTTACACGTTCAGTTAGTGGCCCACTCATAATAATTGTTTGCTTACGACATGTACGTGCTAATTGGTGCAGATAATCATCGATAGTACCATCGGTAAAATTGGTAATTACATGAAAGTGAATGTGTGTAACCTTACGTAACTTACAAATATTATCAACTACACTTAAAGGCACACTGGCACCGGCATAGATACATGCATTGCCCGACTTTTTCATGAGATAATGTATATAGAGTAACGGTATTTCATGGTACTCGTTTTCAGGCGTCATTAGCAAGGTTAAACTTGGCGTTGCTTGATGTAAGAAGTTGGGCAATTGATCAATACATATAATTATTTTTTTTCGTATCAAATTACTGGCAAAATGCTCTTGTGCAGGCATGGTATTATCGGTTAACCATAACATACCAACACGCTGTAAATAAGGATACACTACATAATCCATAGCTTGTACCGTTCCTAAATATTCGAACGCCTGATCGAGTACCGATTCAAATAAACCTTCGTTAAAAAGCATCATGGCTTCTAACAACCATTGTATGTACTTATCGTGTACCGGCTGCTCCATGATGTGTGAAAACGTAAGCTCTTTTAAAGCTTCAGTTGTAAGCTTAGCGATGCTACCTATTTTAAACCCACTGTGATACAAAAAAGCAATACGTAGCAAATGTTTAAGTTCATCGTTGGTATACTCTCTGTGCAAACCTTCGTTGCGCCGTTTAGGCTTCACAATCTGATATCGTTGCTCCCATACCCGAATGGTATGAGCCTTAATGCCACTTAAATTTTCAACGTCTTTTATTGTAAAGGACTCCATAATCTTTCTAAAAGTAATAGCCGCAAGCCGATTTTGCAACCATACTTTACTTCGTTTAACTACACAGCAACTGTGCTTTAACAAATAGTTTGTAATGTTTTATTTTCTATAGCAACTAATCATGATAGTTTGCACAAACAGTACCTCAATAAAAAAGTGGTATGCTACTGCGATACCTTTATTTTTGTTGACTTTTAAAATTTATTTATGGGTTGGATCATTTTTATACTAGGAACCATTGGTTGGCATATCGGCATGTACGGCATGTTCAAAAAGGCTGGCATTGATGCATGGAAAGCACTAATACCATTTTACAACACATGGTGCATGGCAAAAATCACAGGCATAAAAAAATGGTGGTTTTGGTTACAGTTTGTTCCTATTGCTGGTCAGTTTGTTAGTATTTGGATCACCATCATCTTTACAATGCACTTTGGCAAATTCGATTTATTATCGCATACAGCTGTGGTGCTAGTGCCTTTTTTATATTTTCCCTACCTTGGTTTTGTAGATAAACAAGTTCGTTGGGGCGGCCAAGAAGTAATGAAATTGTATAAAAAATCTGCTACAAGAGAGTGGATTGATGCGGCTGTTTTCGCAGTTGTTGCTGCTACCATCATTAGAACTTTTGTTTTTGAAGCTTATACCATACCTACAGAGAGTATGGAAAAAACGCTTTTGGTAAATGATTTTCTGTTTGTAAATAAAATGGTATACGGCCCTCGATTACCACAAACACCTTTAAGTTTTCCGTTTGTGCATAATACTTTGCCATTTAGTCAAACGAAGATTTCCTACTTGCGTTGGCCATCAATACCTTATACTCGTATTAAAGGTTACGATACCATTCATCGTAATGATGTGGTTGTGTTTAACTTTCCTGCCGGCGACACTATTATTAACCTTCCAGGTTTTCAAAGCAAGGCACCTTACTACGATGTACTTAGAGATGAGTACAAAGGTAATCGTGAAGCACTTTTAGCAGATTACCCAATTGTAGTACATCCGGTAGATAAAACAGATAACTATATCAAGCGTTGTACTGCGATACCAGGCGATGTATTAGAACTTAAAAACAGTGTGCTGTACATTAATGGTGCACCTGCATTTGTTCCCCCTTACGGGCAAATAGATTATCTCGTTCGAACCAAATCTCCTTTTACCAACACTTTCCTTAGCGAAAATTTAGGCATTGATGATTTATCGGATAACAACGGCCAGTTAATGCTTTTAAAAGATAATTGGTATCGCATTAACATGACACCTAAAGAATATGAAATTGTAAAGAAACAGCCTAATGTAGATAGCATCGCTGTATTCCAAGAATACCATCCATGCTTTCCGCACGACCCAATTAACCAACCTTGGACTACAGATAATTTTGGCCCACTAACCATACCCCGTAAAGGAGCTACAATTACCCTAACACCAAAAAATATTGCCATTTATCGCAGGTTAATTACAACCTACGAAAGCAATACCCTGGAAGAAAAAAACAATACATTTATTATTAACGGAGTGGCCACGAATCAATATACTTTTAAATACAATTACTATTGGATGATGGGTGATAACAGACATAGAAGCCAAGACAGCCGTTATTGGGGTTTTGTTCCAGAAACGCATATTGTTGGTCGTGCAAGTATGATTTGGATGAGCTATGGCAAAGGCCCACGTTGGAATAGAATTTTCTCGTTCATTAAATAAGAACAACTATAACAATTTTGTAACGAGTATTTGTAGTATATTTAACAGCCGTTAAGGGGTCCACACAAGCCATGCTCGTGTGGACTTTTTTATCTCACCAAAGGAATTAATGCATGCAACAACACCATTATCAATTTTCGTTTGAAGTATACGACAGTATTGAAGATCTTACAGAAGAAGATGCATGGTTATTAAATGAAGCAAGAGAAGTTACCGGTATGGCTTACGCACCTTACAGTAACTTTCAAGTTGGTGCTGTAGCCAAATTAAAAAACGGAGAAATTGTAGCTGGTAGCAACCAAGAGAACGCAAGCTTTCCGGTTGGTTTATGTGCAGAACGAGTATTGTTAGCTTCGGCCGCCTCTATATTCCCAAAAATTCCGGTTGATACTATGGCTATAAGCTATCACAACAACAACGGCGAAAGCAATCACCCCATTTCACCCTGTGGTATGTGCCGCCAAGCACTGCTAGAATATGAAGGAAGGGTTAATCAATCTATCCGACTAATTCTCGCGGGTTTGGAAGGGAAGGTATATGTGATTCCGAAGGCCAGTATGTTGCTTCCGCTGAGCTTCACTAGTAAAGATTTGAAGTAAAGCTATTATTGATGCAGTTGTACAGTTCGCAGCTCTAACATGTTAGTAGCTGTTGGTGCAAAATTTTGCACATAAGGTTGTACCAGGTGAATTACTTGATCGTAAAAAAGAGGAATTACAGGTGCATCTTGCATCATTAAACTATCCATACTGCGATATAGTTGATACCGCTTTGCGGTATCGGTAGTGAGCAATGCCTGCTCATACAACACATCAAATATTTTATTACTATAACGTGTGTAATTGGGAGGTGCCGGATTTTTGCTATAAAACATCGCCATATAGTTTTCTGCATCAGGGTAATCGGCAATCCAACTACCTCTGAAAAAGGAAGCTTGCCCTTTTGCCGTTTGCTCAAGCAATAAACTCTTTTGCACCACTTCTACTTTTACCGTAAGGCCCACTTCCTCTAATTGTTTGGCTGCATAACTAGCCATATCTGCGTATTGCGGAATGGTTGTTAATGTAATAACAGTATTGGGTTGATACTCTGCTTGCGCAATCAGAGCCCTAGCAGTGGCAGGCTGATAGGTATAACCTTGTATGATTTCGGCATTACGACTTGCTAACCCTAAAGGAGCAAAACCTGCCTCAGCAGCAGTACCAATACCGTTACGCAAGTACATTATTAACTTACGCTTGTCAATAGCATAATTAATAGCCTTTCGCAACAACCGCTGTTGCAATACACTTGTTGTATGATGCATTGCAATACCGAAATATTCGGTATTCAAATAAGGTGCTTTATGTAAGCGAATTTGCGATTGCCATTGAGGTCGTAAAGTTCCATTTCGAGTTAATACTTCATCTTTAAACGAAGGATCAATATCGTTAATGAACGACAATCGGCCTTGGCGAAACAATAAAAACTCGGTTGCTTTATTATCAAAGAAAGAAACTTGTACACCATTCAAATATGGTAGGCGAATACCTGCACTATCAAACTCCCAATAGCGTTCATTTTTAGTAAGTATAAGGGCCTGCCCTTCTTCCCAATACTTGAGTTGAAATGGGCCGGTACCTACCGGATTACGACGAAAATTGTTACCATAATACCTAACAGCTTCGTGTGGAATAATACTACAATACTGCATACTTAAAATGCCAAGTATAGGCGGAAAAGGCTTTACCAGCACTAGTTCGAAGGTAGTATCGTTAATAGCATAAAATCCGTCATTTACCACACGGTTATTAAAAATCCATGCCCCACTACTTGCTGTAGTTGGCAACATGATGCGTTGCAAACTATACACTACATCGTTCGCTATCAACTTACGCCCCTTCCCTTGTGGGAAGCATGGATTATCTATGAAATAAACATCGTTACGCAAATAAAACCTATAACGTGTTCCGGTAGCATCAACCTCCCAACGCTTAGCTACAGCAGGCACAACTTCTAGTTCGGCATTAATATTCACCAAAGTACTGTACACTTGGTGCAGCACCCACATAATACTTTGATTCTTTGCAAATGCAGGATCTAATGTTGCAATACCACTTGATTCGTTGTAATAAAAAACATTCGCATCTTTACGATGGGTATTGGTACAACCTAGCCAGCAGCAACAAATACATAATAACCACCATAAGCACCGTTGATGTATTAAATGATGTTGCATAAATCTGCTAGTTCTATTTTTAATCTATGAAGCTATTACAAATTACGTTGTTTTTAGGCTTGTGTTATTGTTCTTCGTTAAAAGCACAATTAACAAGCAGTAAGAAAACATTCACAAAAGCCGATACACTACGTGGCAGTTTAAATGCCAATAGAACCTGGTGGGATGTGCAACATTACAACATTCAAGTAACACCTGATTTCGCCAGTAAAACTATTAAAGCTCAAACTAATATTTTATGTAAAGTAGTAAGCATACCCCAACAAAACATATTACAAATAGATTTGCAGCAACCGCTGATAGTAGACAGCATTTTAGTGAACAATACCATTACCAGTTTTGAGCGCAACAATAATATTATACTAATAACACACCCCTTACGGGTAAAAAAGAAGAACACTTTTACAATTACCATTCACTACCATGGTGCCCCTAAAGTGGCCAAAAATGCACCATGGGATGGCGGTTGGATTTTCAAGAAAGATGCACAGAATAACCCATGGATGTCGGTAGCTTGCCAAGGCTTAGGAGCCTCGGTGTGGTATCCTTGCAAAGACCACCAAAGCGATAAACCAGATCAAGGTGCTGTGTTAAGTATTACTGTGCCAGACAGTCTACAAGCAATCGCTAATGGCCGCCTTCAAAAAGTAGAGAAAAATAACCAACAAGCCACTTATACATGGAAGGTTACACAACCCATTAACAGCTATAACATTGTACCCTACATTGGCAAATACACTTCATTTTCAGATACCTTACAAGGCGAAAAAGGAACACTAGATATAACTTATTGGGTACTGCCCTATCAGCTTGAAAAAGCAAAAAAACAATTCGCTGTTGTAAAACCCATGCTACATGCATTTGAGTATTGGATGGGGGCATATCCATTTTATGAAGATGGGTATCAACTGATAGAAGCACCCCATTTAGGTATGGAACATCAAAGTGGTATTGCGTATGGTAACCAATATCGGAATGGTTATTTAGGCCGCGATTTAAGTGGCACAGGCTGGGGCAGCAAGTGGGATTATATTGTAGTGCACGAATCGGGGCACGAATGGTATGGCAACAACATAACCACAAAAGATATTGCCGATATGTGGGTACACGAAGCCTTCACCACCTACAGCGAAACTTTATTTGTTGAATGGATGTACGGCATACAGGCTGCGAATGAATACAATAAAGGGCAACGGAAAAATATTGAAAACGACCGCCCAATTATTGGCCCTTATGGTGTGAATGAAGAAGGCAGTGGCGATATGTATTTTAAAGGCACCAATATGCTACACACCATTCGGCATAGCTTGAATAACGACGAGCTTTTCAGAAATATGTTACGTACGATGTATCAACGTTTTTATCATAGTACAGTTACCACAGCGCAAATTGAGGAATTCATAAGTAATTACACCAAAACAAATTTTAGTAGTGTGTTTGATCAGTATTTGCGTACCACACAAATACCAACGCTTAGCCTTACGGTAAATGAAACCGCACAAACTTGTAGCTATCGATTTACCGCAAGTGTACCGCATCTTAAAATGCAGTTGCCTATTGATATCAATGGTACGAAGTTGCTATTTATTGCAAGTAGTAAAGAAGAGCAGATAAATTTACCGCAAGGTATAACCAAGCAACAACTGAAGCAAGTGATAGAAATGATGTATTTGGTAAAGGTGGAGTGATATAAATCGATAATATGCGTTCTATTCATGCATTGGGCTCGCCTGCGGCGAGCCCAATGCATGGATAGAATAGCCTCCCTATCACTCCATTACAATCCCATGGTACGACCTTTCATTACAGCAGGTACACCTTCTTTAATCCACGGCGCTGGTGCGGCTCCTTGCAATAACCAATCAAAGAATTGTTGTTGCCTTATTTGAATATCTTTTCGGTTCTTACGCTCCATTAAGTTATGTGCTTCACCGTTGTAATTCAACATCCAAACAGGTTTTTGTAAGCGACGTAAGCCAGTAAATAGTTCAATACCTTGATACCAAGGTACAGCACCATCGGCATCGTTATGCATAATAACAAGCGGTGTTTGTACTTTAGGCAAATGGAATAAAGGAGAATTTTCGAGATATAAATCAGGACGCTCCCAAATGGTATAACCAATTCTACTTTGCTGATGCTCGTATTGGAATTGACGGTTTAATCCACTCTCCCATCTAATACCACCATACGCACTAAACATATTGGCTACCGGTGCCCCTGCCCATGCAGCTTTATATAATGTTGTTTTAGTGATTAGTTGTGCTGTTTGATAGCCACCCCAACTTTGACCTTGTAAGCCAATACGATTACTATCAACCCATCCTTTAGCTATTAAAGCCCTTGTTCCGCTAACAATGTAATCGTAAGCACTTTGCCCAGGCTTACCCTTTGTATACCAAATATCGGGAACAAAAACAATGTATCCACGGCTCACAAAAAACGGAATATTCAACCGGCTAGGTGTAGGTGCAGGTGCCTGATAGTTATGTAAAGTTTGGTTATTGCGTTCGTAGAAATATACAATCATCGGATATTTCTTCTTCGTATCGAACCCTTCGGGCTTATACAATACACCTTCGGTGAGCTTGCCTGTATAGGCCTTCCAGATAAATAGCTCAGCAGAACCCCAAGTATATTGTTGTTGCTGCGGGTTCAGTGCACTCAGTGCGATAGGATTAGTGTTGGCGGTAGTTACATAATACCAGTTTGGACTGTTTTGAAAAGATTCGTGTGTGAATATGAAACTTGCCGCTTGCTTAGCTTTAATTACAGTATTTACTGTGCCAATAGTAGATGCAACCTTAGTAAGTAAAATACCATTAGCAATACTTGAAACAGCCGCCCAATAAATATTAGCTTGCTTGGTTACTTCACTAAAACTACGCACTACTATTTGTTGTTGCGGTGTAAGATACTTTTCATCTTTATCCACATTCACTAATCTATACACAGTTTTACTAGCACGACCATTGGTCAATTTTACTGACTTTTCTAACCCCAAAACATCCACTTTCCATATATCATATTTATCGTATAGAACTACATATCTATCACTTTCGGTATCGGTAATATTGGTTAGCATCCATTTGGCAATACCTAAACTATTCGGATGGTCGGGCACATCGTTCTCTTCATCGTATAATGGGAATGGGATATCTGTTGCTACGGCAGATATTTTACCCGTAAGGGCATTAAATCCGGTATATTTTTTAGTAACCTCGTTGTACATCAATGCGTATTTACCGGAATAGCTCACCCAAATATTACCCTTAAAATTTTTTGCCAATAGTGTTTTTTGTTGCGAAAGTGCATTCACGTAATACACATCTTGTAACACATAACCCTGCCACTGACCAGCAACCCGGCGCCCCGTATCGGAAATAGCATAATAATGAATGCTATTACCTTCGGCGGCAGGCTCTAAATAACGCACTGTACTATCGGCAAGTTGTACGAGCTGTTTGGTGTTGATATCAATAACAGCGAGATAGCTTCTTCTCAAATCGCGTTGTAAGTTAGTAAGCTGTTGTGTTTGTAATTGATCTTCTTGATAATGCCATACATCTACACTTACACGCTCAAACTCTGGCAGGCTAGTATCTTTAGGTGGCCATATTGGTGCTGTTCCTACGAACAAACGCTTACCATCGGCACTAAAGCTTAAATTAGCATATTCACTAATACTCCATCCATTTTTAATGCTACTATTGTTTTTGTGTGCTAGCAAAGTAGCTTTACTGCCTTGCGATGCCAACCATACACCGTAGAACTTTTGACTTTCTTTTTTAGCACTATCACGCTCAGCAAGAAAGGCGAGTTGATGGGTATTTTCTGCATAAGTATAATTTTTAGCATCGTTGAATTTAACCAATAGTGTATCTAATTGCCATTCATCGTTGGTAAAGGCATATTGTAGCACCATGGCTTGTTTTACGGTATCGCCATTTTTTCGTGTGGTTTCTATTGCTAAATATTTACCGTAAGGATGCCATGTGTATTCACTTACTAAGCTTACAGTCCATTCTTTTTTTGTAGCTAAATTTCTTATTACCAAATCTGTACCTTCTTCTACAGGCTCTTGTGATGGAAGTGTTGGCTTTGTACTTCTGGTATTTGCTTTGCTACTTGCAATTGCTTGCCAGCCTTGCGATTGTACCATTGCCAGTTGCTTACGTACACTATCGGCAACATGCTGTAAGCTATCGGCCATGCGTTGCATTTGTGCTACTCTTGTACTACTATCGGGTGTAGCAGGTATGATATTTGTTTTGTTAGCTTCGGCTTTTTCTAGTAAGTAGGTAAGATATAATGCTTGCTCGCCATTATGCTTTTCAGGAATTGCAAACGATTTAACACGTGCAACTTTATCTACATATGAAATGGTATTATCTTTTAATGCTATAATGGCAAGTGAATCTTTGGGCATCTCATCGAGTCGCTTTTTTTTGATACGAGCCTCACGTTGCTCTTTATAGGTTGGCTTAATTTTGCATATTACAAAATTGTTATCGGCAGTAATAACAGCACCATAGCCTCGCGGAACAATATATTGATACTGAGTGGCAGGATGCTGAATGTATAAAGTATTATCGCCTTCTTGCACATTCACACTATACACTATCCACTGCCCGTTGTTGCTGATGGTACGTTCGCCTAAGCTTTGCCAACTATCGTATACGCTATGATCGAGTGGCTTTTTGTTTTGCGACCATGCTGTTATTGTGAGCAAGCATCCGCAGAGTAAGCTCAAAGTATATCGCATAAGTATTTGTATTAGATGACTAATGTAAACGATAAAAGCCTCTGCAACAGAGGCTTTCGGTAAGATTTGTGTATTTATCAATTACCAGGTTTTATTTTACCGTAAGGTCAAATACTTTTTGTGTTTCTAAGTAGCCGGCAAATGCATCGCCAACTACACACTCGCCAACACCAGCAGGTGTACCAGTAAAAATGAGGTCGCCAATATTAAGCGAAAAATACTGTGAAATATTCGCAATGATATCGGGCACATTAAATAGCATATCGTTACTATTACCTTGCTGCACTGTATTGCCATTCATAGTCATGGAAAAGCGAATACCTTGTTTGAAATCGTACTTATCGGCAGGTTGCCAAGCCCCAATAATAGTGCTACTATCCCAAGCTTTGGCCTTTTCCCAGGGAAGCCCTTTTTTCTTAAGTTCTGATTGAATATCCCTTGCGGTAAAATCGATACCAACGGTTATAGCATCGAAATACCTGAAGGCGTTTTTGGGTAAAATATGTCGCCCGTTTTTACTTACACGCAGCACTAACTCGGCTTCGTAATGCAGTTCGTTGGTAAATTCCGGATAATAGAAAGGCACTCCATTTTGCACCAAGGCTGTTTTCGGTTTAATGAAGATAACCGGCTCTTCTGGGATATCGTTTTTTAACTCTTTCGCATGTTCAACATAGTTACGACCTACACAGAATATTTTCATAGATGCTATTTTGATGTTTCAATATAACTAAAACTTACATTGTTTGAACTTAGGTAACTAATTGAAGTTACGGTATGCTTACTCTATAAGCATTAGCAATGTTCATTGTTTTTTCTAATCCTATAGTTGCCCACTGTTCAATAATACTTACGCAAAAGTTGATTTTTTCGTTGATGATGGGTTGTTCTTTGCTATGCCATCTGCCGAGTACAAAATCAACTTGCTTGCCTTTAGGATAATCGCTACCAATGCCGAAACGAAGTTTTGGATAAGCGTTGCTGCCAAGTGTAGTTTCTATATCTTTTAAGCCATTATGCCCAGCAGCACTACCACTACCGCGTAACCGTATTTTTTCTATGGGCAGTGCTAAATCATCTACAATTGTAAGTGTGTTTTCGATATTTATTTTTTCTTTATCCATCCAATACTTGAAGGCCTTACCACTAAGGTTCATATAAGTAGTTGGTTTAATACAGATAAAAGCTTTACCCTTCCATTTTATTTCTGCCACTTCTGCTAAGCGTTGCACAGCAAATACACCACTATGCTTTTTAGCAAAGGCATCTACCACATCAAAACCAATATTATGCCGAGTATGCTCGTATTCGGCACCAATATTTCCAAGCCCAACCAACAAATATTTACTCATGCTGCAAAATTAGGTTGGAACATGTTGCTAACAAAAGTGGCACCCTTTCGGGTGCCACTCATATTCCATTTACCGTAAGGTAAATATAGGGTTATTGCTTGAAGAACTTCTTCACGGCTGATTCACAACCATTGTCGCAAATAGCTTTGATGAGGTAAGTTCCGCTTGGTAATGCAGCTACATTAACGCTTAATGTGTTATCACCTGCATTTAACTGATAGTTGTATGTGTTTAATACTTTACCAGCTAAATCTGTTACTACAATTTGTGTTTTGCTAAATGCCGGTGCATTCATTAACACGTTTAAGGTAGTAGTAGCAGGGTTCGGATATACAGCAGTTAAAGTTAACTCTTTACCGAAGTTGCCTTTTACAAGTGCAATGTTACTAAAGCTTGTTTTGCCATCTTTATCAACTTGCTTCAAGCGGTAGTAATTGTTACCAGTTAATGGTAATGCATCTGTAAAGTTATAACTAATAGGTTGCGTACTGTTACCATTAGTTGCACTGCTTGCAACATAACCCACTTTAGTGAAGTTACGTCCATCGGCACTGCGTTCAATTTCGAAGCCAAGGTTATTAGCCTCAGTACTTGTAATCCACTGCAACAAGTTAGTACTACCCTTACGCTCAGCTGTGAAGCTGCTAATAGTTACAGGAAGTGCGTTACCTGGTGCTAATTGTAGATCATCGAAACTTAAGTACCATGGAGCAGAAGTACCATATGCAGATACTGTTAAGTAGTAAATACCAGTAGTTGCTGGTGTGAAGTTACCCGCTACTCGAACATAGTTGGTATCTATGTTTGAATTTGGTACAGGAGCAACACGAGCTAAAGACTGTATAATACCAGCTTGAGATTGGCTTGTTGCAATTTGAAGCTTCAATGAATCCCAGCCTGCAATATTTGTTCCATCTGATACGTACCATACCTCGGCACCATATTGAACACCCGCTTGTAATAACAATGGACGAGAGAACAAATGACGATTAGTGGTACTGTAACGGAAAGATGCAAATTTAGAACCGGTTCTAGGCTTGCGGAAGTATGTTGTTTGACGACTTAAATAAGTTTGTGTTAAAGTTCCTAACTCCGTTGCACTCATACACTCGGGTAAGGTATTAGCGGTTGTAATACTTTCAAAGCCCTCGTTGTATGGTAATGTACCTACAGCACATGGTGCAAAGAATGGAACCACCGCCCAGCTACTTGTAGCACCACCGGCACAGAATGTTCTAACAAATGCAAAAGCATTGCTATTGGCAGGAACACTAGTTGTATCTAGATAAGTAACTACGTTAGGTAATACCACATCACCAAATGGAGGCGGTGTGTTAGTAGCAGCAAACGCAATTTCATAACCTAAGTTGCCGGCTACGTTATTCCAAGTAACCGTTGCTCTTGTAGCACCGGCACCAGCAGGTGTTATAGCTGTAACTTGAACGTTCTGTGGCTGAGCACAAGCTACAGTGCTTACAGACACTTCATCGATACCAATATCAGAAGCGTTAGTGCCAGTAGCATATGCTACAAAGCGAACAACAGTAGTAGCACTTGTAGATGTGAATGGTATAGACACTTCATCCCAGAAGTTGGTAGGGTTTGAAGTAGTTAATACACTACCAATACGTGTGAAGCTATTACCACCATCTGTTGAAACGAATACTCTTAATGAATCAGTACCATTAGTATTAGCATAGAAGAACTTCACTTCTTTTGTTGGGTTACCGGTAGTACAATTCAAGAATAAATCGAAAGTACCAGTACCGGTTGTTAAAATGCTGCTGTGGAAACGAGCATAACGGCTGGTTGTATTTGCACCTGTAGGAGCTGCAGGGTTGTTCATGTTAGTCCAACCTGCACCGGTAGTATCATTATCTCTTCTCCAGCTGGTGTTACCGGTAAATGGTGTGTTTCTCCAGAATCCTGCTTCAGGTACATCTCTTGTGCTACAGCTGTTAGACCATGTGTTTTCGAAAGATTGTGTATATGGAAGCGCAGCATAACTGATTGCAGGTACTGTTAGCTGAATGCTGTTGCTAAACACAAATGAACCATTGTTACAACTTACAGCTAAACGATAGTATTTAGGTGTATAGTTCGTAGGTACTGTGAATGTATAATTCGCAGTTGTAGCACTTTGTGTACCAGCAATATCATTCCATAAACTGTTGTTATCTGATTCTTGCCATTTATAGATTAAACCAGATTGCAAGGTAGTATGACCACTTACGGTAAAGTTAACTACGCTTCCGGTACATACAGAACTATTGTTCACAGTGATGGTACCGGCATTGGGAGAACCAGTACATGGAGGTAACTCTTCTACGCGAACGCTATCTAAACCGATGTCAGTTACACCAAAATCGGCTCTACCTGTAAATCTCAACACTGAGTTAGCAGAGGTAGTTGAGAAGAATACAACTTTGTTTCTCCAACCACCAGCAGTAGATGCTGCGGTATCAATCACGCTAAAGGTATTACCACCATCTGTAGATAATTCTACAATTAAAGAGTCTGTTCCACTTGTATTGATAACATCGTAGCTTAAACGCTTAAGGTTGCCTACAGTATTACCATTAAAGAATAATGATAACGCACCACGACGACCAGAACTTATGTTACCAGAGTGGAATCGAGCAGAGAATGAAGAACCATTACTTCCTGAAGGTGTGTATGCATATGAGCCTACAGAGCCCCAGTTAGCGGCTGCTCCATCATCGTTTCTTCTCCAAGAGCTATCAGTTGCAGGGAAACGGTTTCTCCATGAATTGTTCGGCACATCTCTTGTACCACAAACATTTACCCATGCACTTTCAAAGCGCTCAACTACCGGTAATGTTGCATAAGTAACAGGAGGAGCACCGAATCGCAAGCTATTACTGTAAGCTACCGAACTGCTATTAGAACATGTTACGGCCAAACGATAGAAACCTCCGTTAAAACCAGATGGAGTTACAATAGTTACAGGAACAGTAACCGCACCAGCAATTGGTGACCAGCTAATACTGTCGGTAGAGAACTCCCACTGATAAGAAATACCTTGGTTATCGGTAGAACTTTGACCTGTAGCATTAAACACTAATGTAACTCCAGAACAAGCTACAGTATCAGCACCATTAGTGCGGGTAATTGTGCCGCCCGTAGGTGTACCACTACAAGGAGGTAACTCGTTGATACGTATATTATCTAAACCAATATCACCACTTGAGGCAACACCATAACCCATAAAGCGAATTACTGATGTAGCAGATGTGGTGTTAAATTGTACTAGTTTGCTTCTCCAGGCTGTAGTACCACTTCTTGCAGAGTCTAAACGAGCAAATGTTTGACCTCCATCAGTTGATAACAATACTACTAAAGAGTCGTTACCAGCAGAATTATAAACATCGTAAGTCAAACGCTTCGTAGCAACGGCACCAGCACCATTGAAATAAATATCCAATGTACCCGTTTGACCCGTTGTAGTACCAAAGCTGTGGAAACGAGCAGAGAATGGTGTACCGTTACTACCATTTGGCGTATAGGTACCAGATGTTGGACTCGTCCAGTTACCACCAGCAGCATCATCATATCTTCTCCAGCTTCTGCTACCAGAAACAGGAGCATTTCTCCAAGAACTGTTAGGAACATCACGTGTATCGCACACGCTTGCCCATACGTTATCGAAGTTTTCTGCTACCGGCAAGGTGGCGTATACTGCTGAAGATGCAGGCGAAATGCGAATAGCATTGCTAATACTGCTATCGCCGGTGGCTATACATCTGCTGATTAATCTTACAAATACACCTGTAAATGAATTAGGTGCAACATAAGCGTAAGAAGTACCAGTTTGACCGGCTACCGGAATCCACAATGTGCTATCAGGAGATATTTGCCATTGGAAGGCTACACCATTCTCGTTGTTACCAGCAGTAATGGTAAATGTTCTAGTACCCGCGTCGCACAATGTAGTAGCGGCAGCAGCAATAACAGGCGTTACCGGTGCTCCATTACAGCTAGGGAAATCAACAACACTAATATTATCTAAACCAATATCAGTAACACCATAATCGCTACGTGCTCTGAAACGAATAATAGTTTGTGCACTTGTTGTTGTGAAAATACGAGATCTTGAACGCCAAGCACCTGCTAATGAGGTAACAGTATCAATACCAATAAAAGTTGCACCATTATCTGTAGATAGCTGTACAAAAAGTGTATCGGTACCCGATGTGTTAATCATATCGTAGGTGATACGCTTAGTTGCACTTGCAGTAGCTCCATTGATATACAAGTCTAGGTTACCGAAAGTACCTGATGATGCATCGTAGGTATGAAAACGTGCAGAGTAGTTGCCGTCTGATGAAACCGGACTATACAATCCAGAAGTTGAACTCCAAAGTGCATTAGGACCATCATCGTGGCGGCGCCAACTTGTATTACCACTTGTTGGAACACCTCTCCAACTGTTGTTAGGTGTAGCTCGTGAACTATCGCCGCACAAAGCTTGCCATGTATTTTCAAAACTTTCGTTATAAGGTAAGGTAGCGAATGTTGGCGCATTAGCTGTTACCATAAAACTACTCGAAGCTGTACTTTGAGAGGTGTTGGTACAAGTAGTTATTCTTCTATAATAAGTTACACCGGTTGTAGTTGTATTTAAAGCTACACCTATCTGACCGTTAATATCCGTCCAATCGGTACCATTCGCTGAACTTTGCCATTGATAAGCATAACCGCTTGTAGGTGTAACCCCATTTACCGTAAGGGAAAAAGGAACACCCGCACAAACCGTATTGTTACCAACTACAGTACCCGCAGGAGGAGCACTAGTACAGCCAGAAGGAGGTGTGAATGTGAATGCTAGACCACTTGCAGGAAAGATAGTTGTTGAAAAAGCTATTGTTTCAGCATTTGTAGCTGCGTTTGTGGTAGCCGCCCAACTTGTAGTAGAAGTTCTTACATGGAAATCGGTATTATTAAGGCCCTTAATACCTACTTGCGGAGTACTTGTACTAGCCGGACCAACAACATTACCATAAACAAATTGAACTGTATTACCATTCTCATTCAAACGAATTTGCATGTTAATTACTGAGCCAGTTTGGCCGTAACGCATCACGTTTTTCCATTGTACTACTAAAGTTCTGTTAGGTGCTGTACCAATAGTGCTATAACTTAACTCAGCACTGTCGGTAGCATCAATATCAACGTTCATGGCGCTGATTACATTACTAACCAACCCAGCACTTGTAGAGCTAATTACACCTGTTGTAGTACCTCCAATTGGGAAGCTACCAGTGCCAAGTACAATGAAGCCATTGTAACAAACCGCAAAGCGATCGAAGGTTTGGCCATTGTAAGAAAAATTAAATCCGATGGGGAAGCCTATATCTGTTACAGGCCCAAATGCACCAGCTGTGTTGTTATTGAACACCTCATCGTCAGACGTATTACTACCCAACACATTACCACCAGTAATGCCCGTGTAGGTTCCGTTGTTTTGACTGAAGGAGTACAAATTAACCAGCTGAGCGTTTGCTAGTACTGTGATGGTACACAATAGTAGCAACAAGTAGAGTTTTCTCATCGCCGTTGTTTTGTTTAGAAAATAGTAATTTCAGCAGGGAAGTTAAGAGAAGCTTAACTTTTAAGCAAGAAAAATTTATAAGTACTTCCATATTTCTGTGGAAAAACTAAACATCGCCTTCCCTAACAATTGTAAGTTTTCCCAAAATAGCACTATTAGCCACCTGAACAGCCTTAGTTTTTTTGGTATTCCAAAGTTGTTCTCTGGCATATTTGCCCGTAAGGGTAATATCAATAATTGGCTTAGGGTACGTTGCACCTAAAGAACAGTGATACCATAACTGTTCTTGCGCTGTTAACTTCCAAGGCGTAAAAAGCAAGGGTAAAGGCACATTAGCTAGTTCAGGTAACCACTTTTTTATGAAGGTACCTGAGGCATCATGTTCTTCGGCTTGTTTAGTTGGGTTGTATATGCGTATGGTATTAATACCTGTACAACCTGCCTGCATTTGCAATTGCGGATAGTGAATACCAGGTTCATAATCTAAAAACTGCTGTGCTAAGTAGTGTGCAATTGCCTGCCAAGGCAACCATAAGTGATGGGTTGCAAAACTTACCAACATAGCCCGCATTCTAAAATTCAAATAACCGGTTGCTTGTAAGCATTTCATACAAGCATCTACCAACGGATAGCCTGTTTCGCCACGTTGCCATGCCACCAAATAAGCTTCATTCACAGTACGATTGAGGGTTTGAAAACCTGCATTCATATCTTGAAACTCAATATTGCATTGTGTTTCAAACTTTTGAATAAAATGGCAATGCCACAACAATCTGCGCTGAAAAAATTGATACTGCTTCTTAAACATAGGAAATTGTTGTAACCCTTGCCGGGTTGCCTGATATACCTGCCTTATACTCAGGTTGCCATAGGCTATATAAGCACTTAATCTACTACAATGAAACCTTGCTTTTTCGGGCTTGCTAATACTGTAGCTATATGCTGCTGCACGCTCATGTATAAAACTGCGTAAGTACTGTTCGGCATAATATACACCGCCCGGTTGCATCAGTTTGTTATTAGTTGCCAGTTGCAATTGTATGCCTTGCGGCAAATGAAAACGCTCGGGCAACACAACCTTAGCTACCAACGTTGAAAGCCGTTCTGGGGCTATCGTAACAATTGGAGCATTCATTACTTCAAACCAATGGGTATTCCATTGTGTAGTTCTTTTTCGCAATCCGCGAATAATACCATTACTCGGATACGCTTGCCATACAACAGAGGCTTGCTTACACCATGTTGCCAAAGCTTTATCGCGTTCAAATGTTAATGCATTTCCCGTTTCTTCATGGCTCAGCAAAGAAGATATATGGTAACTGTTGTGCAAGTATTTAAACACTTCTACCGCTTCACCGTAAGCAATTACAATTTCGGCCTGGTGAGGTTGAAGTATTTGTTGCAAGGCAATAATACTTTGCCATACAAACCGCCAATGCCGCCAATCGCTATCGCCATATTGCATTACCGATGGTTCAAAAACATACAGCAAAAGCAATGGCTGTTGCTTTGCTATGGCAGCAGCTAATGGTGCATGATCTTGCAGCCGCAAATCTCTTTTAAACCAAACTACTTGCATTGAATAGGCTTATAACAATCATTTACCGTAAGGGTTGTTGTTATTTGCAATATTACCTTACGGTAAATGCGTGTTCATTTGCCGTAAGGCACACCGCTAGTTGATTGAATGCAAGAACGGCTCGCCATAGGCGAGCCGTTCTTGCATTCAATTTTTATAGGCAGGCGTTTATTTAACAACTACCACTTTAGCCATTTGTTGTTGCTTTTCCATTGCTTTTTTAACATGTCCGGCATCGGTACCATGCATTTTTGCTAAGGTTGGGGCTAACACCAAGCTTACAATACTCATTAACTTAATTAAAATATTCATGCTTGGGCCACTTGTATCTTTAAAAGGATCACCAACCGTATCACCTGTTACGCTAGCCTTATGTGGTTCACTTTTTTTGTAATATTTCTGACCATCAATAACAACACCTTTTTCAAAACTTTTCTTAGCATTATCCCAGGCACCACCGGCATTGTTTTGGAACATACCCATGAGAACCCCACTTACAGTAGCACCTGCCAAAAAGCCACCTAAAGCTTCAGGGCCAAACGAGAAACCTATGAGTATCGGAGAAATAATGGCAATAGCACCAGGCAACATCATCTTTTTAATAGAGGCATCGGTACTAATGGCAACACAACGATCGTATTGAGGCTTACCTGTGCCTTGTAAGATACCTGGTATTTCTTTGAACTGACGGCGAACTTCTTGTACCATTGCCATAGCAGCTTGTCCTACAGCATTAATAGCCAGCGAACTAAAAATGAAAGGAATCATACCGCCTACAAACAAGCAGGCTAACACATCGGCTTTATAAATATCGATACCATCAATTTTTGCAGTACCCACGAAAGCAGCAAATAAAGCAAGTGCTGTTAAAGCCGCAGAGGCAATGGCAAAACCTTTACCTGTGGCAGCAGTGGTATTACCTACAGCATCGAGCACATCTGTTTTTTCACGAACATCGCCAGGTAGCTCACTCATTTCTGCGATGCCACCGGCATTATCGGCAATAGGGCCAAAAGCATCAATGGCCAGTTGCATTGCAGTTGTAGCCATCATACCGGCAGCAGCAATGGCAACACCATATAAACCTGCATAATAGTAGCTGCCGTAAATACCTGCAGCCAATACTAAAATGGGTAGCATGGTACTTTCCATACCTACAGCCAAGCCACCAATTACATTCGTGGCATGACCTGTAGCAGAACGGTTGATGATGCTCAACACAGGACGTTTGCCCATAGCTGTATAATACTCAGTAATGATACTCATTAATGCACCCACTATTAAACCTACTACGATAGCACCAAAAACACCTTTGTTCGTAAACGATTCGCCACGTAATTCCATTTTAGCAGGTAATACATAAAAAGTTAAGAAGTAACAAGCAACTGCGGTAAGTATAATACTACCCCAGTTACCCATATTCAAAGCCTTTTGTACACTGCTTGTATTAATACCTGCGCTATCACTTACACGAACAAACCATGTACCAATGATGGAGAAAACAATACCCACACCAGCAATCAACATTGGCAATAAAATAGGGCCATAACCACCAAAATCGTCTACACTTCTTGTTTCTTGTCCGAGTACCATAGTTGCAAGCACCGTAGCAACATAAGAACCGAACAAGTCGGCACCCATACCAGCTACGTCGCCCACATTATCACCCACGTTATCGGCAATAGTAGCAGGGTTACGTGGATCATCTTCAGGGATACCAGCTTCTACCTTGCCCACTAAATCTGCACCTACATCGGCAGCTTTTGTATAGATACCACCACCTACACGGGCAAACAATGCAATGCTTTCTGCCCCCAAGCTAAAACCAGTTAACACTTCAATAGCTCTCAACATTTCTTCACTCGTAGCATCTGAAGCAGGTGCGAACATTTGTTTGAAAATAATGAAAAGTGCACCTAACCCTAGTACTGCTAAACCAGCAACCCCCAAGCCCATCACAGAACCGCCAGTAAATGAAACATTTAAAGCTTTACTTAAACTAGAGCGTGCAGCTTGTGCCGTACGTACATTCGCTTTGGTAGCAATGCTCATACCTATCCAACCGGCAAACGCACTAGATACCGCACCAATTACAAATGCCAAGGCAATAAGTGGATGACTTTTTTCATTTTGAGAAGCCATAAAACCCAATAGCAACGCTACTATCACCACAAAGTAGGCCAATATTTTCCATTCGGCTCTTAGAAACGCCATAGCACCGTCGGCAATGGCTGTACTAATGGTCTTCATTTTTTCATCGCCTGCATCTTGTTTGGCTACCCACTGATATTTCAAGTAGGTATACACCAACCCTACGATGCCCAATGCTGGTACAGCATAAAAGAGACTGTTCATAAGCAAAAGCAATAGTTTGATTTCGTTAAATAATAATTATACATTGAACCAAATATAGGTTTCACAATACAAAAGCTGTTAAATTTCTTAACAAACATGCTTTTTTTATTACTGTTTATACCTTTTTTAAGGCTCGGTTCTGATGCGGCATAGCATTTACTGTAAAGTAATACGCATGGGTTTTCCGCTGTAAGTAAAACTTACTATACCTACCCCTTTGTTGAAACGCATACTTACCAACTTACCTTGAACAAGTGCTTTGGTGTACTTACCACCATGTATATACAAATGAATGAGTCGGCGTTGTGGCTTGGCAGCATAACCCTTACCCTCACTGAATATATTAACATTGCAAGTTGTACGCATAGGCTGCGCTGCAAAGTTTATTTTCTCAAATTGTTGTGTTAATGCTGCATCTTTAGTTTCGCCATCATCATCGTATACGAAACCACTACTTACCTGGCTGCTAGTATAATAATGCATTTCAAAAGTATTGAGTACAGCATCTTTTGTAGTATTAATATTTCTATCCATATTTAAAGAAGGAATAAATGCTCCTTCACGAACAAACACCGGTATGCTATCAATAGGTGCATTAGCTGTAATGCTTATACCACCTGCTATTGCCACTGCTCCACCAAGTACATACCATTGTGTACCTTGCGGTAAATAAACGGTTCGTTCAGCAGCACCTTTTTGTAAAATTGGCGCTACCAACATATCGGCACCCCACATGTAAGCATCTTCAACTCGTTGAGCTGTAGTGTCATTTTCAAAGTAATAATACAAAGGACTCATGAGCGGCTGTGCCTTTGCTGTATGTAGGTAAGATAAGTTATATGTGTAGGGTAAATATTGGTATCGTTGTAATACTACTTTTCGAGCATAAATATTGTACGGTTCAGGTTGCAACGATGGCTCACTCGGATAACTAAAAGCTTGCTTATCTGCTTCGTACAATGCAGTTCCGTGCGGCCTAAAAATGGGAGAAAATGCAGCCATTTGCAACCAACGCACATACAGCTCGGCATCATTTTCGCCTCCGGCAAATCCGCCTGCATCGCTATGGTAATAAGGTAGGCCACTCATAGCAGCACCTAACATAACGGGCAGCTGTGATTGATAACCACTCCAACTTCTACTTATATCACCACTCCATGGTAAAATGCCATACCGCTGTGTTCCGGCAAAGCCTGCTCTATTCAAACTAAACAACCGCTTTTTAGGATAATGTGCTGCAAACTTTTCATAAAGCATCTTCGTCCATTCGTGCCCATAGAGGTTGTGAATTTCGTCGGCACCGAACAAGCGTTGAAATCCTTTATCATGTAACTGATGCTTTGCATCGGCCGGATGATTTTCAGGTTCGCCTAAATCGCCCCACCAACCGGTAACACCATTCTCATTCATTTGCTTTTGATAGAAGCTCCAAAACCAATCTTTACTATCTTTTCTAAATACATCTACAATACCACCATACCCAAAATAAAAGTTGGTTAGTCGATATGGCTGTAGTTCATCATTTACCGCAAGGTATCGCTTACCTGCTTCGTAGTTTTTAGTGCCTTCTAAAATGAAAGGTTCTGTAATCAAAATGGTTTGAACATTGCTAGCTTTAAAATCGGCAATCATTTGTTGTGGGTTGGGCCATGCTTTTTTATTGATCCAATCTAAATTGCCCAAGGTATTTTTGATGCTATCACCAAACCAAAACAAGTCGAAAATAATAGCATCGAAGGGAATATTTTGCTGTCGCATACTTTCCGCAATTTGCTTGGCTTGTACTTCGTTCAAATATCCAAAGCGGCTTAAAAAATTACCTGCGGCCCACTTTGGCAACATAGGTTGCACACCGGTAGATGCATAATAATTTTTAAGCAATTGTTGCTGACTATTAGCCAAGAAAACAAAACAATTTAACTCGCCACTTACTGCGCCGTATTCAAATATATTTTTCTGCTTTTTTCCGATATCAACGTACCCTTTACTCCCATTGTTAAAGAGTAATCCATAACCTTTACTACTTTGAAAATAAGGTACTGAATAGTTCAAATTATCGGCACCATTGGCATAACCATACCAGGGATTATTGTACAACTTAAGTTGATAACCTATCCTATTAAGTGGCAATGCACGTTGACCACCCCCATATATTTTTTCATCGTTAGCAAGGGCTAGCCGAAAGCCTTTGTAAATAGTATCGGCATGATAACCCAACAACTGTACTTGATTATTAATACGAAAACCATCTTTGGTACTATATGTAATGGTAGCATTATTATACTTGATGGTAAGCAGACTAGGGGTTTCAAATATTTTTGGAATATCATTGGTACTAGGCTGCGTAATAATAGCATCGGCAACGTTTTCGTTAGTAGAATATCCTATCGGCTGAAAGGCCAACTTCACTACTGCATTCGGATACGGTGTAATACTCCAAACACCTTGTGCTGTTTGAAATTGAACTGTACTTGCGTTACGCTTAACTTGCCACTGTGCTGCCACGGTGAACGTAACACAATAAAACAATCCAAAAAATAGCATGGTTCTAAACAACATAATCTTAACCTTTGGGCTGTAAATTACAGCATCGAATTTTAAAAGCAACACCATGTCGCAGTCGTTTCAACTACAAGTACAATTGGTAGATATTTTTCATAAAAGCATTTATCCTGCTAACATTCATGTTACTGATGGCCGTATTCTTCACATTGAACGCTTGAGAGAAGCTAGTAACGATTTGCCCTTTGCCATGCCAGGCTTTGTAGACAGCCACGTACATATTGAAAGTTCTATGCTAACCCCAAGTGAATTTGCTAAAATGGCGGTGGTACATGGCACAGTAGCTACCATTAGCGATCCGCACGAAATAGCCAACGTATGTGGCATTGCAGGCGTTATATATATGTTAGAAAATGCCGCAACAGTTCCTTTTAAATTTCATTTTGGAGCTCCAAGTTGTGTACCTGCTACCTGCTTTGAAACAGCAGGCGCAACCATTGATAGCCTTGCGGTAAATGAACTATTGCATCGAGCCGATATCTACTACCTAAGTGAGATGATGAACTATCCCGGTGTATTATTTCAAGATGCTGAAGTAATGCAGAAAATAGCCTATGCAAAAGCAGTTGGCAAGCCGATCGATGGACATGCTCCGGGATTACGTGGCAAAGATGCAGCCAATTACATTGCAGCTGGCATTAGTACCGACCATGAATGTTTTACGTTAGAAGAAGCAGCAGAAAAATTAGCACTTGGCATGAAAATTTTAATTCGTGAAGGAAGCGCTGCTAAAAACTTTGATGCACTCATACCCCTCATGCATGAACACTATAAAAACATGATGTTTTGTAGTGACGACAAACACCCTGATAGTTTAGCACTAAACCATATCAATGCATTGTGTGCAAGAGCTGTAGCAAAAGGCATTGATGTGTTTAAAGTATTACAAGCCGCTTGTATCAATCCTGTATTGCATTACAAAATGAATGTTGGTCTGTTGCGACAAGGCGATACTGCCGATTTTATTTTGGTGAACGATTTACAACAATTTAATGTTACAGCTACCTATATTAACGGACAATTGGTTGCGTCTAATGGTCAATCTTTAATACAAGCACCAAAAGCAAGTATCATAAATCAGTGGAATAGAAATGCTATTGCACCAGAAGATGTTGCCCTTGCGGTAAATGAATATCCACAAGATGCGAATGGCAACATACCTGTGATAGAAGCTTTAGACGGGCAACTGATTACCAATTTATGCTGGCTACAACCTACCATCGAAAACAATGCATTCGTAAGCAACACTAGCAACGATATTCTAAAAATTGTAGTTGTTAACCGCTATGAACATACAGCTTCTGTTGCCAAAGCCTTTATTAAAAACTTTCGCCTTCAACAAGGGGCAATAGCAAGTACTGTAGCCCACGATAGTCATAACATTGTAGCCGTAGGTACTACCGACGAAATGCTTGTTAAAGCCATCAATGCAGTAATTGCAAGGCAAGGTGGCATTGCAGCCTGCAACACCGATGTAACACATGTTTTAGGGCTACCCGTGGCAGGCTTAATGACGAATGAGGATGGTTATGCCGTTGCAGAAGCCTACACACAAATAGACGCTTTTGTTAAAAAGAATTTAGGTAGTACCCTCACTGCACCGTTTATGTCGCTAAGTTTCATGGCCTTATTAGTAATACCGGCTGCCAAACTAAGCGATAAAGGATTATTTGATGGCAGCAAATTTGCTTTTATACAATAACGTAACTTTTATCACAGTTGGCGCTAACAAAGCATTATACATTCGCAAAAAAAAACACATGCACACAATACAATTAACTACTGAAGCATTTAAAGCAAAGGTATTCGATTATATGAATGCAAAAGCCTGGGCATACAAAGGCACGAAACCTGCTATCATTGATTTTTATGCCGATTGGTGCGGACCTTGCAAAATGGTGGCTCCCATTTTAGAAGAACTTGCAAAAGAATATGCAGATGATATTGTTATTTATAAAGTAAATACAGAAGTAGAACAAGAACTTGCTGCTGTATTTGGCATTCAAAGTATTCCTACTTTTTTATTTATACCAATGGAAGGGAAGCCTATGATGCAGGGTGGTGCTTTTCCCAAACACATTTTTAAACAAATAATACAAGAGAAATTATTACCTACTTCTGCGGCGAAATAACATTTACCGTAAGGTGTATTAACATAAAAGGTTGTTACACATGAATTGTAACAACCTTTTATGTTATATATAACGGAAGTTAATTGAACAATATTTGGAATGCCCAATTATCTTTTTCGTTCGCAAGATGATATGCACCATAACGATACATAGCAAGTACACCCACATTAAACTTCTTGCTACGAAACTTCAAGCCTGCGCCTGTTTCGGTGTACCATTGATGCATAGGTGTTGCTGCCCAACTATTATGTAAGTACGGCTTACTAAAATCGCCCCAGCCAATGTTGTTGGCAACCACTCCCACAACACCAAATTTCTTTGTTTTTTGTAACAAATAACCAGTTTCATAAGTGGTAAATAATGCAGCGTACCGATCGTTCGTGAATTCAAATGAGTGCATGGTTTGAAAAGTTGCAGGCACCACTATATTACCTGCTGTACTGCCTTTTCCTCCACTACCCAAGTTACCAAACAACATACTAAAAGGTACATACCCATTGATAGCACCACCAGCAGTAATGGTATTTAAAACCCCTGCTCTACCTAACGACAACTGACGAACATATTTCACCTCTGCTTTTTGATATTGGTGTTGTGTACCATTATGTACCAACCACCCGTTGCGAATATCAATATCAATAAAATTTTTACTTTGTGTTCTATCGAAACTGAAAAAATTACCCAACTTAATAGCACCCTGCTTAAAGCTTGAGGTAATATGCCAACCGACTTCGTACACTTGCAATGCTTTTACGAAATTGTTAGGCTTTTCACTTAATGCAAATTGATACCCTTGCGTAAATGTTCTGTCTTGATAATTAACATACAAGCGAGAACGGAACTTTTTCAACAACCAAAAATCGGCATATAGTTCTGTTTTTTGAACCGAATCGGCACGATTGGTAAATAATCGTTGCAACCCGCCCAATGGAACAGGTAATGGTTTGAAACCATTCAATCCTGCCAAAGCAATATCTTGACTAAAACTTGCACCTATTACAATATCTTTTTTCGCATTTACAATTTGTTCTATGCCGCCACCATACTTCATTGCTTTATCGCCAAAACCATAACCCCAATAAGCGCTTGCACGGGTATGCTTCATCAACCGTTCGTTGGTGGTAAAGCCAATCCCTAAACGCAGGCCTTCATAATCATTATATGATATTATACGCTTTAAATCGAGATTTACTTTATTAATGGGTATAAAGCCTTGCGAGATATACTTTGAAAAATTCAGAAAGCCGTTAATAGCTTTTTCAGCTTTCACCTCACTTAAAGCACTATCTACAAAACGATATGTAGTTTGCTCTGCAACAGAAAGCGGAATAGCTCTCTTACTATTCCAGAAACTATCGGGCTTATTATCTACATCGGGTGCAACAGTAACATTATAATTACCAAAACTACTTTTACGTAAGGGCTGTAAGGTATTCACATCACGTATGTAAGTTGTATTGTAAGCTTTTAGGGTACCAGCACTATCATTTTTTGAAGCTCCAACACTAGATGGATTGAATGCAATTTCAGTGTATAACTGTTCTGGGAACCATTTACCATTAAGCAATTTATATCGTTGCTTAAATGCAATTTGATTTTCATCTTTAGTAGCAGCACGTGCATTAACACTCACTATGGCAAAATCTTTTTCATGAATATGTAATTCGCCACGCATCAACTCAACACCGTATTTATTGCGCTTGGGCCTAAATGAAATAATATAAGTGTATAAACCATCATCGCCTTGTAATGAATCAATCCAACGAAACACATATAATCCTTTATAAGCGTTACTCACAGGGTTATAATACTTGTTGCCAAGCAAGGTGAATTCATTTGGATAAAAACTATAATACTGCAACTGCGTAGCAAGCCCTAATACAAATGGATTTTTAATGCCACTTACTTTTTGTGCTACCATATTGGTACTACGTAAGCTCGGCTGCTTGTATTGATGGTCAATAATACTCTCTATCATAAACAGATAGTTGGGCTTTGTTGCTTGCGCAGTACTATCGGCTTTAGACTTAATAAACAAGCTTTTGGCTTGCTTGGTTAGTGTATCAAAATACAACTTACCATAAGTGGTAAAGCTGTAAAAATCTAATGCATCAGGATCGTTGATTTTTTTATTGGCAATAGCTTGTTTTATTACCGCCAATGCGGTTGGATCACTTTCATCAGTTGGGCCAACAACTACCGCTTCTAAAGCTTTAGCATTCGGTATTAGAAACACGCTATCACGAATAGATTCGAACGTTAAGGTAATGGCATCATAACCAACACTACTAAACTGAAAATGTGCTTTATCATTTGCCGTAAGGCTTACCACACCATTGATATCAGCAGTTTTCCCTTGCTTGGTACCAACAGCAACTACGCTAGCGAACGATACAGGCTTTTTAGTTCCCGCATCGGCTATTACAATAACTTTTTGTGTTTTTTGTTGTGCATTACTAAATAATGAAGTAACAATAAATAAACTAAGAAGTAGCGAACGGTACATGATGTTAGTTTTGTTGCAAAATCTTTTAAAATCTAACGATTGCTTTGTTAAAATTGAGTACAGGCGATAAAACATGTTAAATGGGATATACATACCTTACGGTAAATGAAAAAGCAGCCTCATAGGCTGCTTTATATTATATGCTACTATGCTTAATATGTTTTAATGAATTGCATGTAAAACCGTGGCTTTGATACTACTCATGGGAACACGTTCTTGCTGCATACTATCGCGGTGGCGAATGGTAACAGTACCATCTTCTTTGGTTTGATGATCAATGGTTACGCAGAAAGGCGTACCTATGGCATCCTGCCTACGATAACGCTTACCAATGGCATCTTTCTCTTCATAAAAACATTTGAAAGCACCCTTGCATTCGTTCATTAGTTCACGGGCAATTTCAGGCAAGCCATCTTTTTTTAATAATGGTAGTATCGCTAATTTCACAGGAGCCAGCTTAGCAGGAATTTTTAGCACTACTCTACTATCTTGTTTTTCCGGAGTGCTTAAATCTTCTTCTGTATAAGCATTGCTTAAAATAAGTAAGAACATTCTATCTAAACCAATAGATGTTTCAATTACATAAGGTATATAGTTACCGTAAGGCTTACCTGTGGCAGGGTTTATATCGTTATCAAAATACTGTTGCTTTTTGCGGCTGTAAGTTTGGTGCTGCATTAAATCAAAATCGCTACGGCTATGAATACCCTCTACCTCTTTAAAGCCAATCGGAAATTCAAATTCAATATCGCAAGCTTCTTTAGCATAGTGTGCTAGCTTTATATGATCGTGGTAACGATATTTTGCTGCATCGATACCTAAATCTAAATGCCACTTTAAACGAGCATCTTTCCAATACTGATACCATTCGCCTTCAGTACCAGGACGTACAAAAAACTGCATTTCCATTTGTTCAAACTCTCGCATCCTGAAAATAAATTGGCGGGCTACAATTTCGTTTCTGAAGGCTTTACCAACTTGTGCAATACCAAAAGGCACTTTCATACGTGCCGTTTTCTGTACGTTCAAAAAGTTAACAAAAATACCTTGTGCTGTTTCTGGTCGTAAGTACACATGGTTATCATCGCCAGGCTCTGCTGCTACGGCACCGAACTCGGTTTTGAACATGAGGTTGAATTGTCGCACATCGGTCCAATTAGCAGTACCACTTACGCTACATACAATTTTATTGGTTTCTATTAGCTGCTTAAGTCCTACAAAATCTTCGGCTGCAAGCAAGTTATCCATTGCTTCTAGTAATGCTTTTGCAGCATCGGCAGGCAAGGTATCGGCATAGGCTTCAATTAAATGATCTACACGATAACGTTTTTTGCTATCCTTATTATCAATCATTGGATCGCTGAAGTTATCGATATGCCCACTAGCTTTCCATGTTGTAGGATGCATAAAAATAGCAGCATCGATACCCACAATATTTTCGTGGAGCTGCGTCATGCTTTTCCACCAATAATCTTTAATATTTTTTTTCAATTCTGCACCATACGGACCGTAATCGTATACAGCAGAAAGTCCATCGTATATTTCACTACTTTGAAATACAAAACCGTATTCTTTAGCATGGCTAATAATGGCCTGAAACTTATCGGTATTATTTTGTTGCGTACTCATAAGGGGGCAAATATAAGCAGCTAGTTGCAGTTGTTCATTTACCGTAAGGCACTTAAAAAAACACTATAAACCAAAAGCTGTATTATTTTAGCTGCCATGAGCAATAGAATTGAAAAGATATTAACCATGCTATCGGGCCAGCCGAAAGATAATTTTCTAAGGCATGCCTTAGCACTAGAATACCAGAAATTAGGGCAATTTGCCGATGCCGAAGCACTATTTACAGCCATACTTACCGATACCCCAAGCTATGTTGGCAGCTATTATCATTTAGCCAAATTACTTGAACAACAACAACGTATCGATGAAGCTATAGCTTGGTACGAAAAAGGGATGGAAGCAGCAAAAGCAGCCGGCGATAAGCATGCATACAGCGAGTTACAAATGGCATACGAAGATTTAACCTATTAATTTTTTTTCATGTTGCTACTTCAGCGTTTCGTTATAGCGGTAAGCTGTACAATTAGCTTAATTAATAGCACTGCACAAACAAACTCAACCCTACCACCCAACAAATGGTGGCACAAGTTCAGACCCGATAGTTTGGTGAATAAAAACTGGAGTTTTCTGCCCATTCCTACCTTGAGCAGCAGCCCTGAAACGGGCTTAAAAGCAGGCATTGCTATCAATTATTTTTTTAATACCGACCAAAAGAAAGCTGGTAGTACCACTCGCGATAGTTATGCCTATTTAGACCTACAGTACAGTACTCGAAATCAACTTTTCACTGAGCTGTATGCCCAAACTTTCACGAGCGGAGAACGCTATTTTCTGAGAGGACGAATTGGCTATGCCGACAACTATGAAAGGCTTTGGGGATTCGGCAACAATACCGTAAATAACAAAGCATTTGAAGGTGTTACCTATCAGCGTATTTATAGTAACATCAATGCTTACAAACAGGTTAAGAATAAATTTTTTGTAGGCATACGTGGCAACTTAAGCATTACCAATAATATTGAAACACCCGCGAAAGACACCAATTTCTTAACTTCACAAGTAGGTCAAAGGCAAAGTACAGTTACTGGCTTGGGGCCTACTATCCTTTGGGATCATCGCAACCATCCGCTATCGCCACGTTCGGGTTGGTACACTGAACTCGGTATTACGTTTCATGGCAAAATCTTAGGCGGCAATTTTAATTACACCGAATGGCTGATTGATGCTCGAAAGTATTACCCTTTGGGTGAATTTAGTTGCCTTGCATTTCAAGTATTTGCGCAGTTGAACAATGGTAACATACCCTGGCGAGAGCTACCTCGCATGGGTAACCCCGCCATTATGAGAGGCTATTTCAATGGTCGTTTTCGCGACAATAATTACATAGCAGCACAAACAGAAGTTCGATTTCCGATACATCGCTTGGCTAATCTTGCTTTCTTTGGTGCTATCGGGCAGGTTAATCGTACCATTGAAGCAATGTCGCTTACCGACATACGCGTTGCTGGTGGCACCGGATTAAGGTTTATCGCCAATAGAAAGAAAAATATTACCCTACGATTCGATTATGCTATTACAACCGATGCTAACAAGGGTTTCTATATTAAAATAGGTGAAGCATTTTAAGCTTACCTTGCGGTAAATGAACCCCTGCAATACCCAAAATTATTAGTGTGCTATGCAGCAAAATACTACCAGATGGCTTTTGCAAGCTACCATTGGCTTAATATTAACAGGAGCAGGCTTATCAATGGCTATTGATGCTGGGTTTGCAAAATACCAGCAACAACCTTGGGTGCTTTATGGTACTTGTAGTATTGCCATTTTTAATGCAGGCATTTGTTTATTGATTAATGCCGATAGATATCGTAAGCAATAACTATGGAATCATTCTCTTAATTACTCGTAAGCGATGGGTTCTTAGTTTGGTAGATGTATTAATAATGCCCTCAGTATCAATTCTGTCAATCCGTACTTTATCATATGCATGAACGATGGTATCGTGGTTTAACAACAACCCTACATGAATGATGTTTCCTTCTGCATCATCAAAAAAAGCTAAATCGCCGCATTTTACCTCTTGCAAAAAACCAACAACTTCACCATGATTCACTTGGTGCTTGGCATCTCTAGGCAATTGATATCCAAAAAGCTTTAAAACCAGTTGAGTTAATCCGCTACAATCAATACCAAAGGCACTTCTACCACCCCACAAGTATGGTGTATTCAACAGTTGAGCAACCACCTTTTCAATATTTACTTGCGTAAATGCTTCGCTGCCCGCAGCAATAGTTTTCACTTTTTTGAGTTGCCATTGTAACTTACCAAGTTTAGCCAACCTCGGCTTTTTCAAGAGTAATGGCGTACCTATAGATATTTGCGTAAGCCCATCTTTATTCTTCAAAACACCAACAGTATCTGCACAATACTTGGGAGGATTTTGTACATACTCATTCGCCACCAAAGGGCTCACCAACATTACTTGATTGGCTTGGCACCAACCTTCGTATCCATCGGCTTGGCATTGAACTTTCAAAAAGCCTTTTACCTCATCTATAATTGTAGCCAATTCGCCCAGCAACAGTTGGCTAACCATTTCACTGCTATGCGATGGCTCGCTTCTCAATGGTGCTATTGCTGTAATACAAGCTACTAATGGCATGAACTATCAATACTTAAATTATGGAAAACATTTGCGTAAGCATCTCATACAATCAATTGCTCAAACACTTACTTTCACCACGTGAATCGGTACGAACATTACGACGATGCTAAGCTACTGCAACATTACTACCAAGATGGTAATAATCAATATTTAGGCGAGCTTTTGCAACGATATACGATGCTTTTGCTAGGTGTTTGTATGAAATACCTCAAAAACGAAGAAAAAGCAAAAGATGCCGTACAGCAAATTTTTATAAAGGTAATTACGGAACTACCTAAGTATCGGGTTACTTATTTTAAAAGTTGGCTGTATACCATAGCTCGTAATCACTGCCTAATGCAACTGCGCGACAATAAGAGAATTACTACCGAACTTACCGAACAATATTTAGGTGTACCTGCCGAAATGCACAGTATAGATGAACTTTTGAAAAAAGAAACCGATCTTCAACTGCTTGCCCAAGCACTTGATACCCTTAACGAAGCACAAAAAATATGCATAACATTGTTTTACTTACAGAAGCAGTCGTATCAGCAAATTACCAATAGTACCGGCTTTAGCTTGCTACAAGTAAAGAGTTATATTCAAAACGGCAAACGCAACCTCAAAATCTGGATTGAAAAACAACAACAAGCATCATGAGTAAGCCACAGCCATTGCCAGAAAACCCTAATAACGAACAGCTACTCAACTATTTGAGTGGCAAGCTCGATGCTGCCAATGCACATGCTTTGGAACAACAAATGCAAAACGACCCTTTTGTTGATGATGCTGTGGAAGGCTTGCAAGCACTCAATAAAAACCCTATTGCGCTTCAACAAACAGTATACAGCATCAATAAAAAACTGCAACAGCATCTCAATGAAAAAAAGCAACTAGCTGAAAAAAGAAAAATCAAAGAAATGCCTTGGATTGCTATGGCCATAGCCTTAGTTCTATTTTTAAGCGTAGCAGGCTATTTCATTATCCGATTGTACTTAAAGCACAAAACTCCCCTGCCATAAACCAAGGTAGTTTACTTATTTTGTGGCACTAACGATGTTGCATTATAAGTTATGAAACAGTTGCTACCCTTTTTATTTGCATGTATTACAAGCATAGCTGTAAGCCAGCCCATGCACAATATAATACCTGCACCAGCCTCAGTGCAATTTCTAGCCGATGCTACTCCATTTACCGTAAGGCCAACTACCGCTATTGTAGTACAGCATTCTTCTTTACTACCGCAGGCCCAATACCTACAACAATACCTACAACGTTACTATAAGCGAACACTCACCATTAGTACCACCGGTAACGAAACCAATAACATTGTGCTTAAGATCAGTAAGGTTAACACACATGGTAATGAGGGTTATACATTATCGGTTACACCTCATAAAGTTGTAATTACAGCCAATGCAGGAGCGGGAATTTTTTATGGCATACAGTCGCTTATTCAATTAATACCAACGGCTGTTACCAACAATATTAGTATCCCCTCCCTTACGGTAAATGATGCCCCACGCTTTACCTATAGAGGCATGCACTTAGATGTAAGTAGGCATTTTTACGATGTAAATTTTATCAAAAAGTATATCGATTGGCTGGCCCTACACAAATTCAACTTTTTTCATTGGCACCTTACCGACGATCAGGGCTGGCGTATTGAAATAAAAAAGT
>JBKBLG010000006.1:142753-148206 GCA_046296295.1 Chitinophagaceae bacterium | reverse complement strand
AATGGCGATGAAGCAAGAGAGGTACTTACTACCAGCCTTGGTACTACCTGGTATAGTAGTATTAGCTTGCAATTAATTAGCTTATAAAATTGAAGTTGTTATAAAGATGGTGGGGCGGCCCCAGGCCGCCCCACCATCTTTATAATACAGCATGCTAACTCTAATTATTTCATTTTCTGACGCTTCCATACATCGGTTCTTCCAAACATAGAAATACCAACATAACCACGTACTTCTAAGGTGTTAGCATCGGTCATTTTAATTTCGCAGCTATAATCGTTACCGCTTTTCGGGTCGTATATCTTACCTTCTTCCCATTTGTTCTTCTTCACAAATTTGAAGCCTCTTAGATTCACCAAACCCAATATCGGACGGCTACGCAGGCTTTCTTCTTCGTTCTTACTATCTACTTTAGGCTTACCCGTTTGCGGGTCGTTTGGTTCGGCCAACCATACAATTTTACCATCGTACATATCTCCGTTTTTATAAATTTCAATAACGGCTTTTCCATCGCCGCTTCTCCAAAAACCGAGTAAGGCATCGGCACCCGATTGGGCATTTACCGTAAGGGTAACCCACATTAAACTCATAACAGCAAGCAATACTTTTTTCATAATTCTTTTCGCTTATTGGTGTGAAAATATAACGCCTTTGCAGGCAAAAGTTACAAAACACAAATAAAGGCCGTAACCTTATAGTTTGCGGCCTTTATTATGATTTTCACAGCTATTTATTTTTCTATAGCTTTTAAAATGTAATCGTTCATTTCTTGGTTACCTGCAGCTTTGAGCTTGCTGGCAATACCTTTTAAAATCATATTATTGAGGTAACCATCGGTTTGAGAACGGTATTGTTCAGGAACGGCGTTGCGTAACCCAATAACAGCATCTACACCTGCTTTGATTTGTTTGTTATCTTTTAACTTACCAATCATATCGGCGTATTGTTGTACAAAGTTAAACTGCTCTTGTAGGCCCATTTCTTTAAAACTTGCAGTGATATCATCGAAAGCACTGAAATCGCCGGAACGAATAAGTATACTGTTAATAGCAGCTCCTAATTTTCCTTTAGGCTTTTGGGTACTTAATTGCTTTGCAATTGTGAGGGCACCAATACTATCTATTTCATACAATGCTTCTAAAGCATTACCAGCTAGTGTGTACGATGAATCTTGTGTTAGCTTGGTAAAGAGTGTTTTATAGGCTTCGTTATTAAAGCTACCTAATACTTCTACGGCATCGGCTTTAACAGTACGTTTAGCATCGTTTTCTGCGATGAAAGCGAGCATTGGTTCGGCCCATTCTTTTACCCCAGATTTTTTGAAATCTAACTTGCTAATGGTGAACCTACGTAAGCCATGGTACTTATCGGCTAAGCCTAACTTTAATATTTCTTGTGCAGTAGCATCGGCTTGTTTTTTGGCTGCGGCATCTAATGCTTCATAACGATCGAGGTAGCTAGCTGCATATTTATATTGGTGTAAAAACTGTGCTAATGTTTTGCTGGGTTCTCTCTTTTCCCAAAGTATTACCTTATCGCCATCAACATTCACTAAATCTGGTTTTTGGCCGTAAGCGAATGTGAATGTATCGATACGATTTTTAATCCATACTTGGTGGCGTTTCTTTTGTGCACCCTCATATACATCTATTGCAATTGGTAGTATGAAAGTTTTGGTGCTGTCTTGTGTTTGTTTTACAATTACACTTACCGTTTTAGCGGCATCGTTATAATCGTAATCTATGGTAACTTTTGGATGACCTGCACCGAAGTACCATTGATTAAAGAACCAGTTTAAATCGCGACCTGTAACTTCTTCGAAAGCTAAGCGTAATTGGTGTGCTTCGGCAGCTTTGAACTTGTTAGTATTTAAGTAGAGATTTAATGATTTAAAGAATGCACTATCGCCAACGTAGTTTCTTAGCATGTGTAAGATACGACCGCCTTTATTGTAGCTTACGGCATCGAACATATCTTCTTTATCGCGATAGTAAAAGCGAACTAAATCTTTCTTTTCGCTACCACTGCCTAGGTAACCTCGCATATCGCTGAAGTTATGAGCATCGCCGGCATCTTTTCCATATTTGTACTCGTTCCAAAGGGTTTCGCTGTAATTAGCGAAGCTTTCATTTACCGTAAGGTTACTCCAACTTTCGCAGGTAACGTAATCGCCAAACCATTGGTGAAATAGTTCGTGAGCAATAACATCTTCCCAACGGTTGCCTTCGGTAAGTTCACGAGCATCTTGCTGAGCACTTTGTTGGTGCAAGGTAGCGGTGGTATTTTCCATGGCGCCGCTTACATAATCGCGGGCCACCATTTGGCCATATTTGACCCATGGAAAATCAACACCTGTAATGCGGCTGAAGAAGGCCATCATTTCTGGGGTATGTCCGAAAATTTTTCTAGCTACGGTACTGTATTCTGGCTCTACATAATAAGTTACATCTTTACCCTTGTAGGTATCTTTTGTTATACTGTAATCGCCAACACCCATGAAGAATAAGTAAGGCGCATGTGGCATATCCATTTTCCAATGGTCGGTACGTGTGCCATTGTTATTTTTCTTTTGACTTACCAACTTACCGTTACTAAGGGTAACGTATTTGTCGGGCACTGTCATTATAATTTCATTGGTTGTTTTTTGATTCGGACGATCAATGGTTGGGCACCAAACGCTGGTAGCTTCGGTTTCACCTTGTGTCCAAATTTGAATAGGCTTCTTTTTATCTTCACCTGTTGGGTTAATAAAGTATAACCCTTTAGCATCGGTAATAGCAGCACTACCTTGTACTTTCAACTCATTAGGCTTAGCAACATAATCGATATACACAGTGTATTTTTCACCTGCTTTGTATGTTTTATCGAGGGTTATGTACAAGTTAGCGGCATCGTTATACACATATTTAAGCGGCTTCATACCGTTAGGTGTTACAAGTGCAACTTTGTTGATTTGCATACCCTTAGCATCTAAACGTAGGCTATCAGTTGCATAAAAGTGAGGCATGAGCGTAATCCATGCCTTTCCGGGCATATGCTGCTGCTCGTAGTTAAAGCTAACCTCTAACTTTGTATGCACTAGGGCATTGATTTTGGTATCGGTAGCACGATATTCCTTCTTCCACGCCTCGTTAGGCTTTGTAGCGGGCTGTGCTATGGTTGTGAAACTGGCCAAAATACTCAGGGCCAAACACACTTTTTTCATTAGACATTCGTGTTTTAGGATGGTAAATATAGCAGCTAATTATACCCAACTGCTTCGAAATACAATAATCCATTTTTAATTTGTAGCAATGCATGTTAATGCTGATAAACGGCAGTAACGGCACAATACTATTATCATTAGTTTTGTATGATATGAGATTAGATCGCTTTTGGATACTATTGATGATTGTACTGGGTGTAGTATCATACGCACCCGCTACAGCGCAAGATAATTACGTGTACATTCAACATGAAGATAAAACACCTTTCTTCGTTGTGTTACAAGGCAAGAAGTATCGGAGTAATGCCACTGGCTACTTGTTGATCAGTAAAATTGCCAATACCAACAACGAACTTTTACTGGGTTTTGGTAACGACCCCAATCCGAGTTACGCTTTCAACTATCACCCGCAAGGAAAAGACGGTGGGCTAACCCTGAAAAAAAATGCAGCTGGCGACTACGGTTTATACAATATTAAACCTAACAAACCGAAAACAACTACCACTGATGCATTCGGACAAATGCTCGCTTCTGTAGTAGATGATAGTACCCTTACGGTAAATGATGCTACCGCTGCCACCACACCCACTGCCGCCACCAAAGCTTCTACGCTTGCTACCAATACATCAACCATAACACCGCGTGATACAGCTACAGTGGCTATTACTGACGATACCACCACAACCATCACAAGAAGTATTGTGAAAGCCAAAGAAATAGAAGATAGCATTGGCACCACTGTTACCTTTTTAGAAAGCTATGGCGATGTTACCGATACCATTACCATTAGAATTGAAAAAGCTACTGATATCAGTGAGGCACTTAACAACCAAGTAGTATCACTTACCATCACCCGCAACGAACCGAGCCAACCTACTGCAAAAGATACCATTCCGGCTCGCCTTACGGCAAATGAAAAAACTGATACCAGCGCTACAACTAGAACCACAAAAGCACCACCTACCGACACTGTAGCTATTAGCAATTCACCTAAAGGCATTGCAGGTAATCCTTACTTTCAACCAACGCCCGATACAGCTGCTACTTCGAATGAAAAAAGCAATAACTACACCCCAACTATCACCAGACCAGCTGCAGGTGCTACTTGTAAGATATCTGCTTCCAACGACGATTTTGTGAAACTTCGCAAACGCATGGTAAGCAACGGCGTTGAAGCTAAAATGATTGTGATAGCACAAAAGGTATTCGGAGAAAAATGCTTTACGGTTGAGCAAATAAAACAACTGGGTATCATGTTTTTAACCGACGATGGCAGATACCGCTTTTTCGAAATGGCATTTGCTTACACCATTGATGTAGCAGGTTTTGCAGCACTCGAAACCCAGCTCATACAAACCGCCAATAAAGATAAGTTTACGCAACTCATTCGCTCTGCAAAGCCATAATCGTATGAATCGTTACTTCATTGAAGTGAGCTATATGGGCACTCGCTACAGCGGCTTTCAGGTGCAAGAAAATGCGAATACCATTCAAACCGAACTCACAAAAGCACTTACCACTATTTATAAACAACCTTTCGAGCTCACTGGCAGCAGTAGAACCGATGCTGGTGTGCATGCATTACAAAACTTTTTTCATTTCGATACCGCACTCACTTTAACACCTAAAAATTGTTATGCTATCAATGCGGTACTACCACCCGATATTGCTTGCAACAACATTTATAAGGTATCTAACGATGCTCACAGCAGGTTTTTAGCTACTGCTCGTAAATATGCCTATCATATCTATCAACACAAAAATCCGCTACTTACAGATAGGGCTTATTTCTTCCCATTCCCGCTAAATTTCGATTTGCTGCAGCAAGCGGCCGCTCTACTACAGCAGCATCAAAATTTTGCAAGCTTTAGCAAGCGTCATACACAAGTGAATAATTTCAATTGCACCCTTACCACATCTTATTGGGAGCAAATAACACCACAACATTGGGTGTATCATGTACAAGGCAATCGCTTTTTGCGAGGCATGGTTCGTGGGTTGGTAGGCACCATGTTACGTGTTGGCAGAGGTAACTATTCATTAGCACAGCTAGCACAAATTATTGCTGCACAAGATTGTACCAAGGCTGATTTTAGTACACCACCGCATGGTTTGTTTCTTGAGAAAGTCATTTACCCGCAAGGGACATTACACTTATAACTACAAGGGGTTGGGGCGGGGCGACCAGAGGCACCACACGGTTAAAAAAAAAAAAAAAAAAACTAAATTAATATTTAAAAAAAAAAAA
>JBKBLG010000006.1:0-142743 GCA_046296295.1 Chitinophagaceae bacterium | reverse complement strand
CCACTCTTTTGATCAAATTTCTTCCTCTTGGGGCGCCCCCCTCCCCCCCCCCCCCCAACCCCTTGTTAAAAATTACCATACCTTACGGTAAATTATTAGCTAAATAAACCACCTTTCTTTAGGGTTTTATAGCCTTCGCCAATTTTGTACCCGTTGTGGTAAATCTCAATTTTATACTGCCCTGTTGCATAGCGTGATTCTTGCTTCCAATCGAAGCTTACAGGCGTGATTTTTCCTTGTTCATAGTTTACCTGTACTTTACTGGTAAATGTTTTTTGTCCATCGTCGCGGGTATTAAAATTACCACTTGTACCAGGGGTACTAACAACTTGCCCTTCAGGATTATACACGATTACGTATAACTCTTTAGGTCCGCTTGGTGCAATTCGATTTTCATCAATTACAAAACTGATACGCAATGCGTCGGCACGCTTGGCAGTATTCGTTTCTTTTTCAGAACCACTGCCTTTGATGTTGATTGCAGTAATGTTGATATTACTTGCATGTAAGGTGCTTGCAACATCTTGTAAACGATTTTTTTCGCTTTCTGTAGCTGCAAGGTTTTCTTCTACTTGCTTTTTAGCCGTGCTCAATTGTTCTTTTTCTGTAGATAGCTGTTGATTAGCAGATGTTAGCTGTTGGTTCTCTGCTTTCAACTTTGCTACTTCGGCCAAGAGTTCTTCTGTTTGCGTACGTAATTCGGCAATTAAGGCTTTGGCCTTTTTTAAATCGCCATCTTTCTTGCTAAGCTCTCTGCGGATCTCGGCTTTCTTACGCTCAATTTCGGCTTGCTTTTCAGCAAGTTCGCCTTGCAACTGTACATTGCTTTCCGCAAGTGAATCGCCACGTTGTAAAGCAGCATCAAATTCTACCTGTAATGCAGCTCTAGTGCTATCTAACGCATCATTTTTTTGTTCTAATTGAGTAATTTGCTCTGTAGACTTATTTTTATCGTACCAGATATAACCCCAAGTTGCAATAAGTGCAATAATGAGCATTGCATAAATAACTTTACGGTTATCGCCACCACTAGCTGTAGCTTGCTTTTGTGGCTGTGCCGATGGGTAACCTGAAGTGTTGGTTTCGTAACTCATACGATGTAGGTTTTACTTTTATAAACAAGAATAATGAATAATTCATTGAATTTGCAGCAATTGTTGTTCATAGATATTGAAACAGTGCCCATGGCGGCAACCTTTCAACAGTTATCTACTACTTGGCAAGAGCTTTGGTTAGAAAAGATTTCCAAAACCATGCCAGAAAATTCAACGGTCGAAGAAATTTTTATCCAACGTGCTGGTGTAATGGCCGAATTTGCCAAGATTGTATGTATTAGTACCGGGTATCTACAACAAGAACAAGGCCAATGGAAGCTGCGTATCAAAAGCTTTGCAGGCGATGATGAAAAAGCTTTGTTACATGCATTTATTACTACTTCTAACAAAGTGCAACAACAGTGGGCATCATTTCAGTTTTGTGGCCACAACATTAAAGAGTTTGATATCCCTTTTTTATGCAGACGTATGCTAGTACATGGCTTACCATTGCCTCATTACCTATACCTGCACAACGCCAAACCATGGGAAGTGAAAGCAGTAGACACACTGCATTGGTGGCGCTTTGGCGACTATAAAAATTACACCTCGCTACATTTATTAGCTTCTGTTTTAGGTATCCCTACGAGTAAAGATGATATTACTGGTAGCGAAGTGCAGCATGTGTATTACCAAGAGCAAAACCTACAACGTATTGTAACCTATTGCCAAAAAGATGTTGCTGTTGTAGCCAACATTATGCTTCGCTTTCAAGAACAACCTTTGTTAACACCAGAAAATATTCACATCGTTACCTAACGCGTTGGTCATTTACCGCAAGGGTTACATTTGCACTATGGCAAAGGCAGCAAAAGAGAAAGGACTCGATTTTGATTCGGTGATGCAACAGTTGGTGCAGCGAAAAACCCGTGCCGTATATTGGCTTGAAGGTGAAGAGGCCTATTTTATTGATAAGTTGATGCACTATGCCGAACACGAATTACTGAGTCCGGCGGAGGCAGGTTTTAACCTCACCATTTTCTATGGCAAAGATGCCGATTGGGCTGCGATGATTAATGCTTGTAGAAAGTATCCCATGTTTGCCGAAAGGCAAGTAGTGCTTTTAAAAGAAGCACAACACATGAAAGACCTCGATAAATTGGAGGGCTATATTGATAACCCACTTACGAGTACTATTTTTATTGTTGGACATAAAGAAAAAACCATCGATGGCAGAAGTACACTTAAAAAGCTATTGACTAAAAAAGATAACCCAAACGTTACCTACTTTTTAAGTGAAAAATTACCTGATTACAAGCTCGATGAATGGGTGCGTGGCATGTTACAACAACACAAACTTCAAATGAATGATCAGGCATTGCGTATGCTGGTAGATCATGTAGGAAACGATTTAAATCGTTTAGAAAATGAAGTTGAAAAAATAACCATTAACCTCAAAGGCAGTAATGTAATAACTGCCGACCATATTGAAACCTATGTAGGCATTAGCAAAGAGTTTAATGCTTTTGAATTTCAAGATGCAGTAGCGGTAAAAGACTTTGCGAAAGCAATTAGAATTATTCAATATTTCGATGCTAACCCCAAGGCCGGTAGCATTCATTTATTGTTACCAACGCTCTATGGCTTTTTCAGCAAGCTAGCACAAGTACATGCCCTACCGAGCAAAGACGAACAGAACGTAAAACCATTGTTTTTCTACAACAGTTTTGCCGCACAGAAAGCCATACAAGCAAGCAGGTTGTACAGTTATCCTGCTGTGGAGAGAGCTTTGTTGTTATTACACCTCTACAATTTAAAAAGCCTAGGGGTAGATCATGGTGGTGCCTCAGAAGTAAACCTGATGAAGGAGTTGTTGGTGAAAATTATGGCATAACAGTTTGTAACACCTGCTTAGCATCGATAGCATCTTGTGCTAGCTGTGCTTGTAGCGCTGGTAATCCGCTAAACTTTATTTCGCCACGTAAGCGTTGATATACATTTACCGTAAGGTATTCATCATAAATATCTTGATTGAAGTCGAAGATGTTCACTTCAATAGTTCGCTTGCTACCATCTACCGTGGGCCGCACACCAATATTCATCATACCCTGTAATAAGCGTTGGTTCCATGCAATGGTTACGGCGTACACCCCATTACCAGGCACTAATTTTTCGCCCTCTTTGATGTGCAAATTCGCCGTAGGATAACCAATGGTTCGCCCCAGCTTATTACCTGTAACAACCACGCCATTGAAAAAATAAGGATATCCTAAATACGTATTGGCAGCTGTAATATCGCTTTCAAGCAAGGCTTTACGCACTCTTGTACTACTAATAATTACCTCGTTGAGCACCTGCTCTGAAATTTCTTGAACAGCAAAACCCAAACGTTCACCGTATTGTTGTAACAACTGAAAATCGCCGCTACGACCTTTACCAAACTTGTGATCGTAGCCAATAATAACGGTGTTAGGCTTAAATTTCTCCCATAAGAAATGCTTAACATACGCCTGTGCCGATTGCTGCGCAAAAACATCATCAAAAGGAACTACCACGGTATGATCTACTCCTAAACGAGCTAGCAATTGCAATTTTTCATCGAGCGTGGTTAACAAACCAATGGGCGGCTGTTGCTGCTGTACCACTACCCTTGGGTGCGGATGAAACGTAATAATCACCGATTCGCCACCAATAGCAGCGGCTCGCTGCGTTAATTGATCAATAATTTGGCGATGCCCCACATGCACCCCATCGAAGGTGCCAATGGTAACAACAGCCTTATCAAACAAAGGCAACTGAGCAATAGAGTAATGTACCTGCATTAAAAAAATTTCGGTGGGCAAAAATACAGTTTGCATCCATGCAAGCGATGCAGTTTTGAAAGGTTACATTTGCGGCATCAAATCGTCATCTTATTTACCTTACGGTAAATGTAAATGCTACAAGCACCATGAGTTTATATGCACAGCGTGGCGTTAGTGCTCAAAAAGAAGAAGTACACGCCGCCATCAAAAAATTAGACCAAGGTTTATATCCACATGCATTTTGCAAAATGTACCCCGATACCATTGGTAACGATGCCAATTGGGTGAACATTATGCATGCCGATGGTGCAGGTACCAAAAGCATTCTAGCTTATATGTACTGGAAAGAAACCGGCGATATAAGCGTATGGGAAGGTATAGCACAAGATGCAGTAGCCATGAACCTCGATGATTTATTATGCGTAGGCGTATACAATAATATTTTATTTAGCAGTACCATTGATCGCAATAAAAACCGCATACCCGGCGAAGTGCTAGAAGCTGTGATTAATGGTACCCAATCGTTCTTTAATACCCTTGCACAGTATGGCGTTCATATTCAATACCTAGGTGGCGAAACCGCCGATGTTGGCGATGTTGTTCGTACCATAGCGGTGAACGGTACGATGATGGCTCGCTGGCCTAAACAAAAACTTATTACCAACGATAACATTGGTGCCAATCAAGTGATTGTTGGTTTTGCAAGCAGCGGACAAACCGTGTACGAAAACAGCTACAACAGTGGCCTTGGCAGCAACGGACTTACCAGTGCCCGCCACGATGTGTTGAGCAAGTGGTATGCCAGCCAATTCCCCGAAACGTTTGAAACTTCACTCGATGAAAAAGTGGTATACATCGGCAAATATCGTAATACCGATACCCTTACGGTAAATGGCACCGCACACGAAGTTGGCAAGTTATTGTTGAGCCCTACCAGAACCTATGCCCCATTAATGAAGGTGTTACTTGAACAACATTTTGATAATTTGTATGGTGTTATTCATTGCAGTGGTGGCGGACAAACCAAGTGCATGAAATACTTACCACAACCTTTACGTGTAATTAAAGACAACCTATTTAACCCACCTCCTATTTTTGATGCCATACAAGCTGCAAGCGGCGCTAATGCACAAGAAATGTATCAGGTGTTTAACATGGGGCATCGTTTAGAAATTTTCACCAACGAGCAAGCCGCACCTGCACTTATACAAGCCGCTCAGCAACTTGGTATCGATGCACAAATCGTTGGTTATACAGAAGCTGCAACTACATCGGAGCTTTTGTTAAAAGGCAGTTTCGGAACAGTTTTATATCAGTACTAAAACATTCAAATTCATCGTTATTCTTATTTTAGCAACAAACACAAACACATGAACGAAACAGTAGTACAATTACAACACGTTAATATTTATCAGGGTGGCAACTTGGTATTGCAAGATGTTAACTTTTCTATCAATAGAGGTGAGTTTGTGTATTTGGTAGGCAAAACAGGTACAGGAAAAAGCAGCTTATTAAAAACATTATACGGCGAGTTACCCCTCACAGAAGGCGAGGCCACAGTAGTAGGCTTCGATCTTAAAACCATGAACTGGAAAAAAACACCGTTCCTTAGAAGAAACCTCGGTGTTGTTTTCCAAGATTTTCAGCTGCTTACCGATAGAAATGTACATGAGAATTTAAAGTTTGTACTGAAAGCCACCGGCTGGAAAGACGAAAAACTCATGGCAGATAAAATCAACGATGTATTAGATAAAGTAGGCTTAAAAAGTAAAGGCTTTAAAATGCCATTTGAAATGAGTGGTGGCGAGCAACAACGGGTTGATATTGCCAGAGCATTGCTCAATAGTCCAAAGCTTATTTTAGCCGATGAACCTACCGGCAATTTAGACCCCGAAACAAGCGATGAAATTATGCAGCTATTGTTTAGAATTGCTAAAGAAGAAGGCTCAGCAGTATTGATGGCAACTCACGATTTTATTGTTATCAATCGCTACCCTGCCCGCATTTTAAAAACAGAAACAGGCAAGCTAATGGATAGCGCTGTTACCGCATAATCATTTACGTAAGTAACATTAAAATTAAAAACACTAAAGGGTTCGCCGATGGCGAACCCTTTAGTGTTTTATACAACTACCTTGCGGTAAATAAGCTATTGCCTAGCTGGCTCAAGTAGTTTAAAGAACTGATCTAATTGCGGTAAAATTACAATACGTGTACGACGATTGGCAGCCTTACCCTCAGGTGTATCGTTGCTTGCAATAGGATTGTATTCGGCACGACCAGCTGCTACCATTTTCGCAGGAGGAATACCAAACTCATTTTGCAATACACGTACCACCGATGTTGCACGCTTCACACTTAAATCCCAGTTGTCTTGCAACATGCCAACAGGCGATTTGTAAGCAGCATTATCAGTATGTCCTTCTACCATAAACTCTATATCTGGCTGGTTGAGTAACACTTTGGCCACTTTGCCTAACACCTCTTTAGCTTGTTTGGTTAACTCGTACTTGCCAGTGTTAAATAGCAATCGGTCAGAGATATCAATAAATACAACGCCTTTATCAACTTTAACATTAATATCCTTATCATCTAAGTTGCCAATAGCCCCTTTCAGATTAATCACCAATGCCATGTTTAAAGAATCTTTATAGGCCATTTGCTGTTGCAAACTCTTGATGTAATTGTCTTTCGCACCAATATTTTCCATCGACTTTTTGATGCTCTCAGCTTGCGAAGCGCTGATAACAGATAAGTCTTGCAACTGACGCAACGCAACAGTATTATTCTCCTGTAAGAACTTGATTTGCTTATTCAGCTCATCAACCTTGGTATTCAAGGCTAGTTTATCGGCTTCAAGCTTCGATTTATCATCTTTACACTTTTCGGCTTCACCTTGTAGTGTTATGTACTTTGTTTCTAAAGCACCGTATTGGGCTTGTGCGGCTTTGAATTTTTTATTGCTTACGCAAGAAAACAATAACATGCTTGTACTAGCGGCGAGCATCCAATTCGTTAGTTTCATGTTCACTCAGTTAGGATTATAGAATTTGTTATGCTGCAAAATAAACAAACCCTATGCCGAACTTTTTTGAAATTAACATTTTAAAAACTAAGGCTGTAGATACACCACGCCATCTTTCATTACAAAACGCACCTTACCCATGCTTTGAATATCTTTTTGTGGGTCGCCTTCAACTGCAACAATATCTGCTAAAAAGTTCTTTTCAATACTACCCAAATTAGGCACGCCTAATAAATCGGCAGCAGTAATGGTAGCTGCTCTAATGGTTTCTAAAGGAGGCATGCCACCTTCGGTCATGTACACAAATTCTAACCAATTTTTACCATGTGCGTACACCCCAGCATCGGTACCAAATGCAATTTTTACACCGTATTTGTATGCTCTACTGAACATACCTTGAATTTTCGGACCAATAGTTAATGCTTTGGGGGTTACCAAAGCGGGATAGTAACCAGGCTTTTTTGCAGAATCGCCAACAGACTTACCTGCGGTAATGGTAGGAACTAGATAAGTACCGCGTTGTACCATTAAAGCCATTACCTCTTCATCCATATAAGTACCGTGTTCAATAGAATTCACCCCTGCTCTAACGGCACGTAACATGCCCTCTTTACCATGGCAATGAGCTGCTACTTTAAAACCATAATCTTTCGCTGTAGCTACAATAGCGGCCAATTCTGCATCGGTGAATTGTGGATTTTCACCACTTTTAGCAACACTAAGTACACCACCGCTTGCGGTGATTTTAATTAAATCGCTGCCATCTTTATATCGCTGGCGAACGGCTTTTATACATTCATCGGGGCCGTTAGCAACACCAGCCTCTGGCCCAGGGTCGCCCATTATATCTTTTCTGTAACCATTAGTAGGATCGGCATGGCCTCCGGTAGATGCAATAGACTTGCCTGCCGTAAATACTCGAGGCCCTTTAATGGTGCCTCTTGCTATAGCATTGCGTAAAGCAATATTAACACCAGAACCGCCTAAATCTCTCACAGTAGTAAAGCCTGCCATTAAAGTGCGTTCTGCAAATACAACCGACTGATACGCATAATCTGCAGGATTGAGTGTAAAGGTTTGTAAGTATTGATTGGGATTAGTTTCGTGCTCTAAATGCACATGCATGTCCATTAATCCAGGCATCACCGTGTATTTACGTAAGTCTATCAACTTATCGTTTGGGCCTGTCTTGATGTATCCATTTTGAACATCAAGTATTAAATTATTTTCTACGATAATAGTGATGTTCTCTTTTACCGTAAGGGATTTAACATCGATCAACTTGCCACAATGCAAATATGTTTTTTGTGCAACCACCAATTGCATTGTTAAAAAACAAAATACAAAAAAAATACCTCTCATAACAGTTATGTTTGTTATGAAAGGTATTTCATTTATCATTATCAATCAAGTACCTTATTAAGGTACAAATAAGTTATCGGTGTAAGTTTTATAACCATCGCTTATTTTAATTAGGTAAAACCCTGCTTGCAAAGTTGGCAACGATTGTAGCCCCTGAGCGGCAGGCAATACTGTTGTATATAACAGCGCACCACTTGTAGTAACAATTTGCAATTGAAAGTTACCTTTCGGTAAATGATACTGTACTTGCTGCTTACCTGCTTGCTGTAACACACGCACACCATAAACTTCGTTCTGCATTGTAACCGTTGCAATATTGCTATACTGCTTTGAGCCATCGTTGTTTTCAATTGCTAAGCGGTAATACAATTGCTTTTGCTGTAATGCTGCGGCTGCAACATCGGCATAAGTTTTTGTAACAGCACCTTGTGTTGGTTGATAACTTTCAATGGTAGTGTAATTGACACCATCGGCACTACGTTGTAATTGATAACGATGGTTGTTAGTTGTTATATTAAGCTGCCACTGGATTACTGGAGTTTGCGCTTGTAACCTTGCGGTAAATGATTGTACAAAAATGGGTAAAGTACCATTGTTACGTTGATAGATAAAACCATCGTATTGTAACCTGTTAGCAACTTCATCGCCACTTGGGCCTGCAAATAGTAAGTTGTTATTAACAATTGCATCGGGTGTAATTAAATACAACCTTCCTTCGTTGGTGTTGTTGGGGTTGGCATCAAATACCATTCTGGCGTTTTGAGCAGTACCATCTGTTTCCCAAATTTCTAAACCAGTAATATCATTTTCGGCAGTAAAGTATAAATGTGTATCACTGTATTTGTAGAGTTGATATGGTACGCCATCGCTAAAACCAGGATTAATATCTTTCACCATGCGTGTACCGGTTCTTGTACCATCGCTGATATACAGTTCTGTTCCATGATCTAACGTAAACCCTCTGAAGAAAAAGTATTGATTTTGAAACAATGGTGTTGGGCTACCATCTAAAGGAGCATTGTGTGGCTTAAAAATTACTGGGAAGCCATCTGTCCAGGAATCAATGTCAAAAAATAATTCAGTGCCATTCGCAGTACCATCGGTAACAAATAATTCGTAGCCTGTTAAATTGGTATGTGCTCTGAAATATAATTTATTGTTAACAATAACAGCAGATGTAAGGTTAATATCGCTCCCTAGAACACCTGGTTCACTATTAACTGCACCGGGTTAATATCTTTTACCATGTAAGTACCAGCAGCAGTGCCATCGGTTCGCCACAATTCTATACCGTGCGTATTGGTACTACCAGAAAAATATAAAACACCGTTCATTACTTCAAATGCACTGAAATGGAAAAGTACGGGTGTTGCAATCATTTGTGTGCCTGCTACGGTACCATCGGTTACCCATAACTTTCTATCTTGCTCTGTAACAATAATAGCTTTATTTGCTGTTAACTGCCCTACTACTATAGGGAACATATTGTTAACATACTTGACAGTTTGGGCACTAGCATACAAACTGCATGCTATACATAAAAGTGTAAATAAATTTTTAATATATTAATTAAGGGTTAAACATAGTTTTAAAGAAGGGCTCTTAAAAAAGAGCCCTGTACCAAGAAAACAAACACTAAAAACACTACTTATTTGGTAACAGCTAAATGCCGAAATGTACCTTGAACTGCTATATTAGATAAACCTTCTGAAGGCAGAGCGTTATAGGTTACATTATCAATGTATCCATTATACGTTTTAGTAGAGGCATCGTAGGCAACTACTAACGTTCCCGATTTGGGTAAGCCTCTAATAACGGTAGCATTACCTTGCGGAAAATTAACACTAGTTGTAACAAAAGTTATTTGATTATTAGCCGCAGGAAACTGATACATGCCAACGATATCGCTTGCTTTTGTTTTGTTCAGAAAAGTAACATCAACATACAAGCGTGGGGCTACTGTATTCACTTGCGTACCACCAAGTTTTAATAAGACACACGATGTTTTTTCTTGAACGCCACTGTATAAAACAGTATTACCTACCATGTTTAAAGAACGTTCAAATAAGTTAGTTATCACACCCTGATTATTCACTAACGTTAGCTTTAAATCGAAATCTGGTGCTGGGTTTTGCGTAGTAGCAGTTGCTAATTCTTTAGTACATGCACTTAAACTGTTAATACAGATTAATGCCACTAAAAATTTTTGCATCAAAAAAGGGTTTAAGGTTGGTGTTTATGATGCAAACTTACATTTACCGTAAGGTGAAGACAATCACATAAATATGTGAAATGCTACACTAATCTATCTTTAAAAGCTTTAGCAACTGCTTCGCCTTTGCTATTCACATGCAATTTTTCGTATATCTTTTTTATATGGCTACGCACAGTATCAATGGCTATGAACATTTCTGCTGCAATCATTTTATAGCTATAACCATTCACTAAAAGTTGTAACACTTGTTTTTCTCTATCGCTTAAATTATAATCTTCACTTTGTTGATTATTCATCTGAGAAAACATCTTTAGCACTTGTGCTGCTACTGATGCAGTCATAGGAGCACCACCTGTTTGTGCTTCGCTGATATACTCTAGTAATTTTGTTGGCGGCGTTTTTTTAAGTATGTAACCATTGGCGCCAGACTTAATAGCTTCAAATACATTCTTGTTATCATCAAATACTGTAAGCATAACAATTTTGACTTCGTTATTACTCACACGAATTTTTTTAAGTGCCTCTATGCCAGACATGCCAGGCATATCGATATCCATTAAAACAACATCTGGTTGCCATATTTGAATTTCTTCAACGGCGTTTTTACAGTCTTTAAAGCTAGCTAGTACAGAAAATCCATCGATCCCATCAATGAGCATGGTAAGCCCTTCTCTTAGCTGAGGATTATCTTCGTATATCAGTATTTTAATCATATCGTTATGTTAGGATATTATTAACAAAATTGTACTTTTTTAAAATACCTGCCTACCACATATTCATGTTATCCTAATCCTCTACCACCTGTTAATACTTTATAGAACTTAGGTGTTAACTTACGTAAAAGAATGGCTATCAATAAAGCTATACCAATAGTAATTACAGCCGCCAAAAAATATACAATTATTCTTTTATAAATAAAACCTTGTAATACATCTAATAACCATACAGATAAATACACTAGAAAAGGTACATGAAAGCCATAAATGAAAAATGAAAATTGTGATGCAGCAACAAAATGCTTATTACGCATACACTTATATACGATTGCATCGGCACCATACCAAACAGTTAATACGCCGGTAAATACTGAGATGTAATATAATAAGTGAAATACAATTTGCAATGGAATTACCGTAGCATACTCTGCAAGCTCAAAGGCCATGAATGTTTTAATGATATTAACACCGAAGTATAGAATTGCCACAAATGGAATATCAAGCCACTTAGGCTTTCGCTCAAGCGAGAAGTTGTTTTTTTGCAACCAAACACCTAATGAAAAAAATAGTAAGCCTTGGCCATCAATAATAAGGTTAAAGTTTATCTCCCACAAGAACAGTGCTATGGGAACTATTGTCCATAAGTAGCCTTTTACAACAATCCAGCGAATTGCGGGATAAAAAAGATTATAAAAGAAAAGAGAACGAATGAACCAAAGTTGAAAAGCAGGTGGTGTTAACAACCAACGAGATACAATACCCCACCAACTTAAATTTTCATAAGGAATATTCTGACCTTGTTGGTCTATTTCTGCTCGATAAACGATATCTGCAGTATAGCTAAAGCGTTGTAACAAGAAAGTGAATGACAATGAAAGTAAGCTCCATAAAAACAAAGGAACTAACAAAGTTTCGAAACGCTTTTTGATTTGAGCACTAAAGCTTCTATTGTCTTGATAAGCAAATAGAAAACCAGAGATAATAAACAATATTGGTAGCCTAAAACGTAATAAACCATTGGCAAGAAGGTACTCTACATAAGAAGTGAAAGTTAATGGTTCACTTACAAAAGTAGAAGGCGTAAGGTAACTATTCTCAAGATTGTAAGCATGTACCAATGTAAGTAATGCAATACATACAAACGAGTAAAAACGAAATTTTAGACTTAAAGTTCGTGTCATGCTATTGATGTATTACAATAAAGGAATTAGAAATGTCAATTTTGTTCCATTGCCTTTTGATGTTTCAACAAGGCATTTCCCTGAAAGACTTTGCATACGTTTTTGCATATTACCTAATCCGTTTCCTGTATCGGAAGTAGTAATATCGAAACCAACACCATCATCGGCAACTACAATACATAAACTTGAACTTTGTAGTTTTAAAACTATATTCACTTTTGATGATGAAGCATACTTGGCTATGTTATTAACAGCCTCTTTTACTACCAAAAAGATATCTCTCCTCTGTTCCATGTTTAATCGAACGGATAATACTGCTTCTTCTACTTCGAAGTGTATATCTACATCTTTTGCTTCTAACACACTAGTAGCAAACTCACGCATTCTTGCTACAATTTTTTCCATACTATCGTTAGCTGGCTTAATTGCCCAAACAATATCGTCCATGGCTTCCATCATTCTTTGGCAATTCTCACTTATCTTCTTAATAAATTCTGCTGTTTTTACGGGATCTGTCTGCATTTTAGCTTTAGCCATAGTACTTAAGATGTTGATAGTACTTAGTGTACTTCCCATATCGTCGTGCAAGTCTCTTGCCACTCTATTACGAAGTTTTTCTACATCTAGCAATCTTTTAACTCGCAAAGAATGTATTAAATAAAGAAATAATGTTGCTAAAAAAAGTACACTACTAAAGAACCAACCTGTATTCCAAAAAGGTGGTGCTACATCAATTAATATACTTGTTACGGAGGTAGTACTAATACCATCATTACTGCGAGCCTGTACTTCGAAAGTATATTTACCGTAAGGTAAGTAATCGTAACGGGCTAATAACAATGCATTATTAGCTATACGCCATGTACTATCATACCCCTTTAAGCGATAATAATATAGTAACTTATCGACTTGTTGATAGCTGAGCACGGCAAAGCTGATACTAATACTATTTTGATCGCTATGTAAAGCAACTCGAGGATGCGCCAACAATGAATCTACCAAGTAATAGCGATTATTGATTCTAAAATCGGTAACCGTTACATCTGGCAATTGCATTTTATTGGCAAAGGCTGCAGGTGTAAAAACTAACAATCTATTACTTCCGCAGAAAGCAATAGATGTACGGGCAACATTTGTTGATGCTACGAATTTTTGTGGATCGATAACGCCATCTTTTCCACTATACTTTGCAAAACTTTTATTTCGAAAATCATAGCTACAGAGGCCTTGTGCTGTAATCAACCAAACTCTTTGTTGATGATCAATTTGAAAGGTGGTTATACTATTGCTGGGCAAGCCTTGCTCAACACCAATATGTTGAAATTGCTCTGTTTGAATATTCAGTAAACTTAATTTGTTATTGGCAATAGCTAAGGTATTATCATTAAGCCAATCAATTTGTTTAATGACGTTCGCATACAAACCAGCTGTAGCAGCTTTTGTGTAGTGTTTTAATATTTTACCAGACTTACTATCTATCCGATATAAACCTTTATCATGTGTAGCCACCCACAAGAAACCTTGCTTGTCTGCTAGTATTTGATAAATAATTGTACTACATTGAAATAGTGTAGTATATGCTTTGTTAGTATACTTAATGATTGTACCACCTTGAGTTCCTAAATAAACAACACCATCACTAGTTTTAATGATAGAACGAATAGTTTTACCTTGAGTTTCTGGAATATATGTTTCCTGTAACTGATGATTAGCAACGTTATAAATACCAAGCCAGCCAAATTGTGCGCCAATCCAAACTTCTTGGGTATTTACAAAAGCAGCACACCAATTCATCATTAAATTTTTGTGATAAATGTTATTAATATTTTTTATAATTAAATTATCTTGCTTTAGCTGTATTAGCTTCACACCAGAACCCCACGTGTTTAAAAGAAAAGTACTATCTGCAATAGGTGTTATTGCGGTAGCTTCCAAACCATCAGAAAGACCAATATTTAATAAATTATAATTAATAGCAGCAGCATAATACAAACCGTCATCGGTGCTTACCCACACACCTCTTTCTCTATCTTCCATTACATGCCTAACAGCTTCATAACGAATACCATAATTATCTAAATGCTTATTATAATGCAGGGCAATGCCTTTCTCAAAGGGTAAGTAGCTTAACAACGTATTTAATCCATAAAACCAAATAATACCATCTTTGGTTTCTGTGATACTTCCTACTTCGCGATACCTGATAGCCGATGCTGCCCAACCAGCAGTATCTTTCAAATAAGTATTGCTTTCAGCATCGTAACAATGCAGTACAGGTGCACCACCACCGTACACAGGCCAATTCACAACCCAATAACGTCGTTTATTATCTATGTGCATCACAACATTGGCTTCGTTCATTCTTTTTTGTGCTAACACGTTCCAGCCCTTAGGATTATAGTGCTTCGAATAAACACGTTTCGTTGCTACATCATACACGGCTAAGCCACTATCACAACTCAACCAATATCTATTAGTTGCTGTGTCTATAAACATAGAATTGATTGTCCAGTTATAAGGTGCTTTAACTGGCCCTAACTCTTCAAACTGAAACTCTTTTCTATTATAGATAAGAATGTTGGGATAGCGAGTAATACGTAAGAATACATTACCACAGTGGTCTGTTTGAACTACATAATCGGCTCTAGGCCATATTGCTTGCTTATGAATAATTTTAACAGGTGTGTAGGTATACGACTTGGTATTGAAAATACCAACCTCTCTTAGTGCACCATAATTCAATAACAACATGCTATCATTCACACCTATAATTTGAGTAACAGCATCGTTCGGCATTGCATGTGTACCTCTTGCTAACATGTATACAAACTTGCTGCCATCAAACCGTTCTAAATGATCGGCTGTACCCACCCAAATAAAACCTTTTGCATCTTGATAGGTGCAGTTCACAGAAGTGCTCGACAAGCCATTGGCCTGTGTGTACCGTGTAAATTGAAAATACTGCTTGCTTTGCTTTTGAGCAGCAACTTGTAAGGCTATAACAGTAGCCAACAATAGCAGTAAGTGTTTATACATGTAACAAAACTAACAGTAAGCTTTGTTATACCTTACGGCAAATGACAAAATCACATGTTTGTGTGATGCTACCTTAACACCCAAGGTTGTAATGCCTCGGCTATCTGGCGGTTATTGCTCAACCTAGGAAGCTTGTTTTGCCCACCCAGCTTTCCAATACTCTTCATATACTCAATGAAACCGCCCTGCTTTATTGGCGTTATCACCAAGGTTTGTAAAATATTACCGGCAATTAAATCATCGTAGTATACATTCTTTTGCCGTAAGGCGGTTTCTAATGTTGTTGCAAATGCAGCCACATCGGAGGGTAGTGTTTCAAATTCAACCAACCACTCATGGTAACTTTTACCATCACCTTGCTGCACCATAGGTGCTACAGTGAACTCAACCACATGAGCATTATGGGTTTCAATCGCCTTTTTCATTGCATACTCTACCTCCTCACCAATAACATGCTCGCCAAAGGCACTGATGTAATGCTTAATTCGCCCACTTACTACTAGTTTGTAGGGGTTGGTGCTGATGAACTTAACAGTATCGCCAATATTATACCCCCATAAGCCAGCATTACTGTTAATGATTAATGCGTAGTTTTCTCCTACTTGTACGTCTTTTAGCCAAATACGTTTCGGATTGGGCTTATCTACTTCGTTCAATGGTATAAATTCAAAGAAAATACCCGAGTTGGTATTAAGTAGCAGGCCAGGTTCTTTTTGGCTATCTTGAAATGCAAAAAAGCCTTCCGATGCGGGGAACAATTCAATAGTATCTATTGGCTTACCAATAGTAGCCATCAGTTTAGCTTTATAAGGTTCAAAGTTTACGCCACCTTGCACCATCACAGAAAAGTTTGGAAACAACTCAGCAATTGTTTTTCCACTTTTTTGTACGAGTCTATCAAAATACATCTGCATCCAGGGTGGTATGCCGCTAATTAACGTCATGTTCTGATGAATGGTTTCAGCAACAATTGTATCGAGTTTAGTTTCCCACTCTTCAATGCAATTGGTTTCGTAACTGGGTAGTTGATTTGAACGTAAGTATTTTGGCACATGATGATTAACAATACCGCTTAATCGCCCTGTAGGAATGCCTCCTACTCTATCGAGTATAGGGCTACCACTTAAAAAAATCATTTTTCCACTAGCAAAATCATAGTTACCCGTTTCGGCCATATAACACAATAAAGCGTTACGAGCAGTATCAATATGATTACCAATACTATCTTTTGTAATAGGTATATATTTTACACCACTAGTGGTGCCACTGGTTTTTGCAAAATAAATAGGCTTGCCACGCCAAAGGATGTTTTCCTTACCTTCCTTAATTTTCTCTATATAAGGTTTTAACTGTTCATAATCGCGGATGGGCACTTTTGCGGTAAATGCCTCGTAGTTAGCGATTTGACTAAATTCATGATCTTGACCAAACAATGTTTTTTGTGCCTGCTTTATAAGCTGCTTAAATATGTTCTCTTGATCTGTAAGAGCATTAGCCTTGTTCCGCTGCGTCTTATTATATATGTAATTTGCAAATGGCCTTGCTAACAGAGATTTTAAATTCATACTAAGAAGTATATAGATATGCTACAAATGTAACATGCCGTATGTGGTTTAAAAACCTAATTTTGCACTCTGAATTATTAACATTTACGCAAGTAAATTATTTTTTTACCGCAAGGTTGTGCTGATATTGTGTAAAGTCTTACCTTTGCCGTCCTAATTTTGGAGTAGTTATGTTAGCAGTAGTTAAAATAGCAGGTCAACAATTCAAAGTACAAGCTGGAGATAGCTTGTATGTACCGCATTTACAAGGCAAAGCTGCCGGCGATAAGGTGGCATTCAGCGATGTACTTTTTGTAGACAACAATGGTACAATTAACACCAATGGTGGTGTAGTTGTACATGCAGAGGTTGTTAGCGATTTAGTAAAAGGCGATAAAGTAATCGCTTTTAAAATGAAGCGTCGTAAAGGTTTCCGCAAAAAGCACGGTCACCGTACGCACTATACTCGTATTAAAATCGAGAGCATTGCTTAATTACAAATTGTATTAGAAAATTATAGTTGTAAATAACAAACGTATTATACCATGGCTCACAAGAAAGGTGAAGGTTCGGTAAAAAACGGCCGCGACTCACAAAGCAAGCGCTTAGGCGTTAAGATATATGGCGGCCAGCCTGTTATTGCTGGTAACATTATTGTTCGTCAGCGTGGCACAGTATATCATCCTGGTAAGAATGTTGGTGTTGGTAAAGATTTCACCCTATTCGCACTTACAGATGGTACTGTAGAATTTCGTAAAAGCAAAGCGAATAAGACTACTGTTTCGGTAGTTCCAGTTGCCGTTGCTTAAAATATTTTGTAAGTTGCCCAACTACCTTTAATTTAGTGGCATTACTAACCATTAAATTTTACATTCATGGCAACTGCAAAAAAAGCAGCCGCTAAAAAAGCTGCCCCTGCAAAAAAAGCTGCCGCTCCTAAAAAAGCAGCCGCTAAAAAAGCAGCCGCTCCTGAGAAAGCTGCTGCTCCTAAAAAAGCAGCCGCTAAAAAAGCAGCCGCTCCCAAAAAAGCAGCCGTTAAAAAGGCTGCTGCTCCTGCAAAAAAAGCAGCCGCTAAAAAAGCTGCTCCTAAGAAAGCCGCTAAAAAGGCTGCCGCTCCTGCGAAAAAAGCTGCCGCTCCTAAAAAGGCCGCCGCTAAAAAAGCTGCTCCTAAGAAAGCCGCTAAAAAGTAATCGAACTATTCTCGATACTAAAAACCCAACCATTGCGGTTGGGTTTTTTTGCCTTACAGCATATGAGTATTTCACACAAATTAACCTTGTATTGCTACTAATTAATGATGTTAATTTGTAGCATGACGAACGCTGCAATTGCCGATAATTTTAGCTTACTCAGTAAGCTAATGGATATACATGGCGAAAATAGTTTTAAAGCCCGCAGTTATAGCACGGCTGCATACACCATAGAACGGCTCCCTGAAGAGCTTTCGCTGCTTCCGACCGATAAAATTGCACAAATCAAAGGCATTGGCAATAGTATTGCGCAAGCTATTATTGAACAACTTACTACAGGTACCTGGAGCTTACTTACCACTTACCTTAGCAAAACGCCTGAAGGCGTTATTGAAATGCTCCAAATCAAAGGCTTAGGTCCCAAAAAAATTGCAACTATCTGGCATGAACTTGGTATTGAAAGCATTGGAGAACTGCTATACGCATGTAATGAAAACAGGTTAACACTTTTCAAAGGCTTTGGTGAAAAAACGCAGCAAAATGTAAAGGCTGCTATTGAATATTACCTGAGCCAACAGGGCAACTATTTATACGCACAAGTAGAGCAATTCGCAGCTCAAATGCAACAAGTGCTTCCTAAAATATTTCCGCAGCATCAATTCTTACCTACAGGCGATTTCTTCATGCAACGCCCAACAATTAGTAAGTTGTGTTGGGTAACTACTGCAACCGCTGCAGCACTTGAGCAGTTTTTCACGCAACACCAGTATAACCTTCAACCTACAGCTACCAATGAAAGTATAGCTTTTTTGGGCCCCGAAAATATTATACTTGAGTTTTACCTTACGGTAAATGCTACGCCGGCAGAACTACAATTTAAACATAGTTGTAGCAACAGTTTTTGGGAAGCATTTACGCAAGTACTTCATTTACCGCAAGGTAAGTTTCATAGCGATAGCGCCATTTTTGAAGCAGCCGAATTAGCATATGTTCCTCCGTTTGCAAGGGAACAAGCTAGTGCCATTCAGCCCATATCAAAAGCAACCACACCGGTAATAACAGTTGGCGATATTAAAGGCATTATTCACAGCCATAGTAAGTGGAGCGATGGTGCCCATAGCCTCGCCGACATGGCTACTGCTGCTAAGCAACAGGGCTTTGAATACATTGTAATTTCAGACCATAGCAGAACTGCCAGTTATGCCGGCGGACTTAGTATTGAACGACTACTGGCGCAGCAGGAAGAAATAAATGCACTGAACCAGCAGTTAGCACCTTTTACCATTTTCAAAAGCATTGAAAGTGATATTTTAACCGATGGCAGCCTTGATTATCCGGATGAAATTTTAGCATCACTAGACCTAGTAATTGCCAGTGTACACAGCGGATTATCGATGAGTGAAGATAAGGCGATGCAACGCTTACTGAAAGCCATTGAAAACCCTTATACCAATATTTTAGGGCACCTAACAGGGCGTTTGTTGTTAAGTAGAGCAGGTTACCCTATTAATCATGAAACCATCATTGATGCTTGTGCAGCCAATGGAGTTGCTATTGAATTAAACGCACACCCACGAAGATTAGATATAGATTGGAAATACATTGAATACGCTTTGAAAAAAAATGTGCTCATCAGCATCAACCCCGATGCACATGCCATTGATGGTTTTAACGATATAAAGTATGGCGTTTTAGTAGCACAAAAAGCACTACTACCTGCCGATCAAAACTTAAGTAGTTTTTCATTGGCACAAATGCAACAATTTATACAACAACAACAAACTAAACGTAAGTAATATGCCCTTACCAGCAGCTGCTATTTTTGATTTAGATGGCACCATGGTTGATAACAATCCATTTCATATTAAAGCTTGGCAAGCATTTTATGAGCGCCGTGGGAGAATATTAACAGAAGCCGATTATAAAAAACACATCAACGGGCGTACCAATGCCGATGTTGTTAGATGGATATTTGAAGGCCAACCCATTACCGATGCCGATATTGCCGCTTACACCGATGAAAAAGAAAGCCTCTATCGTGATATTTATGCCGATTACATTAAGCCGGTACATGGGTTACTACCCTGGCTGCATCAATTACAACAACATGCCATACCAATAGCTATGGCAACAAGCGGTATTCCCGATAACATCAATTTCTTTTTTCAGCATGTACCCGTGCAACAGTTTTTTTCATTGGTTGTGAACGGCACTCACATCAAAAAAGGAAAACCCGATCCGGAAATTTATACACTTACAGCACAGAAACTAGGGGTAAACCCAACAGCCTGCGTAGCTTTTGAAGATAGTGTACCCGGCATACAAAGTGCCTTAGCAGCAGGAATGAAAGTAGTGGCTGTAACCACTACGCACAGTGCAGCGGAGCTATCAATAGCACACGCTATTATACCAGATTTTAGTAACCTTACGGTAAATGAAATGATACGATTGATAGAAAACGTATCATTTCATTTACCGTAAGGTATTTGTTAATTGTTTTTTACTTACTAGGCTTGGGCTTTTTTACAGCACCTTTTTTCTTCACCTTATCGGCTTTAGCTTTTGGTTGCTTGCCTTTGGCACTATCAGAGGGTAACAAGTCTGTTAACACCCACTCATAATCGAGCTGACGTTTATCGAGGTTGGCAGCTACTAGTTTAACTTTCACTTTATCGCCCATGCTAAACTTTCGGCCACTCCGCTTGCCTACCAATGCGTAATCACTTTCTATGTGCATGAAATCGTCGTAATCGTTCAAGCTAGTAACACTAACTAAGCCTTCACATTTGTGTTCAACGGTTTCGGCCCAAAAGCCAAAACTAGAAACACCCGTTACCACAGCATCAAACGTTTCGCCGATAAAGGCTTTCATAAACTCAACTTGTTTGTACTTGTTGGCGGCTCGTTCGCATTCCATAGCAGCACGTTCACGTTCACTACAATGCTTACATTTTTCTTCTAACTTTTTATCAATAGTAGGGCGTTCCTTCAAACAACTTTCTAGTATACGATGCACCAGCACATCGGGATAACGCCGAATAGGACTTGTGAAATGACTATAAAACTCAAAAGCCAATCCGTAGTGCCCGATATTTTGTGTGCTATAAATAGCTTTAGCCATGGTACGAATACCCAACTGTTCTAATACCGCTTGCTCTGGCTTACCTTGTACTTGTGCCAACATTGCATTAAAACTTTCTGCTATACTTTTAGGAGTTTGAATATTGAAACTGATACCAAAACGGCGAGCATATTCTATAAAAGGTTGTAGCTTTTCTTCATCGGGTCTATCGTGTATGCGATAAGGGAAAGGCACCGCAACTGAATTCACTTTTACTTCTGCTACATATGCAGCTACTGTTTTATTGGCCAATAACATAAACTCTTCTATAAGCTGATGGGCTTCTTTACTTTCTTTCACAACAATACCAATTGGCTTGGCGTGTTCATCTAACTTAAATCGAACTTCTTGTGAAGAAAAATTAATAGCACCATTACTAAAACGCTGCTTACGAAGTTTCTGTGCAATTTGATTTAACAATAATATTTCTTCTTTGTAAGGGCCATCGCTTGTGCCTTCTATGATAGCTTGTGCATCTTCATAAGTATATCTGTGGTTACTATGAATGAGCGTTTTACCTAACCAAAAATGCTTTACTTCTCCTTTAGTAGATATTTGAAATACAGCACTGAACGTACATTTATCTTCATTAGGGCGAAGGCTACACAATACATTACTGATATGCTCTGGCAACATTGGGCTTACTCTATCGGGTAAGTACACCGATGTAGCCCTACGATACGCCTCTTCATCTAAAGCAGTATCGGGTTGAACATAATAGCTAACATCGGCAATATGTACGCCTATTTCATATATATCTTTTTTTATTTTTTTTATGCTGATAGCATCATCAAAATCTTTAGCATCGAGTGGGTCTATGGTGAAAGTAAGCGTATCTCTAAAATCTTTTCGATGTTTTATTTCAGTAGTTGGAATTATATCTGGAATACGAGCAGCTTCTTCCATTACATCATCAGGAAATGCCAACGGAAAACCATTTTGTGCCAACAACTCTTGCATTACCATTTCATTGGCATCGCCATCGGCAAGTATGCGTATAATTTTTGCTACAGGCTTTTTATCATCAGGCTCCCATTGTATCAATGATGCAACCGCCATATCGCCATCTTTTGCACCCAATAAATTACCTTGCGGTAAATATAAATCGGGCATGGGCTTATCGCTTTTTACCAACAAAAAGCCAAAGCCTTTACTCAATTGTACTTTACCAATAAAAACCGTTTGCTTTCGTTCAATAACACCTACCACACGGCCCTCTCTTCGGCCAGAACTCATGTTTTCTTTGATTACTTTTACGGCAACAGTATCTCCATGAAGTGCATTACCAATATCGTTGGGCCGTACCAATATATCGTTACTTTGATTTGGCACCACCACATACGCCAACCCACTACGAGTAATTTCAATTACGCCTTCATAACTTCGATGAACCGCTTGCTGTGCAGCGTTAGATTTTTTCTTTTTTGTATTTTTTCTTCCCATGTTAGTTGGTTGGTGTTTGTTGAAACGATGCTACAAAGGCAATTATATCGGCTTCAAAAGCGGCCGCCTCGTTGAATAAAATTTTGTGTTCTATTGGCAATACATACAACGGAATGTTTGCTAACTGTTCTTTGAATTTGTACAAGCGTACTGCATCTTTTTCAGTAGTAAGCATGTACTTATTTTCGCTATCAATTGCTGCAAATTTTTTTTGCATTTCATTTAAATCATCAATATTAAAAATATGATGATCACTAAAATCTAATTGATAATATGTACTTGCATGCTCGTGCAAATACTGCTTTAATGGTTTCGGATTGGCAATACCGCAAACCAATAAAATTTCATGTGTTTCATTAATTGGTTGTTGCACTTGCGTGTAAATATGGTATGGAATGCCATATTGTATAGTGGCGAAATATACTTTTTGATGCGGCAATGGGTTGATACTCTTAATGATATTATTCTTTTGTGCTGTTGTAATATCAGCAGGACATTTGGTAACAACAATTACTTGTGCCCGCTTGTAAGAGGCACGCATATCTCTCAAATCACCCGTAGGCAAAAAATAGTCTTGCGTAAATAAGTTGCTATACTCGGTCAATAGAATATTATAACCTGCTTGTACCGTTCTATGCTGAAAGGCATCATCTAAAATTATCACATCAGTATCTGGAGCATCTTGCAGCAGCATTGGTATGGCTACAATACGTTCTTCGCCAACAGCAACATGCACATTCGGAAACTTTGTATGAAACTGCATGGGTTCATCGCCAATTTCAATTGCTGTTGTGTTGTCATTAGCAAGTACATATCCTTTGGTTTTTCGCTTATACCCTCGGCTTAAAGTAGCTACTTGATAATGTGAATGTAATACCCGAATCAGGTATTCTACCATAGGGCTTTTTCCGGTACCACCAACAGCTATATTACCTACACATATTAACGGAAAATTAAATGTTGCACTTTTTAAAATTTGCTTATCGAACAAATAGTTGCGTAACCAAACAATAGCACCGTAAAGGAGTGCAAAAGGCAACAAAAGCACTCTAAAACTCTTTAAGAAAAATGAATTCAAATTCATGACAACAGCAAGCTAACACAAAACAATGAAAGCTACACTAATTTTACCGTTCTATTAGCTAAAACTTACCTTTCGGTAAAATCAATAATACTTTCAGGTGTAATGCAATAATGCAATGGAATATCCCATTCATCAACATCAGCGATAGCTTTTACCGGAAGGAAATAAGAAAAACCTACAAGCAACACATCTTCACGGCATTGTGCAATAAACTTATCGTAAAAACCTTTGCCATAACCCACCCTGAACCCTTGTTCATCGCATACCAATAGTGGAACAAAAATTAAATCAATGCAAGTTGGTGCAACTACGGGCCCATCTTTAGGCTCTGTTATGCCTTTATCATTAGTTATGTACACCGTTTCTTCGTGTATGGCAATGGCATCCATTGCCGTAAAATTGCTATTGGTTTTGGGGAAACATTGCTGCAAGCCAGGATACATATGCCGCATATAGCCATTATACAAATGCATATTCGGTTCGGCCATGTTACTCATGGGCCAATAGGTTAGCAGTGTTGTTACTGCTTCAAAATACATTTTTTGAAACTGCAACAGCATTAAGTCATCGTATTGCAAACGCTTATGGCCTTCAATGGCCAATCGTGCTGCTTTGTATTGCTTTCTTAGTTGCTGCTTCGTCATTATAATTACTACTTTCTTTACAGGTGGGCTTGTAATGATGTAGCTAGTTGTTTCGCTTGCGCTTGTATGAACGTTGCATCTACCACCGATGCAGTTGCAATACTTCCTATTTTAGGAATGCCAGTCCATTGTACGATTTCATCTTCATAATTCAAATATTGATCGTTGAATACCCAGCCAGCTACTTCTATTTGATGTTGCTTACAAACTGCTGCGGTAAGCAATGAATGATTAATAGAACCCAAGTAATTTCTACTTACAAGTATCACTTTAGCTTGTAAGGCTTTTATGATATCGAGTACAAAAGCATTTTCATTAATTGGTACTAGTAACCCACCAGCCCCTTCAATAACAAAAGGTTTTGGAGGGAGGTTACTAATATGCATCTGATAGGCTGCTACAATTTTTTCAATATCAATGGTGGCATTTTCGGCTCTAGCTGCAATATGTGGCGATGCAGGCATTGCTAACTTATATACTTCGGGTACAATAGTTACTGCGTTGCTGCAATAATCATTTACCGTAAGGGCATCGGTACCTTTATCAAAACCTGCCTGTATTGGTTTCCAATAATAAGCTTGCAATGCTTCAGCAACAATTGCCGCAGCTACAGTTTTGCCAACATCGGTACCAATACCTGTTATAAAAATAGGTTGCATTACAATTATTATTTATGCTTTAACGCCTTCAAAAAAGCTAAACACAGTGGTTCCATAATTTCTGGCAAAGCTAAAACCATCAAAGGTTTCATAATTATTACGCGGGGTATGCTCCAGCACAAAATAACCACCTTCGGCAATTAAGTTTTGGTGTACAATTATCTTCGGAATTTCATCAATAGTACCAAGGGCATAAGGTGGCCCGGCAAAGATAAAATCGAATTGTTGATTACAAGTTCGTAAGTACGTAAAGATATCGAGCCTTAATACCTGACAATTAGTAACACCGAGTGTTTGCATGTTTTTTTGTATAAAAGCATGCATGATTGGATCTTTTTCAACTACTACCAAATGCTCAGCACCACGGCTTGCAAGTTCATATGAAATAGCACCAGTACCACCAAATAAATCGAGCGTACTAATACCATCAAGTGCCATGCGACTGTTTAACATGTTAAACAATCCTTGCTTAGCAATATCGGTAGTAGGCCTCGTGTGTGGCATTTCTCTAGGTGGTTGAAACTTTCTTCCACCAAATTTTCCAGAAATAATTCTCATATGTACTAGGGTGCAACTAAAGTGAACGAATGTGTTGGGTAATTGGTGAATATAGATGACTCTATTCTATCTTCTTTGGGTGCTGACAATACAACGTTGGGTAAATACTGTTGCAACACATCCCACAAGGCACTTTCAACATCGAACCAACCACAGCAATGCACCGAGGTGTTTTTCGATAATTGATAGGCTTCTAATGTATGTAACACATGGTATAGCACATCTTCCGGTGTATGATATTGTAATATTCTTACTCCTGAAAATTGTGGTGTAAATACACTCATAGTAATCGTATCTGTATCTACTTGTAGCCATATACCTTGCGGTAAATGTTGCTCTGCCATAACACCATAAACGTGCATTTGCTCATGTACAACCATAGACTGCATAATAGCCGATACCCATTCGCTAGGAACTCTATAAATACATGAACCTAAGCTTAAAGGCTGTGAATACACTTCGTAGCCTACCTTATATCCAAAGCTTAAATGCAATAAATCTTCGTTTGTAACGTCGGGCTTTTGTATAGGTAGCAGCAATGCATCGGCAACTCGCCATTTTACCTTCGAGTTCGCATAATTGGCTTGTATCAGTTGCGATTCACTCCTTACTTCTCGCAATATATCTGTGTATACAGCATTACCCTGCCACTGAAACAGTTCGTAAGCCTGTAGCTTACCATGGTTATCGTGTACAGCAAGTGCAATACTGTTACTTGCAGCTTCAACCACTAATACATCATTAGCAAATGCGGTTGGATAAGCACCTATAATTTTTTGTACCATAGCGGTATTATTGGTGCAATATTACACAGAACCACATGTATTTTCTGCTTTGCAAGTCAAGCACTTACTTTTACAATATGGCAAGCAATACTTTACAGCTTCAAGTTGGTACCAATTACAAAAGCATTCTGAGAATTGCATTACCTATTGCCTTTAGCATATTTATACCGCAGCTCAATTTTATTACCAACAATATTTTCCTTGGCGGATTAAGTCAGCAAGCATTAGCTATCGCAGGCATTACGGGAGTGTATTACCTCATTTTTGCGGTAATTGGCAGTGGTCTCAACAACGGACTACAAACATTGATAAGCCGACGAGCTGGAGAAAACAATACAACTGCTATTGGACAAATTTTCCATCATGGTGTTGTAATTGCGTTAATAATGTCGGCCGTAGGCATCATACTTACTTATTTATTAGCACCAACTGTTCTTAGTAAAAGCTTACGCAACAGTGCCAACGTTGATACCGCCATTCATTTCCTTTACATACGTATTTGGGGGCTGCCATTTTTATATATCTATCAAATGCGGAATGCCTTATTAGTAGGCACTAACAATAGCAAATTATTAGTGTTAGGAACACTAGCCGAAACTATTATTAATATTGTTTTAGATTATACGCTTATTTATGGGAAGTTGGGTATGCCTCGGCTTGGCTTTAATGGGGCTGCTTACGCATCTATTATAGCAGAGGCTGGCGGGCTGTTGGTAATTTTTGCTGTTATGCGTTGGAAAGGGTTAAGTAAGCAGTTGCAGTTATTTAAGAAAATACAATGGCAACAACAATACTTACAACAAATTCTCACTATTAGCGCACCGCTAGTATTACAGTATGCCATTAGTATTATAAGCTGGGAGTTTTTCTATATTCTAATAGAACATCATGGTGAGCAAGATTTAGCTATTAGCAATATAATGCGTAATGTTTTTGGGTTATTTGGTTGCATGTGTTGGGCTTTTGCCGCAACTAGTAATAGTATGGTTAGCAATGTAATTGGCCAGAAAAAACATAAAGAGGTATTACCGCTCATTTGGCGTTTGGTGAAGTTAAGCACAGGCTTTTCTTTGATTGTTTGCCTATTGCTCAATGCATTACCAAGCTTGTTTCTTGGCCTATACGGCCAAAATGCAAGTTTCGTAAGTAATGCCATCCCTGTACTAAGAATAGTAAGCTCAGCACTACTGATGATGAGTATTGCCACCATTTTTCTAAATGCAGTAGTTGGCACAGGCAATAGTAAGTTAAACTTATTTACAGAAACTGCTGCAATTATAGTGTATTGTGCTTATGCTTACTACGTATTAGAATATTTACAACTTTCAATTGTTTGGGGGTGGGCTAGTGAGTGGTTATATTGGATTGTAATGTTCATACCAAGTTTTTGGTACATACGAAGTAACCGCTGGCAACACAAAACCATGTAAAATAAAAGCGTTGTAATAGAAATTACAACGCTTAAAAAGCAATCGAAGAGGCATTATTATGCTATTAAGCAAAAACATTCCTTTGATGGCCATTCCCTACTGTTGTGGGATAGTGATGTAGAACACTCGCATTATTTTGATTTAAAATATAACGTACCATATCACTTACCGTAATTACACCAATAAATACAAACTCCTGATATACCAAAGCATAGCGGCTTTTAAAAAATTCGAGCATTTTCATGCACTTTTCGGGTGTATCATTCGCATCTAACACGGGCAGGTTTTGCGACATAATTTCTGTGACTTTAGTAGAAATGCTCGCCTTATCTTGTAACACCACTTTACGAGTATAATCTCTTTCGGTAATAATACCGACAAAATTTTCTCGATCTCGAATAATAAGATAACTAAAATTCTCGGCAGTCATTAGTTGTAATGCCTCTTTTACAGTAGCATTTTTATCAATAACATTAAACTGCGGGCCTTTTATGGAAAGGATGTGGGCTAAAGTTGTAGACATAAAAGTTGGTTGTTGATGATTTGATATTGTAAAAATCATCAATCGAAAAAGCCTCAGAAATGATAGCAACCATTATTTTATATGATAATAATCATGGCCTTACGGTAAATGATTAACGGTGCTTACCCTGTAATAAAGGAACAAAAGAAAAATTATCGTATTGCTCGGTAATAACACTACCGTTGGGCTGTTTAATAAGACGTAGCATACGTTGCATGCCCGATTGCTCATCATCTACAGGAATTACCATATAGCCCCCTACTTTTAGTTGAGCCAAAAGCTTCTCAGGAATGAATGGAGCCGCAGCCGTTACCAATATTTTATCGAAAGGTGCATATGTTGGTAACCCATTAAACCCATCGCCATAAAAACACTTTAAAAACGGATACTTATTTTTAAAAACGTAGTTTTCGCTTTGGTAATCGTACAATTTTTTTTGGCGTTCAATGGTATATACTTTAGCACCAAGCTGCAGCAGTACCGTGGCTTGATACATACTTCCAGAGCCAATTTCGAGCACTTTTTCGTTACGTTTAACTTCTAATAGCTGTGTTTGATAAGCAACCGTGTAAGGATGAGAGATTGTTTGCCCCTGCCCTATTGGGAATGCTCTATCTTCGTAAGCAATAAGTTCAAAAGCAGAATCAAGGAAAAAATGCCTAGGTATTTCATTCATAGCAGCAAGTACAGACTCGTCGCTAATACCTTTTGCTCTCAATTCTTCTATGAGCTTTTTGCGTAATCCTTTGTGTTTATATTCGTCTTTAAGCTCTTTGCGTAATTCTTTGAGTTTATATTCGTTTATTAATGCTTTCATCAATCGTAAATGTAGTGTGCGGCTTCATTTACCGCAAGGTTACTTGCCTTTTGGGCAAAAAAATAGCCGTGTAAAAAGTTATACACAGCTATTAATATTTGAAAGTATGTTGACTACTTCAAATGCATACTGCTGATGATACCCGCAATACGTGCTTGAAGTTGTGCATACACGGTATCAAAATCGTTTTTATTGGCTAGCGGGGCGTTAACGCTGAAGTAAAATTTGATTTTGGGTTCGGTACCACTAGGTCGGGCAGAAATTTTACTGCCATCGGCGGTAATAAACTGCAATACATTGCTCTTAGGTAATGCTAATTTATATGACTCGCCTGTAAGCAAATTTTTGCCAACTTGCAGTTGATAATCGAGCAGCGTAACCACTTTGCTACCATTAATTTCGGCTGGTGGATTGTTACGATAACCTTCCATCATCTCCGCAATTTCTTGTTGGCCATTCATACCTTTTTTAGTGATGCTGATAAGTTCTTCCCAATAAAAGCCATATTGTATGTATAAATCAATCAGTTTATCGTATAAGCTGCGGCCATTAGCTTTTTCATAAGCTGCCATTTCGCATAAAAGTGCAACAGCACTTATACTGTCTTTATCACGTACTTTATCGCCAATCATTAGCCCGAAGCTTTCTTCTCCTCCTACGATAAAATCTTCAACACCTTCTTTTTCTTTGATAAGTTCTGCAATCCATTTAAAACCGGTAAGCACCTGATGGAAGTGTACATTGTTTTTTTCGGCAATTGTTTTCACCATTTCAGTACTTACAATAGTGCTTGCTACCATATCGTTAGCTTTAGCAATCCCTTTTGATTTACGGGCTTCAATCATGTAAGCAAAGGCAAGTACCAATGTTTGATTACCATTCATAAGCACCCATTCGCCTTTATGATTTTTCACACCAATGCCTACACGGTCGGCATCGGGATCGGTACCGCAAAGAATATCGGCATCTAATGCAATTGCTTTTTGTAGCCCCATATTCATAGCATCTTTCTCTTCGGGGTTGGGGTATATTACTGTTGGGAAGTTGCCATCGGGGGTGCTTTGTTCTTCTACAATATGCACATTAGTAAAACCAAAAGCTTTTAGTGCTTGGGGCACCAACATAATACCGGTACCATGTATAGGGGTATATACAATTTTTAAATCGTGTTGTTGCGCCACCACTTCTGGATATACGCTTAGCCCTTTGAGCATATCTAAGTAAGCCTCATCTAGCTCTTTACCAATGAGTGTAATGTTGGCTTCACCACCAATCCATTTTACATCGTCTACATTTGTAATAGCTTCTACTTCTTTGATTACGTTTTTATCGTGTGGGGGTACTAATTGTCCGCCATCGTTCCAATATGCTTTATACCCGTTGTATTCTTTAGGGTTATGGCTAGCAGTACATACCACACCTGCTTGACAGCCTAAATGTCTGATAGCAAAACTCAATTCAGGCGTTGGGCGGAGAGCCTCAAATAAAAATACCTGAATACCATTTGCTGCAAATACATTAGCAGTTGTTTCAGCAAAAAAGCGACTGTTATTTCTACTATCATGACCAACCACAACACGCACCGGTGCATCTCCATAGGTTTTTTTTAGATAGTTGGCAAAACCTTGTGTAGCCATACCCACCGTGTATTTGTTCATGCGGTTGGTACCAACCCCCATGATACCCCTAAGACCACCTGTGCCAAATTCTAGACTTTTATAAAACGCATCAGCTAATTCATTTTCATTGCTTTGCAAAGCACGAATAGCCGATTTCGTAGCTTCATCGTAGTTACCTTGCAACCAGGCATTCACATTGTTTTCAATTGTTGCATTCATAATGTATTTGCTTTTTAAAGTTATACTTACGTAAATGGAATGATTAAATATAAGCTCCTTCTACCACATCGCCATGTACTTCTACGGTAATGTGGTCTTCAAGGGTTGTAGCAATACTCATACCCACATAATCGGGCTTAATAGGAAATAGCTTGTGCATACGCTCTACTAAAACTAAGATTTGAATACGCTTAGGATAGTAAGCTAAAAGTGGTTTTAAAGCATACATTAATGTGCTCCCAGTGTTCACCACATCATCTACTACAATAATATTAGCACCATTAAAATCGGGGGTTGCCGATAATTGAACTTCTCCAAACTGATGTTTGGGAAGTTGTACCTCTAATACGGTAATGGCTTGCCGAAAGTGTGGCTGTACTAATGCAGCAACCTGCTTGGCTATAATAGTACCGCTGGTACGTACACCAATAATGTATATGGGATTGGTTTCGTTGTGCAGTTGTTCTACAATTTCCAGCGCCATTCGTTGCATTTTTCTGGCAGCATCGGCTTGGGTTAGTATGCAGTTTTTAGATTTCATGCTCAAATTTAGCTGCTTCAAATTAACAACTTAAAACGTAATGGTTATGCAGCCGCCTAATACCTTATTTTAGCACCCATTAATGCAAGCCGTATGCACATAATATCTATTCTGGCTTTTATAGCACTTCTAGCAGTTTCTGTGTATTTGTTCGCTAAAAAAGCGGGTGAAATTCGGAGAAACATTCTTTTAGGTCGTGATGAAAATTTGAACGACCACCCCAATATTCGTTGGCGAAATGTGGTGCTGCTAGCACTCGGACAAAAGAAAATGTTCAAGAATGTGCCTGTTGCACTGATGCACTTCATTATTTATGCAGGCTTCATCATCATTAATATTGAAGTATTAGAAATTGTGCTTGACGGATTATTAGGTAAGCACCGCCTTTTTTTACAGCTTTTACCGCAAGGTTTATACAATTTCTTGATCAATGCCTTTGAGGTTTTAGCAGCTTTAGTATTGGTGGTGTGTGTAGTGTTTTTAGTGCGAAGAAATGTATTAAAAATAAAACGGTTTTTAAGCAACGATTTAAACGGCTGGCCACGTAGCGATGCTAACTATATTTTAGTGACAGAGATTGTACTAATGACCTTGTTTTTAAGCATGAATGCTGCCGACCAAGTATTGCAAGCACAAGGCAGTGAACACTATACTGCCACAGGCACTTTATGGGTGAGCAACTTACTTGTACCAGCTTTTAGCAGCCTTAGTACCAACACTTTAATATTCATTGAACGTGCTGCCTGGTGGTTACATATTGTTGGCATTTTCGCTTTTTTAAACTACTTACCTTACAGCAAGCATTTGCATATTTTATTAGCATTTCCAAATGCTTATTATGGGAGGCTAGATGTACAAGGAAAGATGCAAAATATGCCCGCCATACAAAAAGAAGTATTGTATGCCATGGACCCTGCTGCGGCAGCTAATGCTCCTGCGCCAGAAGGTGCACCACAAAAGTTCGGCGCTAAAGATGTGTTTGATTTAAGCTGGAAAAATCTATTAGATGCCTACAGTTGTACAGAGTGTGGCCGCTGTACGGCAGCGTGCCCCGCTAACCTTACGGGTAAAAAGTTAAGCCCGAGAGCAATTATGATGAAAACCCGCGACAGACTAGAAGAAGTAGGCAAGAACATCAATGCCAATAAAGGCCAGTTTGTTGACGATGGCAAAAGCCTATTACATGATTATATTTCAGCAGAAGAATTACGTGCATGTACTACCTGCAATGCCTGTGTAGAGGCTTGTCCTGTAAGTATTAGTCCACTTGACATCATCTTACAACAGCGCCGTTTTTTAATCATGGAAGAAAGTAATGCACCACAAGAATGGAACGGCACTTTTAGCAATATTGAAAACAATTTTGCGCCATGGAAATTTAGCCCCGATGAACGTGATAAGTGGGTAAGCGAAATGGCTTAAATTATTGATGAAAAAATTCTTGAAAGCTTGAACTGTGGTTCAAGCTTTTTTATTGATATACTGTTAATAGCCATAAATAAAAAAGAGCCGCAATTGCGGCCCTTTTAATATGCTTCCGAAGAAAATTTACTTTACTTCAACTTCAGCACCAGCTTCTTTCAACTTAGCGGCTATTTCTTCAGCTTCAGCTTTAGAAACACCTTCTTTAACTGGTTTAGGAGCACCATCAACTAGGTCTTTAGCTTCTTTCAAGCCTAAACCTGTTAATTCTTTAACCACTTTAACAACGTTTAATTTGCTAGCACCACCGCTAACCAAAACTACGTCGAAAGCAGTTTTTTCTTCTACGGCAGCAGCACCACCGCCATCGCCGCTAGCTACTACAACTGCAGCAGCAGCTGGTTCAATACCGTAATCAGCTTTTAATACATCAGCTAATTCTTGTACTTCTTTTACTGTTAGGCCAACTAATTGTTCGGCCAAGGCTTTAATATCTGCCATTGTTACAAAATTTCTTCCGCCTTCATTGCCTGAGCTCCGGCGGAGGTTTTTAAAAAAATTGAGATTATCCCTCAGGCTAAGGATAATATGTTTGTTACCTTACGGTAAATGAAGATCTGATTATTCAGCAGCAACAGTTGCTCCTTCAGCTTGCTTTTCGTGATGGTGCAGTAAAGCAGCCAATACACGCTTCGCAGGGCTTTGTAACAAGCCAATAACTTCGCCGATAAGTTCGTTCTTGGTTTTGATTTTTGTAAGGGCTGCCAATTGGTCGTTACCTACAAATACATCGCCATTAATGAAAGCGGCTTTAAGTTCAGGCTTTTCGCTGTTGTTGTTTTCTTTACGGAAGCTACTAATAATAAGTGCAGGCTCCTTTGGATTTTCGCTGAACATCAACGCAGTTACATTGTTCAAGCTGTCGTATACACCAGCAAAACGCTCTGCATCAATTTGCTCTAAGGCTTTGCGAATGAGGGTGTTTTTAGCCACCTTCATTTCTACATTTTTATCAAAACAAGCTCTACGCAACTTACCAACCTGATCAACTGTTAGGCTTTCAGTATTTGTTACATAGAAGTTGTTGTACTGATTGAACTTTTCTTTTAAAAGTTCAATTACTTCATTTTTTTGATCTTTAGTCATAACGCTACACTATTATGATAACCCGGGTCATTTTCGTGAGTACCGAATCACCGGGGAGGTGTTATAAAATTGATTTAGTGTCGATAGTGATGCCAGGACCCATAGTAGGGGCAAGTGCAGCACCTTTTACGTAAGTACCTTTAGAGGTATTAGGCTTTAACTTAACAATAGCATTGATAAGTTCTTGCGCATTACCAGCTAATTTTTCAGGTGTAAAGCTTATACGACCAATGCTAGCGTGAATAATACCTGCTTTATCAACCTTAAAGGCAATCTTACCACCTTTAACTTCGTTAACAGCAGCAGCCACATCGTTTGTTACTGTACCTGTTTTAGGGTTTGGCATTAAGTTACGAGGCCCTAACACTTTACCTAATTTACCAATTTTAGGCATTACAGAAGGGGTAGCAACGATAACATCGATATCAGTCCAACCGCTTTCAATCTTTTGGATGAATTCGTCTAAACCAACGAAATCGGCACCAGCACTTTTAGCATCGGCTTCTTTATCAGGCGTACAAAGCACAAGTACACGCTTTGTTTTACCGGTACCGTGTGGTAAGGTAACAGTACCACGAACTTGCTGATCGGCTTTCTTAGGATCAACACCTAAGCGAATGTGTAAATCAACAGAGCTATCAAATTTGGTTGTATTTAAATCTTTTACCAAGGCAGCAGCATCTTTCAAAGAATATGCTTTGTTTTTATCAACCTTGGCTTCTACAGCTTTTCTTTTTTTAGTAAGCTTGGCCATGTTCAAATGTTTTTAGAAAGTGTATTCGCCCTTGCGGGCAAATGATGCACCGTGTTTGTTAAGAATTAGTTTTCCCAAGGGGCTGTACCGTCAACAGTTAAACCCATACTACGAGCAGTACCGGCCACCATTTTCATAGCACTTTCCTTTGTAAAGCAGTTAAGGTCTGGCATTTTATCGGCTGCAATAGCTTCAATTTGTTGCCAGTTAACCTTGCCAACTTTAACACGGTTACTTTCTTTAGAACCTTTTTGAATTTTAGCAGCTTCCATCAATTGAATAGCAGCTGGGGCAGTTTTGATAACAAAATCGAAAGATTTGTCGGTATACACTGTAATTACTACAGGTACAACTTTGCCCATTTTGTCTTGCGTACGAGCATTGAACTGCTTGCAAAACTCCATGATGTTCACACCCTTAGAACCAAGGGCTGGACCTACTGGAGGCGCTGGGTTGGCTTGGCCACCCTTCACCTGCAACTTAACGTAGGTTGAAATTTCTTTAGCCATTTTAAATTCGTTTTTATTGGTGATAGCGTGCTACACTCAGTAGCACTCCCAAGTTCCATTGCTGGAAAAGAACTTTTTTGGGACTGCAAAAGTAGGATTACTTACGTAAATGGCAAAACAATATTTACCGTAAGGTTACATGGCTTGTTGCATAAAGCGTTGCAAGGCTTTATGGGCATTTTTTCGAATACGCTTCTGCACAAAGCCACTCCATCCGAATAAAAGTCCTTTAACCCCTAGTGCCTGAGCAGCCCATCGACTGAGTTTAAATGCATCGGATTGTTCTGTGATGTAACCGTTTTGTATGCGTATAAAACTTTTCACCTTATTCACTACCGTATTACCAGTTGCACTAAAGGTGTATGTGGCCACCCAGTTAACCGTTACATACTCATCATCGACAGCAACGGGGGGCTCGTATTGCAGAGAAAAATTGGTTGCATTGCTGCAAAGCATACGCCACATAGCAGTTAACTCGTTATAATGCAGCAAACCAAACACCGGATCGTTAAATACCGCCATTGTTTGGTAGCGTTGGCACATTGCTTGTGCATTAAGTTGTGCGAAGGCTTCAAAGAATTGTGTTGCAACAGTTATAGCAGGTGTATGTGTTTCCATTTACCGTAAGGTATTGATTAAAAGAAAAGCCTGCATCGGCAGGCTTTATGTTGTATTGATAAAAGTGATGTTATTCACTCATTACCAAAATACCTTTGGCAGTCATTACGATTGACTTAACAGGATCTTTGATAGCGTCAATTTCTTTTTTGCTCTTACCAGCATCTTCGGCGAGGTGCTTTAATTCGGCTACGCTGGTAGTTTTCCAACTTGCATTGCCTTCAATTAAAACGTATTTTCCTACTAAGGCAGTTGGTACTAGAAAGGCATGATCTTTCATTTTAACCATCATTTTGCCATTAGCGGTTTCTACTTTAATCCAGCAGCCTTCTTTTGTACATACTTCTGCTACTTTAGCGTATACCTTTACTTCGGCATTCGGCTTATTTTCTAAGATGCCTGGAAGTGCATCTACTTCTTGTAAATTTTCTTCTGTTACCTTGGCACCAAAGTTATCACCTTTATTGGCGGGAACATTTGGAGGTTGCGCTTGGGTTAGCAAAGCCGACAACACAAGGCTGGCAGCTAAAAAAAACTGTTTCATGCTGATTTATTTTTTGTAAAAATAGAAGATATTGTAATATCGTAGTGAACAACGATAAATGTTGTATGCAACCCTTGCTGAAATGTAACACAAACACCCAACCAATATTTTTTTTCTTTCTCAGTGTATGCCTTGCTGTTATTGGCTTTGAAGCCTGTAATACACCCAAACTAGAAAAGAAGAACAACAAAGTATTTGCACAAATTGATACCACCTATACATTATTGGAGCAAGCATCTTTCAATGCGCCTGATTCTGTTGTTACTGTAGCCAGACAACTAATTGCTCAATCTGATCAATTAGATTATGCTGAAGGTAAGGCCAGAGGTTATTTACAAATTGCAGCTGTCAAAAGCTTACAAGGCCAATACGATAGCTCATTATTATTTGCCCGTAAGGCAAAAGAATTTATTGCAGAAAATACATTGCCTCGTTTAAAAGCGGAAATAGCCAATGAATTAGGCGTTAGCCACGATTACAAGGGTAATTACAAAGCTGCGCTAGAAAACTACCAAGAGGCTTTACGATATTTTGAAGAGGCTAAAGATACTAGTGGCTATGTTAGAGTGAAGAACAACATTGGTTTGATCTACCAAAACATGGGGGAAAAGCAAACTGCTAAGCGCTACTTTGAAGAGGCTTATCAATTAAGCAAGAAGAAGAACTATCAAGGAGAAGAAATAATGGCTTTGAGCAACCTTGGTAGTGTTGAAAATGAACTTGGCTTGCACAACACCGCATTGGCACATTTCAGACAAGTGTTGTACTACGATTCGTTAAGTGGTAATGAAACCTATATTTCATATTCTTACAATAATATTGCTGAGGTTTTCATGAATATGAAAGCTTATGATAGTGCGGCTTATTATTTCAAACAATCTATTAGACTAAAACGGAAGTTAGATGCTAAAGGCGTGTTGGTGAATAGTTTGAAGAATTATGCTAAAATGCTGTTAGAACAAGGTTTTTACAGCCAAGCAGATAGCCTTATTAATGAAGCTTTTACCATTGCACAAGTTATTGGCGTAAAAGAATATGAACAAGAATGTTATCAGATTAAAGCCAATTTAGCAGTAAAGTTAGGCAACTATAAATCGGCATTTGAATTCTCCAATATTGCACACGCTATCAAAGATTCTCTAGAAGGTGCTAAGTATAAAACAGAACTTATTACTAGTGAGAAAGATTATGAGCTAGCACTTAAAAACATTTCTATCGAAAAGGAAAAAAGAGCCAAAGAAAAGGTTCAATCGCAACGGTGGATTTTGATATTGGCCAGTGCATTTTTAGTATGTTTTATATCTATACTCACCTACTTATATCGGAAGCAAATAAAACTTAATAAGTTATTACAAACACAAAAACAACAAATTGAAGAAGGCTTACAATTACGCAATAAGTTCTTAAGCTTTTTAACCCACGAAATTCGTAATCCGCTAAGTGGTATCATAGGTTTAAATAAAATGTTGTTAGATGAAAACCCCTCGGCGGTACAAAAAGAATTTCTACAATATCAACTTAATAGTAGCAGGCACTTACTGCAATTATTGAATGATGTTTTAGACTACCAGAAAATAGGTACAGGAAAGGTTGAGATAAAACAAATACGCTTTAATATGCGAGATGTCATCAATCAGGTACAAGAATTATATCAAGCTCCTATTAAAGAAAAGAACATTCAATATCACAGCCAATACGACAGTATTATTCCGGAATTTCTCATTGGCGACCCCATTAGATTATCGCAAATATTTGGCAACTTAGTTAACAATGCTATTAAATTCACGCCAGTAGGCGGTTCAATTTTTGTAACTGTTACTTTGATTGACAGGTCGGCCACAGAGGCGACACTTCTTGCTAGTGTTAGAGATACAGGCATGGGCATTGCACCATCGGAGCAAACTAAAATATTTGAATTGTTCGTTCAAAGCAGCAAAAATCAGGCACAACAACTTGGTACCGGCTTAGGTCTAAGTATTGTGAAAGACCTATTAGCACTCATGCACAGCAATATTGAATTACAAAGTGAAGTGGGCCGCGGTAGTACTTTCAGCTTCAAACTAACCCTACCAATTGCACTCTAAATGAGCAAGCAAATGGCACTACTAATTTTATTACTGTATGTAGTACTAATATTCATATTTAACCTTACGGTAAATACATGATGTTTTAATGTGAATAAACGATATTTCAGTTGTTGCGCAACATTTACCGTAAGGTTATATGGCTTTCAAAGCAGCAATCAATAAAAACGCTGCCTTAAAAAGGCAGCGTTTAAAATTTTGATATCACAAATAGTGCCATCAATTACGATATTTTTTCTACTTGCATGTAGTTTAATTCAACTGGCGTTGAACGGCCAAAAATTTTCACTGTAACCTTTAACTTCTTCTTCTCGTCATTTACTTCTTCAATAATGCCGTTGAAATCGTTGAAAGGCCCTTCGATAATTTTGATTGTTTCACCAACAATGTAAGGCTCACTCATCGTTACACCTTGCTCTTGCATTTCGTCTACCTTACCCAACATTTTATTCACTTCTGCTTTACGAAGCGAAATAATATTACCCTTGCTACCTTTACCATCTGTTAGAAAATGCATCACGTTGCTAACGTTCGTGATATATTGAACAATATCATCGTTCAACTTACCTTCAAACACTTCCAAGAAAAGATAACCCGGATACAAGTTTTTTTCACGCATTACTTTCTTACCAGATTTAACAGTATAAATCTTTTCCATAGGTAAGAAAACCTGCTTAATTAAAGGCAACCAGCCATTGCGAGAAATTTCTTTATCGAGTTGCTCTTTAACCTTTCTTTCTTTGCCGCTTACCACACGCAGTGCATAATACTTAGTATTATCTTGCTGTGGTTGCACTTGCATATCGGTTGCTTCCATATACTAGGCTATTAAGCTTTAAAGAGTGAGTAAACTAACTTTAGTAACTGTGCGCTACCAAAGTCCATTAAAGTAACCATCAAAGTAATGATGAGTGTAGCTACCAATACAATTACAGTACTTTGTTGTAATTGTTGCGATGTAGGCCATGTAACACGTTCTACAAGCTCTTGGTAAGAATCTTTAAAATAAGCCTTAACCTTATTCATAATTTGTAATATGCTTAAACAAAAAGAGTGAAAACAAGCAAAAGAAGTGCTTTCTGGCGAAAATACCTTAGGCACAATTGCACATTTTCACACTTTTTTTGGCACGGGCACAAGGATTCGAACCCTGATCAACGGTTTTGGAGACCGCTATTCTACCATTGAACTATGCCCGTAAGAAACAATTAGCTAATAGGCATTTGCCAATTAGCTAATTGTATATAAGTGATTTACTTCAATTACTTAATAATTTCAGTAACCTGACCAGCACCTACGGTACGGCCACCTTCACGGATAGCGAACTTCAAGCCCTTATCCATAGCGATAGGTTGAATTAACTTAACAGTGAGGCTAATGTTATCACCAGGCATAACCATCTCTGTTCCTTCTGGTAAGAACACCTCACCAGTTACGTCAGTTGTACGGAAATAGAACTGAGGACGGTATTTGTTGAAGAATGGAGTGTGACGACCACCTTCTTCTTTGCTCAATACATATACTTCGCACTTGAATTCAGTGTGAGGAGTAATGCTCTTAGGAGCACAGATTACCATACCACGACGGATATCTTTCTTTTCAATACCACGTAATAATAAACCTGCATTATCACCAGCTTCACCACGGTCTAATAACTTCTTGAACATTTCAACACCTGTTACAGTAGAAGTCATTGTATTTTCTTGCAAACCAACGATTTCAACCGGATCACCAACCTTAATTACACCACGCTCGATACGACCAGTAGCAACTGTACCACGACCAGTGATTGAGAACACGTCTTCAACACTCATCAAGAAAGGCATATCGATTGGGCGAGGAGGCAATGGAATGTACTCATCTACAGCAGCCATTAATTCGTCGATTTTAGCTACCCACTCAGGTTCACCAGCTAAAGCACCTGTAGCAGAACCGCGGATAATTGGTGTGTTATCGCCATCGAAACCGTAGCTGCTCAACAACTCACGGATTTCCATTTCAACTAAGTCTAACAATTCAGGATCGTCTACTAAGTCTACTTTGTTCATAAATACAACGATACGAGGCACACCTACCTGGCGAGCCAAAAGAATGTGCTCTTTTGTTTGAGGCATAGGGCCATCAGTTGAAGCTACTACTAAGATAGCACCATCCATCTGAGCGGCACCTGTAATCATATTCTTCACATAGTCAGCGTGACCAGGACAGTCTACGTGAGCATAGTGACGGTTATCAGTTTGATATTCTACGTGAGCAGTGTTGATGGTAATACCACGCTCTCTTTCTTCAGGAGCACCATCGATTTCATCATACTTCTTCGCCTGAGCCAAACCCTTCTGAGAAAGGATGGTTGTAATAGCGGCAGTCAAAGTTGTTTTACCGTGGTCTACGTGACCAATGGTACCAACGTTTACGTGAGGTTTCTCCCTCTTAAAGGTCTCTTTAGACATTGTATCGGTTTTTAAAGTTGTGTTTTAATTCAAATAGTCTACAGCCTGCGGCAGTAGACTTATTGTAAGTTTATTGTTTCAACTTTTGTGCTACTTGCAACATTTGTTGCGTCGCACACTTCAACATTGTTTTCATCTTCACCAACAACTTCGCAATGAGCCGTTGAAGAGAATTGAACTCTCGACCTCTTCCTTACCAAGGAAGTGCTCTACCACTGAGCTACAACGGCTTACAACCTTCTGCCGTTGAGGCAGCAAAGCTTAAGAGCGGGAGACGAGGCTCGAACTCGCTACCTGAAGCTTGGAAGGCTACCGCTCTACCAAATGAGCTACTCCCGCTAATCAAATTTGGGTTGAGCAACCTCAAACTTGCTGGTGCAAAGATCTAAAACATAACTTGCAAAGCAAGTTAAATTGTTGAGTGGGCAGGAGAGGATTCGAACCTCTGAAGTCGAAAGACAGCGGATTTACAGTCCGCCCCATTTGGCCGCTCTGGAACCTGCCCATCGAACACTTGTACTACAAAATTTGTTCTAAGAGCCGAAGAAGGGATTCGAACCCACGACCTGCTGATTACAAATCAGCTGCTCTACCAGCTGAGCTACTTCGGCTTTTGTTGTCAAACAACTTTCGAGGCTTGCATTGTAACATTTTCAATACTTACCTCGTTTTTCGGGATGGCAAAAGTAAGCGAATAAATACAACCGCAAAATTTTGCCCCACTTTTTTTTCAAATTTTCTTTACAAACTACTTTTTCATTTACCGTAAGGTATTAACAGCCTTGCGGCAAATAAAAATGCCCCCAAAATTCGGAGGCATTTTTTTGATAATGATTATTGGGGATATTATGCGAGTTGTTTTTCTTTTTTTCGTTTGATTTGATTGATCATAGATTCCATAGCGCTATCAAAAGATTCTTCGAATGATTTTGAAGATGCCTTCACAAAAAAATCGTATTTCGGAACATGTACCCTTAATTCTACAATTTTGTCTTTGATTGTGTGTACCACATTATCTAATTTCAAGAACACATCTACTTTTATGATTTTATCGTGAAAGGTGTCGAGCTTTTTGACTTTCTGACTTACATAATCTAACAATTTTGCATCAGCATCAAAATGCACGGTTTGAATGTTAACGTTCATAACACGCTGTTTTAAACGGTGAATAATCTAAATTTTAAAGAACTTTTGAGTGTAATTTTCTACTACATAAGCTATCGTGTTTATGTGTTCAAGGTAACGTAACAATTTGGTAACACCAACTTTTTTATCTGTTTCGAATAAGTTTTTAACGAAAAAATAGGGTGATTTTTTTCAGTGTTTTTAACTGATGAAATACAGCTTTTTACGTGTGCTAATGCTGTTAACTTGAATACTTATGCCTTTGGATGTGCTTTTTGAAAGGCTGCCTTCAAACGCTCAATGTTATTGTGTGTGTACACTTGCGTGGCAGCTAAACTGCTGTGGCCCAACAATTCTTTAACGGCATTTAAATCGGCTCCTTCGTTGAGAAGATGCGTAGCAAAACTATGCCTTAGTATATGTGGGCTTTTTTTCTTAAGTGTGGTTACTTGTGCGAGGGCTTCATTTACCGCAAGGTATACCCATTTGGCATACACAGGCTTGCCCGTTTCTAATATGAATAACTGCATGTTTTGTGGCTGCTTAGTGGCACGCTCTTGTATATAATGGCGAAACGCTTGTGCCAACTTAGGCGATATGGGTATGATACGTTCTTTATTACCCTTGCCAATTACTTTTATTTGTTGTTGTGCAACATCTACCCTATCGATGGTTAAATGTACAAGTTCGCTCAAACGAACGCCTGTATTGTAAAATGTTGCCAATAATAAACGTTGCGTAACACCAGACCATGTATCTGGAAACTTGATTTGATACAGCAGCCGCTCCATCTGTTCTCTTTCCACAAACTGCGGCAATCGTTTATTGAACTTTGGAGCTACAATGGTTGCTAATGGTGTTGCGGTGAGGTACTGTTTTTTGAGTAAAAATTTATACAGTGATTTTAAGCTACTAAGCTTGCGGTGAATGGTTTTAGTGCTATTACCTTCTTCTTTTAGATCGGCTAGCCAACTGCGAGCTAAGCCTGGCGTTAATGTGAGCCAATCAATACCACCAAATTGACTATCAAAAAATGCCTTGCACTGGAGCAAATCGTTGGTGTAAGCTGTAACAGTATGGTTACTGTAACGTTTTTCGAAACGCAGATAATTGAAAAAAGCCTCTAAAATATCGGGTGATGACATAAAAAAGTAGCCTAAAGCTAATGCTCTAGGCTACTTCAAGTATGTTTGTGGATATTTACCGTAGTAATTATGCCTCTAACTTACCGCTGTTAATTTGCTGCTTGTACACAGCTTTTAACACTTCTTGACGACGACGCACAGATGGCTTAGTGAAGCTTTGACGCTCACGTAACTGCAACAAGGTTTTGCTCTTCTCGAACTTTTTCTTGTACTTTTTGAGGGCCTTATCTATGTTTTCGCAGTCTTTAGAATCGATAATTAACATGGTATATACCTCCTTTTATGAAAAATTTTGGAGTGCAAAAATAAGCAGTGATTTTGTATAGCAAAATAATTTTTACCATTTTACACAAATACATGCACTTACGTAAATGAAACCCTAGCTGAATTGTTTGTATGTTGCAGTTTTGAAACCATTACCGATAACGAGCACATGTTTACAGGAATTATAGAAACAGTAGGAACAATTACCCACATAGAGCAACAAGGCACCAACCAAACTTTTTGGATTACAAGCAACCTTTCTGAAACACTGAAGATAGATCAAAGTGTTAGCCACAATGGCGTATGCCTTACCGTAGAAGCTGTTAACGGATCAAGCCATCGTGTAACTGCTATTGAAGAAACATTACGGAAAACCAACCTTGGAACATGGAATGTAGGCCATTTGGTAAATATTGAACGATGCCTGCCTATGCATGGGCGGCTTGATGGACACATTGTTCAAGGCCATGTTGACACTACGGCTATTTGCACTAGAATGAAAACATTAGAAGGTAGTTGGGAATTCACTTTTCAATTTCCGAAGCAATTTGCGGCTTTGGTAATAGAAAAAGGAAGCATTGCTATTAATGGTATTAGCTTAACAGCGTTTAATGTAACTTTAAACGAGCTTACCGTGGCAATAATACCATATACTTTTGAGCATACTAACCTGCAACAGATACAAGAAGGTGCTATTGTTAACATTGAGTTTGACATGCTCGGCAAATACCTACAACGCCATATTGAGGTACAACAATTCATGAAAGGTGCTTAATGTAGTAACTATGCTCAACCTCAACATCGCTGCCATTTTCAATAAAAAGAAGATACAACCTTATGTTTGGTTGCTGTTGGTACTTTTTTTGGCTTACCTACCGCTGAGTTCATTTCACTTCTCTTTAAAAAACGATGCATTCACAGATAACTTTCCCAACAAATGGTTTTTTAGTCATGCACTTCTAAGTGGCAACAGCACTATGTGGAATCCTTATATGAATTTTGGATTACCGCTGTATGCCGATATGGGTTTTGCTTATTACAACCCTATTACATGGCTATTTGGTGCCATTGGTTATAATGTGTACAGTTTTACAGCAGAGCTATTAGTGTATCTCTATATTGCTGGGGTTAGCATGTTTAGGCTTGGCATATTTTTAGGTTGGAAAACTAGAGTTGCCTTATTGGTAGGCTGTATGTACATGTGCAGTGGTTTTTTTGTAGGGCACCTTCAGCATTTTAATTTTATTACAACAGCATGCTTCTTTCCATGGTTAATACATTGTTTGGTACGCCTACAACAGCAATCGAATATTCTTAATGCTTTGCTGCTTGCATTTGCAGGCTATATGTGTATTGCAGGTGGCCACCCAGCATTGCCTATTGGAGCTTTATATTTTTTTGGTGTTATTGTATGCTTTCTCATTTACGCAAGTGAATCTCCATTATCATTTTTTGGTTACCTGCTGTTAAGCTTGGTTGTTTGTGCCTTACTTGCCAGCCCCATGTTGTATGCATACAAAGAAATATTGCCTTATCATGTTCGTAACCAGCCTGTAAGCAGTACCGATGCTTTTGGAGAAAGTCACTTTTCATTAGCAAGCTTCATTACATTACTTTTCCCTTTTTCTGGTGCGAGTCAACAATTAGAATGGTTTGGGAACGATGTTTCTATGCGTAATATATATTGTTCGTTGATTGGTGTGATGGCAGTTTATAGCGGCTTTAGGAGTAACCAACAATGGGCTCGCATGCTAGGTGTAGCATCTGGCGTTGCGTTACTGATAGCTGTTGGTGGCACTGTTAAAATGTGGGCTCATTGGTACTTACCAGGCATGAACTATATACGTGTAAATGGAGAATTTAGAGTGTTTATTCAACTGAGTATTTGCATCATGGCAGGTTGGGGGTTACAACATTGGCTTACCCATCCCGAGCGGCACCAAATCGTTGCAAAAAAATTCACATACATTACTGCTTTAGCAGCGGTCATTGGATTTTATTTTCTTTTATTTCAAGGAAATACAAATACCAATATCAATCAAAATTTATACAATAGCGCAAAGCAATGGCTCAGTGCACTTAACTTTAGAAATGGCCTGCTAGTAAGTGTAGCAATAACCGCTGTTTTTGCGATATGGTATGCCTGGAGTTTTCGGAAAAATGCTAATTGGCTCAGTGCCATTGTTGTGGCCGATTTAATTGTACATACTTGCTTACTTACCCCCATTACAGGTGTAGGACGCACTACCCTACAAAGCATTCAAAGCTATTTGAATAACAACACGAAAGCGGGTATTCCTGCACCACCGCTGACCCCCATTCTAAGCAATCCAATATGGGATAGTACAATCTTAAAAACGATCGGTAGTGCCAGCTATTACCATCAGTATATTGGCAATGATACCATTACCGATTACCCATTTTACTTAACTGCAACAGAAAAATTTCTAACCAGTAACCATGCAGCTTCAATACTTGCTAAGCCATTTATTCATACAGCTAATAATACTGCACTTCAATTAACAAGTTACAGAACCACACACCTTACGGTAAATGTGAATGCAAAGCAACCAGATACACTTTTCTTACTACAGAACATATACCCCGGCTGGAAGGCTACCATCAATGGAAAAGCAACATCAGTTAATACTTTTAATGCAGCTTTTATGTCTGTTGCTATTAATGAAGGAGAAAATGTTGTTGAATTTCAATTTAATAATCCGATGTGGCGAGTGCTATGTTGGGTTAGCTTGCTCACGGCATTTATTATGGTTATAGTTATTATTTATAAACGTTCTTATTAATAATAATGGGGCTGCTCCGCAGCCCCATTATGTTGTTTGTATTTGCAAAGCCTTACGTTGCATTATTATAATTCATCTTCTACCTTTTTACCCTTCATAGCATGAGCAATGGCACTATCCATTACACGTTCTGCATAAGGCCGACTTATTTCATTGAGTTGCTCAATTTTTTGATGAATCAAATCTTTATCGTCCATTGTAATTGCTAATTGCAAAGCCTGCATTGCTGCTGCAGTGTTCAGCAATTCATCTTGTGTTAATGCGTTGGCATGCTTGCTTAGAAACTTCTCCGTTTGCCCAAGCAACTGTTCACCTTCGGTTCTAGCTTCTACTAAGACTCTCAATTGCATATCATCTTTTGCATGGGTAATGCTATCCAATAACATTTGTTCTACATCGGCATCGGTAAGTCCATACTGCGGTTTCACCTCAATACTTTGTTCAACACCGCTACGAAGTTCCTTAGCAGTTACAACTAAAATGCCATCGGCATTAACTAGAAAACTAACTTCTACTTTGGGCAAGCCGGCAGGCATAGCTGGTATACCAGTAAGGTTAAACTCGGCTAACTTACGATTATCTTTAACCATATCACGCTCGCCTTGATATACTGAGATACGCATACCCGACTGTCCATCTTTACTAGTAGTATACTGCCTTCCAACTTTGGTAGGAATTTTTGAATTACGAGGTATCAATACATCCATTAATCCACCCATTGTTTCAATACCTAAGCTTAGTGGCGTAATATCTAGCAACAAAAAATCTTTATTGTTACCCGCCAGAATATCTGCTTGTACAGCAGCACCTAAAGCAACAACCTCATCGGGGTTAACAGTATCGTTAACAGGCTTCTGAAAGAAATTACTTACAGCTGCTTTAATGGCAGGAATACGCGTACTACCACCCACCATTACTACATGCTCAATAGCTGCGATAGTAATACCAGCATCGGCTACAGCTTGCTTACAACAAGCCAATGTTTTATCGATGATGGGCTGTATTAGTTGCTCAAAGAAACTACGTTCTACACGAATATTTTCGCCCCGGAAAGTTGTTTCAAAAACAGTATTGGAGCTTAATGCTTTTTTACAAGTTTCGGCTAATAAACGCAACTCTTGAGTAAGCACTTTATCTGTTGCGAGTTCAGTTGAATTTAATGCAAATTGCTCCATGAAATGGTGTACTAACAACCGATCAATATCATCGCCACCCAAATAAGTATCGCCATTGGTACTTAATACCTCAAATACACCATTTTCAATACTTAGAATACTTACATCAAAAGTACCGCCGCCTAAATCGTACACGGCTATGGTGCTAGCATCGTTGGTATTGGTACCTAAACCATACGCTAAGCTTGCCGCAGTTGGTTCGTTCACAATACGTAATACATCTAAGCCTGCAAGCTTGCCGGCATCGCGTGTGGCTTGGCGCTGAGCATCGTTAAAATACGCAGGCACGGTAATAACTGCTTTGGTTACCGGTGTTTTAAGAATATGCTCGGCTCGCTGTTTGAGTTCTTTTAAAATAAAACTCGACAGTTCAATAGGACTATAAAACTTATCTCCTACTTGCACCTTAACGAGGCTCTCAGTATCGTCGTCAATTACTTTATAAGTGAAAAAATCGGCGTTTTGCTTGATGTCGTTAAAGCTTTTGCCCATTAATCGCTTTGCTGAAAAAATGGTATTTGCCGGGTCAGTAATCAAATACTGCTTTGCCGATTCGCCTACAATAGCATTACCTAAATTATCAAAATGTACCACACTTGGCACCAAACTGCTACTATCATGCTCTTTCAAAGCAATTGGCTGCTTACTTTCCGGATGTATAATCGCTACCAAACTATTCGTTGTGCCTAAATCAATTCCCACAATCATTTCAGCTTGTTGCAAGCTTCCTGTGGCTATATTAATAGCAATTTTTGCCATGATTATTTTTTTTCAGGCTGCAAAGATGCGAACAAATACATGCTTTACTGTTACGGAAACAGCAAAATACCATTTACCGTAAGGTATAAGTTACATTTACCGAAAGTGTATTATGCCTCTATCACTTTTGTTTTGCTCAATTTATCGTGTAGTGTAACACCCCAGAAAGGAATAAAAAATGGATCAACTAACAATATTCGGGTAATGCTACGAACAAATAATTGCAGCACATTGGGCTTATCACCGTTCAGTGTTACCACCTTTGTAAGATTAATATACTTACCCGGCGTACGACTTGTAAGTAACTCCCAAGCGAAGTAGTACAAAACTAATGTGCCCCAAAAAAACCAATAGTATTTGATGAATGGGGTTTTGTAATAAAATACATAAAAGCGGTGCAATCGATGAATTAACATGCTTACAATGAATACCAAAATGGTATCTACTAAAAAGCTTAACACGCGAGCGCCAACGCCAACATTAGATTTCATAACTACAAAAATAGGTAGGTACTTTGTGCAACTGTAACATGCCAACAAAACCAATAGTTTACTTTTTTAGCGGATTAGGTGCAAATAAGCAAACCTTTGAACTGCTAACGCTCGATTGGTGCGAACCTATATTCGTAGCATGGGAACCCCCACAGCCACAGGAAACACTTGCCGAATATGCTTTACGCTTACATGCCTTACGGCAAATACCTAACGATGCTACCCTCGTTGGATTATCGTTTGGCGGCATGCTAGTTACGGAAATATGTAAGCAATATCCTAACAGCAAAGGCTATTTAATTAGCAGCAACACGGGTACACATGAATTTCCTTTATGGCTTAAGGTGGGCAAGTATATACCAGCTTATCGTTGGTCACCATTTGCACAAAGTAATCGATACAATTTACTGCTGCGTTGGTTTCTAGGCCCTAAGAAAGGTACTGTAGAAACTTCATTGAAAGGTATTATTGCGGCAAGCAATCCACTATTCACCCAATGGGCAATAGATGCTATTATGCACTGGAGCAATCGTACAGTACCTGCTAATATTGAACGCATACATGGCACTGCCGATAAACTATTGCCTGCCTTTCTCATTAAAAATGCCACCTTAGTTCGCGGCGGTACACACTTAATGATTATGAACAACGCTAGTATTGTAAGCCAATGGTTGCAACAAAAAATAACTAATTAATATTTTTATATGATTATAGATACACTTGCAAATGCACATCGCTACGAACAGCTACATCCATTATTTAGCAAGGCTTTTAATTATTTACAAACTACTGATTTAACTCATTTACCAAAAGGTAAATATACTATTGATGGCGAGCAGCTATTTGCTATTGTGAACGAATACGACACTATTGACGCAGCAAACGAACAATGCGAAGCACACAAAAAATATATTGACATTCAGTTTATTGTTAGCGGAACAGAACAAATGGGGCATTTAATGGTTACTAACGAAACACCATCGAAAGCTTACGACGCTGATGCCGATTATATGCTATTTGCCGAAAGGCCAACATTTCATAGTGTAATTACAGCAGGAATGATAGCTATTTTTTTCACAGAAACCGATGCTCACATGCCTAACTTACATGCTGATGGTGTAACCACCAGTTCAGTGAAAAAAGTAGTTGTTAAAGTAGCAGCCCAACCTCTATAACACCATAAAACCAAGTATATGCGATTATTCATTACCACTTTGGCAGTAATTGCCACCACTACCACCGCTTGCTTTGGTCAGCAAGACAAAAGCAAGCGACCTAGCCCACCTGCCGAAGCCAAAGTAACCTTAGCCAGCGGCACCCAAGTAAGTATTAACTACAGCCAGCCGGCAGTAAAAGGCCGTACTATTGGCAAAGACATAGCACCTTTCGGTAAAGTGTGGCGTACTGGTGCTAACGAAGCCACAGTGTTTGAAACAAGTGCTAACCTTACGGTAAATGGCCAAGCCCTACCCGCAGGTAAGTATGGTTTATTCACCATACCAGGCGAAAAAGAATGGATATTTATTTTCAACAGAACATGGAACCAGTGGGGTAGTATGAATTACAATGAAACCGACGATGTGCTGCGTGTTACCGTACCAGCACAACAAGCAAGTGAATTCGCAGAACGTATGACTTTTATTGTAACTGATAAAGGCGAATTAGACTTGGTTTGGGCAACTACTAAACTACAATTACAATTGAAGTAATAACCTACTTACTCCATTGAATTTAACAGGTGTAAAGGCGGCAAATTTCAAAAAAATCTGCAACCTTTACACCTTGTTTTTGTAATTATAACCATGGTTCAAGCATATAATTTTTTAGCTGCATGGCAGCTTTTTCCTGAAAAATGTACCTATCAGTATCAGTTAGCACCAAAATCGGGCAGTTACAATATAGAAAGCGTACCCAATAAAGACGAATTGAAAGTAAGCATGAGCTGGGTAAGCCTCGATAATCAGGCATTTTATAGTCAATACGCTATATACCCCAATGGCGAGCTACACCCTTTCGATAATCAGACACTAGCCGATAGCACCAAAGCTACCATTGTTAATGCAAGTACTATTGTAATTGAATTTTATAAACACAATCATATTAGCTTCACACTCACTTGGGAGATATTACATAACGGTTATTTAAAAATTACACATAAAGGCACCACACCAGAAGAAGGTACCCCTTTCACTAATGTAGATATTTACCACAAACAATTAAGTGTGCTACCCTATGCTTCTAGTGCCGGAAGTGTAGTAGTACGCCCTACTGAGGAAGGCGTTATTAAACACAAAGCATTACAAGCTATGGAAGAGCAAACGAATATGCAGCTCGACCAGATTAAACAACAAATTGAATTGCTAGCACGCCAAGCACAAGAAATTAGAAAGCGCCGCGAATTAAGTATAATGATTTATGAAGCAAAATTGAGCTTTCAGCCCGTAATCGGGCAAATCTATCACCTTTACCAAAAACGCGACGATAGCTATATCGTAAGCTTAATTAGTCCGAAAGAATGGGGAGGTAGTGGGCCATTTAAACAATACATTAGCAGCGTTAAATTATTAGCCGACCATACTTGGGTAGAGGTTGGTGAGTAATATCTGAATATTGTATTTCAACAGTAACAAATGACGAAACTCTCTGTTAATATCAACAAGTTCGCTACACTACGAAACAGCCGCGGTGGCGATAACCCCAATGTAACACAAGCAGCTATTGATGCACAACGCTTCGGTGCCAATGGCGTAACGGTGCACCCCCGCCCCGATGAAAGACATATACGCTATAACGACGTAAGGGCTATCAAACCTATTATCACTACAGAGTTTAACATAGAAGGCAACTGTACCGAACAAAAATTCGTTGATTTAGTATTAGAAGTGCATCCGCATCAGGTAACATTGGTACCCGATGCACTCGGCCAGCTTACAAGTAACCATGGCTGGAACACAATTGAACACCAAGCGTATTTAAAAGATATGATTACTGTGTTTAAAAAGGCAGGTATTCGGGTAAGCATATTTGTAGACCCGATTGTTGAAATGGTACAAGCTGCAGCAACCACCGGAACCGACCGTATTGAGTTATATACCGAAGGTTATGCAACAGCATTTCATACCGATAAAGCTGCTGCTATTGCACCTTACAAAGCAGCAGCCCTTACGGCAAAATCATTAGGACTTGGCTTAAATGCAGGCCACGATTTAAACTTGCATAACCTACCCTATTTAATACAAGAAATTCCTTGGATAGACGAGGTGAGTATTGGCCATGCACTTGTATGCGATGCCCTGTATTTAGGGTACGAAAACACGGTACAACTATATCAAAGAGCCTTGGGTAACTGGAAAGATTAGCATTCACATTTATTAACATATGTATGATTACTGTATATGGCATCCCGAATTGTAATACGGTTAAAAAAGCAATAGACTGGCTACAAGCTAACAACATCAACTTTCAGTTCCACAACTACAAAAAGAAAGGAATTACACTTGAGCAACTAAGCCATTGGGAAAAGCAAGTTGGTTTTGAACAACTACTCAATAAAAAAGGAACCACATGGCGAAATGTACCGGAGGCTGTTAAAGCTACCATTATTGATGCAGACAGCACCATTGCATTTCTACACAACCAACCCAGTGCTATTAAACGCCCACTCATTGAACATGATGGCAAAGTGGTAGCACTTGGTTTCGATGCTGCACTATACGAAACACAAAAGCATCAGTTTTAAGCTGATGCTTTTGTGTTGTTACATTTACCGCAAGGTACTAATACAACATTCGTACCTTAATAGTTTCTTTCACATGTTTTAGCAAGTCTATTGCTTTATTACTTAAACGTTTGTCTACATCTAACACAACGTAGCCTATACTATCATTAGTTTTCAAGTATTGCCCAACAATATTGATATTATGATTACTTAACTGTGTATTGATGGCACTTAATACACCTGGTTTATTATTATGAATATGTAAAATACGATGAGCTCCATCTACCGGAGGTAATGCTATGGGAGGCACGGTATGCGAGCCATTAGTAATCCCTTTTTCTAAATATTGAAACAGCTTACTACTTACATCTACACCAATATTGCGTTGCGCCTCTTCGGTGCTACCACCAATATGAGGCGTGAGTAATACGTTTGGTAAGCCTTGTAAAGGTGTGCTAAATGCATCGCCATTTTTTTCTGGCTCCCAAGGAAATACATCAATAGCTGCACCACCTAATACACCATCGTGCAATGCTTTTGCTAAAGCATCAATATCAACCACGGTACCGCGAGCATAATTTATGAGTAAAGCCCCTTGCTTGCACCATTTCAACTGTTGCTTACCTATCAGTTGAAAGGTAGCAGGTGTTTCAGGAACATGTAATGTTACAATATCGGCCTGTTGTAGCACTTCTTTCATAGTTTTGCATGGTGTAGCATTACCTAAAGGCAGTTTCACCTCTACATCGTAGTACAGCACCTTCATACCAAAAGCTTCAGCAAGTATGCTTACTTGTGTACCAATATTACCATAACCAATAATACCTATTGTTTTGCCTCGTAACTCGTACGAACCCTTAGCATCTTTATACCAAATACCGTTGTGAGCAGCCGTGTTTTTATCGAGTACACGCCGCATGAGCATAACAGCAGCACCCATTACCAACTCTGCAACACTTCGGGTATTACTATATGGGGCATTAAACACTGCTACTCCTGCTTTGGTTGCGGCTGATAGGTCTACCTGATTCACCCCAATACAAAAACACCCAATCGCTTGTAATTTATTAGCAGCAGCTAGTACCGCAGCGGTAACTTGTGTTTTTGAGCGAATTCCTAAAAGGTGTACGTTTTTGATTTCTTTGATAAGGGTGGCTTCATTTAATGCACCACTCAGTTTCTTAATACTGCCATAACCATTACTGGCAAATTGTTCAAATGCAGTATCGCTGATATTTTCTAAGAAGAGAATATTGATTTTCTCTTTCGGATAACTGGTTGTTTGACTCATAATATTGCTTGCTAGGGCTAAAATAAGGGAGTTCGTGCAGTTATCTGAGCGCTAACTATAGATAACCATAGTACCTTACGGTAAATGTATTATGCCGCATTTACCGTAAGGTAGGGATACAAGCAAAATCCCTTTGTGGCGGGCCACAAAGGGATAATACGCTTGAATAATACAATCCAATAATTACTTTTTCTTTTCGTAACGCTTTTTAAACTTATCGATACGTCCGGCAGTATCCACTAATACGTTCTTACCAGTATAAAACGGGTGCGATGTATTTGAGATTTCCAGCTTAATTACAGGATACTCGTTACCATCTTCCCAAGTGATGGTTTCTTTGGTAGCGGCAGTGCTGCGGCCTAAGAAGGCGAAACCGTTACTCATGTCTTTGAATACTACAAATCTGTAATTTTCAGGATGGATACCTTGTTTCATAACGTTTTATTGAAGGTGATACGGTTTTTGCCGTACCGTTTTTTAATTTTTTTCGACTTGCAAAAGTAGGGGTATCACCCATGTTAGCCAAATAATTTTGAAAGTTGTTATCCCCCTAGTATGCACTTATTGGTATTTGTAAGTACTACCCTTACGGTAAATACTAGCTTTTCATGTTCACAAACTGAAGGGGCATTTTAAGGTCAGACGCTCTCAGTTTGGCAATTACTTCTTGCAAATCATCAATTTTTTTACCGGTAACACGTACAATATCATCCATGATTTGTGCTTGTACTTTTAAGCCGGTTTCTTTAATCAGTTTAACAACCTTTTTAGCATCATCTTGCTGTAAGCCATTGCGTACAGGCACTTCTTTTTTTAGAGTTTTGCCGCTTGGATAGGCATCTTTATCGAAGTTAAACGCATTACCATCGATACCCTGTTTCATAGCTCTGCTAATGAGCACATCAATTACCTGCTTCATTTTCATTTCGCTTTCTACAGTGAGGGTAACTATGAAATCTTTTTTGTTAAGGTCTATTTCAACAATGCTGTCTTTGAAATCGAATCGATTGCTGATTTCCTTTTTTACGGTATTAATAGCATTGTCGAGGGTTTGTACGTCTACTTTACTGGCAATATCAAAAGAAGGCATAATGTAATGATTTAGAAATGCAAAAGTACTGTGTTGTTGTATTCATGCTTATTTCGCTAACAAAGGCTCAGGTTTTTTAGGCTGCCATTTTGGAGCCATTACATACAATACGATACCGCCTACAAAAAGTGCTGTGGCAATAATTTCGGCTTGTGTTGGATGCAAGCTACCCCAGTTGTAGGTGGTATTCACTCTAATTTTTTCAATGAAAAAACGTTCGAGCCCATTCACTATCATGTAAATGGCAAATATTCTACCTGCAAGCTGTATTCTTTTACGTAAGTACCATAACAATCCGAATAGAGCAAGCCCCATCAATATTTCATACAGTGGTGTTGGGAATACTGGAATGGGTAGGTGGTTACAATAATCATCCCATCCACAATTAGCAAGCGGCACACCTTCTTTGTTCACATTATGCGGATAGTTATAAGCAAAAAGCCAATCGGGCAACCAATTGGGGCCACTAAAACTAGCATGCGGCACCTTATCTAAAGCACCATAATGTTGCATTAAAAAGCCATGATGTTGTTGCAGTTGCGATGCCCAGTCGGCATTTTTAGTAATTACACCTTCCTCACTAACAGCATAGGCGCTATTATAAATACCCCAATCGCCATCGCCGCTTACTTGGCAACCTATTCTACCAAGACCATAGGCCAACATTAAACCCGGCGCCACCGCATCGGCCGTATGTAAGAATGGCATACGGTATTGGCGTATGTAATATGCTATGGCAATGGCAGCACAAATTAAGCCCCCATAAAAAGTTAATCCACTAGCACTGAACAAGTTGCCAATCGGGTCTTGAATAAAGCGATCCCAGTTTTCCAGATTATCGAAGACTTTTGCACCTGCAAAACCGGCAACGGCAGCAATAATAGTAATGTCGCCTACTCTATCGGCCGGCCAAATACGTATGATACGTTCTTCGGGCTTGGCTAACTTTTTCTTGTTCTTTTCGGCCCAGCGCAAGTAGGTAAACACGCCACCCACCAATAAGCCAAGACCAATATTGAATTGTAAAGAAAAGATGTAGCCTTGCGGATCAAAATTATCTTGTGTAGCAGCGCCAACGAAAGTGCCCAGCAACTTACCACCGAATAAAAAACCCAATAAGAAGTGGGTTACCAGTTCCGACATGGTTGCAGAACTACCTACTAATACTTTTTGCTCGGCATAGCTCAGTAAACCATTAGCTTGCTTTCGCTTCAACTCTTTGGTGAACACCCATGCCGCCGCTAAAAACGATAATGCCACGAAAAAACCAAAACTGTTTACCACTTTCAATGGCGCAATAGACACGCCAAACAAAGACTGAAACAAATAATATAAGTTAGGATACATGTGCTTCTGATAAATGAATTGCAATGATACAAATTAACCTCGCCAATAACACAAAACCCACGCTGCTTTAACAACGTGGGCTTTAGAAAAGTAACTTCATAACTTACTGCTCAATTACTTCTACTTTAGGATACTTCTTAACATCAAAGCTGAATTTTGTATCGGGCAGGTTGGCTGTTGTATTCAAGTTAGAGAGTTCAAACTCAATGGTATTATCGCTTTTATCTACCACATTGGCTTTGGTAATGAGATTTTTAGCTTTATCCACAAAAATGATTACCTGTTTGAAATTTTTACGCTTGTCGGTTGGTATCATTTGAATTTGATGAAATGCACCATTGCTCGACACCAACTTGTAGGTAAAATCTTTATCGTAAAAATTAGTTAGTAGCTTTTGTGGCGTGAGGGTTTTACCATCGGCTTCAACCTCACTTAACGTAACTTCGGTACTACCATTGAAATTCCAAACTTTAGCACCATCACAAAATATTTCGGTAGCACCTTGTTTGATATAATATTTCTGCCCTTTAATAGAAATTTGCCCAGTCACACTGCCCTTTGCTACTTTTTCTTTATTCTTAGTAACGTATTTGAAATTAGCAGTAACACCTTTAAACCCCTTTACTTTAGCACTCACAGCATCTAAAATTTTTTTGGCATTCGGGTCGTTACCAGCTTGCGCTACACCAAAAATAGTACTTGCAGTGAGGGCAATAAGAACAGCTAATTGCTTCATAAATAATTTTTAAACGGCGGCGAAGATATACCAAACCTTGTGCCAATGTATAGACTATATTATTTCAGTAAGGTTTCACGGAATCATAAATTTTCGGCTATCTGCTTTTTTTTGATGGTTAGTAGCGCCTTACGGCAAATGAAACCGCCATTAGAACATGGTATCTAAAATTTCTTGTAACTCCGATTCTGTTTTAACCAACACCTCTCTTGGCTTACTTCCTTGGTTACCACCAACAATACCAGCGGCTTCAAGCTGATCCATCAAACGGCCAGCACGATTGTAACCCAATTTCATGCGGCGTTGTATTAAGCTGGTACTACCTATTTGGTGTTGAACAATAAGTTTAGCTGCATCTTCAAAGAGAGGGTCTTTATCATCAAGGTCAAAGTCTTTGTCAGAAGATGCCTCTTTTTCATCTACATATTCAGGCAACAAAAAGGCACCAGGATAACCATTTTGGCAGCCAATAAACTCACAAATACGTTCTACCTCTGGCGTATCAACAAAAGCACATTGTAAGCGGGTTATTTCGCCGTTGTAACTCACTAACATATCACCCTTACCAATAAGCTGTTCTGCACCGCCAGCATCTAAAATAGTACGGCTATCTATTTTGCTCGATACTTTAAAAGCAATTCGAGCGGGAAAGTTGGCTTTAATAGTACCAGTAATAATATTTACCGATGGTCTTTGAGTAGCAATAATTAAGTGAATACCAACAGCCCTTGCCAGCTGTGCCAAGCGAGCTATTGGCATTTCTACTTCTTTGCCGGCAGTCATAATCAAATCGGCAAATTCATCTACCACCAACACTATAAACGGCAAAAACTGATGGCCTTTTTCTGGGTTAAGCCTACGTTTTACAAATTTTTCGTTGTACTCTTTGATATTTCTACAACCCGCATCTTTCAGCAAATCGTAGCGATTATCCATTTCAATACATAAAGCATTGAGCGTGTTAATTACTTTTTTAGTGTCGGTAATAATGGCTTCTTCTTCACCGGGTAGCTTGGCTAAAAAATGGTTCTCTATAGCACGATACAAACTAAGCTCTACCTTTTTAGGGTCTACCAATACAAATTTGAGTTGACTAGGATGCTTTTTGTATAATAAACTCACCAAAATAGCATTCAAACCAACCGACTTACCCTGCCCTGTTGCACCAGCCATCAGTAAGTGTGGCATAGTAGCCAGATCTACAATAAAGTTCTCATTATCAATACGCTTGCCAATAGCTATAGGTAGAGAGAAACTATTGTTAGCAAATTTGTCGCTACTCAGTAGTGTTCGCATACTTACTACCGACTTACGCACATTAGGTACCTCAATACCAATAGTACCCTTTCCTGGTATAGGAGCAATGATACGGATACCCAATGCCGATAAACTTAATGCAATATCGTCTTCTAAGTTTTTAATACGGCTAATACGCACACCCGGTGCCGGAACAATTTCATACAGCGTAACAGTGGGGCCTACAGTAGCACTGATACGTTGAATGGCAATGTCGTAGTTTTTTAAAGTAGCGATGATTTGATTTTTATACTCCTCTAGCTCACCCTGATCAGTTACAATTTTTTCGCTGCCATGTGTTTCTAGTAAATCGGTATTGGGGTATTTGTAATCTCGCAAGTCGAGTGTAGGCTCATAATTGGGTAATTGTGCTACTTTTTGGGGCGTAATGGGTTCGGCTGCTGTTTCAGGAGTTGCTTTAATTTCTAACTCAAAATCGCTAACTGTTGGTGCTACAGTTTTAGTAATGCTAGCAGCAGCTTGCTCGGGCATAATAACAGCAACGTTTCGCTTGGGAAGCTCTTCGTTTGTTGCAATGGGTTCCAATACAGCTTGTTCAGGCGCTTCAACTGTTAGCGGCTCAACCGATGGGGTTGGTAATATCTCTGTTTCTTGTGTATTGAGTTCTAAACTACTTGCTACTTCGGGTACATCTGGTGTTGCAAGGTGTGCTTCTAATATTTCTAAGGCAGTATTTACAATCGCTCCGTTATTTACCGTAAGGGGAATATCATCGTTAGCATTATGAGAGTAAGCTGCTACCGGTGGTGGTTCTTTTTCAATAACGCCAAACTGTGTAAGTGGATCGGCTGTTACCGCTGCTGCCTCAGAAACATTTGTTAATGGCTTAATATTACCCTTTGCCTTATTGGCTGGTGTGGCTGGTGTTTCTGGCTTTTCTTCGTATTGTATTAGTTCTTCCGTGGGTGTTTCGGTAATGAGAGGAGTTGTATCCCTTGCGGTAAATGGGGTTTCGCCTTCTGGTGTAGTTGCAGAACTATCATTTTCGGAAGCCTGATGTTCGAATGTGGGCCATTTAAAAGTAGGATTAAATCGCCAAATGATGTAGCTAAATACGGCCAACACCAACAAGAAACCGGTTCCAACTTTGCCAAGCCATTTCACCAACCAAGCTTCTAACATTTCGCCTACAGCACCGCCAAGCGAAAATTGCCAGTCGGTAGTAAAAAAAGCACATGCTACACTTAATAATGGTAAGCCAATGAGTACGTATTTTAAGTTTCTTACAAGGCTAAACACTTTTCGGTCGAAAAGCATGTTAACACCTAGCACAAAAAAAACAGAACATAACAAAAAACTAGCTACACCAAAACCGTTAAACATCAATTGATGAGCCACGTAGGCACCAAGTACACCTAGTAGGTTACTCACTTTTACATCGTCGGTAGCGAAAATAGATACACCTAATTGATGTACTTTATCTTGATCATCTTCCCAAGTACCGCAGTAACTGGCAAAGGCAATAAAAAAGAAGGCAGCCAAAAGCAAGCATACTGCGCCTGCAATTTTATGCGTTCTTTCATCTTTTACCACTTCCTCTACCGTAACCGTTTCTTCTTGCTCGGGCTTGATTTCTTCGGGGTTAGGCGGTGGTGGCGTTTTTGATTTTAGTTTATTGGCCATACACGTAACTTGATGGGCATAATTTGCCAAACGGCAATTTACACGCCAAAAAGGTTATGTAGTCATTAGTGGATAACCAAAGAAGCAAAGCAATTACTATTCACAATAGCCTGTAGCTTATTGCTATAAGTGCTTTCCTTCGGGATGTGCCTCGCCACGATGACAGGTATTGCATGTTACTGCTTGCACCGTACTCGCAGTTGAGCTTTCTTTAAACGTGACATATCTTCGATTGAGTTCGTTGGTCATGGTAATCATTTGGCGAGCAATTTCTTTCTCAGGCTTGGCATCGCTTGCAAAATTGAGCTTTTTCGGATCGTTTTCGCGTGGGGCGTGGCAAAAGCTGCACTTCACTTTTAACGACTCGCAGTAAAAATCCATCAACGCATCTAAACTATCTCTGGTAATATTTTCTGGTAATACCTTCAAATTTCGCTTACGTTGTTGCTCCGGTTCTTGAAATGCTTGTAAGCCAAATGCCACAAGGGCAACAATAATTGTGAGCACTTTGAGTACACTCCATTGAAAATTCATGAATAGCTGTTTAAAGTTGATAGTAAAATAGCTAATTCTCGCGTAACCAAATCAGCCTTTCAACTAAGATGGCTGTCTTATCGGTTAAAACGTTCAAAATTCTGGTTACATACCTGCTTGCCCATCGCGTACTGTAGTTTTTTTCTTACCCGAATTTTTCTTTTCCCATTGTTCTACGGCAGCAGGCTTGGCTTTTTTTTGTGTAGAATCAGTAGGGTTGGTTTTAGGCTTTGGTGTACTGGCAGTTGCTACGCCAATTTCACCATTCTTCTTTTTCACGTAAGGCTGCCCCATGAAATAAGTTTCTTCACGCAGTAAGGCCCCAGAGCCGGGTTCATAATAACGCCATACCCCATGCTGCCTACTCGAACCATCTATTTTAATGATGCGATATTCAATTTTATCTGGATCGTATGGATCGGGAACGGCAACGGTATCGTAGGGATTTTCAGGATTAATAGCACGCCAGTTTTCTTCTCTAATAAGTCCGGCAATATTGTAATATCGCTGTGTACCTTGTTTATTGCCCCATTGGTAATTTTCAATAGCAATAACATCGCCCATGAGATTATAGCGGCGCCAGATACCTTCTTTTTTATCGTTTTTAAACTCACCTTCTTCTTCATATCCTGGGTTACCTCTTAATGGATCAACATGTATTACCCACTTACCCTGCTTTAAGCCTTTTACATCTACACAGTTTAGAGTATCACCGTTTTTCCCTATGATAAAGGTTTTGCATTGTGCCTGCGATAGCACATTTACCGTAAGGCAACAAAAAACCAACCACCAATATTTCATGTTTCAAAATTGATATGCTAAATTAATGTTCTAAGCTACTAACTAGTACCTACATTGATGCTAATACACGAGAAAGATACACGATGATGTAATTCGTACACATTAATGACGTTCATCAGCACTTTATAACTTTACTAATAACAACTTGCAATTGATAAAAACAAGTAACATGATACAAAACAGTAAATTCCCATTTCACCAAGCAACACCTGCAAAGGTTGAGTTGGAAAATTGGGTGAACAGCATTGCTAACCATTGCAAAGCCTCCAATATTAAATGGTGCGATGGCTCAAAGGAAGAGTACGATAACTTATGTGACCTTTTGGTAAAAAAAGGTACATTCATAAAACTAAATCCTGAAAAACGTCCGAACAGTTTTGCATGCTTCAGCGACCCCAGCGATGTGGCTCGTGTAGAAGATAGAACGTTTATTTGTAGCCGTCGTAAAGAAGATGCAGGCCCTACGAATAATTGGATGGACCCTACCACCATGAAAGCTACACTGAACGATTTATTACGTGGTTGTATGAGTGGTAGAACCTTATATGTGATTCCATTTTGTATGGGTCCGGTTGGCTCTCCTTATGCACGTTATGGGGTGCAATTGACTGACTCTGAGTATGTAGTAGTGAACATGCACATTATGACACGCATGGGTGAAAATATTTATCCTTATATTGAAAAAGATGGCTATGTTAAATGTATTCATACCGTAGGTGCACCCCTTGCGGTAAATGAACCCGATAGCAAATGGCCGAACAACCCAAAAGAAAAATATATTACCCATTTCCCCGAAGAACGATTGATCATTTCTTATGGTAGCGGTTACGGCGGTAATGCTTTATTAGGCAAGAAGTGTTTTGCACTTCGCATTGCCTCTGTAATGGGCCGCGAAGAAGGTTGGTTAGCAGAACACATGCTCATTATGGGTGTAACGGCACCTAACCAACAAAAAACCTATGTAGCAGCAGCATTTCCGAGTGCTTGTGGTAAAACCAATTTTTCAATGTTAATTCCCGCCAAGGGCATGGATAATTGGAAAGTAACCACCGTAGGCGATGATATAGCATGGATACACAAAGGCGATGATGGCCGCTTATATGCGATTAACCCAGAAGCAGGTTATTTTGGTGTAGCCCCTGGCACGAATTATCAAACTAACCCTAATGCTATGGAAAGCATTAAAGCTAACACCATATTTACCAACGTAGCCATTACACCCGATGGCGATGTATGGTGGGAAGGTATGACCAAAGAAATTCCTGAAGGACTTACCGATTGGCAAGGCAAGCCTTACGACCCTGCTTGTGGTAAGCCAGCAGCACATGCTAACTCTCGTTTTACAGCACCGGCACATCAAAACCCTGCTATTGACGATAACTGGGATAACCCGGCAGGTGTACCCATTGAAGCCTTTATATTCGGGGGGCGCCGTAGCACGGCAGTACCTTTAGTACACCAATCTTTCAACTGGAATTATGGTGTATACACCGCCGCAACAATGGGTAGTGAAATGACGGCAGCAGCTTTTGGCGAGCTTGGCAAGGTACGCCGCGACCCTTTTGCTATGCTTCCATTCATGGGTTATCATATGGGCGACTATGTGAACCATTGGTTACAGTTCGGCCGCAACCTGCCTAACGCCCCACGCATTTTTAGTGTTAACTGGTTTAGAAAAGATGAGCAAGGCAAATTCATGTGGCCAGGATTTGGTGAAAATATTAGAATTTTAAAATGGATTGTAGACCGTGTACATGGTAATGCAGGTGCCGTTGAAAGCCCTATTGGCTGGATGCCACGCTATGAAGATATAGACTGGACTGGCATTGAAAATTTCTCACGAGAAGATTTTATGAAACTCATGACTGTAGACCGAGAAGTATGGAAACAAGAGCTCATGAGCCATGAGGAACTATTTGCCAAATTATACGACAAACTCCCTAAAGAATTTTATTTCATGCGAGAATTGTTATTATCTGCACTTTGGAGGTCGCCCGAACATTGGAGCTTAGCCCCTGAATATGCATAACTTTTCAAAAGAACGGGCTTAGCCCGTTCTTTTTTATTACACTGTCAACATTATAAATGCTAGCCACTATAGTGCTATCTTTCACATAAATCTAACCGCATGGAATGGTTCCTCGCCCTTTTCACTGAAGCTTCTGTAGCACAAACCATTGTGATTTATGCATTGACCATTGCTGTAGGCATTTGGATGGGTCGTATTAAAATAGCCGGAGTTTCACTAGGTGTAACATGGGTACTTTTTATTGGTATATTATTATCGTATTTCAAAATTGCTGTAGATAAAAACACAGAACATTTTCTTAAAGAATTTGGACTCATACTTTTTGTGTATGCTATTGGCTTACAGGTGGGTCCTGGCTTTTTTGCCTCACTAAAAAAGAATGCACTCAGTAATAACATTATTGCGGCATTAGTAGTACTTACAGGTGTTATTATCACACTGCTATTTTTTGCATTTTCAAACAACCATATTTGTACCATGGCGGGTGTAATGAGCGGTGCTGTAACCAATACGCCCGGCTTAGCAGCTGCACAAGCAGCGGTTAAAGACTTACACATTATACAAGCAGACAACTCTATTATTACACTCGCTTATGCCGTTGCATACCCGTTTGGTGTTTTTGGAATTATACTATCATTTGTATTACTTAAACAAATACTAGGTGTTGATATTAAAGAGCAACAAGAACTACATAGAAAATTGAGCATAATACGTTCTAATCGGCCCGTTTCAATGCACTTCAATTTAGAAAATCAACAGCTCATCGGCCAGCCATTACGCAAGCTATTCGAACTGTTCAAAGAGCCAATTGTAGTATCAAGAATGTACCATAATGGTAACATCATTACACCAACGCCTGAAACTATCCTTGCGGCAAATGATGTATTGCTAGTACTTGCTCCCAAAAAGCAAATCGAAAATGCCCAACTACTCATTGGGTCTCCTAGCCAAATGAATTTGAAAGAAGCACCCGAAAGTACACTTACATCACGACATATTGTTGTTACCAGAAAAGATATCACCCATAAACGACTTGGCGACATCGAAGAATTGCACCAACATAATTTCACTTTAACACGTATTAGCCGAGCAGGTATAGAAATGGTTGCCAATGGCGACATTTTCTTGCAATTAGGCGACACTATTAAAGTAGTAGGAACCCAAGAAGGCGTTGATTATATTACAAAAATATTAGGCAACGAAATAAAGCATTTAGAAGTACCAGATATTGCTCCTATTTTTTTAGGTATTGTGCTCGGTGTAATTCTCGGAAGTATTCCATTTCACATCGGCAGTATGCCTGTAGCTGTTAAAATTGGTATGGCTGGCGGCCCTTTAATTGTTGCACTTTTATTAAGCAAATATGGAAATTTTTTATATTTAACTACCTATACCACCAACAGTGCCAATCTTATGTTGCGTGAATTAGGCATCACCCTTTTCTTAGCCAGCGTAGGTTTAAGCAGTGGCCATAACTTAGCCTCAGCATTTGCGAATGGCGATGGTTGGCGCTGGATAGGTATGGGCATTGCCATTACCATGATACCACTAGTAGTTGTCGGGTTTATTGCACATAAATATTTTCGAAAAACATACTTTGAAATTTGTGGTTTATTAGCTGGTGCATCTACCGATCCGCCGGCGTTAGCATTTGCACTTAAAACAGCGGGCAACGATATACCTTCTGCAACTTATGCTACTGTGTATCCGCTTACCATGATTCTCAGAATTTTAGCAGCACAACTGTTGATTTTATTCTTCAGTTAACCACTAAAAAATGTCAAAAAAAACATTCATATATAATTACACAATTGCTCTAGCATGCATCTTATTAATTACACGCAATAGCATTGCACAAAGCAAGCAAGTACGCTACCAAAACCATAGTTGGGCGAGCCTGAATACTACCATGCGTATAGCCAAACACTGGAGTATTATCACCGACATACATTACAGAGCTAACAATTTTTTTGCGAGTCCTAATTTTTACTTTTTTCGTGTAGGTGGTCAGTATCACGTCAATCAACACTTATCTGTAGCGTTAGGATACGGACATTTATGGTTGGCTCCTTCAAAAACAGAATGGCATACTTACAGCAACGAAAATCGTATCTATCAACAAGTACAGTATACTTACAAAACACAACGCTGGCAGTGGATACACCGTATCAGAAACGAGCAACGTTGGCAACAAATTATTACGAACGATATTGCTACCAACAATTACAAACTCACTAATAGAATTCGTTATTTATTAGGTGCCAACTACACCATTTTCAAACAACATCCAAAACTTCCAACACTGGCACTTGTTAATGAATTATGTGTTCAATTTGGCGAAAACACAGTGCTAAACACGTACGACCAAAACAGATTTTTTATAGGTGCTAAAATGCTACTTTGTAAAGAACTGAGTTTTGATATTGGCTATATGTTGCTCTACCAAAAAAAAGCAGATGGTGTGAATTTCGACTACAATAATACCTTCCGCTTCTTTTTCTATTACACTCCTCAATGGCAGCAAAAAAAATAACCTTACGGTAAATGTACTCGCGGCAACATTTGCCGTAAGGGCATAAAAAAAGCCTTACCAAAACCGATAAGACTTAATGTGGGAGCTGACGGGATCGAACCGCCGACCCTCTGCTTGTAAGGCAGATGCTCTAAACCAGCTGAGCTAAGCTCCCTGCAATTACTCCTAATAAAATAGAAAGAACTTAGTGTGGGAGCTGACGGGATCGAACCGCCGACCCTCTGCTTGTAAGGCAGATGCTCTAAACCAGCTGAGCTAAGCTCCCTTTTTCAAATCGGAGTGCAAATATAGTCTCCTATAAATTTTCTCCAAATATTTTTTGTTGTACATGCATATTAACCACAGTAATTACTTTTATGCCGTATGAAAGTAGCCATCGTTAACGGACCTAACCTTAATTTGCTTGGGCAGCGAGAACCTAATATTTATGGCAGCCAAAGCTTTGAAGCTTATTTGCAAGAACTTCGTTCGCAATTTAAGCAAGTAGATATCCACTACTTTCAATCAAACATAGAAGGCGAGCTCATTAATGCCCTACAACAGTATGGCTTTGGCTACGATGGTATTATTTTAAACCCCGGTGGCTATACACACACCTCTGTGGCTATTGGCGATTGTATTGCGGCTATAACAACACCGGTTATCGAAGTGCATATAAGCAATGTACATGCCCGTGAAGAATTTAGAAAGCTATCGCATGTATCTGCGAAAGCAAAGGGCACCATTTGTGGTTTAGGACTTGCGGGCTACACATTAGCCTTAAATTATTTGGTAGAAAGTAATAAAAAGTAAGCGAATATTTATTGGCTGTTAATTTTGCACTATGAGAATGTGGAATTTTGGAACCGCTCCAGAACAAGATGTAGATGAGGCGGTACTTGTAGCCGATAAAACTGAAACACCCTATCAATTAATTGTTTGGAACGACGAGGTGAACACGTTCGATTGGGTTATTGAAACCCTTATTGAAGTATGCCAGCATACACCCGAACAAGCCGAACAGTGCACCCTAATCATTCATTTTAAAGGCAGGTGTGCCGTAAAAAATGGCGATTACGATACCCTCAAAGGCATGTGCGACCGCATTACCGATAGAGGTATTGGTGCCACCATAGAAAGTACCGAATCGTAAGTATGTCGCTTTTTGTGCTCAACGAACAATGTTGGTTTCCTCCGGTAACCGAAGCCGATAAAGATGGCCTCTTAGCTATTGGCGGCGATCTTAACCCCGAACGTATTTTATATGCTTACCAACAAGGCATTTTCCCATGGTACAGCGAAGATGTTCCATTATGGTGGAGCCCCAACCCCCGATTTGTACTGTTTCCTGCACAACTTTATATCAGCAAAAGCATGCGGAGCTTGCTTAAACGCAACGCTTTTAAAGTAACTACCAACCAAGCATTTACGCAAGTAATCAAGGCTTGTGCCACTATTGAACGACCCGGACAAGACGGCACCTGGCTCAATGCCAATATGCAACAAGCCTATATCCAACTACATCAAATGGGCTATGCTCACAGTGTTGAAGCTTGGTACAACAACACGTTGGTAGGCGGTTTGTATGGCTTAAGAATTGGGCAGGTTTTCTTTGGCGAAAGCATGTTCAGCACCATGAGTAATGCCAGCAAGTACGCCTTCATAAGCTATGTACAACAATTACAAACAGAAGGTGTGCAATTAATCGATTGTCAAGTGTACACCGATCATTTAGCCAGCCTTGGTGCAACGTTGATACCTAGAAACGAGTTCTTAGATTACTTACGTAAATGGCTCCCCAACACTGTGTAATTTTTTTAGAATTTTTTACAAAAAAGTTGCATAAACAACCATTTTGTATTCACTACCACAGTAATTTGCACGAGCAAAAAATAAAATTGTTTGCGTATGAAAATATTAGTGTGTATCAGTAAAACACCCGACACCACTTCGAAAATTGCCTTTAAAGAAGGCAACACCCAATTTGATGATGCTGGTGTTCAATGGATTATCAACCCATACGATGAGTGGTACGCTTTAGTACGTGCCATAGAATTAAAAGAAGCTAATCCTGCCACCATAGTACACTTAGTTACCGTTGGCGGTGCCGATGCAGAACCTATTATCCGCAAAGCACTTGCCCTCGGAGGCGATGAAGCTATTCGCGTGAACACCGATAGTAACGATAGTTACACGATTGCTGCGCAAATTGCAGATGTAGCAAAAAATGGTGGTTACGACCTCGTATTTACCGGTAAAGAAACCATCGATTATAACGGCAGTAGCATTGGTGCAATGGTAGCAGAACTTATAGATGCACCTTACATTAGTGTTGCTACTAAGTTCGATTTAAATGGTAGCACTGCAACTGTTACCCGCGAAATAGAAGGCGGCGAAGAAGTAGCAGAAGTTAACTTACCAGTAGTAGTAAGCTGTGCCAAAGGTGTAGCAGAACAACGCATTCCTAACATGCGTGGTATTATGGCTGCCCGTACCAAGCCCCTTACGGTAAAAGAGCCTACAGCTGTTACCCCTTTAACTAGCATTGCCAGCTTCGAGCTGCGTCCTGCAAAGGCTGGTGTTAAATTAGTAGATGCCGATAATGTAAATGAGCTTGTACGCTTACTACATGAAGAAGCTAAGGCCATTTAAGTGTTAGCGATTAATGTAAGTACACTTTATCTCGAACAAATTCAAACGAAGAACAACATGTCTGTTTTAATATTCATAGACCAAGCAGATGGTCATATCAAAAAAGCAAGTTACGAAGCCCTCACCTACGGTGCCGATATAGCTAAGCAATTGGGTGTAGAAGCACATGGCTTATTGCTAGGTACCGTTAGTGATGATGTAGCAGCATTAGGCAAGTACGGTGTGAGCACCATACACCAAGTTGCTGATGCAACCCTCAACACAGTTGATACACAAGTGTACGCCAAAGTAATTGCACAAGCTGTTGCTGCAGCCAATGCATCGGTAGTGGTGTTTAGCCACAATTTAACAGGTAAAGCCGTTGCACCACGTGTGGCTGCTCGCTTACAGGCAGGTTTAGTAGCAGGGGCTGTAGCCCTACCCGATACAAGCAATGGCTTTATAGTGAAGAAATCGGTATTTAGTGGCAAGGCTTTTGCAAATGTTGCAGTTCAGAGTGCTATCAAAATCATTTCTTTAAACCCGAACAGCTATAAAATTGTAGCGGGCGAGGGTAACGCAACCGTTAGTAACCTTACGGTAAATGTAGATGCACCTCGTGTTAAAGTTACTGCAGTGAACAAGGTTACCGGAGAAGTACCTTTAACAGAAGCTGAAATAGTAGTAAGCGGTGGCCGTGGCTTAAAAGGTCCAGAAAACTGGGGAATTTTATTAGACTTAGCCAAAGTGCTAAATGCCGGCACAGCTTGTAGCCGCCCTGTTGGCGATGCACATTGGAGACCACACCACGAACACGTAGGACAAACCGGTGTTCAAATTGCACCTAACCTATACATTGCTATTGGTATTTCAGGAGCTATTCAACACCTAGCTGGTGTTAACCGCAGCAAGATAATTGTGGTTATTAATAAAGATCCGGAAGCACCTTTCTTTAAGGCAGCCGATTACGGTATTGTTGGCGATGCCTTTGAAGTGGTTCCTAAACTTACAGAAGCTATTAAAAAATTAAAAGGTGTAGCGTAAGCAATATCATCTTAATAAAATGGCTATAGGTTGAGCATAATTGTTCAGCCTTTTTTATTTACCGTAAGGTACCCTCACATACCATTGCATCTACTTGATGTAACTGTTATAAAGCTTCAATACATGCTAATAATGAGCAGCAAAAGCGTTGATGTGTATCACCTAAAAGCGTAGCTAAAGTCACGCACTATGGCTGCAATGCTGTCTAACTTGCCACTATAACAGTTAGGTACTGTTAGTAAACAATTTGTTATGAAAGCTTTAGTAATTGGCGGCAATTTTGCAGGCATGACTGCTGCTATTGAACTGAAAAGAAAATTGAAAGATGCAGTTGAGGTAACACTGATAGATAGAAACAGCGACTTCTTATTTGTACCATCACTAATATGGGTACCTTTTAAACGTAGAGAAATTACCGATATTACTATTGATAGGCATAAAGTACTCACAGCTAAAAAAGTGAATTTTGTATTAGCAGAAGCACTTAGCGTTGATCCTGATAAGCAGGAAGTTACCACTACCCAAGGTTTATTCAAGTACGATCATTTAGTGATTGCTACCGGCCCCAAAGTTGATTTTGATGTTGCACCAGGCGTAAGAGATTATGCTACATATGTGGGTACACCTACCGGCGCCATGAACATAAGAAAAAAACTAGAGGAATTCATTACACACCCCGGCCCTATTGTTGTTGGAGCTACGCAACGAGCTGGTTGTATGGGTGCTGCTTATGAATTTTTATTCAACCTAGAAGAATGGTTACGTGCCAAAAAAATTAGAGAAAAAGTAGATTTATATTGGGTTACACCAGAACCGTTTTTAGGCCACTTTGGTATTGAGGGTATACCACTTGGTGAGGCGATGCTTAAAAAGTTCATGCAAATGTTTAACATTCACTATAAGCTTGGTGTAGGTATCAAAGAAGTTACACCTTATAGCGTTGAACTTACCAATGGTGAAGTTATTGAAACACGTTTTAGCATGTTGATGCCTCCTTTTAAAGGCGTTGATTTTATCCATAACTCTCCAGCGTTACAACCTACTGCGAACGACTTTTTAGAAGTGGGAGAGGATTATCGCCACTTACAATATAAAAACGTTTGGGCAGCCGGTTTAACTGTAGATGTAAAGCCTCCGTTTCAACAAGGAAATGTTCCATTTAGTGTACCTAAAACAGGTTATCCGAGCGATGAAACAGGCAAAATAGTTGCAGAAAATATTACTCGTGTTGTAAAAGGCAGAACCGATTTAAAGCGTAAAGCTTGGGGCAAAATACCTGGTGTTTGTATTATGGATGCAGGTAAGAAAGAAGTGATTATTTTGTCTGATCACCTTTTTAAGCCAAGAAAATTTGCCCTCATGATTCCGAATATTTTCTATGACTTCAGCAAAGTATTGCTTGAAAAATATTTTTTATGGAAAATTAAAAACGGCTATGCTCATTTACCGTAAGGTGCTTTCTAATTATATCACATCAAACTCCAACAGCTATGCACATTCATATTCACGATGGAATTTCTATCGGTCAAATCAAACAGATATTTAACGACTTTTATCCGTTTCTGAAATTAGAATTTTTCAGAGAACCACATGCACGTTTTGAACTTTCATCGGAGCTTAGCAGAATACCTGATCATATTACCATCAGGAATATTCACAAAAATACCAAGCACGATGGTACCATTGAAATTCATCCAACACAAACAGTTGGTAATTTAGAGAAACGGTTTCAAACAGACTTTGACCTACCGGTACAAGTATATTGGATTCAAAAAGGTAAATGGGTGCAAACCGATAGCATGGATGCATTCACCCTTAAAGAAGTGAATGAACTAAGTAAGAATGACTCTGATGAATTTTTAATTGAAGATTATGAAGAAGGTTTTGAAGACGTATAGTAACTATAACATATTTAAAAGGGAGCTATATGGCAGCTCCCTTTTAAATGTAACATAGCTGGCAACTACTTTATCTTACCCTTCACATATTGCTCTAACCATGTATGTTGCTCCCACAACATATGCAATAAATTTTCTCTACCTCTGTAACTATGTGCTTCGTATGGCAAGCTTACATAACGCACTGTACCACCATGGCCCTTCACTGCATTGAACAAACGTTCACTATTGATAGGGAATGTACCAGGATTATCATCGCTATCACCATGAATGAGTAGTAATGGCGTTTTAATACGATCGGCATAACTAAAAGGACTCATCTCATAGTACAAGCTTGGTGCCTGCCAATAAGTACGTTCTTCGTTCTGAAAACCAAATGGTGTAAGGGTTCTATTATAAGCACCACTGCGTGCAATACCTGCCTTAAACAAATTGGTATGTGCTAATAAATTGGCCGTCATAAAAGCGCCATAGCTATGCCCTCCAACAGCAACACGAGTACTATCACCAACGCCCTGCTTTGCTAAAAATTGTATAGCAGCCTGTGCATTCATATGTAGCTGTGCAATAAAATTATCGTTTGGCTTTTTAGTACTATCGGTTGCTACAATAGGCATTTCGGCATTGTCTAATACAGCATAACCCTGCGTTACCCAAAACACAGGACTGCCCCAGCTAATAGTTGTAAATCGGTGCTGACTACCACGTACTTGAGCAGCATCGGCAGCACTGTTAAACTCTCGCGGATATGCCCACATTAACACGGGCAAAGGGCCATCTTTCTCTTTATTGTAACCTTGCGGTAAATAAAGATCGCCACTTAAATCAATACCATCAGCTCTTTTATACTTTACCTTTTGCTTAGTAATACCAGCTAAGGCAGGATAAGGATTGGTGAAGCTAGTAAGCGGTTTATCGGCAATACGTTGTTTCAATTCTTTTAGAAAATAGTTAGGTACATCTGTTTGTGATTCTTTACGTGTTACTAAACTTAAAGTTTCAGCATTCAACACATCTACTACATACTCAAAACTACCTTCCGCACATCGCCAAAGTATATCTGTGTGCTTGGTTTCAAAATTGTACTTACTTAAAAATGGCAAATCACCTTTGGGTGAAGCACCTGTAGTGTTATTCATGAGCAATGTGTTACCATCAATAACTTGAATAACACTTTTTCCATATTGATTTTTAGTTAACACAGGACTACCAGGATTGTTATAGGCATCGGTTGTATTTCGTTCAAATAACAACGCTGTAGTACCTTTCGATGGATTGTAGCGACTTACTCGAACCACTTGCTTACCTTGTAAAGACTCTGTAACCCATGCGAAATTTTCATTACCCCATGTTACTCCTCTGAAACGCATTTGCGTTTTAAATAGTAGTTGTTTTTCGCCATTGAACGGTGCTGATAATGCATATACAGCATCGTGTTCAACAACGTTAGATTTAATTAGACCACTATCGAGTGGTTCGCACCAAATAATAGTTGCTGGAGCATCGGCACGCCAACTAAAACCTCTAGGTACATTTTGTAAGTTGTCATAACCACTTGGCGTAGTTTCGCTACTGGGTAATTTTGCTAAAGCTTTTACCAGATTACCTTTAATATCGTAAATAGCCATGTCGCTGGCAAAACCACTTACAGGCACTAAGTAACTAAATGGCTTACGCAACGTTTCTAGCAATAAATACTTTTTATCTGGCGACACAGTACACCCTGCATACATGGCAGGCTTACCAACCGTAATTTCTTTTCCATTATAGTTAATCACCAACTGAGAAGTAGCCATAAATTCAAATAACTGTTCATCGAAAGGCGATTTAATTAAATCTTGATAGGTTCTGCTAGGTGCTGCTTTACCCTTATTTTGTTGCACTGTAGGGCCTTGTGGCGTGATAGGCTTTTTAGGTGCTTTATCGGCGGTTGCTACAATTACGTTATATACTAAAGCATCATCGCCGATCCAGCTATAAGCATTACCAATTACTAGATTGAGGGGTTTGCTATTAACCTTATAAGCCTTTTTAGTGGCTACTACTACAACATACATATCAATACTTGTTGCTGTAGTATTGGTGAAGGCAAACTTATTTTCGGAAGGGCTCCAACTTACATTACTTGCCAACAAGTTGGTAGGAAGGCCTTCAATAGAAAACGACTGCCCGGTTTTGATATTTTTGAGTACAAAGTTGTTAACATAACTCGCCCTGCTTGGTCCGAAATTATTGGGATTCAGGCGTAAGCCTGCTACTCGAATTTCGGGCTGACCTAATTCTTCTACAGAGGGATAACTGTTACGTTCACTCAACAACATCCATTCAGCTTTGCTATCAATACTTACACCTGGTGTTGGCTTAGCAAGTAGCAAATCGGCTATCACTTGTGGCGGTTGCTGGTATCCAACGGCATCTTGTGCCAAAGTATTATACGCATGAAGTAAAACACTGCTGAATAGTGTTATTATAAATGCAATCTTTGTGTTCATACCATAAAAATTTATGGCTACTAAAGTATTGCTTTCAAAGTAGTCGTTCATTTACCGTAAGGTAGTATATGCAGTAAAACCAAATAGTTTGACCGAAAATAAAAATGCCTTGTACTTTTAAAGTTTCAAGGCTGTTTTTAAACAAGATATTGAATAGTATTTATTAAAATATTTTGAAACGCTCAAAGCAAGCCCGTTCTAACATCTCACGATCGTCGGGGTGTGCAATACTGATGAGTGCTTTGGCACGTTGCCGTAAATTTTTTCCGTAGAGATATGCTACTCCAAACTCTGTTACAACATAGTGTACATGACCTCTTGTAGTAACCACACCTGCAAACTGCTTCAAGGCTGGCACAATACGAGGTACACCTTTATTGGTACGGCTGGTTAGTGCAATAATTGGCTTACCACCTTCACTTAGTGCAGCACCTCTCATAAAATCCATTTGCCCGCCAATACCACTAAACTGCATACTACCAATGCTATCGGCACATACTTGTCCGGTTAAATCAACTTCAATGGCACTGTTGATTGCCACCACTTTCGGGTTACGACGAATTACATGCGGATCGTTTACATAGTCGATATCTAAAAATGCAAAAGCCGGATTATCGTTCACATAATCATACAAACGCTTGGTACCAAAAGCAAAGCCTGTAACTGTTTTATTGGGGTGTATGCGTTTCTTACTATTATTGATGATATCTTTTTCAAATAAATCGATGATGCCATCGCTACACATTTCGGTATGAACACCTAAATCTTTATGCCCATACAGCGATTGTAATACGGCATCGGGTATTGTACCAATTCCCATTTGAAGCGTGCTACCATCTTCAATTAATGCAGCAACATTACGACCAATGGCCAACTCGGCAGCAGCAACTTTTTCGCCATAGTTTACTTCGGGCAGTGGTTCTTCGTGATACACCATGTGTGTGAACTTACTCATGTGCACAAGTCCGTCGCCATGTGTGCGAGGAATATTAGGGTTCACCTGAGCAATAACAATATTGGCATTACGCACAGCCGAACGTGCAATATCTACCGATACTCCCAGAGAGCAATAGCCATGTTTATCGGGTGGCGATACTTGTACGAGAGCAACATCGAGCGTTAGGATTTTTTTATTGAATAAGTCGGGTATATCGCTCAGAAAAACGGGAATAAAATCTGCTCGTCCTGCATTCACCGCTTCACGTACACCAGCTGAAACGAACATACAGTTAATGTGAAATGAATCGGCGTACTGAGGTTTATGCACTTCAATATCGCCTTGTACAGTTATAAATACAAGTTCAACATCTTTTAAACGATAAGATTGCTCAGCAAGTTTTCGCATTAAGTACAAAGGTGTACAAGCACTGCCATGTACAAATATTCGATGGTTGCTTTGCACACTTTGTAATGCAACTTCGGCAGCTACATAATGAATGGGTTCGAGAGACATGATTGGTGATTTACGATACAAAAAAATGATTATCCATAAGTATTTCAACTGATGAGAGTCATGCTAACAGATGGTTTTAAGCAGCAAGAATACTTAAAATAAATTAGGATAATCTGTTATAACTCCATCAACCCCAAGTTGTATTAATTGCTGTATATTCGATAAATCGTTGACAGTCCACGGAATTACTTTCATACCATATTGTTTCGCCATTGTGATAAGTGTGGGAGTAACTTTACTATAGTGAGGGCTCAATATTTCTGGTGTGAAGCCAAGTGATTGTATTAAGGTTTCAAAAGCCGCAGGCTCTTCTGATTCAATTAAATATGCTAAAGGAATTGACGGATAAAACTTGCGTAAATATTGTAATACACGAACATCAAAACTCTGAATATTATAACGATTTTGAACATTAAGTGTTGCAAGCAATGCAACTACCTGCTCGCAAAAAACAGCAGGTGTAGGATGATAAATACCATCAGTTTCGACTAAGCTTTTAATTTCAATATTATACTTTGGCAGTGGCTTACCTTGCTGCTTGGCGTACGCATCGCAAGTTTGAATCAGTGTATCTAAAGTAGGCTTACGTGCAGCAATTTTTAATTGTTGCGGAAACCTAGGATGTGGTCGCATACCAACATCAAAGCTTCTTATTTGTTCGTAAGGCATACGGTACAAATTCATTAACTTCTCTTCTGTAATACTCACTAATTCTCCACTAGGTTTAGTAGCAATTTCATGATTCATAAAAGCCTCATGGCTCACCACCACTTTTCCATCTGCACTCAGTACTACATCTAGTTCTAATGTAGTACAATTCAAATCAATGGCCTTTAACATAGCAGCAATAGTATTCTCAGGCATCAAGCCCCTGCAACCTCTATGGCCTTGCTTATCTATAACTTGTGCAGTTGCCATACCTTTCAAATAAATAAATGTAATAATACATACAAATTTATAAATAGCGTTCCATCGCTTTAGCCATAGTAATTGTTTCGGTAGTAGCTTGTAATGCTTGTATAATACGCGTACGTTCTTCATACGATTTGTTTTGACTTAGTTTAAAAACGTGTTCTACTTTTGAAACTTCAATTTCAAAGCCAACAATAGCTTTCATATGTTGCTGTACATATGCTGGCTGCATATCGGCTACTTGAGAACCACTAACACTTCCTTCAAACCTTGTAGTAGTAGCTTTGAGTAAGCTTAATAATCCATCATCATCTAGCCAATGAATGGTACCAAATACATGAGCAGTCATATAGTTCCAAGTACTTGCAGTATTCGGCTGTTCATAATGTTGGGCACTTACATATGCATGTGGCCCTTGAAATACACATACTACTTCTTTGGCTTGTTGCATGGCCATTTCATGTGTTGTTTTTCGCATTACATGACCACTCAACAACCACTTCCCTGCTCTTTGGTATACCATGAATGGAAGATGCGTGATGGCCGGTAATTGACTACCATTTGGTACTATGAGTGTTGCAAACGATTGCTCTTGAATAAATTGCCAAACATCGTCGGCAGATTTTGCTTTGAAATAAGGAATATCGTACATGCACTTAAATTATTAAAATCGCACGAAGTAACCAGAATTGTTTAATGTAAATGTTATATTTGGTTACAAGCCCCTTTTTGTGAGAAGCTCAATAGCCGTACTAATTGTTTTACTACTACTGTTGTGTATGCCTGGCATAGCACAACATGCCGATTCTCTGGCTAGTGCCATTGATACAAGCACCAACACTAACGAAAACTTCGACGAGACATTTGATGCAGAATTTAATTCGCTGATAGCACATGTTGCTACCATTTTTGCCGGCGGTGCTGTAGGTGCTTTTATCGTTGGCCTTACAATTACAACGCTGCTATTAATTATTGGTGGGTGTTTGGTATTCGTTAAAGCTGTTTCTACTGTTGTATTTGTAGCATTCTTGCGTAATGCCAACAGCATTGGCATCAACACCTTTATCTATATTCTATCGAGCATTATAGGCGGTATTACGGGCTTCGGTTCTATTCTACTAATGGCCTTGCTGCTACCTAACATTATCGCAAATGGAACAAGTTTACTCATTGCTATTTTCGGTGGAATTATTGGCGGCATTATCGTTGCTTATGTAGCGTTACGAATAGTAAAAGTGCTATACAAAATTCTCAGAAAGCGTTGGGATTTAATAGATGCCTATTAGTACCTTACGGTAAATGTGAATACATTTTGTAAATAGCTAGCCCCATCATAGCAAACAAAAGTTGAAGTGTGCGACGCAACTAATGCCCAATGGTAGTACTACAGCTGGTTACCAACGCCTACTTACCTACTACAATATATTGACCCAACTTATTCACTACAATGGTAGGTAATAGTTGATGCTGTTCAAAGTAATCGTACGCCTTTTTCAATCGGTTGGCAAACTGTTGTAACTCCGTATCACCATCAATTATTTTAGTTAGGTAAGCAATGCTTTTCGGATTGTTATACCGTATCGGAAAAATATGTACCGGAATAAAATCTTGCCCAGCATTTTTAGCATGCATCGCAAGTATGTACAACTCTTCCATTTGTACATCGGTGATAGGAATACAACCTGTTGTAATGCAACTACCATGAATATAAATATCGCCACCAGGCTTTGCAGAATCACTCAATAATTTATCGGATGCATTCGGGTAGTTAATACCTAAACTTAAATGGAAGCTACTACGTGGGTTAAACTCGTTGATATAATAAAAACCTTCTGGAACTTGATAATCGCCTTCAATTCGCTTAGGTCCTAACTGGCCGGCCATAGCACAAACCTTATAGGTTTTAAAAAGCTTGAATGGTGCACTTTCATTATTACGTACCCAAACTTCTAGCTGACTATCGTATTTGAAACTACGTATATATAATTGTTGCGGAGGCCATGCTAACTCACTTTTCTCAAACTGCTTTTTTAAGGTATCTTCTTTAAGCTTAATCGCATTCATTACTCTTGGAAACGACTTTTGCCAGTCGACAAAACTACCCTGAGCAAGGGTAGCCTGCCCAACGATAAGTAAACATAAAAACAGCAATACCGAGCGCATCATAACAGCTAAGTTAAGCGATAACACATTTGTTTGAACACAGGTTCATAACCATTACAACACTACAACGCATTAGTACGTTTGAATGTTAATAAATGTATTAACGATAAAACCCTGATTGTATTGAAATACTTGTTGAGTATTAACAGTTCGTCCGAGTTGCACTATTTGATTCAAATATCCTCCTTCAATTCTTAGTGTTGTACTGAACTTACAGCCAGCTACGATACCAAGACGGTTTTGGTCGAACACATTGTTATTCACGTTCTTGCCAAACCCAATTAAAACCTCATCAAAAGTTGCAGCATACCATTGCTTGCCCGTTGTCTTCGTACCAGATAAAGGTAACTGCATTCGAAACAAGTAGCGCAATCGATTGGTATATACCGTTTTATCGGGCTTTGTTAATGCTCCGTTTGAGTAAGCACCAACCCAACGTTGCTCAAGCATAAAACGATGGTGTAAGTCTAACCCACCCTTTTTATCTGTAAGCTGTATCATTTGAAAAGCTCGTAACTCTTGAAACGTTTTACCCGCAGCTTGTATCGGAATTTCTCCGTAATTATAAGTATTTACGTAAGCCCCCCCTAATCGTACAAGCACATCTTTAGCCAGTTGATAGCTCACCCCCACCCGAAACAAGCCTTGTTGCCAATGCTTAAAATAATCGGCTCTACGGAACTGATATTCGTTGTGAAAACCCCATTTCGGATGCACTTGAAAAGTTACAAAACCTGCCATCCATCCAATCTTATTATGGTCGCTTATTCTATTATTTTGTGCCCTTACGGTAAATGTTAACACCAATAGTAGCACTACAGCTAGCAACTTCAGAACTACAAAACGCATCATCAATAAATAGCTTATGCTTGTATACAATGTTGATGGTGTTTTCAGGCGAGCAGCAATGGCAAGCAAAATACAACTTCTATCTTCAATAATGAAGTAAAGAGCTACTGGTTTCAACGAAAAAAGAGCCCAATTTATGATGTTGATTGAGCTCTTTCCGAATCTATAAAATAAGCTGTATTACAAATTACCTCTTAAGTCTTGCTCTCTTTCCAGTGCTTCAAACAAGGCTTTAAAGTTGCCTTTACCAAAGCTCTTCGCACCTTTACGCTGAATAATTTCGAAAAAAAGTGTTGGCCTGTCTTCTACGGGTTTAGTAAAAATCTGCAACAAATAACCTTCTTCATCTCTATCTATTAAAATACCTAATTCACGAAGGGGGGCCAAATCTTCATCAATAGTTCCTACCCTATCTAACACGGTATCGTAATAACTACCTGGAACACGCAGAAACTCAACACCTCTGTTTCTTAAAGCTGTAACAGTTTCAATAATGTTATTGGTAGCCAAAGCAACGTGTTGTACACCTTCGCCGTTATAAAAATCGAGATACTCTTCTACCTGACTTTTCTTTTTGCCTTCGGCTGGCTCGTTAATAGGAAATTTCACATAACCGTTACCATTACTCATCACTTTACTCATGAGTGCAGAATATTCAGTTGAAATATCCTTATCATCGAAACTTAAAATGTTTCTGAAGCCCATTACCTCTTCATAAAATTTCACCCATGGATTCATTTGGTTCCAGCCCACATTACCCACACAATGATCTACATATAATAGACCAGTTTCACCAGGGTTGTAATAAGGTGTATTCCATGCCACAAAGCCTGGCAAAAAAGGACCTGTATAGTTGTTACGCTCTATAAAGAGGTGAACAGTATCGCCATAGGTATGAATACCACTCATTATAACTTCGCCATCTTTATCAGACAAACGAGTTGGTTCCATATAACTCTTAGCACCTCGGCTTGTAGTTTGATGCCATGCATCTGTAGCATCATTTACCCGCAAGGAAAGAAATTTAACACCATCGCCATGCTTGTATACATGATCTGCAATAGCGTTATTGGTTCTCAACGCAGTTGTAAAAACAAATGTGAGCTTGTTTTGGCGAATCGCATAACTCGCCTTGTCTTTAACACCAGTTTCTGGGCCAGCATAAGCTAATGCTTGAAAGCCAAAAGCGGTTCTGTAGAAATGTGCCGCTTGCTTTGCGTTGCCAACATAAAACTCAACATAATCGGTGCCTTGCAAAGGCAAAAAGTCGGTTGCAGCAGCTTGCTGCAATTGGGTTGCCACCAATGTATTCATATATAATATTTATATAAAAAGAAATAAAAAAAGGCTAGGATTGCACTAGAAAATATCACCCATTGCGAGCGTTTCCATTAACAATGGAAAGCTAAAGCGTTCATCGTTGAACAATTTATGTGGGTAATCAGGTAACATTTGCATGTAAAAGTAAAGAAACTGCTGTATTCTACAACTATTGGTTCATGTATCTTCGTTCTATGAAAATGGGTATTTTAGGTGGCGGTCAACTAGGCCGCATGCTACTTCAAGCTGCTGCGAATTACACAGTTACTACATACGTTTTAGAAAACGATCCACAATGCCCGGCTGCACATTTGTGCCATCATTTTATAAAAGGCAACATTCAAGACTTTGATACGGTATACCATTTTGGAAAACAAGTAGATGTTTTAACCATTGAAATTGAAGCCGTTAATGTTGCCGCACTAGAACAACTTGAACAAGAAGGAGTACGGGTGATACCATCAGCTAGTGCTATTAGAACCATCAAAAATAAAATTCATCAGAAAACACTGTATCAGGAATATGGTATACCTAGTGCTCCATTTGTAGTTACTGAACAACAGAGCCACTTATCTGAACATGTACATTTTTTACCCGCAGTGCACAAATTAGGTGAAGGTGGTTACGATGGCAAAGGTGTACAAATTCTGAAGAGCGAAGCCGATTTACCGCAAGGTTTTAATGCCCCTGCTGTACTTGAAAAAATGGTGCCCATTGCTAAAGAAATTGCTATTATTGTGGCTGTTGGGCAAGATGGCAGTACCGCACTGTATCCACCTGTTGAAATGTTGTTCGATCCAATTTTGAATCTATTAGACTATCAGCTAGCCCCAGCCAGCTTGACCGACCAAACGCTGTGGCGAGCAGAAGCAATTGCACTGAAAGTAGTGAAGGCTTTAAATAGTGCTGGTTTATTTGCGGTTGAAATGTTTGTAGATATTAATGGCGAAGTACTGGTTAACGAAACAGCTCCAAGGGTACATAACAGTGGGCATCATACTATTGAAGCACATGAGTGTAGCCAATACGATATGCTTTTGCGTATTCTTTTAAACTACCCTTTGGGTAATACCAATGCCCGTAGTACTAGTGCTTTGGTGAATTTAATTGGTGCACCTAACCATTACGGCGTTGCCCACTATGAAGGCTTACAAGACACCCTACGGATGGAAAATGTGTATGTGCATTTATATGGTAAGCATCATACCAAGCCAGGCAGAAAAATGGGCCATGTAACTATTGTAGGTAAAGATGTTACAGATGTTATGCACAAAGCCAATCTAGTAAAGCATGCTTTAAAAGTAATTTCAAACAATACCAACCATGAGTAATAACCCCTTAGTAGGCATTGTGATGGGTAGTGATAGTGACCTTACTATCATGAAAGATGCTGCAGCTATATTACAAACGTTCAACATTGCGTTTGAGCTTACAGTAGTATCGGCACATAGAACTCCATTGCGTATGGTAACATATGCACAACAAGCAGCAACTCGTGGCTTACAGGTAGTTATTGCTGGTGCTGGCGGTGCTGCTCATTTACCGGGCATGATAGCATCTATTACACCGCTTCCTGTTATTGGTGTACCTATTAAAAGTAGCAATAGTATTGATGGTTGGGATAGTGTTTTAAGCATTTTACAAATGCCTAACGGTGTGCCGGTGGCAACAGTGGCTTTGAATGCAGCTAAAAACGCCGGACTACTTGCAACACAAATTATTGGTGCCAGCAATGAACATATTCGCAAAGCCATGGAGCAATACAAGCAAAGTATGGAAGCTAGCGTATTAGAAAAGGTGACACTCTTACAAAAACAATGGCCTAATGATTTTGACGCTGATGTGTAAAGCTTAATTTATTGTATAAAGGAGTGCCAGATGTTCTCTATGATCATTGCGTAAAATTGGGTAATAAGAGTATAGAAAATTTTTGTTCTAAAGTTAAGCTATTGGTAAGTAGTTGTTGTATAAAATCTTTCCCATAACGAGATACGAAACCGCCTATATTTTCAACACGTTCTTGTAGGTTATTGTTAGGAAATAGCTGTGATTGTATGCGTTGAATTTGCAATTGTTGTTCGCTGAATTTTCGCTTCTCTGCTCTTAATAACTTTTGTTCTAATTGGGTAATTTTTTTGGCAGCCCTTGTTTGTAAGCTTGCTACATGCGGCACTAAAGTACTATCAACTTGCGCTACTTGTTGTGCCAATTGTTCGTACATATTTTGTAGTGCCTCCATAGTTGTTTCTAAGAGTAACGGAGCTTCGCTATGCTGCTCCACATAAGCTGTTAATAGTTGATGCGTTGGTTGAAATAAATGCACTTCATCGAAGCCTAACCTTTGCCACTGCTGCCATTGCTGCTGCTGCATTATTAAAAAAGAGTTGCGTAATACAAGTACCGGATAGGGCACTGCCGCAGCTTCAAAAACGGCTTTCAACTCCAACCAATAAGCTAATTCACCACCTCCGCCAATAAAAGCAACATTGGGTAAAACGGTTTCTTGAAATACACCTCTTAATATTACATTAGGGCTGAAAAGTTCTGGTTGCTCGTGTACTAATTGTAAAAGTTCTACTTGCGTAAATGATAAGCCTAGGGTAGGTACTTCAAAATTACCATCATTTGTTTTTGTGATGCGCTCTCTTTTATTGCCCGTAAGGTAAAACAAGTTAATATCTCTACCTGCAGCTTGCACTTTATAACCTTTATCAACAAGCTGTTGAATGGTAGCAGTTACTGCATTGCTTGAAAACTGTGTTGTAATTTCTTGTTGAATTACTTGCGTAAATGTTGCTTTTAGTAACTTGTTATCAGGTATGAGTATAATTAAACCTTTGTTACCAAATAGTTCGTGTACAAGGGAGCATGTTGCATCTTGTATACTTACACCAATTTTATAATGTGTTTGTAACGCCTGGAGCCACCATTTACCGTAAGGTAATACACTAATTTGTTTTTCGAGCTGTTGTAATAATGCTATAAAGGCTTCATCTACCAACATGCGGCCAACTGCACCAGTTTGATTGGTATGCCATGTGTAGCGCTTACCATCAATAGTAAAATGATTAAGTTCTTCGAGGTCGGCATCTTCGCTACCCATGTAATACACAGGTACAAAATTGTATTCGGGCATTTGCTGCTGCAAGTGGCGACTAAGCTGTATGGCGTGTGCAATTTTGTATATAAAGTATAGCGGCCCGGTGGCAATATTGGGCTGATGTGCTGTGGTTACTGTGAATGTATTTTCATGTGCTAACAAAGCAATTTGCGCCTGTACAATATTAGCATTAGGCATCTGCTGATACTGTTCGGTTAGTGCTGTTATTAATGCCTTCCTAGCCGTTGCAAACTGCTTACGCCGGGCAATGGCAGCTTTTACACCATCGATATTAGGGGCATATGCGTAAAACGATGCTAAGCGAGGCGATTGCTTGATATAATCGGTAACAAGGGTACTAAAATAAGCTGTTTGTTCGTAAGGCAGGGTAACACAATCGCACTCCATGGGTTGTAACTTTATTTGAGTTACGAAGTAAAAGCAGAAAGGTGGTTTGTAGACCACCTTTCTTGTAAATTATGATTTTATTGCCGCGAATGATGCATCTAAGCAACTACTTCACCTTCTAAGTCGTAATCGTATGCTTTCGTAATTCTCACTTGCACAAAGCTGCCGATGGCTAGCTTTTTAGTGCTATGAATTACTACTTCATTATCAACCTCTACACTATCAAACTCTGTACGACCTAAGTAGCGCCCGGCTTCTTTTTTATCAACTATTACTTTAAAAATCTTACCAACTTTTTCTTGATTTTTTTCGTAGCTAATTTCTTGTTGCAGCTCCATTATTTCTTGTGCTCTTGCCTGTTTTTCTTCGGCAGAAATATCATCTGCTAACTCGTAGGCACTGGTATTTTCTTCGTGGCTATAGGTGAAAATGCCCACTCTATCGAAACGCATACGTGTTAAGAAATCTTTTAGCTCCTCAATATCCTCTCTAGTTTCGCCAGGGAAGCCCGCAATGAGTGTTGTGCGTAAGCATATATCTGGATTAATGGCTCTGATGTTAGCAATGAGGGCTTCCATTTCTTGCCTTGTGCTTTGGCGTTTCATGGCTTTGAGCATATTGTTGCTAGCGTGCTGTAATGGCATATCGAGGTAGTTACAAATATTGCTACGCTCTTTCATTACTTCTAATACATCGAGTGGAAATTTATTCGGATATGCATAATGCAAACGTATCCATTCTAAACCTTGAACATCACTTAAACGACGTAATAATTCGGCAAGCTTACGCTCTTTATAAATGTCTAAACCATAGTAGGTTAACTCTTGTGCAATGAGCATGATTTCCTTCACTCCATTTTTCACTAAATGCTCGGCTTCAGTAACAATAGCCTCCATGGTTTTGCTCACATGCTTACCACGCATTAATGGAATAGCACAAAAACTACAAGTTCTGTTGCACCCCTCACTTATTTTCAAGTATGCATAATGTTTAGGGGTTGCCAATAAACGTTCACCGAGTAATTCTGTTTTATAGTCGGCATTAAATTGTTTTAAAATCAGCGGTAATTCTAATGTACCAAACCAAGCATCTACTTCAGGTATCTCGGTTTCTAAATCGCCACGATAACGCTCACTTAAACAGCCCGTTACGTATACTTTATCGAGCTTACCTTTTTTCTTGAGCGATACTTGTTCGAGAATTGTATTAACACTTTCTTCTTTCGCCTTGTCAATAAAACCGCAAGTGTTAATTACTACAATATTATGATCTAGCTTATCGTTTTCATGTACTACAGCAATATCGTTAGCAGCTAACTGACCACTTAATACTTCACTATCCACTAAATTTTTACTACAGCCAAGTGTTATAATATTAACCTTATCTTGTTTTAAAGTACGTGCTTTCACTAGTTTCTGTTTTTATGCTGTTTATTTATTAAGACTAAACAAACTATCCACAAACTCATGTTTATCGAAAATCAGTAAATCGTGCATTTTTTCACCCACACCTATGTACTTCACCGGAATATTCAGTTGACTTGCTATAGCCAATACAATACCTCCTTTGGCCGTACCATCAAGTTTTGTAATTGCCAACGCCGATACATCGGTAACAGCAGTGAATTGCTTGGCTTGCTCTAATGCATTTTGGCCGGTGCTACCATCGAGTACCAATAATACTTCGTGCGGCGCATCGGGGATTACTTTTTTAATAACACGTTTAATCTTACTTAATTCATCCATCAAATGTGCCTTATTATGTAGGCGGCCAGCGGTATCAATAATTACAACATCGGCACCACGACTAACGGCACTTTGCACTGCATCAAACGCCACGGCACCGGGGTCGCTACCCATAGCTTGTTTCACAATAGGTACACCCACACGTTCGCTCCAAATGGTTAATTGATCTACGGCTGCTGCTCTAAAAGTATCAGCAGCACCTAATAGCACCGACTTGCCGGTTGATTTAAAATTGTAAGCTAACTTACCAATGGTAGTTGTTTTACCCACACCATTAACACCTACCACCAAAAGCACATAGGGCTTTTTTCCTTCGGGCAGGCCAAATTGTTTATAGCTATCTTCTGGTGCATCGGTAAGTACGGCTTGAATTTCGCTTTGCAAAATTTTGTTCAACTCATCGGTACCAACATATTTATCTCTGGCTACACGAGCTTCAATATTCTGAATGATTTTTATGGTTGTATCGAGGCCTACATCGGCAGTGATAAGCGCTTCTTCCAGTTGGTCGAGCACTTCTTCATCTACAGAGCTTTTGCCAGCAATAGCTTTAGTAATTTTAGAAAAGAAGGTTTCCTTGGTTTTTTCTAAACCTTGGTTGAGGCTTTCTTTTTCTTTCTTGCCAAATAATTTATCGAAAAAACCCATGATACTTTAAATGTACTTTAATGAGTAGCAATATTACTTTTAATCGCCGAAATACTTGAAACACAAAAAGCCTTCCACGCGGGAAAGCTTTTATGAGTATGTTTCATCCGGTAAGCCCGAACGGTTTATTTCTGTGCTAAGAAATCGTTCACTTTATCTTTGTGAACAATTTGCTCTTTGAAAGTGTAGGCACCAGTTTTAGGGCTGCGTACAGCTCTAATAACTTTGGTCCAGTTCTTTGCCTCGGCAGATGCCTTAAGGTCTTTAATCTTCGCGTTCTTTGAAGCTGCCTTTGCCATGATTATTTAATTTCTTTGTGAACAGTAACTTTTTTCAAGATGGGGTTATATTTTTTTAACTCCAAACGCTCAGGCGTATTTTTCTTGTTTTTTACAGTAATGTAGCGGCTTGTACCAGCTTGGCCAGAGTTTTTGTGCTCTGTACATTCAAGAATTACCTGAACTCTATTGCCCTTCTTTGCCATTTATCGGTAATTTAATGCGGTTAACAATTAGATTTTCTCACCCTTAGCACGTAATTCTTTGATTACGGTTGCTAAGCCGTTTTTATTGATTGTACGTAAAGCATCGGCTGTTAACTTTAAAGTTATCCAACGATCTTCTTCGGCATAATAAAAACGCTTTGTTTGTAAATTAGGTAAAAAGCGACGCTTGGTCTTAATATTTGAGTGAGAAACATAATGACCGCCTATTGGCTTCTTACCGGTTACCTGACATACTCTTGCCATCTCTGTAATTTTTTCGGACGGCAAAAGTAGGCAACTACATTAAATCAGCCTAATTTTTGTGAAATATTTTTATCCTTACGGTAAATGATAACATTCACAGGCAATGAATTTCTTGTTTTATTCATTTCCCCGTAAGGGCAAAACCGTTATTTTGCGGTCACAATACAATACTAAGTAAATGCACTTTTTGCACTTAAATCTTGATTTCTTAGATCATCCCAAAGCGTAAGCACATTTGCCGTAAGGCGAACTATACTTTTTTTAGGCTTCGCTCACCCACTTTATTCATTAAAATAATTTTGGCTGGTAACGCAGCCATACAAACGCTTTATATGCTTACAACAACACTTAGCAGCAAAACGCAGCATTACTTAACTTTAGAAGAACAATTTGGAGCACACAATTACCACCCCATTCCGGTAGTACTAGAACGTGGTGAAGGTGTTTATTTGTACGATGTTGATGGCAACCGTTACTTTGATTTTTTGAGCGGTTACAGTGCAGTGAATCAGGGCCATTGCCACCCTCGCATCATCAAAGCATTAATTACACAAGCACAGCAACTAACCCTTACCAGCAGGGCTTTTCACAGCAACTTATTAGGCGAGTATGCTCAATACATTACCAACTATTTTGGTTTTGACAAGGTATTGCCCATGAATACGGGTGTTGAAGGAGGCGAAACAGCCATTAAACTTGCCCGACGTTGGGGATATGTGAAAAAAGGAATCCCTGAAAATGCGGCTAGAATTGTATTTGCAGAAGGCAATTTTTGGGGACGAACCTTAGCAGCTATTAGCAGCAGCACCGACCCAAGTAGCTACCACCAATTTGGCCCGTACATGCCCGGTTTTGACCTTGTACCTTATAACAATCTTGAGGCACTTGAAAAAGCATTTCAAAACAGCAATGTTGCCGCATTTATGGTTGAACCAATACAAGGTGAGGCTGGTGTTGTAGTGCCCGACCATGGCTACCTAAAAGGTGTAAGAGCCCTATGCGACCTATATCGTGTTTTATTCATTGCTGATGAAATACAAACCGGCCTATGCCGCACCGGTAAAATGCTTGCTTGCGACCACGAGCAAGTTAAACCCGATATTTTAATACTAGGAAAAGCATTAAGTGGTGGTACCATGCCAGTAAGTGCCGTACTTGCCAACGATGAAGTAATGATGAACATACACCCGGGCGAGCATGGAAGCACCTATGGTGGTAACCCATTGGCTTGTGCCGTAGCAATGGAAGCCTTACAAGTACTGAAAGATGAGCACATGGCCGATAATGCCGCAACACTTGGTGCTTGGTTTAGAACTGCTTTGCAACAGCTTGAAAATCCACTCATTGCAAGCGTACGCGGAAAAGGGCTACTCAATGCAGTTGTAATTAATCACCCGAATAAAGATGCTGCCTGGGAAATATGCTTGCAACTGAAAGCTCATGGACTACTAGCCAAACCTACCCATGGCGATAAAATTCGTTTTGCCCCACCTTTGTGCATTACACAAGAACAATTAGAAAAATGCGTTAGTATCATAGCCAGTGTGCTAGAAGCTTTTCCTAAAGCTTAAAAATTGGCACAGTGTTTGGCTATTTGGCTAGCTGTAAAAAACTAAACCTCATGAATTACATGTTTAAATGGATGGCTGTATTAGCATTTTTGGTCGTTGCTAACACTTCTTATGCACAAAACACAGGTTCAAACTATCGAACTGCGGTGGGCATCAAAGGGTATTTTGGTGGCCCTGATATTGGTAGTCTTAACCTAAAACATTTTATTGCAAAAGATAAAGCTATTGAAGGCGGATTATTATTTGACGATGGTTTTGTTGCACTAGAAGGTATGTACCAATGGCATGCCCCTATTGCCGGCACAAGCGGATTGCAATGGTATGTGGGACCAGGGGTATGGCTTGGTAGCACGAAACGCAGTAAAGATAACAGCGAACTATACCTTGCCGCTAAAGGTGTGTTTGGATTAGACTATAAGATTCAAGGCGCACCTATTAATTTGGCACTAGATTTTAACCCACAGCTTCGCTTAACCCAAAACACCGACTTTGACTTTTATGCAGGCTTTGCATTTAGGTTCGCATTTTAGAAGCACGAATACCTTACGGTAAATGAAAAGCTATGTAGCAATACATGGCTTTTTTGATGCCAACCAATTTGTACAAAGCGTGTTATACAGGTATGCTTACGCAAGAACAAATAGATAGAATCATTGAAATGGCGTGGGAAGATAGAACCCCTTTTGAAGCCATTGAATTTCAGTTCGGTTTAAATGAATCGGCAGTAATTGCATTAATGCGTACACATATGAAAGCAAGTAGCTTTAAGATGTGGCGCAAGCGAACCAATGGCCGTTCTACCAAACATTTTAAACTCCGCAGTACTGAGGTAGATCGCTTTAAATGCACCCGACAACGTACGATTAGCTTAAACAAAATAAGTAAGCGTTAGCATTATTTACTGTAATGCTTCTTTTTTCTACTCCATTGTTGCAATAACTTGTTCGCTTCTACAGGTGTAAGCTGTTGTGTTTTATAATGGCCTGCACTTTCTTTTTGCCGAAAGGCTTCGTATAAGGTGATGGCACAGGCAACAGAAATATTCAAACTCTGCACCATACCAACTTGTGGTATGATAAAATTACCATCGCAATGTTGTAATAATGTTTCGCTTACGCCTTTATGCTCATTACCAAATACTAAAGCTATCCTTTCGGTAAAATTGATATCGTACATGCTTATAGCATTGGTAGCCAAATGGGTGGCTAATAGTTTATCGTATTTTGTTCGTACCGCATTAACGCAAGTACCTACATCGGTGAATTGATGTATAGTAAGCCATTTCCATGCACTGGCACTGCTTTTTCGCCCCCATACTTTATGTAAAGCAATATCAGTATTCAGTATGTACAACTCTTGAATACCAATAGCATCGCAGGTTCGCATTACAGCACTAATGTTTCTGCTATCATGTACATTTTCAAGTACTACTGTAAGATTATTTTGCCGTAAGGCAATGGCTCGTTCTAAGCGTTGCTTGCGTTCTTCTGTCATACTACTTTTTCCATTCGAAATAAAAAGTACTACCTACACCTAACTCACTTTCTACCCAAATACGACCGCCCTGTTCTTCAACCGTCATTTTGAGGATGTTTAAGCCGATGCCAGTGCTACTATCTTGCGAACTTGCATTGTTGGTTGTTGTGAACAAATCGAACACTTTGGCTTGATCTTTTGGCGAAATACCCGGACCATTATCTCTCACAAAGAACTCATATACATCCCCTTTGTCTTTACAGCCAATTTCAACGAGTCCGCTAGGCTTGTTATTATACTTTACCGCATTACTAATAAGATTTTGAAATACTTGTTGTAACTTAATGCGAGATGTTTTTACCATTGGTAAATCAGATACAATAGCAATATGAATATGCTTGGGTGGGAAAGTTAAATATGCAATTTGCTGTACCAAATCGTTCACATCAACCATTTCAATGGTTTGTTGTGCAAGACTTAACTTACTATACTCTAAGATAGATGCAATCATATGAGCTAAATGATTACTTGCTTGTGACAACATTTCTATATTACTCTGTAATTCAGGATTGGCAACAACAATAGGATCATCTTCTAATAAACTCAACATGGTAATGATACCCGATAGCGGACTTTTTAAATCGTGCGATACCGTGTAAGTGAATCGTTCAAGCTGCTTGTTGATACGCTCTACCTGAGCCAATGTGTCTTTTAAATCTTTTTGATAGAAATATAGCTTTTCAAAAACAGCCACTTTGGCTTGTGTAACACGAACATCTAATGGCTTCTGTAAGTAATCAACGGCACCTTCTTCGAAGCCTTTCATTACATACTGCTCTTCTCTATTGATAGCAGTTACAAATATGATGGAAATATCTTTTGTTTTATTGTTACTTTTTAGCAATCGGGCAACTTCAAAACCATCCATTTCAGGCATTTGTACATCAAGCAATATCAAGCCAATTTTTTCGTTTTTGAGAGCATGCTTTAATGCTTCATTACCGGAAGTTGCTTTTAGAAAAACTCTATTTGGAGCCTCTAGCATTTCTTCTAATAAGAGTAAATTCTCTGGCCTATCATCTACCAAAAGGATTGTAAAATCTGGTTTTTGTATTGGTTCCATAAAATGGTATTACAGTTGTGCTAATAAATTTCTAATGTATAATATAAGTTCTGTTGGTGAAAGTTGTTGAATATTTGGTATTAAAGTAATAGCCGCTTCGGGCATGGCAGTAAAAGCTGCCGTAGACAATGATTGTACAAGTACTGTACCGCCGGCTTCATTTATTTTAGCTAAACCCATAGCACCATCACTATTAGCACCACTTAATAAAATGGCAGTACAATTTTTACCGTAAGTGTATGCCGCCGATTCAAAACTAACATCTATTGAAGGCCTACTATGGTGTACAAATTCTGAAACATCTAAACTTACACTCCCATCTTGTTCGAAAAGCAAATGGTATTTTTGTGGCGCGAGGTAAATAGTGTTTTTACCCAAACATTCTTTATCTTCCGGCTCTCTCACTTTATGTTGCGATGGATTTTGAGAAAGTACATCATGCAATGCACTCGGTATATTTTTAGGACGATGAACCACTAGTATAATTACTGCATTGAAGTATGCCGGCAATGCATTCATAATAGCCTTTATTACTCCTAAGCATCCAGCGGAGCCACCGATCATAATAATATGGTTAGGCAATTGATGCATCACGTTTTTCTACGATATATTTTATGAGGAATACTCACTACATCGAACTCTGGTTTAATGGTTGAAAAAAGCAAACTTTCTCTTGCACCAATAGCTAAGAACCCTAAAGATGAAAGGCTTCTATAAAATAATTGATATACTTTATTTTGAAGATCTCGGTTAAAGTAGATCATCACATTACGACAACAAATAAGTTGAAACTCGTTGAATACGCCATCTGTTACCAAGTTATGTGTTGAAAAAACGATATTCTTTCGTAAATCTTTATTAATGAGAACATTATCATAACGAGCTGTGTAGTATGATGAAAAATCTTGTAAGCCACCGCTTTGTAAATAATTGACTGTATAATCTTTCATTGCTTTTAGTGGAACAAAACCTTGCTTTGCTTTTTCAATACTACCAGCGTTAATATCTGTAGCATAAATAATACTTCTTGAAAGTAAACCTGCTTCATGTAAAATAATACACATGCTAAACACTTCTTCACCAGTTGCACAACCCGGATGCCAAATTTTTATGATAGGATATGAAGCTAACACGGGAAGAACTTTTTCCCGTAATTCTTTGAAAAAAAGTGGGTCACGAAACATCTCAGTAACCTTAACCGTAATGGTTTCTAGAAAGAAAGGAAAGAAACTGGGGTTATTGATTAATTGATGTTTCAAATCAAAGAAGCTATCTAACTTAGCAATATCGCACACACGTTGTACTCTTCTTATGAAAGAGGCCATCGCATAATTAGAAAAATCGTATCCATACTGCTGTTGAATTACAGCAATAATTTCAGACACTTGTTCTATAGATAATTTTAACTGACTCACGAATTATAATTGCTTTATTGAGATAGCCAAACACGCATCAACGACAATAATTTATTGTTATCAATCGGCTTAGTAATATAATCTGATGCTCCAGCTTCTATACATTTTTCTCTGTCGCCCGGCATTGCTTTTGCCGTAAGGGCTATTATGGGTAGATTATTGAATTGCTGCATAGCTCTAATACGACGCATAGCTTCATAACCATCCATTTCAGGCATCATGATATCCATTAATACTAATTCGATATCGTTGTGTTGTAGTAGCATGTCGATAGCTTCTTTTCCATCGTTGGCTGTGTACACTTGCATTTGATGCTCTTCTAATAAAGTTGTTAGCACAAAAACATTACGCATATCGTCATCAACTACCAAAATTTTGCGTTTTGCTAAAGTTTGAAAATCGTCGAGCACAGGTGCTGCGGAATTAGCAAATTTCAAATTAACTTGATCAACCTCCTGTACTTTATGGAGAAATAGTTCTAACTCATCCATTAATCGATCTTTACTCTGGCTACTTTCACGAATAATCACATTGCTAATTTTCTTTAATTGCAATTCATCTGTAGAAGAAATATCGCTATCCAGATAAATGATTACTGGTACTGCTTTAGTATCGGGATATTGTTGTAATTCTTGCAAACTCTTAATACCCTTTTCGATATCATTACCAATATCGGCGATGATACAATCAAACAGTTCATCTTTAGCTAACTCTATGGCCACTTTAACAGACTTCGCATAAGTACAAACAGCTTCTACATTTCGGCTATCGAATAGGCCTTTCAAAGATTCACCCTTTAACGATTCGCCTGCTATTACGAGCACCTTTTTAATATTGCCTTGTAGCTTTCTACGAATTAAGTTAAAAGCATTTTCCAAATCGGCTTTTTGTACTGGCTTTTTAAGATATGCCAAAGCACCCCCTGCCGCAAGTTTAGCTTCATCGGCTGCAGAAATAATATGCACTGGAATATGTTTTGTAGCTTCTTCTTGTTTTAGCAAACGAATGATACTCCAACCATCGAGTACAGGCAACTGCATGTCAAGAATGATAGCCGAAGGTTTATAGCTTTTAGCATAATACAACCCTTCATCGCCTTGTAATGCTACAATGGTTTTGTATCCTTTATTTCTGGCAAATTCGTTTAGAATACTTGCAAATGAAAAATCATCTTCGATGATCAACATTACTTTATCGCCTGGTTTTACAATACTTCTATCATCCTTAATTACTGTTTGCAAAGGAATTACAGAAGGGTCTAACACAAAAGCATCTGTAACACTAGTATCATTATTGTGCGTGCCAATATTAGGTAACACTTCGCTCACATTTACCGGAAGGTACAAGGTGAAAGTGCTACCCTCTCCTTCTTTACTTTCTAAACGTAATTCGCCACCAAGCAACCGTATTAATTCTCTGCTGATAGATAATCCTAAGCCAGTACCGCCATACTTACGACTAGTGCTTCCATCAGCCTGCTGAAATGCTTCAAAAATAAGTTGTTGCTTATCGGCCGGAATTCCAATACCGGTATCTTTTACCTCAAAAGCTATTATTTGTTTTGCTTCTTTAAGGGTTGCTGCTGTTGGAATAAAATTACTTGGCGAGAAAATATTCAATGATACAGCACCACCCTTAGGTGTAAACTTAAAGGCGTTACTAAGTAAGTTCTTAATTATTTGTTCAACACGTTGTTGATCGGTTATTATTTGTTCTGTAATACCACTTTCAACATTTACTGTAAATGCAACCTGCTTTTCTTGCGATACCACATCGAACATGCTATGCATGTTATTAGTGATATGCTGTAGTAATACTTTCTCTGCATGTATCTCTATCTTACCTGCTTCTATCTTACTTAAATCTAATATATCATTGATCAGATTAAGTAAGTCGCTACCACTTTTATGAATAATATTAGCATACTCAATTTGCTTTTCATTTAAATTTTTAGCTTTATTTTCTGACAGCAACTTCGCAAGTATTAAAACACTGTTCAAAGGAGTTCTTAATTCGTGGCTCATGTTAGCTAAAAACTCACTCTTGTACCTGCTTGCAGCTTCTAGCTCTCTTGCTTTTTGAGCTAATGTTTGTCGAGCAATTTCAACAGCCTCATTACGTTCTTCTAACTCGGCATTAATTTGTCGTAACTCTTCTTCTTGTACCCTCAATTCTTCTTCTGAAGATTGTAATATTTGAGCCTGCTTTTTTAACTCTTCATTGGCACGTTTTAAATTGTGTTGCTGTTGCTCTAAAGACTCTTTTTGAAATTGCACCTGCGTTAACAATTTGGTTACGCTATCGGCAGCTAATCGGCTATGTATGGCCACCGACAAATGACTGCTAATCATTTCTAAGAAGCGTTTTTCTTGTTCACTAAAGCTTCCAAAACTTACCAACTCAACAACTCCTTTTAGTTCTCCGTTCAGCCATAAAGGCATATAAGCCAATTCGCCCGGTGCACCAAAGCCACTGGCAGTTTGTAAGTGCCAATATTCTTTAGGTACATCTTTTACTACCAATACATTTTTTTGTTGTGCTGCAGCGCCAACCATGCCTTCTCCTATCGATAGTGTCATTTTTTTAGTATCTGGCAATGCATAACCTGCAGTAAGTTTCAACTTTTTAATATCATCATCATATAAGTACAAAGCACCAGCCGGCAACTGATTGTAATGAATGATAGCTGTAATAATTCTGTTAGCTAATTCAGAGGTACTCTTAACATCTTGCATTTGTGTATTAATTTCACTCAAGCCAGTTAACAGCCAATTCTTCTCTTCGGTTAAGCTGTTCACTTTCGCTAATTCATCAATACTTGCTTGCAAGCGTAACCCTGCTCTATACCTACTTTTAAAAGCTTGAATAACAGTGTTAATCAAAAGCAATACCACCATCATCAACAAGCCTACACCTGTAATAAGCACTGTTTTCGATTGTGTTACACTTTGTTCTGTTCTGGCTTTTCTAATAACTAGTAATCGATCTTCATTAGATTTTACCTTTTCGAATAACTTATATACAGCATTTAATCTCGATTCTTCTTCGGCAACAATTTGTTGCAGTTGTGTTTGTGTAATACCAGCTGTAATCTTACCATCGGCATTCCAATAGGTGAACACACTATGAATACTATCTTCAATACTTTGTACATGTACCATCTGCATTGGATTGTCTGCTAGTAACTCTTTTAATGCAATCAATGTCGGAGGTATTGCAGCATCACCTTTGGTGTACATTGTCATGTACGATGGATTACCCGTAATGGCAAATGCCCTTCTGGCTCCACGCATTTGCAATAGGTTATACCTGACATCTCGCAGTTTCATCAATACACGCTGGGAGTGATCTAGCAACGACGATTCTTTAGCTTGTTGTTCTACCGAGTACACACTCATAAAGCCAACCACCAAAACCAACAATACTGCTAATATCAAGCCTCCATATAGCCGCACCGAAAGTGTATTTTTCATACTGTAAGAATTAAATAAAACTGCTGGAAAGATAGTTTTTACCCTGCCCATTTCAAATTATAAAAGCTATTTTTCCGCTCAATAATACATTTACGTAAGTATTAAATTTTATTTCATAATATCGAGAAAAAGAAACGCATGCTTCAAAAAGTTGTATATGCCGCAGCATTTGTGTTGGGCTTTAGTACGTTACACAGCTGCAACAATTATCAAGATAAGCCCGATGCCCTTGCGGTAAATATGGATACCACCATACACCCAGGCAACGATTTTTTCGCTTATGCTAATGGTGGGTGGATTAAAAATAACCCGATTCCTGGCGAACAAAGCAGTTGGGGTATTGGCAACTTAGTAATTGAAGAAAATTTGAAACGACTCAGAACCATCAACGAAACTGCTGCTGCTAAAACCGCTGCACCAGGAACACCTGAACAAAAAATTGGTGATTTCTGGAAAGCGGCTATGGATAGTACAAGCATTGAACAACGAGGCTTAAGCGATATACAGCCTTACTTACAGGAAATAGAAGCAGCGAACAATACCAATGCTATTGTACAACTTATGGCTAAGTTTCAAACCATTGGAGTAGGCACCTTAATAGGTAGCTATATTGGTCAAGATGATATGAACAGCGAGGTAATGGCAATTAAGTTTTGGCAAAGTGGACTTTCGTTACCCGAAAGAGAATATTACCTCAAAACAGATAGTACAAGTAAGGCAATTCTCAAGGGTTTCAGCAAGTATATTTCTGTTTTACTCACCCTTACGGGTAAAAATGAAAGCGATGCAACAGTACATGCAAATGCGATTGTGCAACTAGAAACAAAACTTGCCAAGGTTCATAGAACATTAGCAGAACAGAGAGACCCCCTACAAGAACTACAACAAACTAGCTATACAAGCTTTTTATCAACTAGCTGGTAACTTTCCGATGCAGGGGTACTTAACCACAGCAGGATTACCCAGCAATATTGATAGTGTAATAGTAGGACAACCCGAATATTATGCCAGCTTAGCAAAGTTGCTAAGCGAAACCCCTTTGCCAATTTGGAAATCGTATCTGCAATTTCAATTGCTCGATGCATACGCAGAAGCATTACCCGATGTATTCAGCAGCACCAAATTTGAATTCACTCAATTATTAAATGGTGCAAAATTGCGAAAGCCACGTTGGAAGCGAGTTCTAAGCAATGAAGAACGCATTATGGGTGAATTATTAGGACAGCTTTTTGTAAAAGAATATTTCAATGAAAAAGCAAAGCAACGTTATGAAAACCTTGTACAAGCCATTAAACTTGCACTAAAGAACCGCATAGCAAAACTAGATTGGATGAGTGATAGCACTAAGCAAAAAGCTTATGCCAAGCTTGCAAGTATGAAGCAAAAAGTTGGATACCCAGATCAGTGGAAAGATTTTTCTAGCCTCACTATAGTACCAAATAGCTATTTTAAAAACATGGTTTCAGGTAACACTTTTTGGTGGAAGTACAATCTCAATAAGTTAGGCAGGCCTGTAGATAGAAATGAGTGGGAAATGAATCCTCAAGAGTATAATGCCTACTACAACCCTAGTAATAATGAAATTGTGTTACCTGCCGGTATCTTTACTGTACCTGGGTACAGAGATGAAGCACTAGATGATGCACTGGTATATGGTTACGCAGGCGCTAGCACTATTGGTCATGAAATTACACATGGTTTTGATGATCAGGGGCGCCAGTTCGATGCTAAAGGTAACCTCACCAATTGGTGGACTTCCAAAGACGAAGCTGCATTTAACAGTAGAGCACAGGTAATGGTACAGCAGTTCAACCAATTTAACGTAGTAGATACTTTTAAAATTAATGGCAGTGCCACACTGGGTGAGAACATAGCAGATTTAGGTGGTGTGCTTTTAGGTTGGGATGCTTTTCAGCTAACAGAACAATACAAGGCTAATAAGCCCATTGCCGGCCTCACACCAAAACAACGCTACTTCTTGGGTTACAGCCTTGGCTGGCTTGGCCACAGCACACAAGAAAGCTTACGCAATCAAGTATTATCAGATGTACATAGTCCTGCAAAGTTCAGAGTGAACGGGCCATTTGTAAATGTAGATGCCTTTTATGATGTATTTAAAATAACACCACAACATACCATGTATGTAGCTCCCGAAAAGCGTGTTCGTATTTGGTAGTAAGTTTGTTACCATTTCAGAACGAATGGGGCGGCCTGCGGCCGCCCCATTCGTTCTGAAATATCTTACTTTACTTACGTAAATAGAAAGCAAAGCAGTATATTAAATATCGTTCCAAATTTTATTCACCGCAGCCACAATAGCTTCAATAGGTTGTAACTGCATACATTTAAAATGCTTTTTGGGGCAGCTTTTATATCCTATTTTACTACAAGGCCTGCACGATACATCAGGCACTTCAAATATGGCATTGGATACATTGTAATTCCCATAGTAAGGTCCCATACCAAAGGCAGGAACTGTATTACCCCATATGCTTACAATAGGTTTTTTAAAAGCCGCAGCAATATGCATTAATCCTGTATCATGCGTTACAATAACCATAGCTTGTTGCACCAAGCTAGCACTTTCATGTAATTTAAACTTACCACAAGCATTGTATATTTTTTCTTGATTAATATCGGCTAATAATTGTCCGTTCACCGCATCTTCAGGCCCCCCTAATAGTACAATAGGTTGTTCAATAGCAGTACACAAAGCTTCTAATTTGCTCAGGGGCAATTGCTTTGTTGCTAATGCGGCACCAATAACTACGCCAACATACCCGTTACGATGTATAGCAGGCAATTTATCGATACTTACTTTAGCTTCATCGGGAATAAAATAATCGAGCCCTTGCATATCGTTATGAACGCCGAGTTCTTTTGTTGTTGCTAAATACCTATCAACAATATGTACTGCCGGCAGGCGATTGATTTTAAAGTTGGTAAGCAACCATTTTTCTACATTCAACTTATTAAAACTATATGCCTTTGCTTTGAGTGCACGTTTTACTTTTAAAGTTCTAAGGTTATGGTGCAAATCTATCACAACATCAAAAGCTTCTTGTTTCAATGTTTCTAATAACGACCAATCGCTACCTAGCCCCCACACTTTTGAAACATAAGGATTTGGTGCTATAATGCTTACAAAAGATTGCTTTGTAAGAAAATGCACTTCGGCATTCGGCACTTGCTTTTTTATACAACGAATTACTGGCGTTGTTAAAACAATATCGCCAATAGAAGAAAAACGTATGATTAAAATTTTGGGCATGTGCGTTTACATTTGCCGTAAGGGCTACCAATTAATGTTCTACAAAGTTCAAATCTTTATGAAAGGTTTCTTTACTAGTTGCTGCTGCAACAACTGCTATTAACATTACAATCATACCTGTAACCATTGCTCCCGTGATAAAAGGATCACTATTAGGAAACAACTGATGTAAAAATCCGTTTTCGTTGCGCAGCCATTTAAACAAAGGAAGTATGAAAATACTGAGCAAGCCACGCACCATATTAGGTATTGTGGTAGTAGCTGTTGCACGAATATTTGTACCAAACTGCTCCGCCGCCATAGTTACAAAAATGGCCCAGAAACCTGTACCAAAGCCTAATCCGGCGCATACCCAATACATTGCTTGTGCAGAACCGTGCCATAATGCATGAAAAAATAATGCCATAAAAATTAGCGTAATACTGTAAAATACATATAACGCTTGTTTTCTACTTTTTAACGCATGGCTCACTACACCAATTACAATATCACCAATAGAAATAGAAGCATAGGCATACATAACAGCCTTACCGCTATCTACCGCTTCAGTGATACCAAAATGCTTTGCAAATTCACTACTAAAAGTAACTAATACACCTATAACATACCAAGTGGGCAACCCAATACATATAGATTTTATATAACGTATAAATAAATCTTTACTAGTAAAAAACATTAAGAAATTACCACGCTTAACGGCTTGCTTTTTAACATGATGAAACATACCACTTTCGAACACCGATATACGCATAAACAACAGTAGTATACCCATGCCGCCACCTATGAAATAACAAACACGCCAATCGAAAAACTCTTTACAGAAATATGCTAATACAGCACCGCTCAAGCCTATACCTGCAACTAAACTGGTGGCTAAGCCTCGCTTTTCTTTGGGGGTTAATTCACTTACCAATGTAATACCAGCACCAAGCTCGCCAGCTAAGCCAATACCAGCAATAAATCGTATCCATGCATACTGATCTACTGTTTCTACAAAACCATTTCCAATATTAGCTAAAGAGTATAATAGTATACTTCCAAACAATACACTCAAGCGACCTTTTTTATCCCCTAAAACGCCCCATAAAATACCACCAATTAGCAAGCCTAACATTTGCATGGTAATAATATGTTCACCATCTGTAAGCAAGTTTTGATCACTTAAGCCTAAACTTTTTAGACTAGGAACACGAATAATACTAAAAAGTAATAAATCGTAAATATCTACAAAGTAACCAAGCGCAGCAACTACAAGTGGTATGCTCAGCAACTTGTGGCTCTGATGGTTGTGATGTGTGGCGGTCATAAAGCAATCGGTTGTTTGGTAATTCTTACTATCAGATGTGTTGTTCCTTGGTTTTGCCAAATATCATTTTATATATTACAGGCGCTGTTGTAACCAATACAATAGCAAGCACAATAATTTCTAAATGCTTTCGCAAATCAAGATTGAACTGATTTAAAATAAACTTGTACAAAAAGTGGCCGGCAAATATCATACTCACCACCCAAGCAACACAACCAATAATGTTATAAAGCATAAACTTCTTACGATTCATCTGCACAATACCTGCAATAATAGGTGCGAAGGTTCTTACAATAGGTAAAAAACGAGCAAAAATGATAGCGCCACCACCATGTTTTTCATAAAACTCTTTTGCTTGATATAAATATTTTTTCTTATAAAGAAAAGAATCTTTACGTTGAAATAAGTATGGTCCACTTTTACGACCAAACCAATATCCTACACTATTACCTACCACACCTGCCAGCGTAATTAAAGCTACAATAACAATAAGGTTAATCCATTCACCTTGTATGCCTTCTAAGCCAAGAGTTTTAAATAACTCAGCACCTAAATTGCCGCTATAAATTCCTGCCACAAACAATAAGCTATCGCCCGGCAAAAAGAAGCCTGCAAATAAACCTGTTTCTGCAAATACAATGAAGAGCAATAGAAATAACCCTCCGTTAACAATGTAGTACATTGGATTCACTAAATCTTTCCAGGTAAATGCTTTATTTACCGTAAGGGTAGTAGTAGTTCTTACATCGCTAGCTAAAAAAATAGCAGCTTCGTGCAAGGCATCATTCACTGCAATGCTATCTACACCAGTTAAATCGATTGTAACTGCACCACTTTCATTGGTTGTAGCAATAGTACCTTGCGGTAAAAGTTTAATCGTAGCATTTGCTATCGGATTTTCATATTGATTTTGCAAGCGAATGGTAAGGGTATCTGCTTTTGTTTGAGACCAACTACATACAACAATTATTACCAAAAAAATAGTACAGAAGAAAGACTTCATAAGTTACTTTAATTAATCTACAATTTAAATTTTACTAATGTGTATGATGCATAGCAGCAGCACCATCGTGTTCTAGCGCACCTTCCCACTTGCTAACAACAGCAGTTGCTAATGCATTACCCACCACATTGGTTGCAGTTCTGAACATATCACAAAAGTGATCGATAGGCAAAATAAGTGCTACTCCAATAGCAGGAATGTTAAACATACCACAAGTGGCTAGCACAACTACTAAACTTGCTCTTGGCACACCTGCAATACCTTTACTAGTAAGCATGAGTACAAGTAGCATTGTAAGTTGTGTTCCTAAATCGAGTGGTACGTTGTAAGCTTGTGCAATGGCAAGACTAGCGAAGGTCATATACATCATACTACCATCGAGGTTGAAACTATAACCAAGGGGTAAAATGAAACTTACAATTTTATCCTTACAACCGAAACGAACCAATTCTTCTGTAAGTTTTGGGAACACAGCCTCGCTGCTTGTAGTAGTAAATGCAATTAAAAGCGGACTGCTAATACGTTTGAAAAGTGTTATCAGTCGATTACCAAGAATTAAATATCCAACTGTTAATAAAATCAGCCATAATAAAGCAATACCTAATAAGAAGTAACCGAAATAAATGAAGTAAAATTGAAAAATACCCAAACCTCGTAATGCTACCACGCTGCACAATGCACCAAAAACACCCACAGGTGCAACATTCATTACATATCCAACCATTTTCAGTACCACATGGCTTACCACATCTAAAGCTTTAATCAAAGGCTTGGCATGGTCGCCCAAAGATGCTGTAGCTACACCAAACAATACACTAAACACCACCAACTGCAATATTTCGTTGGTAGCCATAGCCTCCACCACACTTTTGGGAATAACGTGCTCAATGAATTTTTGTAAGCTAAACTCTGTGGTTTTAGCCATTAAATCTGCAACACCGGCCTTATCACCATGATTCATCTCAATGTAATGGCCGGGTTGAAACACATTCACCAAAACCATTCCTAATAATAAGCTCACTAACGATGCGGTGATAAACCATAACATGGCCTTACCACCAACACGGCCAACTGCCTTTAAGTCGCCAAGTTTCGCAATACCTACCACCAAAGTACTGAAAACTAATGGGGCAATAATCATTTGTACTAAACGAATGAAAATATTACCTAACAACTTAATCTTAGGAGCAAAGGCATCAATAAAACTAGCACTTGCTTGTGTATGAATAATGTAACCAATACCCATGCCCGCGAACATGGCAAGCAAAATGTATAGGGTTAATCTATTTTTTCGTTGTGGCTTGTGTGAATGCGTTTGTGCAGCAATGTCCATACTAAAGCACTAATACGTGAATGAATGCACGCAATATAAGCATGTATTGGCACTAGCAGCCTGATAAACTTTAAACAAACCTACACCTCGCAAGCACTTAAAGGCGCTCTCCATGCTGGCTCCAGTCTAACCCATCTTTCTCTTCTACTTCCGATACCCTTAGTGGCGTTATCAAGTCAGTAATTTTAAGTAAAATGAAAGTACCGCCAAAAGCAAACACACTCACTGCTAACATAGCTAGTACATGTACTGTGAACAGTTTGATATTGCCAAAAATTAACCCATCATTTACAACAAGTCCGTTGATGTTATGATGTGCAAACACGCCTGTTAGCAACATTCCTACAATACCCCCTACACCATGACAGGGGAAAACATCTAACGTGTCATCAATATTGGTTCTGGTGCGCCACTCAACCATCATGTTACTTACAATACTACTAGCAATACCCACCACTAAAGAATGTGGAATACTAATAAATCCGGCAGCAGGTGTAATAGCTACCAAGCCTACCACAGCACCAATACAGGTACCCATAGCACTTGGCTTACGGCCTCTGATAGCATCAAAGATAACCCATGTAAATGCCGCCGCCGCCGATGCAGTTGTAGTGGTTGCCAGTGCAGTAGCAGCCAAATTATTAGCACCAAAAGCACTGCCAGCATTAAACCCAAACCAACCAAACCACAATAAACCAGTACCAAGCAGCACATAGGTAATACGAGCAGGATGATGCCCAGGCATACTCCTGCCTTTTAAATAAATAGCACTCGCTAATGCAGCCCAACCGGCACTCATATGCACTACCGTACCACCAGCAAAATCAAGCACACCCCATTTCGCCAAAATACCATTAGGATGCCATGTAGCATGTGCCAACGGACTATAAATAAAAATACTAAACAACACTATAAATAACAGATAACTCGTAAAACGAATACGCTCGGCAAATGCCCCTGTAATTAAAGCAGGTGTAATAATGGCAAACTTTAACTGATAAAAAGCAAATAACAACAAAGGAATAGTAGGTGCTAACTCCCAAGGAGCGCCATCTATTACCCCCTTCATCATAAAAAAAGTAGCAGGATTACCAATAATACCTTTCCAACTTTCGCCAAACGCTAAACTAAAGCCAAATACCACCCATAATAACGTAATCACCGCCATGCAAATAAAACTTTGCAACATGGTACTAATTACATTTTTCTTACTCACCATACCACCGTAGAAAAATGCCAATCCGGGTGTCATAATCAACACCAACCCTGTAGCACTAAGCATCCAAGCAGTGTCTGCGAAATTGATATTAGCATGATTAGCAACGGCCGAAGGTACACTTGGATGCAACAAACTGATAACCAAAATAGCCATCAACAACAGAAAAGGGATTAGGGCTAAACGGCGGGTCATTGACATAGTAAAAAATATTCTATATTTATATTTGCCATAAAATTGTAAGCAATAATACAAATTTACACCCAAAAATAAAACATTGTTTTTTATATCATATTTTAATTTACATAAGTACCTTACGGTAAATAAAAACGCTTCGAGGCATCTCAGCACTTCGAAGCGTTCAAAATAAAGCTAAACAAACAGTTACCCTTACACCGCAGTTCTCCCCGGATAAGCCTGTAAAGCAGCCTCCAAACAATCCATAGCACCATGAATATCGGCTATGCTTAATACATAAGCTAAACGCACCTCATTTTTACCCAAGCCGACAGTACCATAAAAACCGGTTGCTGGTGCTAACATTACCGTGGCATTGTTGTAACTAAAGCTTTCTAACAACCACTGGCAAAAAGTATCGGCATCATCAATTGGAAGTCGAGCCATTGCATAGAACGCACCGCCCGGGTTCGGGCAGAATACGCCTTCCATAGCATTCAGGCGAGTTACTAATGCATCGCGGCGAGCCTGATACTCGGCTTTTGTAACATCAAAGTAATTCGATGGTAAATCGATCGCTGCTTCGGCTGCAATCTGTGCAAAACTTGGCGGACTAAGTCGTGCTTGGGCAAATTTCATAGCAGCCTGATACAATGCTTCGTTTTTGGTTACAAAGGCTCCTAATCGAGCACCACAAGCACTATAACGCTTGCTCACAGTATCCATTAAAACAATATGATCATCTACACCCGTTAACTGCAAAGCACTAAAATGCGAACCGGTGTAACAAAATTCTCTGTAAGCCTCATCGCTAAATAAAAACAAACCATGCTTTGCAATAATAGTTTTCAGTACTTCTAGCTCGGCCTTACTGTACAAATAACCCGTTGGATTGTTAGGATTACAAATAACAATTGCTTTGGTGCGTGGTGTTATAACACGCTCAAAAGCTTCTATCGGTGGTAATGCAAAACCATTATCAATATTACTTGTAATGGGCACCACTTTTACGCCTGCTGCTACTGCAAAACCATTGTAGTTGGCATAAAATGGTTCGGGAATAATTACTTCGTCGCCTACATCTAAACAAGCCATAAACGCGAACATTATAGCCTCGCTGCCACCCGTAGTTACAATAATTTGATTATAATTAACCTGTACACCAACCGAAGCATAATAATCTACCAACTTGCGGCGATAACTCTCATTACCTGCACTATGGCTATACTCCAATACCTTGAAATCGCTGTTTCTAACAGCATCTAACATTATCTGCGGCGTTGCAATATCGGGCTGCCCAATATTAAGATGATACACTTTGGTACCACGCTGCTTCGCTGCCTCTGCATAAGGAACTAACTTTCTGATAGGACTAGGTGGCATTAACTGCCCACGCTTACTGATAGATAATGTTGCCATAACGGCGGCAAACATAAGAAAAGCCCTACAACCAACATACAGTTGTTATATGAATGTATTGCTTGGGGCTGTGAGCTTCGTACATAGCCAAGCAATAGCTCAGGCTGTTGCGGGGTTTCGTGCTTTGCACCGCCTTACTGGCGTAAGGCACCCTCCACATCCTGCAGCCAATTGGCATTTGTGGTAGGCTGAGCAATGAATGATTACTTATTCAAATTTTGCAGTGCATGTTCTAATACATGATTAAAATTGGCCTCTGTTAAGGGCTTGCCCACAAAGGCTACAATATCAGTTTCTATACCACGCTCTACTACCTTATCGTGTAAGGCAGACGATACAATAATAATTTCGGCTTTTACGTGGGGATGAAGTAATTTAGAATGCCGCCATTTTTCAACCACGGTAAAGCCATCCATTACCGGCATGTTTAAATCGAGTAATACGACTGCTTTTGTAGCCTTTGATTGATGCTCTAACCAATCGAGTGCTTTTGCACCATCTTCAAATTCAAATACTTCAAATTTGGTAGTATCTACTTGCTGGCGCATTAACTTACGATCAAGCATACTATCATCAACAATAAGCAGTTTATATTCCATGGTTGCAGGATGTAACGAAATAAAATTAAATCATTTGGTATAAAGAAGCACATAAGTTTTTGGGGTATGCGGTATCGCATTTACCGTAAGGTGTACTTATAAGTTTTTCAAGAGTAACTCACATTCTCTTATAAGTTTTTGTTTATCAATTGCAGCCGTACCTACCTCTTCGCATACAAGTCCGCCGGCTATATTTGCTACATTTCCGGCAATATTAATATTGCCTGTGGCGGCATAAATAAGGCTTGCTGTAGCAATTACAGTATCTCCGGCACCGCTTACATCGGCTATATTACGCAAATGAGCTGTTACTATTTTACTGGCATTACCTTTTTGAAAAAACACACCTTTTTCGCTTAGTGTTATAAGGGATATTTTATGTTGTAACTGTTGATATAATGCTTCGTGAATTTGCCGTAAGGTCTGCTCTGAAACATCGTTACTAATCAGGTTTAAGCTGTCGCTTACTTCTTTTAGGTTGGGCTTGAAAATATCTACGCCTTTGAAAGCAAAGAAGTTTTTACGCTTAGGGTCTACTGTGGTTATAATCCGTTGTTCCTTACAAATAGCAATCATTTGAGCAATACAACGTGGTGTGAGTACGCCTTTGTTATAATCTTCAAATATTACCACGGCTGGTTGATAGCGTTGTACATAAGCTGTGAAACTTTGCAATAACTGCTGTTCATCGTCGGTATCAATATCGTTGGTTACTTCGCTATCTAAGCGCATCATTTGCTGATTGCGACTGATAATACGGGTTTTATTGGTAGTAATACGATGCTCACTCTTAACAATATACTTGGTGTCGATGTTCTCTTTTTGTAGTAAGCCCATAAGTACTTCGGCATCATCGTCGTTACCAATAACACTAAATAATGTTGTTTCGGCACCTAGTGCTACTGTATTCAATGCCACGTTACCTGCACCGCCAATTCGATGTTCTTTTTTACGTAAGGTAACTACCGGTACTGGTGCTTCTGGCGATATACGTTCAACACCACCCCACAAGTATGTATCGAGCATTACATCGCCAACAACTGCAACCTTTAGTTGATTTAACGATGCAAAAAGTTGATTAAAATCTGTACTATTCACTATGATTTCTTTTTATTGGCTACGGCAATATAGTACACTGGTACGCCGAGCAGCACCAAAATTAAACCCGGCCAAGTATATGTTGGCTTGAATACAATTAATGATATACAAAATGTTGCCGCCATAACAATGTAAATCAATGGCAGCAAAGGGTAACCAACAGCTTTGTAGGGCCTTTCGGCATTAGGTCTTTGATTACGCAAGATAAAAATGCCGGCAATGGTTAATATGTAGAAAAGCATTACTACAAAGCTTACATAATCGAGCAAATCGCCGTATTTGCCGCTTAAGCAAAGCAAACTTGCTACAATTGCTTGTATCCATAAAGCATAAGCAGGAACATTATTTTTGTTGAGTTGTGCCGTTTGTTTGAAAAATAGCCCATCTTTTGCCATAGTGTAATAAACCCTTGCTCCAGCTAAAATCAACCCGTTATTACACCCAAATGTGCTAATCATAATTAGTACGGCAATAATATAAGTACCGATACTTCCAAAAATGGTTTTAGCGGCACTTACCGCAACTCTGTTTTCTGGAGCAAAAGCAATATCATTTAGAGGTAACACACTCAAATACATGAGATTACAACTTACGTAAATGATTGTAACTATAAGTGTTCCAAAAAATAAGCTAAGCCCAATATTGCGTTGCGGATTTTTAACCTCACCTGCAATAAATGTAATATTGTTCCAGGCATCGCTACTAAAAATAGAACCTACCATAGCGCTTGCGAGTGCACCAAACATTAGTACACCATTTAAATTGTTCCATAGGTTAGCATCGCTACCTTGGCGTGAACTATGCTGCTTCATTATAAAAGCATCTTGCCAATTGGCTTGCCACACTTCAAGATTAAATGCTAGAAAGCCTGCGATGATTAACCCAAATAGTGCAAGCAGTTTAGTGCCTGTAAAAAAATTCTGAATAAACTTAGCACCCTGCACCCCTTTAGTGTTGGTATATGTAAGTAGTAGAATAGTTGCAATACTTACCAACTGCGCTGCAGAAATACTTAAACTACCAATGCTAAATAGGATGTTTTTTTCACTCACGGCAGGTATCAAATAAGCTGTGAACTTGCTAAAAGCTACACCAACAGCTGCAATGGTACCTGTTTGAATAACAGCAAAAAAACTCCACCCATATAAAAAACCTATAAGTGGATTGTAAGCTTCTTTAAGGTATACATATTGCCCGCCAGCTTTAGGAAACATACTTGATAACTCTCCATAACTGAGAGCTGCGGTCATTGTCATAAAGCCTGTAAGCAACCATGCTACAATAAGCCAGCCACTACTACCTACATCTTTAAGCATATCGGCACTTACGATAAAGATACCCGACCCAATCATACTACCGGCAACAATCATAGTAGCATCAACAAGGCCCAAGGATGGTTTAAAGGTACCCGATGGCGTATCGTTCATAAAAACAGTTTTGGTATATGTGTGCTAAATATAAGCTGTTGTAAAGATAATTTTTGGTGTATGCTACAGCCTTTTACCGTAAGGTAGGTTCCAACAAAAACCCGTTCTTTCCGAACGGGTTTTCAAGGTTATTTGTTTTGCTTTTCTTTATACTGCTTGTTGAGTGCTGCAATTAAATCGTTTGTGATGTTTTGTGCAGAATCTTTGTAATATAAATAATCGTTTTCGCTACTGGCAAATACGTAAGCATAGCCCTTGCCTTCGCAGTATGTTTTCAAAAAATCTTGAATTGTTTTTTTCACTTCCTGCATTTTTTGTAGGCTAAGTGCTTGCATTTCTTGAGTGCCTTCTTGTTCTGTTTGTCGGTAATTTTCTTGTATACGCATCAGCTCTTGCTGAAAGGCTGTTTGCTCGGCCTGTGTCATACTAGGGCCTTTCGCATTAGCTTCTTTCAACTTATTTTCATATTGCAATTTGATGCTATTTAAACGACGGCTAAATTCATCGTCTTTTCTACGTAAGTAATTACGTGTTTCTTTAAAATAGGTGTATTGATTTTCGAGACTATCAAGCTCGAAGTAAGCAATTTTATTATTAGCTAACGATGTTATTCCATCTGCATTTCTAGTTACTACTGTTGTATTAGGCTTATTACTAAAGTGTAAATAGAATAATACTGCTACTGCTACTGCAAGTATTACTTGAACAATCGTAGAAATTTGCTTCATGCTTTTTGTTTGATTGGCAAATTAAGGGGAAAAGCGGCAAAAGCGATGTTAATGTAGGTATCAAATATTTGTAGATCATTTACGCAAGTAGCAGCAACAGAAAGGGTGCCAATATATGGCACCCTTATAAGTTTCACCTTACGGTAAATGTATGGTATAATATCACTTACTATTCATCGTCATCAAAGCTCATTGCTTCTCTGGTAGTAGCAAGTAGTTCATATTCTTCTTTGCTACCAACAAGTAGTGATTCGTACTTCTTCAAACCTGTACCAGCAGGGATGAGGTGGCCAGTAATTACGTTTTCTTTTAAGCCAGTCATTAAATCGGTTTTACCGTTAATAGCAGCTGTGCTTAATACTTTCGTAGTTTCTTGGAACGAAGCGGCCGAAATCCAGCTTTGTACCCCTAGTGAAGCTTTGGTTATACCTAGTAACACCGGCGTTGCAGTGGCAGGGCGTGCATCACGAACCTCTACCAACTTCTTATCTGCACGGCGTAAGATAGAATTCTCTTCACGTAGTTCACGCAAGGTTACAATTTGGCCAGACTTCATACGAGTGCTATCCCCAGGATCGGTAACTACCTTTTTATCGAAGATTCTATCGTTCTCTTCGTTAAAGTCGAAACGATCTTCTAAATCTTCTTCTAAGAACTTGGTATCACCAGCATCAACGATTTCAACTTTCTTCATCATCTGTCGCACAATTACTTCAATGTGCTTATCGTTGATTTTTACACCTTGTAAGCGGTATACTTCTTGAATTTCGTTCACTACATACTCTTGTACTGCAAACGGTCCTTTGATAGCGAGAATATCGGCCGGAGCAATCTGACCATCTGATAATGCTGTACCTGCTTTCACGAAGTCGCCATCTTGCACAAGAATCTGACGTGTTAATGGTACCAAGTACTTCTTAACAACACCATCTTTAGCTTCAACAATGATTTCACGGTTACCACGCTTCACATTACCAAAAGCAACTACACCATCAATTTCACAAACTACAGCAGGATTACTTGGGTTGCGAGCCTCGAACAGTTCAGTTACACGAGGCAAACCACCGGTAATATCGCCACTCTTACGCATTGTACGAGGGATCTTCACCAATACTTGCCCAGCTTTAACAGTATCACCTTCATCTACCATTAAGCGGCTCCCAACAGGCAGGTTGTAGTTTTTAACTTCTTTACTGCCCTCGATAACCATGCTTGGTATCTTGGTTTTATCTTTTGTTTCGATAACAACCTTGTCGCGGTGGCCTGTTTGTTCATCGGCTTCTTCACGGTAAGTAACACCTTCTAGTACATTCTCTAAGCGTACTTGACCATCTATTTCAGCAATTAATACATTGTTGAATGGATCCCATGAACAGATTGTATCACCTTTCTTGACTTCCTGACCATCTTTAACCAATAGTGTACTACCGTATGGGATGTTCATTACATTTAATAGGCGATCATTCTTAACATCCATGTTACGAATTTCACCTGTACGACCAATTACAATTTGTACTTTATCGCCTTCGTTGTTTAGAGCTGTTACGGTACGTAATCCGTCGAACTGTAATGTACCATCGAATTTCGCATACAATGAGCTTTCAACAGAGCTGCTACCTGCAATACCACCCACGTGGAAGGTACGAAGTGTAAGCTGTGTACCAGGCTCACCGATAGATTGTGCTGCAATAATACCTACTGCATCACCTTCTTGGGCGGTGTAGCCGGTTGCAAGGTTGCGACCATAGCATTTCACACACACACCACGCTTGCTTTCGCAAGTAAGTACGCTACGGATTTCTACAGTTTCAACACCTGCATCTTCAATGGCACGTGCAATATCAACTGTAATTTCTTCGCCAGCACCAACAATTAATTCGTCAGTAAGTGGGTTACGAACATCATGTAAAGAAGTTCGACCTTCAATACGATCACGTAATGGCTCGATGATATCTTCATTGTCTTTTAGAGCACTAGTAGCAATACCACGAAGTGTGCCACAATCTACCTCTGTAATTACAACATCTTGAGCAACATCAACCAAACGACGTGTTAGGTAACCAGCATCCGCAGTTTTAAGGGCTGTATCGGCCAAACCTTTACGAGCACCGTGGGTTGAGATAAAATAATCTAATACGTTCAGGCCACCTTTAAAGTTAGAAAGAATTGGGTTCTCAATGATTTCAGAACCAGAACTACCACTCTTACGGGGCTTAGCCATCAAACCACGAATACCAGCCAACTGCTTAACCTGTTGCTTAGAACCACGAGCACCAGAATCCAACATCATGTATACAGAGTTGAAACCTTGCTTATCGGTTTGCATTTCACGAATAAGGGTTTCAGTAATACGTGTATCTACACGGCTCCAAATATCAATTACCTGGTTATAACGTTCGTTATTGGTAATTAAACCCATGTTGTAGTTTTCCCAAACTTCATCTACTTCAAGTTTGGCTTGCTCCAACAATTCGTTACGCATATCTGGGATGATCAAGTCGTTGACATTGAACGATAAACCACCACGGAATGCCATACGGAAACCTAGTTGCTTGATATCATCTAAGAACTTCGCTGTTTTTGGAACGTTGGTGATTTTAATGATATCACCAATAATTTCTCTTAAACTTTTCTTAGTTAATAAGGCATTTACAAAACCTACTTCTTCTGGAACATATTGGTTGAATAATACACGACCAACCGTTGTTTCGATAAGTTTTTTAACGAGCGTACCGTTTTTCTCACGAACATTGGTACGTACCTTAATATGTGCATGTAAGTCTACCCGACCTTCATTGTAGGCAATGATAACTTCTTCCATGCTGTAAAAAGCTTTTCCTTCGCCTTTTACTATTTCATCGCCCATGGTTTTCTTACCCTTAGTAATATAATACAAGCCCAACACCATGTCTTGTGAAGGAAGTGTAATTGGCGTACCATTCTGAGGGTTTAAAATGTTGTGTGCACTCAACATAAGCAACTGTGCTTCTAAAATTGCCGCATTGCTTAGAGGAACATGCACTGCCATTTGGTCTCCATCAAAGTCGGCGTTGAAAGCCGCTGTAACCAAAGGGTGTAATTGAATTGCCTTACCTTCTACCAACTTAGGCTGAAATGCCTGAATAGATAAGCGGTGTAAGGTTGGGGCACGGTTTAACATTACAGGGTGCCCCTTTAATATATTTTCTAAGATATCCCAAATCACAGCATCTTTACGATCTACCAATTTCTTGGCACTCTTCACTGTTTTAACGATACCTCTTTCAATTAATTTACGAATGATAAATGGCTTGAACAATTCAGCAGCCATATCTTTTGGTAAGCCGCACTCATGCATTTTCAACTCAGGGCCTACTACAATAACAGAACGACCAGAATAATCGACACGCTTACCTAATAGGTTTTGACGGAAACGACCTTGCTTACCTTTTAGTACGTCTGATAAAGATTTTAAAGCACGTCCGCCTTCTGCTTTAACAGCATTGCTCTTACGAGAGTTATCGAACAATGAATCGATAGCCTCTTGTAACATACGTTTTTCATTACGTAAGATTACCTCAGGTGCTTTAATTTCTAACAAGCGCTTTAAACGGTTGTTACGAATGATAACACGACGGTATAAGTCGTTCAAATCAGATGAGGCAAAACGGCCACCATCTAATGGCACTAGAGGGCGTAATTCTGGCGGAATTACAGGGATATACTGCATCACCATCCATTCTGGGCGGTTCGTGATACGGCTGTTAGCATCGCGGAATGCTTCTACAACGCTTAAGCGCTTCAAAGCATCGGCTTTACGTTGCTGGCTCGTTTCGTTGGCAGCAGCATTACGTAACTGATAACTCAATTCATCTAAATCGATACGGCTCAACAAGTCGCTTACGGCCTCAGCACCCATTTTAGCGATGAATTTTTGAGGATCATCATCGGGCAGGTACTGATTTTCTCTTGGTAAGGCGTCAATAATATCTAAATATTCTTCTTCGGTAAGTAAATCACCTGTGTTCAAATTCTCTTTTACACCCGGCTGTATTACAGCATAACGCTCGTAGTAAATGATACTTTCTAGCTTTTTGCTGCTCATACCCAACAAATAACCAATTTTGTTAGGAAGGCTCTTGAAGTACCAAATATGTACAATAGGAACCACCAATTTAATGTGGCCCATACGCTCACGGCGCACCTTCTTTTCAGTAACTTCTACGCCGCAACGGTCGCACACAATACCCTTGTAACGGATACGCTTGTACTTGCCGCAGGCACATTCAAAATCTTTAACAGGCCCAAAAATGCGTTCGCAAAACAAACCATCGCGTTCTGGTTTGTAGGTACGGTAATTAATAGTTTCGGGCTTTAACACTTCGCCAAAGCTGCGTTCTAAGATGCTATCTGGGCTAGCTAAGCCGATAGTAATCTGAGAAAAATTGGCTCTAGGACGGTTGTCTTTTTTAATGGCCATATGTAAAAATTGCAATTTTTTGCGTTACTCATTTGCCGTAAGGCACCTATGAATATTGGCTTTGAGCACTTTCCTTGCGGTAAATACATAACAATGCAGCTACAAGCAACTTGCCTGTAGCTGTACAGCTACCTATTTATAACGTTATTTTGAAAACGAACATTAATCGCGTGAAAAAGATACACGAACCCAAATTTCATAAGAGGGCAAAGGTAAAGGGAAAAACAATACAAAAAATAGGGGATTTTGCAGCGAAATGTGTAAAAGTTAGCCTTTAACGTGTTAGCCAATCGAGCATATCGAATATTTCGGGGTTTTGCTCTAGCTTGAATTTTCGGGCAAATAGTTTGGGGCTGTTTTGAAGTCGGGGAAAATCTTCAACACCTAGCCATTTGGGGTGGCTAGTGCCTTCGGGCATATCTACAAAAAGTAAATTTTCTCGAACGGCGTTGTGCCTAAAAGGCGAGTTCATAATAATGGTTGGTATAATGAACTCGTCGGGTGCCCAAGTAAGTTTTACAAAACGTTTGAAACGTTTGTTGTTGTTGAATAGGTCTACCACGTACTTGCAAGCAGATAAAGACAATGTCCAAAACATACTTTTACCATAAAACTCGTAGTTTAAAGGGGCCTTTCGCTTACCAAGCAGTTTATTCATAAGCCATTGTAGCTTATACTTTCCGGGTATGTTGTAATCGGTAAGATGATATTCTTCGATACGAGGAATCGCTTCGAGCCATTCAGTATAAAAATGAAGTGCATGTACAAACTCCTTACCCTTGTGTTGCTCGAAGAACCGATGGATGAATCGAGTGCTTTTAATCGGGTAATCTTGCCCGCTCATGAGGTGTACAAAATCGTACGCTTTTTTGGTTGCAATGATTTCTTCCAGAGCGTTGAGTATAGCTTGTACAGTTGAAAAGCCTGCCCACTTTACATCTACCCGATTTTTGATAAAATATACCTGCGGCATATTAAAAAAAGCTGCATGCGTTTGCAAATCAACCTTAGCATCGAGGTGTATAAAAAAATCAAAATCAGGATGTTGTAGCTTATTGATAAGCCTGAGCGTTTGCTCTGGGTTAGTATATGTTATCAATAAAAAAGCTACTCTCATAAAATAGTTTGGCATGTGCATTTTTGGAATACATGCCTGTGGGTGCGGTGCAAATTAAAGGTATTCGGCTTTAAATACATACTTGCATTGAAATTCTACATAATACCAAGTTTTAAAAAAGCCCTTACGGTAAATGCAAGGGCTTTGTGTGTGCGGCTTTTAATGATGTTAAATAGTATTACGGTTTTTGAATTAGTACCGGATGTACTTGCTGCCATTGTTTGTTGCTAACATACAGCCAATAAGTACCTGTGGCCATAGTTGTGGGTAAGGTTAATGTAACATTACCTCGTTGGCTTGTACAAGTTGCAACTGTTTCTCCTGTTGCACTTACTAACCTGACATCGAATAGATCGGTACTATTTTGCAATTGTACTTGTAACTTACCCCATGCCGGGTTCGGATTCACGGTTATTGTTGGTCGGCTAGCCTTCCAATCAAGTGTTCTTACCTCGCTGTAGTAGAAACTACCATCTTTATCGAACTGCTTTAAGCGGTAGTAATTAATACCTGTTACAGGTTGTGTATGTGTGAACTTGTAATTTACCGTAAGGTTGCTATTACCTTTTGCAGCAACTGTTCCGAGTGTTTTAAACCCGTTAGTAGGATTAATACTATGTTCTACTTCAAAATAACTTGCATTTATTTCTTGGGTAGTACTCCATTGAAGCAGTGCATTGTTTTGTTGACGTTCTGCTGTAAATGAACGATACACAACCGGTAAGGTTAAGTTATTGATGTTCATTACATTGTCATCAATGCTTAGCCGGTTGTTGAATGCATTGAATAATTCGGCTTTGTTGTACACCGCCGATTCGCTTACTAAACGAATGTTGTCTATATACCAGCCTTCGCCTGCTGAGCCATTATCGCTAGCGAAACGAAAGCGGAAGCGAATATTCTGCCCGGTGAAATCGCGTAAGTTCACGATGGTATTCACAAAACCACCACTGTTGCCTGTGAAAGCTCTACGACCGAGCAGCGTACTACCAGTTGCATCGTTCGCAATAACACTGTTATAAGTGTTGGTTGTTATGTAAGGTGCAGCATCGAACCATGTACTACCACCATCGGTACTGAGTTCTACTACACCACCATCGTAACCACTTTCTGTAATGTAATAGTGCCAAAAATTTAAGCTACTTACTCGGTTGAGGGTAAATCCGTTAAGTGTGAAAAGTACTTTTTCTTCGGCCGTAGTATTGTTCTGCGTGAATAAGGAGAATCCATTATTGTAGCTTCTTGTACTTGATGTAACCCACGTAGAAAGACCACTGAATGAGGTTGAGAATATAGCCGGCATTACGTTGCTGTTAATAGGCTCGTTCACATGATTGGTTGGAGGAGTATAAGTACCTGGGTTCACTGCAACTCGGTACGAGAAGTCAGTGGTTTGTCCGCTATTCAAGTTGATAGCATTGAAAGTAACTGTTCTATTTGAAGGGTTATAAGTACCACCACTCACCCATGTAACGTTGGTCGGCAAGGTGTCGATGATACGAAGGTTACTTTGTGGCGAACAATCGCAGCGAGTACGAAGCGTGTAAGTAACTTCTTGCCCTTGTGCTGCAGAAGTAATATTTGAAGTTTTGAAAACAGATGCACTGCTAGGTACACTAAAATCGCTCAATTGATCGGTAAGGCTGTTACTGCTACCTTGTACTGCACCCGCCCCCATACCCCTGCGAGCAAAAGCGTTCCAGATAGCACAACGATAACGACCATTAAAGAAAATACTATCTGCTTTTAAAATAGCGTTGCGACCATCTAAAAAACCTGGCTCACACGGTTGTAGTTTCATGGCCTCAGTTACCAACTTCATAGCTACGGAGTTACCGCCAACACCATTCGGATTAAAAAAGTTTCTATTAATACCATCAACCGCAATGAGCTCCCAAGTCATATCCCATAAAGTAGCACACCAAATTTCGCCAACGGTATGCGGCCTACCTGTTGGAATGCTAGATAGTTGACTAAAATTCCATGGATTGATACTCAAATTATTACTATAAGCATAAGTTCTGATACCACGCCCTGTAACTGGATTTTGCCCTATCACATACGTACCAATACCCCTATTCTGAGCACCATCTGTAGGTTGTACTGAAGCCCAATTCGTGGTCATCATTAGGCTATAATAATCGCTCCAGCCTTCACCCATTTGTTCGGCATTACCCAAACAACCGCTATTCGCAGGCCCACCCGTTAAACGTGTGCTAATACCATGGGCATACTCGTGTGCAATAATGCCATTATCATAATCGCTATCAGTGTTGGTGGGAGGTGCAAGTGTTACCACTACACTACTTTCTACCAACGCATTGCGTAGATTGTTACCTGTTTGAAAGCCAATCATTACGGCGGGGATAGTGATGGTATTATCTTGAATTCCGCCCATTTGTACCGGGGTGTTAGAAGTGTTGATAACAATTACCCCAATAGCACCGGCATTTTGTGCAAAAAGCACTTTCTCCGCAAAAGAGCAAGTGCCTCCAGCAGTTATTAATGCTATTTTACCCGTAAGGGAATTATTAGGTGCATTACATGCTAAGTTAGTTGTGCCTGCAGCATTATCTCGAAATAATACCACTTCGCCAGTTACAGGCCCCGTGGTAGAGAGTTTATTGGCTGTGCTTATGTTACCTTCAACAGAGGTTAGAAAACCGCGTATATTTTGTGGTGCACTCACATAAGTAATTTTACCGGCCACTGCACTCCATAAAAACATTTGCATTCTGCCACGTGTACCATCGGCAGGAGTGCTAAAGTTGGCGTTATTGGTACCGCTGCCATCTTGTGCATCGGCTATTACCGCATCGTTACCATTGCCCCCACGGCTAAGGTTATTGGTTTGAAAGTTACCTGCTGCTTCTGTAAAACCGTAGAGGTAGCTGATATCGTGCATCAAATTATTCCATACAAATAAATTGGTGATGGCAAACTGCTGATTCACCCCACCAGTAACCGGATGTAATGCAAAGTTGGGATTGTAATTAAAACTTAAGTTCGGCGCTGCGGTTGTTGATGCACCTGGAATGCCGAATGTATTGTTGTTATTATCTCTATCTTCTTGAGCATACACGTTATTACCTCGGGTGATTTCGTACTCAATAACACCATCGCTATGCCAACCTAAAGTGGTTGCATTGCTCCCTGCAGGACTTAAGCTCCAAGGATTACTTACTTGTGTTGGATTACCTCCAACATGCTCAGGGCTTTCTGCGGGATAAGGTATTATTGTATAGCTTGCATTTGTACCACCATTATTCACACTCCGTAATGATGATGATGGCATATTCCACGGCTTATGATGATGCTGCAAAGCATTTTTTGCAGCTACTACATTCAGCTTACTATATTGTTGTTGATGCTCAGGATGTTCCCAATTGCAATAAACTGTAAAGTTATCTTTACCAATGAGTGCCCCAGTAGTAGCATCGATACGCATTAACCAATGATCGGCTGTTGTAACAGGAGCTAATTCTACCAACCAGCTTAGGCGTAAGGTACCATCGTGCATTTTAGAGTATATGGGTTGTACCAATATATCGTGCTGTGCTACATTAGCCTTGTTGAAACGTATGAGCTTTCCATTATCGCTAATGGCTGTTGGAACAATATTAGCTTCAGGTAGTTGCAAGTGTTCCATTGCCTTTCGTAAGGCATCTGATGCACTTAATGCTACGTTATTATTCACTACACGAGCATTTACTTTTGGCAACCAGGTACCACTTTTGTTCAATAATGTATCGCCTCTAAATGCCATTACTAGCATTTGATTGTGAATACCTATGCCCCGATATGTTTGGCGTACATACAACATGGTCACTTGCTCAGGTGTAGTGTACATATCTGTTACTTCGAGCTGGTTAATATCGCCAGGAAGCAAATTCAGTGCAGCCATATTTTTCTGCATCAAATCGTAAGCAGCCTTGGTATTAAGAACTTCTTGCGCCTGCAATTGGCCGATGCTCAAGTTTAGTGTTATTAACAACACTACATAGTAGTTTAACTTTCTCATGGTTTTCAGATGCAGTGAAAATATTGAAACAAATTCAATATTAACGCCAGTTAGTTTGATTTGGTTTTGATTTTTCTAAAAGATTAAACAAAGCCTATACTTGCTGCCTTGCTATTATGTAACAGCAATAAAAAAGCCACCTTTCGGTGGCTTTGTGGTTGTATTTTTCCTTGCGGTAAATGATTTACCGTAAGGTTATTAAAACAAATCTGTTAATCGAACTTAAGGTCTAAGCCTAAGCCTCTTAACTCGTGCATTAATACGTTGAACGATTCTGGTACGCCTGCACGTGGAATATTATCGCCTTTAACGATGGCTTCATATGTTTTGGCTCGGCCAATAATATCATCAGACTTAATGGTTAATAATTCTTGTAAGATGTTAGATGCACCATAAGCTTCAAGTGCCCATACCTCCATCTCACCAAAACGCTGACCACCAAACTGAGCCTTACCACCTAAAGGTTGCTGTGTAATTAAACTGTACGGTCCGATAGAACGGGCGTGCATTTTATCATCAACCATGTGGTGTAGCTTAATCATGTAAATCACACCTACTGTTGCTTTTTGGTGGAAGCGTTCGCCTGTTTCACCATCGTACAAGTATGTGTGGCCCATATGCGGTATTTGGGCATCTTTACAGTACTGAGCTATTTCATCTACCGTTGCACCGTCGAATATTGGCGTTGCAAATTTCACACCCAATTTCTTACCAGTCCAACCTAAGATAGTTTCGTAGATCTGTCCCAAGTTCATACGAGAAGGTACCCCTAATGGGTTTAATACAATATCAACCGGAGTACCATCTTCTAAGAATGGCATGTCTTCGGCACGAACGATTTTAGCAACAATACCTTTGTTACCGTGGCGCCCCGCCATTTTATCACCAACTTTTAACTTACGTTTTACCGCAAGGTATACCTTGGCTAGCTTTAACACACCGGCTGGTAATTCATCACCAATTGAGATATTGAATTTCTCACGCTTGTAACGACCAAGTTCTTCGTTGTACTTGATGGTGTAGTTGTGCAACAAAGTATTGATTAAATCGTCGGTAGTAGCATCCCCTGTCCAACCCAATGGATTAACGTTCATGTAATCGATAGAGCTCAAGTTCTTTTGATTGAACTTGGCGCCTTTACCAATTAACACTTCACCGAAGTTGTTGCTAACACCTGCAGAGGTTTTGTTGTTAAGTAGCGTCATTAACTTATCTAACAACAAGTTTTTGAGCTCTTCGGCATTCTTTTCATGAATTTTTTCAACTTTTTCAAGTTGTGCTTTTTCTCGAACCTTAGAGTTTTTATCTTTTTTAGCTCTTTGGAAGAGCTTCTTATCAATTACAACACCTTCCACACCGTTTGGTGCTTTAAGTGATGCATCTTTAGCATCGCCGGCCTTATCACCGAAGATGGCCCTTAATAACTTTTCTTCAGGCGTTGGATCGCTTTCTCCTTTTGGAGTGATCTTACCAATCATGATATCGCCTTCACGAATTACAGCACCGATGCGAACAATACCGTTTTCGTCTAAATCTTTCGTTGCTTCTTCAGAAACGTTAGGAATATCTGGTGTTAGTTCTTCTTCACCCAACTTGGTATCACGAACTTCTAATTCGTATTCTTCGATATGGATAGAGGTGAATAAATCTTCACGAACTACTTTCTCGTTGATTACAATCGCATCTTCGAAGTTGTAACCTTTCCATGGCATGAAAGCTACTTGTAGGTTACGGCCTAATGCTAATTCACCATCCTTTGTTGCGTAGCCTTCTGTTAAGAAATCTCCTTTCTTAACTTCCTGACCTTTCTTAACGGCAGGACGAAGTGTAATACTGGTGCTTTGGTTTGTTTTGATGAACTTAGTAAGCTTATACACTTTTAAGTCGTCACTAAAACTTACTAAACGATCCATATCGTTACGATTGTAACGTACATGAATTTCACGAGCATCAACAAATTCAACTACACCATCGCCTTCGGCATGAATTTGAATACGAGCATCACGAGCTGCCTTACCTTCTAAGCCTGTACCTACAATTGGGTTTTCAGGACGAATTAATGGTACTGCCTGACGTTGCATGTTTGAACCCATCAAGGCACGGTTAGCATCATCGTGTTCTAAGAATGGAATGAGTGATGCACTTAACCCAACAATTTGGTTCGGTGCTACGTCCATCCATTCTACTTCGTTCTTTTCCAATATTGGGAAGTCGCCAGTTTGACGGCTAACAATTTTATCTTCTACGAAAGAACCATCAGCATTTACGGCAACGTTACTTTGTGCAATTTTTGCAGCATCTTCTTCTTCGGCGCTGAGGTAAGTAAGTTCATTTAGATTTACCTTACCATTTTCTACCTTACGATAGGGGGTTTCAATGAAGCCCATTTCGTTGATTTTGGCATGCACGCAAAGTGTTGAAATCAAACCGATGTTTGGACCTTCTGGCGTTTCAATAGTACAAAGGCGACCGTAGTGGCTGTAGTGTACGTCACGTACTTCGAAACCAGCACGCTCACGACTTAGACCACCGGGACCTAATGCCGAAATACGACGCTTATGGGTAATTTCAGAAAGCGGGTTTGTTTGGTCTAAGAACTGCGATAATTGAGAAGTACCAAAGAATGAGTTGATAACAGAAGAAAGTGTTCTGGCATTAATTAAATCTACCGGCGTAAATACTTCGTTATCGCGTACGTTCATACGCTCACGAATGGTACGAGCCATACGAGCTAAACCAACACCGAACTGAGCATACAATTGCTCACCTACAGTACGTACACGACGATTGCTTAAGTGATCAATATCATCAATCTCAGCTTTAGCATTGGTTAAACGTACTAGGTATTTAATGATCTCAATGATATCTTGCTTGGTTAACACTTTCTTATCAAGTGGCAACTCTAAGCCAAGTTTGCGGTTAATCTTGTACCTACCAACTTCACCTAAGTCGTAACGCTTGTCGCTAAAGAATAATTTATCAATAATACCACGTGCAGTTTCGTTATCAGGAGCATCAGCACCACGTAGTTGGCGGTAAATATGCTGAACGGCTTCTAATTCGCTGTTAGAGGTATCTTTATTTAATGTGTTATAAATGATTGCGTAATCGCCACCAACATCTTCACGTTGTAAGAAAACGCTCTTCACATCCATCTCACTGATTATATCTACCGCATCTTCATCTAACACGGTATCGCGTTCCATTACAATTTCGTTACGTTCAATGCTTACTACCTCACCGGTATCTTCATCAACGAAATCTTCTACCCAAGTACGAAGTACACGAGCTGCTAATTTCTTGCCAACATGTTCCGACAATGTTTTCTTATCGGCTTTCACCTCAATGGCCATACCGAAAAGTTCGAGAATATCTTTATCGGTTTCAAAACCAATTGAGCGTAATAAAGTAGTTACAGGGAATTTCTTCTTACGATCAATGTAAGCATACATTACGTTATTGATATCGGTAGCAAATTCCATCCAAGCACCCTTGAAAGGAATTACACGGGCACTATAAATTTTAGTACCATTGGGGTGTGTACTTTGACCGAAGAATACACCAGGGCTACGATGCAATTGGCTTACTACAACACGCTCCGCACCATTAATTACGAAAGTACCGCGAGGTGTCATATAAGGGATATTGCCTAAAAACACATCTTGCACAATGGTTTGGAAATCAACGTGCTCTTCATCGTTACAACTTAGGCGTAGCTTAGCTTTTAAAGGCACAGCGTAGGTTAAGCCACGCTCCATACACTCTTCAATAGAGTAACGAGGCGGATCAATAAAGTAATCTAGAAACTCAAGTACGAAGATATTGCGGGTATCGGCAATTGGGAAGTTCTCTTTAAACACCCTGAACAAACCTTCGTTGTTGCGCTTGTCGGGCGTTGTTTCGAGCTGAAAAAATTCTTTGAATGATTCTAACTGAATGTCCAGCAGGTCAGGAGTTTCAGCTAGGTTTTTGGTTTTACCGAAGCTAATCCTGTTTTGAACTTGAGTTGATGACATATATGTAATTACCGGTTTTTACTTGTGATTTAGACCATAGCAATACTAACCTTACGGTAAATATATTGCCACTTAACCTAAATTAAAGGACGGCAAAAGTAGTAACAAAGCATGTACATACCAATTTTTTTCCCCAATGGCATAAAATTTGGTAAAGATGCGGCTAATTTTCCCCCTATTGCTGCTTCTTTAACCGCTCCTACAGCCTAAACAACAGCCTGTTAAAGCATAGGATACACTCGCAGCTGCTCCAACGAAAAAAAATGAAAAAAATCTGCGTAAAAATTTGGAGATATCGGCTACAATATTACTTTTGCCATCCCAAATCAAGAACAAGTTTCTAGATGCGGTTAGGATGGTCCATGGTGTAACGGTAGCACTACAGATTTTGGTTCTGTCTGTTAAGGTTCGAATCCTTATGGACCAACAAAAGCCCCCTTCTGAGGGGCTTTTTCATTTACCGTAAGGTTCAAATAATTTGTTTTGACTTACCGTACAAGTTCAGCAGTTTCGGAGTTGTATAATAGTATAGCCTCTGCTTTTCGGTAGGTAACCATATCAACCTTTGTTCGAATATGCTTGGGTAACACAAAATCGTTCACCCAAATCAACTCAACATCGCTGCTATCAGGATTGGTGTAGAAAATATTGATACTCGCATCTAACTTACGCATACTATCGGCTTGAGTCGCCGAAAAGTACAATAAGCTCGTATGCACTGTTACCCTATCGTTGTGTAATGCTAACTTGTACAACACATCTCTGTAATTATGGTACAAGTGAATGAGCAAATGTTGCCGAATGGCATTTTCTTCGTGCAAAGTGAGGGTGGTGTACGATTCAAATACATTGCTGATAACACGTACAAACTTTTTATGCGGAACATGCGGTTTAAACTGCAAACTATCATTCAATACTACTCCCTCGTAACTATTTAAACTAGCATAGCGATAGAACTGCGCCAAGCTTTGATACCTTGCGGTAAATAGTATAACAATAATTAGTAGCCTTAACATCATAAGAGCTGCTGAAATTAAAAAGATCAATTTTCAGTTGACCTTAAAATTTTAAACTAGTGCTCCTAATTGTTGCAGACAACGTTTCAAACTATCTTCCCAAGGGTACACTTTTACGGCAGGATACGCCGCAGTGATTGCAGTAAGATCCATAACAGAGTATGCTGGTCGTTTTGCAGGCGTTGGATAGGCCGTTGTTGGCACTGGATGTACTTTACATTTTTTACCCGTAAGGGAACCTATGGTGGCTGCAAATGTGTACCAAGTAATGGCGCCGCTATTGCTGTAATGAAATATACCGGGCACAAAATTGCTGGCAGTAGCAATAGCTACGCAAGCTTCGGCCAAATCGGCTGCGTACGTGGGGCACCCCTGCTGATCGGCTACTACATTTAAGCTTTCACGCTCATCCATTAGGCGTAGCATTGTTTTTACGAAATTGTTGCCATAAAAACTGTATACCCAACTGGTTCTAATAATTGCGGTACCTGCTGCATGTATAGCCATTGCCTCTTGCTCGCCAATCATTTTGCTGTAGCCATAATAGTTAACAGGGTCGGTAGCTTGTGTTGTAAGGTATGGTGTGGTATTATTACCGTTAAACACATAGTCGGTAGAAATATGGATGAGTTTAGCACCTACTTCGCTACAAGCCTTTGCAAGTGTGCCAACTGCATGGCCGTTGATTTGTAATGCCAGTGCTTGATCGGTTTCGGCCTTGTCTACAGCTGTATAAGCACCTGCATTAATAACTACTGTTGGCTTTTCGTGGATGACAAATGCGGTGATGGTTGCAGGCTTCGACAGATCTACTACTTCTAATCCAGCAAAAACCCAAGTAATATCAGTTCTTTTGGCTGCTATATCTTGTAATTCGGTACCGAGTTGCCCGCCAGTACCTATCACTGCTATTTTCATGACAAGTTGTTTTAAATTGTGAAGTGAGCAACAGCAACGCTAATGAACTTCGTTGTGTCACTCACTTCAACTATATGTGCTATAATGTGTTTTTTTTAGAAGCTCCAGTATTTTCTACTGCTAATTTTACCACGATATATCCCTTTTAAATCGGCGATGATAGCCCCTGGTTTGGTGATACTTGCAAAGTAGGCATCGTCGAAAGTTTTAAACTGCTGGTGTGGCACGGTAATAACAACGGCATCATAATCTGCATCGATATTTGCCGTAAGGCCAAAACCATACTCGTGGTTCAGTTCTTCACTATCTGCAAGTGGGTCGCTTACATGCACATTGAGGTGGTACTCTTTTAAGTTGTTCACTACATCGGCAACCTTACTGTTGCGGATATCGGTTACATTCTCTTTGAAAGTGGCACCGAGTACCAATACTTTAGCTTCACGAACGTTGCTGCTATTAAGAATAACATGCTGTAATATTTTTTTGGCAACATAAGCGCCCATGCCATCGTTGATTTGGCGACCACTTAAGATAACCTTACTGCTATAACCTAGCTCAGCTGCTTTGTAAGTGAGATAGTATGGATCGACACCAATACAATGGCCACCTACCAGCCCGGGTTGAAACTTAAGAAAGTTCCATTTTGTACCGGCGGCTTCTAACACTTCGTAGGTGTTGATGTTCATTCGGTCGAAAATGATACTCAACTCGTTCATTAACGCTATGTTGATATCGCGTTGGGTATTTTCTATTATTTTGGCTGCCTCAGCTACTTTAATGCTACTAGCTCTGTGTACGCCGGCTTTTACTACGAGTTCATACACTTTGGCAATTACTTCTGCACTTTCAGCGTCGCTACCGCTTACCACTTTTACGATGGTTGCTAACGTGTGTTCTTTATCGCCTGGGTTGATGCGTTCTGGACTGTATCCTAATTTGAAATCTTTATTTACCGTAAGGTTACTTAATTTCTCAATAACGGGTAGGCAATCTTCTTCGGTACAGCCCGGATACACGGTACTTTCGTATACCACATAGTCGCCAGGTTTAATGACTTTTCCAATGGTTTCGCTGGCTCGTAACACCGGTGTTAAATCGGGTACATTGTGCTGGTCTACTGGTGTTGGTACTGCTACAATAAAAAAGCGAGCTTTACGGAGTTCATCGAGTGAACTTGTAAAGTGAATATCGCAGCCATCGAAAGCTTCGGGCTCAAGTTCGTTACTTGGATCGATACGATTACGCATCATTTCTACCCGTTTATCGTTGATATCGAATCCTATAACGCTTAGGTGTTTTGCAAATTCGAGTGCAATAGGCAAGCCAACGTAACCTAAACCTATTACAGCTAGCTTTTCTTTTTTTTCAATGAGTTGCTGGTACATGTGTGTTATTTCTTATCGAAACTCTTAGGCTGCTTGAAAAGTTCTTCTTTCGGTAAACTTTTAAAGTATTCGTAGGTAATTTTTAATCCTTCGGCACGTTCAACTTTAGGCTCCCAGCCTAAGATTTCTTTTGCCTTGGTGATATTGGGCTTACGTTGCTTTGGATCATCTACAGGTAATGGCTTATAACTTATTTGTACTGTACTGCCAGTTAGTTTCAATACTTCTTCTGCAAATTCTTTCAAGCTTATTTCTACCGGATTACCAATGTTCACAGGATAGACGTAATCACTCATTAACAAGCGATAAATACCATCTATTAGATCGCTTACGTAACAGAAGCTGCGTGTTTGGCTACCATCGCCAAATACTGTTAAATCTTCGCCACGTAGAGCTTGTCCGATAAATGCGGGTAATGCACGACCATCGTTGAGTCGCATACGTGGGCCGTAGGTATTAAAAATACGAACAATACGTGTTTGAACGCCATGGTAAGTATGATAGGCCATGGTAATGGCTTCCATATAACGCTTAGCTTCATCGTACACGCCACGTGGCCCAACCGGGTTCACATTACCCCAATATTCTTCGGTTTGCGGGTGTACTAATGGATCGCCGTATATTTCGCTGGTACTAGCCACAAGAATACGAGCGCCTTTTGCTTTAGCTAAGCCTAAGCAATTATGGGTACCCATAGCACCTACCTTTAAGGTTTGGATAGGTATTTTTAGATAATCGATTGGGCTTGCAGGACTAGCGAAATGAAGGATGTAATCGATCTCTCCAGGAATATGGATATATTTTGTTACATCGTGATGATAAAATTCAAAATCTTCTCTTGGAAAGAGATGTTCTATATTTTTTAAATCACCTGTAATAAGGTTATCCATGCCTATTACATAGAAACCTTCTGCTAAGAAGCGGTCGCAAAGATGCGAACCAAGAAATCCGGCAGCACCTGTGATTAATACTCTTTTCTTACTCATAATAGCATTTTAAGTTGTTACTCATTAAGGACGGCCAATACTTACGTAATGATAGCCTTTTTCTTTCATATCCTCAGGTTCAAATAAGTTACGACCATCAAATATGGCTTTGTTTTTAAGCTTGCTTGCTAAAATTTCAAAGTCGGGAGTTCTGAAAACATTCCATTCTGTAGCAATGATCAAGGCATCTGCATTTTGTAGTGCAGAGTACGGATCATTTGCGTAAGCAGCTTTTTGTCCGATTGCTTTTTGAACATTTGGCATCGCCTCTGGATCGTAAGCAGTAACAGTAGCACCTGCTTTTACCAACATATCGATGAGTTCTAATGCTGGTGCTTCACGAATATCATCGGTATTAGGTTTGAATGCTAGGCCCCAAAGTGCAAAATGCTTGCCAGCTAAGTTGCCATTGAAGTAGCTGCTAATAGCAGGAATTAAATGCTTTTTCTGCTTTTCATTTACTTCCATTACGGCTTGCAGAATTTTAAAATCGTAACCAACTTCTTTTGCACTTTTTGCTAAAGCTTGCACATCTTTAGGGAAGCAGCTACCACCGTAACCGATACCTGCGAACAAGAAGCGCTTACCTATGCGTTCGTCGGTGCCAATACCGCGGCGCACCATATCTACATTAGCACCAAGGCGTTCGCACATTTGTGCGATTTCGTTCATGAAAGTGATTTTGGTAGCCAAAAATGCGTTCGCTGCATACTTTGTTAATTCTGCACTACGGATATCCATGTAAATGATAGGATTTCCTTGACGAACGTAGGGAGCGTACAATTCTCCCATTACTTTCTTAGCTCTTTCACTTGCGGCTCCAATTACTACGCGGTCGGGTTTCATAAAGTCGTCAACAGCTACACCTTCACGCAGAAACTCTGGATTACTCACTACATCGAACTCGCCTTTGTAGTTAGCAGCAATAGCAGCATGTACTTTATCGGCTGTACCTACGGGTACTGTACTCTTATCTACTACAACTTTATAGTCGGTGATAATTTTACCTAGGTCGTCGGCAACTCCAAGTACATACTTCAGGTCTGCACTACCATCTTCACCCGGAGGTGTAGGAAGTGCTAAGAAAATTACCTGTGCGTCTTTAACACCTTCTGCTAGGTCGGTAGTGAACTTCAAACGCCCTTCGTGCAGATTCTTGGTGAACAATTTTTCTAATCCAGGCTCATAAATAGTGATTTGCCCATTACTTAACATTTCAACTTTACGGGTATCAATATCGACACAGGTTACATAATTTCCAGTTTCGGCGAAACAGGTACCAGATACTAAACCTACATATCCGGTTCCTACAACTGCTATTTTCATGCTTATTGATTTACAAATTCTAAAACTTGGGTTGTAATATAATGTAGTTGCTCTTCAGTTAATTCAGTGTGCATGGGTAAACTTATAACCCTTTCGGTCAGCCAATCGGTTACAGGCATTTCTACTTGTTCTAAACCAAAACTGGCAAACATGTTCTGACGATGCCCTGGCACTGGGTAATAAATCATAGAAGGAATTTGCTTGGCAGCTAAATATTGGTGCAAAGCATCACGATTCACGCCCTCTAAAATCAACGTATACTGGTGGAAAACATGATGGCTGTAAGGTGCTCGGTAGGGCGTTGTAATTTTAGGATGGTTTGCAAATGCCTTATCGTAATAATCGGCAGCATTTCTACGAGCTGCAATGTAATTATCTAGTTCGCGTAACTTAATCTGCAAAATAGCTGCTTGAATGGTATCTAAGCGACTGTTACAACCAACCACTTCATGATAATAACGTACTTTTTGCCCGTGGTTGGCAATCATACGTAATTTTTCGGCAAGGGTATCATCATTTGTGAAGATAGCCCCACCATCGCCATAGCCTCCTAAATTTTTACTAGGGAAAAAGGAAGTACATCCGATATGACCAATAGTGCCATTTTTCTTTGTAGTTCCATCGCTAAAGGTGAATGAGCCACCAATGGCTTGGGCATTATCTTCTATCACGAATAAATTGTACTCTTTAGCTACGGCCATAATAGCTTCCATGTTGGCAGCATGACCATACAAGTGTACCGGAACAATGGCTTTTGTTTTGGGTGTAATGGCTTTCTTTAAAGCCGCTACATCCATACAGAATGTTTTAGGATCTACCTCTACAAATACAGGCTTCAAACGCAGCAATGCTACTACTTCTGTTGTTGCAATATAAGTGAAGGAAGGTGTTATTACCTCATCGCCGGGTTGCAAATCGAGGGCCATCATGGCTATTTGCAGGGCATCGGTACCATTAGCACATGGTATAACATGCTTCACCTGTAAGTAAGCCGCAAGTTGTTCGCTGAATGCTTGTACGGGCTTGCCATTAATGAAAGCTGCACTTTCTAACACACCGAGCACAGCGGCGTTGACCTCTTCCTTAATTTTCTCATACTGTGCTTTTAGATCAACCATTTGGATCGGTCGCATATGGATAAACTTATTTCGAATTGCGACAAAACTAACAGAAAACCCTTGTACCTCCTAACGGCTTTTATGTTATGTGCGTGTTACTTTACCGTAAGGTAAAATACCTTTCTTTGTAACATGTATTGGCTAGGCAGGTTCGCATATAGCATCGTAACAACTTTATACCCTTTAGTAGCACAACTTTTGGGTAGCTTGGGCAATAAAAAAGCGAAAGCTTGGGCGGATGGTCGCAAGTATCTAATTCAAACCATAAGAAATGATATGGCCGCCACTCACCGGCCTCGTATATGGATACACTGTGCCAGCTTAGGCGAGTTTGAGCAAGGCCGCCCGGTTTTAGAGGCGCTTAAACATACATACCCGACTACAAATATTGTACTTACCTTTTTCTCACCCTCAGGTTATGAGGTACAAAAACATTATAAAGGAGCCGATTACATTTATTACTTACCTGCCGATAGCAAGCTTAATGCCCAAGCATTTATGAATGCAGTGCAGCCACAGTTGGTATTATTTGTGAAATATGAGTTTTGGTGGCACTATCTACAACTATGTAAGCAGCGGCAGATTCCACTTTTTTTAGTAAGTGGTATTTTTAGAGCTAATCAACCGTTTTTTCAATGGTATGGCGACTTTCATAGAAAAATGCTCGACTGTTTTTCTTACTTTTTTGTGCAAGAGCCCGCATCGGCTCAGTTATTACACCAAATAGGGATACAACATGTTGCAGTAACAGGCGATACTCGTTTCGATAGAGTGCTGCGTATTGCCAATACCATAGATATACACGCCTTACGGCAAATACAAAACTTCATAGGCAACCGCTTAACATTGGTGGCGGGTAGCACTTGGACTGAAGATGATGAGGAAATTGATCATTTTGTTAATACACATCCTGCATATGCCTGCATTGTGGCACCCCACGATGTAAGCGAAGAACGTATAAATGAGTGTATGCGTTTGTATCAAAACGCAATTCGATATAGTGCATGGATACAGCATGAGCTTCATTTACCGCAAGGTGTACCTACCTATCAAACGCTTATCATTGATAATGTTGGAATGCTTAGTAAGCTCTATTATTTAGCGCATGTAGCTTTTATTGGAGGTGGCTTTAACGCTGGAGGTATTCATAATGTACTAGAGGCGGCAGTGTATGGTAAGCCTGTGGTACACGGACCCGTGTATGAAAAATATCAAGAAGCAGTGGGCTTGTTGAACGCTGGCGGTTCGTTTGTTGCCGACAATGCTTTGGTATTAGAAGATTACCTCACTGAGCTTTTCAGCAATAGTACATTCTACGAAAAAGCCGCCAAGGCGGCGGCAGCTTATGTTCAGTCGCAAGCAGGTGCAACAGACCTGATTATGGAATATCTTAAGAAGCAAATCGGCGCTTTACCAATGCATCAAACTGTTTAACTGTTTCATTGCTATCATCCCAACCTAACTTCACTTTTAACTCTCGTTGTATCCAAAATTGAGCTTCCGGGTATATTTCGAAATTATTGATGGTTTTGATACTGCGTTCGTACATTACATCATCGCCACGGAAAAGCTCGTTAATAAACAAAAAGCGGTCGTTAATACCAATTGCTTTTTTCAAATCTTTAATGGGTGTACCTTCAAGTACAGTAGTGAGCTCAATTTGCTCGATTTTCAATTTTTCGTTGAGGCTTTCTGTATCAATTTCGGCCATTACATCGTTTAATTCAAATACTTCTTTAATTGGCTCGTTGGGCAATGTTGGTATGGCTATTGTTGGCTCTTGCGGCAACACATCTAAAATACTTTGCATGATGTTATTGGCAGGTGTGGGCTCGGTCTCATTTACCGTAAGGTAGTTAGGTGCATCTGCTATATCAACTGCTTTTATTGGATCAATTTCAGATGCCGTAAGGCTTACCTTACCTTGCGGTAAATTGTGGGTAAATGATGGCTCAATATCTGTGGCCGCTTCGCTACGAGGCATTACATTTGTTGCCGGCATAACTACCGATACTTTATTGTGTGTAACCACAGTTTGCGATACTTGCAACTCGGCCAATAACATTTGTGCGTACAAGGCCATTTGTTGATATTGCCCTTGCTCGTGCAAGCTTTGTAACTGGTGCAATAAAATGCCCACTTTACTCATGGGTAAAATAATTTTGGGGTTAGTGTAAGCCGGCGTAAAGTTAATTATATAAGTAGTAGATTTTTTATTTGTAGGCATGTTTATTGAACCCAATATATCTGGTGAAAAAAGAGGCTCTATAGAAGTGATTTGCGGCAGCATGTTCAGCGGCAAAACAGAAGAGTTAATTAGAAGATTAAAGCGTGTTAAAATTGCCAATCTTAGGGTTGAAATTTTTAAACCGGCTATAGACATACGTTACGACGAAACAAAAGTGGTAAGTCACGATGCCAACGCCATAGTAAGTACACCTATCGATAATCCACAAACCATTTTACTACTTGCTAACGATGTAGACGTGGTAGGCATAGATGAGGCACAATTTTTTGATCCAGATATTATTGAAGTGTGTGAAAAGCTTGCTACCAAAGGCATTCGTGTAATTGTAGCAGGGTTAGATATGGATTATTTAGGCAAGCCTTTTGGCCCTATGCCGCAGCTACTAGCTATTGCTGATTTCATTACTAAGCTTCACGCCATTTGTGTGAAATGTGGCGGCCTGGCCAATATTTCGTACCGCAAAGCCGCTAGCGAAGCACAAGTATTACTGGGCGAAAAAGACGAGTATGAACCGCGTTGCCGCAAATGTTATCACGAATATGCCTAATGCTGCACACACGATATTATCGCTTGTTAAAAAAGATATATTGCTCGAATTTAGGCAGCAGTATACCCTTTATGGAATTGTATTGTATGTAGCAAGCACCATTTTTGTAATCTATCTTATTCATGGCCAACCTGAAGCTACCGTTTGGAATGCACTATTTTGGGTAGTACAGTTATTTGTATGCGTTAATGCGGTGGCTAAAAGTTTTTTACAAGAAAGCCGAGGCCGGCTACTCTACTTCTACACTTTAGTTAAGCCGCAACAATTTGTAATTGCCAAACTATTGTTCAATGCCTTGCTCATGCTGGCTATGAACCTGATAAGCTTGGGGATTTTTGTACTACTACTATCCAATCCATTAGTATATCCGCTACATTTCTTTGCAATTAGTTGTTTGGGGAGTATTGGCCTAAGCTTTGTGTTCACTTTCTTGGCCGCCATAGCAGCAAAGGCACAGCAACAAGCCGCGTTAATGGCAATTATGGGTTTCCCTATCATTATACCGCAGTTATTGTTACTATCGAAACTGGCACAATCGGCATTTGCAACAGTAGTTCAAGGCGGCTTTTGGCAAATGACAGGGCTACTCATTGGGCTCGATGCACTGGTAGTAGCACTTGCATACATTCTATTCCCCTTTTTATGGAAAGATTAGATTTGCACCGCTCACTTACGTAAATATTGCTTTTTACTGAAATAAATTTAATAAAAACTAACAATTGTTAATAAAACACAAAAGCCTTTTTCAATCGGTTGAAAATTTAAAATTGCCAAAAGCAATAGCTACCCCTTCCCTATTTTTGCCGTCAACTATTTAATATCTACTTTTACAGGCTTTCAAGGAGCCCAATTCATATTATGCGTAAGCCTTGGTGGAAAATATTGGCTTTCATACTACTCATGTACACTTGTATCATGGGTTTTTTAGTGAAAATACCCGTACTCGACGGACGATTACAAGAAAGCATTCGCAACTTATTCTTTCATGTACCCATGTGGTTTGGTATGATGATACTTTTCATTGTATCGGTCGTGTACAGCATAATGTTCTTGAGTAAGCCTAGCGACAAGCTCGACATTTACGCAAGTGAATACGCCCGTTCCGGCGTTATTTTAGGCATCTTGGGTATTGCAACAGGTGCAGTTTGGGCACGTTATCAATGGGGGGCTTATTGGAGCGGCGACCCCAAGCAAAACGGTGCTGCCATTGCAGTGCTCATATACCTTGCCTACTTTGTTTTAAGAGGCAGCTTTACAGATGTCGACAAACGTAATCGGGTAGCAGCAGTGTACAACATTTTTGCCTTTGCCATGCTATTCCCTACCATTTGGATATTACCCCGATTAACAGAAAGCCTACACCCGGGCGGCCAAGGCAGTGAAGGTAATCCGGCGTTAAATGGCCGAGACCTTGCCCCAGAAATGCGTATGGTTTTTTGGCCGGCTGTATTAGGTTGGACACTCCTCACCGTTTGGATAACTACCCTCAGAATAAGAACACAATTATTGATAGAAAAGCAACTACAACATGCGAAATAGTATAATGGCTACACTACTAGCCTTGTTATGTTCCCTTACGGTAAATGCGCAAAGCACACCATCGCTACTTGAACGAGATGGCAAAGTGTATGTTGTGGTAGCCGTAGTTGTTATCATCGTTGCAGGCTTGTTTGTATACCTACTAAACCTAGATAAAAAAATTACCAAGCTTGAGCAACGCAACCCATAACGATTGTAAACCATATATTATCATTTTCTAAACACCAGTTTCATGAGTAACACAAACTATAGCTTTTTCAAAAGCGTAGAACGGAGTTTCGATAAGGCCGCAGCCTTTACCAACCTAGATAAAGGCTTGCTGGAACAAATTAAAGCTTGTAACAGCGTTTATCGTATGAAGTTCCCCGTTAAAATGGACGATGGACGTATCGAAGTAATTGAAGCATACCGTGTGCAACACAGCCACCATAAAACACCTTGTAAAGGTGGTATTCGCTTTAGCGATGAAGTAAACCAAGATGAGGTAATGGCACTTGCAGCTTTAATGACCTACAAGTGTGCTATCGTGAACGTACCATTCGGTGGTGGCAAAGGTGGTATTAAAATTAATCCACGCAAATACAGTGCTTACGAACTAGAAAAAATTACACGCCGCTATACAGCAGAACTTGTAAAGAAAAACTTCATCGGCCCTGGTACCGATGTTCCTGCCCCAGATTATGGAACAGGTGAGCGTGAAATGGCATGGATTGTTGATACATACCAAAGTTTGAAACCTGGTGAAATTGATGCTGCAGGTTGTGTTACAGGTAAGCCTATTACACAAGGTGGTGTACGTGGCCGAAAAGAAGCAACTGGCCTTGGTGTGTTCTTCGGCATTCGTGAAGTTTGTAACATGCCCGATGTAATGGCTAAACTTGGCTTAAGTGTTGGTACAGAGGGTAAAACAGTTGTGGTACAAGGCTTAGGTAATGTAGGTTACCACAGTGCCAAATTTTTCCGTGAGCGTGGCGGCAGCAAAATTGTTGCTATTGCAGAATATGAGGGTGCTATCTACAATGCCGATGGCTTAAATGAAGAAGAGGTGTTTCAACATCGTAAGGCTACAGGAAGTATATTAAACTTTCCAGGCGCTACCAACCTTACTAAAAGTAGCGATGCCTTAGAATTACCTTGCGATATTTTAATACCGGCTGCACTTGAGAACGTAATTAATGGCGAAAACGCAGAACGTGTACAAGCTAAAATTATTGGTGAAGCTGCTAATGGCCCTTTAACCCCTGATGCAGATGAAATTTTCATCAAAAAAGGTACGCTTGTTGTGCCCGATATGTACTTAAACGCAGGTGGGGTTACTGTAAGTTATTTTGAATGGTTAAAGAACCTAAGCCATGTTCGTTATGGCCGCATGGAAAAGCGTTTTACAGAAAACATGAACTCGCATATTTTGGGTCAAATAGAGGGCTTAACTGGTAAGCAAGTAAGCGCTGCCGAACGTAGCTTTATAATGCACGGACCAGAAGAGGTTGATTTAGTGCATAGTGGCTTAGAAGAAACTATGGTTACGGCTACACGTGAAATTATGGATATCTGGAAGGCGAACCCTGCTATACCTGATATGCGTACTGCAGCTTATGTGAATGCTATTAATAAAGTTGGTGTTAGCTATGCAGAACTAGGCATTTTCCCATAGTAGATCGTAATTTAAGATATTACGGAAAAAAATAATGCCGCCCAGAGGGCGGCATTATTTTTTTCCGTAAGGCTTAACAAACACATATTTATTGCTTATAACAATTAATAACTTGCTACCAGGCAGTATTGATACCACCTCATTTAGCAATATTACAAGTGCTAAAAAAATTAGTACTGCAAGCCATGGAAAATGGCAGTGGCGGCGACTTTCAGGAGAATGTAATAGAAGCCTTCGCAGCGGCAGAACAAGTATGCAGTTCATACCAAACTACTATTTTTTGAGCCGATAGCTATGCGCCTGTAAGAGATTTGGCTTTGTTACGTAGATCGAGCAAAACAATATAGATAATACCTTGCGGTAAATCAGATTTCGTTTGAGTAGCTAACATTACCATTGGGGCTTATACAAAAGGAAAAATTATTTGGCCCAACCATACTACAGTTGAGCCTGCCGCTTTAATTACCAAAGGAAATATAACCATTAAAGGCAAAAATTACATTTGGAAGCATAGGAAGGCCATGCCTCAAACATATTAGCTTTTTTCAACACTATTATGAACCGCTAAGAGTTGTTTTAAATCGGCAAGTGTATTAATATCGTTGACAGTTTTATCGTGCCGCCAACGTAACATTCTTGGAAATCGTAAGGCCACACCACTTTTGTGCCGATTACTTGCAGCAATGCCCTCGAACCCAATTTCAAATACAAGTTCAGGTTTAACGGTACGCACTGGGCCAAACTTTTCAATACTATTAGCTTTCACAAATGCATCTACAGCTGCAAATTCTTTATCTGTTAATCCGCTATAAGCTTTCGCAAAAGATACCAATGTATCACCATCCCTTACGGCAAATGTATAATCGGTATATAAATTGCTTCTTCTACCGTGGCCTTTCTGTGCATAAATAAGTACGGCATCAATACTAAGCGGATCTACTTTCCACTTCCACCAATCGCCAACTTTTCTTCCTACCTGATAAGTGCTTTGTAAGCGTTTGAGCATGATACCTTCTGCCAAGTGCTCGCGGCTCATTTGCCGCAAGGCAATTAAAGTATCCCAACTTTCAAATGCAATGGTAGGCGATAGCATTAAAGATGGATGTTGTACTTCTGCTACTAATTGTTCTAGCAAGGTACGACGTTGTTGTAACGGTGCTGTTCGAATATCAACTCCTTGCCACTCTAGTAGGTCGTAAGCAAAAAAAGTAATAGGTGCTGCTTGCAGTTGTTTTTTGGTAATTGTTTTACGTCCAATACGTGTTTGCATTACTGCAAATGGCAAAGGCTTACCCGCAATAGCCGGAACAATTTCGCCATCGATAACTGTACCATTTGGTAGCAATGCTTGCAATGCCTGATACTCAGGAAATTTATCGGTCATAAGTTCTTCGCCACGACTCCATACATACAGTTGTTGATTTCTTTGAATAATTTGTCCGCGAATGCCATTCCATTTCCACTCGGCTTGCCATGCTTTGGGTTCACCCAGATTGGTAGGTGCTTCTTCTAAAGGATAGGCTAAATAAAAGGGATACGGCTTACTATCATCAAACTGAGTTGCATTGGGTTGGACCAAGGTTTCAAATGCAGTAGTGGCAGGATTCCAATGACCGCTGATACAATGTGCAATAACAGCAGCATCTAACCCAGTGGTTTTTGCGAGTGCATTGACAATTGTTTTTTGACTTACACCAATTCTAAAACTACCAGACATGAGTTTATTAAATACAAAACGTTCTTTAGTATTTAAAGCCTTCCAGTTAGTGATAATAAACTTTTTTTTCTCGGTTTCGTCAGCCGATTGCAAAGCTTGCATTTGTAGCATAAAAGCACTTAACGAAGTACAGGTAGGCGTACCAATAGGATGCGGCAATAGCAATGCAATTGTTTCACCCAAATCGCCCACGGTATGATAGCTTTCTTCAAACAACCATAAAGGCAATGCTGTAATTTCTGTACACCACAACTGTAACGTAGTACTACTTACTAAGCGTTTCGGTCGCCTACCACTAAACAAAGCAATAACCCAAACTTTATCGGCATTGGTAGCTGTAGCTAAATAATTGGTTAATGCTTGCAGCTTCTCGTTGGTTTTAGTACTGCTACCCAACAAGTGTACGAGATTACAAAAAGCTGCAAAAGGGGTCATATATATTAAAATATATTTATTAAAGTTATTGTTATATTTTTTCCTCTGTATTGGCTGAAGCAGCTTCCTCACCTCCATATTGTGTTACAACTTCTTTACTCCAGATGCCTTGTTCATTAAGGTATCTACTAAAAGCAGCCTGAAAGCCATGTGTAACAAAAACTTTTGAGGCACCCGTAGCTTTCACTGCTTGCAACAACGAAGGCCAATCGCAATGATCACTCATAGCAAATCCTTTGTCGGCATTACGTCGGCGAATATTACCACGCACCTGCATCCAACCACTACACACGCCTGTTTCGTAAGGTGTAAAACGCTTCATCCACGGTGTACCATCGGCACTTGGTGGTGCTATTACAACAGCGCCTTTCAATGCTTCTTTAGGTGTTTGGGCTGTAACTCTTTCAACTTGCATATTACGTCCGAAATAGTTGGGTAGCCCTTGGCACAATGCTTCGTGCATGGCCCATATAGCACCATGCATCCAAACTTTTACCCGTAAGGGTTCTAATGCTTTTAAAACACGTTGCGCCCTACCAAGGCTATACGCAACCAATATGCTGCTTATTTGCTGTGCTTGGTTTTGCATTACCCAATTTTGAATATCGTTGAACAATACTCGTTGCGGTTGCCATTGATAAATGGGTAATCCGAATGTACTTTCAGTAATAAAATTATCACAAGCTACAGGCTCCCAAGCACCACTAATACCATCGTTTTCAGTTTTATAATCGCCCGTGAATACCCAAGTTTCGCCTTTATAACGCAACCTGATTTGACTACTTCCTATAACATGCCCAGCAGGAAAATAAGTAACTTCTACCCCGTTCATATACAATGCCTCACCCCAAGCAATGCCTTGATATTGCAAGCTTCCAAGCCTTGCATTTAATATGGGAATACTATCGTGATGTGCCAAATAATATCGGCTACCCCAGCGTGCATGATCGCTATGAGCATGTGTTATTAATGCACGCTCAACACCACGCCACGGATCGATATAAAAATTGCCTTGCGGACAATACAAACCAATATCTGTGAACTCTATTAGTGCCAAAATAGATGTTTTACTTACGTAAATATTTATTGCGAAGTAGCTTTATTTCTCTTTGCTTTGGCTCGGCAGGCATTACTGCAGTACTTGATTTCATTCCAATTTTTTTCCCAGTTTTTACGCCATGCAAATGGACGCTTACATACTATACAATCTTTAGTTGGCAAGTAACTTTTGTTGCCCTTGAAACCATCTTTTGCCATCCCTTTTAGTTATACAACAATAAAGCAACCGCAAAGGTTGCTTTATTCTAATGTTACTTACCAGATAGTTACCTTACCCTCAAAACGTTTGAGATAGTATAGTTTTTTATTCTCTAAAAAATCGGGAGCATAACTATCGTCGGCAATAAATGCAGGTTGAATATTAAATTCACTGATTACTTTTTGTCCGGTATTAATTTGTTGCAATAATTGGTCACTACCATGCGTCACTAATAGTCGAGCAAAATAAAGTGTACTCTCGTACCCTCTCAAGAACATATCAGAAGGGCGACCGCCATACTTATTCCGATAAGCGGTTTGTACATTATTAGCAATATTTGTTTTGGCAGGATTAAATGGTGTGGTATAAATAACTTCAATATTACTAAAGCTATTACCTTCAAAAGCATTTACAGTAGCCCATGTTGGCATGCCTAACAAAGTAGTTTTGTACATTTTAGCGGCTGCAATATGTTTTGCCAACTGTACACCAAATTGTTCGTTTATACTAGCGCAAAGTATTATATTCTGTTTTGTTGAATCTAAATGTAGCAGTATATCATCTGTGGTAAAATTGTCTGGAAGATTAATTAATTTAATTCTCAATGTATTATTGGTATTCAACAGTTTTAATTGTTGCTTTATTTTATCTTCTAAAGCACCTTGTTTAGAAAAAACAACAATAACAGATTTTGAATACTGCTTTTTTAGTAATTGAAACTGAGCATCAATATGCGTACGCAAACTGCTATTGAGCATAATATAAAAAGGGTTCATACTCAACCCCGCATCGTTCGGATATGTTGCCGACACTACAGGTATATTATTGTTAAAAGCATAACTCGCCAAAGCTTGTTGCTCTTGCACATTTGTAACAGATGCAATTACCAGTTGAATTTTTTCGTGCCCAATATTACCAATGATTTGTCCTATTGATTGTTCGGCTTTTTTTGTATCATAGATCTGAACTTCTAATGGCAATTTTTGCTTATTCATAGTATCAATAGCAGCCATAACACCATGATAAAAATCGAGCCCATTCATGATATATCTTGGCATGCTTGTAGCACCTAGTTTATAAGTATATCCTACAAATGCACTATCAATATACAGCGGTGCAAATACGGCAATTTTAAACCGCTTTGTTGCTGTAGAATCTTTAGTTACCTGAGCGTTAACATTTACCGTAAGGATACATACAACCAATAGATACCAGAAGTGTCGCATAATTAAAAAAGCTTCGTACAAATGTAACCTAGTAAGGTTAATGCACGAAGCTTAAACCATTTTTAATAAATGTGCTAATTAAAAACCACCAAGCCCACCTTCGCTACGGCGTTCTCTTAAACGCTCCATTTGCTCGGCTTCCATTTGTTCTAGCTTAGTAATTTGCTCAGCTGTTAAGCCTGCTTTTAGTAAGCGCTGCTTACGTGTATCGCGTAATTTATCGATAGCTTCTTTTTTAGCTGCAGGAGCCTGCTCGCTACGCATTACTCGCATCATTTGCGGACGCAGCTCTTTATTTGCAGCTAATATACTATCGGCTTGTATAGCAGTAACACCAAGTTGCTTTTGAAAACGTTCTTTTTGCATTTGCTCACGCTGTTCAGGGTTACGCATACCACCGCCACGACCTTCGAAGGCTTGTGCATTTGAAGCAAGGGCTACAAAGCAGCATACCACTAATAAAAACTGTTTCATTGAATTATAATTGAGTGTGATTGTAATAAACTTATGACCTAGTAGTTGCAAAATAGTTTAAGACTAACGAACAACAGGCGGAACAGTACTGTGATACTTACTACCAATATGTTTGTGCTTTTTATGTAATAATTTTGCTTGCTCTCTTTGCGCTGGCGTAAGTACTGCGTCTATCTTTTGTTGCTGCTCTTGTTTTAAAGAAAATAGCTTAGTTTCTTTTTCACTAGCCGATAATTGATTGTTATTTAGAATAGTAGTACGTTGTGCTCTTCCGTTTTGCTGAATCACTTTAATTTTTTCATGCTGCGATTCGGTAAGTTGCAACTGCTGTTTAAAATGCTTACGATGAGCAACTTTAGGCTTGCAAGCTTCTTTAGACTGCGCCTGTACAAATAAGGTAGTTGCTAACATTACACTCGCTAATAATAACATCTGTTTCATAACATAATTTTTTTAGGTAAAAGTTGTAAGTAGTAGATGAAGCTTTTAAAACATTGTTTAAACTACCACTCATAAAAAAATGTAAAAGCGTTTGTAACATTCATTTTACTTTGTCGTACCATACTAAAAACATCAACTATGCAACGTATCTTAACCACGTTAGTAGTAATGTTAGCGGTATGTACCACGGCCGTTGCTAACGTTATTCAACAGCAAGAACGAACCCTTGAGGCTTTCAACAGTATTGCCAGTTATGGCTCGTTTCAAATTACAATTACGTTCAGCAATGAACACAGTGTATCGTTAAGTGGTAAACCAGAAGATCTTGCAGATGTTGAAACTGTTGTGAAGAACAACACACTTGCCATTCGCTTCAAAAACATTACAAAAAAAGGTGGGCACGGTAAGGTAGCAGTACAGCTCAGTATGGCTACTTTAAAAAATGTTGCCTTGTATGGTAGCGGATACATTAAAGCAGGTGCCGTTAGCAGCAGTAAAGAACTCAATATTAGCGTTTATGGAAGTGGTTTAGTGCAATTAGATAACCTTTCGGTAAATGAAGTAAATGTATCTATTGCAGGTAGCGGCGATGCTTCGTTACAAGGTGCGGCCGAAGAACTGAATGTTCAAGTAAATGGAAGCGGCAAGTTAGATGCTAAACAATTGGCTTCTAGCGAAGTAAATATTGCTATGAATGGTAGCGGTAATGCAACCGTTCAAGCTAACAAAGAACTTAATGCAGCTATCAATGGCAGCGGTAAAGTTCGTTATACGGGAACAACTACAAGTGTGAATGTTTCAGGTAGTAGAAAAGCACAAGTTGTACGTATCTAAATTGGGTTCACTTCTCATGTATAGGTTAACGAGGCTGTCTCAAAACTAAGAAATAGCCTCTTTTTTTTGTTGTATGGTTACCTATACTTGCCAATAGTAGTTTATAGAGTTGGATAATTTTTTC
>JBKBLG010000005.1:0-157903 GCA_046296295.1 Chitinophagaceae bacterium | reverse complement strand
TTTTGAATACTGCTTTACTCATACCCTATAGACTGATTTGAGAGCAATATAGTTCACAGACTTTTCAAACACCCATTAGTGAAAAAGAAAAAAGGCTGCCACTTTTGAGACAGCCTCTTTTTATTATTATTGTGTTGGCCAAACATTAGTACTACCAGGTAACAGGTGTGGCGTTGGCACCGTTCAACTGTAGTACTACTATTGAGCAGCTACGCCTGTTAAAAAGCGTTCTACGGCACGGCGTATATTGGTAACATTACCCATATGGTTATTCACCATTACACTAAAGGCAAGCTTTTTGCCACTAGCAGTTATTAAAAAACCAGCTAGGCAAACGTTGTTACTTAAAGTACCGGTTTTGGCATAAATACGACCCGACAAGCCTATGTAGTAGTTGCGCAAAGTACCTTGATTACCCGTGGGAAGTACCGCAGTAATACGGTGCCAACCTATGTTTTGATGCATTTTTTCTAATAAGGCAATTTGTGCAGCCGGACTTATTAAATTGTATCTACTAAGTCCACTACCATCGACCCAACGGGGTGCAAAGGGCAATTGGCTTAGTTCTGACTTCAGTAAGTAATCTATAAAGATACGTTCGCCAAAGCTACCCATTACCTCATTACCTGTAAGCAATAAGAGCTGCTCCGCATAGAAATTATCACTACGATGCATGCACAACTTCAGCAAAGTATCGGTAGGCACACTGTAAATAGTTTGTTTGCCAATTGCAATATTTACAAGCACGGGCGCTAAATTACGAATAGTGTCGTACAACAGCTGATAATTGTTTTGAGCTGCATCAAAAACGGGTATGATAGCAGCAGAAAACTTTCTATTGAAAGGTACTGCAACAACGCTGTTAGCGTTGATACTGCGCTGCAAGTAAAACATACCATCGGCAGGTAGCTGAATTTCGTGAAGCGCCTTAGTGCCAACCTCATGGTTTTGCATCCAATACTTGGGTTGAATTTGCAACGCTCCGCCTGCTAAAAACCATCGTAGCGTGTTACCATAAATCGGCATCAGGCTTCGTTCGGGCATGTAGTCGGCATCAAAATCGTCCCAAGCCCAGCCCATACCGTACTTCTCTATGCTTCCTTGATGTTTGAATAAAGGATTTAACTTTTTCTGTACGATTAAATGCTGCAAGTATGGGAGCAAGCGATGATTGCTAAAATCGCTGTGTAGCAAAGTAGGATCGCCGGTTGGATAAAGTATTAGTTGCTGTTGAGCACTGTCTAACTCGTAACGCATGGCGGGTATGCTATCCCCTAAAAAACGCATGGCAGCATAAGCCGTAAGCAATTTGGTTGTACTTGCTGGTATAAAATTTTTAGTTGCCTGATAGTTGTATAAGTACTGCTTGGCCTCTATGTCGTACACACCAATGCCTACATGTGCCTGTTGCAAATCGGGTATAGCCAACAAACTATCTAGCACTACGGAGTTATTATTTACCGTAAGGAAAACTGTGCTATTTGGCTGGTTCACCTTACAACCTACGACAATCAATGAAATTACGAAAAATTTCGTTAGATTGCGGTGCATAAGTTTTAGTATTGAGCTGTATTCAGTAACACCAAGGTACAAGCCTCTTGTGTGGCAATGCCATTTTCGGCAGCTAATGCTTTTAGGGTTTCATTTTCTGTTCCCGGATTAAAAATAATACGCTTAGGATGCAGACTTAGAATATAATCGTAATAGGGTTGTTGGTTAGTGGGGTTCAAGTACAGTGTTACGGTATGAACATCGTTCAAAGGTTGCATTTCGGTGCTAATAGATATATCTTGAATAGTGCCGGCTTTATTACCAATAGCTACTACAGGATGCTGATGTGCAACAAGTAGCCTAACTGCCATATTACTATAACGATCTGTTTTTTCAGATGCACCAAGCACAAGTGTTTTTTTCTTCATAATAGCAAGTTAGCATTTATAGTAATGTAGCGCATTTATTCATCGCTAATTCATTTAATGCCATCTAAAGGCCGATGCCAATGCTGTTTATAAAGCAGCGTTAGCAGGGTTATAAGAACACCCAGAAAATAATCTTTAATCATTGTACGAATTTTATCGTTTATTAATGATGTTTGTTGGTAAAGCTTCTTATACACTCAATTGAGCTTTTCTGGATAGGCATAACCACGAAAAAGTTAAAAAAGTGCGTGCCACTAAAAAGTGCGTGCCACTAACTAGTAGAATTATAAAGCCAATTTTCACCCTTAAAATTTCAAGCAACTGTTGTGCGTTGATATTGCTATCAGTTGCTTTAAGTACACACGGCGTAGCCTACATTAACAAGATAAAATCCTCCTTTAAGATTTTCAATATACTTACCTAAACAAAGTGGCTTATCGAAACAACTTGAGAAAACTACTCCAAAACCAATTTTCTTCGGCTTTAATGATGGTATCCATGGTTTTATCGGCTTGTTCGGTAAACTTTTTGATATCTTTTATTGCTTTGGTAAATGCAGCCACTTCATCAGCATCGGCAGCGCCGGAAGTTTCAACGTTCGATAATTGTGCAAGCACTTTCATCATAGGATCTAGCTCACGCTTTTTGCGTTGATACATGATAGCTGTGGCTACTTTCCAAATATCTTTTTCAGCGGTAAAATATTCTTTACGATCTCCACTAACCAAAACCTTGTCTACCAAGTTCCAATCTATCAACTCACGCAAGTTCATGTTAGCATTACCTCGGCTAATGCTAAGCTCGGCCATTACATCATCGGTGCTCATAGGTTTGGCCGCTATTAAAAGTAAAGCATGTACTTGAGCCATAGTACGGTTAATGCCCCATTGGCTACCAAGTGCCCCCCAACTATTAATGAATTGTGCTTTAGCTTCTGTTAAGTTCATAGGGCAAAGCTAATAGAGATATTTCAAACTTTCAAAATTTTTTGAAAGTTTATTATTCTTCGGCAATCGCCATTGTAATTGGTTGCCTATACCGATATACCACTGGCTTGCCATTAATAGCTGCAGGCTTCCACTTTCCAGCGGTAAGAATCATGCGTTTAGCTTCTTCATCGGCAGAAAATTCGATGGACTGAGAAATGTCTACATCGCCCACCAAACCATCTATAAAAATTGAGAAGTCTACCCTAACACTATGCCTGCCTGCTGGCATAATGCTTAACATACGGTCTGGTACTTTTAAATTACGCTGCAAGTGTTTGGTGAATGCGGGTATACCACCTCAAATGTTGCTTCTACAAGAACTTCTGTAGTATCGCGTTGATATTGTGGAATAGGTGAAGTACTACCGTCGCGGTATACAATCTGTTTGGTACTGTAGTTAAATTCTTTTTTCCGCTTACCCAATTCAAATTCTACTTTACGATCAATACCCATTGTATCGTTATAAAAGAACCAATCACCTTCACGTTTACCACCAACCACTTTTCCAATGCTATCTAACCTCCCTTTTGAATCGTAGTAACACCATTTACCGTAAGGTTTCGTTCTACCTTCATCCAAATAACGTTCTACTTTTATCATTGGGGCATAATCGTTATGGTATTAAGTAAGCAAAACTTGTACCTGTTTCTTTTGGAATACTCAGCAAATATTTCCCAGATTTTATGCCGGTGGTGCCTTTGCTAAAGTTGGCATCGTTCAATAAGTTGTATTTATCATCGTGGTTTTGTGGTACCCTTACGGTAAATGAATATAAGAGTAACAATATGAGCAGTGAATTTTTCATATAATAAAATATTATTGCACGAATACAATTTCAGCCAATCAAATTGGTTGCTAAAATTAGTTGCATAAACAACTTTCAATCAAAATAACCTTATATTTGAAACAGAAAAATACAGATTGCTATGCAAGAGGCTTATATCGTTGCCGGCTATAGAACTGCCGTGGGCAAAAGCAAAAAAGGTGCATTACGCTTTTTCAGACCCGATGATTTAGCGGTTGAGGTAATCAAAGGGGTAGCGGCCGCTGTACCAGGCCTAGACCCCAACACTGTAGATGATGTTATTGTAGGTAACGCAGTACCTGAAGCCGAACAAGGCTTACAATTTGGCCGTACCATTGCTGCCAAAGCCTTAGGTATTGATGTAGCAGGCATTACCATTAATCGTTACTGTGCTAGCGGCTTAGAAAGCATTGCTATGGCAACTGCTAAAATTCGCACTGGTATGGCCGATATTATTGTTGCAGGTGGCACCGAAAGCATGAGCATGGTACCAACAGCAGGATGGAAAACCGTACCTAGCTACGCCATTGCGAAAGACGAGCCCGATTATTATTTGAGCATGGGCCTTACTGCCGAAGCTGTTGCAAAAGAGTTTAATGTGAATCGGGAAGATCAAGATGCTTTTGCACTTGCCAGCCATCAAAAAGCAGCAGCAGCCATTGCGAATGGCTATTTCAAAGAAGGTATATTACCCATTCATGTAGAGCAAGTATACCTCAACGAAAAAGGAAAAAGAGCTGTAAAACATTACACTTTCGACACCGACGAAGGAGTACGTGCCGATACCAGCATTGAAGCATTATCAAAATTAAAACCTGCATTTGCACAAGGTGGTAGCGTTACAGCCGGCAATAGCAGCCAAACCAGCGATGGTGCTGCCTTTGTGATGGTGATGAGTGAACGCCGTGTTAAAGAACTTGGTATACAACCCATTGGTCGTTTGGTGAATTGTGCTAGTGCAGGTGTACACCCACGTATCATGGGTATTGGCCCGGTAGCAGCTATACCGAAAGTGTTAAAACAAGCGAATCTTAACCTTAGCGATATTGATTTAATTGAACTCAACGAAGCCTTTGCATCGCAATCGCTAGCTGTAATACGTGAGTTAGGGTTAGATGCATCAAGAGTTAATATTAATGGCGGAGCTATTGCACTGGGGCATCCGCTAGGTTGCACCGGGGCTAAGCTAACAATTCAATTACTCAGCGATTTAAAACGTCTTGGTAAGCGTTACGGTATGGTAAGTGCCTGCGTTGGTGGGGGCCAAGGCATTGCTGGTATTATTGAACGCTTGTAAGTAATTGTACGCACCTTTACCTATACGTGAATGTACACAGCTCCGCCTTTGGCGGAGCTTTTTTATGCAGTATTACTTACGTAAATGAACGAGCTTAGGCTTACAAGCACTACCAAAAAGCATCGAGGCTACCTTGAATCATCTTACCATGAGCATCTCGCAGGTAACAGTTGGATGTTGTACCATGTGGTAATCGTGCGGTATCCCCTATTTCGTGTATCAATAGATTAAAGCGTCTGCTATTGATATGCTTGCTTAATCGAAATGTACTCGCTTCAGCACCATTAGCAGGTTGATAAGCTCACCCGAAAATACCAAAATCGTGATGCTACTTTTTGCTACGATGCACATCTTTTACCGTAAGGTACACAACCTGTTCTGTACGATGATATGTTAGATTGTATGGCAGTTAACTGTATCAAAGTATCGGCTCTGTAACGCTGCCGCTGTTATAATACCTTTGTTTGGGTAGCGGCCTTGCAGGTAACAAGATGATACTACCATTGAGTGCCCGCGGCAAGCTATTAGCCAATGCTGCTGTGGTACTCTTAGGAAATGTTCCTCTTGGTTGCAATGCTATAATTTGTTCGGTTGTAATTTTAGTTGGGCTTTGATTTATCTCGAAAGCCATCCAAAAATTATATTACTTGATTACCGCCCCCAATAACGCATTAGTTTTCAATAGCATTGGTTACAATAGTATCGAGTGGGCTTACGGTTTGATCGAAAAAGTGAGTCAGTCGGCCTTTTTCATCTATCAAATACTTGCAGAAATTCCATACCGGTTTTTGATTGCACCATCCATTTTTGTGTTCGTGCGATAGCCAATAATATACCGGATGCTGGCCTAAGCCACCTCGCACTTGCACTTTTAGCATTATCGGAAATGCTACCCGGTATTCTGTTTTGCAGAAATGAGCAATTGTTTCATCGGTATCGGGCTCTTGTTGTTTAAAATCGTTACTGGGAAAAGCCAGTATTACCAAACTATTTCGGTAACGATGATACAACTCTTGCAACTCGGCATATTGCGCTGTATAACCACAGTAGCTGGCAGTATTCACTATGAGAATTTTTTTAGCCGCAAGGGTGCTAAATCTTACAATGGTTCCGTTGTTAGCGGTTGCCTCCAAAATGTAAAACGATTCTGGCGGTAATGTTTTTTGCGGCGCTACCTTAACAGCACTATTAGAACGAAAAACCTTGTGTACCCGCATTAACAGAGGGTAGAGTTTTTTAGCTAAAGCTTGGGGAATACGCATACGCATTGGGGATGTTCCGCACAAAGTAATGGTAGCTTACTACTTCATGAACATTTTAAACAACTTCATTTTGCCCTTAAAAGGCGGAAATTTAAAAGCAGGATTAAACCAAGTTGGCGTTTTTAAAACAGGCTTCGCGTGGGTAAATGTGTAAAAACTGTGCTTACCATGGTACACACCAATACCACTATTACCAATGCCACCAAAAGGCAGATGTTCATTAGCCAAATGCCACAACGTGTTGTTCACGCAACCGCCACCGAAGGGCACTTGCTCCATCCAAAAACGCTCTTCACTACTATTATTGGTGAATACGTACAACGCTAAAGGATTAGGTTGCTGTTGTACCATTTGCAATGCTGCTGCATTATTGCTATAACAGAAAATTGGCAGCACAGGCCCGAAAATTTCATCTTGCATGATGGTGCTATCGGGCTTTATTTGCGTAAGTAAAGTAGGCTCTATTTTACGGGAAGCAACATCGTATCTGCCACCATGTACAATGGTACCTTGCGGTAAATATTGTAACAATTGCTGAAAACGTTTCTCAGATATAATTTTAGGATAATCTGTATTCGTTAAAGGTTGCTTACCATACATTCGCTCAATGCTATCTTTCAATGCTGTAATTGTTGCATCAAATACCGATTCGTGCACCAGCAAGTAATCGGGTGCAACGCAAGTTTGCCCGGCATTTAAGCACTTGCCCAATACAATTCTATCGGCCGCCACTTTCACATTAGCATTAGCAGTAACAATAGCAGGGCTCTTACCTCCTAACTCTAAAGTAACGGGTATTAACTGAGCTGCTGCCATTTGATAAATAGCTTTGCCCACGGGAATACTTCCGGTGAAGAAAACATGTGCAAATCGAAAACCTTGCAACAATACAGGCAACACAGTATGCCCTTCGCCTTCAATTACTGCAATATATTGTTGCTCAAACACTTCGGCTATCATAGTAGCTACTAAGGCCGATGTTGCCGGCGCCAACTCGCTCGGTTTCAATACTGCACAATTGCCTCCGGCAATAGCACCAATGAGCGGCGCTATTAACAATTGAAATGGGTAATTCCATGGTGCAATGATGCAAACCACCCCAAGCGGATCGTAATATAATTTGCTACTTCCTGGCAGGTTGAGCAAGTTGGTACGTACCGATTGCGGTTGCATCCATTTACGTAAGTGAGTTAAGGCATATTTTATTTCGTTAAGTGTAAAACCAACTTCGCTAGCATAGGCTTCTTCGGCACTCTTACCTAAATCGGTATACAAAGCTTTTAAAATAGCCGGCTCATACTTTCTAATAACCGCTTGCAGCGCTATTAATTGCTGTTTTCTAAAATGATAGCTTAGTGTTGCACCTGTATTAAAATACTGTTGTTGTGTCTGTGGAATATGTAGCAACATAATCTTGTAATTGATTTCTAAGATAGTATAGTTTTAAACGAAGCAGTGCAGTAACTATATTCGTATATGGCATTGAACTTACAAACGCTTAAAACCCGAAGCATTAGTGCTATTTTTTTTGTAGCAATTATGCTGCTAGGTCTATGTTATAACCAATGGACCTTTTTATTGTTGTTCAGCATTATTCACGCGGGTTGTTGGTGGGAGTATCAACAACTAGTAGGTGCTATTTATCCGGCATATAAAACTATTACACCCTTTCATAAATACGGTGCCATTGTACTCGGACAAGCTTTACTACTGCTTGCCTCAAGGCATCATTACAATTTCGGCACCTTGGCACTTGATGCTGTTGGTGCTTGGTTGTTTCTTACTTGTATGGTAGCATTACCTGTAGGCATAATTGTAATTGGTAAAAACACAGAAACCAATACCATTAAACACACAATAATTGGATGGATATATTTATCGTTGAGTTGGATGTGTATGCAATTACTCAGAAATAGCGATGATTCGCAACATCAAACCGGACAGTGGATACCAATTATCATTATTGCTACTATTTGGATTAACGATACCATGGCTTATATTGTTGGTTCACTCATTGGCAAAACGCCACTTTCTGCTATATCGCCCAAAAAAACTTGGGAAGGTACCATCGGTGGGGCTATACTTGCTATTGGGGTAGTAAGCTTAGGATTACCGCCTATTGTACATACTTACGTTAACGAAGCTGCACTTCAAGTTAGCTTATTAGGTAAGCTATTGCCATGGCAAGTGTTAGTACCACTCACTGCCGTTATTGCTACAGTAGGTACGCTTGGCGATTTGTTAGAAAGCAAACTCAAAAGAATGGCTGGCGTTAAAGATAGCGGCAATATGATGCCCGGCCATGGTGGCTTTTTAGACCGTTTCGATAGCTTACTTTTAGCAACACCTACAGTATGGCTTTTTACAGAAATGCTGTTACGTTGGTAGCAGGCTACTATCTTTACCCCCAAATTATTTCATAGCATCATGACCATTCATCGCGAAGGCTACCAAAGTATTGGCATTGCAACTTTACTATTTGGCATTATCAACGTAATTAGTTTTATGTTTCTAAGTGCCGAAATGCCTTGGTTAGCAACTACTATTTTTATTGTAACACTCGGATTAGTGTTGTTTATCATTTCATTTTTTAGGATTCCCAATCGTAAGCTTACGGTTAACCCACAACAGATTATTTGTCCGGCCGATGGTAAGGTTGTTGTGATTGAAGAAGTATACGATGAAGAATATTTTAAAGACAAACGCTTACAGGTAAGTATTTTCATGAGCCCCGCGAATGTACACGTGAACAGAAATGGCATTAGTGGTCAGGTGGTTTATAACCAATACCATAAAGGAAAGTATTTAGTGGCTTGGCATCCGAAAAGCAGTACTGAAAACGAGCGTTGGAGCGTGGTAGTCAAAAACAACTATGGCGAAGTACTATTCAAACAAATTGCTGGTGCTTTAGCCAAACGTATTTGTAACTATACTAAAGTTGGGCAACAAGTACAGCAAGGCGATGAATATGGCTTCATTAAATTTGGTAGCAGGGTTGATATTCTATTACCAATTGGTACGAAGGTGAATGTTGAAATGAACCAAACCGTAAAGGGCGGTGTAACCGTTTTAGGTACTTTCGTTTAATTTTTTAACTTTTGGCAGTGTAACACTGTAACAATATTGATTATTTTAGAGTCATCATTTATCTAAAATTCAACTTTAATGAAAAAGGTATTAACACTAGTAATGGCTGCGGCTTTAGTAAGCGGTGTAGCATTTGCCGGCGGTGGTGAAGGAAAAAAATGTGCTAAAGGTAAGAGCTGCTGCAAAAAAGAAAAGAGCTGCAAAAAAGAAGAAAAAGGTACTGAAAAGAACGACGAGAAGAAGGAAGCAAAAAAAGCTTAATCGCATCATCTGCTTTTCAGAGAAACCTCAAAGTATTATTGCTTTGAGGTTTTTTTAGGTCGTTTACGTAAATAAATAACATCGATTGAATTACTTAAGCTATTACTTTAGTACCTAACATGAGCAAACTACAACAAAAGGCCCGCTATACCGGGAAAAAAATATTGCAGTATTTTCTGCAAGGCCTCATTGTGATTGCACCTATTGCTGTAACGATTGCCGTTGTGCTGTGGTTATTTGAAACAGTAGATAGCTTTTTGCCCAATATCATCCACCGCATTTTCCCGAATATGGTTGAAATTGATGCCTCTGGCTACGTAAAGCGAGCCCCAGGTACTGGATTTATAGTAGTTATAGCATTAGTTGTTGGTATTGGCTGGATAAGTAGCAGTTTTGTTGTAAGCCGCTTAGTAGAAGTATTAGACCGTGTTTTAGAGCGTACCCCCGGCATTAAATTTATTTACAGCTCAGTTAAAGATTTTCTTGAAGCTTTCGCTGGTAACAAAAAGAAATTTGACACTCCCGTATTGGTAAATGTTGATGCAACCGATGTATGGCGTATCGGATTTATTACACAAGCTTCAGCAACAGAGTTTAACTTGCCCAACCATGTTACAGTGTATGTTCCACATAGCTATGCTATTTCAGGCATCACCTACTTTGTGCCCAAAGAGCGTATAAAACCACTTGAAAATGTATCTGCCGCCGATGCTATGAAATTCACCGTTACCGGAGGCGTTACAGAAATAGATTAAGCCTACTGCAATACAAGGTTTATTACAACGTTATTACCACTTAGTAATTAGCAAAAAGCTAAGTAATCATTGTTATATTTTATCTTTTTAAGCCAACCGTTACGCTAACTGTATTATTTTGCAACTATGTTCAAACGTTTTTTATTGTTAGCAGTTACCGCTGCCGCAACCATTACCACCACTAAAGCTCAATATTTAGAGCCATATGTGCATAGTGGCGAGTTTGGTGTTTCTGCCGGAATTGGTCATTATTTTGGCGATCTTAATACCAGAGCAGCCATCAACAGACCTAAAGTAGCGGCGGGTGCATTTTTTAGAAAGCAGCTAAATAACTACGTAGGCCTTCGCCTTGCGGCAAATTATGTACAAGTAGGTTATAGCGATATGTACAGCCGTAACGAAACGCAATATCGCCGTAACCTTAGCTTTAATAGCGATATTTGGGAGTTAAGTATAGTAGCCGATTTCAACTTCTTTAAATTTCAACCTGGCTTCGAAGGATATAATTACACACCTTATATTGGTATTGGCGTAGGCATGTTCGCTTACGACCCATATGCCTATCTTAATGGCGTTAAATACCACCTTAGAGATATTGGTACCGAAGGCCAAGGTAGTAGCGCTTACCCCGATCGTAAGCCTTACAGTACTACGGCTTTAAGCATTCCGCTATCATTCGGTTTTAAATACGCATTCAACGAAAAATTAAATTTTTTTACAGAGCTAACGTACCGCTTCACCAATACCGATTATTTAGATGATGTGAGTTTAACCTATGCTCCCGATGCTTTTAGTTTAAACCCGAATGGCACACCAAGTGTAGGAATGTTATTACAAGACAGAAGCTACGAAACAGGTGCTCCTATTGGTGTGAAAGGCCGTCAACGTGGTAATAGCAGGCAAAAAGATAGTTTTGTTACCATGCAGTTTGGCTTAAGCTTTAACCTTAGCAGCTATCGTTGTCCAACCAATTAGAATTAGTATATTTATTTTATTTTATACGCAAGAAGCTCGCCTACGGCGAGCTTCTTGCGTATAAACCTCCTTATATCGTACACCTTTCGGTAAATGATAACAACCGTGAAAGCATTTTAGCTGAACCTACATTTCAATGTTACATACCTAGCAATAACTTGAATACTAAATACACATATTTACCGTAAGGTAGCTAAATGATTAGTTGTACAGAGTGCAGCAAGTATTGAAGAGTTACACTCGAACCAAAAAACTTGCTATTGCCATACAAAAAAGAGGCTGCTCCAACAATTGAGGCAGCCTCTTTAAAAAACATGTATAGGTTATAATTAGTAGCCAGGGTTTTGGGCTATAATACCACCAGTAGCATCTACCTCGCGTGCAGGAATCGGCATTACCAATTGGTTGCTATTCCAAGGACGCGTGCCAACGTTTAAGTTCAACCGACGTACATCGTGAATGCGAACACCTTCAAAAGCTAATTCAATGTAACGCTCGTTCAATACATCGGCAAGTGTTGGAACAGCTGGGGCAGTTGTACCAGTACGAGTAGTATTACGTACTTGTGCAAGATCAGCTGCAGGTGTAGCACCAACATTACTACCAAGGCGTAGATTACACTCTGCTCGTGTTAAATACATCTCAGCGATACGAATTATTGGCAAGTTCTGAGAGAAAGAACGCCACTTGGCACAATAGGTACCAGGACGTGCACTACGACCAGCGTAATACCATTCTGTAGATCTTAAATCGCCAGCCGGATAAACAGTTGGGAAGTTAGCTGGTACGCGAGCATCGCCACGGCCAATACCAGGAATGCTTGCATAAAAGGTAGCCATACCATCGTTGGTTTGACCAGCATTATTTTGATCGTTCTGTTGGATTTCAAAAATGCTTTCTGCAGTGTTTTTATTGCTAAATACAGCGGCCACTGAGGCATTCAAACGATATTTATTGCTGTTAATTACTTGATTTGCAGCATTTAAAGCATTGGTGTAATCGGCTTTTTGTAAATACACACGACTTAAGAATGCAAGTACTGTGAACTTATCGGCCCTTGTACCATTATCATCTGGAAGTTTTGCTGCAGCACTTGTTAAATCGTTAATTACCTGTGTATACACATCGGCCACTGTTGCTCTTGGTACACGCACAGATGCATCGGCTTCGTTCGTAACAGGGTTAGTACGAATAACAACACCGGGCTGTGTATTGTTTGGTGTTGCACCCCACTGCAAGCCATACAAGCGTACCAATTCGAAATGCATTACTCCACGAACAAATAAAGCCTCGCCTTCTAGCTGAGTACGCAAGCTTGCACTGCTCACCTTGCTTAGGTTAGCCAATATAATGTTCGCATTGTTAATAGCACGGTAGGCTTGAATCCACACACGGCTAGCTTCGCTATTATCACGTGTCATGGTTTTGTTATATACCTGACGATGCCCCTGAAAAGTACCCTGCCATGTTAAATAACGATCTACAGTGGTACTTCCGGCAGCATTGTTACTCGCTAATAAATCTGGCAATAAGAGCAAGTTAGTACCGTATAGTTGGCCAGTACCTAATAGTGAATAGCAACCCAGCATAGCACTGTTGAGATCTTGGTCGTTTTGAAAAGCAGTGGTAGCATCAATATTTTGTTGAGGCTCAACATCTAGCTTTTTATCGCAGCTTGTAAGGGAAAGAACGCCCGCAGCTACACATAATGATAATAATTTATACTTCATAGTTACTTCAAGTTTTAGATTACAAACCCACGTTAACACCGATTGTGATTGTACGGGCTTGTGGTGGTGTGTAGAAATCGTGGCCTAAGTTAATGTTACCAACATATGTAGTGTTCACTTCAGGATCGTAACCCTTGTACTTAGTAAAGGTTAATAAGTTTTGTGCTGCTACATATACACGTACGCTTTCAAACTTAATGTTCTGTAGTAACTTACGAGGTAAGTTGTAACCAAGGTTAACACTCTTTACACGGAAATAACTACCATCTTGAATCCAGCGGCTGCTTTTGCCGGCACCGTTACCTTCGTATAAACGAGGCTGGGGAATGTCAGTAACGTCTCCTGGCTTTTTCCAGTAGTTCATTTGGTCTACCGTTTGGTTATCGAAGTAGTCACCATTTACACTTTGGAAGAAACCTGCAACATTATACACATCGCCACCACTTACAAACTGGCACTGGATATCTAAATCAAAATTCTTGTAGCTAAAACGGTTGTTCCAACCACCATAAAAATCAGGGTTAGGGTTACCTAATACTGTATCAATAGCAGCACCATAGTTGTTAGTAACCACGCCACCTGCGCCTAAGTACAATGCATCGCCATTAGCAGGATCTACACCCATATACTTACGACCAAAGAATTGACCATAAGGTGCCCCAACTGCTAAACGACCAAGCGTACGTTGACCCGGAGGCACAGGAGCAACAAGGCGAGTAATTTCATTTTTGTACGTAGAAATATTGAATGAGCTAGTCCAACGGAAGTTTTTGTTTTGAATGATTGTGGCATTTAAAACAAATTCCCATCCGGTATTCTTCATATCGCCAATATTCTTGGTAATACTTGTGAAACCGTTGGTAGCAGGAAGTGGGCTATTCAGTAATAAATCTTTTGTTTTCTTTGTAAAGAAGTCGATTTCACCAGAAATTCTGTTATTCAAGAAACCAAAATCAATACCTAAATCGAACTGATCTGTACTTTCCCAGCTAAGCTTAGTGTCACCAATAGAGCTAGTAACAATACCTGCTAAGTCGGCATAAGCATTCGCTCCGTAAAGTGTTCTTGAGCTGAAATTACCGATCTCGGCATTACCAGTACGGCCATAGCTAGTACGAACTTTCAAGAAGCTTAACCACTTGCTACTCTTAAGGAAATTTTCTTCACTTAAAATCCAACCGGCACTTAATGCAGGAAAAGCACCATATCGGTTTTCTTTACCGAAACGAGAACTACCATCTACACGGAAGCTAGCACCTAATAAATAGCGGTTTAAAAATTTATAGTTGGCACGAGCAAAGTACGACACGAATGTGTACCCTGTTTCTGTAGAAGATCCATTAGAAATAATGGCTGCACTTGCAATACGCGTAAAACGGTCACTTGGAAATGCACGACCCTCAACACTTGCACCAGTTACAACACCATTTTGATATTCAACACCTGCTAAAACATCAATATTGTGCTTATCAGCAAATGCCTTATTCCAATTGGCAGTAAATGTGTTCGTAAAGATGCTACTAGTTGTTTGATCTTCATTTGCAATACCCTCTGGCGCACCATCTAATGTACGGCGACCTAAGAAACGAGATTCACGCAAGTAGTAAAAATCAATACCAGCTTGGTTACGTAAGGTTAAACCAGGAGCAACATTCCACTCAACAAATGCACTGCTGATAGTGCGATATATTTTGTTGAGGTTACGGTTGTTACCTTCTAATTCAATGAGGTTGTTATAATAAAGGGTATTCTGATTGTTTAATCCAGTATTAGGATCAATCAAAGGATGAATAGGTGGTAATGCATTTAATTGCAAAGGATTACTAAATGCGTTATCGCTAGGAACACGGAAATTATTAGTTTGGTTCAACGATAAATTGGCACCAATTTTTACTTTCTTACTAATAGAGTGCTCTACATTCAAACGTCCGGTACCACGTGTTAAGCGGTTACCGATAATAATACCTACCTGATCGTTCCAGCTACCACTTACTAAGAAGCGTGTTTTAGCATCGCCACCTGTTACAGAAACATTGTATTGCTGAATAGAACCTTTTTGAAATGCTTGATCAGCCCAGTTAACATCATTATTGCTAGCCCAATCATTTGTACCGGTATTATCTATAAATTCACTTTCTGCATCTAAGCCTACGTTATCAGCTGCAGCACCAAATAATTCACGATACTGTGCAGCATTTAAGAATTGGGCCTTACGCGTAGGATCGCTCCAGCCACCAAAAACACCTGCACTCACTTTTGTTTTACCCTGCTTACCACTTTTAGTGGTCACTAATAATACGCCATTACTTGCACGGCTACCATAAATGGCAGCAGCAGCAGCATCTTTCAACACTTCGATGCTTTCTATATCATCGGGGTTGATAGATGCAAGCGGATTGTCAGGTTCTGTTGCGCTACCAAGTGCTTGGCTAACAACAGGCACACCATCAATTACAACGAAAGGTTGTTGGTTAGCACTAATAGAGCTAATACCACGAACACGAATGTTCAAACCTTGTCCTAACTTACCACTACCAGAGTTAATAAATACACCAGCAGCACGGCCTTGCAATGCTTGTTCAAATGAAGGCAAGGGAAGGTTCGCGAATTCTTTACTTGTTACACGAGCTACAGAACTTGTTACTTCTTTTTTAATTTTAGTACCGTAACCTACCACTACTACTTCACTTAAACTTTTGTCATCGGCAGTAAGTTTAACTGTCATAGGTGCGCTACCAACCGGCAAATCAATGCTTGCATAACCAATGTAAGTGAAAGTGAGGACTTTTGTTCCAGCCGGTACACTTAGCTTAAAACTACCATCACTCAAAGTGAGGGCACCGCCCGTTTTGCTACCTTTAGGTGTTACAGCAACACCTTCTAATGGTGCGCCGCTACTGGCATCGGTAACCTTACCAGATACCTCTTTGCTCTGAGCCCATACATTACATATGGTTGTAATGCTCAAGAGCAGTAAGAACAGTTTTCTCATGCTTGGTTTTTTTGTGATCGAATACAAAAAAGTCAAATTTGTTATGTTACAGCCTCAAATATAAAGCTTTTGTTAAAACTTGACAAATTTTGTTAAAATTTTCCAAACAAGGACAAAAAAGCCGTGCAATAAGCTGCACGGCTCCACATTAAAAAAACATTGAAAAGCAAGTTCACTATTCTCTGTCGCGGCTTCCCAAGAAAATAAGCACATATTGTACTAATGTAGCAATAGAAGCTAAAGCGGCAACTACATACGTCATAGCAGCCCATTTTAAAGCGTCTTTTGCGCCATTATACTCATCGCCACGGCGGGTAATATTTGTATCATTTAACCACGCTAAAGCACGGCGGCTTGCATCAAACTCAACCGGTAAAGTAATCACCGAAAAAATAGTGGTAACCGCAAATAAACCAATACCAATCAATAATAATGATGGAAAAGTGTTAATCATTAACACACCGCCCATTAATACCCACCCTACTATATTGCTGCTAAACTGTACTGCAGGTACAAGCTTACTACGCATTTGCAACCAAGCATACGCAGTTGCATGTTGTACAGCGTGGCCACATTCATGAGCTGCCACCGCCGCGGCGGCAATACTATTGCCATGATATACATCGGGGCTCAAATTCACGGTTTTATCTGCGGGGTTATAGTGGTCGCTTAAAAAACCATCTACTGAAATCACTTTTACATCATAAATACCATTTTCACGCAGCATTTTCTCCGCTACTTCTTTTCCCGTAAGGCCACTGCTTAAAGGCACTTGACTATAGTTGTTAAACTTGCTTTTCAGCACGCCTGAAACTATAAAACTAATCACTACAAACAATAGCGATACAAACATTACAGACATTGTCATAATTGTAGAATTAACTTCTAAATAGTTATTGTTACAAATTTACTGCCAATTAATTCGTGTTTCACGTAGCCTTACGGCAAATGAAAAACGCAGCCACAACGGCAGAAAAACTAATATTTTGAACTAAAATAAGCCAAAATGGCTGCATTTATTCTACTTTAACATTGTGTTTCAACCCTTCGCGACTTACGCCAGTGTGAGAAAATTTATTTGGATATACAGCGGTTGTTTGTAATTTAGTGCCAGAATTTAATGGGTTAGTAAGTAAGAGGGCTGGCATTCTTGCCGGCTCTCTCCTTTTAGAGCAGGTACTAATTTACCCTTCTATTTTCAATACAATTTTTCCGAACTGACTGTTATCGTCCATTTTTCTAATAGCAAATTCTGCATCTTTCAATGGTAATACAACATCTATTACTGGTTTAATTTGATGTGTTTCAAAAAGCTTGATCATTGCTTGAAACTCTGCCGGTGTACCCATCGTAGTTCCTAAAATTTGTAACTGCTTCCAATATGTTTTTTGCGGATTAATGTTCGTAATAGCTCCTTGTGTACCACCAAAGAATACAATACGTGCACCTGGCTTAGCTAAATCAATAAAATGTTTGAAACCATCGCCAGCAGCACTATCTACAATAACATCGAAACCTTCTACTGCTGCTTGAAATAATTTATGCCAACCACTAGTTTTATAATTCACGCCAAGTTTGGCACCCAATTGCATTGCACGTGCAATTTTATGATCACTACCACTGGTTACATAAACATTGGCACCTATGGCTACAGCCATTTGCAACATTAGCAATGCAACGCCACCGCCGATACCCGTTATTAAAACATTATCGCCAGGCTGTAATTGTCCTTTCGTGAATAATGCTCTGTAGCCAGTTAGCCCCGCTAATGGTATGGCCGCGGCTTCTTCCCAAGATAAATATGCTGGTTTGGGATGTATGTATGCAGCCGGCACTTTAACATGCGTTGCAAAACAACCATTGTTAGGCAGCCCAAGTATGCTAAAATCGCGACTATGAAAATTAGGGTTATTACCCCAGTGCATACCCGGATTAATAATTACCGACTGACCTACCCAATGGTTACTAACGCCTTCCCCTATTGCACTTACGATGCCACTGCCATCGCTACCTAAAATAATTGGGTAACGCAAGTTAGCATACATGCCTTGTTGTATCCACCAATCTCTGTGATTGAGTGCCGCTGCTTGTAAAGCAATTACTACTTCTCCTTCGCTAGCAACAGGTGTTGGTACTTCTTGCAATACCAGCGGTTGCAACTTATCTACACAAACCATTGCTTTCATATCTAAAGAATATTTACCGTAAGGAAAAAACATTTGCCGTAAGGCTAGTTTATACACCCGACCTACCTATATGTAAGCGATAGGCTACCAATGCCATACATAAAATGCTGCTTAATACCAAATGCGATGGTTGTGCAAATGCTGGCATTTGAACGTAGGCCATTAATAAGCCCATGAGCATGGTGCCAACAATTGCAAACAATAACCAATATGCAACACTATGTAATTGCTGAAACGATAGTGCCTTCCAAAACAAATACACACTACTGCCAGCAACTAACCAACTCATGAGTTGGTGTACTTTGAACCAACTATCGAGGCCTTGAATCCAAAGTGTTCGTTGCTCATAGTTCAAGTTTTTACTGATAACATCTATTTGCTCACGAACCTCGGTGCCTACTACAATTTGTAGTGTAATGAGCACCAAAACAATATTAACTAGCACCACTAATTGCTTTTGTATAACAGGTTTATGGCTACTTAACAATCGTAAAATAATAATTGGTATGGCAGCAATTAGTAGTGCTACCAACATATGGGTAGTAATTTTTACTACGGCCAAGTTAGCATCTACCACACGCTTACCTAACCAACCTTGAAAACCTGTAAGCAATAGCAAACCAAAGCTCCACCAAAATATACTTCGATGTGAATTAAAAAATTTACGATAACTCCAAGCAACATGAATAAAAATGAATAAGCCTAGAAAAGCACCGAGCAGGCGATTGATGTACTCTATCCAAGTATGATACACATTAAATGTATGATCAATGTCTTGCTTGCTCAGGTACTTTTCAAAATCGGCAGGTAACTGGCTGGCTTCAGTTGGAGGTATCCACATGCCAAAACAGCGAGGCCAATCGGGGCACCCCATACCACTTTGTGTTGTACGCACAATACCGCCGGCCGCAATAACAATAAACACAAAAACCAAAATAAACTTGGTGTAACGTATGTAAGCTTGCATATTTTTATAAAGAATTAACTGCTATTAGCTGTAGGCTATTAACATTGCAACGCAAAGGTAGTTGCCTACATCTTTACACTTTCATAAACTTATACTTGTGCACACCATTATTTGCAAAAACTGTGGCAACCAATACCATGGACATTTCTGTAATAACTGCGGACAAAAAAACGTACACGACCGCCTTACCACACACGAAGTTTGGCACGACATTGTGCATGTATTCACCCATGCCGATAAAAGTATTTTTGGTTTTGCCAAGCAGGCACTATTACAGCCCGGTGCAGTAGCTTATGCTTACCTAGAAGGCAAGCGAAAACGATATTTTAACCCTATACAATTTTTTATACTACTCACTACTGTTACAGTATTTATTTTAACAGTAACACATTTAGACGATAAAATTTATGCTATTAGTACTAGTGCAAGCAGCAGCATAGAATCTAAAGCTGCTGCATTCAATAAAAAATACATGGAGTTTATGAAACTCCTTACGGCAAAATATCAGGCCATTTTTAACCTACGTTCACAACCACTTTTCACCATTGCAAAAGGCTGGTTGCAAAAAACGTAAGTCCAACTTTGCTGAAAGAAATTTAATATGTATGATGGCATATAACCAGCATTATACACTACTTACACTTATTATATGCCCACTCATGTTTTTTATACCGCAGTAATGGTTATTGGCATATAGCAGCATCACCATAGCGGTACAGTGCTTATGCTTTGGTATTACAACACAACAATTCAAGAAATGTAGTTTTTTAGCGGGTTTTGCCTTGGGAACTGCCAACTGCATTGTAGGTTTATTAGTAATACTCGATATTATTGTATTGCTAATCTGTTTTTTATTGTGCTCATTATCCCATTAAAATGGGTTAGGTTAATAACCCTTTTGTATAAGCATGTTACAAGCGTATCATAATATAGCAAACATATTTGAAGCTGGCATAGACGAAGCAGGACGAGGTTGTTATGCTGGGCCTGTATTTGCAGCGGCTGTTATACTACCTAAAAATTTTGAGCATCCGTTATTAAACGACAGTAAGCAACTTTCTGAAAAACACCGATACGCGTTACGCCCCATCATTGAAGCTGCTGCCATTGCATATAGTGTTGCACAGGTAAATGCCGCTACCATAGATCAAATTAATATTCTAAAGGCTAGCTTCAAAGCTATGCATCTAGCGATAGACGCCTTACGGCAAATGCCCACGCATTTACTCGTTGATGGCAACAAGTTTATTACCTACAACAACATACCACATACTTGTGTTGTTAAAGGCGATAGCATTTACGCAAGTATAGCCGCTGCAAGTATTTTAGCAAAAACATATAGAGATGATTACATGATAGCACTTGCAAAGCAATACCCACAATATGGTTTTGAAAAACATAAAGGCTACGGCACCTTACAACACAGAAAAGCTATAGAACAATATGGCCTATGCCCCGAACACAGAAAGAGTTTTAATATACTTCCTCAACAACTGAGTTTAATGTAGCCTGAAGTAGCTATGCTTCTTCCCATTCGCCTTTGCCCTTACGAATAAGCTGCCAAGGTTCTTGTGTACAATCTACAATAGTACTCGGTATCATACCACCGAAACCTCCATCAACTACTATATCAACCAAATGATTGAAATTACTTAGCATTAATTCTGGATCGGTGTATTCTTCTACCATATCGCCGGGTAACGATGCTGAGAGAATAGGGCTTGCCAAATCTCGAACAATAGTACGGGCTATGAGATTATCGGGCACACGCAAGCCAATAGTGCTCTTCTTGCTTTGCAATAATTTTGGCACTTCTTTACTTGCGGGTAATATGAAAGTATATGGACCGGGGAGGTGACTTTTTAACATTCTATACAGTGGCGTAGCAATGCCTTTTGTGTAATTACTAAGTTCACTTAAATCGTAACAAACAAAACTTAAGTTAGCTTTTGTTACATCAATATTTTTTATTCGAGCAATACGTTCAATGGCTTTAGGTTGTTTGATGTCGCAACCAAGACCATAAATAGTGTCTGTAGGATAAATAATAACACCGCCATCACGAAGACATTCCACTACTGTTTTTACATTTCTCGGATTGGGGTTATCGGGGTGTATGTGCAACATTAGAGCCATACTACAAAAGTATATGAATTGCGCTATAGCTATCGCCTAACGAATATCAGGTTAGCATTCTACATTTACCGTAAGGTACCTATAACTTCCAACTGTAATAAGGGTGCTTTACATCGTGATAGAACAAGAAAGTCCACCCTTCTCGTTGGCCTTGCTCCCACCATTGGTGCCGAAGCTCCATGGCCAACTTGCCATCAAAATCGTACTTGGCACTGTATCGCTTACGCATTTGTCCGAGCTGTGGTGCATCATCGCCGCCAAAGAAAAAAACATCGTCATTTTCTGTTATCCAGAATACTTGATGAAACTTACTATGAGCACCGGTAACCTCGTAACTTATAGATGCATCAATAGTTCCATTGCCATGTAAGAGTTGTACTTGCCGATGGTTTTGCAGTACCATCAGCTCTTCGGTTAAGTAGCTAGGGAAGCCGATATCAAACGCATATGCCAATTCTTCGGCTTGTATGTAGTAAGTAGCATTCGGAAAACTTAAATGATAATTACCTAAATGATCTTTTCGTGTAATACCACCTGCATGATCTTTGTGCAGGTGCGTCATCAATACTTTGGTAACATGCTCCGGTGCTATGTTATGCTCTCGTAAGTTATGGTACAACTGTAAGCTGCCATTTACTGTAAAGCCTAATCCACCATCGAGCAATAGCACATCTTTCTCCGTGATAACAACAAAGGGTTGTACCTCTACCAAAAGGCTGCCGATGCTACGATCTTGCAAATCGTCGGTTTCTTTTTGAAAAGGAACAAACACTTTCGTTTTATCAATGGTAAAGCTGCCTTCTGATAATGGAATTACTCGCATATAACATTTAAAATATACTTACGTAAATAGATTATTTGGCCATATCGCCTTCGGGTTTTTCTTCTAACTTAGGCGAACGCAGTTCTACCGGGTGTGCCGATTTTTTGCGTAATCGCATATTGAGCATTTCTACCACGAATGAGAAGGCCATAGCGAAGTACACGTAGTTTTTCAAGTGCAAGTCGTGTGCTTTTTCGCTATCCCAGCCTTCTACCAAAAGCGTTAAACCTATCATCACCAAAAAGCTTAATGCCAACATTTTAATGGTAGGATGCTTATGTACAAAAGCAGCAATAGCAGGACTAAATAAAAACATCACAATCATAGCAACTATTACTGCAGCAATCATAATTTCAATGTGCTTGGCTGTACCGCCGGCAGTAATTATACTATCGAAGCTAAAAACCATATCAATCAACATTATTTGGCCGATAGCTGCACCGAAACCAAGCTTTTTTGCCGTATCGCCATAACTTGCTTCTTCTTCGCCTTCTAGCTTATGGTGTATTTCTTTTACTGTTTTATAAATCAAGAATAAACCACCAAGTAGCATTACCAAACTCGCTAAGTCAAAGCCTTTACCCGCAAGGGTGAACAATGACTTTCCTTTTTGTGCGAGCAACCAGCCTAAACCTAATAATAATAAGCTACGTGTGGTAATACCAAGTATCATCCAGAAGAGGCGTGCTTTCGGACGTTCTGCCTCTGGCAAGCGATTCATAATAATACTTACAAAAATTACATTATCGATACCAAGTACAACTTCTAAAATAATAAGCACCACTAGGCTAATGATGCTATCCACCGTTAATAAGTGTTCCATAAGGGAGGGTAATTACAATTTCAGCTCAAATATAGGTGAAGCCTTTACTATATATGCTTGGCTAAGTGGTTACAAATTTGTTGCACTATTGCAGGCCCCTGATATACGAAGCCAGTCCATACCTGCACTAATGTTGCACCCGCTTGTAGCTTTGCTTCGGCATCGGCGCCAGTAAAAATGCCGCCACTTGCAATGATGGGAATTTTTCCTTGTAGCTGTTCGTTTAAGTATTTTACTACAGCGGTACTCATGGCTTGCACGGGCAGGCCACTTAACCCTCCCATACCAATAGCATGTATTTGTTGCGATGGTGTTGTTAAGTTATGGCGGCTAATAGTGGTATTGGTGGCTACAATACCTGATAGTTGTACCTGGTTGGCTAGTACTACAATGTCATCGAGCTGTTCGTGCGTTAAATCGGGTGCTATTTTAAGCAAGATGGGCTTAGGTTGTGCTTTACCTTGATTGATATGTTGTAAATGGCCAAGAATTTTGAGCAATGCGTCTTTTTCTTGCAGGGCTCTTAGGCCGGGGGTATTGGGGCTACTCACATTTACTGTAAAGTAATCTACATATTCAAACAATGCTTGAAAACATATCTCGTAATCTTTCCAAGCCTCATCGTTATCAGTTTCTTTGTTTTTGCCCAAATTACCTCCAATAATCATGTTACTAGTAGGTGCCTTAGCTTCTGATTCCCGCCATTTAATGAGGCGACCCGCCACTGCTCTAACACCGTTATTGTTAAAGCCCATACGATTAATGAGTGCTTTATCTTGCGGTAATCGAAACAAGCGAGGCTGTTCATTGCCGGGTTGTGGCTTGGGTGTTACTGTACCCACTTCTACATGACCAAAACCAAGTGCCGATAATGCACGTAAGTAATGAGCATTTTTATCGAAGCCGGCACCTAAACCCACCGGATTGGCAAAGGTTAGTCCGAAAGCTTCTACCGGCTGGGGGTATTGCACATGATACATCTTTCGAATGAGTTGGCCAACAATAGGCCATTCAAGCGCCTTACGTAAAGCATGCATCGAAAAATGATGTACCTGCTCTGGCGGAAACTGAAATAAGACAGACCTTGCAACCTGATATAACATATCGCAAAGATAACGGCCTTTCTTGGCTTACCTTTGCACAGCTTACCATGCCGTTGACATTTTATAAAAAATATCGCCTGAAGGTTATAACACTTGTTTTTTGGGTGTTGCTGGCTTACATTATTGCTGCGCTTATCTGGTGGTTTATTAGTTTATGGCAGCAAAATGAGTTAATGTTTCAATTACGGCTATTGGAACTTAATAAAGACATGCCCGATTATGAAAAAATGTATAACGATATTGAAGGCTACCGCCAGCGAAAAATATCTCAATACATTGGCGAAGGTGTAACCTTTTTATGCATCATTTTGCTCGGTGCAATTTTCGTGTATCGAGCTACTCAAAAGCAAATAAAACTTAACCGCCAACAACAAAATTTTATGATGGCAGTTACACACGAACTCAAAACACCTATTGCCATTACACGCCTAAACCTCGAAACACTTCAAAAACGAAAACTTAACGAGCAGCAAGTACAGCTACTTGTGAATAATACCTTGGTAGAAAGCGACCGCTTAAATCAATTAGTAAGCAATATTCTAATTTCTTCTCAACTCGAAGCTGGTGCTTACAACTTACACAAACAACCTTTACATTTTAGCGAGTTGGTTACACAAGTAATTGCTGCATTTGAACAACGTTATCCGCAACGCACATTTACGCAAGTAATTCAACCTAATATTCACGTTCTTGGCGAAGCTGTACTGTTGCAACTTGTAATAAGTAATTTAATTGAAAATGCTGTAAAATATACCCAGTCTAACATTACCATTTCACTAGCACAAATAAATCACAATGCTGTATTGCAAGTAGCCGACCGTGGCACTGGTATACCCGACGATGAAAAAAGAAAAATCTTTGAAAAATTTTATCGAACCGGTAACGAGAATACCCGTAATAACAAAGGCACCGGCTTGGGTTTGTTTATTTGCAAAAAAGTAATTACCGACCATAAAGGTAACCTTACGGTAAATGACACATCGGGCGGTGGCGCAACTTTCACAATTACATTAAGTGCTATAACACATGAATAAAAAAGGAACTATTCTTTTGGTGGAAGATGAAGAAAATTTACATCATACCCTCAAACTGAACCTAGAGTTAGAGGGTTACGAAATTACTTCGGCTTACAACGGAACACAAGCAATTCAAGCATTTGAGCAAGCGTATTTTGACCTCATCATTATGGATGTGATGATACCTGAAATAGACGGCCTGCAAGCAACCGAAACCATTCGCATACATAATAGCGAAACGCCTATTTTAATTTTAAGTGCTAAAGCCAGCGGTAGCGATAGAGTGGCAGGTTTAAAAAAAGGTGCCGACGATTATTTAACCAAACCTTTTCATTTAGAAGAACTCTTGCTACGTGTTGAAAAACTAGTAGACAAAAACAAGAAAATACAAACTAAAGAAAATACACTCGAAGAAGATAGTATTACCATTGGAACTGGTAAGGTAGATTTTAAAGCACAAACAGCAACCACATGGCAAGGCGAGTTGGTGAGCCTTAGTAGCAAAGAAGCCATGTTACTAAAACTGCTTATTGCCAATAAAAACGAAGTAGTAACACGCGAAAAAATATTGCAGATAGTATGGGGTTACAGTGTGTATCCGAATACCCGTACTATCGATAATTTTATTTTGAACTTTAGAAAATACTTTGAACCCGATAGCCGGCACCCGCAATACTTTCATAGTGTAAGAGGCATGGGGTATAAGTTCACGCCTTAGTGCATTTTTAAGAAACCTTGCAATACCTTACGAACACTATCTTCATCGATAGCATTGGTAAGTTGTGGTGCATACAAAGCAGTTTGCAATTGCACCAACCAATTGCTCACCTCTTGCGTATGCTGCAATGGATAATGTTGCTGATATTGTTTTAACCAAGCAATGGCAGCTAGCAAAAAAGGCTCTCCAGCCCCTACATCGTACAGTTGATACAAAGCTGCTGCTGCATTCCACGAAGTAACTTGCTGCAATTGTGCACTAGCATCGGCTAATTGCTTATCGGTGTGGGTATTATTTTTTTTAAAGTACACCCATAATATTAACACAACAATTACAATAATACCAGCTAGTACAAATAGTAAATCAGTGTTGCCAACAGGCTTATACATGGCAGCAGCAACAGTATTCATAACGGCAGTAGCCGGTATTACTTTAGTGAATGCATCGTTCATCTGAAGTGTATCGACACGTTTGGTAGTAGTATTAAAATACACCCATTGTAGTGTTGGTAATGAAAGGGTTCCTGTATCGCTTGCAGCTAAAGTAATGCGATAAGTTCGTTCAATGTATTGTGGAAACTGTAACTGTTGAATAGTATCGTCGTACGTTGTTTCATAGTACTTAACACCTTTAGGCCATGTAACAGGTGCAATATCATAAGTTGGTAAATATCCATTTCCTTTTACCGTAAGGATCCATTCAAATGCTTTTCCTTTTTCAACTGTATCTGGCAAATTACTTGTTACCTTAAATGTACCAACAATAGGTGGTGTATTAGTTGGCATACCTTGCGGTAAATGTTGTACTTCTATTGTTGGCTTATTGGTATGCGTTAGCAATTGCACTTGCTGCAAGCTGCCATTATTATTCAACTCAATATTGTTTTCTACAGTTGCATTATCGAGTGTATAGGTTTTAGCTTCTAACGGAATCAGCTGTACTTTTCTAATAATATCTACACGATATAATCGATTGTTTTTGGTTTCGGTAGTAGCAGGTTCATCGGTAGTATTTTCAATTACAGTGAACCCATCAAATTGAGGAAACGCAACTACCTTCGACTGTGCTTTTATAGCTCTGTACAATTTGTAGGTAACTAATATAGGTTGGTATTGAAACACCTTGTTACTGCTCACTTCAACGGTGGCAAAACAGTTTTCGTTGATATAGGCATCTAGCGATTGTCCTTTCTTTTGTTGTGGTAATTTTTTCCAAGCTGCTGCATCAACACCTAATAAACTTGGAAGTAGGTTATTGGTGGTAGCAGTATCTTTTACCACTACTACTGCAGCCAAAGCTTCTAAGTATTTTCCTTGAATTTCAACCCCCAAACCGGGTACGGTAATGCTTCCGACTTGCTGCGGTTGTAAGGTGTAAGTATATGTATTTACGTAAGTAGTGCCGCCATCATTAATTCGCTTAGTACTAGCTTGTATGGGGCCCTCAATTACCCGCCAGCCTTTAAATTCAGGAAAATTGATATTTGGTAAGTTACGCTGATAAGCAATGGTGTACGTAGCTTTTACGGTGCCTTGCGTAGTAGTTACCAACGGGGCTACACGTAGCTGTACCGATGGTTGTGCACTTGCCACCACAAACCAACAAAAAGAAAAAAAGAAAAGGATAACTCGCATTGTTTCAAAGATAAAAACGCTATTGTGCGTAACAAGTTTTTGTGTTATACGGCAAGCTTATGCACATACTGTTAATAATAACATCATACACAAAAGCATACGGTTGTGGTATTGATTGGTAATTTCCATAAAACATATTACACTATGCGTTGGAGAAAGTTTAACGGCGAACCCATCCAACTCCCTATCAAAGACGCAGTAGAAGAAGCCATTCAAAAAGAAACAGCCAAAGGAACAAAACTGAAAGTATGTATCGGAACCGATAGCCAAGTAAAGGGAGCGGAAACAGAATTTGCTACCGTCATCGTTTTTTTAAGAGAACACAACGGTGGTTTCATGTACATACACAACGAAAAAAGTACGCAGCCATTTCACCTGAAAGAACGTATGCTTACAGAAGTTGCTAAAAGTATTGAAATTGCTTACGAGCTTTGCGACTTATTCATTACCTATCAGGTAGATATGGAAGTGCATGCCGATATCAATACCAATCCGCAATTTAAAAGTAACGATGCTTTGAAAGAAGCTATGGGTTATATTTTAGGTATGGGCTTTGCATTTAAGGCGAAGCCTGAGGCTTTTGCAAGTAGCTGCTGTGCCGATAAAATGGTATAATTTTTTGTTTAACTATATATTTTTTATATTTTGAACTAGTGTTGGCATTGAGATAGTGTTAAACTATTACTATGCCAGCAAGCTACCAAACCATACCACTTTTAAAACGTATTCCCTTTTTAAGGTTACTAATACCACTTTGTATTGGCATACTATTACAATGGTATTACAACATAGCACACCCAATATGGTGGTTAGTAGCTACTGTTACCTTAACTATTGTTGTAATATTACCCAAGTATACGTTTAAATGGCATTACAAATACCCATGGGTAACAGGCGCTAGCCTACAATGCTTCATTACAATGTTGGGCATACAGCTTTGTTGGTTGCACCAATGGAACAAGCAGCCAAATTGTATTCAACATTTCATTAGCGATACCACTCACACTCACATAACGCTACTTGAACCACCCGTTAAAAAAACAAGAAGTTACAAGATACTCGCCAAGGCTAATGCCGTTTGGCAAGCACAACAATGGCAGGCAACAACCGGCTATATTTTATTATATATAACACAAGCCGATAGTACACCCAACTTACAATACGGACAAACCCTTATCATCAAAGGCCTACAACCAATTAGAAATGCTGGTAACCCCGGCAGCTTCAACTATGCTACTTACACTGCCCAACAGCATATTTATGCACAAGCATTTATCCCTTACGGTAAATGGCAACTACTACCCACAAGCAACACAAACACATTACAAACACTCATTTTAAATATTCGACAAAAGGCAACCCATACACTACAACAATACATACCTGAAAAAGATGAAGCCGCCATTGCCACCGCTCTACTCATTGGTGTTAGAGATTATCTTGATAGAGAACTTGTACAAGCTTACAGCAATACAGGTGTAGTACATATCATTGCCATAAGTGGCCTACACCTCGGTATGATTTATGGCCTCTTACAATTACTCTTCCGAAAAGTGCCACATCGTTATCGCTGGTTCAAGGCAATGTTTAGCTTATTGGTTCTATGGCTATTCACGCTTGTAGCAGGTGCTGCCCCTTCTATTCTACGTTCGGCTATTATGTTCTCATGCATCATAGTTGCCGATAGTATGCAACGTAAGCATTACTTATTAAACACATTAGCAGGTGCCGCTTGTGTAATGTTGCTATTCAATCCATTTTGTCTTTGGGATGTAGGCTTTCAGCTCAGTTTTAGTGCTGTAGCTAGTATTGCTTTATTTCAAAAGTTAATTAGTCAACTTATTTATGTAACACAACCTCTGTTGCATAACATCTGGCAAATGCTTGCGCTAACACTAGCAGCACAAGTATTAACACTTCCATTTATAGTGTATCATTTTCATCAATTTCCCTTGGTATTTTTAATCAGTAACTTACTTGCCGTACCCGTATCCGGACTCATTTTATATGCACTTATGTTACTCTTACTAATGGCATTCATTAGTAGCACTGTTGCAACTTATATTGGTATAGCAGTACAAGCATGTATTTGGTGGTTAAATCAGTTTGTTGCTGATATCAACCAATTACCATTTACCACATTACAACAATTATATATCACCATACCCGAAGCAGCACTACTATTATTAGCATTGCTACTAACCGCGGCATTCATTTACCGTAAGGAAAAAAAATACCTCTATATCGGTACCACCAGCTTATTACTCATGTTAACAAGTAGAAGCATACATTATTACCAATGCAGCCAACAACAAAAAATAATTGTATATAACGTACCCAAACATACAGCTATTGATGTAGTACAAGGTTTTGAGCATCAGTTCATTGGCGATACTGCTTTACTCAAAGATGATTTTTTACGCAACTTTCATCTACAGCCTTCACGCATTATGCACCGAACAGAGCAAGTAGTTTCGTTACCGCATGTAACTAAACAAGCACATTTAATTTGGCTCGGAAAGCAAGGTATTGTTGTTGTGAACAGCTCGTACATACCCGTGTATGATAGTCGCAATATTAAGTTTGTGTTAATTACAAAAAACCCACCCATCGCCTTACGGCAAATAACAAAGCACTACGCACAAACCCCTATTGTAATTGATGGTAACAATAGCTACAAACGCTTGCAACGATGGAAAAGCGAGGCCGACAGCCTACCTTTGCGGCCACATATTACCCCCTTTGATGGAGCTTATGTTGTTAACTACTAACATTACCACCATTACACGTTGCAAATATTTATTATGGAACATACAATTAAAAGTGCCCTCATTTCAGTATTTTATAAAGATGGTTTAGAACCCATTGTTAAAGCTTTACACGATTTAAACGTAACCATTTATACTAGCGGAGGCACCCAAAAATTCATTGAAGATTTAGGTATTCCGTGTGTAGCTGTTGAAAGCCTTACAGGCTATCCGAGCATTTTAGGCGGACGTGTTAAAACATTGCATCCCACAGTTTTCGGAGGCATACTAGGCAAGCGAACCGATGAACAGCATATGGCAGAAATGCAGCAATACCAGATACCAACTGTAGATTTAGTAATTGTTGATTTGTATCCCTTCGAAGAAACGGTTGCTACTACAACCGACGAAGCCGCCATCATTGAAAAAATTGATATTGGTGGACCAAGTATGATACGTGCTGCAGCCAAAAACTATGCACATGTAGCCGTTGTAGCCCACAAACAACATTATGCTGCGCTTTTATATTTGCTACAAACACAAAAAGGCTTTACAACACTTGAACAACGCCGAGCCTTAGCAGCCAAAGCATTCGATGTTGTAGCACATTACGATGTTGCTATTAGTAAGTATTTCAGCGAATATCCGGCTGCACAATTTGTAGAAAGTATCGGCTTTCCCACTCCTTTGCGCTACGGCGAAAACCCACACCAACAAGCTACTTTTTATGGCAACCTACAACAACTCTTTACACAACTAAATGGTAAAGAACTCAGCTATAACAACTTGGTAGATGTAGATGCCGCAGTACAACTCATCAGCGAGTTTAACGAGGGTATGCCACTGCCTGTATTTGCCATTATTAAGCACACGAATGTATGCGGTATTGCTGCACGTGCCACCATTAGCGAAGCATGGCATGCAGCCCTCGCCGGCGACCCCGAAAGTGCTTTTGGCGGTGTACTAATAGCCAATGCCACCATAGATCTTGCAACTGCTAATGCTATTAATGAAATTTTCTTCGAAGTACTAATTGCACCCCGTTACGATGATGATGCTCTAAGCATTTTAAAAAGCAAGAAAAACCGTATTCTACTTCAAATGGATGTGAATCGTGTACAACTGCCTAACGAGCAATACAAAAGCTTGCTGAATGGGGTATTAGTACAATCTAGCGACGAAGGTAATTACGCTGAATGGAAAGAAGTGGGCGGCCGTACCTGTACCGATGCAGAAAAAATGGATTTAACCTTTGCTAATATTGTATGTAAGCATTTAAAAAGTAATGCCATTGCTTTAGTAAAAGATATGCAATTGATTGGTAAGGGGTGCGGACAAACAAGCCGTATAGATGCACTGCGCCATGCTTTAGAAAAAGCGGCTCAATTCAAATTTGATTTGAATGGTGCTGTTCTTGCAAGCGATGCATTTTTCCCATTCAACGATTGTGTGCAAATGGCTCATACAGCAGGCATACAAGCATTTATACAACCAGGCGGCAGCATTCGCGATAAGGATAGTATTGATTATACAGTAACACATCAATTAGCGATGGTGCTTACAGGCACACGCCATTTCAGGCATTAACAAAGTATAATGATAGTGTCTGTACTCTGTACAAGTTAATGGGCTCGCCTGCGGCGAGCCCATTAACTTGTACATATCAAATGCTTACCTTACGGTAAATGATACCACATTGTATTAACATTTACCGTAAGGTAATACCAACAACCACTAACGTCCAAACAAACGGTCTAAATAAGCTTCATTAAAAATGGTAAATGTAGGTGCACCAGTAGGAGTAACATTGGGCACCTTACAGTGAAGCAACTCCAGAATTAATTGCTCCATCTCTTGATGCGAAAGCGTTTGATCGGCTTTAATAGCCTGCTGGCGTGCCATACATCGAATCAGTTTTTCACGCTTGCTAAACTTAACATCGCTACTAAAATGCTTAAACTGCTCTAAAAGTAACTCAATAGCATGCCGCTCGTTACCACTTTGCACATCGGCTGGTATCCCCTGAATTACAAATGCCTGATGCCCAAAAGGCTCAATCATATAACCAATTTTATGCAACTCTGGCAAAAGCTCTGTTAGCAAGTTCGCATCTTGTGCATTCACATGTAGTGTTTCTGGAAACAAACTGCGCTGCGTAGCCAATGCTTTTTCGTGAATGGCTGTACTATATTTTTCGTACAATATCCGTTCATGTGCCAACTGTTGATGCACTATTGCCAACCCTTCTTTCACCGGCACTACAATATAGGTGTTGCGAACTTGCAGGTAGGTGGTATTGGGCACAACTTCAAAGGGTAGTTGCTGTGGCGTTTCAAATTCAAAATTTGCTAATGCTGTGTTGTTAGTGGTTAGCACCTCGGTAGTTGGTGGGGTGAAAAAGCTAGACCAATTTTTAAGCTCGGCCTTGGCAGTACCATCTATTTTATGTGCCTGATGTGCTTGTGTGAACGATTGATACAAGCGGCCGCCACTTGTTATTTGTTGGTCCCTTGCGGTAAATGGCTTCGCCACGGCATCAAGCTGCTGAATATCGGCATTCAACGAAAAGTCTAAAGAAGGTGCTATGCTAAACTGAGCTAAAGCATGCTTCACTGCTGCCTGTACAAAAGCATAAACGAGTTTTTCGTCTTCAAACTTAATTTCTTGTTTAGTTGGGTGTACATTCACATCTACCACGGCAGGGTCTACTTCAATAAACAAAACATACGTGGGGAAGCTATCTTTTGGCAATAGCGAATCAAAGGCGGTTACAACTGCATGGTTAAGGTAAGCACTCTTTATAAAACGATTGTTGACAAAAAAATACTGGTCGCCACGTGTTTTTTTCGCTGTTTCGGGCTTACCCACAAACCCTGTGATATTCATGTAATCGGTACGCTCATTCACAGCCACCAACTTAGCATTGTATTGATTACCTAATAACTGGGCGATACGCTGCTTAAGGCTACCCGATTCTAAATAAAAAACTTGTTGCCCATTATGGGTAAGCGAAAAAAAGATAGCCGGAAAAGCCATAGCCACCCGAATGAACTCGTCGATGATATGACGCATTTCGCTGGCATTACTTTTCAAAAAATTGCGCCGTGCAGGTACACTGAAGAATAAATTTTTCATGGCAATGCTGGTGCCCGGCTCCATGGCAACAGGTTCTTGCAGTTTCACAACACTATTTTCAATTTCAATGCAGGTACCCAACTCATCGCCAGCTCTTTTTGTTTTTAACACTACTTGGGCTACTGCGGCAATACTTGCCAATGCCTCGCCTCTAAAGCCCATAGTTTTAATATGAAAGAGATCATCGATTTTGTTGATTTTACTAGTAGCATGGCGCTCAAAGCAAAGGCGAGCATCAGTAGCACTCATACCCTTGCCATTATCAATCACTTGAATCAAACTTTTGCCGGCATCGGCTACAATTAGTTGAATATGTGTAGCACCGGCATCAACAGCATTTTCTAAAAGTTCTTTAACAGCACTAGCAGGCCTGCTTATTACTTCGCCTGCTGCTATTTGATTGGCGATATTATCTGGTAAAACTTGGATGATGTCTGTCACTTCGTTGCTCCTTCTTAAAACTAAACAGCAAAGGTACAACTTGTCATACGCTTGGTTTTAAGGTTTATGCTCGTATTATTTTTTAAGTATGTAGCTTTATGTGTTCCATACAATCGGGTTAGCTGCTATCTTTAATTTAAGAAAAGGTAAGTTATGGTGCAAGCTACCACAAGTGGTATTCAAATAACGGTTAAAACATTTTATCAAAAAGATATCAGCAACCCGCTGCAAGGTGAGTTTATTTTCGCCTATCAGGTAACCATTGATAATCAAAACCCATTTTCTGTACAACTACTAAGTCGGCACTGGCATATTTTCGATAGTCTTGGCGAATACCGCGAAGTAGAAGGCGAGGGTGTGGTGGGTGTACAACCTGTTTTAGCGCCGGGCGAACAGTTTCAATACATGAGTGCTTGTAACCTTACCACCGAAATTGGCAGAATGCATGGCACTTATACCATGAAAAACCTCCATAATCACCACGATTTTACGGTTGCCATTCCTGCTTTTGATTTGGTGATGCCTGCCCGCTGGAATTAACGTGGCTTGTATTTTGCTTCTTGAAATAAGGCCAATGCATCTTTTTGTAACAACTGTGCCAAGGTTGTTTTTTCATTAGCCTGCATCCATTTTTTTACAATTTGCCAACCACAGAATTGTGCAATATTGCCCGGACTCGCTTCGCCGAGTATGGTAGTTTTAGGTCCATCAGTTACAAACTCGCGTAGCAATTCCGGATCTTTTTCATACAACAAGTTGGTTTGTAGTAAGGTATTCCAAATCATAGCTTCATTGGCATAGCAGCCCTCCATTTGAGCACTGGTATAGCCTGTTAACAAGGTATCGCTGATAGAGGGCAACAATTGTTGTGCTATGTACAAACGCTTACCTTGTTCTATCATTTGTACCACCAACGATTTTCCGGCAGGGTTATAGGGTGCAATATCGTCTAACAAAGCCTTAACACCATTAATGGCAATATAGCTTGGTTCAAAACGACGGCGGATATACGCCGGATAAATTTCATTCAAAAAATCTGTTTGATACCCGGCAAACTGTGATCCCAAATAGGCTTGTAACCCAATTGCCAAGCCATCGCTGGTGATAACAGTACTAAACCCTTCTAGTGGCCCAACAAAAGTGATAATATTAGCCGGGGGTTGATAGTTTGGGAAATAGTACTTGGCATACTTAAAGGCTAGTTGCAAGCGTGCAATTTCAGGTACCACTTGTGGCCATACTTCTTGTGCTGCTTTGTATACAGGAGTGTATAGCTGCCGAAACCTTAGTGCCATTTTATTCGCTGTATCGGCCACAGGTGGCAACGCTAAAATATTATTGTAATAATCGTTCACAAAGTGTGGGTAGCTGGCTTGTAAGCTTGCTATTTGTGCCACGAAATGGGTGCTATCGGTGTTGAAAAAAGCACTATCGAAACGCTTGACATTTACCGTAAGGTTAATATGCGATACATCGGGCGGAGGCGGCGTAGTGTTACAGGCAAAACACAGGCTTGCCAAGCATGCGATTAACAATTGTTTCATGCAACGAAAGTAGCAGTTCGATTGAAAAGAGATTGTAAAAGCTGTAAAACAGATATGGGGGCGGCCTGCGGCCGCCCCCATATCAAACCTATCAAAATAATTCGCCTTACGGCAAATATCATCGCAAAATCAACACATAACCACTCAATTTATCGTAGCCACCGCCGTTAGGCTCTATGATGTAATAATAGGTGCCGGCAGGTAATGGCTGACCGCCAGAGCCGTTACCATCCCAAGGCTTCGCATAGCCATTGCTAGTAAATACCGGCTGACCATAGCGGTTGAATACTTGCATACGTAAATTCGGATAATCTTCGATGTACGGGATAACCCATTTATCGTTGATACCATCCCCATTCGGACTAAAGGCATTAGGTATGCGTAATTGCTTAAGTACAGTTACACGTACTGTATCGCTTGCCATACAGTTACCATCGCCATAACCATACATAATATATACTGTATTAAACAGTGGTGTAACTGTTGGTCGTACTACAGTATCGCTACTCAGGTAAGTAGCTGGAGTCCAAACAATACGAACACCGGGATCATTAATAACACCACGTAATACCCCAGAACGACCTTCATCGATTACTAAATCGGGGCCTGCATTCACGCGTGGCTGTAAGTTCACGCGAATATTTTTTGTTGCAGTATCGCTTAAACAGCCTTGGGTATTTTTAGTAACTAAGGTTACTGTATAGGGTCCATACTGTGTATAGGTTTTACGAGGGCTGCGTTCTGTACTTACACTACCATCGCCAAAACTCCAGAACCAATCGGTAATGGTACTATTGGGAGCTGTGCTGGTATCGGTGAAAATAGTTTCTTTACCCTGACAGAAAATACTATCATTGACTGTAAAGCCGGCTCTTGGTTGTTCGTAGAATGTATTTAAAACACGCACCGTATCTTTCACACAGCCTAATACACTACGAGCTGTTAAACGCACATTGTATGGGCCAATGTTGCTATACACATATGTAGGATCTGTTTCGTTACTTGTTCCACCATCGCCAAAATTCCAAGTATAGGTTAATTGGCTGGTAGTGCCATTAGCAATGGTACTCAAGTTGGTGAAAGCTGCCTTACCCGCAGGCATACAAATAAATGGTGGAATACTAAAGTTAGGTTCAGGTAACGGATCAATTTTGGCGGTATCGCGATATACATCGCTAACGCAACCGCTATCACTAACAACGGTTAACTGCGTTACAAAACTTCCAAAATTGCGATAAGTATGATAAAATGGATTACCATTATTGAATGATTGCGGTGTTGAGTTGTCTCCGAAATTCCAATTCCATCCTACAATATTACCACTGCTGATTGTGCTTGTATTGACTAACAAAGTGCTGTCGCCCAAGCAACGGTTAGCAGGTCTGGTAAACTGTGCGTTGGGTTTAGGAAATACACGTACACTCGCACTAATACTATCTAAACAACCACCATTTGTACTGAAGTAATATTTAAAACTATTAACACCAATACCCGCTATTGCAGGATTTAAACGACCTGCACTATCTATACCGTTACCAATATACCAACCATTACCAGTAACACCATTGGTTACACGGGCACTGTCTATGCTGCTAATACCACCATTCACACAACGACCAGGAATAAATCCTATGCTTAAAACCGGCAGTGCATGCAATGTAATGGTATCGAACTTTTCGCTGATACAACCGCCACGGCTGTACACTACCCACTTGATAATTTTATTTAGCGTTGCAGGCGTTGTGAATGTGGCATAGGTATGCGTATACACTTCGCCCTGTGTTGGCGTATTATCGGTTACAAATACCGTTGGCTGTGTGGCCACATCCCAATATTGATCAATACGATAGATGCTATCTTGTGCGATGTTACTGGTATTGGTAATATTTACCGCAAGGTTACTACACAACCTGTTTTCATTAGCTACCGTGAAAGTAATGGGCGACGAAAAACCTTGTACCTGATACTGGCGAACTACGGTATCTCTACAACCATTGTTGGTAGTAACAATCAGCTGAACATCGTTCACCTGAAAACCAACATAAATATGACTTGGGTTTTGTACAGTGCTTGTATTGGGGCGTGTAGGACTTGGGTTAGGATCGCCAAAGTTCCAGGCATAGGAGAAGGTTTGTCCGTCTGTAACACGCGTACTATCAAAAAAGCGAACAGTACTATCTTGTAAGCAACCGGTGGTAAAGCCAAACCAAGCATCTGGCTTTTGCCAAACACGAATGGTTCGGGTGGCCGTATCGCTGTTACAACGACTGGCACTATTAACATACCTTACGGTAAATAACCCCGCAGTGTCGTAACGTACCTGACGTGGTCCGCGAGTTGTAAAGCTATCTACGCGGCCATCGCCATAGCTCCACCAAAAGCGTGATACTGGAACAGTACCCGCAAAAGAAGCACTATCGGTAAATGTAAAGTTGCTACCAATACAAATGCTATCTGGCGCTACTGCGAATGCAGCATAAGGATTTGGCGCTGTTACCACATTAATCGTAGTATCGCCATAACAACCGTTATCGGCAATAGCACGCAGGCGAACCGGGTACGTTCCCGGAGCATCAAACCTGAAAAAGCTGGTATTACCCAAACTATCAACACTACCATTCGGATAGAACCACTTATAACGCTCAATGTTAAAGCCATTCGCATTCACATTACTGTTAAAGAATGCCGTATCGAGCCTACAACCGGTATAGCTGGTTACAAAATTGGCAAATGGTCCGCGTTCAATAACCACCTGCAATGAAGCGTCGGCAGTGTTTTGACAGTTATCAATACCGGGTGCAACAATTTTTAAGGGGATGGTAATTGTTCCAATGGTATCGAAGGTATAATCTCTTCTTACGCTAAAGCGATAGTATCTACGGTTATTCTGAATAAACGAATCTATTGGAACCGGATTGTTTTGAATAGAATCTACGTTATCGCTCAAGCGTGGCACCTGACTGAACAACCAGCGAATTTGCGTAGGTACATATGGCAATGCCAATGTAAAACGGAAAGGCACATCTCTACAAGTACGTGTGGTAAGCTGTTGATTACTACCACCCGTATTTTGAATATTGCCCAATGCATCGAGGTTGTTCACCAAAGTACCCACATTGTAACCATAGCTTTCTACACTACCCAAACCATAGGTAATACCTGTAAAAGCAGAATCGGAAGTAATGAATGCCTGCCTGTTTTCAGCACCAGATAAATTGGGAGAAAAGCGTTTTATAAATACTTTATAGCCCGTCAAGTTGTGATCGTATACAACATCCCAGTTTTGAAACTCAATTGGGTTTGCTCCTCTGCGTTGACTAAATCTTAGATTAATGCTATTGGCAGCCGCTTGGCCAGTTAAAGCAACATTCGGCACACGTGCAATTACCTGTACGAAATTGCCCGTCATAGATTCGTTTTCAGTCGCCATGAAACCAACAGATTTGATTGCCTGTTCTATTGGACTCAAAATAATGGTTTCTGGATCGCCATTGCCAGCCCAACCAGTACTACCCTGCGATGGAAAATACTGAGCCACCGAAATTGGCTTATCTGCTTCGATGGTTATAGGTTGTGTGATTGTTGAAACACCAGCAACTTCATAATACGTATTTCTGATTAATCCAGAAATATTCAGAGGCGCACCATTTACTCTAACAACAGTGGATGGATCTCTCACAAATATTCTGTAAGGTGTAGGATTACGTGTTGCTGTACTATTCAAAGACGATGCTGGTGCACTGAGATATCTTGTACCCCATGCTTGTGCTGGAAATATTTGTTGCATCGCAAAATCGCCGCTGCTACCTAAACGTGTTCTACTAGTACCAGAAAAAACAGCTATAGGCTTACACGCTTGTCCTTGCGGACCATTCACAGAGCGTACTTGGGTACCACTCATATCATCTGTAAGGCTATTCGCCAACATATTATAAATCTGCCCTCGCATTAACATGATTGTTAGTGGCGTATTTGCAGATGTATTTGTGGATTGTACTGTAGGTGTTAATTCTACATAAGTACTGTCTTGATTTGCAATCACATACACCCAAGAACGAGCGCCGGATCCCCAGTCTTGAGCACTATTCATAGAAAAGTAGCGTTGACCCCAAGTTTCTACAGGCAATAACATAGTTGCGCCAGAACTTGCACTCCCAATCATATGGGTATATGCAACAATAGGTTCATCAGCAGTAATTCTGATGGCTTTGTTATCGTTAATGCCATCAGTAAAGCTAAGCATACTAGCACCACCATTGTATGGCACATTCACTTCAACTACTGAGTTCGGAGGTATATAATTGCTGTAAATGTTAGCACCACCAACAAAACTGATATCAACATTGGCTTGATTGGTTGTACTCAAATAAATTTTAAAGGTCGCTCCAGATCCTAATTGATTATGACCCCAAGCTACCCAAAACTCTCTGCCTCTGTTCGATAAGTTTTGTGCAAAGCTGCTAATACTAATGCACAAAAGTGCTAATAATACAAGTATTTTTCTATGTAACATGATAGATAGACTGCGCAGTTATGGGGTTGCCGGTTAAGGAAAGGTAAATACACTTTTAGGGAGAGCCAAAATAAAGAATCCACGTTGCCCCACCAATTAAAAATATTAGTACTTATCTAACATCGCCCAATATAAAACGCCGCCCTAAAAGGCGGCGTTTTATTGAATTTATGCTAAAAGGCTATTAACCTAAAGCTACACGACGAAATTCTGTAACCTTAAGTTCTTTATTCACACTTTGCAAATAAGCTTCCACACTTAAACTACCATCTTTCACAAATGGTTGTGCCATTAATGTTTGTTCTTTAAAGAAGGCATTTAATTTTCCTTCAGCAATTTTACCAATCATTTCATCTGACTTACCAGCCATTTTAGGATCGGCTTTCATAGTTTCAATAATTACTGCTCTTTCACGCTCAACAGCTTCGGCTGGTACACTGGCAGCATCAACAGCTACAGGATTCATTGCAGCAATTTGCATTGCTACATCTTTACCTGCGTCAGCAGCTTCGCTTGTCAAACCAACCAACACACCCAAACGGTAGGCACCATGTATGTAAGCACTTACGTATGGAGCTTCAATACGTTCGTATTTAGCAATACCAATTTTTTCGCCGATAGCAGCAAGCTTATCGTTAATTAAATCGGCCACTTTCACACCATTAATTTCTGCAGCATTTAAAGCATCAACATCTTTTGCATCGGTAGCAACAGCGGCATCGGCAATAGATTGAGCAAATGCAACGAAATCGGCATTTTTAGATACAAAATCAGTTTCGCAGCTAATACATACTACATATCCTACTTTGTTATCGGCACTAGTTTTTGCTATCACTACACCTTCTTTCGCTTCACGATCGCTACGTTTTGCAGCAACCTTTTGGCCTTGCTTACGTAACCAATCAATAGCGGCTTCAAAATCGCCGTTAGTTTCAGTTAAAGCTTTACGGCAATCCATCATACCGGCGCCGGTAGCTTGGCGTAACTTATTAATGTCAGCAGCGGTAATTGCAACTGTACTCATATGATTAGGTATTTTTTATGATTCAATACGGTGCAAAGTTAGCTACCGCTTGCACCTGCGGTGTTATTATTTGGTAACCAACTATGCTGCTTATGGCAACTTTGTTGTGTCACTCACTTCAACTTTCAGTACTTGTATCAGCAGAGTTGGTAGATGCTTGCACGTGTGTACAAGTGTGCGACGCAACTCAAGCTCAATGCTTGTACAAAAGTTGGGTCAACAATCCATCCTGTAATACACCGGAGCGATTATTGACCCAATATTGTTGATGGATAACGTTTCAATTAACGGGCACCAGTACCACCACCTGCTGGGCGACGGCTATTGGGTACGCGACGCTTAGGAGCTCCGCCAGTTGCAGCAGCTGTACCGCGGCCACGGCCACCACGGCCACCACGACCCGCTTCGGCTTCAGCCTCTGCTTGTAAGCGTGCAGCACGGCGTTCTGCTTCGTTATCGCTTTCTTCAACCTCATCGTCTTTACTAGCTTGGCGTTCTTCTAAGCCTTCAGCAATAGCGGCAACAATGTAGTTAGTAATGATAGCGATACTCTTAGTTGCATCGTCGTTCGCAGGAATAGCGTAATCAACTTTGTTAGGATCGCAGTTCGTATCAACCATACCAAATGTAGTGATACCTAAACGCTTCGCCTCGGCCAAAGCAATATGCTCATGGCCAATATCTACCAAAAATAAAGCAGCTGGAAGACGTGTTAATTGAGCGATACCACCCAATACTTTTTCCATCTTTTCTTTATCGCGACTTAATGTTAAACGCTCTTTCTTAGTAAGGCTTTCGGCGCTACCATCGTTCAACATTTTTTCGATGCTTTGCATTTTCTTCACGCTCTTACGAACGGTGTTGAAGTTGGTAAGCATACCACCTAACCAACGCTCAGTTGCGAAAGGCATGTTAACACGCTTAGCACACTCGCTAACAATTTCTTTAGCTTGCTTTTTAGTGGCAACAAACATAATTTTTTTGCCGCTCTTTGCTATTTGCTTCATAGCAGCAGCAGCTTCTTGCAAGCCGTCTACTGTTTTGTTAAGGTCGATGATGTGAATACCCTTCTTCTCAGCGAAGATGTATGGCAACATTTTAGGATTCCACTTCTTCTTGAGGTGACCAAAGTGTACACCGGCTTCGAGCAATTGCTGTTGAAGTGAAGTATTATTTTCCATTGTTTATGCTGTAATAATGTGATAATAATGATGTGTCGATCGTTCATGTAACCATGGACCATCGACAATACTGGACCATGGAATCGAAAAAGGATATTAACGCTTGCTGAACTGGTAGCTGCGGCGGGCCTTTTTCTTACCAAATTTCTTACGCTCTACGCCACGTGGGTCACGCTTCAGGTAACCGGCAGCCTTTAAAGCAGGACGAAACTCTGGATTCACTTCAATTAAAGCACGTGCAATACCCAACTTAGCAGCTTCGGCCTGACCTTTTAAACCACCGCCAGTAGCGTTGATTTTAACATCAAACTTATCGGCAACTTCAGCAGTTTTCAATGGAGCTTCTACCTGATTTTGTAGATACACCAACGGAAAGTATTGCTTGTAATCTTTGTCGTTAACGGTAATGGTGCCCGTACCTTTAGCGAGGTATACTCGTGTTACGGCTTCCTTACGGCGACCTAAACCTTGTTTTTGCTTTTCCATGTAATTTTTGGTGATTGAGTTTATGTAATTCTCCAATCACCTCCCCTTCGGGGAGGCCGGGAGGGGCTTTAGAACTTTAATTCTTTAGGCTGTTGTGCTGTATGTGGGTGATTGCTACCTGCATATACAAACAACTTCTTAAACATTTTACGACCTAAGCGATTTTTAGGCAACATACCTTTAATGGTACGCTCCATTACAGCCTCAGGACGACGCTTTAGCAGGTCTTTTGCAGTTTCTTCTTTTAAACCGCCAGGGTAACCACTAAAGTTTTGGAACACCTTTTGCTCGCTTTTGTTACCTGTATAAACCACCTTATCGGCGTTGATAATGATAACATAATCACCACAATCTACGTGTGGTGTGTAATAGGTTTTGTTTTTACCGCGAAGAATGGCGGCAATACGAGAAGCTATACGACCTACGGTTTGATTAGTACCGTCTACTACGTACCAATTACGCTGCACGGTAGCCGCATTCGCATGCTTGGTGGTGAAATGTAATTTGCTCATTGTTTTGTTTTTTGGCTTTCGCCGAGTGATCAATCTGCCTCGCTATCCCAAGGCACCCAAATTTTGGGAGTGCAAAGGTGGGCTACTGCTACCAAATAACCAACAATTATTGGGTTAAATTTTGATCGAGTGTTTATAACTCATTGATTATCAATGAAAAAAGTGAAAAATATTTTAGCTAGTGTTGGCTTTTAGCCGCATAAAAGGTGTTTTTAGGGCTGCCTTACGGCAAATACAAACGCAATGAGCATGTATTGATAGCTTGTTTTAGGAGTGTAAAAGGTGTTATCACAAGTATGGGGCGCCTTCGGCGCCCCATACTTGTGAATGGAATAAATGCTATTCGTACCACTGTAACGTAGTACATACCGCATCCTTCATTTACCGTAAGGTAATTATGGTTTTACATTACCATCGGCATCAAGCTCTACAATTTTTTTGCCGAGCTTTTCTAAGCCTGGTAAAATTTTAGCTTTATCGCCCACCAACAAAATGTACATCTTATTAATATCGATATACTTTTTAGCAAGTGCGTTGATATCGGCAGCAGTGATGTTGGCTAAAATTTTGTTTTGCTCATCTACAAAATTGGCTGGCAGGTTGTACTCTAAAATACGGCTAATGAAACCAGCTTTTTGAATACCTGTTTCGTAACGCAATGCATCGCGTTGGCCAATTGCGTTTTTCATAAAGCTCACCTCATCGGCACGAATGCCACCTGTAGGGTAGTTGCTAAACTCTTTTAATAACTCTACCAAGGCGCTGTCGGTAGCATTGGCTTTAATACCGCTGCTGAACTGAAACTGTCCGCCATATTGATCGGCATCGAAACCACAACGAGCACCGTACGTCCAGCCCTTATCTTCTCTTAGGTTGAGGTTAACACGACTGTTGAAAGCACCGCCCAAAGCGTAGTTCATTAGTCCAACTTTGTAAAATTCGCCAGTAGCATCGTATGGCAAGTTGGTTGCGTACCCTACACGAAACTCTGTTTGAGCTGCTTTAGGAACATCTACAATATAGATAACGCTATTATCCATAGGATTTTCAGGCTTGCTACTAATGGCTGGAAGTGCAAGTTTTTTAGCAGGTATTTTATTTAAAAAAGCCAACTTAGGTAACACTTCGGCTTCACTCACATCGCCTACAATCACCACTTTTGCATCGGTGATACTCATGTTTTGATCGTAGTAGGTCTGAATATCGGCAAGGCTAATATTTTTGATGGTGGTTTCGGTACCATCTTCACTGAGTGCTATGATATTATTAGCACCGTAGTACAATTTTGGAGCTATACTGCTAGCAATAGCTGCGGGCTGTGTTTTTTGTTGGCGCAAACCCTCGAGTTGCTGACGTTGAATGCGTTTGAAAGCATCGTCGGTAAAGTTGGGACGAAGCATACGCTCTTCAAGCAAGGCAAGTGTTTTATCAAGATTTTTCTTGAGGGTTTGTACTCTGAATGTTATGCCATCTAAACTGCTACCAACACTAACACTACTGCCTATTTTTTGCAGTTCGGCAGTCATTTGTTCGGCTGTGTAGTTTTTAGTGTCTTCATTCATCATATCGGCGAACATACCAGCCAAGCCAAGTTTATCTTTTTGATTGGCTTGCATACAGTGGCCGCCAGGAATGGTTACGGTAATAGTAACAGTAGGCACCTCGTTCGATGCTGCACCAATGACCTGCACATTATTAGCCAGTGTTTTACGCCAGTAGGCAGGTACTTTTACTACAGGATTGGGGCCATTACCAGGTATCTTACTACGATCGAAATTATCTTTCGCTTTAACATATTTCAATTTGTTATAGCCATAATCAGGCGCCTTATATTGGGTACTATCAATAGTATAGTTATCGGCAGCGGCGGCTAAATTTTCCTGACCTTTCGGTAAAACACTTACAAACACACTGTGCTTACCTTTAATATAGGTATTGTACACACGAAGTACATCGGCCTTGGTTACATTAGTATAATTGGCTAACAGTTTTTCTATTTGATTGGGGTTGCCTGTAAATGTTTGAAAGGCTGCCAGCTGGCTTACCTTACCCTGTACACTTTGTAACCCGTTAATGTATTGGCTTTCAATACCACCTTTGAACTTGGCAATATCTTCATCGGTAACGCCACGGGCTTCGAAAGAATCGAGGGCTGCACGCCATAGTTTTTCCATATCGGCAAGCGACTTGCCCATGTAAGGCACGAAAGTAAACTGGAACTCTCCGGCTAATTCACTTAAGCTGCTGCTTGCACTCGCTTGAAGTGCTAACTGCTTTTTGGTAAGTTGTTGGTACAATACCGAATTACGCCCTTGGCCTAAAATTTGAGCCAAACAAGCCAATGCTGCTTGATCGGGATGGTAATTAGGAACCGTTGGAAAACCAATAGCAAGTAATGGTAAGCGAGCATAATTATCGATATAGCTTACATAGCGATCTTTATCGAGGTTCACTGCGGGTACTTTCACGGGTGTTACCTCTGGGCCTTTAGGAATACTACCAAAGTATTTTTCTGCCAACTTCACTACATCTGCAGTTTTAACATCGCCACCAACAGTTAGCGTAGCGTTATTAGGGCCATACCAACGAAGAAAGAAGTTTTTTAGATCGTTAACATTTACACGATTTAAATCTTCTACATACCCAATTGTAAGCCAACTATACGGATGGCCGTAGGGATACATCGTACGAGCTCCTACTTCTTGCACTAATCCGTATGGACGGTTATCGTAATTCTGGCCTCGTTCATTTTTAACGGTAGCTCTTTGTACTTCAAATTTTTGTTGGGTTACAGCATCGAGCAGGAAGCCCATTCTATCGGCCTCTAACCAGAGCATTTTTTCGAGTTGATTGCTGGGTACTGTTTCAAAATAGTTGGTTCTATCGCGGTTGGTGGTGCCGTTTAACGTTCCGCCTGCTTCGGTTACAATTTTAAAGTGCTGCTCGTCGGCTACGTTATCGCTACCTTGAAACATCATGTGTTCAAAAAAATGTGCAAACCCGCTTTTTCCAATTTCTTCACGGGCACTGCCCACATGATAGGTAACATCTACATGCACTACCGGATCGCTGTGATCTTCATGTACTATAATGGTTAAGCCATTGGGCAATACATACTTTTCGTACGGTATGGTAATACTGTTAGGCTTTTTAGTAACTTTTTCAATCAGCTTTGCTTGTGCCATTAGTGAGGCCGATGCCAACAGCGATACTACTCCTAACAGCCACGATTTCTTCATCATATAGCGGGGTTTTAAACGTATAAGTGCATAATCATTTACCGTAAGGTTATTACTTACGTAAATGGGTTTAAAAATAAGACAGTACAACAAAACATGTAGTACACTACTTTGTATTTCGGTAAAGCAAGTGATACTAGCAATAAAAAAGGCCGCCGAAGCGACCTTTTGACATACTACTTGCGTAAATGTATTATTGGAATACGGCTAACATCTGTTGATGCAGCAGGGGTTGCTGTTGAATGAGCTCAAATATTTTGCTATCTACTTTCATTTGTTGCAAGGCTTGAACGTGGCGTTGGGCATGTGTATCGGTACCAATATAACTTACTAAACGTTCGCTAAGCAAGTGTATGGCAATGTTTTGTGCTGTTTTGCCATAGTAACCGCCTAAGGAAAGTGCATTGACTTGTAGCATACAGCCCATGGCTTTTAGTCCCTCGAAGTTTTGCAAATTGTTCGCAAAGTAACTGTAACGCTCGGGATGCGCCAATACCGGACGGTAGCCTTTTAATTGTATTTGAAAGAAAATATCTTGATACATGATGGGTGCTGCTACATAGCTAAACTCTACTAAAATATTATTTTGATACAAGGTTAATAATGGGTCTGATGCTTCGAGCTGCTGTAAAAAAGCCTCATCGAGCATATACTCGGCGGCCGTATTTATAATTGTAATTGGGTAAGTTTCGGCATTATCTAATTGCTTTTTGGCTTCTGAAATAGTAGTGCGATTATTGTTATACATACCATTCATGATATGGGGTGTGCAAATGGTATGTGTGTATCCTATTGCTTGAAGGCTTTGTGCCAATGATTGACTAGTAGCAATATTTTCTGCACCATCATCAATGCCTGGTAATAGATGATTGTGCATATCGATTTTAAGTAAAGAGGCTATTGCTGCGTAACTTACCTTACTACGCTTCAGAAATTGAAACAAGGTTATTGTTTTTGGTGTTTTGCGATTGGTTAGCCGCTGCTTCATCTCCAATAAAAACAACTTTCGAAGGAAATGCTTGCAATTGATGCTCAGGTATTAGCAACTTACCTCGCTTTTGGTTGTATCGTGAGCGCCAAGTAAGTAACCGATAGAAAAAATAACGCAATACGAACTGACGAAGCTTAGAAAATGGTTTCAGCCAACTGGTAAAGAAATAAGGTTCTAAACCGTTCATTGTCCAAGCTTTACGATCTTCTAAATTGGCTTTGATACGGTTTTGAAAGCTACGATTGCTCATGCCGCCTGTTCGCATTTTAACGATAACAGAGGGCAGATACGACACGGAGATATCGTATTTGAAAAGCACTCTTAGCATAAGCTCATAGTCGGCTGCCGACTTTAATTCTAACGTGTAGCCACCTAGTTGTTCGTATACTGCTTTCTTTAGAAAGAAGGTTGGGTGTGGCGGCATCCAGCCGAAGTAAAATTTATGCCTATCGAAATTGCCACTACGCCATGCACGTACAATTACATTCACATCGTAATGGTATACATAATCTAAATCGGCATAGAGGGCATCGGTTTGTGTACGTTGTAAATGACGCACTACACGACTGATAACGGCATCGTCGGCATAAAAATCGTCGCTGTGCAAGATGCCAATATAATCGCCAGTAGCAACGTTAATACCCTTGTTCAATGCATCGTAGATACCTTTATCTCTGCCTACTAAGCACTTTTCAATATGTGGGTACTGTTGAACGATAGCAAGCGTGTCGTCGGAGGAGCCACCATCGACTATGATATGTTCAATATCACCATAATCTTGATAGGCAACACTCTCTAAAGTATCGCGGAGTGTTTTAGCACTATTATAGGTGATGGTGATAATTGAAATACGCATAAGCAGATAAACAGGAAATGAAAATAAACCTTAAGATAGCATTAATACAAAGTTGTTTAATTAAATCGGATTTTAAACTTATAAAAAGTTAGTATTGATGTTTTTATCGTTCAATGATGATGTTTTCGAAGTGATGATAACCAAGAAGAAGCGTATTTACTCCAATTTTCTCTTTCTTATTAATTCGGCAGGATTCCCTTGATAAATGCCATCTTGCTCTAAGTTACTCGTCGCAACCGAACCTACTGTTAAAATGGCATTACTATGAACTGTTACACCTGGGCATACTATTGACTTTGCTCCTATCCAAGCTCCTTGCCTAATGATGATTGGCTTCACGATTAGGTCGAACGTAGTTTTTTTATAATTGTGGTTACCCGTTAATAAATAAGCACCTTGAGAGATACAAACATTATCTTCTATGGTGACTTTTGCCAAATTATCTATCCATACATACTCGCCAATCCATGAATAATCGCCAACTGTTAACAACCAAGGATACTTAATTTGCACATTAGGTTTGATAATAACACCCTTACCAATAGTAGCTCCAAATAATTTTAATAGCCTTATTTTTAAATCATAGCCCACAGCAAGGGAATGATTGAAGAAAATGGCTTGAACTAACATCCAAATTAAAATTTTGATGCGGCTTCCTGGTTTGTACCAGTTATTATTGAATGTAGCCAACGCTTGCATTAAGTTAAAGATGTTTCCTTGTAATTAAAAAAAATCGTCATTAACTATGGTTACCAAATAACTTTAGATACTTTTCCATAGGATCTAATTCTTCATAATGTTTTACTGCTAGCATATGAGCACCATTGCAGTAATCACTAAATTCTTCTGCATCTAAAGCAGCTATACTATCTAGAATTTGTGATATGGCATCTATACTATCATGGATATTAATATTCCAGCCCGCTTTATGATTTTTTAAGTCATTCCATGGTGTATAATAACTTGTAATTAGGGGGCGACCAACACTTAAACATTCATACAGTGCATGACCAAAATTTTCGCCCTTTGTTAGAAAAAGTGAGGCATCATACAAGCTAAAAACATTTTGTACTTTTTCTGGAAGTACATCACCTTTATATGCTATTCTTCTTGGATTTTCTTTTATAAGACGGAGACATTTATTCCAATAGTCGGCGTCTTTAATTGGGCCATATATATCAAGTGAAACATTACTTTTCGTCCTGATCACAGCTTCAATAGAGGTCAAGAGATTTTTTTTTTCAGACACTAAAGATATATACACCAATCTTAATTTAAAAAAATCTTTAGTATTATTCTGTACTGTATAGACTGGGGGTTTCGGAATATTAGGAACAATCTCAATAGTAGCTCCTTTCCCAACATAAGCTTCTATATCAGCTGCTTCTGTATTGTCAGTTGCATGCCAAATTACGCCATTTAACAAACCACTGTATTTCAATAGCTTTAGGTATATAAGCTTCTTTAAAAACTTACTTGCAAGGGCGCCCCTTTGTAACATTCCCCTAGGAGCAATAACTATTCTTTTATTATTTCGCTTTGCCCATACGAATGGCTCTAAGAAAAATTCATACCCGAAGATACCATTTAGATATACGCATTCAAAGCACCTGTCGCTAATTACACTTTTGAAGCTAGTTTTCTTGCTATAGAATACTTGTATTTTATCTTCATTTTTACTAAAAACTAACGGCACCCATTGATCTGAAACCACATTTCCAAGCGGCAACTTATCGTTCAAGTCAAAACAACTTGTATATATATTTACTTCTAACTTACTTGCAAGTAACTTAACAAGATTGTGTAAAGACTGTACTGGCCCCCCTGCTTTAAAAGCAGGATAAAAATAATTATAAATAAAAAGAGCTTTCATTTATGTCCCACAAATAATAGGTTCAACTCATCACTGTTTTCGTAGATACAGATCTATTTTAGGTACTAAGTACCTATTAATCAATATAAAAATAACACTATACCAAACCAACCATCCTAATATTTTAGTGCCAGGCGTGCCACTGCAGTTGAAATAGACCCATAAAGGTGTTGTAAAAGCGTGGCCCCAAACATAATTGTATGAACGATTATAAATGAAAGAGTATATTAAGCCAAACAATAATCCCACAAAAAAAATTGGTAGGTACATAAAAAAGTAACCAAAGTCTATATAGCTTTCAGCCAAAAAACCTAAACTAAAACTTGCTCCGTCTTCGGCTGCTGCAACCTTGCGTGTTGCATACTTGTTAACCATTTTACTATCATCAATTGGAGGCTTATTAGGATTCAGAAATCTAGGAACTAATACGTGCTCAACATTGTTTAACCACAATTTCCCATTTTCATGAGGTATAACCTTTGGAACATTATCAGTCGCTTGAGAAAAGAATTCTATATACGAAAGCCTGTCTATTGACGCGTACCATAAGTCCGCATTATTAATATTGGCTTTGCTTGCTAATTCGATAAACTGAGAGAAGGCAGTGGCTCTGTCTACAGTAACCACCTGGGCTCTTTCTCCACCACTTAAAAAATTTCGGTAGTCACTCTTTACCGCTTGCCATATTAAAAGAAGATATAAACATAATCCAGATAAAATTGAAAGAATAAATATTTTTTTACCATCTAGTGAAATATTAAAGTAAGTAATTGATATGAGGACTAATATAATGGTATCCTTAAAACTTGAGAAATAACTGACAAAGCCAAGCATTATTTCAATAGAAATAAAAAGAAGTGGAAATAAAAGCGACTTCCTCTGGTGATAATAAACATAAATTAGTAAGAAAACAAAACCCTCTCTTAGCAATAATACCGCATTTATCATTTGGCTTAAGCTTGGTATAGCAAAAAGTATAGAGCCCAAAAAAATCTTGAATAAAATAGTTGCCAGATATACTAACACAACTTTTCTAATATCAAATATTTGCGGTTGACTAATTAAATACTTGACCGATCCAGATGATTTATTTTTAAATCTTATACCTAAGAATATACCACTAGCAAAAAGTGTAAGTCCTAATAATGAGACATACGCAGTTTGCACTATGTTGGGGCTCTCAGACAATGACTCATAATTTAACCCACTAAGGTCAGAGTAAAAGACTTTTACAGTAAGAGACAACCAAAACAATAAAAGACCAAAAAAGATGGTTTTGGGTTCTTTATCACGCCAGAATAATCTATGTAATGTGAATAGTAGAGCAAAACTATAAAGCACCAATAAGGGTTGCGCTGAAAAAAGAATAAAAAAAAGAGCAGTTATAATAAAGTATAACATCTTTAGATTAATTAAACAAACGTCTTTTTATTATCCTAAGTGTAATACAAAGTGTTCTTGGTAATAAAAGAATTTGATTTTTAAAAGAGTTATTAAAAAATGAAGTTAAAATCCATTTTAGGTTCGCATCTTTATAATGTGAAAAATATATGTGGTACCATTTATTTTTAAACGTTAAGTTCCTAAAGTTGTTTGCACTTATTATAGAATTACCGTGACTGTTAATGTAATTTATTATAGCTTGGCACCTATTCAAGTAAGTATGCTTCTCCAGTGTAATTTTTTTTCCTCTATCTGCAATCAACTCCCGTTCAACTTGATTATTTAAATAATAGTCTAATTTATTAATGAGATCATCTATGGTTTCATAGCCTACAAAATGAATACCATCTTTATATCCAAATTCAGAAAGCTCAGAGGGTAATTTTGTAAAAAGCAACGCTCCGCAGCCCATTGCCTCGAAACAACGCAAATTGGCATCACAATCAAAATCATCTCTACTTGCATTTACCACAGCCTTACTGTTTAAAAAAATTTCAAACATTTCTCGCCATGAATAATTGATTTTAGGGTTATTCATATTCCAATTACTCGATTGTAAAACACGAAGTACTTCTCTTCGAAATTTGTAAAAATGAGCGTCGTAACGGCCAACCCAGCCAATATCTAATTTTCTTTGATTTGTAATCTTCAGATCATTTTTTTGAAACATCGTATTATCAATACAATGCGGCAATGTAATTACGTTTTTGCACCCTCTTTCATTATACAAATTTGCATAACCAGCATGACAAACCACCTGAATATCATAAGGCTTTGATGCTTCAATTCTTTGATCTACTAAAGTATAAGTGTCAAATTGAAATATAATATTTGGAATATCATAGTTCCATAGATTTATGGTATGAAAAGATAGAAGAGGATCTGGATGGATTATACAAAAAATTTCATCCTCATAAGCATTTATGTTTCGATCAAATGAATGTTCATCTCCTACAAAAACAATTTCATATCCCAAACTTCTAAATGCACTTGCATAACCAGCTCTTTCTCTTGTTTCTTCCTCAGCGTTACATAAGAAAATTATCCGATTCTTCAAGTTATAATCTATTAACTATTAAATTAAAATTGCTCATTGATTAATTCCAAAACACTTTTATTCATCCTTTCAAAAGAAAAATTAGATATTACCTTTTCTCTTCCATTCAATCCCATCAATTTCATTTTTTGCCTGTCCTCATGCAGTAGAAGAATTTTACAAGCTAGGTCTTCAGCATCATCCGCATTAAATCTATATCCATTATACCCATCTTCTATTATTTCTGTCAAGCCACCTTTATTTGATACAATTACCGGAATACCAAACATATTAGCTTCTGCCGCAATTAATCCGAATGGTTCCTCGTTTTGAGTAGGTGCAATCAAAATATCTATTCCTGCGTATATTTCAGAATAATTTTTTACAAAACCACTCCAAGATACTGAATTCTCAAGACCATACTGATGCACTAGGTACTCAATTTCTTTAGTAAAATTTACATCGCCCGTACCTACAATTTTGAGATTTAGATTTACACCTCGCTCATGTAAGCAACGCAATGCTTCAATTAACACCTTGTGACCTTTTCGAGGTATAACCTGACCTACAATTCCTAAAGTTAGTATTTCATTACTAAATACACTTTTTTTCTCTAAGATTTCAACACCATTGTGGATTACATGAATTTTATTAGCGTCTATACCACATTTAATTAAATCATTTTTTATATAATTAGAACATGCTATGTATTTTTTAACTTTAATGTCAACTAACTTCAAAAAGAACTTACTCAATCTAGATTCTGCGTTTGAATCTTGTACATTGTAGATAACGGATGATGATGGTATTAGAGGAAATAGCAACACCAATTGTCTATAAGAAATTGTGTAATATAAGTGTGGTATAAAACTTTGTTTAGTCTTAATAAAATCTAAAATTGCCCCAGGGTAGTGGATTAAAGAGTCTAAGGTCCAAGAGAGCTTACTTATATAGTACCAGCCCAATTTTACTTCTGTGTAGCTAATTCCATTTTTTTTTAATCTTTCAATAAAGTCACCATCATTCCAACCACTTACTATACAATGTATGCTAAAACCATTATTTTTTAAGCCTTTAAAAACATCAAGACTTATCTTCTCTGCACCAAAGAAATAGCTTGCACTTACAATTGCTAAAATTCTTCTTTTTTCTTTCATACTTAGGTGTTGATGCACTAGTAAATTAAGTGCATTGGATAATAACAATTTAAAATAAATTAAATTCCAAGTAAAATATTCAATGAACCCACTATATCAATCAGTTTAAATCTATTGTTTAGGGATTATACTATCAAAATAAATATAAGAACCCAATATGCTACAGTTGGTGTATAGTTTGACACTAAAGCATCAGATAGGGCAATAATGAAACCTTGACTACTTTTTTAGAAAATAACTTCTAATCATTTTGTATCCATTCAAAATGTGTTCATTATCAATGAAAAAATTTCTTTTTGAGTATCTTCAATAGCAACGAACCTTAATTTAACTACAAATTGAACTGATGGTGACAACTTATTTTTAAACAACTTATTATTTAGAAATTGTAGTGTTTACCTTTAAAAAATAAGTTTATATGCTAATATAAATAAATTAATTAGACTAAGTGTAATTCCCAAGGCTTAGTCAGTCTTTATAATTCACTACTCAATTACAACTTAAGATATCCTAAAGATACATAAACACTAAACCTTCCATCTTCCCATCCTTTCCTTTACGCTTTCTACAATTGCATCGAAACTCCAATCTTGAATCATTCGATATGAATCATTGCCCATTTTAATTAAAGTAGAATCATCGCAATTGAGTAGTTGATTCAATCGTTGGCGTAAATTCTGAGAATTACCGCTCTCAAATACAAAGCCATTTTCCCCATTATGAACTAAATTATCAGCACAACCACATTTGTTACTTACCAATACTACTCTTGCACAAGCCATTGCTTCATTTACTGCTAAGCCCCAAGTTTCCCCAGGACCTTGAGAAGGCAAACAAAATATTTGTCCTAAACGATATACAGCAGGCATGAACGATTGATTTTGAAAAGGTAAAAAATGAATGTTGCTATTTTCCTTTGCTGCTAATTTTAACTGTTCTTCTAACACACCATTACCCACTAAAATTAAATGATGGTTTTGCTTTGCCACTTGCTGAAACGCTTGTACCAACAACAATGGATTTTTTTTAGGCTGAAACTTACCACAAAAAACAATTACCCGATCTGTTGAAGCAATATTAAATTGTGCATGTGTTGCTTGTATAAATGCTGCTTGTTGAGCATTCGTTGTAGCAAAACGTTGATTATCTATAGCATGTGGAGCAAATACCAATTGCTGTTCTGTTAAACCACAATATTGATAATACTGCTTATTGGCTTCTCCTACATATAAAGCTATATCTACATGTTTATATATCCACGTGAGTAATAATTTACGCAATATTTTTTTAGGAAAAGAAGTTGTATCTAATAAGGTAGAATCGCCTCTAAATAAAATTGGAATTTTACCTTTAAAATGGCGTAATACTTTTAAATGCGATTGAAAATTCCAACCAAATACCAACAAATGGGTGGCTTTATAAGCTTGTATAGATGCGATAAGTTTGGGATTGATGATGCCTTTAAAATGATGAGAACCCGGCTTTGTTGCAGTGTTTTCACAAAACTCATACTCGTATCCATCTAATAAAGGAATATCCCATTCAATGGTTTTACCAAAATTGGGATCGTATTTACCTTGTAAACCACCTTTACCCCAAGTATAAAACACTTTACAAGCAATACCATTATTGGTTAAATGCTTAAATACAGGTGCATAGTACTGTATAGGGTGTGTGGTGATGATGGCTAGTTTTTCCAATAAATTTTATTATTTAATTTGATTTTACTAATATCTTAATTCGAATATTTCATCATACTGCCATTCATCAGAATTTACTAATGGGTAATATTTATATAACTTCAGAAAATTGTATATATCTTCTTTTATTACTCCAAACTCTCTTAAAAATTTTGGTGTTATCTCGATTACAATTTTTTTTATGACACCATTTTTCAGTAACTGAGTTGCCCCTTTTAATGCATGAAACTCTGCACCTTCAATATCAATTTTCATCAAATCAATTTTGGAATTATTTAAATAATCCAACAGCATATCCAATTGAAAAATTGGAATCACTACCTGTGGAACCGAATCTTTAGTGTTATCTAATTTGTGTTTGCCAATTCTGTTGATACCAGTATGTATTTTAGAAACCGACAAATTAATTTCTCCTTGAAAATCGCCTATTGCACAATTATAAGCTCGCACATTACCAATAGAATTTATCATCAAGGCGTCTATAAGCCTGCCATATTCACGAAAAGACGGCTCAAAAGAGAAAACTTTTCCATTTTCACCAACTTGCTTTGATGCTAATATTGAAACAAAGCCAATATTAGCACCAATATCAATAAATACATCTCCTTTTTTTAACTTCAATACTTCATTTACAATAACATCATTAGACTTTTCAGAGAAAAAAGACATATCCTGTGTGCTAGTAGGAAACACTTTGATTTTGAAATTATATTTTGTAGTTACAAAAATGCTACCAAAAAAGAACTTTAAGATTCTTGCAAAGGTATATTTACCTCTTGCTAAAGGTATTTTAGTTGTGTACAACAGATACAAACGAAAAAAGAATTCTCCCATGAGTGATATTTTATTATTAGATTTCTATTTTATTAAGCACATATGAATATGAAAAATATTTAAATTTTAAAAGCTATGTCAACATTGGTTAAATATTTAAATACAGGTGCATAGTATTGTATCGGATGCGTGGTGATTATTGCTAATTTGAACATCATGTTATTAAACTAAACTACTTGTTCATTGGGCTTACAATACACTAAATAGCAAGACTATTTATTTTTCAAATAGTCAGTTAGTCTCAAAGCCAAAGCTAAAGCGGTTAATGTAATATTACCATAACTTGATGTTGGCATTACACAAGCTCCACAAACATACAAATTATCAGTATTATGAACTTTAAGATTTAAATCTACAACTCCTTCTTCAGAAGTTTTACTCATTATTGCTCCACCGGCCTGATGATAAACATCAGTGACATTATTTATCCAGCTTTTATCATTTTCAACTTTTTGTTTGACGAACCAATCATCATATTTTAATATACCAAGCTTATTCTCTTCTAGGTAAGCTCTCAGAAGTTCACAAAAAACTTTGATTCCTTCAATCTCTCTTCCATCTATATTCCAGTTGACGATTACTTTGGGCAATCCATTGTTATCAAAATTATCCGCTTCAATAGAGACATTAGACTCTTTTATTGAGATTTGTTGTGTATTTATTATTAATTTTATTTTTGAATTAAAAGGTATATAAATTCTATTATTTTTAACATAATTAAAAACGAGCATGAAAAGTTGTGGAAGTGCAGGTAACAACTTAAAAAACATCTTACATAAATCTACAAACTTTACTTTTTGATGAGTTTTACCTAGAATCGATTTTGCAAATTGTTTTGCCACATAAATATGCTCAGATACATTTGATTCATAAGAAAAAAATCCGCAAACTCCTAGGTAATCTGCATAATTTTTTTTATTAATATTTATTCTCAGTTTAGGTTGCAACTTTTCTTGTTTTTCAAAAAAATTAGAAAACCGATTTAAGAAATTTTTTGAAGCACCTTGAACTTCACCAATTTTGAAGTTTAAGTGATCTTGAAAATAAAGACCAATATTTTTATTACTTGCAAATGGAACTGCTTTGTTTGTTTTTACGTTGTAAAGTAAGAGTCGAATTATTTCAATTGATCCATTAGCTAGAATTACATCTTCAAAATCTGTTAACTCATGAATTACATTTTTATGTAAATACTTTATAGCAATACATTTATTATCCTTGAATTCTAAATTTTTAACTATTGAATTTGTATAGAAAGTTACCAATTCAGATTTTTTAAGAGTATTCCAAAAGTGCATTTTGAAATTAGGCTGTGGTATCCATCTAGAACAAAATATTTCTAGGCTGTTTTTTTCATTAGAATATAAAATTTGTGGCTTGAATGGCACAGCAGGAGTAAAGCCTAATTTTGTATATACTTTAGAGTAATAATGCTGAATAACGTCCCAATCAATTGGCCAAGACGGCTGTTTATATGATGCAATTGCTTCAAAATCTGCAGGTATAAATTCAGTAAGCTGTCCTCCCCACAAGTTAGATGTTCCTCCCACTCCCTTTGCTCTTCCATACTGAACACCTGAATGTTCTTTTCCTATACTTTTATATTCAGCCTTATCAAAGAAATCAAACATTTCTTTACCTGCTTCAATTACAATTACCTTCTGTTGTTGTAAAACCAACTCATGTGCAAGCATTAACCCAACTGTACCTGCTCCAACAATAACAATAGGCTTTTTCACTTTTTGTGTTTTAATTTCTTACAATTAATTAATTTTCAAACAAAGACTGAATTTCCTCGTTCAATTGACTTGCGTTGAGCAAAAATGCATCATCAAAATATTTAAGATTACTCAACAGTCTTTCTTCTTTGGAGGTAGAGAATAATACTTTACCATTCGTTTTATTTTGTCGAACTGCTTCACATAACAAATAACCTGGAAGTCGATAAATGCTTGATTTATCTTTCTTTACAAAATGGAGTGGCTTAAAAACACTATGAAAGTTATGCGTAAAACCTGGGAATTCATTTTGAAGAACTTCTGTTCTTTGAAACCAATTATATTCATATTGTAATACATCCATCCCTTTGACACTAGATGAATCTAAATTATCGTAATTAACTGCTCCAGAGGCAATTCCTAGATTCTTCACAAGCCCTCTTGCCTTAAGTTGTAATAGAAAAAACAAGGCCTCATCGGTCAAAAAACCAGGCATTGCTTCATGTAAGAAAAAATTATCAATATAACTTGTTTGTAAACGCTTTAAGCTTTTTTGAATAGAGCGTTCAATGTAGAGTTTATCAATCTTTCTTAGAGTTAACGGTGTTGGCTTTTCTAATGAAACAAATTCATCAATAACCTTTTTCTTAGTCAACTTTGTCTTTATACTATTCAAAGGCAAAGCAATAATAGTTGGGATCGTTCTATAATCTGTTAAGCCCAAACCTACTTTAGTGGTGACTACAACATTATTACGTTTATCTTTTATAAAAGCCCCCAAAATTTTTTCTGAATACCCTTTGCCATATAGAGGAGCTGTATCAAAAGATGTTATACCATTTTCAAAGGCAAGATTCAAAATTTGAAGTGCTTCACTTTGAAATCTAAAAGTTGTTAAAGCAACGCACCCAAAACTCAATCGATCTCTTAATGCCATAAACTACTTATTACAAAGTGGTCTTATACCAATGCAATGTTTTTTCAATACCATTTTTAATGTTAACCTTTGGTGACCAACCTAAACGTTGATGGATTTTTTCAATATCAATTGAACGTCTACGAATATTATCAATATCTCTTTCAGGTACATTTTGAATAGTGATATTCCCTACATGATTTGCAATAATTTCAGCTAACTCGTTTACCGATGTTTCCACACCTGTACCAACATTAAAAACATCGCCCAACGCCTTTGGATGCACTGCTGCTAAAATAGTAGCATCAATAGCATCGGTAATAAAAGTATAATCTCTTGTTTGTTCACCATCACCAAAAACAGAAAGTGGTTGACTGATTAATGCATTGTGAACAAATTTACCTAATACGCCACAATATGGATTTCTAGGAGATTGTCCATAACCATATACGTTTGAATATCGTACACTTGAAGTAGGAATTTCGTAATTCTTGTTATAAATTAAAGTATAGTTTTCGCCCAATAATTTAGTGGCTGCGTAATTACTTAATACAAAAGTTGGATCACTTTCAGATGCTGGCAATTTAGTACTGCTACCATACACCGAACATGATGAAGTATACACAAATCGCTCTAATAAAGGCAAAGAATTATTTTTTATAAATTCCAAAATATTTAAAGTGCTTTCTGCATTTACTTTCATATCGTCTAATGCTTCTTTACCTGATGCCGATATTTGTTTGCAGGCTAAATGAAAAACAAAATTTACTTGTTGAATTAATGGGAATAATTTCTCGGAATCTAATACGGATATTTGATGGAATTGTACTTGATCAATATCAGCTCCTAATACGGCTGTACTACTGTTCACACAATTGTCTACAACTATTACTTCACAATTATATGTATTCAATAATATTTTCACCAAATTATGCCCTACAAAACCCAATCCACCAGTGACTAGTACTTTTTTTGCTCGTATATTATCTAAATGATTAATCATGTGATTTATAAATGTTTTGAAATTTCTTGCAGAAAAACTTTTGTCATTCCAACAGCAGTATTTGCCTCAACCAAAGAATGTGTAAGATCAACCGGTTGAAATTGATGCATTTTGGCATATAATTTATTGAATGTATCTATTAAAGCAGCTTGCTTTTTAATTGGCAATTCATCTTCTGTATTTGAATAAGTAACTACATAAGGATAGTTCACTTCTTGCAAAAATTTAGCGGGAAAAGAATCTTGATGTACAAAAGCCAAGAATGGTTTTTTTGAAACTATTAAACCCATGAGTTTTGAGGCAGCGTAATAGGGCTGCATGCCACCAACTAAGAATAATATGTCGGCTGTTAAAGTCAGTTCTACTGCCTTTTTGTACGCTACTCTTAAGGGAAACTCTTTGGCAAAGCTATTCATCTTATTTGCATTAAACCAGGTATACATTTGAGGTTTAGCTAACCCCTCGCCTGCATAAGTAGTTCCATACATTTCTAAATTAAATTTAACTTGTTTTTGCCACTGAGCAAGTGCAGGCATTAACCCGTCTAAAACTGGATAACAATCGTCCCAAATTGCACCAATGTATCTAACTGTCAATTGTTCGTTCTTAGTTAATTTTATTTGATTCGCTAAATGAATAAAATCGTTTTCTTCCGCACCATAAGCAACAGCCACCATTGGTTTATTTTTTAAAATGGAATGTCTTTTTTTTATGTTTTGGTTAATCCCTTCTGAAACAGAAAATATAACAGATGCATTTTTACATACCCATTTTTCTAGGTTTCTAGCGATGTATTGAGAAGCTTTGTATTTAAAGCCAACATGATTTTTTGATGCAACTTCATGCACCCAGGGATCAATAAAATCTATACCATACGGAACTTTGGTAAACCATTTTACCACTGGTGCTGCAATTAAAATATACCAAGGCGGTACAGGATATAAAATAAAATCTGGTTTTAGCTTTTTTGCATCCTTAATCAATCGAACAATTAAAAAGGGTAACATGCGTAAGCCTAAATCTCCAATGCCGAATTTTCTCGTTCTACGTTGATCAAAACAATTAATTTCAGTTACCAAATAATCATTACCCAATAATTCATTCATCCACTCATCGGTAGTTTCTTCGCGATAATGAGCATTTACAGTATAAGCATGTGGAAAAAATCCAAACTGTTTTGCATTTCTCACCAATAACCTTACCCTTTGCGATGGTGGCAATGAAGATGGTGGAAAGTGGGGTGCTATGATAAAGAGTTGTTTCAAACTAAAATTTTATTCCACTTCAATTGCAATTTATCAGACTCGTTTTCCCAATTAAATGTCTTAGCATCTTGAAATCTTTGTTGCTTATTTTTTAAAATTTCAATTTTTCTTGAAAGTACAAATTCAATTCCATTTCTTAAATCATCACTTGATTGACCTATACAAATTCCATGATTTTTTTTATCGCCTAAAAAAGCTTCTTGAGCTTTTGTATTAGTTGAAAAGATGTATAAACCAGATTGAAAATATGCAATGATTTTATTTGTTAAAGCCAGTTCTCGATTATAATCAGCGGTATTCATTTCAATTGCCAAACCTATATCGAATTGAGATAAGTACTGATGCAAAGCAACTTGACTTAAGGGTTCAGTTATTTTAATCCATTTAGTATTGGTTTTTATGAACTGTTCGTAAAATATCGAATCTATTCTACCAACTAATTCTAGAGTAATATGTTGAGCATATTTTTCAAGAATTGGTATAACAATTTCTAGTCCTCTTCCAAAAGAAATATTTTGTGAAAACCAAATAAACTTTAGCCTTGATTGATTTTCGAATGTTAATTGTTCAGGTTGAATAAACTCATATTTAGAGAAAGTGTTGTTGATTGTAAAAACGAGATCTTCCGTTTCATTTGTTGACTTTAGTAATTCTTGCATTTCGAATGCAATAAGTGGTGATGCACAAGAAACATACTTCGCATAAGGCAAAATTTTCTTTAATAAAAAGATTCTTCTTTGTTTTTCATTTTCGACATCGCTATGAATTTTTTCACCAGGATGGAAATCTTCTACATCAAATGCAAAAGGAATTTTACTATCTTGAGCAAACCTAAAAGCGGGATATAAAGTTACTAATGTATGAGCAATAACTAAATCAGGTTGCTTGAAATTACCATTTGTTAAATACTGATTGAGAATATAACTACGTTTGTTATGACCTAGAGAATTTATAAAAAAATTTTTTTTATAAATTGGATAAACCAATCTCGATAGCTTTTCCAATACTGTGCTAATTAACCATTGGAAATAGTTTTCTCTTGTGGCGTCTAGATAAATTAAATTTGCTAAGCCACTAAATTTTTTTTGATGTTGTGCTTCAATTTTATCTGACCAATTCCCTAATCTAAAACCAATGAAACTTACTTCATATCCAATTTGTATTGCTAATTTGATTTCTTTAAGAATCCTTGGATTAGTTGTCAAATTAACGCTACTTATAAATAAAATATGTTTACTCAAAAGAATTAAATATTAAATGGATGTTTACTCAAAGGTAATTTGGCAAATGGGTGGTAATTGCCTTTTAAACCTTGTGGTATTTGAGTTCTAATATCTTGTACAATATTGATAGATGTTTTGGCTTCTTGTAAAGCAAAACCTCTGCCTGCTAAAATTTCTTGATAACTATGTGTATGCAGTTCGGTAAACCCATCACTAAATTCAAACGAATCGCCATTAATATCTAATGAACGATAGGTTCTTTTTCCTGCAGCTCTTACACCTTCAGGTATAGTATTATAATCGATACTTAAAAACCAACGCACCCTTGCTTGTGTAAATTCCAAATAACCCGCAGCTCTATCATGTTCATGTACATGCACGATATTTTCTTTAAGATCGCCAAAAATCCATGACAACATATCGTAAAAATGTACGCCAATATTGGTTGCAATTCCACCCGATTTTGATTTATCGCCTTTCCAACTGGTATAATACCAATTACCTCTTGAGGTAATATAAGTTAAATCTACATCGTACACTTTGGTTGGATCGCCTGCTTTTACTTTTTCTCGTAAAGCAATAATTGCGGGATGTAAACGCAGTTGCAAAATATTGTAAATGCGTTTACCCGTTTGTTGTTCTATATCAGCTAAAGAATCGATATTCCAGGGATTTAATACCAACGGTTTTTCACAAATAACATCAGCATTATTTCTTAAACCAAAACGTATATGAGCATCGTGTAAATAGTTTGGCGAACATACCGACACATAATCGATTGGTGCATTTTTTAAACGCAACTTTTCTATATGTCTATCGAAACGTTCGAACTCAGTAAAAAAATCGGCATTCGGAAAATGACTATCTAAAATACCAACACTATCAAACTTATCTAAAGCACAAACAATAACATTGCCGGTATCCTTAATGGCCTTCATGTGCCGTGGTGCAATAAAGCCGGCAGCACCAATAATTGCAAATTTTTTTTTCATTTCTAAGAATATTTGGTATCTACCTTTTTTATAAGCTTGGCAGGGGAACCGCCGTAAACATGATTTGACTCTAATCTTCCTCTTACAACAGAATTGGCGGCAACTATGACATTATCTGAAATTACAGTTCCAGGCAAAATGATACACCCTCTTCCAATCCAAACATTATTTCCAATCGTAATTGGTGAAAATTTATCCTCTAATACTCCTAAGCCAAACTCCAGATGAAACCGATGAGTTGTATCCCTTATTGAAGTGTACTCCCCGACCCAAACATTATTTCCGATTTCTATCCTTTTTGTCAGAGCAATCACAACACCATAAGCAAAACAACAATTATCACCAATAATTAGATTTGACTTGATACCAAAAGATTCAATCACACAATTTTGAAAAAAAGCCAGATTGGATCCAAATTTATTAACTCCCCTACCACCACGTATGAAAATTTTCCCTTTAATACTTACGTCTAATCGCTTAAAAAAGTAATAATAATATATTCTATACCAATAAAGTTTGATTGTTCCTAATTTAACCTTTAAAAAAAGTAGCAATCTTATTATGTAATTTTTAATGTATTCCATTAATCATGTTGATATAAGATGTAGTTAAAGATTTCCTAGAGTATAGATTATTAAATTTTGCTTCGTCTATTTTTTGGGGGAAGTGTGGTTTTAAATGATAGTCTTCTATAACAATGCTTATTGCTTTACTTATCTCTTCGGCATTGAATTTAACTAACTTGGATTTCGGAGAAAATTCTAATAGCGTTTCAATAACTCCCACGTCAGTAGCAATAAATGCAGTTCCAAAAGCACAGCACTCAATTAAAGTTAGTGGCAGTCCTTCCTTTTTGGAAAAAAAAAGACATAAGTCTATCTCCTTATGAATTTCCTTTAGCTCATCTAAGTTATTCCAACCCCTCTTAAAAAAAATCTTATCACTCAGGCATTTATCCTCGACTAGAGCTCTTAAAGTTGCCTCTTCAGGTCCTGTACCATAGTAAGTAAGAATGACATTGGATTTAATTTTGGATAAATTTTCAAATATTAATAAAGTTTCAATTGGTCTTTTGTTATCTTGTAGCCAGCCTAGAAAAGCCAGTCTGAATTTTTGGGAATGACTTTTTTCAAGAATCTCCATCCTCTCAATATTTGAAATATGCGGCAAAACTATAGCATTAGACAAATTTATTTCGTTATAATGCTTACTACTTTCAATGATTAAATGAGACTTACCATATAGATGTAAAAATTTTTTCACCAAATTTCTTATGTCTTCTGGATCGCCGACTGGATTAATTATTTTGGATCTTGATAATAAGAACCAAGAAAGCAAAACACAAGAATAGGATAACTCTGTTGTATAAAATATTATTCTTTTTTTAAAGTATTTTATTCTAAGTTTAACGGCTATGAAAAACAACAAATAAGCTGGAATTATCGAAAAATGGATAACTTTAATATTATTATTTTTACAATATTTTGCTAAGTTAGAATGCGATTTAAAAAACCTAGTAATTATTACTACCTCAGAAGGCGCACAAGAATTCAAAATATTTATTATATGAGTCTCAACTCCCCCATTTGATGCGACTGGAACTAGAAAAACTAATAGTTTATCAGTAATCTTAAGATCACTTTTCATAGTTGAACTATCAACTTTATAGATCAAACTTACATATACAAATTAAACAGATATACTGAAATGCTTTGATACCACATTAAATTATACAATTATTTCTTCCGAGCAATAATCAGTACCACACTTGCATTTTCTGGATGTCTTGAAAATACTGTAGCCTTCACTATATCGTGCTTCGAATTAAATAAATTTCTAACAATTCTTACAACAGTTTTAGGGATTAGATTTTTCAAAAAATAATGAACCTTTCTATGATTACTGTACAGTCCTAAATTATTCATTGATTTTGTAATCATATTTCTTTCAATTTCAACACACTGAAAAAAGATGTCTTCAATATGGAAGTGCTTCTGGACAATTGACGTTATCTCTGTAAGATTATATTCCCTGATATGATATGGGTTTGCAGGCTGGAACCTATCTTCAGTTTCATTTAGAGGTGTAGAAATTGCAACAATACCATTTTGCTTTAAAACTCGCTTAAATTCACTTAAGTATAAATCAACATTCGTTATATGTTCAATAGTTTCGAATGAGACGATCATATCAAAAAAATCATTTTGATATGTCAAGCTTGTAATATCTTCAACTGAAAAACTGATTTTATTGTTATTTTTAGAAATTTCATTAAGATTTCTTATGCTGTCAACGTCTATATCTGCGCCAAATATCATATCAGCTTTTCCCTTTTCATAAAGAAAAAATGTACCGTACCCACTTCCACAAGCGGCATCTAAAATTACTTTATCTTTGACATAACTTGCAATAAATTCATACCTATCAATATCTTGGATATTACTAGATTCTTTTTTAATTTCTAGTGGATTTATTTTTATTCGTTCTAAAACACTCATTTTTTTTATTTTATGAAAAAACTGTAATTCATTATTTTTAATGAAAGTGTATCATCAGATGTTTTAAAAAGTCCGTGGTTGATAAAAGATATTTTAAAATTATCGACTATACAATCCCAAATATCCAAATTATAACTATGAGCCCAAATGGATAAATAATATTGACCTGTGGACAAATTTAATTTTTCGGTTAGAAACTCAATAGATATAGATTCATATGCTTCCATCATATGTGTCTGATAGCCTTTCCATGTATCAAAAGTAGCTATAGATGAACATGATTCACCAGAAATTTTAAACCGAAAAGATAAATCTGTAATTGCTTTTTGAGAAACATTTTTCAAATTGAAACTGATGAATATAGAATCATTAAAGCAAAAATATGTTTCATCGTTTTGATTTTTAACCGTTAAAGCACTTACTTCAAAATTTTTTGTTCTCGTGTTTGATTCTATATTACTTGTAAGATATTGATTCACAACTGCACTAATAAAATTACAATCAATTAGTTTACCATTTTTCAAAAGAACACCATAGTTACACAGTTGATTAATTACATTTATTTGATGGCTAACAAATAGTACAGTTCTTCCTTCATTCTTGCTCACATCTTCCATTTTTCCTAAGCACTTTTTTTGAAACTGCGCGTCACCTACTGCTAACACCTCATCTACTATTAATACTTCTGGTTCTAAATGAGCAGCTACCGCAAATGCTAAACGCACGTACATGCCACTACTGTATCTTTTTACAGGTGTGTCTAAGAATTTTTCAACTTCCGCAAAGTCAACGATTTCATCGAATTTTGCTTTAATCTCAGCACGACTCATTCCTAAGATAGCCCCATTTAAGAATATATTTTCCCTACCGGTTAGCTCAGGATGAAACCCTGTACCAACCTCTAATAATGAAGCTACTCGCCCCCGAATTTTAATTTCGCCTACCGTTGGTTCTGTAATTCTACTTAGAATTTTTAAGAGCGTACTTTTACCCGCACCATTTCTACCAATAATACCAATACGATCACCTTGCTGTACATCAAAGCTAACATCCTTTAAAGCCCAAAATTCTTCCTTAGTAACTTTTGTAGCAGGTTTAATAGCAGTAGGAAATGAAAATATTTTTTTCGCTTTTTGTACTACCACATCTCTTAAAGCTGTATACCGCTCTTTGCTTTCATGCGCAATAATAAACCTCTTTGATAAATTGTTAACTTCTATAATTGGTTTCAACTTATGCTATTTTAAATATTATCTGCAAAACTTTTCTCCATCCGCTTGAAGTATGTAATCCCCAACCACATAAAAGAAATCATCACAACTATACTCACCCAAAAGCTATCAACATGAAAGGGTTCACCTAACAAGCACCAACGAAATCCATCAATAACCCCTACCATAGGATTAATTGCATATAGCATTCTGTACTTTGTATCAATAACGCTACTGCTAAATCCTACGGGTGTAATGTATAAGCCAAACTGCACAATAAAAGGAATAATATATCTAAAATCTCTATACTTAACATTCACTGCTGTTAAATATAAACCTATACCCATAGCACAGCAAAATGCAACTACTATAAAAAATGGTAATAACAATATCTGAATGGGGGGCATAAACCCATACCACAGAAACATACCTAGTAGCAGTATGAATGTGATTCCGAAATCTACCAAGCTTGTTATAACACTACTTGCTGGTACGATTAAACGAGGAAAATATACTTTAGTAATAAGATTGGCATTGCCAATTAAACTATTACTCGCTTCACTTAAACTATTAGCAAAGAATTGCCATGGTAACATACCCGCATACACCATCAATGCGTAGGGTATATTATTAGAAGCTTCTAATTTCGCGATCCGACTGAATACTATTGTGAAGATAATAGTTGTTAAAAGTGGACGTACAATACTCCATGCAGCTCCTATTACTGTTTGCTTGTAGCGCACTTTAATATCACGCCAGCTTAGTATGTAAAACAATTCTCGAAAGTGCCACAAATCTTTCCAATAATTCTTATTTGCTCGGCCTGGAGTAATTATAAGTTCACCTCTATATTGAAATAAAGTTTTTATTTTTTTCAAATTAATTTTTTTATTTAAAATAAAATTTATACTTAAATTATAAATTAGTTACATGGAATTTAAAAGTGTCAACTATCAATATGACCATGATTATTATAGGTATAATTCCACATATAGTTTTGAGATTAAAAAGAAGCACTACAAACTGAACTTTAACTTTATTATGTCTACTAGTTTATAAATAAGCAGAATAAATAATGTTACTGTTAATGATTACTTATCAATTTACTTTTGATTGCTTGTTTAGTAAACATATATGATATTATTTTACGTCACTCAAACTTAACTACTGTATGTCCGATTAATTTATATCTCTTTTTTGATTCAGGGCAAATTGCATTCCCCTCGCTATCAAAATTTAATCGATGGCCATATTCGCTAACCCATCCAATTTGTTTTGCTGGATTACCAACTATTAGCGAAAAGGGCCTTACCGGCTTGGTAACAACAGCACCTGCTCCAATTAAAGCATATTCACCGATTTCGTTCCCACATATAATTGTAGCATTAGCACCTATTGATGCACCTCGCCTTACAATTGTTTTCTTATACTGGTCTTTACGTACGATTGCACTACGAGGGTTAATTACGTTGGTAAAAACCATTGAAGGACCAAGAAACACATCATCTTCGCACTGCACTCCTGTATATATACTAACATTATTTTGAACTTTAACATTATTACCTAGAATAACATCAGGAGAAACGACAACATTTTGCCCTAGATTACAATTATTCCCAATTCTACACCCGCTCATAATATGAGTAAAATGCCAAATCTTAGTATTATCTCCTATTTCAGCACTACCATCAATATAGGCAGACTCATGTGCAAAAAAGTTACTCATAACTTAATTTAAAATCGTTTGTAGCTATTTTCAGTTCAAGCAATTCAACAACCTCTCCTTATAAACATCATATGTAAAGTACTTGCGAACTAATGCTTGCTGTTGAAAATTATCAGACTTTACAGTAAATGTTTTAGAAATCGCCTCTTTAATAGCCTCTATAGATTGTGTATCCACCAATTGGCCTAATTCGCCTCCTCTTAATGCTTCTACACTACCATCACTATTGCCTGCAATAACAGGTGTTCCTAAGGCTGCGGCTTCTATGAAAACAATACCAAAACCTTCTTTTTGAGAAGGCATAATAAACACATCGGCCATACGATAATGATCTTGTACTTCATCATCAGCAATAAAACCAGGAATATCGATATATGCTTCTACTTTTAATGATGCTGCCAATGCAAATATTCTTGCATACTCTTTTTCATCATACTTACCACAAAGCAAGTACTTGAACTTGAGTGTAGGCTGTTCTGCTTTTAATAATGCTAACGCTCTTACCACCTGATCGTATCCTTTGTACTTTTCGCCATAACTTAAACGAGCTAAAGTGAGTATGATTTTTTCTTCAGGTTGTATATGATATCGCTTATGCAAATACTTAGGCTTGGTGCTTGAGTTGCTATAATATGTATGGAAGAATGGATCTAAACAATTATGCAACACTTCAATTTTTTCAGGTGCTACCTCATTTACCGCAATCAATTGCGATTTGGTGTAATTACTTACTGCAATAATGCGATCAGCTCTTTGTAGTAACCATTTTTTAAAACCCCTTTGTGGCGACCATACTTCAATACCATGAGCCATTAAAGTGATTCGCGTATCTTTTTTACGTAAGTGAATCAACCAAATAGCTGCGGCTAAGTTGATGTGCCCCACCAAGATATGCCTCCAATGATTAGTACTTACAAAATGCCATAAAAACTTGATACGACTAGCTGAAAAACCTCTAATTGCATACCGAGGGAAATAACGTGCATCTACAAAACTGTCGTATACACTCCATGCTTCCCAACCACTACCGCTTTCTGGATAAAGTGATTTTAAAATGGCTTTATTCACCTTTTCAATACCGCCCATTTTAGAAAAACCGGCTAAGTATAAAAACAGATTACCATTGGGTTGATAGTACGCCGACTGATTCAAAGCCTGATCGGTTAAGGCGCCGTAGGTTCTTGCCAAGTATGTTCCCCACAAACGGGCATAAGCAAGCTTGCCAGTTTCGAATTTTTGATAAAAAAATGCAGGAACATAGTAACTGTTTTTAAACACATCAATTTTAGAAAACCAACGCTCAAAAGGAAAGGTGAAACCTTGTTTTTTTCGATTCCAAACTATTTCCGGTAATTCGGCTTTAAAGGCATCAATCAATAGTGGCTTATGCCTATTAACCGGATATTTTACCCGTAAGGGCAGGCTCATCACCCATTCTAAAAGCGACTTATCTAACAATGGTACACGCAACTCTAAACTGTGCCACATACTCTGCACATCGCTATCTTTCAATAGCTGGCTTTGCATATAAATACCTGTTTCGTATAAGAAAGCCCTGTTGGCAGGTGCTACATTAGCTACGGTAACGGCAGGAATTTGATTTAGCACTGCTACTACATCGGATTCTTTAGCATGTAATATTTTTGCTATATCGCTAGGGGTAAATAGCCCGCGGTAATACAAGTATTCTGCGTTGTTGAGCTTTTGATGTAAAAACCCAATTTTTTTATAAGGATAATCTAACGCTAGTGCTGGTAAAGTACCTGAGAGCTGTACTATTTTTTTTACCAGATTAAATTTTCTACTGCGCTGAAAACTTGGATACCCGCCAAATAGTTCATCGCCACCTAACCCACTCAATACCACTTTTAAGCCTAACTGCTTTGCGTACTTACAAATGAAGTGGGTGTTAATAGCATCGGTACTTGGCTGATCCATGCTGGCGGCTATTTCTGGCCACTGTTGCATAAATTCTGCTTCAGAAACCAAAAAGGTATGATGCTTTACGCCTGTAGCTTCGGCAACTGCATTTTGATAGGCATGCTCCGAATACTTTTCGTCATCGAAATAAATACTCAGTGTAGTGATCGTAGTATCACTAAAACGCTGTGCCAAAGTTGCAATGATGCTACTATCTACACCGCCGCTTAAAAAAACACCTACTGGCACATCGGAAAGTAAGTGGCTTTTTACGGCCGCTTCTACCTTCGTTTTGGTAATCGTTACCGCTTCGTTATAGGTAATTTTCTTGTATTGTTCATTTACCGTAAGGTTCGCTTTAAAATAAGGCGTTACGTGATAGCTATGCGTGGCAACATCGTACAGCATATAACTACCTTTCGGTAAATTTTGTACGTTCTGTAAGGTTGTAATTGGCTCGGGCAAAAATCCATAGGCTAAAAAATATACCCTCCAATGCAAATTAGGTGGCCAATCGGGTTGTACAGCAATGAATCCTTTAACCTCGGAGCTAAAATAAAAATCGCCACCGTACTTACCGAAATACAATGGCTTAATACCTGCATGATCTCTGGCGGCAAGTACTTGCTGTTGTGCTATATCGTAGAGCACAAAGGCAAACATGCCTTCTAATTTTTCAACCAAATGAACGCCCCAGGCTTTATAGCCGTGTAAGAGTACTTCTGTATCAGAGCCCGATTTAAATTGATATCCAATTTTTTGTAGTGCTTCTTTTAAAACGGGGTAATTATAGATTTCGCCATTAAATACCACCGCCAAATTGCCATTATCGCTAAACATAGGTTGATGGCCGGCACTAGAAGTATCGAGAATAGAAAGTCGACGATGACCTAAAGCCACTGTTCCGGATGCATCTATGAAATGACCTTCATCATCGGGGCCACCTCGATGCATGGCATCGGTCATACGCTTTATTTTTTGTTCTAATAAAACGTTCTCCGATGAAATAATGGCTGCTAGTCTACACATACAATTTGCCGCAGTTACACCCAACTGGTGTTACGCCCAAAACTTCCACCAAGGCTTTTGTGCTGCATTATCAAAATAACCTTTACCACCTTTTTTACTACCATAACCATAGCCATATTGTGCACTGTACGTAGCAGAACCATAGCCGTAGTAACCATGAATGCCACCCACAATAACATCGTTCATAATCAAGCCCATAGGTGGTAGTTTCTTTTGTTTATAAAGTTCGTCGATGAACTCAATTTGTTGTTTCAATGTATAGCGTTGTCTGATTACATACAATGCAGCATCGCTTAATGTTCCAATGGTGAAGCTATCGCCTACAAGACCTACTGGTGCACTATCTATAATTACAAAATCGTAGTCGGCTTTTAATGTATCAATAAATAACGTTAGTCTATCGCTAAGCAATAATTCTGCTGGGTTGGGCGGTATAGGGCCGCTGCTGTACAAGTGTAAATTATCGTAACCCTCCAACGAAGTATAGAGCTTACTGGTATCGTTCGTTTGATTGGCTAAGAAATTTACAATACCGGTTTGTGGCCTGTCCATATCTAAACTCTTCGTGATACGCGGCTTTCTTAAATCAAACTCAAGTAAGGCAACTTTTTTACCGGAAATAGCAAGCACTGCTGCCAAATTCAAGGAAACGAAAGACTTGCCCTCTCCACTCATGGTAGAAGTTACTAAGAGTACTTTTTTATCTTGTAATAAGAAGGATAAATTTGTTCTTACAATTCTAAATTGTTCGGCAATAATATCTCTGCTTTTATTCGCTACTATAAGTGAAGTACTCTTACTCGTCATATGACCAATTTCACCCAAGTAGGGAACTTCAGTCTTTTGTATCACATCATTACGGGTAGTCACCTTATCGTTCATGATGTCTCTCAAATACAGGTAAGCAACAGGAATTAATAGTCCAATAATGATAGAAAATAGGTAAATTCTAGGTAAGTTAGGTTCTACGGCTCTACCAGTACTTGCTGTATTAATTTGACGATAATTGCTAGCTGTAGAGGCAGTGGTAATAGCAGTTTCTTCTCGTTTTTGTAGTAGATATAAATAAAGCCCCTCTTTAATAGATTGTTGACGTGTTATTTCTTTCAAGCGCTTTTCTTGTTGGGGCAATGCATTAATGCTCGTCAGGTAATCATTAAACTTCTCGGTAGCTTCTTTATACTGCGTATCTAAGGCCTTTTTAACGTAATTAATATTGGTAGCTAATTCGGCTTTTAACACTTTACGCTGATCTAATAAATCGTTTAAATACGGACTCTCTTTGGTGAGTAGTTTAGATTCACGAGCTATACGCAACTGCAAGGTATTGTAGGCGTTAATCAAATTGGCTACCGTTTCAGGAATATCTAGGTTAACTGGTGCTGTTTTTTCATCGTTTTGCTTATCCAATAAAAAAGCATCTACCATTACTAAGAGTTGTCGTCTGATATCCAGCTCGTTGATTGATTTTTTTAATTCATTACCATTTTGACCGAAAAACTGTGTTGCACCTGGCATTTTGAGTAATTCGGTATTGTCTTTAAAATCTGCCAGATTCGTCTCAACACCGCCGAGTTCTTGGGTTACTAGCGATAATCGTTCATTAATGAACTTAATGGTATTATTAGCAATTTGATTCTGATCTTCAATATTTTGAACCTTGTATGTTTTGATGAGTTCATTTAAGATAAATTCACCCTTTACAGGATTGGTAGTGGTATATGTCAATTGCAAAATAGTAGCCGTTCTACCAAAAGCTGCCACACCTAAACTGCCAGCAATTTCTCCAACAGCCCTTTGTACGGTTCCGAATGCTAACCGATAGCGTTTGTCTGGTAAAAAATCTGTTGTACTTGTTTGAATTTTAAACAGCGTACCATTAATAGCAATGGTTTGCCCCCATGTGAAAGGCTTTAATGCTCCTTTATTTTTAAAACTGTACTTACCGCCCTGAGGTGTTAGTTCACTTACGTAAATGTCGTAACCTCTGGTAGTATCCTTAAGATCAATCGGTGTTAGTTGTATGAAGGTATTGGGAAAAACTTCCGTAGTTTTTACATATCCAAGATCAAATATTTTGTAGTTCAAACTGTTCTCAATAACCGTTCTTTTAATCACATGATTGGCCTTAATCAACTCAATTTCATTTTCCATGTTCACGGTTTTTGAAGCACCGAGTAAGGTCATGTCAATTAAGTCATTTGAACCACTTCTACCACTACCGCCTCTGTCATTATTCGACTTGATTAATACCAAGGTCGAAGATTTATAAACAGGTACTTTGTATCTGCCATAAATAATACCCGCAGCCAAGCAAATAGCAACTGATACAATAAAAAATGGCAATAAGGACACATACCGCAGCAATAACTGCTTAGGTGAAAATTTTTGTTCTCCAGACTGCGAAATCAGAATAGGTGTACTTCCAGTAATTTGTTGCATATTTCTTATCTGAAGATATTAACTAAACTAACAATAATAGTGAGCACCGACAATACTGATAAACCAATCTGAATGTCACGTTGTGCATTAGGGTTAACACCTAATTGTTTTAATTTAAAATCTTTTGCAGGCACATATATAACATCGTTCTGTTTCAACTGAAATGCTTCTGATGATAAAAACTTACTATTTCGTAGATCTACTACAAAATGCTTTCGCTCAGTACCTTCCTCTCGTAACAAAATCACATTGTCGCGGCGACCCATATCTGTTAAATCGCCAGCCATTGCCAAAGCATCAAATAGCGTAACTCGTTCCGTGGGAAACACTTTCATCCCAGGCGTTTTCACCTCTCCCAACACTTGTACCCTAAACTGCAAATACCGAATACTTACCTGTGGTGCTTTTACGTAAGTGGCTAACTTGCTTTCCAAATCCTTGGCTAATTGCTCTTTGGTTTTGCCTGCCGCTTTTACTTTACCGAGTACAGGGAATATTATGTTACCCTCGCTATCTACCTGATAACCCAACATCACACCCATACCACCAGCAACCTGCATGGCTGCACCTTGTGCCATTCCCATAGCGCCGGCATTCGCCTGATTAAAGATGAGTGTTTGCTCTGGGTTAACGGTATTGCTATACACCTGAATAGAGAGTACATCGTTCTCAACGATTAAAGGGTCTTTGTACGTAAGCTGACCAACACTATCTAAACCTGTTTGGAAATAGTTGAAATTTCGATCAATTCGTTTTTTAGCAACGCCACAACTTGCTAGCAATAACACTACCAAAATGGTGAGCATTGCAGTACTTAAAGAGTTGAATTTCATTGATGATAACTTATGGCTTCGCCACCCTCACTCACATGAAGCCTTAATGATTGGCAAATAAAAGGTACGTAGTAATAATGCTGCAGACGATTTTACAAAACACTTACACGAATACATCAGCAGTAGTACCCATTAAATTGAGTAGACCTGCTTGGTATTTCAAAGATTAAGTAGCTGTTATAAGTGGTTGTATTCTCGGTACCGCAGGATACTATCCTACTTTGGCAAATATATAAGTCATTGTAAACCAATGAGATAGTAAATAAAAAAATAATCGACACCTCATTTACCGAAAGGTTACCTCTGTTTCTTGAAATAATTTCTATTTTACTAAAAATTCGTCCAACATGAAAATAAAATACGTGCTTTCATTGGTAACGATACTGCTTTTTGTAGTATCGTGTAAGCGAAATATTGAAGAGCTCACACCACAATCTGGGACTAAAATTTCTAACTTAATTGCTGCAAGATTTGAAAACAATCAACAAATACTCAATAGCAGGGTAAAAACACAGCAAAAAGGGGTGCTAGAGTTACAAAAAACAAGTAAAACCGCTAGCAGGCCAGCCGCTACTGTACTTGCAACTCCGTATCCAATGATTGAAATAGGATCAATTGTAACTCCATTGGTAAATGGACATGAAACTATTGTTAGCGATATTGAACCAATTGGTTTTGGTAATAGATTAACAGCAATTTCGTATCGTAGAAAAAATGGAGCTTTTGCTGGTGGTATTGATATTATTGCTTTTGACAATAATGGGAACATGAACATTGTTAGTTCTGTTACTTTTAACAATACCGACATCTACAGTATTCGTAAAACAAGTTCTCCCCTAGGCGGCCTCCGACTACATTTCACGGGTAGTGTTAATATTACCAACCAACCTTTTCCAACTGCAGCAGTTTTCGGATATGTTGATCTTGCTACTAATGGCACTTTCAATGGTACCATGCAGGCGGTACAAGCACCAAGCGATATTGCCTACGATATTGTAATTGGTGCTAACAGCAACCTTTACGAGGTATATGTAGTAACCGGACAAAGCCAATCGAATCAAAACAGCAACAATGGTAGCTTTTTAGTACGCTATAACTACGATACCAATACACTTGTGCAAATACCTGTTGTAGACGCACGATCCATCTCATTTTTTGATGCATCGTATGCCTACCCATACATTATGGTGTATTGTGGCGATGGAAAAATTCGCCGATTCGATGCTAACAACCTGAACGCAGCAGGCAGCTTCAGCAGTCTTGAAGATAATGTGCCCTATGCCAAGAGAAAAATCACTCAATTATCCGATACCAAAATGTTGGTAGCCGATGGTAGAGGCGGTATTAAATACCTCAATAGCAACGATGGTAGCCTTATCGATCAAATTCATATGCCTAACAGCTGGCCTTATGGCAACCCCGACTCACTGGCAAGTTTCGATTTAAGCTTAACTTCTGGTATGGGCATATTTGCAGCCAATGGTACAGCCGGGTTATACATGTTTCACTTAAATAATGGTGGCAATGCACTTGAACTAACAGGCTCGGTGCAATTTGATAATGGTAGCTCTGCTGTTACGGCTATTGCCGCTCAAGATAATTTTGTTGTTGTTGGTACCAATAATGGCACCAAAATAATTCGGGTTGATAATTTTAGTAGTATACCTAATGCCAACTGTATCGGACTGAGTATGTACCCTGGAGATAAAGATTTTGAACTTTGGCGTTATGGTACTAGTGCTGCTTTCGCTGGCCCACTTGGCCTACAAACCATGCACGTGTATGGTAATTATACCCATTGTGGCAATATTGCAGTAAGCAAAAGCCTTACAGATAGTGCTAATTCTACTATTACTATTAACGGTAACCTATATCAAGGCTATACAAATAGTACGTTTTACACTAGCGTAGAACCAGGTGCTACCCTTGCGGTAAATGGTAATGTAACCATCTACGGCGATTTAATGTTAGAGGGTACGCTTCAAATGCAGCCCAACAGTACGTTAGCAGTATATGGTCGTATTATTCGCAGCGCCAATAGTCGCATTATTGGTAATCCAGAACTACTAGCTGGTAGCGCCGATACTACACTTGGTGCAAGCAGCAATACCAGAATACCACTAGCAAGTGCCTCTAATTTATTTCCGGCTGCTTCACAAGGGTTTGTTGTATACGGAGCACAAGCTACCAACGTTGGCGAATACATAGAGTTTAATGCTATCTTCCCACGTAACATGAACTATATGCGTAGGTATGTAGTTCGTGTGAATGGAGTACCACACTTCAATTTCGATTGCTCGCATTACTACATGGGTGCCACATTACGTTATAAACTACCAAATGGTACTGTAATTAGCAGAATTATTCCTACCACCAATTTCGATCCAAATTTTACGCCAGTACCTATCGACTTTTAACCTTATTTCCCTGTACCAGCATACTAGCGGGACTACTAAAAGGTAGTCCCGCTTCGTTTTAGCCCTTACTTTTGTCCACATGGCTTATAACAAATTAGAACGTTTTGCAGCTATCAAAACATTTAAAAATGTATTTGAGTATCCTGCAGATAGTAAGGGCAAATGGCAGCAACATTTCCAGCAAGAACAACCTATTACCCTTGAGCTTGCCTGCGGTAAAGGTGAGTATGCCGTTGGCTTAGCTGCACTTTACCCGCAACGCAATTTTATTGGCGTTGATGTTAAGGGCAACCGTATGTATGTGGGTGCCAAGTATGCCATTGCACACGAACTACAGAACGTGTGTTTTTTACGTACACAAATTGAACAAATAGAGCAGTTTTTTGGAGCCAACGAAGTATCTGAGATCTGGATTACATTTCCTGACCCGCAGCTACGTTGGAGTAAAATGAAAAAAAGACTTACACATCCACGGTTTTTGCGTCGCTACCAACAGTTTTTAGCTCCGAACGGATTGATTCATTTGAAAACAGACAGTCCCGATTTATACAACTTTACAAAAGCTGTTATCAACTTATACGAACTACCATTGTTACACGATACGGATGATCTGTATCAAAGTCCTTTGTATGTAAACGAACTTCGCATCAAAACGCATTACGAGGGCTTAGATATTGCTGGCAGTAAAAAAATTCATTACCTGCAATTTCAATTGCCGCATCAAGAGCTTCCTATAACATTAGATGATACATTAAAAAACATGTTTCGTGACGACGCAGCCATTTCTTGAAAAAGTGCATTTCTACTATAATCAGCAAGGTATGATGGTGCTTACCGAACAATACCATTTGGAACGTGGCTACTGTTGTGGTAATGGCTGCCTGCATTGCCCATTTGAGTACGATTGCGTACCAGAACCACGTCGCAGTTTTTTATTAGCCGAAAAAGCTACAGCTACCACTACACCAGCCTCTTAAATAACGCCTGATGAAAAAGGCAAAACATACACTTAAAGTCAATACTGCATTGTTACCCAAGGGTATGCACAAGCATGCAAACTTTTTTGAAAACGTTTGGGAAGTGGTATGCTTAATTCCCAAGGGTAGGGTTACTACTTATGGTGCTATTGGAAAGTACTTAGGCAGCGGTAGTAGTGCTCGTATGGTTGGCTGGGCTATGAATGCAAGCTTTCAGTGCAGTGTAGCAGTACCAGCACATAGGGTAGTGAATAGAAATGGTGCCCTTACGGGTAAAATGCATTTCGCTACGCCAACAGCTATGCAGGCTGCGTTGGAAGCCGAAGGCATTACCGTTATCAACGATATCGTACAGCAGTTCGATGAACTATTCTGGGATCCGAGTATTGCTTTGGGGTTCGATTAGGGCTTCATTTACCGTAAGGTTACCGCTGATATATGCCCTTAAGCTCACCAATTACCAAATAAAGTTTCTCGCCTTACGTCTAACTGTCCGGCTGCTAGTATCGGATGCGGCCTTTGCATGAACAGCATCAACCACACAAAGCCTAGCAGTAATTCAATACTCCAGTGCATAGTGAGCCAAAAAGCAGCTAACACTAAGACCAAGGCAAAGCTTTGTAGTAATAGTTCTGTAAATAGTAATTGCTTGTAAGGTTTGAGTTTATCGGTTAAGGTTGCGGCGTTGCGTACCACAGGCAACTGCTTTTTGTATATTCTAAAACATAGGAAGCTACTTAACATAGTGTAGAGCACCACAAAGGTTTGAACATAGTTGAAGTTGGTAGTGCCAGCTTTAAATACAGGTGGTGCTGGCATTAACTTCATAACAATATAGGCTACGAAAGCAGCTATTAATACCGCATTAAACTGTTGTAATAGCTGCTTTAGCGTTGGATGTAGTAAGTTCATATTATTGGTAGTACGGACTTATAAACCAGTATACAATAGGGCCAGTTATTGCTACATACAACCAGAGCGGCCATGTGTATTTTGCCAATGCCTTGTGCTTTTGAAATTCTGAGGTTAACGCCCTGTAAGCGGTATATAGAATGAAAGGTAAGATAACCGCTGCTAAAAAAATATGGGTAAGTAACAATGCCAAGTACAACATACGCATACTACCCACAGCAATTTTTTCTTCTTCAGAAACAAGACCATCGTGGTTGGCGTCTCCAAACTTTGCTTCACCTGCAAGCAAGTGGTGTGCAATGTAGCTTACCAAAAAAAGAACAGAGAGCACTAAGGCTGTCATCATCATTTTTTTGTGTAGCGTATACTTGCCTTGCTTTACAGCAACTAAAGCAGCTACCAGCAATACAGCAATAATGGTATTGATGAGGGCATTAATTTGTGCAAAAATGTGTACATCGAAGCCTACATCTACCTTTAGTTGTATACGACCAAGTGTTACAACAACGGCAAATACAACCACAGAAAAGATACCTATGAGCCATGCTGCTTTGGTATCGTTCTTTTGTAATGTTGGGGGTAATAATTGTTGCGACATATAAGAATACTTGTAGTTTGGTTATGCGATTTCTGATTTGCGTTTTTTGCTCAGGTAGGTTACCATTAAAATGGTGATCACTGTTGCCATACCAAAGAAAATGGCCATCGTACTAGGATCGAACGGTAGCTTACGGCGACCTTTCTTTTCTTTTTCGAGCATTAGCAAGCCAATATCTTCACTCAGCTTTTTAATATCTTCTTTTTGCAGACCATGGTAGTAGCCTCTTACCTTCATATGCTTATCAATCAACACGAACCTATCAGAATGTGCGAAAGTGCTATCTACTGGATGATCTTCGAACTTGTTGATGCGTAGCTCTTCGAAAATGAATCGATAAATGCTATCTCTATTTCCCGTAAGGAACCACCAATTATCGTGATTGGCATTGAACTTATCGGCATAGGCTTTTAGTTTAGCCGATGAATCTCTATCAGGATCAATACTGATACTCAAGAAGTGTACGATACTACTATCTACTTTACGCCTGGTGTTGCCACCTTTTAAGAAACTAGCTTGCATGGTAGCCATATTACGTGTAAGCCCCGGGCAAATGGTACCACAATGTGTAAATATGAGATTGGCTACAATAATTTTCCCTTGTAACTGATACAGGCTAACAGTATCGCCAAGCTGATTCACCAACTTAATGTCTTTGGTTTTATGCCAAACCGTATCTGTTGTTACCTTGCCATCTATGGTTTGTGTAACAACAGTATCCATTAAATAGTGCCGTGGCATATGTACCGCATCTTCACTAAAATATTTCACCAATAGGTAACATGTGCTTGGTATTAATATGGCAATGCACAGTGCCAGTGCTGCATTTTTTTTCATAGTACATCCTATAAAAAAACCACCGCCAGGCAGTGGTTTTGTATAAACATATTTGTTAGCTACTAAGTTGCATCAATAGCTAGTATTTTGCGATTAATGTGCCTTTTGTTCTGGGTGTTTTACCTCTGAACCATGGCTACCGCCATGTGCAGGTGCTGAAACCTTTGTTTTGCTACGCTCTAATTTGTAGCTATCGTAAGAATTGTTGAGGTTCTTGTAAGAATTACCATCGGCTAAAAAGGCAATGATGAACCAAATAAAGAGTGTTAAAGGCACTACTATAGTCATAATCATATTTTTAAGTTCATGCTTTAAGTGCATGAAGTAAGCCACAATATAAAAGGCCTTAACAATCATGAATATGAGAATCACACCCTTCACAAACAATACTAAACCGCTACCCCAAGTGGTGTGATTTAAGAATAACATGTATCCTAAAATCAATTCAATAATGGTGAACACAGTAAGGTAAATGGTTACCTTCTTCACTTCTTTTTTAGCTGCTGCATATGTTTCAGGCGTTGCAGCATGTAAATGATACTCTGGTGTATGTGTATGTTCCATAAAATTATCTCTTAACGAATTGCAATAATGTAGAAAATAGGTGTAGCAGGATGTTATACTAAGTAGAAAAGCGTGAATACGAATACCCAAACTAAATCTACAAAGTGCCAGTACAAACCAGCCTTCTCAATCATTAGATAGTGACCACGACGCTCGAATGTTCCATTCAGTGTCATAATCAACATAATAATGTTGATGATTACACCACTAAATACGTGGAATCCGTGAAAACCAGTAATAGTGAAGAAGAAGTTGGTGAAGTTGGTACCAGCCGCAGTACCATCGGCATTAATGAATGGGTTACGACCCCACCATGCACCTTCATGGAACAAGTGTGTCCACTCCCAAGCTTGGCAACCTAAAAATGCAAAACCACCAATAATGGTTAAAATCAAGTTGTTAACTACGCCTTTCTTATCGTTGTGATGCCCCGCCTGTACAGCTAATACCATGGTAACAGACGATACAATAAGGATGAACGTCATTAAACTAACGAACATCAACGGCAAGCCGCTACCCAAGCCCGGAAAGCTCTGGAATACTACGTTAGGGTCAGGCCAGCTGTTACTGGCAAAACGTGTAGTACCATAAGCAATAAGAAATGCACCGAATGTAAAGGCATCACTCATTAAGAAGTACCACATCATTAATTTTCCATACTCAACATTAAACGGACTCTTACCACCGTTCCACCATTTTGTTTGTACTGTAGCTGTATTTGCTGCCATGACGAAGTTGGTTCAAATAGTTTGTGGGCAAATTTATTGGCTGATGTTCAAAAACTGTTAATAACCGCAATATTTTTCTTTAGTGTGTGAAACCAAAGAACAAAAACAGATATATCCACAGCACATCAACGAAATGCCAGTAGGTAGCAAGTACTTCTACAGGCACCGGACTGTAATTTTTTGTTTTACTGCTATAAGCTTTAATAAAGAATATCAACAACGCAACAACACCTCCCAATACGTGTAATGCGTGCAAGCCCGTAATAATAACCAAGAAAGCCGCAGCAGGATTACTTCCTTTCACGAGTTTAATACCCTGACCATGTAAGTCGGCAAAGCCAAAACCCTGCAACACCGCAAATAGCACACCTAACACTGCCGTAACGGTAATTAGCGTTCTGTAACGAGCCATTTCACGCGATTTAAAAGCCTTTTCGCTCAAATACATGGTAACACTACTAGCTAATATTACTGCAGTACTGTACCAAAACTCAAGCGGCAGATTAAACTCTTGCCAATTCCCCTGATTCCTACGCACCACATAAGCACTTGTTAACCCAGCGAACATCATTACAATGCTACCCATCGCCACCCACATGGTGAACTTGTGCGGGTGAATTCTTTTATTTTCAGTTGCTACTGCTGCACTCATAGAACAAATTTTATCATCAGTTATAACAGTTAACCATAGGTTTTGTTACACCTTACGGTAAATGATTTATGCGAATAGATGTTACAATTTATCGGCCAGTAATGCCAGCAAAACAATCGGCAGATAGATGTAGCTGCTAAACATCACACGCCTTGCAGCGGGGACATCCATTTGCCTGTAAAGGCGAATACTCTGTATTACCATGAATAAATTGGCTGCTAGTACAATCCAAAAGCTCACCATACCTGTTAAATGCAGTACATACGGTAACATACCCATTGGTATCATAAGTACACTGTACATTACTGCTTGTAGTGCGGTGAATTTGGTAGGCCCTTTATCGGCAGGCAACAATTTAAAACCAGCCGTAGAATAATCTTGATGTGCTACCCAAGCGATGGCCCAAAAATGCGGGAACTGCCACAAAAATTGTATTCCAAAAAGTACCCAACCATTGCTATTCATAACGTTAGTGCCTTCTACCACGCTTGTAAAACTAAGACTATCGGTTGCGGCTACCCAACCAATCAAACAAGGTAAAGCACCCGGAAAGGCTCCTACCAAAACTGCTATTGAACTTACCTTTTTAAGTGGCGTATACACGAATGCATACAAGAACAAACTAAAAGCCGACACCAATGCTGCGGTTCCATTGAAAAAATACCACATCATTACCACACCCAAAACACCTGCGATGGTTGCAAATGTATATGCCTCTTGTTGGCTCATTCTACCATCGGCAACGGGTCGCTTGCCAGTTCGCTTCATCATGGCATCGGTATCTTTTTCTACTGCCTGATTGATAGCGTTAGCACTGCCAGTAACCAACATGCCACCAATAAATAGCAGCACAACTTTCCAGATACCATCGAGCGATAAGCGAATATTAGGTGCAAGCAAATAACAAATAACACAACTGAAAACTACGGTGAAGCTTAGCGTGAACTTAATAAGCTGCATGTAATCTTTCAACTTGCTGTGACGCACATTATCTGCAACCGTTGTGGGGGAATTAGAACTCATTTACGTAAGTGCAACATTAAAAAAGATGCCATGCTAGTTGCATGGCATCGCAAAATTAGTATTATGTACGTTGATTAACGCAAACAATCTTGTTAATTAGTGCTTGCTTTCATCTGCACCTACAGGAGTAGTTTGTGTGATGAAATCTTTACCATCCTTACCATAGTCATAAGCCCAACGGTGTACTTCAGGAATTTCACCAGGCCAGTTACCATGACCAGGATTAATTGGTGTAGTCCACTCTAATGTAGAAGCTTCCCATGGATTTTGCGTAGTTAACTTACGGCCTTTGAAAATGCTGTAGAAGTAGTTGATCAAGAACAGAATCTGTACCGCAAAAACAATCATTGCAACGGTAGAGATAAAGCGGTTTAATTCGCCAAACTGCTTAAAGCTTTCCCAAATGCTGTAATCATAATAACGACGTGGCATACCAGCTAAACCTTCGTAGTGCATTGGCCAGAAAATGAGGTAAGCACCGATTAGTGTAGCCCAGAAGTGGATATAACCCATCGTGTTGTTCATGTAACGACCAAACATTTTAGGGAACCAATGATAGATACCTGCGAACATACCGAACATACTTGCTACACCCATTACAATGTGGAAGTGAGCAATTACGAAGTAAGTATCATGCAAGTGAATATCTAAAGCAGAGTTACCTAAGAAAATACCAGTTAGACCACCAGATATAAATAAGCTAACGAAACCAATAGAGAACAACATAGCAGGAGTGAAGCGAATGTTACCTCTCCACAAGGTTGTTAACCAGTTGAATACTTTAATCGCAGACGGAACGGCAATCAATAAAGTTAACAACACGAATACTGAACCTAAGAATGGGTTAAGACCAGTTACAAACATGTGGTGCGCCCAAACTAAGAAGGCTAGTGTTGCAATCGCAAACATAGAACCCACCATGGCCATGTAACCAAAGATTGGCTTACGTGCATTGGTGCTTAAAATTTCACTCACCATACCCATTGCTGGTAAAAGGATGATATATACCTCAGGGTGACCCAAGAACCAGAACAAGTGTTGGTACAAAATAGCACTACCACCCTCATTGGGTAAAGCTTGTTGTGTGCTAGCTAAGAAAATATCACTCAAATAGAAGCTAGTACCAAAATTTCTGTCAAAAATTAATAAAATAAATCCTGAGAATAACACCGGGAAACTTAATACTCCTAATACGGCCGTGAAAAAGAAAGCCCAAATGGTTAGAGGTAAGCGAGTCATGCTCATTCCCTTTGTACGCAAGTTTAACACAGTTGCGATATAGTTCAAACCACCTAGTAATGAACTTACTACGAATAAAGCCATAGACACCAACCACAAATCCATACCAACTTTAGAACCAGGAGACGCATCACCCAAAGCACTCAATGGGGGATACGCTGTCCAACCACCACTAAACGGACCTGTTTCAACAAAGATTGAAGATAACATTACGATACTGGCAGTAAAGAAGAACCAGTAGCTCAACATATTCATGAAAGGCGAAGCCATATCACGAGCACCTACCTGAAGAGGAATGAGTAGATTTGAGAAAGTGCCACTTAAACCAGCGGTAAGTACAAAAAACACGAGTACGGTACCATGCGTGGTAACAAGTGCATAGTAAGCTTCAGCAGAAATTCTGCCACCTTTGGCCCACTTACCTAAAATATCTTCTAACCAAGGAAAAGTGCTATCTGGGTAGCCTAACTGCAAACGGAAAAGTACGCTCATTAAACCTCCAATAACAGCCCAAACCATACCTGTTACCAAGAACTGCTTGGCAATCATTTTATGATCCATGCTGAACACATACTTAGAGATAAAACTCTCGTGGTGATGATGTTCTTCGTGATGATGTACATCGTGAGCATGACCTACGGCTGCTGATGTGTGCAAAACTGCTTCTGTACTCATATCAATCTTTTTGTAAATCTGGTTCTTTATAACACCGAAAGCGTTGCCTTGTTTGCCGCTATCGACTACATTTTTGTTTTTTGTGCAACTATCGCTACACCCTTATTATTCTGTGTAAGCTTAGTGCTATCTGCTGTTGCAGCTGGTTTAACATTTGCAGGGTCCTTATCTGGGAACGCAGCAAAATAGTTGGGCTTTTGACTTGCGATCCATGCATCATATTCTGCTTGGGTTACCACTTCAATTACCCCTTTCATAGAATAGTGACCATTACCACACATTTGATCACAGCTAATTTCGTATTGAAAGTTAGGATTGTTTGTACGCTCCTTCATTTCCTTAGTAGTATACTTTGGCGTGAACCATATTGTGGTAGGTATACCTGGTACAGCATCCATTTTCATACGGAAGTGTGGTAAGCCAACATCATGTATTACATCACGTGAACCAATGATAAGCTTTACAGGACGATCTTTAACGATATACATCGTTTGCGTAAGCACCACATCATCTTCATTTGCTTTATCATCCCAAATTTGACCTAATGGGTTGCTTTGAGCTTCGTTGATGTTCTTGTAATACTTCTTACCGAACACACCATCTTTACCAGGGTAACGGAACAACCAACCGAATTGCTTACCTACTACTTCTACTTTAAGTGCTTCTCTAGGTGCTTCGCTGGTAAATTCAAACCAGTTACGTAGACCAATAACCACTAGTATAGTTAAGGCAATGGCAGGAATCACGGTCCACACCAACTCCATGGTATTATTGTGTGCAAAGTAAAAAACCTTGCGCTTCGGATTTTCTTGGTACTTATATGAAAACCAAAAAAGAATAATTTGAGTGATAAAAAATACTATACCAGTGATAGCTACCGTCCACATGAACATGCTATCTACTTTCTCACCTTGTACACTGGCACTACCCTGCGGGAAAAGGGTTTTGCCGTAGTATAACTCATGGCATACATATACACCAATCAAACCCAATACAAGGAAAGCAACCATCAAAAAAGCATTGATTTTATTGCTTTGTTTACGAGTTTTTTCCTCACCTTTTAAAACACTCACATATTCGCTGGCCTTAGCTATTTGGAAAATAACCAAGAACACCAACACAATCACTGCAATTATTAAATACATCGACATGGTTATACAAAGTTTAAATGCCTTTCGTAACTAGTAACATTTTGTTCAAGCTTATAGTTGAACTTATGTGTGGTGAATTATACTTTCTTTTAAGAATGGGTGATACTCTGGTATCAAAGGCTTTTTAGCCAATGCCTTACCCGTGAAGTAAATAATCAAACCAATAAATAGGGCAGCTGTTCCAAAGTCTAACCAACCTAATGTTACATGCTCTTTACTTACACTACCCATTACCATTTGGTAGAAATCTATCCAGTGACCGAAGATGATCAGTACCGCCATAAACGTAACCAAAGTATAATTACGCTTAGCACTACGCTTAATCAAAATCAACAACGGTGCAATAAAGTTGATAATCAAGTTCAAGAAGAAGATACCCTTATAAGGTCCTTGTACTCTGTGCTTGAAGTATACAGTTTCTTCAGGAATATTCGCATACCAAATCAACATGTACTGGCTGAACCATAAGTAAGTCCAGAACACAGAGAAGGCAAACATAAACTTTCCAATATCGTGCAAGTGTTCTTCGTTGGTATATTCTAAATAGCCTTTATTCTTTAGATAAATAACAAACAAAGCAATCAAACTCATACCACTAACAAACGAGCTAGCAAATGTGTACCAGCTATACATAGTGCTGTACCAATGTGCATCGATACTCATCATCCACAACCAAGGCACAGTAGAACCTACAGTTAAAGCGAACCACACAATGAAAAGTGCAGCATTTACGGTGTTTCTCCATATATAGCTTTTGCCCTCTTCTAAACTCATTTCACTGTCTGCTTCACTGCTCAACTTACGCATACGAGCACCTAAAAGCATCCAAAGGCCAATCGTTAATACACTCCATATAAGGTAGAAATTCAGGTTCAAGAAACCTACCTTACCCTTTAGAATAGGATCAGTTTCCATCACATTCTTATCTAGCCAATGGTAAATATGGTGATTGTGACCAATAGCCGCTACATACACTAAAATCAACAAGGTAATAGGCCCTAAAATCATTACAAGTGTACTAATAGCTTCAGGCACACGGCGAAAACTCGTTTGCCAACCACCCCAAGCAAGTGTAGTAACACAAATGAAGAACATACTTGCATTACAAATAAGGGTGAAGAAGATGCTATTATACATCAACGTTCCCCAGAACACAGCTTGCTCATGTTCATCTTTACTCATTCCTTTCGTAACCAAACCTGCGATTACAGCAATAGCTCCTAAAATAATCAAACCCAAACTCCAGGTTTTCATTTTAGCAGGAACCTCAAATTGCGTTTTAATGGATGCCATCGTATTGTTTGTTTTTATCCGCCGAGCCTTGTGCTCTAAGTAATTAATTCTCTAAAAAACCAGCTAGCTGGCCAAATATTATGTTCACCTTACGGTAAATGAAGAGGTGCTTATTTAGCAGCTACAGCAGCAGTGTCTACGGCTGCAGCAGCAGGAGCTGCTGTTCCGGGAGCGATCTTCTTCTGCTTCATTTTGATGTAAGTGATAATTTCCCAACGTTGCTTGCGGCTTAATTGTGCAGCATAACTACCCATCAAGTTTTTACCGTAAGCAATAGAGTAAAACATTTGTCCATCAGGCATTGCCTCGTATTTCGCATCGCCAACCAAAGCAGCAGGCTTTGCTGGGTAAGGCCCTGCTCCATCTTTATACAACGGTCCGTTACCATCTAATTTCGTACCATGACAAATACCGCAGTTGATTAAGTACAAACGCTCCGCTTCATCATACTGGGTTTGTGTTAATGTAGCTACCGGGTTTTTGATACCCTTGCTCGCATTGTAATTCACCGTATCACCAGGTGCATCTTTAGCAATAGGAAAAGGAAATTCTTCACCACGTGCAATGGTACCAGCAACAGGCATATTGTTATAGTTTATGCCAGCTTCTTTCAAGGCACTATGATCGGCATAAGTTTCATAAGCACGGCTATAGGCCATATCTGGCATATATATCGTACCAGGCTCACGCTTAACATCGCTACAAGAAACAACAGCTACACTGGTTGCAAGTGCTATTATGATTGATAATTTTTTCATCGCTTTGCTTTCTTCGTTCTTTGTAATTTTCGTAATTAGTGGGCTACAGCTGTTTCTCTGATAAGTTCTTGCTCTCTATCGTAACGGCCTAACCACCAACCTGGCTCAGCTACCTGAACATCGGTTTCAACAGCACCGCTGTTGGTTAAGAATGCTTTAAGGTCGTCAACATTCGTTTTATCTGTTGTTTCAATTACCATTACAAATAAGTCGTCTGTAGCACGTGCGTGGAAGTGGTGCTTCTTTACAAAAGGTGCTAACTGACAGAGGTAGCAGAAAGTAAGTACCATGCCTACTGCCGCAAAAAGTACCGTTAACTCAAAGCAAATAGGTATCCAAGCTGGTAATGCAAAATGAGGCTTACCACCAATGTTCAACGGCCAATCTTTCGTGAAAATCCAACTAATACAGCTTACTGCAGTAGTTGTACCCGTAATACCATAAATAAAACCTGCAGTGTGTAAGCTTGTTTCGCGTAAGCCCATAGCATGATCTAACCCGTGCACAGGAAATGGCGTATACACATCGTGGATTTTATATCCGGCCATTCTTACTTTTTTAACCGCAGGAAACAAAGTATCCTCCGTGTCAAAACAACCTACTACAAATTTCTTCTTTGCCATATTTTTTATTTAAACCTGTAGGTTACAGGATTGCTAGTCTAACAATTAATTCATTTACCGTATGGTAGCCAACTACGCGTTGTTATTAGTGGGCATACTCATGTGCAAACTCGTCTACCTTCATGTCCTCTTGCTTAGCCATATCACCTTTATAGCTTTCACCAGTAGTTTTCAATACATACTTGATTTCGGCGATGGCAATTACCGGGAAGTATTTCGCAAATAAGAAGAAGCATGTGAAGAATAAACCGAATGTACCAGCGTAGAAACCAATTTCCCAAATGGTTGGGCTATAGTATACGCTCCAGCTACTTGGTAAGTAGTCGCGGTACAAACTGGTTACGATGATTACGAAACGCTCGAACCACATACCAATGTTCACGATAATACTCATGAAGAAGGTTACAAATAGGTTACGACGCATTTTGCGGAACCAGAAAATTTGCGGGCTAATTACGTTACAAGCCATCATACCCCAATAACTCCAACCGTAAGGACTGAATAAGTATGCACGGCTGTACATGAATGTATACGCTTCGTACTTATTTTGGCTGTACCAACCCATGAACAATTCAGTGATGTAAGCTACACCTACAATTGAACCAGTTAATACAATTACCTTGTTCATGGCTTCAATGTGACCAATAGTGATGTAGTCTTGTAAGTTAAACACCTTACGCACCATCAACATAAGCGTTTGTACCATGGCGAAACCTGAGAAAATCGCACCAGCAACGAAGTAAGGCGGGAAGATGGTAGTGTGCCATCCTGGAATTACTGAAGTGGCGAAGTCGAACGATACGATGGTGTGTACAGACAGTACAAGTGGCGTACTCAAACCAGCTAACACCAATGAAAGCGATTCATGACGTTGCCAATGCTTGGTGCTACCTGTCCATCCGAAAGCTGCCATACCGTATAACAACTTGCGTAATTTGGTTTTAGCACGGTCGCGTACAGTTGCAAAATCTGGTATTAAACCACTGTACCAGAATAATAACGATACGGTGAAATACGTAGAAATCGCAAATACGTCCCACAATAGTGGTGAGTTGAAATTCACCCAAAGCGGTCCTCGGCTGTTAGGATAAGGCAATACGAAGAAAGCCATCCAAACACGACCCATGTGGAAGATTGGGAACTGACCAGCACACATTACGGCGAAGATGGTCATAGCTTCTGCAGCACGGTTCACACCCGTTCTCCAACCTTGGCGGAACAACAATAAGATAGCCGAGATAAGTGTACCTGCGTGGCCAATACCTACCCACCATACGAAGTTGGTGATATCCCAACCCCAACCGATGGTTTTGTTTAGGTTCCACTGGCCAATACCGTAAGTAACTTCACGATACACGCCATAAACCCCAAACAACAACAAGGCCACGGCCGTGTAGAAACCTACATACCAAAGTTTGGTAGGTTTTGCTTCAATAGGCCTAACAATGTCTTCCGTTACCTGATGGTAGGTTTTGTTACCGTCTACCAAAGGTTCTCTTAGCTGCGATTCGTACTTTAAATGCATTTGCTCCGTATTTACAACCGGTTACCCGGCCATAGTTGAATATTTATTTTAGTTTCACCTATTCTACCCTAGAACCATTTTCAAAAAAATATACTGGCCTCATTACAAGAACTCTTGAGGTAGTACTATTTACATCTATATACTCATCCTTCCTTAGCTCTAAATTCCAAGTAATCGGAATGTTACTTTCTTGGTCGAAATGTTTTAAATCAATTCTAAAATAAGTGACATATAATACAACATCTTTGAAATCATAATCCTGCAAACTTAATTTGAGTTTCTCACAGTAACTATTCCAAGCCAATAAATTTGGGTCTAGTGTATTATTGTCATTGATGTAAAACAATCTTTTTATGCTTAATCCTCTATCCGATTTTTCTATTATAAAATTGATTCTACAGTTCTTCTCTTCACTAAAGATTTTTGGAAAACCCCATCTTGAGAATTCCTTTCTAAGTAAAGAAACATCATTCTTACTGCTAGCAGTATCAAGCAAATGCTTTTCAACTTGACCGTTAATGCGGTTGCTTATTGTAACGACTAGCAGTAAAAAAAATATAACCCTCATTTTTCCTAACTAATTCACAAGTTGTAGGTTCAAAGAACTATTGGAATGCTCGCTGAATCCATTTTACTTTGGTCTAAAATCTGTAGTACTAAACATATAATTTCATAATCTTATCATCATTTTATGTTAAGAGGATTTTATCTCATCCATTTAGCATATCCCTGATAAATTTGATTATAATTATGCTCTCTAATATTAGCGTACAAATTTTCTAATTTCATATAGTACATTATAAAAAGTGAAAACTAAAATTTTGGGAATGATTAAAGCTAGTTTCGACATGGTTCAACACACATCAACTTAACTACAAGAGGCTCAAAAAAAATTGCATTTTTACTTTTTGGCATTTTAGAAGTTGATAAATCTCTAGAATTTAGATTAGGCCAACTATCTAACTTACAAAGAGGGAAAATTACCATTGGAATTATTATTGTCGTTGAATCATTCATTTCGCTTCTTTGCCACCTCTCGTTTTTATTCGAAAAAAATGGATGGAGATTTTCTACAAAATTAGTCATGTTAGCTAAATCAAAATATGCAAATTGTATACTATCAATACTTTTTTTGAAAGTTATTTCTGCAAAGAAGAATAATGCAGTATCATTAAATTTCGATTGGCTACTTAAGAAGTAACCAAAATCTTCTTTTAAAGATTTTGCCCCCCCTTTATAATAGGGAAAGTCGATTTCTTGAGACTTTCCTATCAGTATAAAGTTGAATAAACAGAAAAGTAAGAATATGTATTTCATTCTATTAATTACATTTCGTTAGACCTAAGTTTCTCATTTCCTGTGTTCTTCATTATTAGGAATTTTATTTGTTAACTATCCGTGATGCGTAGGTTCTGTAGCACCATGCTTTTCTTCATGCTTAGCAGGGCCGTGGAACTGACCATATACTGGCTCATCGGTGTTACGCACCTTGGCGAGGTAAGTAACATTCGGTAATACGTGTAATGGCTCTAAGCTCAAGAACAATCTGTTCGGGTTATCCATGCGGTGCATTGTAATTGCGCTGTGCTTATCGTTAGCATTACCGAACACGATAGCATCAGTAGGGCAGCTTTGTTGACAGGCTACTTTCAAATCCCACTTTCCTTCTTTACCGGTTTCAAGTGGTCTGTTTTCTTTCTTAGCTTTCAACTTGCCCTCTTGTAAGCGCTGTACGCAGAAGCTACATTTTTCAATAACACCACGGCTACGAACAGTTACGTCTGGGTTTAACACCATACGTGTAAGCTCGTCGTTCATCATTAAAATAGTATCAGTTGCTTCATCTTGGTTACCACCAAAACTATCGGCACCAGTATAATCGGCCCAGTTAAAGCGACGTACTTTATACGGACAGTTGTTAGCACAATAACGTGTACCAATACAACGGTTATAAGTCATTTGGTTCAAACCTTCGCTACTGTGGTTGGTAGCAGCTACCGGACATACGTTTTCGCAAGGTGCGTTATCGCAATGCTGGCACATTAAAGGCTGGAATACCACTTTCGGATTTTCTAAGCTACCGCTATAGTAACGGTCGATACGTAACCAATGCATTTCATGGCCACGAACCACTTCTTCTTTACCTACAACAGCAACGTTATTTTCTGCATTACAAGCTACTACGCAAGCGCCGCAACCAGTACAAGCATTTAAGTCGATACTCATACCCCACTTAGCTCCTGGGCGGTCGAACACAGGGTAAATAGTACCTTGCTTTTCGAAGTTTTCTAAACCACCCCAAGGCTTCAATTCTGCATCGCGATGATCACGAATTTCTGTTGGGTGTTTTTTGAAATCGTTTAGGGTAAGTTCTTTCATTACCTCTGTACGATTACCTTGTTCTGTATCGTAAGTATTGTGTGTTTGTGTGAGTGCTACATCGTACTTGTTGCCAGTAAGTTCTGCCTTTACATCGGCAGCCATTAACTGCACAGTACCATTTACGTAAGTGGCTAATGGGAAGGCGTTCTTACCAATGCCTTTAGCAGCCTTACCAATTTTTTCATGGCGACCATAACCTACAGCAATACCAATAGCATCTTCATGTGTACCAGGTATAATTAGAGCAGGTAGTTCAATGGTTTTGCCGTTCACAGTCAATTTAACTACTTTTTTGGCAGGTTGCGTTTCGTAAGCATCGGCCTGACCACCATTCGTTAAATCGATATTGAGTAACTTCTTCGCTAAAGTTGGAGAAACAATAATGTAGTTATCCCATGTAGCACGTGTAACTGGGTCTGGTAATTCTTGCAACCATGGGTTATTCGCTCCCTGGCCAGCAGCAAGTGCCACTTTTTCGTATAAGGCTAACTCTAAACTACCTTTTTGACCCACTTTGTAACCGGCGATTGCGGTTGTAGCGCCAGCCACAGCAGCAGCATTGAAAGCGGCTCCAACAGGAGCGGCTTCAACACTTACAACACCTTGTTGTAGAGCATTGTTCCAAGCATCTTCACTGCCTAGCTTACCCATCCAGAAGCTTTTGAAGAAGCTGAGGTAATCGGTAGTAGCACCGCTCCACTTCAACAAGCTGTCTTGCCATTGACGGGTTTTGAATAAAGGATAAATAGTGGGCTGAAGCATTGAGAAGTGGCCTGTTCTAGGCTCAGCATCGCCCCAGCTTTCTAAATAGTTATGATCAGGAACTACGAACTTACAAAGCTGCGTAGTTTCGTCTTCTTTTGTATTAAGGCTAATGGTAACTTTTACCTTCTTGAGTGCTTCAGCGAATTTAGCACTATCGTACCAAGTGTAAGCAGGGTTAGCACCGTAGAAAATCACAGCACCAACACTACCGCTGTTCATATCGCTTACCAACTGTGCAAATTCAGCATCAACACCTTGACGGCTGTTGTAAGTGCTGCTCCAATCAATGGTATTGCCACCTGATTGTAACGCTTCGTTAATAGCATTTACAACAATCTGAACATTCACATCGTTGCTTCCGCTCACTACCAAACTAGCACCTTTCGTTGCTAATAAAGCTTTGGCAGCAGCTTCAACTCCTTTTTTAAGGTTAGCATCGGCCAATGTTACCGCACCACCATTGATGGCATTGTATAAAGCAACTGCTACAGCACCTGCCTCTGTTGGACGGTGTAAGTAGCGATCATCGGCGTTTGAACCAGTTAAGCTAGCAACACTCTCAAAATGAATGTGCTTGCTCATACTTGGGTTCTTTTCATTTATTTTCTTGCCAGCAGCATACTGCTTGCTAAATTCAACCGGGCTCAACCACGTACCTAAGAAATCGGCACCTAAGCTCACAATTGTTTTCGCCTTATCAAAGCGGTAACCAGGTATTGTTTTTTTTCCGTAAGTAGCTTCATTCGCCAATAAAATACCACTGTAAGAAACAGCATCGTAAGTTACATGCTTACTACCAGGGTATTTAGCTAAAAACTGTGCAATTACAGCTTTAGTAGATGGAGATACTACAGAACTAGTTACTAAAACAACATTACCGGCACCAGTTAAGGCACTAGTAACTGCTTTATCAACAGCATCAAAAGTACTTTCTTTACCGTCCATTAACGGAAAACGAAGGCGAGCAGTATCGTACAAGTCGAGTACAGAAGCCTGCACTCTTGCACTTGTACCACCTTTGTATAAAGGCGATGCATCGTTACCTTCAATTTTAATCGGGCGGCCATCACGCACTTTTGCCAATACACTCACCACATCACCATCTTGCACCCAGGTAGTGGCGTAATAATTAGCTACACCCGGAATAATATCTTCAGGTTTATTAGCGAAAGGTATCGCCTTTTTTACAGGCATTTCGCAACTAGCAGCAACTGCAGCCGCAGCCGTGCTAAAACCTAAATACTTTAAAAAATCTCTACGGGGAGTGGCAGCCTGCAAGAAACCATTGTCGGCAGCCTCAAAGGGAAGCTCTTCTCTAAACTCATCTTTTGCTGATTGCTTAAACGCCTCAGAGTTGTTCAGCTCACCAAAACTTTGCCAATGCTTTTTGTTATCCATGTTACCCCTTACTCCGTATGGAGGTATTTTGTTGAATAATAGATGTTATAGTCGAACCCAGCAATACCTTACGGTAAATACTGATAATATTAGTAGTGACATTTTTGACACTCAGTACCACCAATTTTTTCTACGGTGATGCCCTTTGTGCTATCTAACTTACCACTCTTTAAATCCTGATGATACTTCTCGTAGATACTGTAGAAGCCATTTTCCTTGAATTGCACCTTTGTTTCGCGGTGACAGTTAATACACCAACCCATACTTAAATCGCTGTACTGATATACTTCACCCATTTTATTGATTTCACCATGACAAGTTTGACATTGTACCTGACCAGCCTTAACGTGTTGAGCATGGTTAAAATATACGTGATCTGGTAAGTTGTGAATTCTAACCCACTCAATTGGCTTAGCCTTGCTAGGATCCCAAGGCTTGCCAGGCTCAAAACCAGCATACTTATAAAGCTTTTGAATTTCAGCCGTACCATTAACCTCTTCACCATCGGCAGTATATAGTTTTTCACCATTATACTCGTTGATAGCCATGTGGCAATTCATACACACATTCACTGAAGGAATGTTAGCATGCTTGCCTTCTTGTGCACCACCATGGCAGTACAAGCAGTTAATTTGATTAGTACCGGCGTGTACTTTGTGAGAGTAGAAGATAGGTTGCTCGGGTTGATAGTCTTTACTACGACCCATATTAATAGCACCCTTGGTAGTCATATAACCGCCCACAACAAAAAGCACCAAGGTTATTAATGCAATGTAAGTTTTATTACGCCAGAAAGGCAGCGGTTCTAAAGCAGGAATACCTTCTTTATCGTCAGATAATTTACGTAAGTTACTATTCACCTGTAATAATACAAGCGCAACAATAGCCAACACCAAAGTTAAAATACCAAACAGCAGTGTATTATCTGATTCTGCAGCGGCAGCAGCATTAGGATCTTCAGATGTGGCAGCTGGGCCCGCAACCACTTTGGTAGCCTCAGTATTGATGTAGGTTAGAATAGCAGCAATTTCCTCATCTTTCAAGTTAGGAAACTGGTTCATTGGAACCTTATTCCACTTGGTGTATAAGTCGTTCGCATACTTATTTCCGCTCGCAATAACGGCTTGGTTGTTACGAATCCATTTGTAAAGCAACTCCTTGCTTTCCCAACGATCTTCAACACCGGCCAAAGCAGGTCCGGTTAAATCTTTCTTCACAGCGTGGCAACTGGCACAGTTAGCAGAGAACAAAGCCTTGCCATCTTGTGCTGCAGCTTGCTTGCCAAACAACAAGGCAAAAACAGCGATAATTAATACTGCAATCCTGCCTGCGATTCTTAAACGAGAAGTCATATTCACAATTCTGGTGTTGGAATGTGGAAAAAATATTCCTGAACGGTGGCAAAAATATGACACGAACTTGACAAAAGAACAGTAGCTAAAAATTTTTTTTCGCCTTATTTGGCAAGGGTTTCAGCCATTTGTGTCACTTTTCACAGCGGCTTAAAATAGCATTGTTCAACAACATTGTAAAGGCTTTCGCCAAAATATTTTATAAAACCACAAACACAAATTCAAGCATTTTTGCATCATGCTATCGAGGTTACAACAAAAATGGGGGGTTAATGGCTGGCAGTTATTGGCAATTTTAACCACTTTCGCCTTAGGCGGTAGCTGTTGTGGTTATTTAGGCCGTCAGGTACTTACCCTAACCGGTGTAGAAAACGCATTCATTAAGTGGCCATTGTACTTTGTTTTAGTAACACTACTTTGGCCATTGTGCGTACTAATTGTAAGCATACCATTCGGACAGTTCTCTTTTTTTATAAAGTATCTCCAAAAAATGTTTGCCCGTTTAAGCGGCAAAAAAGCATCTTAATATGCGATTAGCCATTTTCGCCAGCGGTAACGGCAGCAATGCACAAGCCATCATCAACCATTTTAAAGGTAACCTTACGGTAAATGTTGCTCTTGTTGTAACCAACAACCCTCATGCTGGTGTTAAACAACGAGCTGAACAAGCTGGTATTCCGGTTTTACATATTACAAGGCAACAATTTATTCAAGGCGATGCTTATGTGCCTACACTACAAGCACACAGTATCGATTTTATTGTGCTTGCCGGATTTTTATGGAAGGTGCCACCGGCACTTATTGCAGCATATCCGAATAAAATAGTGAATATACATCCGGCTTTATTACCCAAATATGGCGGCAAGGGTATGTATGGGCATCATGTTCATGCAGCGGTTATTGCTAATGGCGAAACCACTTCGGGCATTACCATTCACTATGTAGATGAGCAGTACGACCATGGTGCTACCATTTTTCAAGCTACTTGCGAGGTACTACCAAGCGATACTCCTGATACGTTAGCTGCTCGTATTCATGAACTTGAGCATCAACATTTTCCAAATATTATTGAACAAGTAGTTGCAAAGAGTTGTGGCTAGTTGTGTTGGCTGCCAACTTATAATTCGTGAGCTTCAGTACTACCACGTATCTTGCCAATATGAGGCAATGGCTTATTTTTTGTTACCTACTGCTAGATTGTACAATCGGTATTTGGGCACAGCCTCAGTTTTATTTGTATAAAGATAGTTCTCTCAATGCAAGTGCAGCAACCGTTTGGAACAAACATTGCCAAGCATATAGCACCAAACTTAACAAGCATTATATCAATTTAGGATTTACAACAGAAGTTGTGTGGCTCATTGTAATTCCTGATAGTACGCAGGCTATACATGAGCCGGTACTGCAATTGGGCGACCCTCATTTAAACAAGGTGTTCATTTACCGTAAGGTAGAAAATGAAACATCTTTGGTACATGTTACCGGCGATTACTATCGGTTTTCACAGCGGCCTATAGCAACAACGCATACCACCTTTCCGATAGAAGGATCGGCTCCGATGCTGGTTCGTATTAACAAATGCAACGAGCACATTACCCTTTATTTTAGAATTACGAGTTACCACGAAGCTGTACAATCTGATAGTAACCAAACTGCGGTATATGCCTTTTTTGGCGGTATTATAATGCTAATGTTGGTATTTGGCCTGTATTTATTTGCTATGCAGCGGCAACTTGTGTACTTGTTTTTTGTGCTTTATGCCTTAAATGGTTATTTATGGGTACTCACCGATGTAGGAATTGGGTTTCAGTATCTATGGCCAAACTGGCCATGGTTCGCCAGTAGGGCAAGGCCAGTAATGGCTGTTTTTGCTGCATTGTTGTTTGTACAATATCTCAAGCAATTTATAAGGGCTCAGTTAGCACCATGGCTAAACAGTACCATTCGTACTTTTTGTTATATATTAGTAGCAATGACTGCTATTGCTATGTTGTTCCCTTATGAGTGGAACGATAATTGGCTGTGGCGTAGTTTTTTAATTGCATTACCCTTACTTACTATTTGTTCTTTGCTGGCTGGTATTGCCATACTGATAGTTGAGATTAGAAAAAACAATCAGCTCGCAACATTTTTCTTACTAGCCCATGCACCTACGGTGGTTAGCAGCATTGTTACAGCAATTTTTTTGGAAGGTGGTTTTAATGATACCAATGTTTTCATCATCAGATACGGCTTGTTGATTGGGTGCACGCTGCAAATGTTGTTACTTACTTTACTGCAAGCCTATGTTTTTATTAAAGATAAGCAAGCAAAACAAGGTTTAGAGCTGCAAATAAGCTTGCAACAGCGAGAAAATACAAAGAAGCTACTGAGTGTACTACAGCAAGAGCGATTTCGTATTGCCGATCAACTTCATGATATTGCAGGTTCGCTGCTATCGGCTGCTAAACTCAATTTATCGAGCTATAAAAAACAGATAGACGACAGTAACTACAACACTCCAAGCAAGTTGTTTGATCAAGGTTTTGAAGCACTTCAAGCAGCTAGTGATACTGTTAGAACAGTAAGCCATGCACTTAGCCCTATAATGTTAGAACAAGTAGGTTTTAAAGTTGCTCTTGAAAAAGCTGTTGCTTTATTCAATGCTAATCATTCTACAACCTTTCAAGCGGTTGTTGTTGGTTGTAGCGTGTATAAGCAAGAACTACGTGAATACTATGGTTTTTTATATAACATTATTTTTGAATTATTAAATAACGAAGTCAAACATGCCAAAGCACAACATGTATTACTGCAAGTTATTGAGCTAGAAGATGGTTTTTCAATTGTACTTGAAGATGATGGAATTGGTTTTGATTACAACCCTTCTGTAAAAAAAGCTACTAACACACATGGGTTAGCAGGCATACAATATAAAGTACAGCACTTCGGTGGTGTTATAGAAATTGAACATAATTGGCCAAAAGGCATTATTATTACTTTGGAAATACCTCTACCACCTGTATGATATACACCATTGTTTTAGCCGACGATCATTCTGTACTATTGCAAGGTTTGCTCACAGTAATTCATTCAATACCTAATACACATATTGTTGCTACTGCTAGAAATGGCTTAGAAGCCATTGATAAGGTAGCTACATTGAAACCGCACTTGATCATGCTCGACCTCAACATGCCTGGCATGGATGGGTTGAAGTGCTTGCTACGTATAAAAACTGAGTACCCTAAAACCAAAGTACTCATTTTCACCAATTACTACGAAACTGCATTGATAGATGAAGTACGCCGCTTGGGTGCCGATGGTTTTTTATTAAAAGATGCTAGTGCCGAAACTGTTCAATCAAGTATTACAAGTGTTTTGAATGGTGGATCGTATTACCCAAATAAATTGCTAAAAAGCGGGATGGCCGATACAGTTGAAACCGACTCTTATTTCTTTGATAATTTTCTCAAAAAATTTCAGCTTACCAAGCGAGAAGTAGATATTATCAGGCTCATTTGTAAGGAAATGAACACTAAAGAAATTGCACACAAACTTAACTTAAGCGAACTTACCATCAGTACGCATCGTAAAAATATTTTCCGCAAGCTAGAAATTAAAAATATGGCGGGCTTGGTAAGTTTCGCAAAAGAACATCAACTCTTCTAGAGTACCTTTTGCATGTATACTACCTCTGGCAATGGATTGTGGTAATAAGGCTTTGTTACTTCAAACCCAAATTGCCGGTATAGTTGTATGGCTGGCCTCAAGCGTTCTAAAGTATCAAGTACCATGGTATGGTAATGAGCAGTTTTGGCCATGGTTAATAATTGGCTTACCAGTGCTTCGCCAATACCTAGTTTTCTGTGTGTAGGCAATACGAATAAGCGCTTCATTTCGCAAATGTTAGAACCGGCCTCTGGTAATGGCTGAAAAGCAATACAACCAACGGGCACTTTATGCCAAGTAGCTAACAATAAAGCTCCCAGTGGTGGTGCATACTTTTTTAACGGATTTTCTAACTCACAATCAAACTGCTGAAAGCACAAATCGGCATTAAGCTCTAATGAATAGGCTTTAAACAAGGCCCTCACTTGTGCTAAAGCTTGCCCTTCAGTAGTTACTACTTCAATACTTAATGGTGCTTGCATGGTACAAAGCTAATTGTGTTGGCAAATACTCATTTACGTAAGTGCAAAAAAAACGCAACAACAGTTGCGGCATATATTAAAATTTAGTTTCAATAATATAGGGTAGCATTTTTCGCCATGTTGGCCAGTCGTGGGTTACATCGGTACCCCAAACATCTAAATCGTGCCAAATGCCTTTATCCCAAAGTATTTGACTAAATCGCTTATTTGCCTCCGGATCTTCATAAGCACCACTACCCGTGTAAAGATGTATATGGTGGCTTGCTTTTATTTTATTTAGATACCACTCGTTAGTAAGATTAGGAACATAATGGTAAGGACTATTAAAATATACTTGCTCATCCCAAAAGCCCTTGGTGTATTCCGACAAATCGTACACACCACTCATACTAATAGCACCATTAATAATATCGGGGCGTTTCAAAAAAAGATTCATGGCATGTAAGGCGCCAAAGCTAGCACCACAAGTATATACAAACGTATCGTTACTTGTATTACTGCGTATATAAGGCAACACTTCTTCAAATACATACTGATTGAACTGATTATGACGGATTGCTTTATGTTCTGGTAGCATTTCGTTATTCAGCCAACTTTCTTTGTTAATGCTATCAATACTAAACACTTTCATTTTGCCAGCATTAATGTATGGCGCTAATGCATTTATCAAATGAAAACGTTCGTATTCTTCAAAATCGGCTGCTGCTGTAGGTATCATTAATAAAGCAAATCCGAAGTGACCATAAGTTGCAATGGGCATTTCTTTCTGTAAGCTTGGGCTGTACCAACTGGTTACATGTTTGTGCATAAGCATGGGTATAGGTAATAATTAAAAACTAGATTGAATAAATATAGGCGTTACCTGAATTTGTGGCTTTTCGCCCAGCGGTGTGATAAATATAAGATTATTTGTAACTACTTCGTTCGGTTTCAATGCAAAGCCAATTTGTACTCTTATATCTTGGGTTTTCTCTTTACCATCAACACAGTCTTTCATACGTGCTTTACCAATGGTATAAAAAGGCGTAGCGTTCACGGTACCACTTTTGCTTGTTAGTCGAGCACCGGTAGCATTAACACAATCAAATCGGGCAATATCATCGTTAACAGTTGCATTCGTACCAAACAAACTACGTTGCTGATACAGAAACATACGCATACAATTAGTGTTATTTTTAGCATATAAAGTAACCTCGTAACGACTGTAATTATTACCACTCACTTCGCGAGTACTTGCGTTACGTATAGTATAGCCATATGTGATACCATCAATGCTAATAGGTAATGAGTCTGATATAATAGTAGTAGCTTGTGCATGTAATGAAGCATACAAGAGTAACAATGCAATAAAGCTAAGTAATGATTTCATGAAGAAAGTGGTTTGAAAGGGGTTACCTTACGGTAAATGATGATGCAATTGGTATTTAAGCTTTAATACAATGCTTCTCAATTTCGTTCCATAAATCGCGGTAGCATTGTGCCGCGTAGCTAGTATTAGCATACTCGAATAACGCTTGCTGATGTACACCCATTTTTTCAATATCACTCAAATATGGAATATAGCTTTTAAAGAAAATTTTTTGCTTGTAAAACTGTTGCATTATCTCGTGATGCAAATTTTTTCGATGATCTACCATGCTAAAAAAACATTTGATACGGCTTTTATCATAACCCTGCTCATCAAAATAAGCAATTACCATTTCGTAACTACGAATACTCAATGTTGTAGGAATATTTGGCATAAGCAACCAATCGGCAGCAGTGAAAATATTATCGTGAAGCAATGAAATACCTGGAGGTGCATCGAGTATTACTATATCATAACCCGAGGCTTGTTGCAATAATTGTTTGATACGTTTCTTGCTTTGTTTGGCTGTATCGAGTATAATATCGGCTTGTCGGGCACTCATGTCTGCAGGTACTACATCTATATTCACAAAAGCTGTAGGCCGAATAACGTCTGTTAGTACAATATCGTGTTGTAGTAATTTCTTCGTGGCATTTTTTACCGTAAGGCCATTGGTTTGAAAATAAAAACTGCTGCTCCCTTGCGGATCTAAATCCCATAACAATACTTTGTAGCCGGCTGCAGCGGCTAAGTAAGAGAGGTTAACGGCACTAGCTGTTTTGCCAACACCGCCTTTTAAGTTGTAAAATGCAATTACCTTCATTACCCATAGCTTAAAGCTATGAAGTTACGAGGTTGTTATTAGTAATGCAACTGCCTAGTGACCCGAGCTAGTTACTTATACGGCATTTTTTAGGATATCATAAAACTGCTTGTAATCAACCCTATTCAGTTTTAGCTTACCCGAGAATGTTTTGTACTTATCTGTTTTGTACGCCTTTACAGGCTATTTAAATATATAGTCATTACAGAGTCGGGGGCAGCCTTTCCGCAGCAAAAGCAATGCTGCAAAGGGGTTGGCAGAAAGTGCTATGCACTTATTATTTCTTTTATGCGATAGATACAATACAGCCTGCTACTTGTACTTCTGTTTCATTTAGCTTTTCTACTGCAGGCGAAACTTTGGAAACAACATACGTAAGTTCATTTCTGGTACCCATTTTTTTCAAAATCAACTTCTTGTAAGTACGACCAGTTGATAGTTTTGATAGGTTGTGTTGTAAATGCGGTATGGCGGCATTGCTGTATTAGCTGCATTAGCATCGTATAAACTGCTGGTTGGCTCGTTGGCTATTACAATAGAAGATTGCTTCACTAGTACTCTTGCAATATTCACGCGTTGTTGCTCGCCAACACTTTATGTAGCTAGCAGTTTGTACAAGAAGTAGTACACAGTTAGCTAGGCGATACAGTGGTATTGTATTGCATCAATACCACTGTATTGCGCCCTTACCTTATCTAAAAACCGGGCAAATTGTTGCTATACTCTATACTATTAATTGTTAAACTAACTTCAAAACCAACGAGCAAGCCAGCAATAATATGCAGCAGTGTTGTTTTACCTGCGCCGCCGGCACCTGTAATAAGTAGGCTACTGGCTAGTGAGCCATTAAAACTAGAATACTCAAAACGCCGTTGTGTATTCGCATACTGGTATGTGATATTAAAAGCTACCATCATTACACATTATTTTGCAACATTGTTGCAAAATAATGTGTACATTTGCAATACTATGATTCCTTATAGCTACGAAACATGGAAATACTGTATTGAGGTTGATTGTAACATTACCCTCACCAAAAACTTCATAGAAGAGCGTATTCAGGCATTAAGCGATACATCACTAAAAGCAACGCAAGAATTTATAGCCAAGTATGGCGAAACACATCACCTACAAACCATCACATGGTTTATGCAAGCACTTCAAAACACACGTTAATGTCGAAAAAAAATCAGCTCCATACATTGCTTTTTATAACCTGTAGTTTAACATTAGCAAGCAGTTGTGGGTGCAGCTCAAAAAATCTCCAACAATGGCAAGCACAAACAATACGATTTGTAGTAGTGCCTTAATTACCTTACGGTAAATGCCTAAACACGATACTTAACACATTATTATGCAGAAACTACCAGTAACCGTTCTCTCGGGCTTTTTAGGTGCCGGCAAAACCACCTTACTCAATCACGTATTACACAATAAAGAAGGCTTAAAGGTAGCAGTAATTGTGAATGATATGAGTGAGGTTAATATTGATGCACAATTGGTTAAAAACGAACAAACACTTAGTCGTACCGAAGAAAAACTGGTTGAAATGAGCAACGGTTGCATTTGCTGTACACTTCGTGAAGACTTACTCAAAGAAGTTGAACGCCTTGCCAACGAAAAACGATTCGACTATCTACTAATTGAAAGTACCGGTATTAGCGAACCGCTACCCGTAGCACAAACTTTCACATATGTAGATGAAGCTAATGGCATTGATTTAAGTAAAGTAAGTAAGTTAGATACCCTCGTAACCGTTGTAGATTGCTTTAACTTTATTAAAGATTACAGCAGCATTGAAACATTGAAAGATCGTTCTATGACTGATATGCAGAACGATTATAGAACCATTGTGAACCTACTTACCGATCAAATAGAATTTGCCAATGTAATCGTACTCAACAAAACCGATCTTGTTACCACACAAGAATTAGGGCTTATAACATCATTAATTCGCAAGTTAAACAGCCAAGCACCAATTATTGAAAGTAGCTTTGGTAAAGTACCACTCGAACGTATACTCAATACCGGTTTGTTCGACTTTGAAACAACGAGCCAATCGGCCGGTTGGATAGAAGAATTAAACAAACAACACCATACACCAGAAACCGAGGAATATGGCATTGGCAGCTTTGTATTTCGTAGCAGGCTACCATTTCATCCAGAAAGATTTTGGAACTACATTAACAACGATTGGCCAGCTAATGTTATTAGGAGTAAAGGGATGTTTTGGCTAGCAAGTAGGCCTAACGATGCCCTTAATTGGAGCCAGGCAGGTGGCAGCTTACGTGCCGATAAAGCTGGCGTATGGTGGTGTAGTATGCCTTATAAGCAGCGTATTCAGTATGCCTCGTTTGTAGATAACCAAACCCTCATTGAAAAAAATTGGGATAAACGCTTTGGCGATAGGCACAATGAAATTGTAATAATTGGCCAAGAACTAAACAGTAATACTATTACGCAAGAACTTACAACCTGCCTTTGTAGCGAAGCCGAAATCGTTGCTATGGAACAAGGAGTATTTTTCAAAGATCCTTTTCCTGTGCAGTAATTCGTTTAAGTAAGTGATATTATAAAAATGGTTTAAGAATGCTGCACATTGATGCAGCTTTCTTGTTATATATACTTAATGCTTGTATATTACACCGAGTAATACTAAAGTATGGAGTTAAACCAACTTGCAATTGAAACAAAAGGCTTACACTATGCCTTTCGTCAGAAAACACCGGTGGTTAATCAGTTAAGTCTGCAAGTTCCAAAGGGTAGTATCTATGGTTTTTTAGGGCCAAACGGTGCCGGCAAAACCACCACCATGCGGTTATTAACAGGCATGTTGCCTAACCCCACTGATAATATTTATTTGTTTGGCAAAAGCCTACAACAACATATACCACAAGTCTTTGAGAATGTGGGCACACTCATTGAAATGCCATCGTTATACCTGCACCTGAGTGCTACCGATAACTTACGTATCATTTGTAAGCTCAGAGGTATTACCGAAGCAAACATTGGCAAAACCTTGAGTATTGTTGGCTTAAGCAAAGTAGCCAAACGTAAAGTGAAAGAATTTTCACTTGGTATGAAACAACGTTTGGGTATAGCTATGGCATTATTACCCCAACCAAAGCTGCTGCTGCTAGATGAGCCTGTGAATGGTTTAGACCCCGCCGGTATCATTGAAATGCGTAAGTTATTACTACAGTTAAATCAAGAACAAGGACTTACTATTTTCATATCTAGCCACTTATTAAACGAGGTGGAGAAAACTTGTAATCATGTGGGTATTATTCATAAAGGCATACTACAATTTCAAGGTAGCTTAAACGAATTATATCAGAACTCACAGCAACAAGGTGTTGAGGTGGTGTTTAAAATACCAGAGCTCACCAATTACTTTGCCCAAATACAAAGCCAATATCCTCAAGCACAACAACTCAATGCCACCCTATTACAACTGCAATTACCCAGCGAGTTAGCCATTGCTAGCACTAACGAATGGATGGCTCAGCACCACATACCTGTTATCGGCATACAGTCAAAACAAGGACTCGAAGAATGGTTTATGAACATCACCAAAAATTAATCTTTCATGCAAGTGTTACAATATTTGTTACGTGCTTTTGCTGCCGAACGTATTAAGCTAAAAAACAGTGGTATTATTTGGATAATTGGCTTAATGAGTGCTTTTATTCCAATCATCTTCACCCTTGCTGTAGCGTTCACAGGTGATAATATATTATTAAATAGTGCCAACCCTTGGGAAGGCTTTGTGTTCAATACCTTTGGTGGCTTTGCAAGTTTTTTCTATCCCGTTTTTTTAGTATTGGTAACCACCAAACTATGCCAAACAGAACACCGTAACCAAGGTTGGAAGCTCATAGAAACACAACCCATTCACCGCTTTTATTTATTTATAGCAAAGTTTAAAACCATTGCCCTTATAGCGCTCATTTGCTTACTTACAGTATTTATTCTAAGCCTCGCAGGTGCGAGTATTATTAGCATTACTAGCAGTGAAAAAAAATTTGCCAACCAAGCCATTCCTTGGATCACTTTGTTAAGTTTCATCATACGATTATGGATTGCAGGCTGGGGCATTATTGCCATTCAGTATTTACTTAGTATTTGGATTCCGAACTTTGCAGTGCCATTTATTATCGGCTTGGTGTTAACCATTGCAGCAAGCATTATGTCTGGCTTAGATGTAGCCAATTGGTTACCTTACATGGCCCCAGCACTTACCAATAACACACAAAATGGTAGTGCAACCAATAGCTTTTTACTACACCAAGAGTGGGTAAGTATTGCATGGATGCTACTATTACTTTGGCTAGGTTATCAGTATTACAATAAAAAATCTTGGCGCTATAGTTTAATAGCACCTTACGGTAAATTATTAGTCAATTTGTGTATACTAGCAGTTTTCATTGGCAGCATCTACTGGATTGAACGCCCCATACAGCTAGAACGCTATGCACATGGTACCGTTGTTGCCGGAAAATTCACCAATGGCAATTATAACGGCAATGTGCTCATTACCAATCTTATTACAGGAGATACTTTGTTGAATATGCCAGTCATCAACAATTCATTCTCAGGCAAGTACAAAGGAGAACCACTTCCGGCAGGCGATTACGGCTTTTTTGCTGGCAAAATTCGTAGTACTTTTTTTATGAGTAGTAACGATAGTATTTACGTAAGTGCATCGTTAAAAAAGAATTTTGAAGAAATAAAGTTTCAAGGTACTAGAATCGCCGAAAACTACAACCGCAGCAATAACAGAGAAACTACCAACTATCGCTTATACTTTTTAAAGCAACAGTTGTATGAATACACACCCGAAAAATTCGCCAAAGAATTACTCGCTATTTGGAAAGAAACCATGCGTGATATTGATAAAAAAAATACACCCGATAATATAAAACCATCGGCCGATTATGTAACTATCAACAAAAAACTAAAAAGCCTAGAATTAATCGACTTAGTATTGATAGATTATCCAAAAATGTATGCCACCTATTACCCCAAAGAAAAATTAAAAATACCCGCATCGCTCGATACACTCATCAACTTTGTATCGTTGAACGATAGTACCCTTGCCAGCTACGAGGCATACCGAAATTTTGTAGTAAATCACTTACGTAAAAAAGCCGGTATTAATAGCACCAGCTTCGATAGTACACTCACCAACTATGTGATACAACATTTACCGCAAGGTGCATTAAAAAACACCTTATTATTTCATGTTATTAAACAAAGTATTAGCCGCATTAACGATAGTACTTATCGCAACCAATTTGTACAACAATATTCACGCTACATTACCGAACCTAGTTTGATAAAATTATTGGCACAACGCCTTGCACTTGAGAACAGCTTTGCTCGTGGCAAGCAAGCCCCTGCTTTCAAAGCTGAAACATTGGCCGGAACAACCATACAACTAAGCGATTATGCCAATAAGTTCATAGTAATAGATGTATGGGCTACCTGGTGCGGCCCATGCAAGCAAGAAAGCCCCTTCTTCGATAGGCTAGCCGAAAACTATGCCAGCGATAAGCTTGCTTTCGTTAGTTTATCAGTAGATGAAAATAAAGACATGTGGAAGATGGATGTGGGCGACAAATCGAAACAAATTACACAGCTTTGGATGCCTAATGCAAGCGAATTTATGCAACACTATGGCATAGAAAGCATACCCCGTTTCATGCTCATTGCACCTAACGGCAAAATTGTTACTTTAAACATGCCAAGGCCATCGCAAATACAATTTGAACAAATATTACAACAAGAGATTTTTACACCTTACGGTAAATAATACATGCATCACCATTATTAACAGATTTTCATTTCGGCAAGCCATTCCTTTTCCTTTAAATTTGTCGATTGGCTTTTTGTAAGCAACCCTACAAAAAGCTGATATAGCAGCAATCCTTTCATCAAACAGTTTAAGGTTTTGGCATTACCACATTTACTCAAGTATATCTATAACAATGGCACCGACGAAGTAATTCGCCGAGGCAAAAAAATTCACGCCAATCGCCAAATAGAGTTGGTTGATTACGATGAACTTTTAGGCAACATTAGCTTTCGTGTGAAAGACGATGCCTATAGCATTTACTACAAGGTACACATACAGCAATTTAAAGATCCGAAAACCTTAGAGGTGCGCTGTAGCTGCCCTTATAACCTTGGCGAAATATGCAGGCACGAATCGGCAGCACTATTTCAGTTGCAAGAAATGGCCGACAAAAACCAACTGAACCAAGAACAGCTTTCGTACGACCAACGGCACACTGTTGTTAAAATGAAGCAACTTGATCTAAAAATGATCAAAATGCTATGTGCTACAGAAAGTTATGCCGAAGCCGAAGAATTTTTACGCACCCAAAAAGCACAAATACTACAAGCAGAAGATGAAAAAGTAGTCGCCGAACTAGAACTACAAGGCATTACCTATCGGGTATATATTCAAAAAAACGAAGAACGCAACCTCGATACTAGCTGCCAATGCGATAGCGAACACGAACACCCGCTTTGTGTTCACAAAACCATCATTTTAACCCAGCTACTTAACAGCTTCGGCCCCAACTATTTCGATACCATTCGCAATTGGGATAGAGATAAAAACAAGTTACTTGCCATTTATGGCTACAGCCTTAACGACGATCTTACGGGCAAGTTCGAATTCAGCTATCAAAACGGTAGGCCATTCTTACGAGTGCTCGACCCTACCATCAAAAGGGTAATAACCCCCGCCAGCAACGAAAAAAGAAACAACGAAGCTGCCGAAATACTGCCCACACCACTACAGCACAACATTGAAAAGCCAGCTTTTGTACCGGTACCGCAACGTTCACAGAGCAATACCCGTTACAAATTAGCCATTGTATTTAGCTACAACGCACACCAATACCCATTCCTACAAACCGATATGGTAATGGGCGAGGCCAACGAATCACTCGACGATTTTGTAGGCAAGGTAGAACGCCTCGATTTAGCCAAGTTTGTTAACACAGAACAACTCGACGAAGAAGATCGTAATTTATTACAACAGGTACGCAAGCTGCTTCCGGGTGAGGTAAGCCGATACCTGAACCGCAATAGCCCGTTCAGTGGCATTTGGGAGAACATCGTACAGCAACACGATGATACATTGCCCGAAGAAACACGCCATCTAATTATTGAATACTTACATCCGAAGTTTAAAAAACTATTTAACGAGCTCAGTTTAAGCAATTACGTATACTATTTACCGCAAGGCAAAACCTTTACCACTGCTGCTTTAGAACATCAGTTTTGTAGTCATAAATACATTAGCCCAGTATTTTATTTATCGTACCAAGAAGGGGTAGGCTATAACCTTACGGTAAATGTAACACTGCCCGATGGTGAAGAAGTACCTTTGGCAGACAACGCAGTAGCTAGCCCTCTAGTATACAAGCATAAAGACCAATGGTACGTATGGGAAAAAACTGAAGACATATACTTGATAGAACGCTTCTTACCCGGCGGCAATATGGTTATTGATGAAGCTAATTGGCCAAAACAATTACAATTGTTTGTACTGCCATTAAGCAGAAGCCATCAGCTACACTTTAACAACGTGCCACGAGAAGAAGTTACCGACGCCACCCCAACCATTCAGTTAAAACTAAAAGAACGCGGCGATTACCTTTTATTTCAGCCCAGTTTCACCTACCTCGGCTACGAAATACAACCCAACGATAAAGAACGTGTAATATTACCCGTTCAAGGCAAGTTACTTACCATCCATCGAAACATGTCGGCAGAAAAAGCTTTCATTCAAAAAATGGAAGCACTGCACACCCAATTTGTACGTATTGATGATAAGGGTAGTTTAGCCTTAAAAGGCGCCGATGTACTAAAAAACAATTGGTTTTTCTTATTCATAGATGCCATGAACGAGCTGCAAATACCCGTTTTTGGTTTCGATATTCTTAAGAATTTTCGCTTTAATACCGCCAAGCCGAGCACTAAAATATACATTAGCAGCAACACCGATTGGTTCGATGCAAAGGTAGATATTCACTTTGGCGACCAAAAGGTTACCGTAGCAGATATTAAAAAAGCACTTGCCAATAAGCAACAGTTTGTGCCTTTACAAGATGGCACGTTAGGCATTTTGCCAGAAGAATGGCTAAAGAAATACAGCCTTTTATTCCGCGTAGGCGATGGTAAGCAAGAAGAACTAAAACTGAGCAAATACCATTTCACGGTAATTGATGAACTGTATGAGCAACGCAACGAAGATGAGCTCATTTTCAAGTTAGAAGAAAAATACGAACGCATTCGTGAAATGCATGCCATCAAAGAAATTGCACCACCAGAACATTTGTCGCCCATTTTAAGGCCCTATCAACAAAGTGGCTTTCAATGGCTCAATTATCTGAACGAAATACAGTGGGGTGGAATTCTTGCCGATGATATGGGTTTGGGTAAAACTATACAAGCACTTACTTTTTTACAACATTTACGTATTGAAAAAGGTAGTTTGAAAGCTTTAGTAGTATGCCCCACCACATTGATGTATAATTGGGAAAATGAAATCAAAAAGTTCACCCCCAAGCTAACCTATCGCATTCATCATGGAGGTTCACGAGAGGCTTCGTTGATTAGCAGTAAAGAAGTTGAAGTAGTTATTACCACTTACGGAACCCTTCGCAGCGATATAAAACATTTCGTAGAAGTGAAATTTGACTATGTTGTACTCGATGAAAGTCAAGCTATCAAAAACCCTTCAAGCAAAGTAACTAAAGCTGCGAGCTTACTACAAGCCAAAAACCGCCTTTGCCTTAGTGGTACACCGCTACAAAACAATACATTCGACATCTACGCTCAAATGAATTTTTTAAACCCCGGTATGCTCGGCAGCTTAGAGTATTTCAAACAAGAGTTTGCCGTGCCGATTGATAAATTCGGAGAAAAGGAACAAAAAGAACACCTTCGTAGATTACTCTATCCGTTCATTTTACGTAGAACCAAAGAACAGGTTGCTAAAGATTTGCCAGCTAAATCTGAAATGGTGCTATTCTGCGAAATGGGGCAGGAGCAACGTGATATTTATGATGCTTTCCGCAACGATTTTAGAGATAAAATATTAGGCGTTGTAGATAGCCAAGGGTTGGGTAAAAGCCAACTCACTATTTTGCAAGGCCTCATGAAACTGCGACAAATATGTGATAGCCCGGCTATTATGAAAGATAGTGAGCAGTATCCGAATGTATCGGTGAAACTTGAAGAGTTGGGCAGAGAAATTACAGAGAACATTAGCAATCACAAAGCATTGGTGTTTAGTCAGTTTTTAGGCATGCTAGCCCTGATCAAAGAACGATTGAACGAGTTGGGCGTAGCATATGAGTATTTTGATGGTAGCACCACACCTGCAGAACGTGAAAGAGCCATTCAGCGTTTTCAGAACGATGAAAGCTGTCGCGTATTTTTAATTTCGCTCAAAGCCGGTGGTGTAGGTTTGAACCTAACCGCCGCCGATTATGTGTACATTGTTGACCCATGGTGGAACCCTGCAGTTGAACAACAGGCTATTGATAGAACACACCGAATTGGCCAAACCAAAAACATCTTTGCTTATCGTATGATTTGTAAAGACACTGTGGAAGACAAGATTATTCAACTACAAGAACGCAAAAAAATGCTCGCCGCCGACCTCATTACCGATGATAGTGGTTTTGTGAAGAGCTTGAGCAGGGAAGACATCGAATATCTATTCAGTTAATCATTTTCATAAGTGGTTTTGAATACTGTACAGGCCGTTGCAGCGCAACGGCCTGTACAGTATTCAATTGTAAGTTACCTTACGGTAAATGCTGTATGCTCCTAACAACAATTAAAATCGGGGGCAGGGCACTTCTTGACTCTCTTCTTTGTCTTTACTGCGAATTTGTAACGTGAAATATCCGCCACCATTAGGTAACTTGTTATTGCCAAATAACCAACCCAAATTGTGAAGGCCAAAAATTAAAGGACCCAATTTGAGGCCAAAGCCTACCCATGTATTACCCTCGGCTGTATAACGAATGGGTAAGTATACACCCAATTGCTGTACCTCGTATCGCGGAGTTATGGTAAGTAAGTTAATGTTACGAGTATTGTTAACACTCATTTCGCGGGTGCTGTAAAGGTTCATCTGCAAATCGGCATTCACATAAAAATCACCTCCCAAAGCAACATCGGTATTCAAAACAACACGGGTAGGATTATTGATGGCAAATACACCTTGCAGGGTATCTGGATTTTGCACAATAAACCGTCGTAACGTATCGGTAAAAGCACCTAATCCGGTGGCATTATCGAACAAACGCTGTAAGCTCGTATCCAATACAACAGGCTGCAATTGTGTAAAAGCAGTACTGTATTTACCGTAAGGGTATTTGGTACGACCAATATCGAGTATGGCTAGTGATATTTTAGCACTGTAATCTTCCCACTTTCGATCGAAATAAGCACTGTTGGCATTGTAGAAAATATATTCTAACCCAATATCGGCACCGAAGGTACTTTGCAAACCTTGAAAAACGCTATTCACATGAGTTGGAGTGCCTTTAGGCGTGTTGAGTACCTCATCGAGATTTCCGCTGTAACCATATTCACCGCGAGCGCTTAAGAGCCGGTAACGTGCTCCCAAATTAGGTACTGCTACTTGTGTAGTTCTAACATCTTGCACACGACCATACATGCCTGCGATACCTTGCTGATAATGTAGCCTTACACCACCTTGCAAGCGACCTTGTTCGGTTTGATACAACATTTTACTAAAGCCAAAACTGTACACTAGTACATTGGCCGATTGAAAACGACTTTCGAACTTGGGGGTAGTTTGGTTGCCATTGAAAAAGCCGTTGATACGATTCATTCGATCGTTATACTCAATGCTGTTGGTAGTAAAGTGCGTATACCCTTGCATACGAACACCGAAGCTAATGGCAGCATCGCTACCAATGCGGTAACGAATACCCAGTACATCGAAACTGCCGTTCAAATGAAAGTAACGCCGGAAATGACCATTGTAAGTAACCCACTCCATACTGTCGCGGGTACTTTGCCTTAACAAGCTTGGAATATTAGCACCCTGCACAAAACCACCATTGGTTACAGACACATATTGAATACCAAGCATACTAACATCCCATTTTTTACTGCTGTTTAAAATGGCCGCAGGGTTATAGCTGTTGGCTAAATAACCAGCATATGAACTACCGTGTAACGCCTGTAATTGTTGGGGGTAGGCTACGGAATATGCAATCGTTGACAATAATAGGAAGCCCAAACTTCTCAAAACATTTCTCATGCTAACACACAAAGCACTAAGGTGGTACACAAATGCTTTCCCTGCAATTAAAAGTTTTTAATGTAGCTGCTTGGGCTACTGAAATGCCATACCCACACCCTTTTCTTTTATTTTTTCGGTTACATGTTGAAGTACCAATGGGTCTTCAATGGTAGATGGCAAGTTGTAAGGCTCGCCATTGGCAATAGCTCTTAATGTTTTTCGAAGTATCTTACCACTACGTGTTTTAGGAAGTTTTTGCACCCAAACAACCGTTTTGAAACATGCGATTGGGCCAATTTTATGGCGTATTAAATCGCTAAGTTCTTTTTCGAGCATTGTTTCATTCACTTTCACGCCATCTTTAAGTACAATTAAACCTATAGGAATTTGGCCTTTCAGTGCATCGGCAATACCAATTACAGCACATTCGGCTACTGCATAGTGCATGGCTAATAACTCTTCCATTTCACCGGTACTCAAACGGTGGCCAGCCACGTTAATTACATCATCAACACGACCCATAATATAGTAATAGCCGTCGCTATCTTTATAACCGCCATCGCCTGTATTATAGTAACCCGGGAATTTTTCGAGATAGCTACTGATATAGCCCTCTTCATTATTCCACAATGTAGTTGCAACGCCTGGTGGTAAGGGTAGTTTTACGGTAACGTAACCATGGGCATCGTCGAGCACGGGAGTGCCTTCTTCGTCTAAAATTTCAACCTGAAAGCCACATACGGGCTTACCGGCACTACCAGCTTTTATAGGAATGGGTTCTAAACCCATCATTACTGAAAGCATGGGCCAGCCACTTTCTGTTTGCCACCAATGATCTATTACGGGCACTTTCACCAAATCGGTAAGCCAGTGCAACGTAGCAGGGTCGCAACGTTCGCCTGCTACAAATATTTGCCGTAAGGCGTTGATATTTTTTCCTTGCAACCCTTTGCCTTCGGCATCTTCTTTTTTGATGGCTCTTATGGCGGTAGGTGCTACAAAAAAAGTAGTTACACTATACTGACTAATAACACGCCAAAAGGCAGAAGCATCGGGTGTACGTACCGGCTTGCCTTCGTACAAAACTGTTGCACAACCTTGTAATAAGGGCCCATATACGATGTAACTATGCCCTACAACCCAGCCTACATCGGATGCTGCCCAAAATACTTGATTAGCTTGTATGTTATAAATATACTGCATGGAGTATTTCAGTGCTACTGCATATCCGCCGTGCTCTCGAACGATACCTTTTGGCTTGCCCGTTGTACCAGAAGTGTACAAAATATACAAGGGATCGGTAGACGCCATTGGCATACACTTTATGGGTTGAGCCCCCGCCATAGCATCGGTCCAACTCATTTCATGATTGTTATTTAATTGTGCACTTAAGCCCGGCCGTTGATATACCCATACTTGACCAACAGCATGCTGCGTTTCTTGCAATGCTGCATCTACCAATGGCTTGTAAGGTATCCACTGATCAAACTCTACTCCATAAGAAGCTGTAAGTAATAATACCGGAGTAGCATCGTTAATGCGTAAGGCAAGCTCGTGTGGTGCAAAACCGCCAAATACAACACTATGAACCGCACCAATACGTGCACAGGCTAGCATAGCAATTACCGCTTGCGGTATCATGGGCATGTATATAACAACCCGATCGCCTTTAGTAACACCATGTTTATGCATGGCACCGGCCATTAAAGCAACCTCTTGTAGTAGCTCTTGGTAAGTATATTGTTGTACGGTTTGTGTAACAGGCGAATCGTATATCAGTGCCACTTGGTTACCATTACCGTTTTGTACATGCACATCTAAACAGTTATAACACATATTAGTGATACCATCGGAAAACCATTCGTAGGCAATAGAACTGTGTGCTGTGAATATTTGCTGTGGCGATTTGAACCATTGAATTGCTGTGGCTTGCTTACCCCAAAAAGCAGTTGGATTTTGAATACTTTCTTCATATGTGCTAGCGTAACGCATTACTTTACTTGATGCAGTTGCATCTTTTAATAAAGTTGCTACTTGTTGCATTAACATGCGTGTGCTAAAAGGTTTTGTGATATACATGGCTGCACCATGTTCCATACCTTTTTTGATATCGGCCTCTTTACTTTTTGCCGAAATAAACACTACCTTACAATGCTCTAAATGTGGTTGTGCTTTTATGTAATTACAAATAGCAAAACCATCTACATCGGGCATCATAATATCGAGTAACACCAAGTGTGGGTAATAGCTTTGAATGGTGTCTAAAGCTTCTTTTCCGTTACGAGCAATCATTACTTCGTAACCACCCTTCTTCATCAAAAACTCTAAGGATAGTAAGATATATGGATCATCATCAACTACTAATATTTTAAACTTATTTTCCATACGTAAGCATATTAAAGGTTATAAATAGGAATATCAATAATGCACACACACCCCTGTGGCGGCGTGTTGTGTATAGCAATAGCACCCCCATGCAATTGCATGATGTTTTTACAAATGGCCAAGCCTAAGCCGCTACCTTGGGGCTTTCGCAACATTTGTTGCTTAGCTTGCACAAACTTGTCGAAAATGCGCTGCTCCATACCTGGCTCAATACCTGGTCCATCATCTTGTATCAATACATGTAACATTTTCTGAGCAGCACCAAATTGTACATGGATATGGATATGCGTTTGTGCAAATTTGATAGCATTGGTTAGTACATTATAAATTACTTGTGCCATCAAATCTTTATCCATATAACCTTGCGGTAAATGATCAGAAAAGTGTGTGTGTAACGCTATGTTTTTCTCTTTGGCTAGTGGCTCAACTGCTTGTAGTGAGTTTATTACAATTGATTTAATATCAGAAGGTGCAGCATGCAACTGGTACTTACCGGCTTCGAACCGTTCAAGCTTAAGTACCTGCTCAATTAAGTGCGATAACCTTTCAGTTTCAGCAACTATAGCAGCTGTGTATTGTTGGCGTTGTTCTTCTGGCAAATCAGGATTATCAAACAATATTTCACTCAATGCTCTAATGGAAGTGAGTGGCGTTCGTAGCTCGTGCGTTACGGTATATAAAAATTCATCTTTAATTTCATCTAACTGTTTAAGCTGCTCATTAGCAGCTTTTAATTGCTTGGTAGCTCTTAACAATTCAGCGCTTTTTTTCTGTAATGCTTTATTACTAGAACGAAGCAACTGAGCGTCTTCTACCATATTAATTACCTGCTCAAGCGTAAGTAATTCTTCTTGATGTTGAATACTTCTCATCATTATATGAGCAGATGAAGAACCAATCAAACCCGTAAGAATATTCTCTGCATATTGTAGCATGTGCTCGTCGGCTACATCGGTTATTGGCTTTTCAGGATAACGCCTTCGATAGCGTTCAATAAATTGTGCAGCCATATGTTCGCCTGTGAATTTAGTAAGTACTTGTTGTACATCGTTCACAGAAGCAGAACGCTTACTACCAAGTAGGGCTTCGTTGTTAGCCCCCTTCTTTTGCTGATAAAAATTCACAAATACATCTGCCTGAATTACTTCTAGTGCGGTTGGTTTCGTGTACAATGAGATGCCAATATATAAAAGCAGATTTACCAATAACGACCATACAAAACCATGTACAATATGGTTATTAAAAGATGTGCCTAATAACTGCATTGGTTTTAACCAACTAACACCCAAAAGCCCATCAGATGTAATGGCTGCGGCCCAATTGTAACGTTGTGCAAGTACAGGAATAATTAAACAAAAAAACCACATGATAAAGCCGCCAACTATGCCACTAATAGCACCCTTTTTATTACCGGTTATCCAATACAATCCGAGTAGCAAAGCGGGTGCTAATTGTGCCACAGCTACAAAAGAAGTTAAACCAACCGATAATAACGATGATGATAGTGTTCCTATCTCTTCATACACAAAAGCAAGTAATAATAATATGATGATACTAAGTCTTCTTACATTCAATAGATAGGCTTCAAAGTTATTAGTGGTATTTCTTTGTGTTGTTGTAAGCCAAAGTTTAATAGGTATAACAACGTGATTGCTTATCATAGTACTTAAAGCCATCACTTCAACAATCATCATACCCGTAGCAGCAGAGAAACCTCCAATATACACTAACAATGCAAGTGCTTTTGCATTTGCCTGTAAAGGCAAGCCTAATACAAAATAATCGGCACTAATACCTTGCGGTAAAAGCATGGTGCCGGCAATGGCTATAGGCAATACAAATAAATTAATAATTAGTAGGTACAAAGGGAACTTCCAACTAGCGTCTGCGATATACTGCTCATTATTATTCTCCAAAACACTCATTTGAAATTGCCTTGGCAATAGCAATACAGCTAATGCTGATAACACAGTAAGCAGTAAAAATTGTGTGCCATATCCACTGCTTTGTTGCGACCAATACTGTATTTCTGGCAATTTCTCTAATGCGGTTTTGAACAAGTGCTTTGGCGATGGAAATAATACAAAACAAACCCAAATGCCAACTGCTAAAAAAGCAACCAACTTCACAACCGATTCAAAGCTAACTGCTGCAATAAGACCCGTATGTTGTTTTGTACTATCTGCATCTTTAGTGGTGAATAATATAAGAAATGCAGCCAATAAAATAGTAATATAAAAAGCTGGTGCCTGCCAAAAATGCCAATTATTATTGCTACTACTTGCAAAGCCGGTTAGTAAGGTTAAACTCTCTGTAATGGCTTTTATTTGTAATGAGATGTAAGGCAACAAGCCTACCACACAAAACACGGTAACTAATACACCAAGCGAAATGTTTTTTCCATAACGTGCCGAAATAAAGTCGGCCAGCGATGTAATGCGTTCCGCACTACTGATAGCTCTCATTTTACGTAAGAGAAAAACACTTATCGGTGCAATTATAGTAGGGCCAAGGTATACAGGCAAGAACTGAAAACCAGTACTAGCAGCATTACCAACACTTCCGTAGAATGTCCATGCAGTACAATACACCGATAGCGATAAAGCATAACCCCAAGAACTAGTAGCAATTTTTTTGGCAATAGCAAGCTTACCCTCTGTTGCTCTTGCAATAACAAAAAGCAACATTAAGTAACCAATAGAAGCTCCAATTACCAACCATGTACTCATGTGTTATTTGGATTTTGCTCCTCTAAAGCATTGTACACCAACCTTGCGGTAAAAATGATTGCAATACCCCACACCACAAACCAAACGGTATAAATAGTAGCAACTCCCATGCCCATAACATTATTATGCAACATTCCTGTGAACGGAAATACGAGTACACACAATAGCACAACTGATAAAAAAAATAATCTATCTTTTCGTATGTTATTGGGCATGGCTTTTGTTTTATTACTTACTATTTATACGTTACTAATATAAGTATTTATTAATCTGTAATTTCAGATGAACTGTGCGGCAACTTGTTATAATCGCCATGCATAGCATACTTACCAAAAATCACCAAACCAACGGCAATGGGTACGAATATTAATATAATAATACCCCATTGCAATAAGCTGTTCAAGGCCATATCGTTGGCTGCAGCTTTAGCAGCTTCATCGGTTAATGCATCGGCTTTTGCGTAAGCTTCACCCACTCTTGTATAGGCTTGTTGTACTAAAAGGAAAATGGCTGCAGGCCCAAGCAATATCCAAACAATACCGAGTGCTTTTTTTAAGCTATTCATATGAATAATTTTTTTGTTTATTAATCATTTACATTCTCGTCTTTCACATTATCTAAGTATATCGCACCAATTACAAAACAAATACCTGCTACACCAATGGTGTACCATAAACCAGATAATGCATCAGTACCCTTAAAGCTTGTAATTAGTGTTGCAATAAATGGAACTAAGCCACCAAATACACCATTGCCAATATGGTAAGGTAAGCTCATTGAGGTATAGCGAATTTTAGTTGGGAATAATTCTACCAAGAATGCAGCAATAGGACCATATACCATGGTTACATAAATAATTTGTACAAACACCAGCGCTATAAACATCCAATAAGTATTACTTGGCAAGCTTTTTTCGTTATAAACAACTTTAGCCAAGGCTAACTGGTTTGTAGCTGCTTTTAATGTATCGGCGTGCACTTCTTTGTATCTAATACCAGTGGCGCTTTCTTTTACGTAAGTAGTAGTAATTAAAGAATCGGCCTTACCTTTTATGATAGCTCTTTTCACTAATGGTTCCCCAATAACTGCATCGGAAGCAGCAGTTGCAGCAACATCGCCTTTGGCTAAAAAAGTAGCATAAATGGGGCGATAAGTAATAATACCCAATAACATACCTAATAACATAATCCACTTACGACCCAACTTATCACTCAATGCACCAAACACTACAAAAAAAGGAGTTGCGAATGCAATAGCCCAAAGTACAATCGTACGGCTCTGCTCAAAATCTAAATTCACTTTTGTTTCTAAAAAATTTTGAGCATAAAACTGGCCTGTATACCAAATAACGCCTTGCCCCATTACTGCACCAAACAATGACAACAACACCATCTTTAAATTAGCTTTATGCGTAAAGCTTTCTTTGAGTGGATTGGTAGATGTTTTTCCCTCTTTTTTTAGTTTTGAGAACAAAGGCGATTCCTTCATCTTTAAACGTATGTAAATAGAAACTACTACCAATAAAATAGACACCCAAAACGGATAACGCCAACCACCCCATTCACTCACAAAATCTTCATTACTCATACTCATTTTAGTGAGTAGAATTACTCCAAGCGACACAAATAATCCGAGAGTAGCTGTTGTTTGAATCCAACTAGTATATAAGCCTCGCTTTTCGGCTGGTGCATGCTCCGCCACATAAGTAGCAGCACCTCCATATTCGCCACCCAATGCCAAACCTTGCAGCAAGCGAAGTATTAATACCAATATCGGTGCCAATATCCCAATGCTTTTATAACCCGGGATAATGCCAATTAAAAAAGTACTACCACCCATTAAAACCAACGTTAATAAAAAAGTACTTTTTCTACCGATAATATCACCTAATCTACCAAAGAAAAGTGCTCCAAAAGGACGTACAATAAAGCCAGCAGCAAATATGGCCAACGTACTTAAAAGTGCTGCAGTACCTTGCTCTTCCGGAAAAAACTGTTTCGCAATAATGGTAGCTAAACTACCAAATATGTAAAAGTCGTACCACTCAATTAAGGTTCCTAGCGATGATGAAAAAATAACACTAGCAATACCTTTATTTTCGTTTGATTGCATAGCAATAAGTTTAATTTTTTGAATATGTATGTGGGTTATAGAAATACTTGAAACTGTACTAAAAATTCGCCCCTCGTGCCATCGGCAACACGCTGCCCGTTACGATTATAGTATAAAGGCCGAGTGCTATACTGTGGCGTTATTTTAGCATGGTGCTCATTTAAAAAGCAGTTGAAACCAACATCAAAATAGCTGCCCGCTTGGTCTAATGCATCTAACTTTTTATAGGTATAAGCAGCAAATGGTTGCCAACGAAGTTTATCAGATTTACCTTTCGGTAAAAGCAAGCCCGCCTGTGTATACCATATATTACCAGTACCCACAAACATTCTTCCATTACCCGCACCGTTCATTGTTTTTTCACCTGTAAATGCCGGATCAAAACCAGTTGATGGATTCATAATACCTACCGTACGTAAGTAATTCGGACCAAAATTGTAATCGTAAAAAACGCTGTAAGCCGTTACAGCCATATTCTTCTTCTTATCACCAATTGGTAAGTCGGCAAACATATCTATACCAAACAATGCGATATCATGTTTTTTACTTGTACCATCGAGCTGCTTACTCATGGTACCATTTTTATTATGATAAAACCCAGCACCAATATTAAAAACCCTTTTAGAACCTACCCAAGTACCTGCTCTAAAAGGCAATAAATTAGGCTCTTGATCTAAGAATTGATAATCAAAATAACCGCCGGTGGCCCATTTAGCATCACCGTTATTATCAACCGCAATACTGCCTTTTGCAGCATCGGGGCTACTTGGAGTAGTATTCGTAGCAAATGGCTTGTTCAAGTGTACCTGATAATGAAACTTACCAAGCGTTCCTTTAGCATATAAACCAAACTGACGTACAAACTGGTCGCTTACATCTACCAAAGGCCAGTTAACAATAGGTGCATCAATCGTCATAAAAGTTAATGTACTAGCACTACCCATACGACTAATACCGTTCCAATAATGCAAGCCCGCACCCAGCGAAAGTGTATTTTTATTGACCTTGCCCGTTGTCGGATTTTTCGCAGGTATTATAGCATACTCATTCCATACATCATGGAAAAAAATACCCGGCTTTTTTCCTGCACCATAGGCACCTGTACCTGAAGTAGCCGAAGCACCACCTGTTGCAAAAGATTGGTTGTTAATACCAAAGTGAGTAAGAATCAAGTAACGTGGCGTGACTTGAGCATAAGCAAGTACACGTAAGCGGCGGGCACCCACATCCCAAGTAGAGTTACTTGGCTCACCATTAATAGCAGTCCCAGGGTTGTTTTCAATGTGCCGCACCCATATCTGATTCCAGAGTATAAAGCGCACAAACTTAGAACCATCGTTATTCAGGTTCAACTTCAAACCTGAGCCATAAATATCTTGCTGATTTTGTGCGTGTGTTACGCAGGGTAAGAGCATGCTCAGCAAAAGCATGCTAAAGGTTGTTTTAAGCATGGCAGGCAATCATTTTGTTTTAAAGCAATCGAGCAGTGAATTTGAAAAACCCACCTCGCAACCAACGAATTAAAACTATAGTTTTGGTAATGGTATATATATACTTACGTAAATGACCAGCCTAAATCAGCCATGTTGCATCCTTTCCCACTTAATTAACATATACTTATCTCCTAATTCAGAAATCATCATGCCACTGTTCTTTAAATTAGCCGGATTGCTTATATACACAGCTAGTTCAGAAATATTCATTACCCTATATGTAGGCCTGTAAGCATACTGATCTGGCGCTTTAATACGATACTTTCTAACCCAATTCATCACACTTACATGGCTTACACCCAAAATACGTTCTATCTCACGATAACTCACGCCTTCTATGTATAACTGCAATGCTTTCACTACATAATAAGGGTCAATTTGCTTCCCCTCTTTTTCAGTTGTGAAATGATAACTACAATGCTTGCATTTGTAGCGTTGGCGACCATCTAACACACCAGCCTTAACATTTTCGCTGTGCTTACATTTCGGACAAAACAATATTTTCATAGTGCATGTTTTGTTGTATATAGCAATTTAGCATTTATATATTAATTTAGCAAAATTTAGATAAATACACTTGTATATGCCACATTTTAGAGGTTACTTAGCATTCTATAACATTGCACGCCATGAGTTACCCTTATCAGATACGTTCCCTGGAACAGTATCATCACGACTACCAACGTAGCGTAGCAGATCCTGCACGCTTTTGGTCTGAAATTGCCAGTTATTTCACCTGGAAGAAATATTGGCACCATGTTACCGATTGGAACTTTTCTGAACCACACATCCGTTGGTTCGAAGGTGCCACTCTCAATATCACCGAAAACTGTATCGATAGGCACTTAGCTACTAAAGGCAACCAGCCGGCTATCATTTGGGAACCCAACGATCCCAATGAACGTCATCGTGTTATTACCTATAATTCATTGTATCAAAAAGTATGTCAATTTGCCCACGTACTAAAAAATAATGGCGTTCAAAAAGGCGATCGTGTATGTATCTATATGGGTATGATTCCTGAGCTAGCCATTGCAGTATTAGCTTGTGCCCGTATTGGTGCTATACATTCTGTAATTTTTGGTGGCTTTAGTGCACAAAGTATTGCAGATCGCCTGTACGATGCTAATGCAGAATTTATTATCACTTGCGATGGTGCTTACAGAGGTCAGAAAGATATTCCATTAAAATCTGTTATCGATGATGCTTTAATCGGTAACAGAACCGTGAAGCGGGTAATTGTATACACACGTACGCGTACACCCGTAAGTATGATCAAAGGCCGCGATGTGTGGTGGGAAGACGAAATTCAACACGTAATTGAACAAGGCCTTACCGATTTTCCTGCCGAAGAAATGAAAGCAGAAGACCCACTATTCATTCTATACACAAGTGGCAGCACCGGTAAGCCTAAAGGCGTTGTACACAGTTGTGCCGGTTACATGGTATATACCAACTATACTTTCATCAATGTATTTCAATACCAACCCGGCGATATTCACTTTTGTACAGCTGATATCGGTTGGATTACAGGCCACAGCTACATCGTATACGGACCACTCAGTGCAGGCGGTACTACCCTAATGTTTGAAGGTGTTCCCACCTGGCCCGATGCCGGCCGATTCTGGGATATCGTAGATAAATACAAGGTTAATATTCTATACACAGCACCAACCGCCATTAGAAGTTTAATGGGCTTTGGCGATGCCCCTTTACAGGGAAAAGATTTAAGCTCACTCAAAGTGTTAGGTACAGTTGGCGAACCCATTAACGAAGAAGCTTGGCATTGGTACAACGAAAATATCGGTAAAGGAAAATGCCCTATTGTAGATACTTGGTGGCAAACAGAAACAGGAGGTATTCTCATTAGTAATTTGGCTGGCGTTACTCCCGCAAAACCAGCCCATGCCACCTACCCATTACCAGGTGTACAACCCATTTTAGTAGATGAACATGGTAATGAAATAGTAGGTAATGGCGTAAGTGGTAACCTTTGTATCAAAGCACCGTGGCCATCTATTATTCGTACAACCTATGGCGATCATGAACGATGCCGCACCAATTACTTTGCCACTTACGACCAGCTATACTTTACCGGCGATGGTGCCCAACGCGATGCCAATGGTATGTACCGTATTACGGGCAGGGTTGATGATGTGTTGAACGTTAGCGGGCACCGTATTGGTACTGCCGAAGTTGAAAATGCTATTAATATGCACGCAGGCGTGGTAGAAAGTGCTGTAGTTGGCTATCCGCACGATATTAAAGGGCAGGGTATTTATGCTTATGTTATCTATAATGGTCACCATGTGGGCGACGAAGAACTAACACGCCGCGATATTTTGCAAACCGTTACTCGCATCATTGGTCCCATAGCCAAGCCCGATAAAATTCAGTTCGTAAGTGGCTTACCTAAAACCAGAAGTGGCAAAATTATGCGACGCATCTTGCGAAAAATTGCTGAAAACGAACTCGGCAGCCTCGGCGACACCAGTACACTTTTAGACCCTGCCGTGGTAGATGATATTATAAAAGGTAAATTATAAGCTCGCAGTACATCATTTACCGTAAGGCACCTTATATCAAGCGTTGGAGTACCCTACTCCGACGCTTTTTCTTTAGCCGACTTACCTACCAAACTTTGAATCATACCAGTTACCAAACTCAATAGAATGCTATACCAAAAAGCAGCCCACCAATTTTCAACCTCAAAACCAGGCACCATACTAGCTGCCAATTGAATTATTAGCATGTTTATCACAATCAAGAAAAAACCTAGTGTAACTATTGTTACAGGCAAGGTTAACAAAATAATTATGGGCTTAACAAAGGCATTGAGTAGGGCTAATACTAATGCTACCACCATAGCAGTACTAACTGTATCTATGCTCACGCCGGGCAGCAAATAGCTACTTACTAAAGCAGCCAGCGTGGTTATCATTAATGTGGCTAAAAAAGCTTTCATTGTTGGTATTTTCCTTACGGTAAATGTAGTTAAAGCATAATACTTGCTTCACCAAAATTGAGATGTTGTGTTACCATGCCTTGTTGTAATATTAAGGCACCATTGGTATCTACACCAAGCAGCCGACCGCTCAAACGAACTGCATCTTTTTTAACCTGAATTTGCTGTTCAAGCAAGTATAATGATTGATTGTATTGTTGTAGTGCTTGCTTCCAACCTATATCGTTGTGTATCAAAGCAAAATAATAATTAAGTTCTGCGGCAAGTTGTTTAGCTAATGCTTCTACATGGTAAGAACGTTGGGTTTGTTGTAATAATGAGGTAGCATGTGTAAGTGCTTCGTCGAAGCTATTTTCATTCACATTAATGCCAATACCAACTACAGCCCACTCCCAAGTGTAGCCCTTCCGAATATTTTCGATGAGTATGCCGCCTGCCTTCTTGTCATTCAAAAACAAATCATTAGGCCATTTAATCATGCATGGCAGTTGGGTATTGGCTATAATCATTTGCCGCGAGGCTAATGCAGCCGCTACCGATAAGCGAAAGGGTTGTGTTGGTGGAAGCCCTGTAGTATTAAGGATGGCACTAAAAGCAATGTTACGGCCGGGTGTTTGAAACCAAGTACGTTTGTATTGACCCTTTCCGGCAGTTTGGTGGGTGCTAAAAACCACTTGCCCGTGTTGTGCCAATCCTTTCCGAATTAACTCCATGGCATAGTTGTTGGTACTATCTACTTTGGTTAAGGTAGTAAAGGTGTCACCAATTGCAGGCAAAGCTGTTAGCATTGAACGAGATACTGTATTTTTGGCAAAACTATACCTAAGCACCTCAACAACACCAAATTTTTCAACTAAACGCTCAAAGCAATATTGGAACCATTGATTGTACTTGGCAACCGTAAAAAAAGTACCGCTACAAAGCTTAACAGAAATAGCAAGCTGTTCAAAGCCATCATTAAAGCTGTAACTGATAAAAAAGCGGAAAACATAGTTTCGCTCGACTTGCGCCAGATACCTGAAGCCGTTGCCGATTTTTTTGTGATATGTAATGCCGCAAGTACCACTCAGGTAAAAGCTATTGCCGACAATGTAGAACATGAGGTGAAATTAGCTACCGGTGAAAATCCTTACCACAACGAAGGGTTTAATGCACTACAGTGGGTTATCATCGATTATGTATCGGTGGTAGTGCACATTATGCATAAAGATGCAAGAGCACATTACCGTTTAGAAGATATGTGGAGCGATGCACCATCACAAGGGCACGACATCTAACCACTTTTTAACGTATTTTGATGAACTATTAGAAACCTTTTACCATTATATTTAATTCAAGCAGCAGATCGCTTATTTAGTATGGCAGACGATAATAAAATTAAACCTGAATTATTCAATAGAAATAACTCTGGCGGCTCAAACGATGCTCCTCGCAAACCACGCTTCAGCATTTATTGGATTTATGCTATTGTAGTAGTGGTACTACTGAGCAACTTTATGTGGGGTAGAATGAATGGAGGCTTTGGTGGCCCCAGACCACTTACCATTACCGAACGTACATTCTACGACTCATTAGTGGCTCCTGGCTTTGTAGAGCGTATCACCAAGGTAAAAGACAAGTACCTTGTTAGGGTGTATATTCGAAAAGATAAGCAAAGCGACCCCTTCTTTACACAAAAGTTCAAAACAGAGTTAAAAGATGTAAAGTCGCCCCTGTTCCAATTCAATGTTACTAACTGGGAAAGCTTTGAAAGCCGGCTCGATACCATTACCCGCCAAATGAACATCCCCCCTATTGATGCGGCTACCGATGTTGATACTACAGAATGGTACAATAGCCAACTCTTTAGCTATATTATTACCATATTCTTATTCATTGGTATTTGGGTACTATTCATGCGTAAAATGGGTGGCCCAAGCGGTGGCGGTGGCCCTGGCGGTATTTTTAATATTGGCAAGAGCAAAGCACAATTGTTCGAAAAAGGAACCCGCGTTAACATAACTTTTAACGATGTTGCCGGCCTCGATGAAGCCAAGCAAGAGGTAATGGAGATTGTCGACTTCCTGAAGAATCCCAAAAAATACACTGCACTTGGTGGAAAAATACCCAAGGGTGCCTTGTTAGTTGGCCCTCCAGGCACCGGCAAAACCTTACTTGCCAAGGCTATGGCTGGCGAAGCTCAAGTGCCTTTCTTTAGTATGAGTGGTTCTGATTTCGTAGAGCTATTTGTAGGTGTTGGTGCTAGCCGTGTTCGCGACCTATTTAAGCAAGCCCGCGAAAAAGCACCTTGTGTTATCTTCATTGACGAAATCGATGCCATCGGTAGGGCTCGTGGTCGAAACGCTATCATGAGTAACGATGAACGTGAAAATACACTCAATCAACTATTGGTTGAAATGGATGGCTTCGGTGGCGATAGCGGTATTATCATTCTTGCCGCCACTAACAGACCCGATGTACTTGATAGCGCTTTGTTACGTCCTGGCCGATTTGATCGTCAAATTAGCATAGATAGGCCCGATGTTAAAGGCCGTGAACACATTTTCAAAGTGCACTTAAAAAACATCAAAACCTCTCAAACGCTCGATATCCACAAGCTTGCCGAACAAACACCAGGTTTTGCAGGTGCCGATATTGCGAATGTTTGTAACGAAGCAGCTCTAATTGCAGCCCGAAAAAACAAAGACGGGGTTGATATGAGCGACTTCCAAGATGCCATTGACCGTGTTATTGGTGGTCTGGAAAAGAAAAACAAAATTATCTCACCAGAAGAAAAGCAAATTATTGCCTACCACGAAGCTGGCCATGCCATTTGTGGTTGGTATTTAGAACATGCTTACCCATTACTTAAAGTAACGATTGTACCACGCGGTACCGCAGCTTTAGGTTATGCTCAATACACCCCTAAAGAGCAATACTTATACGATACAGATCAATTGATGGATCAAATTTGTATGACACTTGGCGGACGTGCTGCCGAAGAAATTTTCTTCGGAAAAATTTCAACAGGTGCCAGCAACGATTTACAGCAAATCACACGCATGGCTTATAGCATGGTTACCGTGTATGGTATGAATAACAAAGTAGGTAACGTAAGCTTTTACGATCCTAACGCTGAAAATACTTTCACCAAACCATACAGCGAAGAAACAGGCCGTATGATTGATGAAGAAGTTCGCAAGCTAATTGCCGACGCCTATGCTAGAACTAAGCAATTGCTCACAGAAAAGAAGAACGATGTAGAAGCACTTGCTAAAGAACTATTAACACGCGAAGTGTTATTCCAAAGCGATGTTGAACAACTTATTGGTAAGCGCCCCTTCGAAGAAAGAAAAATACTCGACGATGTTGCACCAGCTACACCGCCCGTAGCTAACACCGAAAGCAATACAGAAAATAACAACGAAACAACAACAGTATAAAACAATACTGATTGCTACACCACTAATACAACAGGCAACCGCAGCAATGTAGTTGCCTGTTGTTTAAAATACCAATAGTAGTACCTTACGGTAAATGTTATTATGCCAGCACCCATGCATAACTCAGCAAAAGAAAACATCTTAAAACGCATACGGCAGGCATTAAGCCATCCTACTGCTATACCATTCCCGGGTAGTGAAAGTGCCGAAGATTTATTTCATCCCGCTCCCGATACCCAAGAACTAGCACTTTTATTCGCAGAGCAATTCACCCAACTGCAAGGCAAGTTTGCTTACTGCGCTAGTACAAGTGAACTTGGAGTACAGCTTACACATTTGCGTAAGCATAAGCAATTCAATAAAATATTTTGTAACGAACTAGCCATCAAACAAATATTAACCGAACTAGGCGTTGTAACACACAATACTAACCTCGCCGATTGCGATGTTAGTATTACAGGCTGCGAAGCTTTAATTGCTCGTACAGGCAGCTTGCTCATGAGTACCGCACAAAGCAGTGGCCGTACCGCAAGCGTATATGCACCCATTCATATTTGTATTGCATATGTAAGTCAGCTGGTATATGATATTAAAGACGGACTACAATATGTAAAAACACATCATGAACAACTACCGAGTTTAATTACGCTAGCAAGTGGCCCTAGCCGTACAGCCGATATTGAAAAAACTTTGGTAGTAGGTGTACACGGCCCCAAAGAAGTATATTGCTTTTTAGTAGATGATGGAGTGTAAGATTAATTCTAATAATACCTTACTAATTACATGCAGCAAGCCGCCGAAAAAAAAATTTATTTCTTATCCGACTTTCATTTGGGTGCACCTAACGAAGCCTCAAGCCGCGAACGTGAGCGAAAAATTGTTCGGTTTTTAGATAGCATCACCGCTAACGCCGCCGAAATTTTTATTGTAGGCGATATGTTTGATTTCTGGTTCGAATACAAAACAGCCGTACCCAAAGGCTATACACGCATTCTCGGCAAGTTAGCTCAACTCACCGATAGCGGCATACCAGTACACTTTTTTATTGGCAACCACGATATGTGGATGCGTGGCTATTTTGAACAAGAACTTAATATACCTGTATACTTTGCGCCAAAAGTTTTTGAACGATTTGGTAAGCAAATTTTTATTGGCCATGGCGATGGGCTGGGCCCTGGCGATTACGGTTACAAACGTTTGAAAAAAATTTTCAGAAACCCAATATGCCAGTGGTTGTTCGGGTGGCTACACCCCGATGTTGGCATTGGGTTAGCCAACTATTTTAGCCGCCGTAGCCGTGCTAAAACAGGCTTTACAGACCAATATTTTCTTGGAGAAGATAAGGAGTGGCTCATACAATACAGCAAGTACAAACTCACTCAAAATCATTATGATTATTTTATATTTGGTCATCGCCATTATCCAATGGTAATTAACCTTAACGAGCATAGTAAGTACATTAACATTGGCGATTGGATTGTACATTTTACCTATGGTGTTATGCACAGTAATGGTGTATTAGAACTTTGCAATTATCAAGAAACGCTCTAGCTATGTACCTTCATCATTTACCGAAAGGTTTTTATACCAACTTCAAACTATTGATGCTAGGTTTCTTATGTTACCTTACGGTAAATGTTTGTAACGCACAAGCAACCATTATTGCTGCTGGCCACTATCGCTATTTTCAGCAAGATAATTTTGGTAATTTTTATTTGGTGAATGCACAAAACCAAATCAAAAAAGTAAATGCAAAAGGCGATAGCCTCGCCATATATAATGATGTTCGGAGGTTTGGTGATATTACTTTAATAGATGCTACCAACCCATTACAAATATTGGTTTGGTATAAAGATTTTCAAACCATTGTGGTTTTAGATCGGTTTTTAAACATGCGAACAGCAATAGACTTACGAAAGCAAGGTTTGTTTCAAGTAAGTTGCATTGCCTTAAGTTACGATGGTAATATTTGGCTGTACAACGAGTTGGGAGGCAATATTTTAAAAATTAACGAAGCAGGCATACCACTACTTACTAGTGCCGATGTGCGGCAGGCTTTAAATGCTTCACCTAGCATGCAATTCATGGCCGATAATACAGGCAAGCTATGTATGTACGATAGTGCAACCGGTTGGTGGATTTTTGATTATTACGGTGCATTTGCAAAACAATTACCTTATAAAAATTTAAAATTTGTTCAGGTAACCAATCAGGGCTTGTGGGGCGTTGAAGGAAAGCAATGGCTGCATTTAAAAACCGATAGCCCATTACCTATAGCTGTTCCTTTACCGCAAGGTTTATTAGATCGCACAATTCAGTTACAACGCCACCCACTCGGATGGATTTTTTTAGATGATAAAGGTTTATGGTTACAACGGTAATACTACCGTTGTAATGCTTGGTATGCTTGAAATGCTTGGCGATTGGCGGGTTGTTGTAAGCTAGATGTAATATCTTTTTTCTCAGCAGTAGTGAGGTGAAAACTAAGGGCTGCTTTGGCATGCTGTTGCACGGGTTTGTATTGAAATACCAAACGTTGTAAGCGAAAGGTGGTATCGCTGTGCAAAAATTGCCATTGCCCGGATTGATAAAAATCTTGCAGATTAAACCAATTATGCTGCATACTTTCTAATGGCTTCACAAAAAAATCGGCTAAACTACTATTGTTCATATTATGTGTTGTAGCCCAAGCTTCTTCTACACGATCACGAATTTGTATGAGTACTACGCCGCTGGTATTGGCTACAATCCAATCTTTAAAGTTGTATAAGAAACGCATTGCTGTTTCAGCTCCGGTGTTATCACGCAATCCGGCATCCATTACATCTATTACTGGTTGTGTGGGTAACCATACATTTGGTAGTACATAGGGAAATGTGGCATTCATTCGTAAGGCTGTTAGTACGCCCAAGCGTGGTGCTTGTTGCCTTGCAAAAAGGGTTTGAAAATCTATAACATCGGGGTGTGTAACTGGTGTTGTATCGGTGGGTAGCACTTGCATCATAAATCTGGCAGGACGTGTGGCTGCTAGCATTTTTCTACCATCGGTTGTAATTACGCTATTGAAAAATAAGGTGGGAATGATAGCACTATCTTCATAGAGTTGATAATCTTGTAGGTGTTTTTGCAACAAGCCTCTGGTATTTTGATTGAGTTTGGCTTCAAAAGCATAGCCTCTATCTTTTACGTAAGTGAAATTACCGACGGTGAACTTTCGAGCTGGTCCTACTAAATCTCTGCTGATAAAACTACTGAACAGCGGGTTCAGTAAATCTTTCGCAATATCTTGTGCATACTTCCTATCATTTGCCCGTAAGGGCTTACCTAATTGCTGTTGCAAAAATAGCTCTCTGTAATAGGCAGCCCCTAGCATACCACCTGAAGCACCTGTTATTAAAACAGTTTGCTTTAAAAAATTACCATTACTAATGCTATCGAGTGCTTGCATTATTTGCATGGTGAAGCTAGCACTACGAACACCTCCACCACTAACTGCCACTACATATAATTTGGGCTTATCAGTGATTTGTTGCTGCTTCCATTGTATTAACCGACGTTGAAAAGCTTGCCTATCGGCTTGTACGTCCGGTATCGAAGCGTGTTGCAAAATACTATCGAGGATGTACGCCGATCGAATACCGCTTTTATAATCGATCCCATAAGCTTTATTGCGAGCATCAATAATATTGTGCTGATACAAGTAATTCAACACAAAATATAATATCAGGAGCACAGGAATACTCCAGCTACGTAAGAACAGTGTTATGGCGCCGCTTACGGCAATTAAAATAGCAAACAATACAGTAATGCTTGCTGCTGCCGGAAATTGAAACATTGGATTATCTAAGAAAAACCCCAATAATACGAGTAATAAAAAAGCGATAAAAATGGCAAGTACTGCCGCTAAATGATGGCGTTTGAAAATAGCATCTAAAAATGCTTCACTGTAGTGGCGTACATCTCGCGGCTTACGCAAATGTAGCCTGGCACTTAAAAACCAATGCACGTGAAAAGCGGGCTTATGGTTTGGCAGTGTAGCTTGTTGCATAGCTAAGTGATAGTGTACATTAGCCATATCTATAACGGTAGCCATACTGCTGTATATGGTTTTATCGGCACCAAAAAAGTAGCCTATGGCAATTACAATAGATAGTATTAAGCCCGCTATAAAACCTAGTACCAATAATATAATATCAAAATAATTTGTAAGCTCTTGGTAGCGTACATATTGAACTGCTTTTACAAGATACAAACACAAGAAGAGTATCGGTATAATACTATTATTAATACAATATTTTAAAAAAGGCTGTGCTGTTGTTGCCAAAAAACGAATGTCTTTGCTATGTAAAATAAACGTTGTAATGTTCCAACTCATTATAAATACACCCACACAAAAGCCAACAATGGCTGTACTAATACCATTAACATCACCTAAATACTCTGGTGCTAAAAACAAAGAGCTGGCACCATAACTACTCATGAAACCACCACTAACAGTTGCAGCTAATATGTACCAAAAAATAAGCAACACCTGATACCTGCGCACATGTAACAAAAGCAACTGAATAGGCATGCTGTAGAAAAAGCCCAATACAAATGGCCTCCACCGATATGGCAATTGCGTTAACACTGTTCTAAGTTAAGCTAGCAACAATTAACAATGTAAGTTTTAACGTTGTACTTACGTAAATAAAAAAGCAGCGAATAGACATCCGCTGCTTAGTAGCATATAACCCCCAAAAAAAGTTTCTAATATTTATATAGAAACCATTATGAATACAAAAATGTGCCATTGTACCTTACGGTAAAAGAGAGATTACACCGAATTCAAAGCGTTTTTTTTGAAACACGTAGTGAAAAATCACAAAATATGTAGTATATTAATTGCCACTGACAGGGGTTAGTTGCTGCAATGATGCACATCATCAGTACATCGCAAAAAACTAAACATCTTGGTGGTTCTAACTGCATTGATTGCCATACACGTATTTACGTAAGTAACGCTGTTGTTGGCATACATTAAAAGCAAGCGATATGTCGCAACAAAACAACAACTATCAAGTTAAGGTCAACAATTTCAGCTTTGAATTAACAGCCGAAGCACTACAACAAGCCGATATTATTCAGGTGCAGCCACATATGTATCATGTGTTAGCGCAACATCAGTCGGTAACTGTTACCATTATTAGTAGTACCGATAAGCATGTAACCGTTGCCATTGGCGAAGAACGTTTTGAGGTGGCCATTAAAGATGGCTTCGATCAAATGCTCGATCAACTTGGGTTTAGCAAAGTATCGGTGAAACAAGTGAAAGATGTAAAAGCACCCATGCCAGGCTTAGTATTAAGTATCGCTGTATCAGAAGGACAAGCTGTAAAAGAAAACGAACGCATTCTAATACTAGAAGCCATGAAAATGGAAAATAGCATTCTTATGCCTAACGATGCGGTAATTAAACGCATTGCCGTAAAACCAGGCCAAGCAGTTGAAAAGGGTCAGGTACTTATTGAGCTTGCTTAACAACCAATAAAGATTTATAATTCGCAGGTATTATGCAAAAAATATTAGTAGCCAACCGCGGCGAAATAGCCCTTAGAATTATGCGAACCTTACGGAAAATGGGGATACGCTCAGTAGCAGTATACTCAGAAGCCGATCGCCATTCACCACATGTTCGCTATGCCGATGAAGCCGTTTGTTTAGGGCCAGCGCCTTCTAACCAATCGTACTTACGTGGCGATGCCATTATAGACATTTGCAAAAAACTCAGTGTTGATGGCATCCACCCCGGTTATGGTTTTTTAAGTGAGAATGCAACATTTGCCCGTCAGGTTACCGAAGCTGGCATCACGTTTATTGGTCCGAGCCCCGAAGCCATGGAAGTAATGGGCTCAAAACTTGCCGCTAAAGAATGTGTGAAAAAATACAATATTCCCATGGTACCCGGTATAGATAAAGCTATTACCGATATTACTCTGGCGAAGCAAATTGCAGCAGAAGTAGGTTATCCTGTATTAATTAAGGCCTCTGCCGGCGGCGGTGGTAAGGGTATGCGTATTGTAGAGCAAGAAAGCGATCTCGAAGAACAAATGGAGCGTGCCATTAGTGAAGCAACTTCTTCTTTTGGTGATGGCTCGGTGTTTATTGAAAAGTATGTAAGCTCGCCGCGCCACATAGAAGTACAGGTATTGGCCGATAATTATGGTAACTGTATTCACTTGTTTGAACGAGAGTGCAGCATTCAACGCAGGCACCAAAAGGTGGTAGAAGAGTCGCCATCATCTATTCTAACACCAGCCATACGCAAGCAGATGGGTGAAGCGGCAGTAATGGTAGCCAAATCGTGCAATTACACCAGTACGGGAACCGTTGAGTTTTTAATGGATGATAAGCTCAATTTCTATTTCCTAGAAATGAACACTCGCTTGCAGGTAGAACACCCGGTAACTGAGATGATCACAGGGATAGATTTAGTAGAAGAGCAAGTGAAAATTGCTCGTGGTGAACAACTCAGTTTCACACAAGACGATCTAAAAATTAACGGTCATGCTATTGAGTTGCGTGTATATGCCGAAGATCCGCTTAACAACTTTATGCCCTCTATTGGCACACTTACCCGATACGAACCACCTACCGGCGAAGGCATTCGGGTAGATGATGGCTACGAACAAGGGATGCAGATACCCATTTATTACGACCCAATGATTGCCAAGCTGGCAACGCACGGAAAAAACCGTATTGAAGCAATTCAGAAAATGCTGGCAGCAATAGAAGCTTATGGTATTGAAGGCGTTAGTACAACCATGCCTTTTGGTCGTTTTGTATTTCAGCATAAGGCTTTTATCAGCGGGCATTTTGATACCCACTTTGTAAAGAATTATTACACCCCTGCACATATTGAAAACGAGCAAGCAGCAAAAGCTAAAATTGCAGCCATTGTTGCTGTAAAGCACTGGTTAAACCAACAAGCAATACTTACTACTGTTGCTCACCGCTCTACTAGTTGGAAGCGGCGCATTGCACACTAATTGCATGGTACATAAATATCAACCATCATGAAATCTAAAGTTGAAATATTACAAGAAAAGTTAGCCCTAAGCCTCGAAGGTGGTGGTGCTAAACGTATTGCTACACAACACCAAAAGGGAAAGCTTACCGCTAGAGAACGGATTCATTTACTGCTCGACCCAGGCTCGTTTGAAGAAATAGGAGCCCTGGTGTTGCATCGCACCAAAGAGTTTGGTATGGAAGAACATCAGTTTTATGGCGATGGTGTAGTAACCGGCTACGGCACCATTGATGGAAGATTAGTATATGTATTTGCGCAAGATTTTACTGTTTTCGGCGGGGCACTCAGCGAAACACATGCTGAGAAAATATGTAAGATTATGGATGCTGCCATGAAAACAGGTGCCCCTGTAATTGGTTTAAACGATTCCGGTGGTGCCCGTATTCAAGAGGGGGTTCGTTCATTAGGTGGCTATGCCGATATCTTCTATCGCAATGTACAGGCTTCAGGCGTAATACCACAAATTTCTGCCATCATGGGTCCTTGTGCCGGCGGTGCCGTGTATTCACCAGCCATAACAGATTTTACCATTATGGTAGAAAATACCAGTTATATGTTTGTTACCGGGCCCAATGTTGTTAAAACTGTTACCAACGAAACAGTAAGCGCAGAAGAATTAGGTGGCGCCAGTACACATGCTACCAAATCGGGTGTAACACAGCTTACTGCCGTGAACGATGTAGATTGTATTCGGCAGGTTAAAAAATTATTGAGCTACATGCCGCAAAACTGTGAAGATGCAGCCCCGGTATATCCATATACACTTAAAGATGAAGTTCGTTCTGAGCTAAACAACATAATACCTGCATCGGCCAATCAACCTTACGATATGCGTTTGGTGATTGAAGGCATTTGCGATGTTGATTCTTTTTATGAAATTCATAAAGATTATGCCGATAACATTGTAGTTGGCTTTGCTCGTCTTGCGGGCAGAAGTATTGGTATTGTTGCCAATCAACCCATGAGCCTGGCAGGGGTGCTCGATATTGAAAGTTCTAAAAAAGGTGCTCGTTTCACTCGCTTTTGCGATTGCTTTAATATTCCCTTGCTTGTATTAGTAGATGTACCAGGGTTCTTACCCGGTACCGATCAAGAGTGGAATGGTATTATTACCAACGGTGCTAAACTGCTATACGCTTTTAGCGAAGCTACTGTACCACGTTGTACAGTAATTACCCGCAAAGCTTATGGCGGTGCTTACGATGTTATGAACAGTAAGCATATTGGTGCCGATATGAATTTCGCATGGCCAAGTGCAGAAATTGCTGTAATGGGTGCTAAGGGTGCCAGTGAAATCATCTTCAAAAAAGAGATTGGCGAAGCCGATGACCCCGCTGCCAAATTGTTAGAAAAAGAAGCAGAATACGCAGCACTTTTTGCCAATCCATATACTGCTGCAGAGCGTGGTTTTATTGACGAAGTAATTATGCCCGACCAAACCCGTCGCAAGCTTATTAAAGCGTTCGCCATGTTAGAAAATAAGGTAGCCAAAAGGCCACGAAAAAAACATGGCAACATACCACTATAGCAGTACAACCGGGTATTACTTACGTAAAAGAGCAAAGCCGTTGGCTTTGCTCTTTTATTATATACATATTAATTACTTATTGAATACTATTAAACACCGCCTGTTGCACTACCACCGGATATTTTTGTTTTAACTTCAATAACCATTTTTTTTCAACCTCAATCTGATAATCGGCTACAACAGCACCGCGTGCATCGGCAAAACTCTTACGCTCTACATTAGGGTGTTCTTGTGTAATGTACAAGAAGCTGTAATTAATGCCATCGGCCATTTTTTCGGGTTGTGTGGCCACACCTTTCTTGAAAGCAATTTTTTGTGTTGTTGGCAACATAGTTTGCTCAAACCTACTACTATCGGCAAATACAAAACTACCGTAACTATCGGCAATTGCACGCCATTGTGTGGGCTTTGCTTTGATGAGGTTTAACACGGTATCGGCACGTTCTTTACCACTTACGGTAAATAGCAATACACTTACACTTGGTTGCCACTGATATTTAGCAGCATGTTGCTCATAATACTTAGCAAGGCCTGCACTATCGGCATTGGCGAAGCCCCATACTTCACGCTCCATAATTGCAAAAAGTAGGTTGGCATCGTTAAACTCCTTCCATTGAGCCGCCATACTGGCATTGAATTCTTGAATATGCCTACGGTAATAATCGCCGATAGCAAGCTTTAAATATTCTTGTAATAATTTACCGTAAGGTTGCTTACTTAACTCACCACCACTAGCGATAACTGCATCTACAAATTTGGCAAAATTTTCAACGGTGAAAGTTTGCTTTTCAAATTTGAAAATGGGTGTTTCAGCAGTAATGCCAGCTACATTATAAGGGTTTTTACGAGCTGCAACGCTATCTATAAAAGTGTATAAAGCTTGTTCGTTATACTTTAATTTTTCGTACTTACACATAGCCAGCCATTTGCCAACCAATGCGTTACGAGCCTGATTTAAGCGATCACTTTCTTCTACTGCAAGGCGAATTTCGGCCATGCCTTTAGCATCATCGTTGCTTGAGGGTGGTGCTTCTTCTAATACTACTTTAATAATATGCCAGCCATACTCGGTTCTGAAAGGTGTAGTATAACCACCATTTACCGTAAGGTTAAATACTTTGGCTTCATAGGCTGCATCGTACTGGCCAACAGCTACGGTTAGTTGTGTTGCATTCACCAAATATTTATCGCCCACGGCTTTAATGTCGGCACCTTTAAGCAACTCTTGATAAGCAGCATTGGCTTTATCAAGCAGTTGTACCTTATCCATTTCGTTGGCATCGGGCGGAAAAGGAAATAACAACTGTTCTATTACACGCTTGCCTAACGCCTTTCGAGTGGCATTCACATAAAAAATATGATAGCCCATATTGCTATGATATGGTGCTGCAAATTGATTTTTTTTGAGTTTATAAATGATATTTTCAACCTCGTAAGGCAAGGTGAATGCAGTAACCCAACCAAGCAATCCATTGCTTTTTTTATCGGCACTACTGCTGGCAAATTGTTGTACTACTTGCGTAAATGACTGGCCTTTTTGTAATGCTTTGTATGCCTGTTGTATTTTTTGATAGGCTGCTAACGTATCGGCTCCTGGTGCTACTTCAATAAATACTTGCGATACTTGCACATCTGACTGGCTGCGCTGCATTGCTTCTTTCACTAATGCATCGATATTAGCTTCGTTATTAATGGCTGTTTCTGCTAGTTGGCGTCGGAAGTTTTCGCTTTCATAGATAAAATTCTCAGCTTTATCGAGGCTATCATCGTAAGCGGCTTGAACTTTTAGTTTGTAGTTAATATACAACTCTAAATACTCTTGTAGCGCTTGCTTACGGTTGGTATTGTTGTTCGGATTTTTATTGAAAGCCTGTTCAAACTCGGCCTTACTTACACTATGCTTGCCGTAGGTGAACAAGGTTTGTGCATTTGATGTAGCCGTAATAAGTAGTACAAAAATAGCAAGTGTACAACGATACATTTTGTGATACATGCTTTTCAATCTGTTTTAAAAAGAAAGATATTATTTGCCCTGTTGTTTGAGTTTTGCAGAAATTAAATCATCGAATTGTTGCAATGTTAGTTTTTTACCAATAATACGTTTTTGCTCATCGAGCAAGTAGAATGTTGGTGTTTGATATACATCGTACAATTGACGGTAATTTGCTTGTTGGTTTTTTTGCTCTGTATCGCGTTGTTGTTTGGTTTGATGTACATGATACCAACCACTTAATTGTTTTGTTTTAATAAAATCGATCCACTCTTTCATAGCGGGCTTTAATTCATCGGGTGCTGCATGCATTTTATCGTTGGTATTCACTGCATAAATTTTTACGCCCAACTTGCTCCAACGTGCTCGGTAAAAACTATCGAGTTGTGGTATTTGCTCCTTACAATGCCCACAAGTATGATCCCAAAAAGCTACAAATGTAAAGGGTGCATTAACACCGTATAACGATTGGGGCTTACCAGCGGTATCTACTAACTGCATTTCGGCGGCATACTCCCCAATTTGATTAGCCATTAAACTGTAAGCTCTATTAAAGATAAACTCGCGTTGCTTTACACTTAACCATGCGGTATCGCCTTTGCTGAAGAAGTTGTTGAATAAGAAAATAAATACTTTGTCTTGCCCCATAACTTCTGGGTTCACGTACTTATCGGTGAAGCGACCTAAGAGGTATTTGAACATTTTGTAATTGCTACGAGCACTCAACAAAATGTAGTTCACTTCTGGAATGATACTATCGGCTTCGGGACTAACATAATACTTGAAATACTCTTCTAGTTTAGGATCGAAAAACGGTGTTCGTAGTAGGCGTTCATCAAAGAAATTAACACCATCCCAAAAATGATCTTTCACATATCGGTACGCAGCTACAGAATCGTCTCTTGTTTTTAATGTTGTGATCGGTGATTCGGGGCGCCGAACACAGTTGAAGAACTGTGCCAGCATACTTTCAGGATACTGCTTGCCAATATTATCGCGATACTTATTCATATCGTTATTGGCTTGAATCATTTGCTCGCGAATGGCATTGCTATCGGCAGCACTTTTAGCACTACGCATGGCCATTTGTAGCTGATTCATTACAGGTACTTTGGCTGCTAAAAACTTGGTGTATTGGGTAAAGAGTTCATTTTCTTTACTGCCTGTAATTACCACATCATCGGGCCGAGCGGTATCGGCAACTATTTTCATACGTTGCATATCATCCACCAAAAACTCAAATAGTATTGACTTTTGCGGGGTTACAAAAAAGTAGATACCGCCAGGCAATTTTTCTTTCCCGCGAAAAACGCCTCTGCTATTAGCATCTACAAAAGCACTATCAACCAAATTTTTGTATTTGCCATAATAGCATCCTAAGTATACCCATGTGTTTTTGAATGGTGTAACGTTTATCTCAAACTCGTAACCACCTGCGTTCTTTTTTACCGCAAGGTTATTTTGGCTATTTGCTGGCTTAGTGCCTGGCTTGGTAGCAAGTTTTTTTGTTTGTGCTGCTACCATGGTACTTACAAAAAGGGCTATAATACATGTAATACAACGCATGTTGATACACCTGTTTTTAATGATGCGTAAATGTAGGTGAAACACTGCAAGGCAGATGCTCAAAAAATGCTAATTCGTGCATCTAAGGGTGTGCTACTAATAATTTTTGTTGGTATACTGTACCGTTTGAGAGTTGTACTTGCATTTGGTATGTTCCGTTTTGCAGGTGGCCTACTTGTATGGTTGTGGTACCATTTTGTATGGCTGTATTTTGTTGCCATACTTTACGACCTGTGATATCGAATAAATGAATAACTGCTTGGCCTTGTGTGATACCGGCTATTTGTATAGCAACTTGCTGATGTGCTGGATTAGGTGTTAGTAGTAGGGTGCCCTTACGGGGTAAATGAATGGTGAATATTTTACTATAGCTAAAACTACCATCATTATCTACCATTTTAAGGCGATAGAAAATGCGTGTACCTGCATAAGCAGCAACATCATCTGAAAATTGATACTGCTTTTCTTGTTGTGCTAGTACCTTACCAATACTGCTGAAGCTAGTACCATTAAAACTACGCTCTATTTCGTAATGGCTAAAGTTAACCTCGTTTTGTACGAACCATTGTAAGGCAATGGTATTGCCTTTGAGTTCGCCCGTGAATAACTGCAACTGCACCGGCAATACCAAACTAGATAATCCCGGACAAGAGTTATTCCAAACACGAGTTACAAGGCTTGGATCATCGATATAAGGATTACGATTACCTTGAAACTGATAGGCAGCATTGTTACGATCGATTTCTTTACGGCTTACCGGATCTAAAAAATGCCATTGAATCATTAGTTGTAAGTAAGGAACATCTACACTTGGGAAGCTGTTAGGCTCAAATGCCGGAACAGCATCGGTGTTGTTACCCCACGAAGTCATGTTATCTTGATACATGGTAACGAAATACAAAAAAGCTCTGGCCACATCGCCTTTAAAACTATCAAGTGGCTCAAATACCGTACCACTGATACCTGCTACTGCACTGCTGCCCAACTTGCTTCCGTTAAGGCTGGTATAGGTGGCGTTAGCAACTTTACCGTAAGGGTAATTGCTTCTACGACCGTTCACATAACCATCGGTCGGAAAAATATGTAAGTAATCGGTGGTAGGGCCAGGCGTGCTAGTATTGCCATTGAACCAACTTTGCGGAATACTATGCTCTCTGTTATAACAATTGTTTTCACTACTGTAACTACCGCACTGATCGATACCCGGACGGTAATTGTATGGATCGATACCGGTAGGGTTATCGCTGTAGATATCCCAAATTACATAAGTGCTACCGCTGCCTACTTCTCTTGGCTTGATATCGCTAAGGGTGTATTGTGTCCATAGCGCACTGTATGATTGCGGATTAAAACCATTATTGATGATATTTTTTAAACTGGTTTTGAGCTGGCCACACGATAAACCGCTGGTGCCATTATAATAGTTGGCCGGAGGTTGGGCTACTGCAAGCGTAACACACCATAAAAACGCACACGTTGCCGTAAAACGTTGGAACATATTGTGATGAATTTTGAGCAAAGGTAACGGCTGTGCTTGCTGTTTTTGTTGCTATTTAATGAAAGCTGTTAACGAATACTTTTGATGTGAAGCATAATTTGTAAGAGTGATCCGTTACGCATCACAATCATTTTAACCCTGCTTTTAGGTACTTGTAATATGGTTTTTAACGATTCAATATCGCCTGATAAGTTATTATTAATACCTACGAGTATGTCGCCATCTTTTAAGCCTGCGGCTTCGGCTGGCGAACCTTTCATGATATCGCCAACGATAATTTGATGATCTATCAAATAAAGATTTAGTCCTGTGTAAGCATAATCGAACGGATCATTAAAATGCTTGTTGGGTTTGATGTGAATTTGTTGTTGTGGGTAGTTGATAACTAAGTTAAAGCGCCGTAATATATCGTTACCGATAATGCCACTGTTGTTGGGATAGTTAAGCATATTGTAGGCATCGTCGAAAATATAAGCGGGTACTTTTTTGAATTTATATGGGCCCAACTTCAAGCCTTTGATAACGGTAAGCTGCATTACTTGCCTTCCGCCAATGCCTTCTACTTGTGTGGTGTACATTTTTTGTTTTGGCGTTAATAAAGTGCTATCACTAGCCAAGGCACTGCTAATCATAGCACACAAACCTGCACCTGTATCAAAGAAAAATAAACCCTCTGCATTGCCAGCTTCTTGTGCTGTTACATGTACAGAAGGAATGGTAGAGAAAATGGGGTGTAGTTGATACCCAGCTCGTGGATACTTAAATTGTCCGGGAGTGTAAATGGCTATTTCATTGTTATCGTAATTAACGGTTACCAGATAACGCCGCAACAAGCTGTATCCTACAATTCCATGAATGGGTATCCCATACAAACTGCTTAGTAAATCGTAATTGTTGATATGGCAATCTAAATTTTCTACCGTAAGGTTAGGCAAGTGCATGGTTTGAGCAAAAGCAAATGAAACCGTACGTTCGCCACCAATGCCTTTGATAATACGATTGGTTTTTTGAAGTGTGAGTTGTAAGTATTGAGCTGTTGCAGAATCGATAGAAATACCACCGCTGCCCGTATCTAAAATAAAGTTGAGCGAATCTTTATGATTGTTGAGTGCCGCCTTGATGATGATGATGCCACCTGTTAAGAGTTTGAAAGGAAACTTTGTGATTAACCTTGCCTGCTGTTGCGATGTGGGTGTTTGTGCCTTTATAGCTTGTAGGCAGGGCAACAATAAGCTGCATAACAGGTATGGGAACAGTACAAATCGCACAAGGTGAATATACTGTGTATTACAACCAAAAAGCGGTATGTTTAACTACTTACGTAAAGTGAAATCGGCAATGAGTGGATAATGATCGCTGCGACCAATTTGTAACACCGCTGCTCGTTGCCATTGAATGTGTGAACTTCCGAACAAATAATCGATACGTATATAAGGCAAGGCACTTTTATAAGTGGCTCCAAAACCAAAGCCCGATTTAGCCCAAGCATCGCTTACATTTTTAGCTAGTATTTGGTAGGTGTGCATAGCAGGTATTGCATTAGCATCGCAAGCAATAATATAAGGGAGTTGTTCTTGAGCGAGTGTTTGTTTGATAAGTAGTGCCTGTTGATAATGCTTGGCTTCGAAATGTGCAATTTTAAGTAGTTTATTGTTGGTAGTTACTACTGAAGCATCGCTTTGGTTGTACCTGGGTTTAAACTTTAAAGTTGCAATAGGTTGCAGGTTATAGGATAAAAGATGGAAGTTGATACATTTAATTTTTTTTCCATTAATATCAATGGTGGCCATAAGGGCATGCTCGGGGTAATTACCATCAACAATACGAAGCCTACTGCTATCTATAATAGGCCATTTTGAAAAAATGGCTGCTCCATAATTATAATTACCATAAACGGTATCGTATTTATAATCTGATGGGTAATATGCATATTTAAAGCCAGCCCTAGCAAACATATCTTTATAATTGCTTCGTTCTTGTGGGTTATTGTAATCCCCAAAATCTTGTAAGCAAGCAACATCTATTTGTAACGCTTTTAAATGGCGAAATACAAGGTTACGATCACTGTTGGCACTATCAGCAATTACCCTGCAATCTCCCATTTGATTTACATTCCAAGTAGCAATGCGAATGGTATTTGGTTGGCGTTGTAGCTCGTTCATTTTTTTATTGAATGGCAAAGTGCTATCAATCATTCGATAGCTTAGCAACACTAAAAACGAACTTATAACGATAGTGTACCTTGCGGTAAATGTTGCCGCAATTGTTACCATTATTAATGCAACCAAGGCTAGCGGGTATGTAAGTGATATTAAACTAAGCCATGCTTTGTTATTTACCGTAAGGTACCATGCCAATATGCATAGGGCATACCATGCTGCTATTAACCAGTAGCTCCAACGAATTAATTTTTTAAATATTGTTTGGGTTGGTTGCATGTAGTTGTTTATAGCAAATTCTGCTCACTTGCTTTTTTCAAAAATTCTTTCTCCTCATCGGTTAAAAAGTGATAGCCTTTTTGATTGATTTTATCGAGCAATGCATCTACGCGTTGTTGTGTAATGTTGGGTGTTTTTTTGTAAGGGGCACCGGTTGCTTTGTAGTAGTGCTTTTCTTTAGAAGGCTTACTATGCTTTTTTTCGGGGTTAAACAAATCATCGAGCCAATACCAAAAACGAACCATCCATTCGCCCCAGTCGTTACCACGTTGTACCTGTTTGATAAAAATGAAGCCAATAAGTGCACCGCTTAAATGTGCTAGTGCATAGCCGCCATTCGCACTAGCTACAAAAGCAAAATCAATGGCTACATATATTAACGTGATAATCCACAAAGGAATACCACCATTAATCATTTGAAATAAGCGATAATCGGGGGCTAACGTAGTAGTAGCTACAGCTACAGCCATTACAGCAGCACCAGCTCCCATGATGTATGGTGTACCCATAGCAAAACCGGCAAACATGTTAGTAGTAGCTACAAATACAATACCACCAATAACGCCACCATACAAGTAGATGGGAATGAGCTTTCGGTTGCCAGTTAAATCTTGCAGAATATAGCCAAACATCCACAACCAAAGCATGTTGGCAATAACTCCGAACACACTTACTTGGGTAAACATATAGGTGAGTAAGGTATACGGCCTTGTAATAAAGGTGTCAGGATTATTACTTAACACCCACCAATTCAAAATTTGTGTATCGAAAAATGCAATGGGTGTATCAGTGAGGTAATAAATAATTTTAATGAAATTAAGCAATACAAATACCACCGCATTAATAATGATTAACCAGGTAAGTGCATTGCTATCGGCACCAAAAAGTGGACGTTTATTCATAACAACATACGTTGATTAAAAGAAGTTTTTTCGGTTGTTTTTATTCCAGAAATACACGAGCAAAAAGCCAACTAAGGCACCACCTAAGTGGGCAAAGTGTGCCACAGGGTCGCCGGCACTGTTTCTTATGCCTGCAAAAAATTCGAAGCCTGCGTACAACAGCACCATCCACTTTGCTTTTACCGGAATAAAAAAGTATAGATAGATGTAGGTATTAGGAAATAAGTAAGCAAATGCAGCAAGGCAGCCAAACACTGCACCCGATGCTCCGAGGGTTGCTTCGGCTAAAATGGTATTGCGTACCATAACGGCATAAGGATAGCTTCCATCGCCTTGTTGAAAGGTATCGTATTTAGCCAAGAAATCAACCAGGTTAATATTATTGCTATCGGCGTGTATAGGTATATTATTGAATGCTGCTAACATTGCTTCGTTACCAACATATAAAACAACCATATGGCATAAAGCTGCTCCCAAACCACAAATCATATAAAAGGTCAAGAAACGTTTCGGACCCCATAAATTTTCTAGGATAGAACCAAACATCCATAAGGCTAGCATATTACTGAACAGGTGTTCAAAATTGCCATGCATGAACATATGTGTAACAAATTGCCATGGCTTAAAAAACGGACTTTGCCATGTGTGCAATGCGAACCATTCGTTAATAGTGGTTTCGCCAATGGTTACATTTTGTGCTAAAAAAACAATGCTATTGATGATGAGTAAGTTTTTCACCATCAATGGTAATATTTCGAAGCGAGTTGGTCTGAATTGCTGCATGTAGTTTGTCTTAGTATATCATCTTAAATAGTGCATCTTCATTTACCGTAAGGTAAGTAAGGCTACGTTTTCAATATGTAATGTATGCGGGAACATATCTACCGGTTGCATGGTTACTACTTGGTATTTTTCTGCTAGTAACTGTATGTCTCTTGCTTGTGTTGCCGGGTTGCAGCTAACATATACTATTGTAGGTGCTTCCATTTGTAATAGTTTATGTATCAGCTTTTCGTGCATGCCAGCCCTCGGCGGATCTGTTATTACAACATCGGGCTTGCCATGTAGTTCAAAAAAAGCATCGTTACAAACATCAATTACATCGCCAGCATAAAAATATGTATGCTCCAATTGGTTGCGTTGTGCATTCAATTTAGCATCTTCAATAGCTTGTTCTACTACCTCTACGCCAATTACTTTGGCTGCTTTACTGCTGCAAAAAATACCTATACTGCCGGTTCCGCAATACAAATCGTACAAGATTTCTTTTCCTGTTAATCCGGCCATATCTCTGGTGATACGATACAATACTTCGGCCTGCTTACTGTTGGTTTGAAAGAAGCTTTTAGGCGAAATCGTGAATCGATAATTTTCTAGTGTTTCTTCAATGTATCCGTTACCTGAAAAAACAACCGGCGTTAAGTCGAAAATACTATCGTTTCGTTTGGTATTAACCGTGTATAACAAGGTGGTGATAGATGGAAATGCGGTTTGTACTGCTTGCAATAATGGCATGATAAGCTTAGGCTTATCGTACCCAACAATAACATTTACCATTAGCTGGCCGGTGGTGGCAGTTCGCACCATTACGTTGCGTATAAAGCCCTGATGCGCTTTAATGTCGTAGAATGCAATACCAGCTTTAATGCAGTAGTTAGCAATAAACTTACGTATATCGTTGGTAGGTGCTGCCTGCAAGTGGCAAGTATCTATTGCTACCACTTTATCAAACATGCCTTTGGCATGAAAGCCCGCCGCAGGCTGTTGTTGCTGTGCTGCTGCTGCTTCGGCATCTTGCTTATAATGTATATATGCTTCTTTTGGAATAAACTTTCGGGTGGCATACGTGTATTCCATTTTATTACGATACTCTGTTGTGGCTTCACAACCTACAATCGGGTGCATTTCAAAGCTTGCTGGTGGCAACTTGGCAATACGCGTCATTGCATCTACTACTTGCCTTTGTTTGTATTGTAGCTGCTGTTCGTAGGGCAACATTTGCCATTGGCAGCCACCACAAACACCAAAGTGGCTACAAAAAGGTGTTGCTCGCTGCTCGCTGTATTTTTTATAGGTTACAGGGTAGCCTTCGGCCCAATCTTTCTTGTTTTTTGTAAGCTTTACATCTACAATATCGCCGGGTACTGCTTGTTCAATAAATATAACCTTACCCTCTACACGGCCTAAGCTTTTGCCTTCTGCCGCATAATCTTCTACCAAAACATCGGTAATAACAATGGGTGGAGTTCTTCTTTTCACTGCGCAAAAATACATGTTGGGCTGGTGTACTTGGTATCAATTATACCTTACGGTAAATGAATTTAAAATTTACATTTTCGTTACCATTTCTTGCGATTCAATCTTGCACTTTTGCATTTTAATATTTGAGGCATATGAACCAGCGTATTGTAGCATTACAAGCGGCCATTGCGCCACAGCGAGCCGCCATTGTAGCACACCCCATGTATCAACAAATACAAACCTTACAACACCTCCAGGCATTTAGCGAAATGCATGTTTTTGCCGTTTGGGATTTTATGAGTTTGTTGAAAAGCCTACAACAAAAACTCACTTGTATAACACAACCTTGGATGCCTGTAGGCAGTGCCGAAACACGTTTTTTAATCAACGAAATTGTTACCGGCGAAGAAAGCGATGTTGATATGCAAGGCAACCGCACCAGTCATTTTGAGCTATACGTTAAAGCTATGCACGAAGCCGGTGCCGACTTACACCCTATCGGTCAATTTATAGAATACCTCAAGAACGGTGTTAGCGTAACCGATGCTATGCAAAAATTACATTTGCCAACCGCTGTACAACAGTTTGTGAGTTATACCTTTCATACCATTCATAACTTACCAGTGCATGCTCAGGCCGCCGTATTCACTTTTGGCCGCGAAGATTTGATACCCGATATGTTCCGCCATTTAGTGGCCGATCTACAGCAGCGCTTTCCGGGCAGGCTAGATACCTTTCGTTATTACTTAGAGCGCCATATTGAGGTAGATGGCGACCACCACAGCCATTTGGGCTATCAAATGGTAGCAGAACTTTGCGGCGATGATACAATTAAATGGACCGAAGCCACAGCTGCTGCTAAACAATCGTTAATACGCCGCCATCAACTCTGGGATGGTGTATTAGCACGTATTCAGCAAGCAAACCTTGTATAATTAATAGTATACCTTACGGTAAATGAAACGCTGTAGTGTGGCTAACTACAGCGTTTTTTATAACATCACAAACACCGGAATCATTTGCCCGCAAGGGCAAATACTTCTTTTAATGCGAACCTTGCTACACCTGTATGTTTTGCCAATGCTGCATTTATCATAGCTTTTGCTACCGTTACATCGGCAATGGGCCTGTAGGCCGTAGCAACACCAAAAGCATTTAAAAAATATAAGATGGCTATACTCCAACGCTCACCCATGCGTTTTTCTGCTCTTGGCCCGGTAAGGCTACTCGGTTGAATAATATCGATTTGTGTAAAGGGTAGCTGGCTACATATCGTTTCTAGTTCGCCCTTTATGCGTAAGTAAAACATGCGACTTTGAGCATTGGCTCCGGCACTGGTAAGCAACGATAATGTTGCAACACCGTTACTTGCTGCAGCTTTTGCTACTTCGTATGGATAGGTAACATCTATCAAGTATTGTGCTTTTTGGCTGCCAGCTTGTTTAATGGTAGTTCCCATGGTTATAAAAAGCACATCGCCTGTAAGTAGGTGTTGCCATTCGTGCAAGGCCTCAAAATGTATAAGATGTTCTTGCAACTTCGGATGTTGCAACCCTATGCTTCGGCGGCTGAAGGTTTTAACTACATCAAAAGCTTTGTGGTCTAATAGTTGTTGCACTAATGCTTTTCCTACCAAACCGGTACTACCAATTACAATGGCGGTGTACATGCAATTTTGTTTTATGTATGATTAAGGTAATTCATTTGCCGTAAGGCAATACTAAATCAGATTATGTATTTTGGCACTAATAATATGAAAAAAGCTGCTCAAATGTTTCCTACGCGGTATTTGCAAATGATTTTCCCGATATTCAACACCAAGCGTACCAAAGAAATTTTTGGTGTGAACCCTACCGTAATTCCGACCCGTGAAGAGGCGCATGAAGTACGTATCTATGTACACGAATACAATGAGCAGGAAATACGGCACTATCAACTTGCAACGGTGGCCGATTGTGAAGAGCTGCTTACGCAAACGAATAAAATTTTTTGGATCAATATTGATGGCTTACGTAAGGCCGAGGTTGATGCTGTGTCGAAATTATTCAACATTCATTTTTTAATTACGGAAGATATTTTAAGCGTGGCGCAACGCCCTAAAATGGATGAGGTAGATGATCATTTGTTTTGCCTACTAAACATGCTATACTTCAACGACAAAACCAGTGCGGTTGAAGTAGAACAAGTGAGTATAGTGATTGGTAGCAATTACTTGATAAGCTTTCAAGAAGATGCTAGCAGAGATGTGTTTAACCAACTACGCGATAAACTAAAAATACCTCGTACAAAGCTTCGGCAAAGTGGTACAGACTATTTGTGTTACACTATGTTAGATCTAATTGTAGACCACTATTTTTTGGTAATGGAGAAATTAAGCGAAAGACTAGAAGCTTTAGAAGAAGAAATTATCAAATACGGCAATACAAGAAGCTTGGCTCGCATTAATAGCTTACGCAAAGAATTAATTGTTTTGAAACGTAATATTTTACCCGTAAGGGACTTAATCAATGGCTTCTTACGAAGTGAAAGCGTATTGATACATGAACGAACACACAAATACTATAAAGATGTGTATGACCACATTATTCAAGCCGCAGATTTAGTAGAAAACTACCGTGATATGATGCTCAACATGCAAGATTTATACATGAGTAAAGTGAATATGCGGATGAATGAAGTAATGAAAGTAATGGCTATTGTAACTTGCTTGTTAGCACCTGCTACCGTAATTGGCGGTATTTTTGGGATGAACTTTGATAGAATACCTTATATACACCATAAAAATGGCTTTTTCATAGCCGTTGGACTGATGTTCCTGATTCCTGTTTGGATGGTTTGGATTTTTAAAAAGCGAGGATGGTTTTAATACACCCTATTTAAGGTGCATGATCATAATTTCAGTTTTTTGTAGTATTTTGCTATAGAGCAACCAAAACCTACCCTGCTATGAAATCCCTTATCAGCTTTTTGTACAATTTATTTATTTTAATAGCCATTGTTTATCATGTTTGGACATGCTATATCGCCTATCAAATCAAAGGCATTATAGTAGCATTATTAACAGCTATATTACCCGTAGTAGGTGAAATTTATTGGATAGCTAACCTTTGGGGTCGCGAAAACTATCAAACTTTTATTTACACAGGTTTTGGTATAGGTGCTTTAGCCATCCTTTTTACTGCTATTAGCAGAGATTAATGGTTTGTTTTAACATCAAATACATCGCGTAGGGCATTGCCTAACAAATTAAACGCTAGCACTAATAACATAATTGCAATACCAGGAGCAAGTGCCAACATAGGCTTATTGGTAATAATAAAGTTGTAATTTTCTTTCATCATTAACCCCCAGCTCGGTTGTGGTGGCTGTACGCCAATACCTAAGAAACTAAGCCCCGCCTCAATAACAATAGCACTAGCGAAATTGCTAGCGGCTAATACCAATATTGGGCCGGCAATATTGGGTAAAATATGTTTGAGAATAATGATGTAATGAGGTAGGCCTAAAATTTTTGCGGCTTCTATATAAGTAAGATTTTTAACGGCCAACACCTGCCCTCGTACCAACCTTGCTACGCCCACCCACATGGTTAAACCAACAGCTACAAACACCTGCCAAAAACCCTTACCCAGTAATAAAGTAAGTGCAAATACTAGTAGCAACGTTGGTATGCTCCACATAACATTCACCAACCATTGTACTACGGTATCGATAGCACCACCAAAATAACCGGCAATACTGCCTAAAAATACACCCAGCAATAACGATATTACCACTGCAATACAGCCCACACTAATACTAACGCGTGTTCCAATAATGAGCCTGCTTAACACATCTCTACCAAATTTATCGCTACCCAAATGAAATATTAGTTGTTGTGGTAATGGTTGATATAACTGAATAAGTGGTACAGTAAGTGTATCGGTAACCCTGTCATCAACATACCGTTGTACAATTATGTTGGTTGGGGTAGTACGAATAATTTTTTTAATTGGTTGCAGCGTGTAAGGGTATTGGTAACCCTGCCACCAATTACCATTTACCGTAAGGTTATTGCCCCTTTTTATTAAAAGTACTTGTATTGAAAATTTAGCTGGCTTATTTGCCAACTCTGGCACAATGGTATTGGCGTACAAGCTGTTATCTGGAGCAATTTTATAAGCCTCAATAGCAATAATTAAAGTAACCATAATAAGCAGCATTGCTACTAACGAACGAGGTTGCCTTAATAATACCCTTAAAGTTGCCATGAATTTGAGATGCCTGAAATTAAAAAATAAGATTCGGTAAAAAAGCAATAAGTAGCGGAAAAACCAATAAACCATTTAAAACTTTAAGAGTCTTTCATATACCTAAGAATGAACAAACAACTTAAGCAACCTATCATGAAACAGTTCTTTATTATTGTATGCTCCCTTGTAGGCTTTATGCTGCTTTGCCTAATTTCATTTTGGCCCGAAAAAAAGCATATAAGCAAAGTGCATTAATGCACTTTTCTTTGCTTCCATTGGTACGAACCAAACTTGCCCAACCAACCCGCAACCACAATATACACGATATGTAGTGGTTGCATTAACGGAAACATAGATAATAGTTTTTCCTTACGGTAAAACTGAGCTACAGGTCGCATAAACTGTAACTCAATACATATTTTCACCACCAATGCCAAGCTTGCCGTTAGGCCAATAGCAACATGTACCACCCACCAAACCGGCAATAATAGTAATGCCAGATTAAAGCAATATACTAGCACTAATACCCAAAAAATTCGCTTATCAGAAAAATGGCTTGCCTTGCTTGCCCACCGAATTCGCTGATTGTAAAAGCCGCCCCATGTAGGCATGGGTAATGTATGCACTACAGCCGCACTGCTATACAAATAGTGCACTTTTGGGGGGTAATGTTGTTGCATTTTATACATCAACAACATATCATCGCCGCTAGCAATATTATCAATGCCCGCAAAGCCTCCAACAGCATAAAAAGCAGCCTTACTGTACATTAAATTAGCACCATTACACATACTATGCACACCTGCACTTACCGCAGCAGCAGTAATACCTTGCAAACTCAAAAAATCAAGACATTGAAAAGCACTTACAAGAGAACCCGTGTGTTCGTAAGCTACCGGAGCAGCTACAAAAACAGCATTGTGTTGTTGCAACCAAGCATCAAAATACCGTAACCATTGAGGCGGCACGGTACAATCGGCATCAGTAGTTACAATGTAATCGTATTTCGATTGTTCAATGGCTATTGCAATTGCCTTTTTCTTATAAGCATTTAACACCTCGCCTTGTAGGGCATCGGCCAATTGAATAAGGCTTAGTTGCGGATACCGTATTTGCAGTGCACGCACTACATCGGCTGTACTATCGGTACTGTGATCATCTACCACAATTACTTCATACAGATGGCTAGGATACTGCTGTTCTAATACCGATGTTAAACACTTACCAATATTTTCGGCTTCGTTTCTGGCGGGAATAATTATGGTAAACGTATGCTGAGGTAAGGTATGCTCCCTTACGGTAAATGTTGGCAATCGAAGTAACCAATACCGATATAGCATTATCAGCACACTGTATGCCAGCGTTAACAGTACGATGCAGCCGATAATAAGGTTGATGAGCATTAGAACAAAGAAAAGCCGATTAGCGATTGGTTGCTACACTTTCATGTAAGGTTACAATAATTGGAAGCCAATGTTCCATCCATTTTGGTTGAAGTAACTGATGGCCTCCGGGTAGTATAGTTACGGCAGCATGATGGCCTATTAAACGTTTAAAAGCTTCGCCACGCTTGTATTTGATAATCTTATCGTACTTACCAAACACCATTTGAACAGGTATTGCATATTGTTGTAGCAGTAGTGCTAAGGCTTTTCTGTTCGGATAAAAAGCTCGCATCACCGTCCATCGTTGATATAACAAAGTTCTGGCATTGGGTTCGTGCAAGTAATGCATCGCAAATTTCACCACACTACTGTTAATCAATTTAAGTTGTCGAGCAAGTTGTAACAGCTTAAAAATCCAAGCAGGATTTTCCATGGTACGCTTAAAAAAGCGATTACCCCAATTTGTTTGTGTGCTGATGTAATACCAAAAATTGGTTTGTAATCCATCGGGCGCCAGCAAAAAAAGCGAGTTTATAAGTTGCGGATAATGTTCTGCAAAGCTTAAAGCAACACGGCCACCCATGCTATAACCCATCACATGAAATTGCTTTCCGGCAAACGTGGGTATTTGCTGAATGCATTCGTGTAAGTTGGCCGGAGTAAATACTTCGCTTTCGGGCCAAGTACTGCCATGATGTGCAGGAAAATTGATAGCTAGCACTGTGTAATTTACCGTAAGGTGTGCTGCCAATGCTTCAAAATAGTGTGCACCTTCTCCATATCCATGCAAGCACAATAATAATTGTGGCCCACCATGCCATAGCTTGTAAGTAATGGCGGCACCCCGTTTTGTTGAAATAGATAGCAGTGCGGTATAACTCATTTAACGAAAAAAAAGTAAAATTTAATTTTTTAGTGTTGGAGAATTGATCAAATGTACCCAATTTTGAAATAGTTGCATAACTAACTATATGCCAAACAACCAATTTAAAAGAGGAGAGCTTTACAGCGTTATTAACAGTGTGGCTGCTACGGCTGTAGCAAGGCGTCTTCAGAAGAATTTTAGAAACGCCGGGCTAGACATTACCGTAGAACAATGGAGTGTATTATATCATTTATGGAAAGAAGATTGCTTGAGCCAACAAGAATTATGTAACAGAACTTTTAGAGATAAACCTAGTATTACAAGGCTCATTGATAATCTCGAAAGATTATCGTTAGTACAGCGTGTTGCTAAAAAAGAAGATCGTCGCATCAACCTTGTATGCCTTACCGATGCAGGTAAGCAACTACAAGAAATAACAATACAACTTGCTAACGAAACCATGAATGAAGCCTTAATTGGCGTAAGCAAAGAAGAAATTGAAGTTGTGAAACGTGTATTTCAACGCGTGTACGACAATCTTATATAAAACAAAACAATTTACCACCATTAAAATGGCTTCCATATGAGTAATGTAACGAACGAAACAAAAGCCCTGAAGGGCGGCGAATGGCTCATCAAAGAGAGCAACGCTTTTGAAACCTTCATCCCCGAAGATTTTGATGAAGAGCAACGCATGATTAAAGATATGTGCTTGCAGTTCTTACAAGCCGAGGTGTGGCCTATCATTGACCGTATTGATAAGCTAGAGCCAGGACTCATGCCTTCACTACTAGAAAAAGCAGGCGAACAAGGCTTACTAAGCACCAGCTTTCCTGAAGCATATGGTGGCCTTGGTAAAGATTTTATTACCAGCACTTTAGTGAACGAAGGCTTGGGGGCAGGTCATAGTTTTAGTGTAGCGGTAGCTGCACATACAGGTATTGGTACTTTACCCATTCTATATTTTGGTACAGAAGCACAAAAGCAGAAATACATACCTAAACTTGCTAGCGGCGAGTGGAAGGGTGCCTACGGCTTAACAGAACCTAACAGCGGTAGCGATGCATTAAGTGCTAAAACAACCGCTAAACTAAGCGATGATGGTAAGTACTACATTTTAAACGGCCAAAAATGTTGGATTACCAACGGAGGTTTTGCCGATGTGTACACCGTGTTTGCAAAAATAGATGGCGATAAGTTCACTGCTTTTATTATCGAACGTGGTATGGAAGGCTTTACCCAAGGTGCCGAAGAGCATAAAATGGGTATTAAAGGCTCCTCAACGGTACAACTTTACTTTCAAGACTGTAAAGTACCCGTAGAGAATGTACTTGGCGATATTGGAAAAGGCCACGTAATTGCATTCAACATTTTAAACATCGGTCGCTTAAAGCTTGATGCTGCTGCTTTAGGCGGTGCCAAGCATGCCACCAACGTATCTATCGAATATGCCAATACACGTGAGCAGTTCAAACAACCCATCAGCAATTTCGGAGCCATAAAACATAAAATAGCAGAAATGGCCATTCGTCTTTGGGTTTGCGAAAGTGGCTTGTATCGTTCTGCAAAGTGGATCAGCGATAAAGAACACGAACTACTAGAAAGTGGTAAGCCCTTCAACGAAAGCTTACTAGGTGCAGCAGAAGAATATGCTATTGAGTGCGCCATGCTTAAAGTATACGGCAGCGAAGTACTCGATTATGTGGTAGACGAAGGCGTACAAATACATGGTGGTAATGGCTTTAGTGATGAATATATGATTAGCAAAGCCTACCGTGATAGCCGTATTAATCGTATCTATGAAGGCACCAACGAAATTAACCGATTACTTACCGTTGATATGGTGTTAAAGCGTGCTATGAAAGGCAAGCTCGATTTAATGACACCTGCCATGGCCGTACAAAAAGAGTTAATGAGTATTCCTGATTTTGGTAGCGACAACGAAGAAGCTTACGCAAAAGAAAAGAAATACATCAGCAACTTCAAAAAAGCTATTTTAATGGTAGCAGGCGCAGCCGTACAAAAATTAATGATGCAGCTTGAAAAAGAGCAAGAGGTATTATTAAACATAGCTAATATGGCTATTGAAACCTATCATGCCGAGAGTGCTTTATTACGTGCCATCAAACTAACAGAGCAAAAGGGTGAAACAGCAACAACAGCCGAGTGGGATATTGTTCGCACTTACATTACCGATGCCGCCGATCGTATCAATAAAGCAGGTAAAGATGCACTGAACGCATTTGCCGATGGCGATGAACTTCGTATGATGCATATTGGCTTAAAACGTTTTACGAAAGTAGAACCTTTCAACACCATCGCTGCACGCCGCCGTATTGCCGATAAGCTAATTGCCGATAATGGTTACCGCTTCTAAGTAATTTTAAGCAGTCGTATACGTAACAATATAGTTTTTGATTACCAATACCATCCTCTCTACCAGTTAACCCCGTAGGGAGGATTTTTTTGTTGGGGCGTTGCGGCTCTTGAGCCGCCGTGCTTTCCGGTACAATACACGAGGCTGTCTCAAAAGTGGCAGCCTTTTTTCTTTTTCACTAATGGGTGTTTGAAAAGTCTGTGAACTATATTGCTCTCAAATCAGTCTATAGGGTATGAGTAAAGCAGTATTCAAAACA
>JBKBLG010000004.1:144928-171937 GCA_046296295.1 Chitinophagaceae bacterium | reverse complement strand
TATCTTTTAACTCATTCAATATAGATGGGGCTGCGTTGCAGCCCCTTCTCTATTGAAACAATATCAAAAACCTTACGGTAAATCTTACTCGGCCTCGGCAACAACTTCTTTAACCTCTGGTATCATACGCTTCATCATACCTTCAATACCGGCTTTTAAAGTAATCATACTGCTAGGGCAACCGCTACAACTGCCTTGCAACATCAAATTAACTACGCCATCGCGATAGCTTTTAAATTGTATGGCACCACCATCCATTTCAACGGCGGGCTTCACATAATTTTCAAGTAATTCTTTCACACGCTTTACTACATCATCATCGTCAGCAGCTACTGTGTTGGTAGCTTCTTGCTTCATTTTAGCTACCTCTTCTTCGTTCACTACAATACCACCATTTTCTAGATATTCTTTCAAAAAATCTTTGATGGTAGGTATTACATCTTGCCAATCTTCGGTATCGGGTGTTTTGGTAAGTGTAATAAAATTGCTAGCAATGAATACACTTTTAATGAACGGAAAACTGAATAGCTCTTTCGCTAATGGCGAAGGGCCAGCTAAGCTTTCGTCTTGAAAATCAATGCTTTTGCCGCTGTGTATGCTGCCGCATTTGGTATTTTAACTATTGGCATTCGTTTGTTTAAAATACCTTTTAACAAACATTATATTATTTTTTGTGCTACAATGGTAATTTGCTTAGTAGGGGGCTATATGTGTTTTTAAACAATAGCATTTATGTACACTTTGCCCTTATGGTAGTAGTAAGTGTGGTACTTGCGGTAATTAAGAATGAGCTTAGAAAGGGACGCTTTTAGGTGTGTTACAATTGGTTGTTTTAGTCACCATTGACGGTAAAATAAGAGAGCCTCAGTATTCTGTGAGGCATAATTTCAGATAAAAATTGCATTTAATGATAGTTGTTAAATGTCTATCTTAATTTTTCTATTCCACTCATCGCCCCACCACTCTTGCTTATCAAGATTTACAAACACAATTTTTATTACCACATTTTTATTAGTTTTTGCGGCCTTACAATAATTTTTTAAATCTGTAACTTGAATTTTATTGCCTAGTGCCAAAGCAAATGGTAGCACTAAAATAAAGTCGCAATTTGCTTGTAGTTGATTTGAATTAATAGGTTGACCCTGAACATTAACAAGTGGATTAAAAATGGCACCAAAAGTTGGATTGTCTTCATTCCTATTTATACCAGCTATTTTAAACTTATCGGTGTAAGTTAAATTAGCTAACAGATCATCAAAAGTTTTGTAACAATTCCCAGAGCTTACAAACTTGCCGTTGTTATTAAATAGTATCGGTGTTTCAAAATACTCTACAAAGTATTCTAAGTAATTACTAGGCTTAAGACTACAAATATTTGTTGTATCAAGGTTATACTTTTGTACCCAACTTTTAATTGAATATTCATTTTGAACCTTCATTTTTTTTGCTCCATAAGTTGTTCTAGTTACAAAAGAACACGAAAGGTAAAAGTAATGTACAATAAGAATTAAAATAAGATATTTTCTCATAAAATAGCTTTCATAAAATTTAGAGCCTGTTTTAATCATATTACTGAAATATATCTGTAATCATTTTCTTATAGAAAACAAATCACATGATATATTAAGATAACAGGGTTAGTTGTACCGAAGACACTTCGCAACCCCTCATTTAAATTACAAACAGGCTCTAAATCTATTTTACTCAATTAGTTGAATCGGAAAAGTCACAGTTCCGTACTGACTGTTAGAAAAATCAATGACATAATTTCCAATTGTTGGCTTATATCCCTTATAAGACGTTCCATTGATCAGTAAACTCTGTGAAAGATTTACCATCTCATCGGATTCTACTTCAAATATAGTATTGCCATTTAAATTGATTTCCTCTTGCGGTATTGGCTTTAAAAAAGTAAGCATAAGGCTGCCGTTATTGTAAAAAGTGTAAATAGCAGTCATTAATCTTTCAGGGGCAACCTCTAATTGAGTAGCCGGGCAACTACCCGTACCCGCCGTTGGACCAGAACAACTATATCCATCATGGCATGATAGATATGTAGATTTCCCACATCGAAACCCGATACCTCTTTTACAATCGCTTTTACAAGTCGCTAGATTCCATTGTATGCCAACCCCAACTGCACCACCGTGCTCATCACAGCTACATTCACCCCTACCGGCGTTTTTTGCTTTTTCTTTATAAGAAACTGCCAATTCTGTAGGGTTTTCCTTTTTCTCATTTGCTGTTTTACCACAGGAAATTACAATTAAACTAATTGTTGTGAATTGCAGTAAGGCTAATACAGCCAAATAAATCTTCTTCATATAGCATAATTTTATTGAAATGAAATTATGCTATGATTTTATGCTTAAGAATGTGATTTCTCATCAAAATAATTGTGATTTCTCACATTGCTTTAACTTAAAATTTTCAAGTTGCCTATTGGCATATTGATTTCTAAATGGCTGTGTAGATATTTAGTAACTACATTTATTTAATTATAAAATAAATTAATCTTAATTACTCGGCCTCGGCAACAACTTCTTTAACCTCTGGTATCATACGCTTCATCATACCTTCAATACCGGCTTTTAAAGTAATCATACTGCTAGGGCAACCACTACAGCTACCTTGTAACATCAAATTAACTACGCCATCGCGATAGCTTTTAAATTGTATGGCACCACCATCCATTTCAACGGCGGGCTTTACATAATTTTCAAGTAGTTCTTTCACACGCTTCACCACATCATCATCGTCGGCAGCTACTGTATTGGTAGCTTCTTGCTTCATTTTAGCTACCTCTTCTTCGTTCACTACAATACCACCATTTTCTAGATATTCTTTCAAAAAATCTTTGATGGTAGGTATTACATCTTGCCAATCTTCGGTATCGGGTGTTTTGGTAAGTGTAATGAAATTGCTAGCAATGAATACACTTTTAATGAACGGAAAACTAAATAGCTCTTTCGCTAATGGCGAAGGGCCAGCTAAGCTTTCGTCTTGAAAATCAATGCTTTTGCCCGGATACAAGAGTTTGTTAGCTACAAACTTCATTGTTTCTGGGTTGGGCGTCATTTCTGTATAAATACTTACGAGGGTGTTGCCTGTTTTAATCATAACCTTCTTTTTCGAGAGTACAAATGTACAATTTCTGCTTGGTCGGGTTTGTTAAGGTGTGCTTTCGAATGCTATATTTTCTATTATCGAAATGGTTGTTACCAAATTCAACCATTTACCGTAAGGTTAGTAATCGGTTTTTATATCTTTCCTGAAAGGCACTTTCAGTTGGGTACTTACGGCCTTATCGTCTACACCTTGTAATACATCGAGGCCATATTGTATTTCGTAAGGCGGCGTAAAATGGTAGGTACCCAATAAACGATCCCAAATGGCAAAGATGTTACCATAATTAGTGTCGGTTTCGGGCCGTACATAGTGGTGGTGTACTTTGTGCATGTTCGGACTAACGATGATGTAGCTGATAGCTACATCGAGCCACATGGGTAGTTTTATATTGGCGTGGTTAAATTGCGATAACACTACACTTAAACTTTGATAGAAATAAACCAACCAAATGGGCGCCCCCATAATCAATACCCCTAGTGTGGTAAAAACAGCTCTGAATATACTTTCGCCCGGGTGATGCCGATTGGCAGTGGTAGTATCTACCTGCGTATCGGCATGATGTACCATATGAAAACGCCACATCCACTTCACTTTGTGCTGTATGAAGTGTACCAAATAAGCACCAATAAAATCGAGCCCTAACAAACCCACTATAGCAGCCAACCATAAAGGCATAGGCCACCATTGCAATACACCAAAACCATACTTTATGGCGGCGTCGCTAGCCAATACAATGGTAAATGCCAAACTGAAATTAACTGCAATGGTTGTGGCTGTAAAAAAGAAGTTGGGCCAACTGTGCCTTATTTTATTATAGTTAAACTGCATTAATGGCACTGCGTACTCTAATAACCAAAAAAAAGCAATACCACCAGCTAAGATCATTGCCCTATGGGCACTGGGTATATCCCCAAAATATCGAACTATGGCTTCCATATAGCTTTTGCATTCAAGATTACTAATGTAGTGTATAATGCAGTTAGTGCCGTATTTGTTCTATCAATGTCGACGGTGAGTAGGCTCATAGATTAAACGAATAAATTGGCTTAAGCGTTCTTGATTTTTTTGAATAGGTATGCCCGCCACAATACCTATTAACAAATTATCGGCAACACCTACTCTAATTTGTGGTCGAAGTACGGTTTGTGCCTCCCTTACGGTAAATGATTGGTTGATTTCAAGACCCACAAAATTTCTGGTGCCACGTATCATATAATGCACATTTGAATTTAGCTGCCATTGCGAATGCTTGTTACCATACTCATTTTCTATAATAGGACCTGTGTATAACAAACTGTGCCAATTTTGGCCCCATCGCTTGGCAAGAATCAGAAATGGATTATGTACATGCCCCCTGAGTGTTTTGGCCTTACCGTAATTTTTAAATGTTGGCAATAAAAATTCGTGGATATAGCCAAAAGCCATCGAAACGGCAGCTTGCTTTTGTACAAAAAAAGTGTATTGTGAAGCAAGCTTTAAACTATTAAGCTGCGAACCGGGCTTATTAACACTGCGGCCAGGATAAATTGTAAAAGGCAACTCTACCTCAAAACCCAACCGATTAATAGGTGCCCACTCATACTCTACCAGCATGGTGTAGGCATCGAAATTTGTTTTATCGGTAATACCAACACCCATATTCCATTCACGTTCACCCTTACGAGCACCTAAATCACGAATTAAGTCAATAAAAAGCGGTTCGGCATGTAGCACCTTATCTGGATTAGGAATTTCTACTGAGGCAATGAAGATGCTATCTATAACGGCCTTAGGTTCTGTTGTATCTACCTGCACTTGCGTAAAAGCATGTGTACACAGCAAAGTGCACAGCACACCAAAAGTATATTTCATGTGTGTAACCCATTTAAATGAATGATCAATAATTACGATTCAAAAAAATGGTTATGCTCTGGCGGTTTTAACAAACTAATACTACGTTGCACAGTAATAGCATCGAGATAATATGAGGTTGTTGTAGCTACTATCGTGATGGCATTATTGGTAATTGCCATTGTAGTGCAAATAGTAATAAATTGAAGCTTTTTAACAACTGTGTTCTCATTGGTATCATCGTTATTAGTGGTGGTATTAGCACAATCAAAAATATCTTCGGCTACCCACTCCCATAATGTTTCATGCGGGTCTGGCTGTGCTTTTGTAGTTATCTTTTGGGATGATTGCACCCATGTTACATCAGATGTTTGATAGCCAACATCTACCATTATATTCACCCATAGTAACAACATAATAGGTAGCAAACGTACCGCCCATTGTCGTCTTATATCGTATTGATTAAGCTTGTAGCTCACTATTGCAAATAAAAAAACACCTGCTATTCGGTTAGCAGGTGCTCTCCTAATTTATTGTTACTATTTGCTGTAAAGTATTAGTTATTCAACATTAATGGCATTACTAACATGAGTAAATCTTCATCGGCTTCTTGTTCTGTTGGCTTAATTAAACCTGCCTTAGTTGGTGTACTCAATTCTACATTTACTTCTTCTGTGTCTGCTGCATTCAACATTTCTATTAAAAATTTGGCGTTAAAAGCAATTTGAATGTCTTCACCATTATAGGTACAGGCCATACGCTCGTTACCTTCAAAGCTAAAATCTACATCTTGCGCTTGTAGTTGCAATTCGCTGCCGCTAATGCTTAAAGCCACCTGATTGGTACTTTTATTACTAAATACACTTACCCTACGTAAGGCACTTTGAAAATCGGCTTTATTCACCAACATTTTGTAAGGGTTTTCGGCCGGTATAACCACTTTATAATCTGGAAAGCGAGCGTCAATTAATCGACAGCTCATCTGCGTACTTCCATGGCTTACAAACAGGTGGTTGCTGTTATAACTAAGTGTAATGGTATCATCATTATCAGGTATTGCATTACGCAATAAGTTCAAAGGCTTTTTAGGTACAATAAAGCTGTCGGTTCCGGCCGGGGTAACATCGGTGCGGCGATAACGTACTAAACGGTGAGCATCGGTAGCAACAAATTGAACAGCATCTTTGGTAAGTTCAAAATACACACCTGTCATAGCAGGACGAAGATCGTCGTTGCTCACGGCGAATAGCGTTTTGTTGATAGCAGTTACCAATGCACCACTTTTCATAGTAAAGCTGTTGGTATCATCGGCTACAGGCTCTTTCGGGAAGTTATCCGGGTTTTCGCCCATTACCTTATACTTACCGCTATTGCTGGTAATTTCTACGCCATATTTGCTATCAATAGAAATCGTAAGAGGTTGGTCGGGCAGGTTTTTCAAACTATCCATCAAAATTTTAGCCGGAATACATACGCGACCAGGCTCTTTGCTTTGTACCTCCATTTGCACACGCATTACGGTTTCTAAATCGGTGCTTACAATGCTTAGTTTATTACCCTCAATTTCAAATAAAAAATCTTCTAAAATGGGTAGTACAGTGTTGCTATTAATAACACCACTGATTTGCTGCAACTGTTTTAATAACGACGATGACGATACAACAAACTTCATATGCTTTAGTCTAAAATTTTCAAATACAAATTACTTAACAACATGCCAAGCGGCAACAAACCTAACAAAAAAACCAATGAGTAGTTACCACAGCTGCAACTATCATTACCCACAAAATTGAATGTGCTAATTAAACCCCGATAAACTTATGTTATGCCGCTGTATGGTGTGCCAATAACTGACGAAATCGCTCTTTATGTACCGGTTTAATAATATAATCGCTTACAATGGTATATTGCTTACTCTTACTAATATCCACCTCATCAATACTAGAACTTACCATATAAATGGGCACTTTGCGTGGCAAGCGATTGTACATTTCCATAAAGGCATCTAAAAACTGCCAACCATTCATAATAGGCATGTTGATGTCTAAGAAAATAATATCAGGCAGTGCTACCAAACCATCCATTGCTTTTTGTAAAAAATGCAGTGCCTCTCTACCATTGGGGAACGATTGTAAACTGCTCACCAAACCGGTAGCTTCCAAAGTTTTTTTGGCAGCAAACTGGTATATACGGTCGTCATCAACCAATACAACATTCATAGTGGCAGGCATCATACGCAGTAAAGTTAGCCATATTAGCAGTATTTTCAGGCTCTTTTTAGAACACTTGTGAGTTTTTAACAGATAATTGCTGATAACGGTGCTACCTCAAAAACCACTCACACCACAACAGGCCCTACCTAAATTGGCACATTACTGTGCTTATCAAGAGCGGAGCCATGCCGAAGTGAAGCAAAAACTTGCCACCCTCGGCATATTTGGTACCGATGCTGAACACATTATAAGCCACCTAATTGCCGAAAATTATTTGAACGAAGAGCGTTACGCCCAACAATTCGCTCAGGGCAAGCATCGCATAAAAGGCTGGGGTAAGCTAAAAATAAAACATGCACTTCAACAACAACAAGTAAGCAGCTTTAACATCACACTAGCGCTAAAAAGTATTGATACTGCAGCTTACGAAGCCAAGGCATTACAGTTGGCGATACAAAAAAGCCAACATTTACCGCAAGGTAACCATTACACCCAACAAGCCAAGTTAATCGCCTACTTACAACAAAAAGGGTACGAAAGTCAAGTAATTCAAAACGCCTTACGGCAAATGAAAAAAGCCGAATAATAAAACCATAACAACAATCGAATAGCTTGTATTTTCGTTCCGATTATAACCTCAACTGTATGCAGTTTCGCAATTTTAAGATGGTAGGATACGTGGTGTTTGGCCGCGGCAGTTTTAACCAGCTCGATGGTATTTTGGCACCTCAACGCAAGGCAGGAGCACCAATGGTTTTTTTGCTCGACCATTATTTTAAAGGCAGCGCTCTTGAACAACGCATTCCCCTGCGGGGTAACGATGTGCTTTTATACGCCGATGTTACCTACGAACCAAAAACATCGCAAGTAGATGCCATTGCGAACGATTTAAAACAACAGTACGGCACAATAAGCGGTATCGTTGGAATTGGCGGCGGTAGTACGATGGATTTGGCTAAAGCTGTTAGCTTGATGATGAACAACCCGGGCAGCAGTGCCGATTATCAGGGTTGGGATTTGGTGCAACAACCTGGCGTATACAAAGTAGGTATCCCTACCTTAAGCGGCACCGGTGCTGAGGTGAGTCGTACTTGCGTACTTACAGGCCCTACCCGAAAACTAGGTATGAACAGCGATTTTACACCTTTCGATCAAATTGTGTTAGATCCGGCATTGACAGCCAATGCACCTGCTAATCAACGTTTTTACACAGGTATGGATTGCTACATTCATTGCATTGAAAGTTTAGAAGGTACCTTTTTAAACGAATTCAGCAAAAGCTACGGCGAAAAAGCGCTACAGCTTTGCCAAGAAGTATTTTTAAGCAACGAACCTTGGGGCGAAAAACACGACGATAAACTCATGATGGCAAGCTATGCTGGTGGTATGAGTATTGCCTATAGCCAGGTGGGCGTAGCACATGCCGTAAGTTATGGCCTTAGCTACTTACTAGGCACCAAACACGGTATTGGTAATTGCATTGTAATGAATCATTTAGAAGATTATTACCCTGCTGGTGTTGCAGAGTTCAAACAAATGGTTGCACACAACAATATTGATATTCCAACAGGTATTTGTGCCGGCTTAACCGATGAACAATTTGATACCATGATCAACGTAAGTCTTGGTATGAAGCCACTTTGGGAAAATGCGCTTGGTAAAGATTGGGAGCAAATAATGACGCGTGAAAAACTCAGAGCATTGTTCGAAAAACTTTAGTTGTAATTTTTACTAATTATTATAAAGCACAATGCCTCACCCAATGGGTGAGGCATTGTCATAGGTTAGCACAAAATGTATAAAAAGAGCATGTTGAATAAACTTTAATAGTGCTCAAAAAAAAGCAGAATGTAGAGAACATTCCGCTTTATTGTGTCTTGTGTCAGCATTGAAATAACTCTTGTAAAACACTGCATCATTGCAGTCATTACTTGAGAACATTGCAAAATTGCTATCTGTAGCTACCACCACAAAAGGCTTTTACACAAATACCGATGTGATTTTTCACATTGCAGCCTCAAAGCCCTTCTGGCAGCCTTTGTAGCAGTTTTCATTTACCGTAAGGTATTATAAAATACCTTCTCGTACTAAATCGTGCAGGTGCAAAATGCCCAAATATTGTGAGTTGTTCGTTACAATTAGCTGACTAATATCGTGGGTTTTAATAAGTTCTAATGCTTCTACTGCAAGGCTATCGGCGCTAATGGTTTTAGGCATATGGTTCATAATATCGCTAGCAGCAATGGTAGTAAGGTTATCGGTTTTTTCGAGCAATCGGCGAATATCGCCATCGGTTATAATGCCGAGAACTTCGTTAGATTGGTTCACTACAGCGGTTACACCCAACAAACTTTCGCTTATAGACACAATCACCTCCTTTAAATTGGCCGTGGGCAGCACCTTCGGTGCCGCATTTTGATTACTTAAATCGCTTACGCGTAAATACAAACGCTTACCCAAGGCACCACCCGGATGATATTTAGCAAAATCTCTCCCGGAAAAGTCGTTAAGTTCCATTAAGCATACTGCCAAAGCATCTCCCATAACCATTTGTGCTGTGGTACTAGTGGTTGGTGCCAAATTATTGGGGCAAGCCTCTTGTTCTACCGTTGTGTTTAGTACAATGTGCGCCTGCTTAGCCAATGCACTATCTATATTACCCACCATTCCTATAATGGTGTTACCAAAACCCTTCAATAAAGGGAGTAAAACTTTTACTTCGGGGCTGTTTCCGCTTTTACTAATGAGCATTACTACATCATCGGGCTGTATCATACCCAAATCCCCATGTATAGCATCGGCAGCGTGCATAAATAAGGCCGGAGTGCCGGTACTATTGAGCGTGGCAACAATTTTTTGTGCTACAATAGCACTTTTGCCAACACCAGAAACAACCAACCTACCTTTGCAAGCGTGTATAGCTGTTACCGCCTTTTCAAAAGAAGAATCTATATAGTTAGCTAGAGCTGCAATACTTGCAGCTTCTAATGCAATTGTTTTTTGTGCCGACGCAATAATCTGTTTCATACAGCTACGAAGGTAAAAACTTTAACACCTTAGCACCATGCAAAACCTTTTGTTCAAGTAACTTCGCCATCCTTTCAAAAAAAGTTGTACCTTTTAGGGGTTACAACAAAAATGTTCTGTCAGGTGTAACAATAAATCAACGGCTTTAAAGGCCAACACCTAAATGTAGTTTCAACATCCAAAGGCTATTTATATAGCATTAAAGGAGGAAGTAAAAGCAATGGCAACAACAAGAAGACCCGCAGTAAAGAAAGCAGCCACCGTTCGCCGCACCCCAAAAACTGTTAAAGGCAGTACTACCATCACCGAAAATCATGGTTATGATATTTATGCAGGCTTAGAAAAATTCTTTGGTTTCAAAAAATTTAAAGGTCGCCAAGAAGAAGCTATCAATAGTTTATTGAACGGCCACGACACTTTTGTTATTATGCCTACCGGTGGGGGCAAAAGCTTATGTTACCAACTGCCGGCTATGCTTATGCAGGGCTGTGCCATTATTGTTAGTCCGCTCATTGCCCTCATGAAAAATCAGGTAGATCTGGTACGCGGTTATAGCGAAAGCGATGATGTAGCACACTTTTTAAACTCGTCTTTAAATAAGGGACAAATAACACAAGTTAAAAACGACTTACTCAAGGGAAGCACCAAATTATTGTATGTTGCCCCAGAAACCCTTACCCGCCAAGATAATCTTGAATTTTTCAGCGATTTAAAAATATCATTTTTTGCAGTTGATGAGGCCCACTGTATTAGCGAGTGGGGCCACGATTTCAGACCAGAATATCGCCGCTTACGGGAAATGATGGATGAAATTAACCCTAACATACCTGTAATAGCCCTTACAGCCACAGCAACGCCAAAAGTGCGAAGCGATATTGAGAAAAACCTCGGCTTGCGCAACCCGCAAGTATTTATTAGCAGCTTTAACCGCGACAACCTGTATTACGAAATACAACCTAAAATCAAAAAAGACCAAACGGTTAAGCATATTGTAAAATACATTGCCCAGAACAAGGGCAAAAGCGGCATCATTTATACACTCAATAGAAAAACTACAGAAGAATTAGCAGAAATATTGGTTGCCAATAATATTAAAGCGGTTGCCTACCACGCCGGCCTAGATGCAAAAGTTCGTGCCGAAAGGCAAGATCAGTTTTTAAGTGAAGATGTGCAGGTAATTGTGGCTACCATCGCCTTTGGCATGGGTATCGATAAACCTGATATTAGGTTTGTAATGCACTACAACATGCCAAAAAGTATTGAAAACTATTATCAAGAAACCGGTCGTGCCGGTAGAGATGGCCTCGAAGGCAAGTGCATTTTATACTACAGCCATAAAGATGTAAGTAAGCTAGAACACCTCATGCGTGATAAGCCACTCACAGAACGCGAAATCAACGCTCAGCTTATCAATGAAATGGTAGCTTTTGCGGAGAGCAGTGTTTGTCGCCGTAAAATTTTACTGCATTATTTTGGCGAAAATTGGGATACTAAAAACTGTGGCAACTGCGATAACTGTAAGAATCCAAAAGATAAAATTGAAACCCAAGAAGAGGTTGTAAAACTTCTTAAAGTGATACGTGCATTAGACGAACGCTTCCCGGCCGAATATGTAATTAATATCGTTACAGGTAAGCTTACACCTCAAATTGGCATGTTTCGCCACAATGTGCTTGCAGAGTTTGGAATTGGTAAAGACAAAGACGAGCATTTCTGGAATAGCCTCATCCGCCAAATGTTGCTCGAAAACCTTATTCAAAAAGATATTGAAGAATATGGACTCCTTAAATTCACCGAACATGGCGAAGCTTTCTTAAAGCAGCCTAGCTCCTTCAAAATTGTACTCAACAATTTGTTTGAAGATGCTAATGCCGATGATGATGAGGGTGAGGGTGGCAGCAATAGTGGTGCTGCTACCGATGCGGTACTTTTTGAAATGCTCAAAGAACTTCGCCAAAAAGAAGCCAAGAAAAAAAACCTACCCCCCTTTGTAATTTTCTTAGAAACCAGCCTGCAAGATATGGCTACCATGTACCCCACATCTATGGCCGAACTTGAGAAGTGCAGCGGTGTAAGCAAAGGCAAAGCCTTACGTTATGGTAAGCCATTTTTAGAGTTAATTGCCCGATATGTCGAAGAAAATAATATTGAAAAGCCCGACGATTTTGTAATGAAATCGGTGGCTAACAAAAGCAGCAATAAAATTTTTATCATTCAAAACGTCGATAAAAAAATACCACTCGATACCATCGCCAAAACCAAAGGGTTACAGCTACACGAGCTACTTGAAGAAATGGAAACCATCGTAGCCAGCGGTACTAAACTCAATGTGAATTATGCAGTTGACGATATGCTAACAGAAGATGAACAAGATGAAATTATAGAATACTTTAAAAGTTGCGAAACCAGTAGCTTACAAGTGGCACAAGAAGAATTAAGCGACCTCGGTGTAGAGTGGGAACAACTAAAACTAATGCGTATCAAATTTTTGTGTGAATATGGCATTTAAGCATTTGCCGTAAGGCACAGCTCCAAAAACCAAAAGCAATGTACAAGTTACATTGCTTTTTTATTTGCTATATTAACCTTGCGGTAAATGTGTGGAAAACATGCAAGCATCAAAAATTTGTATTAATCCGTAAATACACTTATTTTGCCATGCCTTGAAATAAAAAAAGGTCCTTCCGTAGAAACGGACTGACCTCTAACGATTGCTTGCCATATGAAAAAGAAATAAAAATCTTTTCGAACTGCTCAGCACTGTAACTGAGCATTGGCCTCTACACGATTTGCTTTTCTAACGATTGCCTGCCTTTGAAATTAAATTTGTTCTTTCTTTCAATACTTGTGTATCACCAACGAGAACAAAAGTATTACCCTACAGTAATGTAGGCAATTCAATTATTTTTGTTTTTCAGTATCGCAAAACTGTTACTAAAAACTTAAAACCCTTGCCAATATTGGCTTTGAAGCAAAAAATTCTATGATGTCCAACCGTTCTGCCGATATTGTTTTTCACCTCATAAAATCTTTAGAAAAGGCAGAAAAGCGGCATTTCAAGCTCTACATCACTCGCAATTCGGCAAAGCAAGACCTTAAAATTATTCAGCTTTTCGATGCCATGGATAAGCTTGAAGAATACGATGAAAAATGGCTACTTAAAAAAATGGGTGCCATTACCAAACCTCAGCTAGCTAATATGAAAACACACTTGTATAAACAAGTATTGGCTAGTCTTCGCTTATTAAAAACAGCCGAAAGCACCGATTTGCAGTTAAGCGAACTGCTCGATTATGCCAGAATTTTATACCATAAAGGCTTAAAACTACAAGCACTTAAAATACTAGAGAAAGCCAAAGAATTAGCAAAGGCCAACAGTAAGTTTAACTACTTAGCACAAGTAATTAGCCTAGAGAAAAAAATTGAAAACTTACATATCACACGCACTTCGCAAGAAAAGATTGAACAAATAACCCAAGAGTCGCTCAACATTAGCGAGCACATTCAAAGCGTAAGTAAGCTAAGTAACTTAGCACTACTGTTATACCGTTGGTACACGCAGCATGGCCATGCACGTAACCCAGAAGATGAAATCGATGTAAAAGCATTTTTTAAGCAACACCTTCCGAAGCAGGTAGAAAAAATTACCGATTTCTATGAGCTTTTATATTTGTATCAAGCCCATTGTTGGTATGCATTTATCAGGCAAGACTTTTTAATGTATTATCGCTACAGTCAAAAGTGGATTGATTTATACACTAGGCAACCGGAAATGATAACGGTTGAAACAGGCCATTACATTAAAGGCATGCATAACCTATTAAATGCTCACTTTGATTTACGCAATTTTAGAGCATTTGAAAAAACGCTAGCACAATTTGAAGCATTTGAAAAAACCGAAGCTGCACAATTGCACGATAATTTTCGTACACACACTTCAATATACATCAACAGCGCCAAAATTAACCGTCATCTAATGATGGGAACTTTTGAGGAGGCCCTGCCTTTGGTACCTGCTATTGAAACCAAACTCGCTGCCTATGAGCTGTATGTAGATAGACATCGCATTCTTATTTTCAACTATAAATTCGCCCTCTTATATTTCGGTGCCGGCAAGTTTGATACTTGTATTGATTACTTACATCGTATTATTCACGGGCCGGTTGATTTGCGCAACGATTTGCAGAGTTACAGCCGATTGCTACACCTTATGGCACACTACGAACTGGGTAACTACGATTTAATGGATTCACTTACCAAATCGGTGTACCGCTTCATGGCAAAAATGGAAAGCTTCACCGTAGTAGAAGAACAAATTTTTAAGTTCTTGCGGCAGTCTTTCAAATTAAGTCCACGCCAAATGAAACCCGAGCTAGAAAAACTCCTGCAAAATGTTAAGCACCTCGAAAACAACCGCTATCAAACCCGCACATTAGCGTACTTAGATGTAATCAGTTGGCTTGAAAGTAAAGTGCAAGGCACCACCATGAGTCAGATAATACAACAGAAATACCAAACAAGTAAGCACCGTTAATACATTTACCGCAAGGTTATTCACCGTATAAACCTTTGCATTCGCATACTATTGGCCTAAAAAAAGGATAAACGGTACGTTGTGCATTAAACCTTTTTGCAACTTGCAGGTTCTACGAAAGGTTTCTTAATTTATTTTTTTGCTATGAGAAAACTTTACATCTTATTGGTGAGTACGTTGCTAACCTCGGCACTAAAGGCTCAGTCTGGCAGTGTTGAAGGCGCTCTAAAAGATACCGTTAACAAACAAAATTTAAAAGCAGCTACAGTTAGTGTACTAGCAGCTAACGATAGCAGCCTGGTAACATTCGGACTTAGTACCGATGGTGGCAATTTTTTGATTAAAAATATACCTTACGGTAAATATCTGTTGCAAGTGAACTTTCAAAGCTTTGAAGCCAAGTTTGTTCCCTTTGAGCTTGATGCTCAAAACCCACAAGCTAAATTGGGCAACGTATACTTACTGCCACAGGCCAACATGTTAGATTCCGTGGTGGTTTCGCAAAGCCCTGTTCGAATTAAAGGCGATACGGTAGAGTACAATGCTGGTAGCTTTAAAACCAAACCCAATGCTGTAGTAGAAGATGTGTTGAAAAAATTACCCGGTGTACAAGTGAATAAAGACGGTACCATTACCGCACAAGGCGAAACCGTACAACGTGTTTTGGTAGATGGTAAGCGCTTCTTTGGCGACGACCCCAAACTAGCAACACGCAACTTACCTAGCGAGGTAATTGATAAAATTCAAGTATTCGATGCCCAAAGCGATCAAAGTGCATTTACAGGTTTTGATGATGGTACCCGCCAAAAAACCATTAACATCACTACCAAAAAAGACAAAAGGAAAGGCTATTTTGGCAAAGGAATGGTAGGCGGCGGTACACAAGACCGTTTTGAAAGTAGTTTAAGCTTCAACCGCTTTAATGGCAATCAACAACTTACATTTATTGGGCAAGCCAATAATGTGAACCGTCAAGGGTTTAGCTTGCAAGACATACTTGGCGTGATGAACGGTGGCGGCGGTTTTGGAGGCGGTGGTGCCCGAGGTGGCGGTACCGTTCGCACCAATGGTGGCGGTGGTGGACTCATTCAAAACCTGTTAAGTGGCAATAACAACAATGGTATTACCACTATATATGCCGGCGGGCTTAACTACCGCGATGTTTGGAGCAAAAATACCGAAGCCTATGGCAGCTATTTTTACAATAATAGCCGTGTAGACAGAAACCAAAACGCTTTCACAGAAAACCTCATCAAAGGCGATAGCAGTATTTTTCAGAGAAGCTTAACCAATAACGTTAACAAGAATCAGGTGCACCGTTTCAATTTCAACATTGAAACTAACTTCGATTCTATGAACAGCCTCATTATCCGTCCGAATGTTACCTATCAGAACAGTAGAACCGATAATGAAACTACCACCACAAGTATTCGTGGTCAAAGCAAGTTACTCAATAGTAGCACCGCTCGCAGTACTAGTAATAGCGAAGGCTACAATGCTAATGCCGATATTACATTCAGGCACCGTTTTAAAAAGCGTGGACGTACTTTTTCTGTGAATACGCAGTTTGGTGGCAATCAAAACGATCGTATAGGCTACAACTACAGTATTGTTACCACGAACCCACCACTGGGTGGCAGCAGAATAGATACCATTAATCAGCAAAACATTAACAATACCCTTGGCCGCAACTTTAGTACTAATTTGAGCTACACTGAGCCTATTGCAAAAGGCATTTTAGCTGAAATTAGCTACAATTATGGCTACACCTTCAACAACAACGATCGCAAAACATTTGATTTCGGAAAAACCAGCGGCCAGTTTGATGTGGTGAATACCAACCTCACCAACAACTTCGAGAATACCAATATTAGCCACCGTGGTAGCCTCGGCTTACGAATGCAAAAACAAAAATATAATGGTGGTATTAGCTTGGGGGTACAATCGGCAACACTTGAAAGTTACAACGTAACAAAAGACAGTACCCTTAGCCAAAAGTTCATCAACTTATTCCCTTCGGCCAACTTCACTTATAATTTTTCGCGTAGCAAAAACCTTCGCTTCAATTATCGAGGCCGAACCAATCAACCAAGCGTAACACAACTACAGCCGGTAGTTGATAATAGCAATCCGCTGTACATTCAAGAAGGTAATCCTAGCTTGCGTCAAGAGTTCTCAAACACCTTCAACCTCAACTACAGCCAGTTTGATGTTATTACTTTCCGCAACTTCTTTGCAGCCATCAATGGTAGCGTAACCGCCGATAAAATTGTAAATAGTACCATATACACACCCGCTGGCGGACAAATTGTACGCCCCATTAACATGAGCGGTGTGTTTAATGTAGCAGGTTTTGTGAATTTCGGGTTCCCTGTTAAAAAGCTGAAAGGCAACCTCAACTTCACTACCAACCTTACCTATGCACAAGATGTAAGTATGGTTAATAATATAAAAAACTATACCCGCAATACCAACACAGGCCTTACGGTAAATTTTAATACCACCAAATTTGAAAACCTCGATATCAACATATCTAGCAGCACCAATTACAACTTTGTTCGTTACACCTTACAACCCGAACAAAACGCCAACTTCTTCACCCAAATTTTTGGTTTAGATCTTACGCATACTTCTAAAAAAGGATTGATTTTAGGCAGCGAGTTCGATTACACTTACAATGGTGGCCGTACCGATGGTTTCAACCAAAGTATTCCACTCTTAAACCTAAGCATTGGTACACAAATCTTTAAAAACAAAAGCGGCGAACTAAAACTCACCGTGTACGATGTGCTTAACCAAAACCAAAGCATAGTTAGAACTGTAACAGATAATACCGTACGCGATGTAAGAACCAATATTCTTACTCGCTACGCCAGCCTAACATTCACCTATAACCTCCGAAAATTTGCTGGTGCCAACATGCCAATGCCATCGTTTATGAACAATATGTTCCGCAGATCGCAACGTAACGGTGGTGGTATTATGATGGGTGGTTCAGGTATGTAATCCATTTACCGCAAGGTTAACCGCATTAATTAACCATACTAAAAAGCCAGCATTTAACTATTAATGCTGGCTTTTTTATAAGCATACCTTACGGTAAATAAAACCATTTAGTGATTACAATCGTTACTATGGCCATGGTTGTGTACACGACAGAGTTTGTAATTAAGCCAGTGGCCTGCTACAATAGCTGTTACCGCAGGCAAGAGAAACCACAAATGCCAATTGTGCCAAATTACTTTAGCCACCAAACAGGCAATACCCAACGTAAATAAACCAATAGGCAACCAACTATGATGGTGCTTTTTGTAGCCATGCTGCAAGCTATACACACCTAAAGCAAAAGCAACAGCAATCATTACATATTCAAAAGTGGCATTATCGAGCAGTTCAACACCAAATAACGGAATGCTGCTTACCACCAAAGGTAATAAGGCACAATGTATGGCACAAGCTACCGAAGCAGCAATACCCAACGCATCCCAATTGAACTTAACTCCCATAATCGAACGCAAATATACTAAACATTGAGCCCACTTTGCAACTAGGTTGCAAAGGTTTTGTTGATTTTAGTAAATCAATACGTAGCAGCTACTAGCATCACGTAATTTTGCAACATCAAACTACACAGTATGTTTAAGAACAAGTGGGTTTTGTATCTAGGCTTTTTTGGCTTATTGGTATTAGGTTTTTGGTTATTTGTGTTTAAGGGCACCGATAAATGGAAAAAGAAAAGTCCTATTCTAACATATGTACAGCCATTTGCCTTTAAAAATCAAGATGGCATTCGTTTTACCAATCAAGATATGTTGGGTAAGGTGAATGTAGTAGAGTTTTTCTTCACTACATGTAAGGGTATTTGTCCGAACATGAACAGTAATATGCTCAAGGTGTACAACCGATTCAAAAGCTATCCCGATTTTCAAATTGTAGCCCACACTTGCGACCCCGACCGCGATAGCGTACCCGTATTAAAAAAATACGCCGATAGCCTTGGTATCGATACCCACAAATGGGTGTTTTTAACAGGCCGAAAAGATAGCCTCTACAAACAAGCTCGTGTAAGCTACTTACTAGACGACCCCAAGAATGAGCTGAAAGATGTTGCCAGCGATTTTATTCATACCCAATTTTTTGCCGTGGTCGATAAAAACGGGCGTGTAAGAGGCCAAATATTCGACGGTTTAAAAACCGCCGATTTGCAAAAATTAGAGAATTTAGTACAACGTTTGTTAGATGAACCAGCCGAACAAACCAACTTTGTAAACGGTATCTTTAACAACAACCCGCAATAAGGTATGCAAGAGAAAGTAGCCCAACTGCTCAAAAAAAATCAAATGAGTGTTACTGCAAGTCGCACCAAAATATTGGAGCTATTCTTGGCATCGCAAGGGGCGTTGGCACATGCCGATATTGAACGATTAACCAACGGATTTGATCGGGTAACCATTTATAGAACGCTACAAACTTTTGTAGATAAGGGTTTGGTACACACCATACCCACCGCCGATAACAGTGTACGCTATGCTTTGTGCAAAGATGAATGTTCGCAAGGCCACCATCACGATGATCATGTACATTTCATGTGCGACGACTGTGGCAATACCTATTGTTTAGATCATATACATGTGCCGGCAGTGCATTTGCCGCAAGGTTTTGTGGTAAAACAAACCGATGTTGTTGTAAGTGGGGTTTGTAGTAATTGTGCCTTACGGTAAATGAAACCATGTAACAAGAACGTATCAACATTTTTTTTAAGACTGCGGCTATTTATAGCTATAATTTCATATTTTCAATGCGAAATATAAAATTATAATAACCTCTGTTGCTTATGAGCTCTTTTGTAGACGATAGCCAACAGATACAGCACCGCTTATGAAAAAATGGATTTTGAAAGCCGTTTTGCAGAAGGCTATCACAACACTACCAGCTAAGCAAGCAGCAAAAGTTAACCTAATATTTCAAAAGTATGTAACCAAGGGGCTAGATTTAAAAGACGAATATTTCTACGACAGGTTGGGGCATGCTAAGGCACATTTAGATGCATATAAGAAGTATTCGGATAAAAAAATTCCTGAAACATGCTTAGAGTTAGGTACTGGCTGGCACCCTATTGTTCCTATAAGTTTTTTCTTAACTGGCGCTACCACTATTTATTCTGTCGATGTTACCTTTTTAACCTCGAAAGAAAATGTTATTGAAACTATCAATAAAATTCTACAAAGCGAACAATCAGGTGTTTTACAAGAATACCTTACATACCAGCAAGATAAAATTGAAGTGTTAAGAGCAATTGTAGCACAACAAAACAGTTACTCGTTAGAGCAAATATTACATTTATTAAATATCACTTATTTAGTAGAAGATGCCAGAAAGTTATCGTTGCCAGATAATTCAATAGATCTAATTAACTCCAATAATACCTTTGAACACATCTATCCGAACATACTCATACCCATTTTAAAAGAATTCAAACGCATCGTAAGCAAGTCGGGCGGCGTTATGTCGCATTTTATTGATATGTCTGATCATTTTGCACACTTCGATAATAGTATTACGTTGTATAACTTCTTACGCTTTTCCGATAGCCAGTGGAAGTGGGTAGATAATACGTTACAAAATCAAAGTAGGTATAAGAATATACGACTACAAAAAAATATATACCGATATAGGTATTGTTATCACAGAACAGTCGGTAAGGCCCGGCAGTATTGAAGCCTTAAAAACAGTTCCATTAGCGGCGAAGTATGCACAATACCCGGCCGAAGAGGTAGCTGTAACACATTGTCATTTTATCAGTACTTTCAATCACTAAAGAAATAACAATTATATCTTACTAATTATACTAAAATAAATTTTATGTCTTTAATCACTATCTCTGTCGCAGATCTCATGACTACTGCTAATCCAATTGATCTTTATTATATAACAGATTAAGGAAAGGAGGGCGTTTTCATAAAAACTAGTGCTCCACCTGTTGGATTAGCTAATGGCGACTACATTCCTGGTGCAATTTTAATTCGAACGATCGGAGGTGATTGGTTCGAACGCTTAATTAACGATTCGCTTGTTGATGTAACATGGTTTGGTGTTTTACCAAGTGCGTCAGCAAGTACAAATGATTTGAATATGTACAAGTGTATTGGCTTTCTAAAAGCATTTGATAAATATAAATCAGTCTTGTTTAAGACAGGAATGTACAATTTCACAAAACCAATTGCAGTACCAAGTAATTTTACTATTCAGGGTTCTGGAGCACATTCAACTCTTTTAAAAAAGATAAGTACTGACATTCTTACCCCTTACCCTAGTATTAGCAATCCCACTTTAAACTATTTTAGGTGGGATGATAACGGACCAAACATTCCTACGGGATCACCAGCTCCTGGGAACATGAATGTGAAAGATATTCAACAAGTAGATGCAATGTTTATTATTTTCCATGAAGATTCTAACTATAATTATCAAACTGTCATAAAAAACATAAAGATTGATTCAAATTTAACGGCACAAAGTAAATATGGTATTTATGCACCTAGATGTGGTTATTTAAATCTGACTAATGTACATATACAAGATTTTGAGGTTGGTTTTTTTACTTACAATACATGGATGTCTAAAATAGATGGGATAACAATAACCCATACTTCACAAGACACACAGGCAAAAAAAAATGTAGGATTCCAGTTTAAAAACGATGGTAGTGGTATGGGGACTGGTACATCTGTTAATTTTACTAACTGCTTTGTTCACAGTGTCAATTATGGATATAATTTTTTTGGACTAACCTATTCGAGTTTAACATGTTGTGGCTCAGATTATGTACGGGGGGTTGCCTATAATTTTAATAGCTGTAATCAAATTACATTAAATGCTTGTGCTTCTGAGTCATTTAGCTTCGACTATTATACAATTGATAATGGTGAAATTGTAAAACATATGTGTGCGATTTTAAAGTTTGAAAGTTCGATAGGAATAAATGTAAGCGGCTTTAGAACATACTTACTTTATGATACTAGTTTTGATGATACAAATTCAGCCTGTATAATTCTTGATGATTCAGATGTAAACATCACTAGCGCAAACTTCGACAATAACATTGTTCCAGTATCGCCAAATCAACCGATAAAAACCTTTAAAATTATTATTCAGCAAAGTTCAAATCTTTGTAGTAGCTTCCTAAAACTTCCGGAGAACGGCAATCCCTTTGTTTCATTTAGTCGTAAACTTGCGGATAAAAAAAGTAATTGGATAAAGCTGGATGATTTAACAACAGTACTTTTTAACTCATCTGAAACAAGCACTTCCGTAAATTTTCCTGCCTTCGCAGCAAGCGAACTTAATAACATACAAATTAAGCGTCAAGGATCTATTGTATTTAATACAACCGACAATAGGCTATCGTTTTATGACGGGACATCATGGATCAATTTATAATATCAGAGATAAGGGGCGCCGTTGGCGCCCCTTATCTCTGAGTACAACATTTACCGTAAGGTAATAGTATTGTATTTAATTGTTTTGTACTGCTTTTTGCATTTTACTCTTAAAACGTTCAATAGCTTTTTTACTGTGTTCGCTTAAAATAAGCTTGCCACTAATGGCTGCCCTTTCGAACAACAGCGTTTCCCAATGGTCGGTACCTTGCCATAACACCTTCTTTAATTCGGCCATGGCTTTCGGGCTACTCATTGCTAGTGTGGTAGATAGGCGAGCAATACTATCTTCCATACTTTCGAGGCTTGGGTGTAACTCGGCATATAAACCTTTGCGGCGAGCCCAATCGGCATTACGCCACATAGCAGCATCGATAGCTAATTGACTAAAAGCACTCGTACCTAACTTACGTTCTACAGCGGGGCCAACTACAAACGGGCCAATGCCTACCGCTAGTTCGCTTAGTTTAACTTCGGCACCTTCTACAGCAATGGCATAATCGGCGGCTGCAGCAAGGCCAACGCCACCACCCACACACTTACCATGAACACGGGCTATAATAAACTTAGGGCACTTGCGCATGGCATTAATTACGGTTGCAAAACCGCTAAAAAAGTCTAATCCTTCGGTTTCGTTACTAATAGCAGCCAACTCATCGAACGATGCACCACTGCAAAACACCGATCCTTCGCTACGTAATACAATTACATGCACATTGTTATTACCACCAAGTACTACCACCTCGTTGGTAAGTTCTTGCAACAACTTACGAGGCATAGAGTTGCTCTGTGGGTGGTGAAAGGTAATGGTACCAATATGGTTAACTATTTCGCTTTTTACATATCCTTCCATACAATTTGGGTTTTAGTGTGGCAATATCGTTGCTAACAAATATGCACTTATTCTGTTGCGTTTTAACCAAAAAGCAATAGCCTTACGGTAAAAATTAACACTGTAATAGCACTATACAGTAGGTTGTTCTAATAAGGTAATACTTACGCTAGTGCCAATATTAACAGCACTGCTTATTTCCATAATACCGTCTATTTTATCTAAAAATTCCTTCACCAAACTTAATCCTAGGCCACTACCTAATTCATCTTTTGTGCCGGGCGTGCTATAGGTTTTATGTCCAGAATTTAAGGCCTCAATGGTAGCCGCCTCCATGCCAATACCAGTATCAGATACCATTATTTGTAGCCACCCATCACCGGGCGTAGCTAACACTTTAATAGCACCATTTTCGGTGTATTTATTAGCATTTACTAATAGGTTACGGATAATAAATTGTAATGCTTGTGGGTCGGTTTCTACCACCAAATTGCCATCTACAAGGTTAGAGAATTCGTTATTTTTTAGTTCAAATGCAACTTCGTTTACGGCAACGCAATCTTCAACCAACTTTTTTAGTAATACCGGTTGTCGAATAGGTGTTTTTACTTTCAATAACAGCTTGCCCCAATCTACCAGATTATTCACCATATTGATAGTGCTGGTAAGTTGCTTGCTACTCATAGCCAACATTTCATTCGCTTCTTCTTCGCTGATAATGTTTTGTTCTCGCAACTCTAAAATGCTTTTTAATGATGCCATTGGGTTGCGAACATCGTGTGCTACAATAGAAATGATTTTGCTTTGGATGGCTACCGATTGTTGCAATTCTTTATTTTTCAAACGCAAGTCGAACAGCTTCATACACTGGTTGCTAAGTACCCTTAGTGCAAAAATTTGCTCTTGTGTTAACTGCCTTGGCACCCGATCAATTACACAGAGTGTGCCTACATTGTAACCTCGGTCGGTAATTAATGGCATACCTGCATAAAAGCGAATATTCGGATCGCCAAGTACCAATGGGTTATCAAAGAAGCGTTCGTCTTTCGTAGCATCTTGTACCTCCATCATATCTTGCTGCAATATGGCATGGCCACAAAACGAAGTACTCCGCTCACTTTCACTATTTGTAATCCCAACGCTTGCTTTGAACCACTGCCGATCAGCATCTATCAGTGTAATAGTGCTAATAGGTACCTGACAAATTTGAGAAGCTAATTGTGCCAACTGATCAAAGTCGGGCTCATTAGCACTATCAAGCAATTCGTACTTATACAATTCTTTCAGCCGCTCATTTTCGTTGGCTGGTATTGGTGCAACTATCATAATAACACAATTTAATACGAACCTTTTTTATAGTTGCAAAAAATTTATCAAAATAAGCAAGTTACTTCGGCGATTGGCTTTTCAAACAGTGCAATAAATTACTTTAGCAACCAATATTAATGATCGCATGAAGTATTTATTACTCGCTACGCTTGCTGCCGTGTTGGGCTTTCAAACGAGTTGGGCACAACAAAAAATAGAAGAGAACTTGCTCAATTATTACGATAACTATCAACCAGAGAAGGTGCATTTGCACCTCGATAAAACTACATACAACCCTGGCGATAATATTTGGTTTAAAGCTTATTTGGTTACCGGTAACACACCAAGCACCCAAAGCAAAACCTTATATGTTGTAATGAGCGACGACGATGGTAATGTTTTACAATTTCATACCAGTCCTATTTTCGATGGTACCACTAGTGGCAACCTCACGGTGCCAGCTACCTTTAAGCAAACTACTGTGCACTTAAAAGCTTATACCAAATGGTCGCTTAATTTCGATAGCAGCTTTCTTTGGGAACGCAACCTCAGTATTTTACAGCCCGGTAAAAAAGCCGCTACTCCAGCTACCAAATTACAAGTGACAGTCGATTTTTTACCGGAAGGTGGTTATCTCATTGAAAATATACCTGCCAAACTTGCTTTTAGAGCCATCAATCAACAAGGGCATCCAGCTATCATTACCGGTGTTGTTAAAGACGATAAAGGAAAGATCATAGACAGCATTCGTACCATACACGATGGCATGGGCTACATTCTGTTTACACCACAAAGCGGGGTGAAATACACAGCTACTTATAAAGACGAAAAAAATCAAAGCTATACCTACAGCATTCCATCTGCTTTACCGCAAGGTATTAGCATCAGGGTCAATAATTCCTACGATAAAAAGAACTTCATTGTAGCACGTAGCGAAAACCTGCCCGATGCACAAAAAATTGTACACCTCGTAGCAACCTTTAACTATCAAATGATTTATAGGGCAAGAATAGATTTAACTAAAAACACCACTACCAGCGGTAGCATTCCAACCGCCGACTTACCCACAGGTATTATTGTACTTACACTTTTCGATAACAACTGGAAGCCCATTGCCGAACGCATTACTTACGTAAATAATGATAACTATGGCGTAGATGCACAACTTAATGTAGCTGTGCAAAGCTTGAAACGCCGCGGCAAAAACATTCTAGAAATTAAAACCTACGATACCACCATAACCAGCTTTAGCATGGCCGTAACCGATGCCGATATTCCTTACGATGGTAGCCGCAATATTGTAAGCGAATTATTATTAAGTCAAGAGCTCAAAGGCAAGGTTAACAACCCCGTATATTACCTTTCTAATACCGAAATCTCCAAAGAACACCTCGATTTAGTAATGCTTACTCACGGTTGGCGCCGATACAACTGGGAGGCTATTCTCAATAACCAAGCACCCTCCTTTGCCGATAAAAAAGATGATAGCTTTCTTGGTTTTTCAGGCATAGTTCGTGGTGGCACACCTACCGATTATCGCCTTGCGGCAAATATTACACTGATTATGATGAGTCGCGACAGTTCTAAGCAACTGTTCTTACTTCCGCTCGATGGGCAGGGCCGTTTTGAAGATAAAAAAATTCTATTTTTCGATACAGTGCAATTATTTTACCAATTCAATAAAAACGAAGCATTAACACGCAAAGCATCAGTTACATTTAACAATGGCTTGTTACAAGCACCAGAAAAAGCAATAGCACTATACCCATTGTATGGTATTGTAGATACTATCGGGCAGGCAAGAGCTCGCTTTTTAGCACAAGAAAAAGAACGCTTAGAAAAGCTATTACAAGGCACCACGCTCGAAGGTGTTATTGTAAGCACTAAAAAGAAAGATCCAAAAATTGAACTCGATAAGCAGTATGCCTCAGGCATGTTCAGCGGCGGCGATGCTTACACCTTCGATTTAAGTAACGATACTCGGGTAAGTGGCATGCAAAACGTTCTGCAATACCTGCAAGGCATGGTGCCAGGCTTACAAATCAACAATGCCTTTTCGCCCACCAATGCTTCGGCTTCGTGGCGGGGCAGTGCCACACAGTTTTTTTTAGACCAAATGCCGGTAGATGCACAAACACTTAACACCATGAGCATCAACGATATTGCATATGTTAAAGTGTTTCGTCCGCCATTTTATGGCAGTGTTGGCGGTGGCGCCGGTGGTGCTATCGCTGTATATACTAAAAAAGGCGGCGCAACCCGCAGCGATGCTCCCAGCAAGCTCATGAAACAAACACTGCTAGGGTATACCGCTCGCAAGCAGTTTTATAGTCCTGATTATGACAATGAAAAAGAAACCTATCAGGGTGCCGATGTTCGCACCACACTTTATTGGAACCCTTACCTTCTTACCGATAGTAAAAACAAAAAAGCAACGGTAACCTTTTTTAATAACGATGTAAGTCGCCGCCTGCGAGTAGTAATAGAGGGTATGAACGAGAACGGACAACTTATTAATATCGAAAAAATTATAGAATAGAATTGCCTTACGGCAAATGAATACGCAGTTGCTGCGAGCATTTTCAAGCATTTACCGTAAGGTATTTATAACAATATGTTAGGGGTGAGCCGCCGTGAGGGGGGCACACCCAAAATTTAAGGCAACAAAAGTAAACACAACAAAAAAAAACAAAAACG
>JBKBLG010000004.1:0-144918 GCA_046296295.1 Chitinophagaceae bacterium | reverse complement strand
ACCTTATGTTTTTTATAACAATTTGTTTGGGGTGAGCCGCCGTTGGCGGCTCACCCCTAATTTTTCGGCATCTACCGTAACACCAGCATACAAAAGCAAGCGAGGATTTAATTGTGCTTACTTTTACTTCATAAGCAATTGATTCATGTTCGTAAAATCTATAGCGCCAATAGCAGCAATGCTATTGCTCGCAGCCTGTGGTAATAAAGCAGAAAAAAAGTCAGACAAACCAAGTGGCCCGCCGCCGCCCGTGAATGTAGATGTTATTATTGCTCAAAGAGCTACTATCAATAACGTAATTACAGCGAATGGTACCGTTGTAGCCGGCGAAAACATTGAACTAAAACCAGAAGTTAGCGGCCGTTTGGTATACCTCAACCTACCCGAAGGTGCCGTTGTAAGTGCAGGTACGGTATTGGCTCGCATTAACGATGCTGAACTGCAAGCCCAAGCCCAAAAAATTAAAGTACAACTACAACTAGCAGTACAAAACGAAGCCAGACTCAAAAAATTATTGGCGGTAGAAGGGGTGAATCAAGCCGATTACGATGCAGTATTGAATCAGGTGAATAACCTACAGGCCGATTTAACCTACTTACAAACACAATTAGATAAAACCATTATTAGAGCTCCCTTCACAGGAAAGCTTGGCTTACGTTTGGTAAGCAAAGGAGCCTATGTTACACCAACTACGGTATTAGCTACTTTTCAGCAAGTAAGTACACTTAAAGTAGATTTTACCATTCCCGAAGCGTATCAAAACAGTTTGGCCAATCATAAAAAGGTAACCATCATCAACAATGCTAATACTGGCGATACAGTAGCCGCAACCATCATTGCCACAGAATCGCAAGTGAATACTACAACGCGTAATGTATTGGTACGTGCTCAATTACAACAAACAGGCGGTTTCTTACCTGGTAATTCTGTTAAAGTATTGGTAGATGCCGGTGGCAGCGACAAGGGTATTTTAGTTCCAAGCAACGCTATCATTCCCGAAGCAAAAGCCAAAAAAATGATTGTTGTGAAAAATGGAGAAGCCCATTTCGTTACCATTGAAACCGGCTTACGGCAAGCTGGTGCGGTTGAAGTTATTAAAGGTTTGAACCCCGGCGATAGTGTAGTAGTTACAGGCGTATTATTTGCCAGACCTAAGAGTAAGCTTAAAGTACGCAGCGTTAAGCAACTCAATACCATTATCCAATAACTACCGCCTGATACCAATAGCATTTACGTAAGTGAAACACCCTTTATACTTAAGCTTTTTGTTACATGAATATATCTGAACTATCGTTACGCAGGCCGGTACTCGCAACAGTAATGAACATTATGTTACTGCTGTTTGGTGCTGTTGGCTTCACCTTTTTGGCCGTGCGTGATTACCCAGCTATCGACCCTCCCATTATTAACGTACGTACGCAATATACAGGTGCCAGTGCCGATATTATTGAAAGCCAAATTACCGAACCACTAGAAAAACAAATTAATGGCATACCGGGTGTACGTAGCATTAGCAGTAGCAGCCAAGTAGGTGCAAGTAATATTACCGTTGAATTTAACCTTGAGGTAAATTTAGAAGATGCCGCTAACGATGTTCGTGATAAAGTAAGCCAAGCACAACGAAATCTTCCGCAAGATATCGATGCCCCTCCGGTAGTAAGCAAGGCCGATGCGAGTGGCGATTTTATTTTGTTGCTAGCCGTACAAAGCCCAAGTAAGGGCTTACTTGAACTTACTGATTTTGCTGAGAATGTGTTACTAGAACGTTTTCAAACCATTAACGAAGTAAGCTCGGTAAGCTTGTTTGGCGACAAAAGGCAAGCCATGCGTATATGGATAGACCCTGCTAAATTGATTGCCTATAACCTTGCTTTTAGCGATGTTGAAACGGCTCTTAACCGAGAAAATGTTGAGCTACCTGCCGGTAAAATTTATGGCAACAATACTGAGCTTACCCTCAGAACCATGGGCCGACTTACCACAGAAACCGATTTTAATGAACTCATCATTAAAGAGGATAACAGTGGTATTATTCGATTGAAAGATGTTGCAAAGGTGGAGCTTGGCCCCGAAACAGAAGAACGCAGTTGGAAGTACAATGGTGTGAATGCCGTTGGTATTGCCATTGTGCCGCAACCGGGTGCCAACTATATCAAAATTGCCGACGAATTCTACAAACGCTTAGATGAAATTAAGCAATCGAACAAGAGTGATATCATCATGAATGTGCTAATTGATAATACCCAGAATGTTCGCAAATCGTTAGAAGAAGTGAAGGAAACCTTATTCATTTCTTTTGGTTTGGTAGTGTTGGTAATCCTATTCTTTTTCCGCAACTTCTTAACGGCTATTCGACCGTTAATAGACATTCCCATTTCGCTGATTGCTACGTTTTTTATCATGTACGTAGCAGGCTTTTCAATCAATGTACTTACATTATTAGGTATCGTACTTGCTACGGGCCTCGTGGTTGATGATGGCATTGTAGTAACAGAAAATATTTTTAGGAAATTAGAAGAAGGCTTACCCATTCGACAAGCAGCCCTCGAAGGCTCTAAAGAAATATTCTTCGCTGTTATCAGTACTTCTATTACCCTTGCTGTAGTGTTTTTGCCGGTAATATTCTTACAAGGTTTTGTAGGTAGTTTGTTTCGCGAGTTTGGTATTGTAGTAGCGGGCGCTGTACTTATTTCTGCTTTTGTATCGCTTACCATTACACCTGTTTTAAACGTGGTGCTTACGCGTAAAAAAGCAGGCCATGGCAAATTCTACGATGCTACCGAACCATTCTTCACCGGTTTAGAAAATGGCTATCGTCGCTTATTAGAACGCTTTCTTCACATGCGTTGGATGGCCTGGGTTTTGGTATTAGCCTGCTTAGGCATCATGTATTTCACATTCACTAACCTTCAAAGCGAATTAGCACCCATTGAAGACCGCAGTAATATTCGTTTCAGCATCACAGCTCCTGAAGGGTCTAGCTACGATTTTACAGCAGCTTTTGCAGAAAAACTTACTAACTATTTATACGATTCTGTAGCAGAACGAAGCTTTGTATTCAACGCTACGCCAGGCTTTGGGGGCACGGGTGCTAACACTTCCATTGCCCGCATCGGCTTAATACCACCCAACGAACGCAATAAATCGCAAATGGTATTAGCCGGAGAGCTGGCAGGCAAGCTCAGTCGTTTTAACGATGCCAGAGTGTTTCCGATTCAAGAGCAAACAATTTCAGTTGGTTTGGGCAGCCGTGGTGCATTGCCCGTACAGTTTATTATTCAAAACCTCGATTTTGAAAAACTCAAACAAGTATTACCGAAGTTTTTAGAAGAAGCTCGTAAAGAAAAAACATTCCAAAACGTAGATGCCAATTTAAAATTCAATAAGCCCGAAGTACAGCTTACCATTGACCGTATGAAGGCTAGAGATCTAGGGCTTACTACTGCCGATATTGCTGCCGTACTACAAAGTGCCTTTAGTGGTAGGCGCCTGGCATACTTTATTATGAATGGTAAGCAGTATCAGGTAATAGCACAAGTAGAACGTAACGATAGAAATCAACCTGCCGATATCAATCAACTGTATGTACGCAACAACCGCGGTGAAAGTATTCCGCTAAGTGCTGTAGTGCAACTAGAAGAAACAAGCAGCCCACCCACTTTATTTCATTTCAACCGATTTAAAAGTGCAACCATACAAGCATCGCTTGCCGAAGGCAAAACCATTGGTGATGGTATTAATGCTATGCAAAATATTGCTAACAAACTGCTCGATGAAAGCTTTCAAACAGCACTTAATGGACCCAGCCGCGATTATGCCGAAAGTAGCAGCAACACTAGCTTTGCTTTTGGATTAGCCCTGCTACTCATATATCTGGTACTCGCAGCTCAGTTCGAAAGTTTTACCGATCCATTCACCATTATGATTACCGTTCCGCTAGCACTAGCAGGTGCACTGTTAAGCTTATGGTTGTTCGATCAAACCATTAACATCTTCAGCCAAATTGGTATGATTATGCTAATAGGCTTGGTTACTAAAAACGGTATTTTAATCGTAGAGTTCGCCAACCAAAAACGCGAAAGTGGCATACCCAAAAAAGCAGCCGTATTAGAAGCCGCACAGCAACGCTTACGACCTATTTTAATGACGAGCCTTGCCACTTCACTTGGCGCACTACCCATTGCATTAAGCTTAGGTGCCGCAAGTACCAGCCGCATTCCATTAGGTATTGTAATTGTGGGAGGTATAATGTTCAGCTTACTACTTACCCTTTTTGTAATACCAGCCGTATACACCTACATATCAGGTGTACACACCAAAAACGCTTACGATATAGATGCCGAACAACAAGCAACAAAAGTGTAGCCATACCTTACGGTAAATGTTGCCGCACACCAGTACCAAAGCCCAAGGGCTGCGGGATGTGAAGGGCGGCCGCCCTAAGGCGAGCCGGCCACGAGGAACGAGTGGCGAAACCCCGCAACAGCCCGAACCAAAGGCCACAGCAGTACTACTGCCGAAAGCCCCAAAAACAAAAATGAAAATGAAAAAATATTTGCTCATTATACTCGCTTGTTGGTGGTTACAACCAGCCCAAGCACAGCAACTTACATTGCAAGAGGCTTTGAATGTTGCATTGAAAAACAACTTCAATATTGCACTTGCCAATAATAATATAGAACAGGCTCGTATTAATAATCATATTGGTGTGGCAGGCGGCTTGCCTACAATTGCACTGCAAGCGAACGATGCTGAAAGTATTACCAGTGTAAATCAAAAATTAAACAACGGTACCGTTATTCAACGTAGTGGTGCTGCTGCTAACAACCTTAATGCTAACCTGAGTATTGGTCAAATCTTATATAACGGCCAACGCGTAGTTGCCACCAAACAGCGGCTTACCGAACTAGAATTGTTGAGCAAGCAACAGTTAAATACTCAAATACAAAATACGCTTGCGGCGGTTATGATACAGTACTACGATATTGTGCGCCAGCAAGATTATGAACGTACCATTCGTGAAGCTATTCGAGTGGCAGAAAAGCAAGTTGAGTTAATTAAAGTGCGTAAGAGTGTTGGCCTTGCCAATAATGCCGATTTGTTTCAAGCTACCATAGATTTGAATGCTTTGAAGCAAAATCTGCAATCGCAGGCATTGGTAATACAAAATGCTAAGGCCGATTTTTTAAACCTACTTAATCTTAACCCCGATAGTACCATTCATATCAACGATACCATTATTGCCGAACGCAACTTACAGATAGGTAGTATTGTTGATTTCATTCAACAAAACCCAGAAATAGCAAGTGCCGACCAACAAATTAAAATCAACGAATTGCTTTTGAAAGAAGTGGCTGCACAACGTTACCCAACAGTAAGAGCTACGATGGGTTATAACTATGTTCGTAACCAAAGCGAGGCGGGGTTCACGTTGCTTAACCAAAATTATGGTCCTAATTTGGGCTTATCGGTGGCAGTACCCATTTATAATGGCTCGGCTTTAAAACGGCAGCAACGTGTTGCCGAAATAGAAGTTAAAAACGCAAAAATTACACGTGAACAGTTGTTGCAAAATCTTAAAACGCAGGCTATTAAAAGCTATCAGGCTTATGAAAACATATTGCAACGATTAGCAACAGAAAAAAGTAATTATGAACTCACACAGCAACTATTGCAGCTAACCTTACAACGTTACGAATTACGGGTAGCTACCATCATTGAAGTACGAGAAGCACAACGTAGTTTTATTGACGCGGGGTACAGGTTGGTTAACCTTAGCTATGCCGCCAAAGCAGCCGAAATTGAATTGAAACGATTAGGCGCTCAGCTGCAATTATAAATTAAAAAATTATGATACGATTTTATATCATCATCATGCTTTGCCTCGTGGGCTTTTCTGCTTGCAGCAAAAACACTAGCACTTCCACAAATGATACTGCTAACCCAAAATACAGTTGGCAACAATTTGCCTTTGGTGTTGATCTTTCATATGTTAATGCACTTGAACATTATGGTGTTAAATACCAAGCTAATGGTATAACTACCGATGCTTACACCGCACTTGCCAATGCTGGTGCTAACGTTGTACGTGTACGTTTATGGCATAATCCGCAATGGCATGCTAGCCTACACAATGGTAAGATATTCAACGATTTGGCCGATGTAACCAATACCATTAGAAGAGCTAAGCAATTAGGCATGGCAGTGAATTTAGATATTCATTACAGCGATACTTGGGCCGATCCTGCACATCAAACCACGCCTGCTGCATGGCAACAAACCAATCTTATCACGCTTCAAGATTCTGTGTATAATTACACCCTTCAGGTATTGCAACATTTGTCGGCACAAAACCTTACACCCGAAATGGTGCAAGTAGGTAACGAAACCAATAGTGGTATGTTATGGCCTTACGGTAAAGTTGAAAACGGACAGTTTGCCAACTTTGCATCGCTGCTCAATGCAGGCATTCGTGCAGTTCGCAATTTTAGCCAGAACAGCAGCATTAAACCTAAGATAATATTACACGTAGCTCAATTTCAAAATGGGCAATATTGGCTTAATGGCATTATGCGTGCCGGTGTTACCGATTTTGATATTGTTGGTGTATCGCACTATCAACAATGGAGCACCCTCAGCAGTATGGAAGATGTTGCTTTGTTCGTAGCTAACCTAAAGCAATTAAGTGGTAATAAGCAAGTAATGATTGTTGAAACAGCTTATGCCTGGACCAACGACTTTGCCGATAACTATCCAAATATTATTACAACACAACCATGGAATGGCTTTGGCATTAGCAAAACAGAACAGCAAAGGTATCTTACAACACTCACACAACAAGTTATTAGGGGTGGTGGCAGTGGTGTAATGTATTGGGAACCTGCATGGATTAGCAGCAGTATGCGTGATTTATGGAACACGGGTAGCCCTTGGGAAAATGCTACGCTTTTTGATTTTGATGGAAAATTATTACCATCGACTGCCTTTATGACGGAACAATATCGGTTTTAATACCTCGAATTAACTTAATTTGCCGTAAGGCAAGCCCTAATTTTGCCGCCAATTACATTATTAACCAAGTATTGATTATGAAGCTAAGTAACCTAGCCGAGAACATGGTGGGAAGCGAAATCGTTAAATTGGGTAACGCCATTAGCGAACGTATTAAACAGGGCGAAAAAATTTATAACTATACTATTGGCGATTTTAATCCGAGTGTTTTTCCTATTCCGGCAGCGTTAGAAGCATTAATTGTTGCAGCCTATCAAGATAAAAATACCAATTATCCTCCGGCCGATGGTATTGCCGAGTTGCGTAGCAGCGTGGCAGCATTTGTTCAAAAGCACCAAGGTATTACCTACGGTAATCAAGAAATATTGATTGCGGCGGGTGGTCGTCCGCTCATTTATACACTGTTTAAAGTAATTGTAAATACAGAAGATAAAGTGATTTATGCCACACCTAGTTGGAACAACAACCACTACGTGCATATGAATCATGGTTTGCATTGTGTTATTGAAACCTCACCCGAGCATAACTTTATGCCAACCGCAGCAGATATTGCGCCGCATGTTCAAGATGCTGCATTGTTGTGTTTGTGTACGCCACAAAACCCAACGGGAACTACGCTTGGCAAAGAAGAGCTAGCTAAAATTTGCGATTTAGTGATTGCTGAAAACGAACGTAGAGGTGTGCATGAAAAAAAGCTATACGTAATGTTCGATCAAATGTATGGTGCGCTTACTTATGGCAATACACAACATAGCTGCCCTGTTAGTATTAACCCTGCCATGAAAGCTTACACCGTTTATATTGATGGCATCAGCAAATCGTTTGCAGCTACGGGTGTTCGTGTGGGTTGGAGTATGGGGCCAGCACATGTAATTGCGAAAATGAAAGCATTATTGAGCCATATTGGGGCTTGGGCACCAATGGCCGAACAAGTTGCTACTGCCGCTTTTTTGCAAAACGAGGCTGCCATTGCAACGCATTTTAGCCACTTTAAAGCAGAGTTAGAAGAACGCTTACAACGCATTTATAATGGTATTGTAGCCTTACGGCAAAAGGGTTACGCAGTAGATGCTATTGCACCACAAGCTGCTATTTATCTAACAATAAAATTTGATTTAGTTGGTAGTACCGATGGTACTAACTTACTTACTAAACAAGCCGATGTTACCACTTACTTACTCAACGAAGCTAAGTTGGCGGTAGTACCATTTTATGCTTTCGGTGCAAGTCATCAAAGTCCGTGGTATCGTTTAAGTGTTGGTACTTGTTTAAAAGAAGAGATTGATGATATGCTCACCAAATTAGAAGCTGCATTAGCTAAGTTATCTAAAGTATAAACACATTTAAGTAAGTGAAGCAATTGGTTATTATAAGGCATGCGAAAAGTAGTTGGGATAGCCCTAGCGAAACAGATTTTGACCGGCCTTTAAATGCTCGTGGGCATAGAGATGCACCTATAATGGCGGAACGCTTGCTTCAAAAAGTTGTTAAGCCCGATGCTATTGTGAGTAGTACTGCTAATAGAGCATTAACTACAGCACAATATTTCGCCAAAGCAAATGGCATTGCTAAAAGCGAAATTATTACCGTACCGGAATTATATCATGCCATGCCGGCTACTTTTTTTGAAGTAGTTACGTCACTCAACGATGCTTGGCAAACGGTGTATTTATTTAGTCATAACCCAGGCATTACAGCATTTGCGAACATGATTTGTAATGTTCGTTTAGATGATATGCCTACTTGTGGTATGCTTGGGGTTCGTTGTGCTATTGAACGATGGAAAGCTTTTCATCAAGAGCAGCATAGTTTTCTATTTTTTGATGCTCCTAAACTTGTAAGCTAAGTGTATAAAGGCTGATACAATATATGTGAGTATTGTGCATCTTTGCTATCATTACACTAGCAAACGATATGAGTATAACCGTAAAGAATCCACACCACTACGTAGCCATAATGGCGGGTGGTATTGGAAGCAGATTTTGGCCACAGAGTAGAACAAGTTATCCCAAACAATTTTTAGATATTTTACACACTGGTAAAACATTAATTCAGTGGACTTACGAACGCTTTAAAGCATTTATCCCTGAAGAAAATATTTATGTAGTTACCAGCGATGAATATGCGGCTATTGTTCAATCGCAATTGCCTGAACTGTTGCCTGAGAATATTTTAGCAGAGCCGAGCAGAAAAAATACCGCACCATGTGTTGCTTATATTGCTTTTAAACTTTTAAAGAAAGATCCTGAAGCAAATATGATTGTGGCACCAAGTGATCATTTGATTATGGATGCTGGCAATTTTCAGGAACTATGCTTGAAAGCTTTAGACTTTGCCGCACATATGAAAGCCTTTGTAACCTTGGGTATTAAGCCTACTTACCCCAATACGGGTTATGGTTACATACAACACGAAACATTAGCCGTTGCTAATAACATTTATCAGGTTAAAACATTCACAGAAAAGCCCGATGCAGAACTAGCTAAAACATTTATTGCCAGTGGCGATTTCCTTTGGAATGCCGGTATTTTTATTTGGCGAGCTGCCGATATTGTTAATGCATTTGAACAATATCAACCAGAAATGTATGATGTATTTGCGGCAGAACGTAACTTGTTTAATACCGTTGAAGAACAAAATGCGATTGAACGTATTTATCCGCAGTGTAGTAATATTAGTATCGACTATGCTATCATGGAACATGCTAAAAATGTTTATGTGATACCGAGCGAATTTGGTTGGAGCGACTTAGGTACATGGAACAGTGCTTACGAGAATTTAGAAAAAGATTATTTGGGCAATGCGGTTGCCGGTAAGCATGTTTTGGTGGTAGATGCTACTAAGTGTATGATTAGTGCGCCCGATGAAAAGGTTGTAGTACTCCAAGGCCTCGATGATATGATTGTTGTTGATACGAAAGATGCATTACTCATTTGCCGTAAGGACAAAGAACAAGAAATCAAGCAATACGTAGCCGAAGTCAAGCGTAATTGGGGCGATACTTATTTATAGTAATTCAATGCAACCGATTACTTTTACATTATTACAAATATTACTATTAAAATGAATGATACCTCTGCTATCAGCAAAGCTCAAAAATATGATCTTGCTATAGCATATCGTGTGTACCCAGGTGTTTCTAAAACGCCTTTCATATACCCTAACGATAAATTAAAACTTGCAGAAGCGGGTATACGATCGCTTAAATTATCGCTTGCTAAGTTGAAAGCTAAGATGTATTGTATCATGGATAAATGTCCTGATACATATGAGACAATGATTTTAAAATACTTTGATGTTGAAGATGTAGAATTTATAAGATTCAATGGGGTTGGTAATGCCAAAACATTTGGTACTCAAATTGAAATTCTCTTGCAGCAAACAGATGCAGAGATTATTTTTTTTGCTGAAGATGATTATATATATCGTACAGGATGTTTTGAAGCTGGCATTCATCTTATCAAAAATCACAAGGAGGCAGATTTCGTTACCTTGTATGATCATACCGATAGCTATACACTAAGAATTCATGAAAAACATAAGTATAGAGTGATTGTAGAGGGTGGCTTTCATTGGAAAAATGCTGCATCAACTTGCTTAACTTTCATGACAACACGTACAGTATTGAGCAAAACCAAACATGTATTCTATACTTATTGTAATGGCAATTGGGATAGTAGTTTATGGTTCGCTTTAACGAAGTATAATGTGTTTTCGCTCACAAAAGTTTTATACTTAGCGTTTAAAGATGTTGAACTTCTAAAAACAATAATACTTAGTTGGTTGAAGTGTGGTACACAAATACTCTTTGGTAAGAAGTATCGTTTGTGGCAACCACTACCATCTATAGCAACACATATGGAAGCTACTGGCATAGCTCCTAATATAGATTGGATGCAAGTAGTAGAAGAGCAAGAACGCATACAACCGATGCAATAACTATAAGTTTATTAAGCAATTACTTATTATTTAATATGTATTGCGGGGTTGCATCATTTATTTTTCATGAATAGTTATTCTTACTATTAGAATAATTTAACCTTACAATTCGCTTCATGCGTTATTTACATATTCTAATTTTTCTTTTTATTACATCATTTGTAATAGCACAACCAATTACAGATAATTATACTTACAGTTACGAATTACTTCAAATTGAACAAAACAACTTTGTTCAAATGATTGATACAGTTCGTATAGACGATGCTATTAAATGGCAACTACTTGCTTTTGCAACACAAAAAACAGATAGCCTAAAAATTACTATTGATCAGTATACACAGCTTAGTGATGATGATAAGTGTCGTGCATTCAATAGCATCAATTACTTTCTTAAAAGTATTAGAGGCAAGGTTGTGAGCAAGCGATTTGAAATATATGATATTCCTGATGCATTAGAAAAATTTCCTAACATTTTACAATGCATTTTGCGTAACGATAGTATTGATACTTACGTAAAAGATTTGGGAGCACGTAGAACACAACTTATGGCCGATGCATTTAAGGAGTACACTACTTATGCCATTTATTTAAAGCAAATAGCTACTTATAAAACACTTCTTAGAACACCAGAAGCAATTGAAAAATTCGTACTGCAAGAACCTGGTTTTCGTTATGCCGATAGTTTGTTACAATACTTAGCGAGCCATCAACCAACTGTAATATGGCGGTTATTGCAATATGCTTCTACAAAAGCACTCTGTAATAACAGTAATCATAAGTTAGTAAGGCAACTTGTGAGTATATCAAATCATTATGCTCGTGAAGCATTACTACCTTTCACCGAACAACTTGCTGATAGTGCTTATAGTATTACCGATATTTTAAAAGCACGTAGCGATGTTAATACTTACTACAGCTTACTCGTTAATACAGCACAGTACAATGTTATACGAATGAATAGAGGTGAAAAAGTAATAGGGCAACAGCTTATTAAAAATGCGCTACATTACTACAGCAACCAGTTCTATATTAACACCATTAACGAATTACATAACGAGAAAGACAGAAAACGCTTTGAGTGTGTATCACTTTTACGCAAGCAAGATTTATATTATATTATTATTAACGGCGAAGAAGAGCTTTACACTAGTAGCTATATTGGTTTGTTCAATAGACTCATGAAAGGTTTGGGCAATAATGCACACGAGTTATTCACTATGATTCAATTCGATGATTATCGTTTGTTCTTAAAACTTGCTGGGCAGTATGGTACATTGGTACGCTTCTTAGAAAAAATGCCTGTAGAGCAACGCTTTATAACATTACATAAATTAGTTGATAGTCTTGAGTTAGACAATACCATTGGACTTGAGCAAAGTATGCAAGTAGCAGACGCTTTTGTAGGATTAATAGATAGTGCTTTGTATCAAACAACTATTGGTAAATACTTGCAAGAAAATCTACAACGCTGTACACAACAAGAAAATATTTTTGGTATTCGCATCTACAATGCATTACAATTGGTTTGGCAAAATGCATTACGTAACCCTGATGATTCAAATGATAATAACTTACTACATCAAACACTTGGTATTAACAGCTACCAATTGCAAGTACAGCAACTTACCGATAGCAGTAAAAACATACATCATGCAGTATATTTTTATGGCGATACCGATGGCAAGTTAGCCTATGAAAGCTTTACAGCTTTATTTGATACAACATATTGGAAAAAAGATACTTCTTATTCAAATTTTATTATATTCAAAAGTAAGCAACAAACACCCACACTTTACATATATGCTAACAAGCCTTTAGACTATACTACAGGTGCCGATATTGAAGCACAAGAAAAAATGAATGCCACCCTTACGGGTAAAAATATTTATCCAACCATCATTACACACCGCGGACATAGTTATTTTTTAAGCAATACTTTACGTTATCTTAATCCGAACATACAGCTTGCAATTTTAGGAAGTTGTGGTGGTTACAAGCACATTAGTACCATTGCCAATGGTAGTCCGAAAGCACAAGTAATTGCTACCAAACAAACCGGAAGCGTATTGGTTAATAATCCGCTAATGCAGGTGATTCATGAAAATTTGCTAGCCAATAAAACGATTGTTTGGAGCATCTTATTTGATACCTTACGACAGCAGTTACAGCAAAATACTTATGCACTAAGCTTATTAAATGAGTACATACCACCGTATAAAAATCTTGGACTTTTTGTATATCGTTTGTTTAATGAAGATACCAATGTACGCTAGTACCTTCTGTTTCTAAAGGCCAATATTACCAATAATGTTATAGGTTGTATCTAACACTATGGCTTGTGCAGGATAATTCTTTTTTAATAATCCTACTTCATCAATTTTATGCATCAGCCGTAGGGGAATAATACTACACATATCAATAGCTTGTACAAAAGGTACGCCTGCAAATTGTATTAAGTTATACAATGCTTTTTGCATGGTAAGTGCACTACCGCTTAATGTACCATTAGCTACATATTTATCGCCATCTAGTATATGCTGATAATACCCTTCGCTGGTTGTAGTAACTGCATCGGTAATAGCGAACAAGCGATCATTCATTTGCCGTAAGGCCAACTGTATGGCTGGCCAACTTACATGGTAACCATCGGGTATAATACTTGCTTTCACATTACTGTGATTGAGTATGGCGCCTACCATACCGGGTTTTCGATGTTCAAAGGCACTCATTGCATTGTATAAATGTGTTGCAGCTTGTACACCACTATCGAAGCTTTGTGTTGCTAATTCGTAACTAGCATTGCTATGGCCTGCCGATACAATAATGCCTTGTTGCTTAATGTATTGTATAATGCTTTCGTTACAATACTCTGGTGCAAGGGTTATCATTTTAATAACACCTTTACCATATTGCAATAATTCAGTTACTTGTGTTATTGTTGGTGCATGAATGAGTTCTGCTACATGTGCTCCTCGTTTTTCAATACTAATCCAAGGGCCTTCTACATGTAGTCCAAGAACATGCTTTCCACCTTGCTGCCAATATGCTTTTATAGCATCAATACATGCATATATTACTTCATAAGTGTTGGTTGCTACTGCAGGCATACACCAGTATGCACCTCCGCGTACACTGTAATTGGCAATGGCTTCAACAGTTGCGGCTGTGGGTGTTACTGCCAGTAACTTTCCTTCTGCTCCATATAGTTGTAAGTCGGCAAATGGCGGAGTAATAGTTGCATCGCCAAAATCTACAATGTTGAGTGAACCATCGGTAGGTAATGTTACTTTGGGTAATACATCTGTAATGATGCCGTTGCTACACACCATTGCATGATGTTGCAATAAATGCATACCGGTATATATGCTGTTAGCGGTATAAGCAATAGTGGTATTATGCATGATGTATTAGTTTGAATGGATCGGCATCTTTTAAAAAGGGTAATTGTGTTCGTAGTTGTTCTACATGTGTTTTATCGAGGGTAATAGTATGCACATCTTCAATATGTTGTTGATGATACAATACGGTTCCTAAAGCATCGACTACCATGGAGTCGCCGATATGTGGTATACCATTACCATCGTTACCTACTCGGTTAACACCAATTACATAGCACTGATTTTCAATAGCTCTGGCTTGTAATAAAGTTCTCCATGCGTGTGAGCGGCGTTCGGGCCAATTAGCAACATAAATAATGGCATCGTACAAAATACCATCGGGCTGTTGCCTTGCCCAAACAGGAAAGCGTAGATCGTAACAAATTTGTAAGAGTATCTTCCACCCATTTACCTGTACGATAATTCTTTCATTGCCTGGCGTGTAATGTTGATGTTCGCCAGCGTAAGCAAAAAGATGTCGCTTATCGTAACTATGAATTTGTCCATTCGGTTGTACCCATAAAAAACGATTATAGAAAGCATCGTTTTCTTGTATCATTACACTTCCTGCAATGATAATACGATGTTGTTGTGCCATTCGCAGCATCCAATTTACCGTAAGGCCATTCATAGTTTCGGCTAATTTTTGTGGCTGCATACTAAAGCCTGTAGTGAACATTTCAGGTAATATCACTATCTGCTTTGGTGTAGTAATAGCTGCAATTTTAGCTTCAAACATTTGTAAGTTGGCAGCAGCATCTTCCCAATGTAGGTTAGATTGAACAAGTGTGAATGTAAGTGTGTTCGACATCGTGCTTATTGTAAATATGCTTCGGCCTTTCGCAAATCTTCAGGTGTATCAATTTCAATACCCATATAATCTGTGAGTACCATTTTTATGGCTATATCGTTTTCTAAATATCGTAAGCATTCTATTTTTTCGGCTGCTTCTAAAGGTGTTATCGGCCATGCCGTGAAATCCATCAATGCTTTTTTACGAAATGCATACACACCTATATGTTCGTAATAAGTAATAGCAAGTTCTGTACTACGCGGATAGGGTAGTACAGATCGAGAAAACATTAATGCATTACCCGACTTACTCACAGCAACCTTCACATAGTTTGGATCTTGAATATTATTAACATCGGTAAGCACTTGCATGAGGCTTGCAACTTGTACCTGCCTACCAGCTTCGCCTTCAAATACTTGTAATAATTTTTCGAGTGGTTCACGTTTTACAAAGGGTTCATCGCCTTGAACATTCACAACAATATCTACATCCATATTGGCCACTGCCTCGGCTATACGATCACTACCACTTTCGTGTGGTCGTTGACTCATAACAGCTTTACCGCCTGCTGCCACAATAGCATCGTAAATGATGGTACTATCAGTTGCTACCCACACTTCATCAAACAGTTGTGTAGCTACTGTATTCAAGTAAGTATGTACAATTACCGGCTTACCAGCTAACAGTTGCATCAATTTTGCCGGAAAACGCGTTGCAGCATAACGAGCAGGTATTAAAGCTATTTTTTTCATTGTGTACAATTATGTTCTACTTGCAAAGATTGTAGTGATATCGGTTAACTCTATTACAAATACTGCTAAATATTTAAGGATACAACCGAGTTGTTACAAAGATGCTTTTATAAATTAGAATTTCCCCTTACGGTAAATGATGTTAGCAATAAAATATTTCATATTTGCAATATCAACTTATACGTACCGGGGGGTGTTGTTTCGAAAGAAACATGTATAGGTTGACATTTTTTATAGCCCTATAACACAATCGTGCCTGCTGAATAATCAGCAGGCACGATTGTTATAATATATTTACGTAAGTAAATGAAGCTACTAGTAAAAATCGCTTCTCAAATCTTTAATGTTTGCAGCCAAGCGTAATGCTTCCATAGAACGGTAGCTTACTTGGTTGCGTGTGTTATCGGCCAAACGCTTACGCAACTCTTCTATATTGCTTGCTAATGCTGCACGTGCACCTATAGCCTCAGGCTTCACTACAAATACACCAGAAGCACCAGCAATTGGTGTACTTATCTTATTCAAGATTGTTTTATTGAAAGCAGCACCTAATACACGTGGCTCTGCACCAACACCAGGAATAAAACCAGATTCGAAAGCAATACTATCAGCACGTTGTACCGATGTACCTGCAGCTTGCGCCATAGCTTCTAAAGTGTTACCTTTTAATTTATTGGCGATAATTTGCTGTGCTTTTTTCTCGTTGCGAATGAACATTTCTGCTTGTGGACGAGCAGCTGCGGCGGTAGCCAAACCGGCAGGATTAACACTTGTAATAATAGCAACCACATACTTGCCATCAAATTGTACAGGCTCACTTACGGTACCTAGTTTATTCTCATAAATCCAACGTATGAAAGCTCTATTATTACCTAAGCCAGGTACTTGAAAATCGTTCTGTTGAATATCACCTGTTGGCATTGGAAACTTATTCAACTTCGCAGCATTATCGTCAAATGATTTTTTGTCTTTACTACTTGCCGCAAATTTTGTTGCAGCTTCGTTAGCAGCATTTACAGTTTCGGTGCTAGCAAGAATTGGCTTGCTGATATAAGCAATCTTGTAGGCAGGTTGTATATTTTTTTGACTTAATACTTCTATATAGTGGTAGCCACTGTAGCTGCTATTTTCAACTTTCACAACTTTTTTATCGCCAGTATTACCATAAAAAGCTACTTCAGCAAATTCTTTGCTTAGGTTGGCAAAACCAACCGATGCAAATTCGTACTCACCACCTTTATCTTTACTTCCTGGATCGTCTGAATACTTCTTCACTAAGTCATTGAAGTTAGCACCTGCAGCAACAGCATTCTTAATGCTATCAATATGATTTTTAGCTACAGAATCGGCTATACCACCTTGACCTGTTTTAATCAAAATATGACGTACTTTAACACTATCGGGCATACTACGTTTGGCCACCATTTTGGCTAATGTGTAATTATTAGCATCTAAATAAGGACCATACACCTGGCCTACTGCTAGGTTTTTAATACTGTCGGCATTAGGCACTTTCAAGTTGTTGCTTGTAACAAATGCATCTAAGAAATTTGTTTCAGAACCTTTAGCAGCTACAAACGATTTATTGTCGGTTGCGGCAGCAAATTCAGCTTTCAATGCTGCAAGGCCGGTATATACTACAGCACTGTCTGCAGCAGTAGGGTTAGCATCAAAACTAACATAACTTACAGTACGTGTTTCATATTCACGCATGAACTCGGCTTTATGTTTTTTAACATAAGCCTCAACATCGGCATCTGTTACTTTTATGGTACTATCGGCAATGGTTGTATATGGTACATATACATATTGCATGTTAGCAATACTATTATTATCGGCATTAATTTTTTCGGCCATCCACTTGGGTACACTAACAGCTTGCATAATTAATGCCTGATACTTCATTGCAAGTGCTTGTTGCATAGTTGGCTCAATGTATGTTTCAACGATAGCCGCTACCTGAGGGTTAGCACTATTTTTTTTCATCTGAGCAAACTGTTGCTTAGCCATTTCGGCATTGAAAACACCAGTGTTTGGGTCGGTAAATGCTTGTTGTAACCACTGCGGTGGGTTAGCACCAAAAAGAATATCGCTTAATTCTTTACCAGTTACTTGCATACCCAACTTAGCATATTCTTGTTCTAAGATGGTTTGTTGCACCATCATATTATACACACTAGCACTTAATTGTTCACGCTGTGCTTGTGCACCTTGCATTTGAACAATGGTTTCAACTTTATTGTCGAAATCAGTTTTACTAATAGCAACATCGTTCACTACAGCAATATCAGTAGTGTTTCTAAAGATACTGCCACCACGAACAGAGGCGTCTTGCACAATAAAGGCAATCAAGGCAACGCCAATAAGAATCGAAATGATCCAAGCAGCACGATCACGAATTCCTTGAATAACTTGCATAGCTATGGTTGTATACGGTTTTATTTGAAGTTGGCAAAAATAGGGGAAAGCTAGCTATGAACAATTTGTGGAAAACTGCATGCTTACCGCCACTATTATTACTTATTACTTCGGCTATTCACAAATAAGTACCTTACGGTAAATATAAGGTTCGGCAATATACTAGCTTCCTAATTCACATACACATGTGTACAAACCTGTTTTAGTGTGTACAAACTCATTTTTAAGCTTTTACTATTGTGGATGCAGGTGGAATAACTATGACTGTTTGCGTATGCATTTGCCGTAAGGCAGTTTTTACTTTCAAAATCCAAACGTTAAGTACAAGTGTACAAGCTGTGAATTGGCGAATGTGTATTACCAAATTGTTACGAACTCACATGCGTGTATAAAACAGCGATTTTGTTGTTTCACGATTGTTTCATGGCGGGGATAATTTGTGAATTGATGGGGATAGTGTTGAGGTAATTAACTTTGCCCTGTGGGGAAAACTAAGTTATCCATAAATCCACACCTGTAATAGTAGTAGTTGATTAAATAAATAAGAATTAATAAAGAATATTACCATGGAAATACACACATTAGCGCAAGCGAAAATGAAAATTAATGAACGTGGATTTTTAGATGTGGAAGTAGATGCCCGCCTCGATTTGTTTGCAGAGATTGAGCGTTTGAAAAAAGAAAAAAATGCGGTGGTGCTGGCACACTACTATCAAGAACCAGATATTCAGGACGTCGCCGATTATATTGGAGATAGTTTAGGATTGGCTCAGGCTGCTGCGAAAACTAATGCCGATATCATTGTTTTTGCAGGTGTACATTTTATGGCAGAAACTGCAAAAATTCTTAACCCTAATAAAAAAGTATTATTACCCGATTTAAAAGCTGGTTGTAGCCTTGCCGATAGTGCCCCTGCCCCTTTGTTTAGAGCGTTCAAAGAAAAGCATCCAGATCATATTGTGATTAGCTACATTAACTGTACTGCCGAAATTAAAGCTCTCAGCGATATTATTTGTACCAGTAGTAATGCTAAAGCAATTATTGACAGCTTACCGTTTGATCAAAAAATAATTTTTGCACCCGACAAAAATTTGGGAGCATATCTAAATAAAGTTACCGGCCGTAATATGTTGCTTTGGAATGGTGCTTGTATGGTACACGAAATATTTAGCCTTGAAAAGATTACAAAGCTAAAAGTGCGGCATCCGGAGGCTAAGCTATTGGCACACCCAGAATGTGAAGATGCTATTTTAAGAATTGCCGATTTTGTTGGTAGTACAACACAAATTTTGAAGTATGCTACAGAAGATGTTGCTAATACTTACATTGTTGCTACTGAAACTGGCATCTTACATCAGATGCAGAAAAATAGTCCGCATAAAACATTTATTCCGGCACCGCCACAAAATAATTGTGCTTGTAACGATTGTCCGTTCATGAAATTAAATACGCTTGAGAAGCTTTATTTGTGCATGGAATACGAAACACCTGAGATCACCATGGATGAAGTACTTAGAGCGGCTGCATTGGCTCCTATGGAGCGTATGATGGCTATTAGTAAGCAAGCCGGATTACTTGGCTAACTGTAGCTGTGCAAAGCAGTAGTTATTATGTACTTGCGTTGCTGTTACTGTAACTTGAATGCGTTCGTGAAAGAGTGGTGCATTTACCGTAAGGGTATGGTATTCTCCATTTTCGCCGCAAGCATCGATACCTAGTGCTTCTATGCTTTCAATAAGTGCTGGTGTAAGTGTTTGACCAAGGTAACTGATACCCATAGTTGTATTACAACTTACGATAATTGTTTCAATACCTACTTCGAGCATTTCTAATACTAATGCTTTTCGATGACGTTGCCACAATGGTAGTACTGCTGTTAAGCTTGTGGCTGTACATACCTTTTCTTCCCAGTCGCGGTGGGCTTGCAAATCAATATCTCCAAAAACAGCATGTGTAATGGCATATTGTGTTTGCATTTGCCGTAAGGCAGTAATAAAATTGGTTTCATAATTTTTCCAACTGCTTGCAATGGTATGTAGTGGTATTTGTATGGCTGCCGCTTGTGCTGTAAGAATTTCAAGTGGTATTCCGTGGCTCCGAGATATTTGGCCTTGTTCGTTAAGTACGTTGAGTAATACTTTTGGCGTATAGCCTTGTTGCACTGCTAGTTGTAGGGCATAGTAACTATCTTTACCACCGCTCCAGCTAATTAAACAGTTTTGTTGGCGTAGGGTAGTTGGATAACTTGCTTTAGTGCTTGCGTCGGCGGAGTTGGAGGTAAGATTTATAACACTGCTGTACATAATAGCCCAATTCAATATCGTTCATTTGTGTAAGTAGCTCGTAGCTAGGTGTGTATTTGATCATAAAGGTATCGAGTGCTACACCATCTTTTAAACCTGTTACTTCTTTCACCATGCGTTTGGTGAAACGTTTTTTCACGTATTTTTCTTGTTCTTCTTCTATCAACCGGCGTTGAAACATTTCGAGCTGTCGGTTACGCTTGAACCGAAACATGTTAATAAACTCTTCTAGATCTATTCCTGCTGTAACTGCACCTGGCACGTATGTACCGGGTGGTGCTGTAGCGGTGCTAATGCCTGGTTTTTTGTAATTGAATACCTTGGCGTATTCTTTTCTGTTCGCAATACTATCTTGTCGGTAGTTTCTATTGCGTACAGTAACATTAGGTAGCCAAGCTGCATCTACATACAAGGCAACATCAAAATTATCGAAAAGGGTTACTGTATCAGCTAGGTAACGCATGGTGTTCTTACCCAGATAACTGAACCAGAATTGATCTTTTGGTTCTAGTGTAATGGTATATCTGCCAAAGCTATCGGTAATGGCGTACCGCTTACTAGTGGTTTGAATGGTTACTGCTTCGAGTGGTTGTTTTGAAAAAAAGTCGTACACCTTGCCTTGCACCGTAATATTTTGTGCAAGCAGCGATAACGGAAGCAACGTTAGTAGGGTGAGTACAATTGTTTTCAATAGCCAATTTTATGGAACGATATTACTGCACAAAACGCTAATAAAAATGTAAAGTGGAAGGTGTAAATAATATTATTATTTTTTATAAACTATTTACACCTTACGGTAAATGTATTAACGCCCCATATACACCATTAATATTTGAATATCACTGGGGTTAACACCTGAAATTCTGCTGGCTTGCCCAAGTGTACGTGGACGAATTTTATTGAACTTTTGTAAAGCTTCGTTGCTAATGGCTGCAAGTTTTTCGTACTGAAAATTTTCAGGGATTACCAAGTTTTCGAGCTGTTGCATTTTATCTACCAACTCTTGTTCTTTTTGCAAATAGCGTTCGTACTTCACTTGAATTTCGGCCTGCAGTAATGTATCTTCTGGATAATGATTTAGCGATGCATGTAGGGTAGGTACAGCATCCATCATTTGCCGTAAGGTTACATTTGGGCGCAAAACAATTTTGGCACCCTTTGTTTTTTCACTGATGGTAGCACTACCAATACTTTCAAAAAATGGGTTGATAGTGTTTGGTTCGATGCCAGTGGTTTGTAGATGTTGAATGATATGTTGTACACCTTCTTGCTTGGCACGTACTAAGTTCATACGTTCTTGTGAGGCTAGGCCCAAACGATAACTTAGTTCTGTTAAGCGTAGGTCGGCATTATCTTGACGGAGTAGGGTTCTAAATTCTGCACGACTTGTGAACATGCGGTAAGGTTCGTCGGTACCTTTATTCACCAAATCATCAATAAGCACTCCAATGTAAGCATCACTTCTTTGTAAGATTACAGGTGCTTGATGGTTCACTTTTTGGTGTGCATTAATACCTGCCATTAATCCTTGGCAAGCTGCTTCTTCGTAGCCTGTGGTACCATTAATTTGTCCGGCAAAAAATAAGTTACCAATGGCTTTGGTTTCAAGCGAATGGGTTAGTTGTGTTGGCGGAAAATAATCGTATTCAATGGCATAGCCTGGTCTGAAAAATTTTGCATTTTCAAAACCTGGTACCATGCGTAGCGCTTGGTGTTGTACTTCTTCAGGTAGGCTAGTACTAAAACCATTCACATATATTTCTACAGTATTAAAACCTTCTGGTTCTACAAATAACTGATGGCGTTCTCTATCGGCAAAGCGATTGATTTTATCTTCTATGCTGGGGCAATACCGCGGGCCAACGCCTTCGATGCGACCTGCATACATAGGACTTTTATCGAAGCCCGTTTTTAGAATCTCATGTACTTCGGGGCTGGTATAAGTAATATAGCAACTGCGTTGTTGAGCTGCCGTAATTTTTGGAACGTTTAAATAGCTAAAGCCAACCACCTCATCATCGCCTTTTTGTTCCTCCATCTTAGAGTAATCCAAACTACGTCCATCGATGCGTGGAGGGGTACCAGTTTTTAAACGATCACTTTCAAAGCCATACGCAATTAATTGTTCTGTAATTCCGGTAGCTGCTTTTTCGCCCATGCGGCCACCACCCAATTGTTTTTCACCAATATGAATGATACCGTTTAAGAACGTTCCACTTGTAACAACTACAGCTTTTGCTTTTATTTCATTTCCTAAGCCTGTAATTACACCACAAGCTTTACCATCTTTTATGATGATGCTTTTCACCATATCTTGATAGAAATCAACATTAGGTGTTTGTTCCAACATTTCACGCCATGTAGCTGCGAACAACATTCTATCGCTTTGTGCTCTTGGGCTCCACATGGCTGGTCCTTTGCTTTTATTAAGCATGCGGAATTGAATGAGGCTTCTATCGGTTACAATACCACTATAACCACCCATAGCATCAATTTCACGAACAATCTGACCTTTTGCAATACCACCCATAGCAGGATTACAGCTCATTTGGGCAATGGTTTGCATATTCATGGTAATGAGTAATACCTTACTACCCATATTAGCAGCAGCGGCAGCAGCTTCACAACCGGCATGACCCGCACCTACAACAATAACATCGTACAAAGGATACATGAAAATAATATTAGACAGCGAATTTTTGAAATAGGGTTCTTTCTAGTAAAAAATCTTCTGGTGTTAAACCATCATTTAATCGAAGATAGTCTTCAATGGAAGCATTTGTTAAAGCATTTAAGAATGTTTTCTGGTTCTGAAGAAAAGTTGCTAGTGCAGTTTCTGCGTGCATTGTTGTTTGCTCAATAGTGTTAATTTTAGCAAGCATAGCTGCACAAATAGGGTATCCACTTGCTTCATACATCTTTTCAAAATATTTTTTCGCAGCTAAAATTGAAACTCCTTGATGCGGTGTTTGAATTGATATACTACTTACGTGAATATTTGTAAAGTTCCAACAGAGTTTATTATCTGCTTCTTTTGTTAAATCGAAGTAGGCAACAGGAACTACATGTTCGAATTGCCAATTCGTTCCGAAGTTATCCCAAGATTGACCATTAATAAATTGCATTGCAATCCATGTTCGAAAACCCTCAATAGTAATTCCATAATATTGTACATATTGCGTACTTGGTTTTTTCTCTAGGATATACCTACGTAATGCAATTTGCCACCTACGTTTTTCTTTAAAAACATCTTTTGATTCCATAAGATGCAAAACTAGTTGATGTTTCTTATTGAAACTGTGTTATGTGAAACCTTTACAATTTTAGTAAATGAATGTTTCACTAAGAAACTGTGTTATGTGAAACATATTTACGTAAGTATTCTTCTTCTTTAAGTCGCATTAGTTGGGCTTGTTTTTTTGATTTGTCTTTATAACCGCATAAGTGTAAGGCTCCATGAAAAATAACACGTAGCATTTCTTGCGTAAATGTGGTATTGTGTTGTATGGCGTTATCTTTTACTCGATCTGTACTGATATAAATTTCACCAATAGTGGGTTGTTTTGTGTCGTTTGATAAATCGAAGGTGATGATATCGGTATAATAATCGTGTTGTAGATGGTTTTGATTAATAGTCAGTAGGTAGGTATCGCTACAGAAAATATAGTCTAATCGTTCTAGTGGTTTATTTTCTTGTATAAATATGGTAGTAATAAATTGTTTTAATTGATTTTTATGTTGTAGAGTTAACTTACGATCGGCTTGATGGAAAAATATCTGTTGTGGCATGGTACTTTGTTTCTATTACAAATCTCGTAACAATATGCGGTAGAATGCTTGTAGTTTTGCAATACAATAATATTTATGAAGAAGTTAAGTGAATTAGGCTTGGGGAAAAAAGCGGTGATACAATCGTTCGAGAAAGGGGAGTTGTTTATAAAATTAATGGAAATGGGTTGTGTGCCAGGGGAAACTGTACGTGTAGATCAAATTGCACCTTTAGGTGATCCTATTTCAATTTCGGTAGCGGGTTATAACCTTAGTTTACGACTTAATGAGGCCGATCAGATATTTGTAGAAGAAATTTAATCCTGGTATGCATATAGGTTTATACTTTGGTTCTTTTAACCCTATTCATACAGGGCATTTAATTATTGCTAATCATGTAGCTCAATACACCAATGTTCAACAAGTGTGGTTGGTGGTGAGTCCACAAAATCCACTTAAACCCGCAATAACGCTTTTAAAAGATTACGATAGGTTACATCTTGTAAATCTGGCTATAGAAGGTAATGCTGTTTTGCGTAGTTCTGATATAGAGTTTCACTTGCCTAAACCTTCCTATACTATTGATACACTTACTTATCTATCCGAAAAATATCCACAGCATAGCTTTTCGGTGATAATGGGTAGTGATAGCTATATGAACTTACGTAAATGGAAGAATTATGAGAAGCTACTAGACCTTTATCCTGTTATAGTGTATGAACGGCCGCAATTTCCTGTAGTTGTATTTGAAAAAAGTAACACAACAATTGTACAGGCACCCATGTTAGATATTTCAGCTAGTTTTATCCGCCAACAAGTTCAAGCCGGAAAAAGCATTCAGTATTTAACACCTGATCAAGTGCGTACTGAAATTGAACGTAATGGGTGGTATAAATAATACACATTTACCGTAAGGGAAGTATTCTTTGATACTTTTACACTATGCCTTTTAAGTTACATGCACCTTACCCACCAGCAGGTGATCAGCCAACGGCTATTGCTGAACTTACCGATGCTTTAAAAAATGGAGAACCTTTTCAAACATTATTAGGTGTTACTGGTTCTGGTAAAACCTACACTATGGCCAATGTAATTGCAAACCTGCAAAGGCCAACTTTAGTGCTTACCCATAATAAAACATTAGTAGCGCAATTATATGGTGAGTTTAAGCAGTTTTTTCCGGAAAATGCTGTGGGGTATTTTGTAAGTTATTACGATTATTATCAGCCTGAAGCATATATGCCTGTAAGCGATACTTACATTGAAAAAGATTTAAGTATCAATGAAGAACTTGATAAGCTTAGGCTAGAAGCTACAAGCCAATTACTTACCGGCCGACGCGATATTATTGTGGTAGCAAGTGTAAGTTGTATTTATGGTATGGGTAACCCTACAGAGTTTGAAAATGGTATAATTCGTATTCACCAAGGACAAGTAATTTCTAGGCAGGGCTTCTTACATAGCTTGGTGAATTCTTTGTACAGCCGTAGCCAAACAGAATTCAACAGAGGTCAGTTTCGCGTAAAGGGTGATACCATTGATATTAATCTGCCTTATGCAGATTATGCCTATCGGGTTACTTTTTTTGGAGATGAAATAGAAAGTATTGAGAGTATTGAAAAAACAACCCTCAAACGAATTGGTAAGCTAGAAAATGCAGCCATTTTTCCTGCTAATCTTTATTTGGCTCCAAAAGATATGATTGTGCAGATTATGCACGAAATACAAGATGAAATGCAGGCACAGGTTACCTATTTCCAAAGTCAAGGAAAACTTATTGAAGCACAAAGAATTAAAGAAAGGGTATCTTTTGATCTTGAAATGATTCGAGAGCTGGGTTATTGTAACGGTATCGAAAATTATAGCCGTTTTTTTGATAGAAGAACACCTGGAACAAGGCCATTCTGCCTACTTGATTATTTCCCTAAAGATTTCTTAACCATTATTGATGAAAGTCATCAAACCATTCCGCAAGTAGCAGGTATGTACGGTGGCGACCGTAGCCGTAAGCTGGTTCTGGTAGATTATGGTTTTCGATTACCTAGTGCTTTAGATAACAGGCCCCTTAATTTTCATGAATTTGAAAACTTAGTAGGTCAAACTGTATTTGTGAGTGCTACCCCAGGCGATTATGAACTTGAGAAAACTGGCGGTGTAGTAGTGCAGCAAGTAGTGCGGCCAACGGGTTTGTTAGATCCGCCTATTGAAGTACGGCCAAGCGTGAATCAAATTGATGATTTGTTAGATGAAATTGACCAACGTGTAAAGCGTGGCGACCGTGTACTTGTAACCACCCTTACCAAGCGTATGGCCGAAGAAATGGATAAATACTTAGCTCGTATTCATATTAAAAGTAAATATATACATAGCGATGTTGATACACTTGAACGTATAGAAATACTACGTTCGTTACGCCTAGGCGAAATTGATGTTTTGGTGGGTGTTAACTTACTTCGCGAAGGCTTAGACTTACCAGAAGTAAGTTTGGTGGCTATTTTAGATGCTGATAAAGAAGGCTTTTTACGTAACGAAAAATCGTTAACCCAAACAGCAGGCAGGGCAGCCCGAAACGCCGATGGTTTAGTAATTTTTTATGCCGATACTATAACGGAAAGTATGCAACGTACAATAGACGAAACAAATCGTAGACGTGAAATTCAAATCGCATACAATACAAAACATGGCATTGTACCTAAAACTGTACGTAAAAGTATTGAACAAATCATGAAGCAAACAAGTGTACTTGATATTAAAGGCTTCGATGAAAATAAAGCCAATGCTATTCGTGCCGATATTGTGCCGGCAACAATTGCAGCAGAAGATAGCGAGGCGTACAATACCATACCAAAAATGGAAAAAGCGATTGCCAAGGTTAAAAAAGAAATGGAAAAAGCCGCCAGAGATTTAGACTTTATAGAAGCTGCCCGCTTACGCGACGAAATGTTTAGAATGCAACAAAAGTTAGAAGAAATGAAAGCATAACATTTGCCGTAAGGATAACTTACGTAAATATTCGTACACTTAGAATCGGCAGTCTCTATTGAGACTGCTGATTCGTTACTATACCAAGGCTTGATAGTAAAGCTGCTACTTGTTGTTGAATATAATCACGCACCTCATTAAATGCCTCGGGAGGCATATTTCTAGGGTCAGGTATTTGCCAATCTATAAATTTTTTGGCAGGCATCCACGGGCAGGCATCGCCGCAACCCATTGTTACTACCACATCGAAAGGAGCAAATTGTTTCACATCTTCAAGGCTCTTGCTTTCGTGTGTTGAAAGGTCGTAACCAAGATCCTGCATTGCCGCAATAGCTTTTGGATTAACAATACCGCTCGGCTTGCTGCCAGCACTGTATGCTGCTACAGCATTACCGCCAAGCATGGTAGCAAATGCTTGACTCATTTGGCTGCGATTGCTATTTTCAACGCATACAAATAGTAATTTTTTTGGTTGCATATGGTTGATTTAAGATGATGAAGTGTACCAGCGTTGTTGTAAGTATTTAGCAGCCTTAACCAGTAAAATTAGGGCAGGCACTTCTACCAATGGTCCGATAACACCAGCAAATGCTTGTTGGCTACCTAAGCCATATACGCCAATAGCTACTGCAATGGCCAACTCGAAATTGTTGCCTGCTGCCGTAAAAGCGATTGCTGTATTTTGTTCGTAGTTAGCGCCTAAACGCTTGCCAAGCCAAAAACTCAAGAAAAACATAATGGCAAAGTATATTACAAGCGGTAGGGCAATTTTGGCTACATCTAACGGAATTGTTACAACGGTGTTACCCTTTACACTGAACATAACAATTATGGTAAAAAGTAAAGCTATTAGCGTTAAAGGTGCAATGGTTGGTATGAAACGCTGCTCATACCATGTGTTCCCTTTTACCGTAAGGAGCACATATCTGCTGATAATACCCGCTGCAAATGGAATACCCAGATAAATGCCAACACTCGTAGCAATAGCACCCATACTAACTTGAATGTTTGTACCAGCAATACCAAAATAGGGTGGCAGTACGGTTACAAACAAATAGGCATAAAAGGTGTAGAGTAAAATTTGAAAAATGCTATTTAGTGCAACCAAGCCGGCAGCATATTCGCCACTACCATTGGCTAAATCGTTCCAAACCAATACCATTGCAATGCAGCGTGCCAAGCCAATCATAATAACACCAGTCATATAACCAGGCTCGTTTTTTAAGAACATTACTGCCAAACCGAACATGAGTATTGGACCAATAACCCAATTAAGTAAGAGCGAAGCACCCAACACTTTAGTATTCTTAAATACCTCGGCCATGCGTTCGTACTTAACTTTAGCAAGTGGTGGATACATCATAACAATCAAGCCGATAGCAAGTGGAATATTGGTTGTACCAATATTAAAAGCATTCATTTTTTCGGCTGTAGTTGGCGAAAAATAGCCAATAGTAATGCCAATTAGCATTGCCAAAAAAATCCATAAAGTAAGGTTGCGATCTAAAAACCCTAAGCGTTTTTGCGGTATGGGCGTACAGTTATTACTTAACATAGATTGATGTTAGCAGCAGCTGCCAGGTGTGCAGCAACTTTCTTGGTGAGTAATTGGTTCTATAATATCACTGATTTGTATGCCGGGTTTTTCGGCATAAACAGTAATGCTTACAATAGGGGTTGGTTTTTCTCGGAAAGCTCGTATTTCATTGGCGGGGAGATAATTGGCTAAAATACTTTCAGGAATAACAATGGGCTTCGATAGTTGTACGGTAACATTTTTAAATCCGGCCTGCTCCATCAAAAACAAATACTGGTTTTGAGGTATGGCACCTGCTACACAACCGGCATACATTTCTGCAGCTTGTTGTATCCCTTGCGGTAAATGTCCTTGCAAAACAATATCACTAATGCTGCAATGTCCACCGGGCTTGAGTACGCGATACATTTCTTTAAACACATTCGCCTTATTAGGGATAAGATTTAACACACAGTTGCTAATAATCACATGTGCTGTATTGGCACCTACCGGCATGGCTTCAATATCGCCAAGTCTAAATTCTACGTTGTTGTATTCTAAGGTATCGGCATTTTGGCGGGCTTTTGTAACCATAGCTTCTGTAAAATCTATGCCTATAACCTTACCGGTTTCGCCCACTAATTGGCGTGCTACAAAGGCATCGTTACCGGCACCACTACCCAAATCTATTACCGTATTGCCGGGTTTAATTTGTGCAAATGCAGTAGGTACGCCACAGCCTAAGCCAAGATCGGCATCGGGTACATAGCCATCGATACTTTGATAGCTATCGGCCATAAGGTTATACACATCGCCACACCCTGTTGCACCACAGCAGCTTGTTGCATTGTGTGCTTTGCTTTGTTGTGCAATGGCACTATATTTTTCTTGAACCAAAGATTTTAATTGTTGTTCGTTATTCATGTCACAGTATTTGTTAACAACATTGAGTAGATGGGTTTGGCGTAGTTGCTACACTTGCAAACAATGTTGCCATTTGTGATGCTAATAATGTAATGGTATCGGGGTTAATACAATAGCAACTTTTGGGCCCGTCGATAGTACCCTTAATTAAGCCGGTATCAAGCAACTCTTTAAGGTGTTGCGATACTGTGCTTTGCGCTAGTGGCAGCACTTCTACAATTTCGCCGCAAATGCAGGCGTTACGTTCGGCGAGTATTTTTAAGATTTCAATGCGTGCAGGGTGGCTTAACGCTTTCGCATAAGCCGCTAATTGTTGCAAATCGTTACTAAATGCATGTGATTTTGTGATAGCCATAATGCAAAGTTAAATCGTTTATCTACGATAAACGATGAAATAAAAAACAATTTTATCGTTTCTTGCTACAACGCTGTTGCATTAGCCTTTTTTGCGAGTTTGCTTGCGTGGCTTTTCATTTGCCGTAAGGCCGGTGTTACAAAGGGTACTAATATCGGGATCGTCGGCTATGTTACGCATCTGGCGTAGAATATGCCGATGCTTCCAGCCTACAAACTTGCTTTGCGGCACTACGGTGTACCGTTTTGGATTGGGTAAACAGGCAATGATCAGTGCCGCTTCTGTATCGGTAAGGGCTGCGGCTGGCTTTTGAAAATAGGCTTGTGCGGCAGCTTCGGCACCATAAATGCCGGGCCCCATTTCAATTACATTGAGGTATACTTCTAAAATGCGTTCTTTACCCCAAATCAGTTCAATCATGAACGTATAATAAAACTCAGGAACTTTTCTAATGTATTTGAATATGCCACCACCTTGCCATAAAAAAACATTTTTAGCAACTTGCTGGCTGATAGTGCTAGCGCCAGCACCACGTTTTTTATTTTTTTTCTTCGGGTTGGTACTGAGACTTTTTTCTATACTCTTCCAATCAAAACCATCGTGATCGGGAAACAACTGATCTTCACTTGCCATAGCAGCCAAGCGAATATTGGCGGGTATTTTGTTCCATTGAACGTAGTCTCTTTTAAGCCCATCGCCACTTAGTAAGCTACCAATTTGTGTAATGGTAATCGGTGGCATCATCCATTTACAAAGTACTAAATACAACATCGATGCAAGCCACGCAAAGAAAAACCAACGCATTATACGCTTGAACCACGAACGCTTTTTAGGTGCTTGCTTTTTGGCCATACTGTGGCGAAATTAGCTATTGCACTTTTTCGTTGGTGCTTTGTGGCTGCATGGTTATGTAATAAAGTTCATACTTTTTTCCTAGCACAGCCTTATCGGGTTGTAAGTGGTCGAGCAAAATACCTAATCCGAAGGCCAATGCTGCAATGCCTAAACCTGTTAAGTTTTCAGGTGAAAATACATCGCCACGTTGCCCAACTGCATTAATTACATTAAGCACTGCATATCCTAGGGCACCCACCTTAAGAATACCGCCTATAGTAAGCGACATACGCTTGCCCGGTAACGGTAATGCAACGATTTCTCGATAATGAAATTTGATGGGAGCATAAAAAGCGGTATCTATAGTAGGTACGCCAAAATAATTAGGAACTTGCCTTACGGTAAATGTTTGTAAGGTGATACTATCTTTCTTAACCTTACGAACGTAACCACTTACCCAAGTACCACCTACGAGTTGACAGGTAAGTACGTTATCAGTGCTAAAGTATTGAATAAGCTTATCCCTCTTTTTAAAAGCGAGTACATCGTTTTGAGCATTACTTGCAGCAGCAGCTAAAACAAAATTTACAATCAGCAGTAGTTGGCGCATGATGCAATATAGTTGGCTGCATGGCAGCTATTTGTTAAAGTTGATGAGGCATTTACCGTTGGTATGCCCTACATAAAAGCAGCTCTAGAAAATTACGATCGAGCAGAACCGGTACAGCCTTTGAACGATAGGGTACGCCTAACGGCAAATTTAAACGCGATGCTCAAATACTTTATTACCACCAAAGTATTATGCTGTACCCCACGCCGTACAGCAGCAGATGATAAAAAAATGGCTTGTTGAAAAAAATATATTGTATGAACACATCGGCCCTACTACTTGTTGCTAACCCAACAACATATGTACAGAAACTACAAAACACTAATAGCAACTTAAATAAGTGATAATATACATTGCTTATAATAAAATGCTTAGCATTAAAGCCATCCCAAAACCTAACAAAATCAAACCAGATATTTTATTGATAACACCCATTACATGCGAGGTTAGCTTTTCTCTGATTTTTCCGGCAAAAAGCACTTTAATAATATCTGCTAATAATACCACCAACAAACAAGTAGTGAACACAATAATTTTATAAGGTAATGGATGCGGTGTTTTATTAGCATCTTCAATAATAGCAGCACCAGCAGCAAACCAAAATAAAAAAGCTCCCGGGTTAAGGGTATTCATAAAATAGCCGCTAAAAAATATAGCTAATGCATCTCGTTTTCGAAAATTAGAGCTCACAGCTTTATTACGCTCATCGGGTACAGGCAACTTTTTGAAGAAAATGGTATAAATACCCATTACCACTAAAAAAATACTACCAGCAACCCCAATGGTTGTTTCGTGTGCCATTAGCATACCAAATAAAGTGGTGAACACATTACACACCAACACCAGGCTAATATCGCTTGCGCTAACACCAGCAATAAAATAAAAACCACCTTTACGCCCGTTAATAATGCTTTGCTTGATGATAGAAAATATCACTGGCCCTACTGAAATACTCAGCATAATACCTAGCACAAAACCTTTAACTACTGCAGCAAGCATAGAATTGTAATAACAAACTGCGGCAAAATACGTTTTATACACATTCGTTATCAGATTAAAAAACAGGTCAATCATTTTCCACGTTATCAAAGTGCTACCTTACTGCGTAACTACTTTTGTATCACAAAACCGAATGTACATGAAGCTGCGTTTCTTGTTGCTATTATTACTACCCTTAACATTAACTGCACAAACCAAAAAAGAACGTAAGGCAATGGCCAAGCAAAGAGCTGCTACCATTGCTCACTTGCAGCAACACATTCGTATTTTAGCTAGCGATAGTTTCGGAGGTAGGCGTACAGGCACCCCCGGCGAGGCTGCTGCTGCCGATTACATCATCCAACAATGGCAGCAACTTCAGCTTTTACCGCAAGGTACGCAAGGCTTTAAGCAACCTTTTGTAATCAATGAAGGCAAGCACTATAACCACACTACAACTTACCTTACGGTAAATGGTAAAGCTTTGCAACCGGGCGAACACTTTTATCCGTTAGCATTTAGTGGCAATACAAAAGTTAGTACCGAAGGCGCTGCGAGTATTCACGAAAGTGGTGCAGCATGGTTTATTGATGCAAAAGAAATATTAGATGAGCAAGTTGGTAATCCGCATTTTGCTATTATGCCAGCTATTTATCAGGCAGCAGAAAAGGCTATTAAAAAAGGAGCTACCATTGTGTTAATATACAATAGTGGTAAAGCAGTTGATAACATCTTATTCAATAAAAACGATACTGCTCCGGCCCTAGCGGTACCAGTACTGTACATTACAGAGAAGGGTGTGTTAGCAGCACAACTTACCGATGCTACTGCCACCGTTAAAATAGAAGCTGGTGTACAGCTTACGCTGCAACAACGCAATGCTACCAACCTTGTTGGTTTTATAAATAACAATGCTCCAACAACGGTTATAATTGGTGCACACTACGACCATCTTGGCTTGGGCGAAGATAAAAATGCCCTCGATGGCGAAGGCGATATTCATAACGGTGCCGATGATAATGCCAGTGGTACTGCCGCACTTATTGAATTAGCTCGCCGCTTGCAACAAGCACCGGCCAAAAACAACAATTATTTATTCATTGCATTTTCAGGTGAAGAATTAGGTTTATTAGGTAGTAAATACTGGCTCGATCATCCTACCATTAACATCACACCTAATTACATGATTAACATGGATATGATTGGCCGCTACGATACTGCAAAAAAATTAACCATTGGTGGTTATGGTACTAGCCCTACATGGGGTTCAGTTTTACCTAACCTTATTGATACTTTTCAGGTTAAATGGGATAGTGCCGGTACTGGCCCTAGCGACCATGCAAGTTTTTATAGAAAGAATATTCCTGTGTTATTTTTCTTCACTAACAGTCATGCCGATTACCACAAGGCTACCGACGATTTCGATAAAATTAACTATCAAGCCGAGGCAGATATTATTTCATTAATAGAAAAAATAATTGTTGCTACAAACGATAAGGGCCAACTTGCTTTTACAGCTACTAGAGAACAAAACATGGGGCGTGGCGTAGGCTTCACCGTAAGTTTAGGCGTTATTCCCGACTATGCCTACAATGGAACCGGCGTAAGAATTGAAGGTGCCACTAAAGGCAAATTAGGAGAAAAATTAGGCTTACAACCCGGCGATATTTTGTTACAATTAGGCCAATACCAGTTTGTAGATGTACCTAGTTACATGCAAGCTTTAAGTAAGTTTAAAAAAGGCGATAGCACACGGCTTAAAATTAAGCGTGGTAGCGAAGAAAAAACTTTTGACATTGTATTCTAATACCCATATAACCCACACACATGAGTACACACTTTAGGCTTGAAATGGGAGAAACCACCGAACGTTTCTTCGACGATACCTACCTATTGGGCATACTCACCACACAAAAAAACTATCAATTTTGTTGGCAGCTTAACTACACCCTTGGCTACAACTTTTTTCTCAATACCGATATACATATTGAGGTTGCTCGTAGAGGCCGTAAATACAAATTTTTAGTGTACGAACATCGGGTAATAGCAAGCCAATGCGTATATTATTTGTACGAAAACGAATGCGAAGGCGAGTACTTACTACCAGAGTTTAAACACTTCGATTTTTTGTGGCTCATGAAAGGCGATTATTTCGATATGGCTCAAATACAACCCATTGTCGATGAAATCAGAACACTTTCATCCGTACAATTAGTTACCGAACTTACACACGAGAAATTCAAAAACAAGAGTTATCTTATTTTTTAATGCGTTAATATTTGCCGTAAGGCACTACAATACCATGCAGTCAATACCATCAGATTGGACGCTACAAGAAAACACACTTTACCGCAAGTTCGAATTTGCTAACTTCAGCGAGGCATTTGCGTTTATGGCAAGGGTAGCGTTATTGGCCGAGCAACAGCAACACCATCCATTGTGGACGAACGTGTACAACAGCGTAGAAATTTGGTTAACCACCCACGATGCTGGTAATAACCTTACGGTAAAAGATATAGCACTCGCCGAGGCTATTAATTCTTTGCAAGCCTAAGCAGGCCACTTATTTTCGTAGCAAATATTTGTGCATGGCGTACCTATCGGTAGCAATTATTACATACAACGAAGCCAACAATATTGAGCGTTGCATACGTTCGGTTACAGCCATTGCCGATGAAGTATTGGTGGTAGATAGTAATAGTACCGATAACACTACAGCTATTGCAACGGCACTTGGTGCCAAAGTAATTGTTCAGCCATTTTTAGGATACATTGAGCAAAAGAACTTTGCCCTTCAGCAAGCAAGCCACCCATTTGTACTAAGCCTCGATGCCGATGAAGCATTAGATGAAACATTGCTACAAAGCATAGCTGCTGTCAAGCAGGCGGGCTTCACTGCCGATGCTTATACCATGAACAGAAGTAATTATTTCTGCGGTAGTTTTATTAAACATGGTACATGGTATCCCGATCGAAAATTACGATTGGTGCGTAAGCAAAAAGCAGCCTGGGGCGGCATCAATCCACACGATAAACTGGCACTTACCAGTGCTGGCAAGCAACAGCATTTGCAAGGTAATATCTTACATTATACCTATCATACTATAGAAGAGCTGGTAGCTCAAACCAATAAATTCACCACCATTCAGGCGAAAGCCATGTATGCACAAGGCAAGCGTAGTTCTGTTTTTAAAATGGTACTGAACCCATTGGTAGCATTTATAAGTGGTTATATTATCAAGCGTGGCTTTTTAGATGGTGTTAATGGTTTTATTATTGCCCGTTCGGTGGCTTACAGTACCTTGCTGAAGTACGCCAAATTATATCATTTACAACAGGCGGGTAAGTAGTTATTGTTATGCATCAAAGTTTGTTTGCTCAAAGTATTGCTCATTTACCGCAAGGTAGTATTCATGCCTTGGCTCGTACCTTGAGTTTGGTTGAAAACGAAGTACCCGGCTACAACGAATATTTACAACAACTGCCTTATAGTAGTACGCCTGTTATTGGTATAACAGGGCCACCCGGTGCCGGTAAAAGTACTTTAGTAGATGCTTTGATTGGCCATTGGGTACAGGCAGGCAAGCGAATTGCAGTGTTATGTGTTGATCCGAGTAGTCCTTTTAATTTGGGAGCAGTACTAGGCGATCGTATTCGTATGAACGATTGGTACACACATCCTCATGTGTTTATTAGGAGTTTGGCTACAAGGGGCAGCTTAGGTGGCCTTCATCCGAAAATTTTAGAGCTTACCGATGTGGTAAAGCAAGCAGGTTTTAATTATGTAATCGTAGAAACTGTTGGTGTAGGCCAGAGCGAAATAGAAATTGCAGGCCTCGCCGATTGTACGGTAGTAGCCATAGTACCAGAAGCAGGCGATGAAGTACAAACAATGAAAGCCGGACTCATGGAAATAGCCGATTTGTTTGTGGTGAATAAGGCCGACCGCCCCGGTGCCGATACCTTTGTAAAAAATCTTAGACAAATGCTGGCTCCGGCATTTCAACAACAAAAAACGGTTGAAATTGTAAAAACCGTTGCCAGCGAAAAACAGGGTATTGCCGATTTGGCTCAGGCAATTGAAGCACAACTGGCTACCAACCAACACAACGAACGCAAGTATTGGCTACAGGCCGAAAAAGCCTGGCATATTATTCAACAACATCGCATGAAGGATATTGATAAAAAGGCTTTGCAGCAACTGTTTAAAGCCCATCCACAGGGTAATTTGTATCAGCTGATACAGTGTTATTTGTAATCAATTATTGGAAAGGGTCGCCGAAGGCGACCCTTTCCAATACCTTATTGTGTTACCCACCTTACGGTAAATGCAAACACTAGAAGTACATAGGAACACCCGCACGACAATTATCCCACAAAATCATCATTTTACTACCGCCTTTCATAGGCTCAAAATAAATTGTAAAAGCTTCTACTACTTCGTCTGTTCGCTCCACCGGAACGTCAATTTTTAAAATATCCTTACGCTCATTATGTGCTAAACCCCAAATATCACAGTCGGCATTGAAAATGATCGTCCATTTATTTTCAGAAGTAACCGCATACATGCTGTATCGGCCCTTAGGTAGTACTTTATTGCCAATTTTAACCGGCTTGAAAATATCTATTTCAGTAGCCTCGTTAGCACCCAAACGCCACACATCGCCATAGCGAACAATGCCTCCAAAAATAGGGCGGCCGTTTTTTTGAGGTCGGCTATACAATACACGTGCAATGGGTTCTTCTTTATCCTTTACCTTACCATTCATTTTAAGAATTGGGAAGTTGGCAGGGCAGTAGCTAACATCCATTGGGCTTTTATCCATTTCGGTTGGCTTCTGCTGTGCTAAGCTTTGCAAGCTAATAACAACGGCAAGTACAGTAATAAAATGTTTCATATATAGTATGTAAAATGAATTACAAAGTTAATATAGCTGCATAGCTAAACAATCTACCAAAAACGATGCCGCAGTTTTATTGATCATCGGAAAAAAAGCTTGATAACAGGTTTTTAGTGCATCGTAATGTGTTACAAATGCGGCATATACGGGGCTGCTATCGGTGAGGTAATTGCTACGGTGTACTATACCACCAAAACTTTTTTCTATGGCCCAAAGATGTTGGTAGTTGCCTAGCCAATTATGCCGTAACATATGCGGGAGCATTAATATAAAGCGTTCAGGCAATATTGGTTGTTGTAATAATATGCTTTGATAGCAAAAGGTGGCTGTGGTTTGTAATTGATTATTAGCTACTAACTGTTGTGCTAAAAAATGATCGTACACTACATCTATAAAAGCACCAGCGTAGCGGCCTGCACTTGGTTGTAAGTATGTTTTGGCTTGCTTTGTGGCTTCGTGAGCATCGGTATAGGTATCTATGAATCTATGCAAGCGAATGCCGCACCAAATACGGTGGCTGTAGGTGTATTGTTGCCTGCCTTTTACAAAATCGCTAATGAGATTGCCTACCAATACATCGGCCATTCCAAACGATAAATAGGCATGTGCCAAATAGTTCATACTACAAAATAAGTGTTTTGTAGTGTGTAGATACATTTACCGTAAGGTGTTACTATTCGCTCTAAATAGTGTTGTTTTGCAGTATGTTATTGAAAAAAGCTACGTACTTAATATCGAACCCCACGTACAAAACCTGTCCGAAAGCCGATAAGCCTGAATATGCTTTTATTGGTAGGAGTAATGTGGGTAAAAGTAGCCTTATTAATATGTTGTGTAATAACAGTAAGTTGGCTAAAACAAGTGCCAACCCTGGCAAAACACAGATGATTAATCATTTTTTGATTGAGAGTAAGGCTTCGGAAAAGGCTGCGAGTAGTTTTTGGTATTTGGTAGACTTACCAGGGTATGGTTACGCTAAAATTGCACAAAAGCAACGCGATGTTTGGGAAAAAATGATTGCCGACTACTTGAGTAATCGACCCAATTTGGTACAAGTATTCGTTTTAATTGATAGTAGGCACGAGCCACAAAAAATTGATCTAGAGTTTGTGAATCAGTTGGGTGCTGCGAATGTGCCGTTTGCTTTAGTATTCACCAAAGCCGATAAGGAAAAGCCGGGTGCAGTGCAGCGCCATGTGCAAGCATTTTTAGAAGCCTTGCGTGCAACATGGCAGTTTTTGCCACAGACCTTCATTACAAGTGCTGAGAAAAAAGTGGGTAGGGCAGAGCTGTTGGCACATATTCAAATGCTGAACGATAGGGTGTATAATGATGCACATGAGGCGTAGTAACAAAAAAGATATGGGGCAGCTTCGCTGCCCCATATCTTTTTTTCAAAACCTGCTACCTTACGGTAAATGCTTTTTATTTTAAATACTTCGTAATTTCTTCGCTATTGGGAGTAACCTTACTGCTAAAAAATTCAAGTACACGGCCTTCTTCATCAATCATAAACTTGCAAAAGTTCCAAGAAATGGTTGCATCTAACACACCATTTTCGGCTTTGCTGGTTAAGAATTTGTATATGGGTGTAGCATCGGCACCTTTCACATTAACGCGTGTAGTAAGCGGAAAGCTAACTCCGAAGTTCTTTTTGCAGAAAGCAGCAGTTTCTTCATCAGAACCATATTCTTGTCCGCCGAAGTTATCACTCGGAAAGCCAACCACTACTAGTTTGTCTTTATGGGTTTTATACAATTGTTCTAAACCTTCGTATTGCTTAGTATAGCCGCACATGCTGGCAGTATTAACTACCAGTATTTTCTTTCCTTTGAACTTACTAAAGTCGATAGTGCTACCATCTATAGCCTTAATACTAAAGCTATGAATACTCTTAGCACCAGCAGGCGCAGTAATAGGGGTGGTGTTGCTGTTACTCATAGTTTCGTTTTGTGCATTGGTGCTGCCGCATGCATATAATGCTAAAGCAACCAAGGGATACAACAAAAATTTCATGATGTTCAATTTTCTGAATTATCTGAACAAAGGAAAGGTGTTTTTGGTTGACTGTATGGTTGTTAAATCTGTTCTATTGCCTTTCGTAACAGCCAATATCGGGTACGCCTACGGGTCGGTTGTTACCGTCTAAGTCAATCGTTACACCTGCATTACTACCTCTGTTAACGGCGGGGCTTGTGGCTCTTAATCGGTAGTTGTACATTCGCAAACCAGTATTAACAGTATCGAAGCCGGGTTCAACGTTTCGAACGCTATTATTAAAGGTAGCATTGGCCGGATCGGTATTTTTCACCTTGTATAGGCAGTTATTGAAACTGATGTTAAATGGATTATTCCCTTGGCGATTGATAACAATTTCGTTCTCAGGTAAGCCGCCTTGTCCGTAAAAAATGCAATTCGTAAAAGTACCCATAGCACTTACCGGAATACTGCCGTTAACAATGTTGCCAATTTGTAGTACAGGATTTTTATGTTGTACATAAGCATTGCCATAACTAACTATGGTACTGTGTGTCATATTTAATACGCCGCCTTGTATTACTACATTGTTACCACAATTACTAATGAGGTTGTTGCGTGCTTGTACATTTGCCGCAAGGCATTGTAACCCTATATCGAAGGCATTATCAATAGTAGTTTCATTGATGGTAAGTTGGGGTGTACTTAAATTACCGTTACCTACTACTATTACAGCCTGATACGCATTATTAATATTGGCGTATTGAATGCTGTTATTGGTGCTATTTCCAGTAAAAACAATCCCAGGCCACGATGCCGGAAAAAAGCGATACGGCTCATCTAGTCGATCGCCTTGAAACTGTACTCGATCTTGGGGTGCAACGCCGCCATTAATGCGTAAGCTACCATTCACCACAATAGGTGCATTAGCACGTGCATACACTTTAGTGCCCGGACCAATCGTTAATGTGGTATTGCTACTTACGGTAAATCCATCAAGAATTACAATTGGCAGGGTATTGTTCCAAGCAGTATCGGTAGTGGTGCGGCGGCCACGTAAGAAAATAGCATTTTGTCCGTATGCTTGTAGCATTACTTTTTGCTGGTTACCATTCCAGCTAATCATAATGCTATCTTGAACTACAAAAGGTAGTGTATTGCTGTTAGGGTTAATGCTTACCGTTGCAAATACATAAATGCTATCGTTGGCAGCAATTTCAATATCGTTGAAACGTACGCCCGGCGAACCATCTACATTAATTTTAAAAAAACTATTGATGCCGCCGCCAAGTGTTACGCTACTGAGGCGCAGCTTTTGATCGTTAAGATTGAAAATTTTGAAGCTTTTAGTAACTGAACCGGTACTAGTAAAAACCGTATCGAAAGCGAGCGTATCAATATTGGCTCGTAGTAGGGCATCGGCACTTGTAATAAAGCTGTTGTTTTTGGTACAAGCATGCAATACCAATAGGGCTATTAATATCACAATGTTGTTGAAATTCGCATATCGCATCATGTGCTAAAAATAAGCAATCACTTTTGTTTAATGACTGCTTGTGTATCCTACGGCAACAATACTTAGTTTGGTATTGGGTATCGCTAAAATAGTACGACCGCAACTTTCGATGGTAGCACCCGTAGTAATAACATCATCTACAAGCAAAATATGTTTGCCAGTAATGGCCGCTTCATCAACAATTTCAAAAACAGCCTGCATGTTTTCCCACCTATTTACCCTGTTTTCTTTGGTTTGTGTTTTGGTGAACTGCCTACGTGCCACCGCTTGTGTAAGAATAGGCTTTGGCCAAACTGCTGCAATACCCTCTGCTATTTTTGCCGCCTGATTGTAACCTCTTAAAGCTTGTTTTTTAGCATTCAACGGCAGTGGTACCAATGCTTCTACTTGTTGAAACCTTTCTGATTGTAGTAGTTGCTCACCTAATAATTTGCCCAAATACACACCTACTTCAGGATAATTGTGATACTTCAATTGCATGATTGCATTATGAAGAATGCCCTTACGGGTAAAATAATAGGCAGCAGCAGCAGCTTCAATAGGCATGCGTGCTGCCAAAGGTATTTCAACCGGATTTTGAGCGGTATGCACAAAGTTGGTACCAGGCAGCGATTGAACACAACGGCTGCATAGCCAATGTGTTTTAGCAATTACATCGGTGCTGCAACCCACGCAATAATGCGGAAAAAATAAGTGGACTAATGGCTCAGTATATTGCTGCAAAATTGAGAACATGCCCTAATATACGCATTGTACAAATATAACATTAGAAAAGTGCCCTATATAATTCTTCAACCGTACTTAGAGGAACAACCTCGATGCCGGCGTTGGTGAGCATTCCCTTTTTGTTGAATTTGCTTACAAATACCTTTTCGAAACCCAATTTTTCGGCTTCGGCAATACGTTGTTCAATACGATTAACGGCTCTTATTTCACCATTCAATCCAACTTCTCCGGCGAAGCTCATCGTATGAGGCAATGGCACATCTTCATAACTGCTTAGCAATGCAGCTATAACAGCCAAATCAATGCTAGGGTCTTCTACTTTAATACCGCCAGCAATATTTACAAATACATCTTTCACGCCAAACTGAAAGCCGCCACGTTTTTCTAAAACTGCAAGCAGTAACTGTAAGCGGCGCAAATCAAACCCTGTTACAGTACGTTGGGGTGTGCCATACACACTCTGCGTAACAAGTGCCTGTACCTCTATCAGCATGGGCCGCATCCCTTCAATGGTAGCAGCAATAGCACTGCCGCTTAAAGCATCTTCTCGTTGTGAAATTAGTATTTCTGAGGGGTTAGTAACGGCACGCATGCCATTCCCCGTCATTTCGTAAATGCCTAATTCACTGGTGCTGCCAAAACGGTTTTTTAGGGTTCTAAGAATGCGATAAGCATAATGCCTATCACCTTCAAATTGAAGCACCACATCTACCATATGCTCCAGCATTTTAGGGCCTGCAATGGTGCCATCTTTGGTAATGTGTCCAATCAAAAAAACAGGTGTGTTGGTTTCTTTAGCAAATCGTTGCAACTGTGCCGTACACTCTCTGATTTGCGATACGCTGCCGGCGCCGCTATCTATGATATTGCTTTGAATGGTTTGTATGCTATCTACAATTACAAGTTGTGGTTGTAGCTGTTTTATTTCTTTGAATATACTGCCCGTTTCTGTTTCGGTAAGTAGGTAGAAGTTGTTGTTACTGATATGCAAGCGATTGGCTCGCATTTTTATTTGTTGCTCGCTTTCTTCTCCGCTAATGTATAATGTAGTGATGTTGGAGAGTTGTAGTGCATCTTGCAGAAATAAGGTGCTTTTGCCTATGCCAGGCTCTCCCGCTACTAATACTAAACTGCCGGGAACAATGCCGCCGCCTAACACTCGATTTAACTCGGGGTCAGTAGTGGTGATGCGTGGCTGTGCTTGCGTTGTAACATCGCTGAGTGCAACGGTTTTTTGTTGCTTGCCACTGGTTGATTTGTTATAGTGTTTCCAATCGGTGGTGGCTTTATTGCCTTTATCAATTACTTCTTCTATAAAGCTGTTCCAAGTGCCGCAAGCGGGGCATTTGCCCGTCCACTTGGTACTTTCATAACCACAACTACTGCAAAAAAAGGCTGTTTTTACCTTACTCATGTGGTAAAGATAATAGTAGTGGTAGTGTGTGGGCTATACATTTACCGTAAGGTTAACTGCTTACTGATAACTGTAAGAAAGGTTGCTGACCAAGGTTAGCGATGCAGCAGCAATTTTTTGTATATTCAAACTCTCTTAAACTACAACAATGAAAACGCTTTTAGTACCAACCGATTTTAGTGTTACCGCTGAAAATGCCTTAAAGTATGCAATAGCATTTGCTCGCCAAGTTGCTGCCCGTAAGTTGATTATTTATCATGCATATCAGGCGCCGGCAAGCCCTGGCGACCCCATGATGCCTTCTATTGAGCTGCTAGGATTAGACGAAATTAAAAAGGCTGGCGATACTGCTTTAGAGCAACTTTTAAATGCACATCGTGATAGTTTTATTGGTTTTGAGGTGGCTACGATTAATGAGTATAACTCACTTACCGAAGGTATTAACAATGTATGTCAACGAGAACAGGTTGATTTGGTGATTATGGGTATTACCGCTGTTTCGGAAGTAGAGGAAACGCTTTTTGGTAGCAATGCAGTGAATGTTGCTAAAAACATTACTATACCGGTGCTTATTATTCCGCAGAATGTGAGTTTTGTTACTATTGATGATGCGGTATTTGCTTGCGATTATAAACAGGTAGCTAAAACTACACCTGTACAACCTATTACTCGGTTTTTGAAAGCTACCGGTGCACAGCTATCGGTGTTGCATATAGATGCCGAATACGAACACTTAACCATTGAACAAGAGCATCAACGTTTGATGTTAGATTATATTTTAGAAATTCCGAATGTTAATTATGTGCATCTTAAGCACGAAAATTTTGTAGAAGGTATTAATGCATTTGTAACATCTAACAAAACAGAAGTGGTTATTACCATTCCTAAGAAACTCGGCTGGTTTGAGGGTTTGTTTGCTAAAAAGCACTCTAAAGAACTGGCTTTTCATAGTAAGGTTCCGGTGTTAATGGTGCACGATTAAAACAACATTTACCGTAAGGTTCACTTACTATTAACTACTAAAAAGGTGCGTTACTAACGCACCTTTTTGTTAATCGGAAATGGCTTCAAAAATCATCCAACTATATGGTTGAAAAACCAAGTGTTCATGGTCTGGCCCAATGTTATGGAACGTTCCATTTGCAATATTTTTCACTTGTGTAAATGATATATGTGGTAGCTCTTTAAACACATACCATGTGAGTTCTGTGGTGTAACTACTGAAGTTGAAGAAGCAAAACAAAGTTTGCAATTCGTGTTGCCGAACAAAGCCGGCTATGTGTTTATTGTGCGGCGTAAGCCATGTGAGGTTGCTATAATCGGCAAAAGCTTTGTATTGCTTACGTAGTTTTATAAGCCCTTGTATGGCTGTAAAAAGCTGCTGTTCAATGGTTCCTTGCTCGTTGCGGCGAGCATTTTTTTTCCAATCGATAACGGGGCGATGCATCCATCGATTATCATAACTTTTGCCAGCATCGTGCAAGTAACTATAATCGTTGGTATAGCCTACTTCATCGCCATAAAACAACATAGGAATGCCACCTAAAAACATGCTATGTGCTTGCATGAGAATAATACGTTGGAGCGCTAGTTGTATTGCATGTTTTTGCTGATTATGTATAGCATTTTCTAAGCCGCAAAGGCTTGCCAGGGTACCGCTAATACGTGCATCTTGTGTTTTAGGATTAACCGAAAACAAAGCACCTTTTGCATAGGAGCCTGGGTACAAACCACTATACCAATTTTTCAAAAATTTGCGATGCTCGTAAGGGTTAAATCCTACATTGGCAATCATAGCATCGTCGTAACCAAGGCCAATATCATCGTGACATCTGGTGTAAGTAAGCCAAGTAGTTCCTTTAGGTTTGCGTAATAAAATTGGCTGCGCTTGTAACATTACACGGGTATCGCCGGTGGCGAGTGCATCCCACTGTAAAGCCATGTGTGTAGCATTGTAGGCAACATCGCATTCCCTTGCGGTAAATGTTCCTTCGCCAAAATATTGCATGATAGCATCGGGCGCAACAATAGCTTCGCCAAGTAATGCCATACCAGGGCAAGCCATTTGAACGCAATGTTTAATGAGGCGTAACAAAGTGTGTGCCTGCGGAAGATTTTGGCAGGTGGTACCAAGTTGCTTCCAAATAAAAGCTGGCGCATCAATTCTTAAAATATCTACTCCAATATTGGCATAGAAAAAAATGGTATCAAGCATGGCCACCAATACGTTGGGGTTACTATAGTTTAAATCCCATTGATATTGGTGAAACACCGTCATTACCCAAGCTTTCAGTTCTTTATTGTAAGTGAAATTACCAGGTGCACTTTCCGGGAAAATCTCTGGCATGGTAGTATCGAATTGGTCGGGTAGGGTTCGGTCTGCAAATATGTAAAAGAAGTCTTTATAAAATGGGTCGCCGGCTTTTGCTTTCAAAGCCCATTCGTGCATATGACTGGTATGGTTCAGTACAATATCGAGCATCAGGTACATACCTTTAGCTTGCATTTGTTGTTGTACAGCCATAAGTTCTTCTAAAGTGCCAAAGCGTTCATCTACCTTTCTGAAATTACTCACTGCATAGCCACCATCGCTTTCCTTTTCCGGACTTTCAAACAGTGGCATCAGATGTAAAAAATTAACGCCTAACTCTTCAAAATAATTAAGTTTCGATGGAAGTTTTTTTAAATTGCCACAAAACCGATCTACATACAAACTCATACCAACTATTTGCTCGCTCAAAAACCAGTCGGCCTGTTTTTGAGCATCACGTTTTAATAATGTTAAGGGCCGATTTTGATAAGCCGAAATAATGGTTTTGAGTAGGTTTTCAAAAGCGTGTTGTGCTGCATTATGGTGTTCATAAATGCTATAAAACAATTTATATACTACACCTGCATTGGCCATACATCGCACAAAAAAACTATGATCGGCTCCGTTAATATCAATGCCTGCATTACGAAGAAATGTAATAAATTGTTGGTGTGTTGCTGCTGTGTACATGTATTACTGTAGAATAGAATTATTAAGGTGTTTGAAAGCTTCCATAGCGCCTAAGTATTCGCAGGTACGGGCACCCGCTTTGTTGGCATTTGAAACAATATGTTGCCATTGCGTAACAGTTAAATCTTGTATTGGGCCACCAGGTAATTGGCTAAGTTGATACAGCACAGCACCGCCAAAAGCATCGCCTGCTCCTGTAGTGTCAATAGGTTGTATCTTAATACTCGGTATGGTATGGGTTGTTCCATTCATGCCAAGCAGGGTACCATCTTTACCTAATGTAACTGCAAAAACTGCTTGTGTATGCTCTAGTAATTGTGTAGCGGCGGCATCAACGTTGGGGGTATTGGTAAGTAACATGGCTTCTTCGTCGCTCAGTTTAAAGAAGTTACACTTACGTAAATAATGCCACGATTTTTCTATGAATACCTCTTGTTGCTTACTAAATAATAAAGCACGATAGTTGGGGTCGAAGCTTATAAAACAACCGGCGGCTATGGCTGCATCAAGTGCATAGCTATAAGCCGCTTGTAATGGCCCGGGTAAGAAGGCTGTAGCAGAACCAAAATGTACAATACTATAATCGTTAAAATGCAATTGTTGAATATCGCTTACACTTAACTGTGCATCGGCACCGCGGTTGAAATAAAAATCACGTTCACCATTTTCCGTTAATGATACAAATGCTAAGGTAGTAAAGGTATCATTGCTAGTGAGCACATGGCTGCAGTTAACCCCAAAGCTTTGTAATACTTCTTTCAAATGTAACCCGAATGGGTCGTTACCTACTTTTGCCGCAAGGGTTACATTGCCACCTAAAGCAGCAATGGCAGCAGCTACATTTGTAGGTGCACCACCTGCTTTTTTTAAGAAATGGTTGCCATGCTGTAGCGTAGTACCCTTATCGGTACAAATCATATCAATTAAGGCTTCTCCTATGCATAGTATTTTAGCCATAACCTGGTTTTGGAGTGATGTAAGCAAGTGATAACTACTTATTGTTCATTTACGTAAGTGACAATGGTTTTTACTAAGGTGTTCATAAAGCATACACAACAGCTTCGTATGGTCGTAGTGTTGCACCGGGCGGTGTTGCATAATTATACAAAAGTGGTGTAGCTGTAGAAAGTTGATAACCCGTTTGAACCGTAGCCTGCTTTCCTGAAAAGTTGAGCAATACCATAAGCTTTCTGCCTTTCCAGCTTCTGGTGTAGGCGTATACTTGTTGGTTGTTGGCATCTAACAAACTGTAGCTGCCGTACACTAATGTGGGTTCTCTTTTACGTAAGGCTACCATTTTTTTGAAATAGTTGAGGCAGCTAGCACTATCTTTTTGTTGTGCTGCTACATTCAATGAGATGTAGTTTTTATTGACAGCTATCCAAGGTGTGCCTGTTGTAAATCCGGCATTGGCCGATGCATTCCACTGCATGGGTGTACGGCCATTATCACGACAACTAAAACGCATTTCGGAAAGTATTGTAGCCGCTTTTTTGCCCTGCTTTAATTGGTATTGATAATGGTTCAATGACGGCTTATCTCTATAGTCGGCAATGCTGTTAAAGCCCGGGTTCGTCATGCCCAACTCATCGCCATAATAACAATAGGGAGTGCCTCGCATACTCAGTAAAAAAGTATGTAACATAGTTGCCGCATAAGGGTAATATTCGGGTGCATCGCTGGCAAAACGAGTTACCATGCGTGCATTATCGTGATTGGCTAAGAAGATAGAAAGCCAACCCTCTTTCGCAAAAGCACTATCCCAAGTAGAAAAAACACGTTTAAATTGTAGCAAATTGTAACCGCTACTTTTAGCAAGGTCTACTGCATCAAAAGCATATGCCATATTCAATTCTTTACGAGCTGCATCAACGAGTTGATGTGCATCTTCAAAGCTATTGCCTGCGCCTTCGGCTACACTCATAACTCCGTACTTACTAAGCACTTGCTCATTCATTTCACGCAAGTAGTTATGAATAGCAGGTTTCATTGCTACATGCTTTGCAAATTGTTGTTCGTAACCTTGCGGTAAATGAGGCCAGCTAGTGTCTTTAGCAGCAAATTGAAATGCATCGAGTCTGAAACCATCTACTCCTTTTTGAGCCCAGAAGGCCATCATATCATAAATCTCCTGACGTAGCTTCGGATTTTCCCAATTCAAATCGGGTTGTTTAACACCAAAATAGTGTAGGTAATAAGCGTTAGTTAGCGAATCGTATTTCCATGCATCATGGTTAATATCAAACAAACTATAGCGATACGGCGGCTTACCCCTCTCGGCAGGCCACCAATGATAATAATTACGGTAAGGGTTGTTACGGCTGCTTCGGCTTTGGCGAAACCAATCATGCTCATCGCTGCTATGGTTCACAACAATATCCATAATTAACTTCAACCCGCGTTGATGCATGGCTGCAAGCAAAGCATCAAAATCTTCCATCGTACCAAAATCTTTCATAATAGCACGATAATCGCTAACGTCATAACCATTATCGTCGTTAGGCGAACTATATATAGGGTTCAACCAAATAGCATCAATACCTAAGCTTTGCAAATAATCAAGTTCCGATATAATACCTTGTAAATCACCAATGCCATCGCCATCACTATCTTTAAAGCTTCGCGGATATAGCTGATAAATTACTGCCGACTTCCACCAATTCGAATCTTTATTTGTGATGGTTACTGCCTTTGTGGTAGTTGTGTTTTGGCATCCGCACCATTGTAAGGCAGCTACCACTATACAACTCAAAAACAAATTTTGCTGCATCTGATACATGTTGATTGTTTAGTGTCCGCCTCCTGATAATAGTACAGGCGTAGTAGTAGGTTTTGATTTTATAAGGCTAGTTGCAAGTGCAGCTAAAATCAGCAACACACCTGCTACAGTAATGGCATTACCTGCATCGTTATGTAACCAATATTTTAAGATATAGCCAAAACTTATGTTTTGCAATATCATCGGTACCACAATCATCATATTAATAATGCCCATATACACCCCGTAACGTTCTTTAGGTATTTCGCTCACTACTATTAAATAAGGGATACCCATCATACTTGCCCAGCCAATACCAAAACCAGTAATGGCTGGGAATAACAAGTACTTGTTCTCAATCTGGGGGAAGGCTATAAAGCCAATACCAGCCAGCAACAAGCAGGTAAAATGTACCCACTTGGCAGCATATTTTCTTGCAAACCCTACCAATAAAAAGGCGGTTAAAAAGGTAACTATATTGTACCAACCATTTACAAGGCCTGTCCAGCTTACAGCCTCGGCATACAGTGCTTTATTTTCCGGTGTGGTTTTATATACCGATAGTGCAACACTTTTAGAAGCGTTTTGCCAGTAGCAAAACAAAGCATACCACTGAAAAAGATACACCAACGCTAGTTGCCACATTATTTTAGGCATATCTTTAAAAGCATGTAGAATTTCCTTAAACGGTGTGAAAACATCTAATTTCTCTTGCCGCATAACTCTGAGCTCAGCTTCTGTTGGTGGTATTTCAGGCGTAGTACGTATACTCCACCAAATGCTTCCAATACTACAAACGGCACCTAAAAAGAACGAAGCATATACCCAAGTGTATAGCTTACCAATAACACCCGTAAAAATCATAGGAAACACAAATAGCGAAACATTGGCCAGCGTTTGTCCGAATCCGGTAAAAAAACTTTGTGCCTGAAAGCCTATGGGTTGCTGCGTTGCATCGAGTTTATCGGCAATAAAAGCCCTATAAGGTTCCATGGCAGTATTGTTGCCGGCATCTAAAATCCACAATAACCCGGCCGCCATCCACAGTTCGCTGCTAAATGGGTATAGGAAAAGCGCAAGGCTACACAGCAATGCCCCAAACAAAAAATATGGCTTACGCCGACCAAATTTTGGATGCCATGTTTTATCACTTAAAGCACCAATAATAGGCTGTACTACTAAACCCGTTACAGGGCCGGCTAAGTTTAGCAGTGGAATTTCATCGGGACTGGCACCTAAAAAATCGTAGATGGGGTTCACCGCACTTTGTTGCAAGCCAAAACTATATTGAATGCCAAAAAAGCCAACATTCATATTAATAATTTGCCAGAAACTGAGGCGTGGTTTGGTACCTGTTAGCATAAGCAAGCTTGTTCATTTGGAAAGATACAATCCCACCGCCCAAGCTGCTAGCTTTCAACTACAATTTAAAGATACTGTGGCCTTTAATGTTTTTTTAAGTAGCCTTACGGCAAATGAAGTAACATATAACAATGAATTCATAAGTGCTTGTGAAGCACATTTACCGTAAGGCATTTCTTCTAATGTTTTGCAGCTTTGCCTATTGGCGAATTTTGGAGCACAAATCTGTCAAAACACTGCAAATGTTGATTTGAAAAACTACATTTCAATATTACCATTGTACCCGCCATTACCCCCAACCGCTGTTCTAGGCTGGCGTTCTTGTCTGTCATGAACAGACCATTTTTATATCGTTCGTTTGTGTCAAATCGGTGCTTTTTTGTGGCGCTTGTGTATCGGGGGGTATTTTTTGAAGGGTTGGAAAAATATTTTGAAATTCTTTCAGGCTCGTTGAGGCGGAAGCTCTTTTGCAGGTTTGGGCTTAGTCTTGACTGGTGTGACTTATGCCGTTATTTCGTTTGCGATCATTTCGGCTTGTTTTAAAACGGTTTCTGTAGCTAACATTTGCATGTCGGGCGGATAACCGTATTTTCTCAATATTCTTTTTACTGCAACTTTCAATTTAGCTTTTACACTTTCTTTAATGGTCCAGTCAATGGATGCGTTTTGTCTTATGGTTTCTGTCAGCACTACGGCAAGTTCTCTCAATTTGTCTTGTTGCATGAGTTCTCTTGCGCTGTCGTTGCTGGCTACTGCGGTGTAAAAAGCATATTCAAAGTCTGACAAGCCCATGTGCTTGGCTTCATTGTCCATTTCAACAATCTCTTTACTAAGATTGATGAGTTCTTCAATTACTTCGGCTGCTGTCAGGATTTTGTTGTGGTATTTCTTGATGGAGTTTTCTAACATTTCTAAGAATGTCCTGCTCTTAACCAGGTTCTTTTTGGCTCTTGATTTTATTTCATCGTTCAAGAGTTTTTTCAAAACTTCCAAGGCCACATTTTTGTGTTCCATTCCTTTGAGTTCCATTAAGAACTCTTCGGATAAAATTGAAATATCTGGTTTTTTTATTCCTGCGGCATCAAAAACATCAATGACCTGTTCAGAGACCAGCGCTTTGTCAATGACTTGGCGAATGGTGGTTTCAATTTCTTCGTCTGTTTTCCCTGAACCTGTTCCGTCAAACTTTGCCAATCTTGCTTTTACGGCTTGGAAAAAAGAAACTTCGTCTTTTGCATCCATTGCCTGCTCATGCGGAATGGCAATGGCAAAGGCTTTTGACAATGCTGTTACTTCGTTGATGTATCGCTTCTTTCCATCTTCCAATCCTAAAATGTGCTCTTCTGCTGCCAGAATCATGGATAGTTTTTTTGAAGTGTCGGCTTGAAAGTAGCTTTCATACGGAAAACCACCCCGTCCTGCAGACACCCCTCCACGGGAGGGGAGTTCATTAAACATTTGAGAAACAACTTCCAGTTTCTCTAACATCAATTGAACGGCTTGTTCCTGCAAAATGGTTGGGTCGCCCTTTCCACCTGCATCAGAATAAAAGGCCAGTGCTTTTTTCAAATCGGCTGCAATACCTAAATAATCTACAATCAAACCGCCCGGCTTGTCTTTGTAAACACGGTTTACTCTTGCAATAGCTTGCATCAAATTATGTCCTTTCATTGGTTTGTCAATGTAAAGGGTGTGTATACTTGGTGCGTCAAAACCTGTGAGCCACATATCCCGAACGATGACCAATTGTAATTCGTTATCGGGATTTTTCATTCTTTCAGCGAGTATTCTTCTTTGTTCTTTGGTGGTATGATGTTTAGAAATTTTCGGACCGTCAGATGATGCGGAAGTCATGACCACTTTTATCGCCCCTTTGTTTAAGTCGTCTGAATGCCATTCTGGTTTTAGGGCAATGATTGCTTCGTATAAATCGGCTGCAATTCTGCGACTCATGCACACAATCATTCCTTTGCCTTCAAATACTTCCTGTCGTTGACTAAAGTGCGAAACAATATCTTTGGCGATGTTCTTAATTCTGTTTTCACTGCCCACCAAGGCTTCCAACTGTGTCCATTTGGCTTTTGCTCTTGAACCACCCCGGTCTTCGACCACCCCTCCAGAGGAGGGGAATTCTTGTTCCAGTTCATCGTCAAGCTCTTCAACTAATTGTTTGCCTTCTTCGCTCAGGTTCACTTTTGCCAATCGGCTTTCGTAATAAATGCGAACGGTTGCGCCATCTTCAACGGCTTGGGCTATGTCGTAAATGTCCACATAGTTTCCAAAAACTGCTGGAGTATTTACGTCTGTATTTTCAATGGGTGTTCCTGTAAAGCCTAAATACGTGGCATTGGGCAAGGCATCCCGCATATACTTTGCAAAACCGTAAGCGATTTTCTTACCGACTACATTTCCTTTTTCGTCTTTGGCATCAAGGGTTTTTGCTTTAAAGCCGTATTGCGTTCTGTGCGCTTCATCGGCAATGACGACGATGTTTTTTCTGTCGGAGAGTAATTCATACACATTGCCTTCTTCGGGTTGAAATTTCTGAACGGTTGTAAACACCACACCGCCAGAGGCTACTTTTAATAATTCTTTTAAATGGTTTCTATCCTCTGCCTGAACAGGCTCTTGTCTTAATAGCTGTTTCGATGCCGCAAAGGTGTCAAACAGTTGGTCGTCCAAATCATTGCGGTCTGTAATAACAAGTACTGTTGGATTATCTAAAGCCAAAACGATTTTCCCTGTGTAGAAAACCATGGATAATGATTTTCCGCTCCCCTGCGTATGCCAAACAACGCCGCCCTTTTTATCGCCAATAGGTTGGTTCTTCACTCCGGGCAGGCCATAACTTTTGGGTGATTCCTGCACCAAATTCCCCTCCTCAGGAGGGGTTCCCGATAGGGCGGGGTGGTCAATTCCCCTCCCTTGGAGGGGTGCCTGCAAGGCGGGGTGGTTAGAAAGCATTTCCATCACACTTCCCATTCGCTGCAATACATCTGCTACGGGAATATGAATAACAGTCAATCCCAAGGAGTTTAAATAGGAATCCCTTTCCGCATCATATTCCACCTTATCATCGTGACTACAGCCATCAATTTCAATTACCACCTGGCAATTACTGCAATAAAAGTCAACAATGTAGTTTCCTATGATTTTCTGCCTGTCGAAATCGAAGCCTTTAAATTGTTTGTTCTTCACCTGATTCCAGAAAAGTACTTCCGATAGATTTCCTGCCTGTCGAAGTTCTCTTGCCCTTTCTTTGAGTTTAGGGTTGTAGGGAAGTTCGAAGTAGTTTTTACTGGCTCTTTTTACCACCCCGTCAGACTGCGTCTGCCATCCTTCCGCAGGAGGGGAATGAACTACCCCGGTCTGCGACCACCCCTCCAAAGGAGGGGAATTAAATCCTGCTGCACGAAGTGTTGATTCAACGGCTCTGTTTACTGCATAGTATTGATGATAAGCTGCTAATTTTTTAGTTGTCTGAACCGTGATTTGCTTGATTTCATGATTCCCATGATTTTCTTGCTTTGTAGTTTTTTCAAAAACAATGAAATGCCTGATTAAGTCAATCAAGGTTGCTTTGTTCAGCATGCCTTGAATCAAGGTTTCTAACTGACTCACCAAATGCGACGCTTCGGCTTTGCCGTCAGCCGATTTCCAAGCCATGTAACGACTAAAGCCCGCAGAGATGGAACCTGCTTTGGCTTCCAGACCATCTGAAATAACTACAAAACCATTGTAAGTAAACAGGCTTGGAATGATGGCTTTATACGTTTCTATTTGCTTGAAGGCTGAATGGATGGTGGTGTTTTCGTCTGCTGCATTTTTTAGTTCGATGACCACCAACGGAATTCCATTCACAAAAAGAATTACATCAGGTCGTTTGTTGTTTCCGTTTTCAATGATGGTGAATTGATTGGCTACCACAAAATCGTTGTTGTGCGGATTTTTAAAATCTATCAGCCAAACTCTGTCGCCCCGGTCGTCTCCATCCACACGTTTTGAAACGGGAATACCTTCGGTTAATAAACGATGAAAGGTTTCATTGTTGGCAAGCAAATCAGGTGAGGCAATACGCTGAATTTCTTTGATGGCTTCTGCCTGTGCATCGGCCGGAATACCGGGATTGATTCTTTTTACGGCATTTTGCAATCGGTTCAATAACAAAACCTGTGCATAGCTGTCGCGGGTATCTTGACCACCCCGCCCTTCGGGCACCCCTCCATTGGAGGGGAATTGACCACCCCGGTCTGCGACCACCCCTCCAAAGGAGGAGAATTCGGGTGCAATATCAGGAGCATAGATATACGCATAACCAAGTTTTTCGAGCAACTCGATGGCAAAGGATTCTATGGTATTTTCGTTGATGCGGGTCATGCAATAAAAAATTTATCCTCCTGCCATTTTGCAGGATTGTTGATGATGTAATTCGAAATGTTTTGATAGGATAGTTCGTTGCGAATGATGTGTTCGTAATAATTGCGTTGCCATAATTTGCCATTGAATCCCAACAAACCCAATCGTTTGGTAACCGATGATTTGTAACCACGAACAATGGCACCAACGGTTTGTGATGGTGACTGTAGGGGCGTTTTGCAAACGCCCCCATTATCGGGCGGTTCGGGCATATCGTATATGCCCGTTTCATTGGGCGAATGCAATTCGCCCCTACCCAATAACCGGATAATACCGTGCATGTGGTTGGGCATTATGATGAATGCCCCCAATTCAACATTCGGTCGTATTTCCGGGGTTTTCATCCATTCATTATAGGCAATTTGTCCGTATTCATTCAATATCATTTGTCCGTTTTCGATGTATCCAAAGGGCGAATGCAATTCGCCCCCACGGTTACAACAAATGGTAATAAAATACAATCCTGCCTGCGTATAATCGTATCCTTTTAAACGGATGGATTTGCGATGGTGAATATTTGGATTGTATTGCTGCATATTTTTTAATTCATTTCAACCCTCACCTCCCCACTCATCAACTTTGGCAACAAGGTATCCCGCAAGGCGGTGAGGGTGCGGATTTGGATTGAGTTTGATTTTATTTTGGTAAATAAGGGGGCTACAATCGATTGAAAATTATTTAATACATCACTTGGAGGAATCTGTAGCTGTAATGTTTTAAAAGTTGACTTACTAATCTCCATAAAAGTTGAACCATTAGAGAAACTATGCACTACATCAATATTTGTCTTTAGCCAGAGGTAGATAAATTCTTTTGAATAGCCTTTGTTGGCAATAATTGCGATATAACCTTGATTTATAGCTAACGGAATTTCTGCAAATGCTAATACACCAACAGGTGCCCTTGAGGTCATTAAGAGTGTTCCTATGGGTAACAAACCAGAGCTGATTCTTGATAAGCCCAATTCTGTTATTTTTCTTTCGGTATCAAATAAAAATAATCCGTTTAAATTGGTAATATCCTTTGGTGTTGTCCAATGAATTGTTCCATTCCAATAACTAGGTTCAGCGGTACTTGGGGTTGTTCCACCTTTTACAGAAAGGATATCATCTAAAGTTCCTTCTTCCCACTCCTCCTTCGCTTCCTCCACAAACCACTGCCTAAACAGCGTTTCGGCCATTTTTTCTAAGGTGGCGTTTTGGCGGTGCAGCAGGTCTATTTTGTCGTCTAAGCTGCTTAACACTTCGGCTATGGCGGTTTGCTCGGATTTTTCTGAAGGAATTTCTATTTCAATGTTTTCAAAATCTGTCTTATTTACTATCGGAACTGCTGTTCCTGCTTCTCCATACATTCTCAAAACATCATAGCTCTCAACTAATTTGTAGTATAGAAAATCAGCATCAACATTTTCATTTGGAATTATTGAATTGATTTGCTGATTAGAAATAACAGGGATTTTATTGATTGCAACTTTTCCCATATCTGAACCAATGCAAGTAACAAGCAATGAATTTTTAGGTAGCAAACGGCTTTGTAACTTCTCAATTCCTTTTTGAGATAAATTTCTATCAGCAAACGAAATCCACTTGTTATAATTTTTATAATCAGAAGGTGTTACAAACGGCATTTCATTTCCAAATTCTTCAGGAAATTTACTTGATGGAGTATTGCCTGTAACAACTCTTCCCAAATCTTTTAATTTATATTCTTTCCACTCACTCATGCTAAAACTTCTTAAGTTCAAAATATAGGTTTTCTAAGTGGTCAAAATCTCCATCGGTGGTAAGTAACACGGCATCTAAAGCATGGGCTGTAGCTGCAATCCAGAGGTCGTTCTTCTTCATTCCAATTGCACCATTTGGAATAAGTTTGCCATCAGGTCCTTTAATTTTTCTCTTGCTGTAGCAATCGATATTTACATAAGCGTCTAACAGAACCTGATTATTTTGCTCAATATCAATACACACAAATTTGTTCATATTGCTCCTAAGTCGTTTAACAGCTTCATCAGGCATTTTCCATTGCACAACCAAACTTTCCACTTCAGCTAAATTCACCACAGAAATAAATACTTGTGGTTCGCTTAAGCTCGCCACATATTCACGAACCTTTTGAGCTTTTTCCTTTCCTCTATTTAAGTGTATGAGGATATTTGTGTCTAAAAGTATGTTTTTCATTAGTCAAGGTCTTTTAGCATTTTCTCAAATTCTTCGTCTGTCTCATTTCCGGGCCATGTTCCAATGATTTCATCCATTGGATTTCGTTTTTTCCCTTCTCTGATTTGTAAAGCAATCTGCTGTTGCATGTTCATTTTATCCGGCTTTCTTGATAATATTTTTGCGGCTTTCCCCGCATTGCCAAAGCTTTCCATTTTAACATACGATAATTGCCCTCCCGGCTTAAAATGAGCCATTCCATTGATGGCTATTTCCTGTCCAAAAAACTCCTTTAAGTCTTGAAAAAGCTCCTTGGCAACAATTACTACTATCTTTTTATTTTCAGTGGTAGTTAAAATTACCTGCTCTCTTGAAAACTTCATTTCATCAATCACACCGGCTACCACTGTTTTTTGTGGTTGTGGTATTGTTTTAAATAAGCTCTCGATTTTATCTATTTCTTTTCGAGAAAATTCAATTTCCGGTATTGTACTCCGGTTAGTAAGTAATACTTTTTCTGTATCAGTTTGAAAAAACTTTTTAAACTTTAATAATTCATCAATAAGCGGTTCATCAATCATATTTTTATCTTCTTCATCATATAATGCAGCAGTGAATGACTTAATCACTAAAGCCATTGGTGTAAGTGTATTTAGAGCTTGTTTCTCTTTAAATAAATCTAACTGTACTAGGATATTTTGAAAATTATCTGCATCCAACGTGAGAATAGTATTACCATCAACCCCGGCAGTTTGTGTTAGAAATACATGCAGATATTTATTTAAGTTCTTTGGCATTGAAACCTTACTATAGCCATAGAGTTGCAGCAGTAAAGCCTTTTGAGCAATGCTTTTTATGTGCTTTGCCAAAAATTCCATTCGGTCAAGTTCAATACGCCCTTTACCTTCGAAATTATTAATGAGTTTTATGTCGTAGTTCATTTTATTGAAAATTAGATAATTTGAATTTTATGCAAGTTCCTTTTGATTCTATCGTTTAATTCTGTTTCCTCTGCCATCTGTGCTTGCAGTTCTGCTTTTAAGCAGGTAAAGCGTTCGGCAAAATTGAAGTCGTCTTCTTCATCGGGTAAGCCTACATAGCGGCCCGGTGTAAGCACATAGTCGAGTTCTCTCACTTTGCTGATGGGGGCGGAGGCACAAAAGCCGGGGATGTCTTCGTAACCACCCCGCCCTTCGGGCACCCCTCCAGTGGGGGGGAATTGACCACCCCCTGCCCCCTCCAAAGGAGGGGAATTTCTCCAGGCGTGGTAAGTGCCGGCAATTTTGGCAATGTCTTCTGGTGAGAGTTCACGGGTTCTGCGGTTGATCAAATGGCCCAAGTTGCGGGCATCAATAAATAAAATCTCGTTGCTGCGGTCTCGAAAATTCCCCTCCCGTGGAGGGGTGCCACCTGTGGTGGCGGGGTGGTGGAATTTTCCGTTTTTACGGTTGCGGCTCATAAACCATAAGGCAGCAGGAATCTGGGTATTTAAAAACAATTTGGCCGGTAGGTTTACAATGCAATCAATCAAGCCGTTTTCAACCAGTGCTTTTCTAATCTCGCCTTCGCCTGAGGTTTTAGAGGTCAAAGCACCTTTTGCCAACACCACACCAGCTTGTCCGTTGGGTGCTAAGTGGTAAATAAAATGTTGCATCCAGGCAAAGTTGGCGTTGCCTGTGGGTGGTATGCCGTATTGCCAACGTCCATCATTCCGCATCAATTCACCGCCCCAATCACTCACATTAAACGGTGGATTGGCAATTATAAAATCAGCTTTCAGGTCTTTGTGTGCATCGTTTAAGAAAGAACCTTCGTTGTTCCATTTCACCTGTGAGCTATCAATGCCACGAATGGCCAGGTTCATTTTAGCCAGTCGCCAGGTGGTTTGGTTGCTCTCTTGTCCGTAAATGGAGATATCGTTTACACGGCCTGCATGGCTATCAACAAATTTCAAGCTCTGCACAAACATTCCACCCGAACCACAGCAAGGGTCAAACACTCGTCCTTTGTAGGGTTCCAGCATCTCCACCAATAATTCCACCACGCTTCTTGGCGTGTAGAACTGTCCGCCTTTCTTGCCTTCTGCCAAGGCAAACTCACCCAGAAAATATTCAAAAACGTGTCCGAGCACATCGGCACTTCTTGCTTTGGCATCGCCTAAGGCAATGTTGCCAATCAGGTCAATCAGTTCACCCAAACTTGTCGGGTCCAAATTTTGTCGGGCATATACCTTGGGCAACACGCCTTTGAGGGAAGCATTTTCTTTTTCAATAGCATCCATGGCATCGTCCACAAACTTTCCGATTTCAGGTTGTTTGGCTTTCGATTGCAAATAATTCCATCGGGCATCCTGCGGTACAAAGAACACATTTTCTGCTTTGTATTCGTCTTTGTCTTCGGGGTCTGCACCGTTGGCTTCGTCTGCTTTTAGTTTTGCATACAATTCTTCAAAAGCATCGGAGATATATTTCAGGAAGATTAACCCCAATACAATGTGTTTGTATTCCGCAGCATCAATGTTCTTGCGGAGTTTGTCGGCTGCTTTCCAGAGTTGTTTTTCGAGGGGTTCTTCGTTTTTACCCTGAGCCTGTCGAAGGGTCGCTTTTTGTTTTGCCATTATCCTCTTTTAAATAAGAATTCTTTTTTAGACTGCTAATTTATGTTTTTAAGGCCCATCGCTGTTATCACGAAGTGTTGGGATTTCGTGTCAGAAAAAGTCTGCTGTTAAGTTTATATGTCGTCCTGTTATTTTATATTTTCAGTCAGTTCAATGGTTGTTTTGTTGTTTGTTACGCTTGCCTATAACAAAAAGATATGCTTAAAGCTGCTTACTTTGCCATACTAAATACTTGCGGATGCTTTTTTCAATGACCGGCTTCGGAAGGGCCGAGCAAACCATAGGCGATAAAAATTTTATTGTAGACATACGTAGCCTTAACGGCAAGCAGCTTGATGTTAGGCTTACACTGCCCAGTTTATTGAAACCCTACGAAATTGATATTCGCAACCGTATTGCTGCTAGCTTAGAGCGTGGCAGCGTAGAGTGTAGCATTTATCTAAAACAAAATGGTGCAGCAAAATCGTTGGCTATTAATACCGATTTAGTGGCTGCATATTACGAGCCGCTGCAACAAATTGCAGCAGAAAAGGGCTGGAATATGGAGGGGGTTTTAGCTGCTATCTTGCGCATGCCGGAAGTAGTAGCACCACCTACAGAAATATTGAGCGAAGCCGAGTATCATAGTTTTATACCGGTACTATCTTCGGCCATAGAAGCACTCAACCAACATCGAAAAGAAGAAGGCGCAGCACTAGAAGCAGATTTGTTGCAACGTATTGCCGCTATAACCCAACACCAAGCTGCTATTCAAGCGTTGGCCCCCAATCGTCGTACAAAAATCAAAGAAGGTTTGGTGAAATTGCTCGAAGAGCAATTAGGCCCTGAACATTACGATACTAACCGCCTAGAGCAAGAGTTAATTTATTATATCGAGAAAATAGATATTAGCGAAGAACAGGTACGTTTATCGAATCATTTGCAGTATTTCAAAACTATGCTGCAAGAACCCGATAAAGGTAAGGGCAAAAAACTATCGTTCATTATTCAAGAAATTGGCAGAGAAATTAACACTACCGGTAGCAAAGCCTACGATGCCGACATCCAGAAAATTGTTGTGCTCATGAAAGACGAATTAGAAAAAGCCAAAGAACAAATTTTAAACGTATTGTAATGGTTATAAAGCAGTTGTATGTTGCTGTTTGTATGGTTACGTTGGTTGTAGTAAGTGGTGCTTGCACTAATATCAACGTATATGAACGTACGGAGTATTTTCCCACGCATACATGGGCCGATTCAGTGAAGCCCAGCTTTACCTTTAACATCACTGATACCACAAAGCCCTACAATTTATACATAGTGCTACGCCATACCGATGCCTATCACTTCAATAATATGTGGGTAAATGTTACCACACGAGCACCTCATGGCAAGCCTGAAACACAAATGTTAGAACTACCACTTGCTACCAATGCGAATGGTTGGCTCGCTAAAGGTATGGACGATATCTTTGAACACAGAATTCGTATTAATCAATATCCCGTTAACTTAATGTTGGGTACCTACCAATTCACACTACAACATACCATGCGTGAAAACCCATTGACCAATGTGTTGAATGCCGGAATACGTGTTGAAAGAGTACCATAATTACTGATTATCATCACCATCATCGTAATATTTACCGTAAGGCATGCTTTTTTCTGATGTAATTGGACAACAAGAGGTGAAACAGCACCTAATCGATTTAGTAGCAAACAATCGGTTGAGCCATGCATTGCTCTTTTTGGGTAAAGAAGGAAGTGGTGCGCTGCCGCTTGCTGTAGCTTTTGCACAGTATTTGGTGAGCTTGCCGCAGCAGGCTGCCACAGAACCTGTGGCCGATTTATTTGGTGGATTTACGCCATTACCAACCGATAATAATGTACCTGCTTTTATTCATCCGAACGATATTGCAGCACAACCAGCTTATGTTAGTGCTGCAGCGTTGCAACACCCCGATTTGCATTTTAGCTTTCCGGTTATTTCTAAAAAAAGTGGCGAACAACCTGTAAGCAACGATTTTATAGCCGATTTCCGCAGTTTTTTCCAACAGTTCCCTTACGGAAATGCCTACGACTGGCTACAAAGCATCAACGCCGAAAATAAACAAGGCAATATAACCGGCCGCGAGTGCGATGAAATTAGCCGCAAGCTAAGTTTAAAGGCCTACCAAAGCAGATACAAGGTACTAGTGCTTTGGATGCCCGAGTACCTCGGCAATATGGGTAACAAGCTACTTAAACTCATAGAAGAGCCACCACCAAATACCATTTTTCTGCTCGTTGCCGAAAATGAAGAGCAGATATTATTAACCATCCGAAGTCGTTGCCAACTCATTAAAGTACCCAAGTTGCATCCTCAAGAAGTGGCCGATGCACTGGTACACCGCAACCAAACAGCACCCGAATTAGCACTTCAGGTAGCAAATATTTGTGATGGCAACTACCGCGAAGCCCTGCAACAAATTGCCCATGCCGGCCACGATTGGTTGGTGCTCGTTCGAGATTGCTTAAACGCATCCTTACGACAAGGCCCTGCCGCAGAGGCGAAGTGGGTAGATGAAATGAATAAGCTTGGCCGCGAAAAACAAAAACAATTCTTACAATTTTTCAATCATCTGCTGGCACAATCGTTACGATTACGCATTTTAGGCGACGCTGCCGTACCTATGGCCAATGCCGAACGCGAACTGGCACACCGCATTCATCGAATGATTGGTTTTTATCAGCTACAAGCAATTGTAGAAGAACTCGATAAAGCCGCATATTACATTGAGCGTAATGCTAATAGCAAAATGTTATTTCATGCCCTGAGCATTAAAATACGGCATATCGTGCATGAAAAACAGTTTATTACTGCCGTATAAGCATGTTAATAAGCTCCACCAAGCCTACAAATACCAACACACATTAGTAAAACCGAGGGTTTTGCCTATTTTTGACGTGGCTGCCCAACGGGCAGCCCGACAAAATATATAAGATGGTATCGGCAGTAAGTACAATGGGCAGCTGCCGTTGCGTCGCACACTTGAACTTTTGTATTTCATGGCAGCAACAATCGTTTATTGCCTTAATATATTTATACCCAACACAGCTAAAGTTATTAGCTGTGCAGTATAATAATGGTACGCCTGCTTGCTCATAGTAGCACAGGTGTTAAAGTGAGTGACACAACACAAGCTACTTGCTTGCAGATCGTTACAAACCAATCTTATATTATAGCGTCGCCAATACATTTACCATCAACGAAAAATTGAGATAGCATGGGTTGTGGAAGTTGTGGCACTAAAGGTGCCGATGGCAAACCATCGGGCTGTAAAAGCAACGGCGGTTGCAGCAGCGGTGGTTGTAACAGAATGAATGTGCACGATTGGCTTCGTAATTTACCCTTTAGCGATCCTGAAAGTAACTGTAGGGTAGTAGAAGTATCGTTCAAGCAGGGTAGCCGCAAAGAGTTTTTCAGAAATACCACACTCCAATACTTTGAAAAAGGAGATTTGGTTACCGTAGAAGGTGTAAGTGGTTACGATGTTGGCGAAGTAAGCCTTACCGGCGAGTTGGTAAGGTTACAAATGAAGAAAATGGGCGTTGCAGAAGATAGCTCCGAAATGAAAAAAATACTTCGTCGCAGCCACGAAAAAGATATTGAAAGCTACCGGTATCAGAAAAGCAGAGAGCAAGAAGTGCTTGCACGTAGCCGAGCCATAGCTCGCCAGCTAAACTTACAAATGAAGTTAAGTGAGGTAGAAATTCAGGCCGATGGCAAAAAAGCCACCTTCTTTTATACTGCCGATGATCGGGTAGATTTCAGAGAAATGATTAAAATTTTTGCCAGCGATTTCAAGCTAAAGGTAGAAATGCGGCAAATTGGTATTCGCCAAGAAGCGGCCAAAGTAGGTGGTATCGGCAGTTGTGGCCGAGAGTTATGCTGTAGTACATGGCTACACGATTTCAAAAGTGTAAATACCACAGCAGCACGCTACCAGAATTTAAGCATTAATCAAACTAAGCTGAGCGGACAATGCGGCCGCTTGAAATGCTGTTTAAACTACGAGCTCGATACCTACCTCGATGCACTTCAACACTTCCCGAACGATGCCGAAGTATTAGAAGTTCAACGTGGCAGAGCCATCCTAATAAAAAAAGATATTTTCAAGAACCTTATGTGGTACATACTGCCCGATAGTAATAAGCAGTATCCCCTTACTATTGAAAGGGTTCGCGAAATACGCATGCTTAACCGCCAAGGCCAACAACCCGACGATCTCGGTGCGGTTGAATTAGTAGGCGGCAAGCCTAAAATAATAGAGCCGCAGTTTGTAGATGTAGTCGGACAGATAAGTCTGCGTAGTTTAGAACGTACCCAACAACGTAGGCGCAACGAAGAACGTCGGGGCCAGCATGTACAGCAGCGCCAACAACCCCCTCGTTCAAATAACAAGCCTGGTCAGCCTATGGGTAATAGGCCGCCACAAGGCAATCAAGATAGTGCTAAGCCACAACCGCCACGAAACGAACAGCGACCACCGCAACAACGCCCACAGCAAGATGGTCAAAGTGGTAGCAGGCCACCGCATAACAGTTCACACAAAAGGCCGCCACATAGTGGCCGTCTGCAGGGTAATAAACCAAGCGGTAATGGCGGCAACAAACCACCACAACCACCTTCAGATCATAAAAATTAGGCAACAAAAAACAGCGATATCTAACAACCGATAGTCTTAAAAGCTGTGTTTGAAATGGCTTATCTATAAAAAAATACGGGTCGCCGAAGGCGACCCGTATTTTTTGCTATCTACCTTACGGTAAATGCAATTCGCAACAGCAACAGCATTTACATTTATCTTTACCCACATGAGTAAGAAAACCATTTTAATCATTATGGATGGCTGGGGCTTAGGCAAGGTAACCAATGCCGATGCAATACAGCAAGCCAATACCCCCTTTGTAGATAGCTTATATCACCAATATCCAAATGCTACTTTGGTAACCTGTGGCGAAGCCGTAGGCCTTCCCGATGGGCAAATGGGCAACAGTGAAGTTGGACACCTGAATTTGGGGGCGGGGCGTATTGTGTATCAAGAATTGCAACGTATTAATGTAGCTATTCGAAATGGCTCATTTGCGGCAAACAGTAGCTTGCAACAAGCTATTGCCTACGCTAAAACAAACAACAAGCCCTTACACTTAATTGGCTTAGTAAGCGATGGCGGTGTACATAGCCACATACATCATGTAATGGCAATTACTGATGCTTGTAAGGCGGCAGGCTTAACAGAGGTATACATTCACGCCTTTACCGATGGCCGCGATTGCGATCCTAAAAGCGGTTACGGTTTCATAGACCAACTACAACAACACTTACAACAAAGTGTAGGTACCATTGCTTCCATCACCGGAAGATACTATGCAATGGATAGAGATAAGCGCTGGGAGCGTGTGAAGCTCGCTTACGATGCGTTAGTACATGGCCAAGGAGAAGCTAGTAGCGACCTTCTTGCCAGTATTACAGCTAGCTACGAAGCTGGTGTAACCGATGAGTTCATTCAACCTATTGTGAACAAAAATTTACCGCAAGGTAAAGGTACTATTGCCAATGGCGATGCGGTTATTTGCTTTAACTTCAGAACAGACCGATGCCGCGAAATTACCGAAGTACTTACGCAAAAGGCTTTTCCAGAGCAGCAAATGCAGCCCCTCGAACTGCACTACACCACTATGACGGAGTACGATAAAACATTTAATAACGTACACGTAATTTTTGAAACTGATAATCTTAACAATACACTCGGAGAGGTGTTGGCAGCACATGGCAAAACACAAATTCGCATTGCCGAAACAGAAAAATATCCGCACGTAACCTTCTTTTTTAGTGGTGGTAGAGAGCAGCCTTTCGAGGGTGAAGAACGCATAATTGTACCTAGTCCGAAGGTGGCCACCTACGATTTGCAACCCGAAATGAGTGCTCAAGGTATTACCGACACATTGGTTCCTAAAATAGAAGCCGAAACAGCCGATTTTATTTGTTTGAACTTTGCTAACGCCGATATGGTAGGCCATACGGGTGTATTTAGTGCTGTTGTGAAAGCTGTTGAAACGGTAGACGCTTGTGTGCAGCGTGTGGTAACAGCCGGCCTGGCACATGGCTATACCATTGTGCTTACTGCCGATCATGGTAATGCCGATTTTATGGTGAACGACGATGGCACTCCGAACACACAACACTCATTAAATCTTGTACCACTGTTTGTGATTGGTAACGATACCGTAAAACAAGTAAAAGCAGGTAAGTTAGGCGATATTGCCCCAACCATTTTACATCTCATGAACCTACCAATACCACCCGAAATGTCGGGCGAAGTACTGGTGAGTTAAAAGCAATTATATTACAGCATATTAAGGCAGCTATAAGCTGCCTTTTTAGTACCATAACCTTACGGTAAATGGTTAAAACATTCAACATTTACCGTAAGGAACATCTATCAGCAATTAAAGATGATGTGGATCTTATCTATTGTTTTGGCTAACAACTGTTATTTCAATAAATTGAAACGCTTTTTTCTACTACTTTTTAAACCTTATTGAATGCGGAAGTTGTTTCTACTTTTCGTTGCTGCTACTTTGATGGGCAGTGCTTCTTATGGACAAGTAAAAGTGCGGTTGAAAACGGGAGAGTTCGTAAATTCACAACCGCAATTGCATCCTGGTAATAGTTCGGCTAGTTTTCAAGCGTGCTTGTACGAGGGTAACTATCATGTATGGTTACAGTTTAACCAAATACCCACCGACGCTACAAAGCAAGCGTTGGCTGCGGCTGGTATACGGCTTTTGCAGTATGTGCCTAACAATACCTATATCGCCACCATACCTGCAACATTCAGTGATTATCAGCTTCTGGCGCAATGGCAAGTATATAGCGTAATGGCACCTGTGAGCTATGCCAAAATAGACCCCACTCTGAGAGATGCAAGCAGCATTCAGTGGGCTGTACTCAACGATACCATCCGTAAGGTTACAGTAGTAATTGATAAAAGTGTTACTACTTCACAAGCTGTACAAGCGTTACAGCAATGGATATCTGAATTTAAATATACTGCTGCAACTGCTGCCGATGCTATTGAAGCAGAAATATCTGTGCGTAACATTGAGTTGTTAGCTAAGCACCCTTTAGTGCATTACATTGAACCTATTTCTGCCCCTGCAACAATTGAAGATATTCAAGCAACTACAGCACATAGGAATACCAATGTTAACACGAGTGATAATTTTGTTGGTGGACGAAAATTAAATGGTAGCGGTGTTGTAATTACAATGGGCGACGACGGATTTGTTGGTCCGCATGTTGATTTCGCTGGTCGTATTGAAGTGAATGCCATTGGGAACAGTGGAAGCCACGGCGATCACGTTGCTGGTATTATTACCGGTGCTGGTAACTGGAACCCAACCGTAGTAGGTAATGCTCCGGGTGCAACCCTGCGAGTATACGATAACTACAACGATTTAAATCAAATACCCAACATATACGCGTTTAACAATGTGCGTTTAACATCGCATTCGTTGGGTCAATCGTGTAATGCCGGCTACAATACCGATGCACGCAATCATGATATTCAATTAAGAACCTACCCCGCATTAATGCATGTGCATTCTGCCGGTAACTCAGGTACAGAAACATGCGGCGGCATTAGCGGTGGATGGAGAACCATTACCGGAGGTTTTAAAGCTTCGAAAAATAGTATGGCAGTAGCGAATGTTACTAAATCCGATGCTATTGCTAGTACCAGCAGTAAAGGACCAACACCAGATGGTCGTATCAAGCCCGATATTGCTGCAGTTGGTACCAATGTTAATTCTACACAACCCAGTAACTTATATACGCTTTTAAGTGGAACCTCTATGGCTTGTCCGGCTATTACAGGTAATCTTGCTGTATTGTATCAAGCCTATCGCTTGCGTAATAATGGTAACGATCCGAATGCCGGTTTAATTAAAGCCATTGCCTTGAATACTGCTGATGATCTTGGTAACCCTGGGCCTGATTTCACCTTTGGTTGGGGAAGAATCAACACTTTAAGAGCAGTAGAGTGTATTGAACAAAATCGTTATTTTACTGGTACGGTAACACAAGGTCAAACGATAACACATAACATCAACATTCCTGCGAATGTAGCAACAGCTAAAATTATGACTTACTGGGTAGACCCGGAAGCTTTTAGCGGTGCAGCGGTAGCGTTGGTGAACAATATTAATACACGTGTAACAAACGCGAACGGAAGTATTGTGTATTACCCTTGGATTATGGATGCAGGTGTTATACCTACAGCTTTTAGTTGTGCGGCACCCGCTGTAGTAGGTAGCGAATTTATAACCGACAACATCAACAACGTTGAACAAGTACAGCTCGATAATCCTGTTGCTGGTAACTATACCTTAAGTGTTAGGGGAGAGTCAATTACTGATGGTCCGCAAACCTATTTCGTGGTTATAGAATATTACTACAACAATAATGTTCGTTTGGTGTATCCGTTCGGAGGTGAAAGTTTTGTACCTGGTGAGTTACAGCGTATACGTTGGGATGCTAGTGCGGTATCGGCCACTTTCGCACTCGATTACACCACCGATGGTACTAACTGGCTACCCATTACTTCAAACCTAAGTAGCAGTACACGTTTTTTCGATTGGACAGTACCTAACATTACTACAGGTAGTGCAAAGGTGCGTGTTCGTATTGCTCGCGATGGTATTACCTCTGAAAGCGATACGGTGTTTGCTATCGTAGGAGTTCCAACCATCAATAATATTACCGCAACTTGTGCGGGTACTTCTACTGTTGAAGTAGCCCCAGTACCCGGCGCTACAGCTTACGATGTTCTGAAACTTGGCGATCGCTTTATGGAGCAGGTAGCAACCAGCACTTCGCCAACCATTTTGGTGAGCGGTATAGTTACAGGTGCAGAGGAGTTATTAGCCGTACGGGCTCGTGTAGGTGGTATGCGTGGTCGTCGTTCGTTACCACAATCACATATTAACCTATCTAATGCTACTTGTGCGTTGCCTCTACAGTTATTACACTTTAGCGGACAAAAACAAAATAAGCAGCAAGCACTACTTACCTGGGAAACAGCCTTTGAAAGTGAGCTAACACAGTTTGTAATAGAGCGTAGTACCGATGCTAATTTTAGCGAGGTAACAATAGTGGGTACTGCACAGCCGCGTAATACTGCACAACAAAGTAAATACCAAGTAGTTGATACTAAAATATTTACAGCAGGTACTTACTACTATCGCTTGCGTACCGATGAGCGTACACGTACTAGCTATAGCCGTATTGTTGCTATTAACTTTACAGAGGTTAATACAGCCATGCAAGTGTACCCTCAACCTGCTAAAGATGTATTTTATATCATGAGCAATGGTAATTACCCTGTAGCTCAAATTATGTTGCACAATGCATCAGGAAAGGTAGTATATCAACAAAATATGGGCTTACGTAATGGTGTAAGTGTAACCGTACCTGTTGGCAATGTAGCAAGCGGTGTGTACTACTTAACCATCACCAATGCTACCGATAAGCAAGTGGTATATAAAGGCACCGTAACTATTTTATAACAACATTATAGCTATACTGATTATATAGATGGGGTTCGGCTTCGCCGAACCCCATCTATATTAAAAAACTATCCTTACGGTAAATGCACAATATTTACAAAGGCACTGTTAACAACAAGCCGTGTGCAAAAAGTTATCTAAATGTTGTGAAATAATATCATGGTTACAATTATCAATAACACGAAGGCTATCATCATTGATTGCAACCAGCCTGCCCAGTGTATCAAATACAGTGGCACCACTACTGCTTGGTAAGGTAGGTGTGCTGTATAATACACGATAATCATTGCTTTATTGTGTTGCTTCACCTTTGGTAAGTTGCACCCTTATACCGAAAAGGGCTTGGCGATGGCAGGGGATTTTATAACGTTCAGCCGAAACTGAAGTTGATAGCTGACTACAGCCGAAGCTAGCAACGTCCAGCCCTGCTATTGCCCAACCCCATGTTGTACGCCGCTTTGGTCTTTCAGTAATCCAGTGTTCCTTTAAATTCTATCGTATTTAAGATTTCAAAAGAGGAATATTTAAAATTCTTCTTGTTACAGTCAAATGAATAATATAGAACAACACCATTTTCAAAGTTATATTTCTTTCCCGCTCGTCTTACTATGCGTGAAACAGAAATAATTACATAAAACTTTCCTTTGTCAAAACCTAACGGCAAAAACCTTACGAAAAGAAATGGTCTTTCTGGCTCAAGCAATTCGTTTATTTCTGCCCAACCTAAAATTTTTGTTCGCACTCCATGAACCGTTTCAGTTATGTCATCAGGATAATAGAAAAAATCTCTTTCAATGAACAATGTATCCAAATACTTTTTGTCTTGCTTTTGGATAATGGTAATGAAATGCGATAAAGCGTCATTATAAATATTCTTTGAACCTTTTCCTGAAGTATAATTTATATTCTGTTCAAATGATAAAATCGGGAGACATAACAATAGAGCAATTAGAAATTTCATGTTATTATGATGCACTATTAACAGGCTTCCATAAAAGTGGCGTACAACGCTTGTGTTGTTGCATCTGCAAGCCCATGGTTGTAGCCTAATAAAAATAGCTGATTCGTAGTTGCAATAATTTCTGAAGCTTTCAATGGTCGGCCAGCTTATGTATAGTATTGTTGCTACCGCAGCTAGCGAGTAACCCCAAGGCACTTCCTATAATGGTGCTTAATTTGACGATACTACAAAGTAAGTTACGCATATTACTTTACAGCACATGTTCATGCTTATACTACTGCCGATGGGCTGCCCGATGTGCAGGGGTAGTGCGTAGCACCGAAGTAAAGCGTAGCCCGTAACAGCGGGAACCGATGTACACCTTACGGTAAAAAGTTGATAGCCCCAAATAACAAAGAGGCTGTCGCCGACTTTTGAGACAGCCTCTTAGTAAGCAGATACCTGATGGAAACAAAAATCGTTTAAGCGATTCTCAGGTTGTTCATTTTTCTTTTGCTACTTCCTCTTTATTGTGGTTTTGTGTTTTAAAACTCACAGTTTTTAGGCGTTCTGGCAAATGGAATAACATCTCTAATGTTCGACATGCCTGTGATAAACTGCACCATGCGTTCAAAGCCTAAGCCAAAGCCGGCATGTGGCACGCTACCAAAGCGGCGGGTATCTAAATACCAGAACAACTCTTCTGTAGGTATGCCCATTTCTTGCATGCGTGTTTCAAGTTTTTCTAATCGTTCTTCGCGTTGGCTACCGCCTACAATTTCGCCGATGCCAGGTGCTAAAATATCCATTGCGGCAACTGTTTCGCGGCCTTCGGCACAGCCATCATCTTGCCGCATGTAAAATGCTTTAATGGCTTTTGGATAGTTGGTTACAATTACGGGTTTTTTAAAGTGTTTTTCTACCAAATAGCGTTCATGTTCGCTCTGCATATCAATACCCCAAGCTACATCGTACTGAAATTTCTTTTTCTTGTAAGCGGGGCTTTGTAAGAGAATATCAATGGCTTCGGTGTATGTGATACGTTCGAAGTTGTTGTTGAGCACAAAGTTTAGTTTATCGAGTAGTCCTAAATCGCTGCGCTTGTCTTGAGGTAAGCTTTTTTCTTCTTCGGCGAGGCGTTGGTGCAAGAAGGCTAAATCGGCCTCGCAATGTTCCATAGCGTACTGTATAATATACTTTATGAACGCCTCGGCCAAGTTCATATTATCTTCTAAATCATAGAAAGCCATTTCTGGTTCTACCATCCAAAATTCGGCTAAGTGTCGGGTGGTATTACTGTTTTCGGCTCTGAAAGTAGGGCCGAAGGTATAAATTTCGCCTAAGGCAGTGGCACCAAGCTCACCTTCAAGCTGTCCGCTTACGGTAAGGTTGGTACTTCTACCAAAAAAGTCTTCCTTAAAGTCTATATCGCCATGTTCGTTGCGAGGTGCGGTACCATTGAGCGGAAGTGTTGTTACACGGAACATTTCTCCTGCACCTTCTGCATCGCTAGCGGTAATGATGGGTGTGTGCAAATACACAAAACCACGTTCTTGAAAAAAAAGATGTATGGCAAAAGCAACAGCGTTGCGTACACGAAAAACAGCACTAAATGTATTGGTACGAAAGCGTAAGTGTGCTTTTTCTCTCAAAAATTCAAGGCTGTGTTTTTTAGGTTGTAGCGGATACTTTTCGCTATCGCTATCGCCTAAAATTTCGAGGTTTTCTGCTACTAGCTCTACAGATTGGCCTTTACCTAAGCTGGCAATAAGCTTGCCTGTGGCTTTAACGGCGGCACTGGTGGTGAGCCGCTTTAAAGTTGCTTCTGGTTGCGAGCCTAGTGGTAATACTACTTGTAGGTTGTGTATTGTGCTTCCATCATTTACCGCAAGGAATTGATTATTTCTAAAACTACGTACCCAACCCATTACGGTAATTTGTTGCTCATTTGGCTCGGTACATAGCACTGTTTTTATTTTGGTTCTTTTGTTAAACATGCTTGCTTATTAAATATAACATCAATAATTTAAGCACAAAGATAACGGCATATTGTTGAGTACAAATTGGCAAGGGCTGCGAAAACCTCCTATATTCACGCCGTTACAAAACAAAATAAGCGTAGCAAATGCCCCCTGAGTTAGAAATACATCAAAAATTGTATCAGACCTTGGTTGAACAAACGCGGGATGCTGTTTTTATTTTATCGGTAGAAGCGAATGGCAGCGCAGAAAATTTAGTGGTGCGTTATGTAAATGAAGCTTATCAAAACCGTTTCAACCTTGCGGCAAAAGATATTATAGGAAAAGAAATTGGCGAGTTTATTCCGGCACACACCATACACGATGTTCGTAAGCGCTTTGAAGCTTGCTTGCAACAACAAAAAAGTATTATTTACGAAGAACATTTGAGGATAGGCAACAACGAGTTGTATCTTATAAGTGAGGCCTTTGTTGTTCGTAATGCTGCCGGCGTGCCACAATACATTGTTGGTATTTCTAAAGATGTATCGGAATTACAAGCACAAAAGCAACTATTGGCCGAAAGCAAAAACATGTTGCAAAGTATTATTAATAGTACCGATAATACCATTGTGTTGTTACGCCCCGATTATACCATTGAGTATGTAAATAATGCTGCTCAAGCACATATTTATCGATTAACAGGTAGGTTCTATCATATCGGTGATGATATCAGAAACTACTTTAATGAGCCGGCTCGTAGTATTGGTATTGCTCATGTAGAACAAATGGCGGCTTCGGGAGAGGTGGTAAGTTATGAACATAAACTCACTTATCCAGATGGTGGTAGTGTTTGGTTTAGCCGCCGCTACTACCCGGCCTACGATACTAAAGGCAGTTATGTTGGTTTTGTAATTGCTGCTAGTAATATTACTAGCCAAAAAGAATATGAGATCAAAATTCAACAACAGAATGCTGCATTAAGAGAGATAGCCAAAATACAAAGCCATGAAATACGCCGCCCTTTGGCCAATATCTTGGGCTTAGTTCAAGTATTAGAATTAGAAGGCAAGCATAAAGATGTGCCGGAAGATTTGTGGGTACTACTCAAAAAAAGTACACATGAACTCGATGCTATGATTCGCCAAGTAGTAAATAAGGCACACAACTTGTAGTGATATAATAAACTAATAATACCTATGCTTCGGTGGTTACAACAAGTATATTATGGTAATACCACATTGGATTATCTATTACTATTAACAGGGTTACTGTTGATTGGACTGTTACTGCATTTACTGAAATCGTTTGTAATTACCTACCTCAAAAAATTCACCGCCAAAACCACCAACGAGCTCGATGATGTATTGGTAAGTGCTATTGATAAGTTTATTGTACCGCTCGGTTATTTAACCATCAACTATTTGCTTATTAACCGGCTACATATGCCGGCAGCACTCGATAAAACTATTGATACCCTAATACTTATTGTATGGGTGTATTATGCGGTACGTATTGTGAACCATTCTTTACACTATTCCCTAGTGTTATACATGCGCCACAAAGGCGAAAGCGAGCAACGTATTACCCAAGTAACCAGTATGTTACTCATTATTAAAGGCATTGTATGGGCAATAGGGTTTTTATTGTTTATTTCTAATTTGGGTGTTAATGTTGGTGCAGCACTTACCGGCTTAGGTATTGGCGGTATTGCCATTGCTTTAGCAACACAAAATATTTTTGCCGACTTATTCAGTTACCTCGTTATTTTCTTTGATAAACCATTCGAAGTTGGCGATGCTATTACCATCAATGGCAACACAGGAACCGTAGAAAAAATTGGTATCAAAACATCTCATGTTCGTAGTGTAGATGGGCAACAACTCGTTATTCCCAATGCCGAAATGGTGAAATCAACCATCCAAAATTTTAAACGTTTAGAACGCAGACGTGTTGTATTTACCGTAGGCGTAACATATCAAACACCTCACGAAACCTTACAACAAATACCGAAACTTATAGAAGCCATCATCGTACAACAACCACATGCCACCTTCGATCGTTGCCACCTACGATCACTCGCCGATTCAAGCATTAATTTCGAAACGGTGTACTTTATCGAAGCCCCCGACTTTAAACTAATGGTCGAAACCCAACACAGCGTTTACCTTGCTATTATAGAAATATTTAATAAAAATAACATTCAGTTTGCCTATCCAACACGAACCATCGAGTTAAAACAAGTCGGAAAAGCAGAATAAGCACCTTACGGCAAATATTTTTTCTAAGAAAAAATATCCTATTATTGCATACAGAAAACGAGCAGTACCGTTATCGAACGTGTATTTCCTACCCGCGTTTTCTTCAATCATATCAAGCAAAATTTTTCAACACATTGTTTTAAGTATGCCTTACGGCAAATGCTGTAGCGCTGCAACAAAACAATTTATCTAATGATTTCACACATATTTATTTGATGACCACAACGTACGACATTCTGCAGCTGAACGACATGCCACAGGAGCAACTCATGGATATTGCCCTGCAAATGGCCATTCCCAATGCTTTGAAATTACAAAAGCAAGATCTTATTTATAAAATTCTCGATAAGCAAGCTATCGCTGCAGGTGGTAGCAATGCTGCCGATGCCAACCATGGCCGTACACGCAAGCGCAAGCTTATTAAAACGAGTACAGCCAACGCAACAGAAGAAGCCATTGTTATGAGTGACCCAACCCACGATAACAATAGTACCGATAATAACGAACTAGCTACAGAAAAAACCACCAAGGCAGCCAAGCAAAAAAACGAAGCCACTAAACAGAGCAATAGCAAGCGAGGTAGAAAACCAGCAAAGCAAGAGGCTAAAGATAATGCTACACAAAACACCTCAAGGCCAGCCGAAAATGCCAATATTACAGTAGAAAAACCAGCACAACGCGAACGTACCGACGAAGAAATGCTTGCTTTCGCCAGCACACTTTTTAATAGCGCGCCAGAACCAGAAGGTGTACCCGATGGTTTAACCCTCACCAACGAAGATGAAGATGGCAACGACGATGATATTGATGCCATTGAAATAGGCGAAGCCACACCAAGTACACTAACAACAAATACCACTGCACCAGCCCAAGCACCACCATCGCAACAACAACCCCGCGAAAAAGAACCCTTTCAACCTCGCCACCAACCACCGCCACGCCGCGAACCAGCTTTTAACATTGAGTTTGATGGTGTAATACCTGCCGAAGGTGTATTAGAAATGATGCCCGACGGTTATGGTTTCTTACGCAGTAGCGATTATAACTACCTCTCTTCACCCGACGATGTGTATGTTAGTCCCAGCCAAATCAAACTATTTGGTTTAAAAACAGGCGATACCGTTGTTGGTACCGTACGCCCTCCTAAAGAAGGCGAAAAATATTTCGCATTACTTAAAGTAGATCATATTAACGGCAAAACACCAGAAGAAGTACGCGACCGCGTACCCTTCGATTACCTCACACCGTTATTCCCGTACGAAAAATTAAACCTCTTTACAACGCCCAACAACTACAGCACACGTATTATGGACCTATTTACCCCTATTGGTAAAGGCCAACGTGGCTTAATTGTAGCACAACCTAAAGTGGGTAAAACCATGTTATTGAAAGAGGTGGCCAATGCTATTGCAGCCAACCACCCAGAGGTATATTTAATGGTAGTACTTATTGACGAACGCCCCGAAGAAGTTACCGACATGGAACGTAGCGTGCGTGCCGAAGTATTAGCCAGCACCTTCGACGAGCCGGCCGAAAAGCATGTTAAAGTAAGCAGTATCGCCTTACAAAAAGCAAAGCGTTTGGTAGAGTGTGGCCACGATGTGGTAATTCTGCTCGATAGTATCACGCGTTTGGCACGTGCACACAACACGGTGGCACCAAGCAGTGGTAAAGTGTTAAGTGGTGGTGTAGAAGCCAATGCCATGCAAAAACCCAAACAGTTTTTTGGTGCAGCACGTAAAATTGAACACGGAGGTTCTCTTACCATACTAGCTACCGCCTTAATAGATACAGGCAGCAAAATGGATGAAGTTATTTTCGAAGAATTTAAAGGTACCGGTAATATGGAGTTACAACTCGACCGCCGCCTTGCCAATAAACGTATTTTCCCAGCGATTGATTTAGTGGGTAGCAGCACTCGCCGCGACGATTTGTTACTCGAAAAAGAAGTATTACAGCGCATGAACATCTTACGTTTATACATTAACGATATGAACACCGAAGAAGCCATGAGCGAATTGCTTAAGCGTATGCGTGGCACCAAAAGCAATGAAGAGTTTTTGGCTAGTATGAATGGCTAATACAAGTAGCTAATATTATAATATACATGTCGCAACGCGTAGCGTTGCGACATTATTTTTTACCGCTTTTATACCTACCTTACGGTAAATGTTATAGCACCACATTTACCGTAAGGTAATTACCACCACCATTCACAATAACAATTTTTTTGACCATGACTACAACCCGCACGGAACACGATTTTTTAGGCGATAGAACGCTTTCTAACAACGTGTACTATGGTGTTCAAACGCTAAGAGCACTTGAAAATTTTAGCATTACAGGTATACCCATTAGCAAAGAACCTTTGTTCATCAAAGCCTTTGCTATGGTTAAAAAAGCAGCAGCTTTGGCCAACTACGAGTGTGGTGTGCTCGATGCTACCAAAAAAGAGGCTATCAGTTTTGCTGCCGATGAACTGATTGCCGGAAAGTACCTAGATCAGTTTGTGAGTGATATGATACAAGGCGGTGCTGGCACAAGCTGCAATATGAATGTGAATGAAGTAATCGCCAACATTGGCCTAGAGTATATGGGTTACAACAAAGGGCAATACGAATACTTGCATCCGAATAACGATGTTAATTGCAGCCAGAGTACAAACGATGCTTACCCAACTGCATTTCGCTTAGCGGTATACTTTAAAATCAATGGTTTTGTAACCGCATTGGAAGCATTGCAGCAAGCTTTTTATGAGAAAGGGCAAGCATTTGACAGTGTGCTAAAAATGGGACGAACACAATTGCAAGATGCGGTTCCGATGACGTTGGGGCAAGAGTTTAACGCTTTTGCAACTACCATCGGCGAAGATGTGCAGCGCATGCGTGAAGCACAACAATTGGTAACAGAAGTTAATATGGGTGCTACTGCTATTGGCACAGGCGTAAATGCACCCGAAGGCTATGCTCAAAAATGTATTACACATTTAGCGGCTATTAGTGGTGTTAACGTTACCCTATCGGCTGATTTAATTGAAGCCACCTACGATACTGGTGCTTATGTACAGTTGAGCGGTACTTTAAAGCGTTGTGCAGTTAAGTTGAGTAAAATATGTAATGATTTGCGTTTGTTAAGTAGTGGTCCGCGTACGGGTTTTAATGAAATTAACTTGCCACCTATGCAGCCGGGTAGCAGTATTATGCCCGGTAAGGTAAACCCTGTAATACCTGAGGCGGTGAACCAAACTTGTTTCTATGTAATTGGTGCCGACCTTACCATTACTATGGCGGCCGAGGCTGGTCAGCTACAATTAAATGTAATGGAGCCTGTGATTGGCTTTGCGTTATTTACATCGTTGGCGTATATGACCAATGCTTGCGATATGCTGCGTACCAAATGTGTTGTAGGTATTACTGCGAATGCCGATAGAACAAAAGATATGGTGATGAACAGTATTGGTATTGTAACACAACTGAACCCGTTATTAGGTTATGAAATAGCGGCAAGTATTGCAGGCGAAGCGTTACAAACAGGCAAATCGGTGCATGAAATTGTGGTGGTTGAACGCAAGTTGATATCACAAGAAAAATGGGATGAGATTTATGCTTTAGAAAATCTAATTCATCCGAAATTTATCAATAGATAGTGTAGTTGGTATAGTATCAGCAATATGGCGGCCGCAGGCCGCCATATTGCTGATAGAGTAGTTACGATGTACTTACGTAAATGATAACACAGTTACTATGCTTCTTCATCGAAATATAGTTTGTAGTAATGTTTGCCCGTCATTTCATCATAGCCCCTTTCTATCAAATCGCGGCGACCATGTATGTACACATGAAAATTTTTATCGAGCTTTAGAATACTCTTAAACACCTTGCTCTGCTTTTTAACTGCGGCAACATGTATTCCAAAATCATCGTCTAACGTAACATCGTTGGCTTTTTGATAGTTGTGTTTAAAACGCTGAAAACTCTCTACCACCGCCTCATGATGTAATACTTCTTGCTCAAATTCTTGTATAGAAAATTGTTCTTTGGTTTTAAAGTAATCGAGGCTACGTTGCATTAACTCTATTTGATCGGTTTTTTGTACTTCAAATTGTTCAGGGTATTCGTTGGTTACAAAAGAGCGAATTAGTTGTAAGTGTTCTTTGGTATGGTGATATTGGTTAGCAATGGGTTGTATTTGTAAAAATTCATCTATCCAATAACGGGTATCATTGTTTTTATTAGTATTGTCTATCGCTAATACTCTATAGCCTTCACTTGGTTGGGTATTGATGATTAAACAACCTTTATCGAGCTTGTTAATATTAATGCCCTCATCGGCAGCTACTTCAAAGCCTTTGCCGTGAGGAAATACTTTTAAAAAAGTTTCTTTGGTTTCGCTTTTGAATAAGCCAATTGCTTTGTATGCTTTGCCATCGAGCATTATTTCGTTGAATAGGGTAACATATAGTTCGCCTTCTTTTACTTTACTATGGGTACTTTTACTGTAAAGAAATTGTGCTAATAGTGCACTATTAGCTTCGAAACTACTTGCATCTTCAAAAATGGCGGTGGCAAAGCTGTACACCTCGTTCATTGCAACATCACTAATATGGGTGAAGTGGTATTGCTCATGTTCGTTAAAAGGATGTAAGAAATATTTCACCAACATGCTTTGTACCAAGGCATCGTTAAGTGTGAGGGCATTAGCTGATAGTTTCAAATGCTCACCACGGGTGGGGTTTCCTACTTTGTGTACAATTGCTTTTTCTATAACAACACTGTCTATTCCTGTCAAAACACTGCGAAGATAGCTGTGGTGTTATTGTTAGCATACATCAACATTTACGTAAGTGTATTTATTGCTTGTATAGCTTTGGTTAGGCGTTGTTCATAGCTTCCATCAATAATTACGAAGGGTAACTCTTGCGCTTCTAATATGCTTTTATAGTAATGATACAGCTCAATTCGTTGCAACTCGTTAGGGTATTCTCGCAGTCCATCTTGCACCCAAGGTATATCGGGCTTGCAAAGTAAATACAAGCTAAACTGTTGTTGTTGTGCTTGTTCAATAATATAAGGATGACAATTACCAAACACATACTCACACCATACTTGCATTACAATCATTTCTGTATCTACAAAAAAGTGTTGGTGATGGGCTGCGGTAGCCATTTGCCGTAAGGCATGTATTTGCTCTTGCTGTGCTGTTGCAATATGCAATAGCGTTGGGTAGTTGTAAGCTTGCCCATGTGTAGTGAGGTAATTACGGGCATATTCGGTACACCAATAACATTGGTAATGCTGTGCTAATTGCTCGCAAAGGGTGCTTTTGCCTGTGCTTTCTGGGCCAATAACTGCAATGTTATGCATGCTTTGATTTTTTATACCAGCTATACCAACCAATTACTGCCATAACCAACAATATGGCATATTGTACGCTTGTAAATACGAGGCCTTTAGTGAAATAGAGTGGTATGCTTGTGATATTGGTAAGTATCCACCAGTACCAGCTTTCAACTTTTTTTTGGGTCATGAGCCACATGCCTGTAAATGCTGTTGCAGCTGCAAAGGCATCGGGCAAGGGCAGTGCACCTGCAGCAAAGTAAGTTTTAAAACTGCTAATGCAACCAAAGAGTATCACAAAACATATGGCGAAAAATGCTACTTGTTGCAACCACTCTTTATAATTGCTTCGGGTAACATGTAGTGTTATTTGTTGTTGCTCGTTGCGGCGGCTCCATTGGTACCAGCCATAAATACTCATAACAGTGTAATAGGCATTCACCGTAGCCTCGCCTGGTAGGTGAAACTTGAACGATAGATATACGTATGCAATCGTATTCACTAAACCAACCGGATACACCAGAATATGTTCTTTACGCGAAAAGTAAACGCTCATTAAACCAGCGATTGCTGCTACCGCTTCTAGTGGTGTAGTGGCAACTAATCCGGCAATAAAACGTTCTGTAATGGTGTGCATTGCTGCAAACCTAAGTAACCCGTTTAATTTATCGGTCTTTTGGTTGTAATTTGCCAAGTTGCAAACTATTGATATATGGCTTCGTATAAAAAACTCGCTGTTATAAATGCTATCGCTTTTTTGGTAGCACTAACACTATCGCAAATGAGTGCTATACCGGGTGTACTGGCCGATGCTTCGGTATCGAGTATCAGCGGTAAGTATCCAACCTTGTTTACGCCAGCAGGTTTTACGTTTGCCATTTGGGGTGTTATTTACATTGGACTTATTACCATGGTTGTACATCAATTATGGTGTGCCTTTAAATGCGATGCAACACATGAAAGCAACATCGCCTTACGGCAAATGGGATATGCGTTTGTAATTAACAACGTAGCAACTGCTTTATGGAGTTGGTTTTGGGTGAACGATGCTATTGGCATTGCTGCACTATTAATAACCTTACAGCTTATTACGCTATTGTACATTGCCTTGCGAGTACCGCTACGATTGAAAGGTACAAGCAGCAAGCAATTGTGGTTGGTGTTGATACCGTTGAGTATTTATTGGGGTTGGATTTGTATTGCTACGATTGCAAATTGGTCGTGTTACTTGGTTACTTTACCACAGCCTTTGTTCGGATTTTTACCGCAAGGTTATGCAATCACACTGTTATTGGTGGGTGTTGTTATTGCTTGGTGGGTACTAGGGCGTATGCATAATTACGTGTTGCCAATGGTATTTGTGTGGGCTTTTTTTGGTATCGCCGCTAAGCGGATTCAGTTGTTAAACGAACCTGGTAGTATTGCTGTAAATAATGCAGCACACGTGGCTATTGGCTTATTGGTGGTAGCATTATCGTTATATGTAATACAGCAACGTAAGCCTGCTAAAGCATAATTATTTTGTAGGTACGTATAAAATTTCTACGCTTACTACACCATCTTTAATCATATCAATTTTTCGGGCAGCAGCCTTGCTTAAATCAATAATACGACCGGCAACAAACGGGCCACGATCGTTGATTTTAACCACCACTGTTTTGTTATTTTTTAGGTTACGTACAGTTACAATAGTACCAAATGGTAGTGTTCGATGTGCTGCAGTGAATTTGCTACCACGGTACACCTCGCCACTAGCGGTTTTGCGACCTTCGTATTTGTCGGCGTAGTAACTGGCTTTGCCGGTTGCCTTCTGTACTTTTTTGCCTCGATAGTATTCACTTTCTGAAGGAATACCACGCTTCCCACAGCTGATAGCAAGTAACAGCACCATGCAACACAGCATTAGCGATATGGATATTTTCCTAAGCATATTCAAATTTATCACTATAAAAATGGCTGTTTTCTTACGTGTATAAGTACCTTACGGTAAATGTGTTTGTACACACCATCACATAGTTATGTGATTGCTATTGCTTTATTTTAATGGTTGGTTTGCAAAAAATATTCTTATGCCGCTTGTTACTCAACGTGTTGTAGCTATTGCATGCGTACTCTTACTGCCATTGGTAACAGTGGTTTACGGTAATTATTGGGTGAATGATAATAGTATGCTTCGCGTGTGGTCGTTCACAACATGGTGTTGGCTGCTACCAGCAATACCTTTTTTATGGTGGCAACACACATTAAGGTTACCCGATGTAGCAATATTTACCGCAAGGTTATGGAAGCCTTTTGTAATTGGTGTAGCTTTTGGTATAGCCGATGTGTTGATCATTAAAGGCATATTGCACCCGCAACCTTACGATAGCTTACCGCCTTTTTTGCAACCATTTCCGTACAGCATTTTCTTATATACTGCTGGTGCCATAGAGGTTGAAGTGTATTACCGATTAATTCCGCTAGGGTTGGCTTTATGGGGAATTCAAAAATGGGTGCATGCTCGCTGGCAAACGTTTGTTTTCAGTCTTATTGCAGTACTTACCGCCTTGAGAGAACCGCTAGAACAGTGGCCTGATGGTGATTGGTGGTTCGTATGCTATGCTTTTGGAAGTGGTTTTGTAATGAATCTGATTCAAGCCATGTATTTTAAAAATCAAGGATTTTGGGCTACGTTATTATTACATTTAGGTCATTATAGCATGTGGCATATCGCACTAGGTTTGTACGTTCAGTATGTGGAGTTGGCAAGGTGAAACTTCACATGTTTATGTGATTGATTACCGACATTACTTAGCGTTGCTTTGCTGTATCAAATTGATGATATTAAACCTTGCATTATGTCTGTTACACCGCCTAGAATATACTGCTGTATAACGTTAGTACTAACTGCAGCCATTGTGGTAGTTACCATGTTATACTTGGCTGTTCAATCGCAAGTAGCCGATTGTTGCAACCCGAGCGGCTCTGTTGCCGATAGCCATGCTGCTCTGGTACAAACTGTGTTTTGTATGTGGTATCGACTGTAATTTTTAAATTCCCCATCATGCCTAGCGCAACACCTATTCCGTTAACTTACAAGCAATGTAATAGCACTGCAATCATCAAGCTTACAAAAGTTCAAACGGACAAGTCGTTGATTTTAGTAGATGTTGGTTACACTGCCACGCTTTCTCAATTATTAAGTGCCTTACGGCAAATGGAGGTGTAACCCGAACCTACTTGCATTACCCACCATGATATAGACCATATTGAAGCCTTGGCTGCCGCTGCTTTAGCTAGCGTTAAAGCCGGTTATACTAAAGTCTATCAAGCAACCAAACACATTGCTGTCAACGCTACGTATTACCAGAAATTATATCAACAATTTGGCGATTCTGCTTTGTTGCAGTTCATATGGCAACAGTTTGCACCATAAACCTTTGCAAGCAACCAACTTGCTTTTTTCCAACAACAACGGGGCTGCGTAGCAGCCCCGTTCATATATCATCCATTAAAACCTTGCGGTAAATGTGTGGAAAGCTCATGTTATATATTTACCGTAAGGTAGTACCGTTCATTAATCATCACTTTCAATATCGGCAGGGGCTGCTGTGCCTTGAGCAGCAATAATAGCGGCTCTAATTTTTGTTTCAATAGCTGCTTGTAATTCCGGATTATCGTTCAATAAAGTTTTAACAGCATCTCTACCTTGCCCTAGTTTGTTGCCATCGTAACTGAACCAGCTGCCGCTTTTTTGAACAATGCCCAATTCTACACCCATATCAATAATTTCACCCACTTTGCTAATGCCTTCTCCGAAAATGATATCAAATTCGGCACTGCGGAACGGTGGAGCTACCTTATTCTTTACCACTTTTACCTTTACGCGGTTACCAATGGCAGCATCACCATCTTTAATTTGCTGGCTTCTTCTAATATCTATACGTACCGATGCATAGAATTTTAAGGCATTACCACCGGTTGTAGTTTCGGGGTTGCCAAACATAACACCAATTTTTTCACGCAGTTGGTTAATGAAAATACATACCGTGTTGGTTTTGCTGATGGTAGCAGTAAGCTTACGCAAGGCCTGGCTCATTAAGCGAGCCTGTAAGCCCATTTTACTATCACCCATTTCGCCCTCTAATTCACCTTTAGGCACAAGCGCTGCAACAGAATCAATTACCACCACATCTAACGCACCACTTAAAATAAGGCGGTCGGCAATTTCTAAGGCTTGTTCACCATAATCGGGCTGCGAAATCAAAAGATTATCAACATCAACACCGAGTTTTTGTGCATACACGCTATCAAAAGCATGCTCGGCATCTATAATGGCGCAAATGCCACCTTTTTTCTGTGCTTCGGCAATTACATGTGTTGCAACAGTAGTTTTACCAGAACTTTCGGGGCCGTAAATTTCAACAATTCTACCCTTGGGTAAGCCACCAATGCCCAATGCAGCATCTAAACCAATAGAGCCTGTGCTAATAACTTCGTGAGCGACAGCACCCTTTTCGTTCATTAGCATTACACTGCCCTTACCAAAGTCTTTATCAATTTTATCGATTGTTAGTTTCAGCGCCTTTAACTTATCTGCATTGGTACTCATGCGAATTATTTTTTTTTGATGGTGTACAAAAATATTTGATTCTCTAACATTTTGCTAAAATATTTAGACAAATTTATTTTTAACCTTACGGTAAAAATACTTGGCAGATTTACGATGCCCTCCTATATTTGCCACCCGAACAAAAAAGGTGCGGTAGCTCAGTCGGTAGAGCAAAGGACTGAAAATCCTTGTGTCGCCGGTTCGATCCCGGCCCACACCACAAACGCTTCAGTATGTACTGAGGCGTTTTTATTTACCGTAAGGTTTTTGTTATACACTAAAAAAGCTACCCGCAGGTAGCTTTCAAAATGGTATTTATAACTTTTTAACTTACAAATAGGTGCGTAAGTGAGCCTCTAATTCTGTAGTTGTAATAGGTACTCCCATAATTTTATTGTATCCTTTCGCATCTACCAAATATTCGCTGCGAATTACTTTGATGAGCTGACCGTTATTAATTTCAGGAATTACAACGTGCTCAAAGTTGCGTAATATATTACCGAGGTTCTTTGGAAATGGTCTGATATAGCGTAAGTGTGCATGACTCACGGCATGGCCTTCGGCCTGTAGAGTTAATACTGCACTTTTAATAGCACCGTAGGTACTACCCCAACCGAGTACCAATACCTTGCCTTTTTCGGGTCCGCTATCTAAGGTTTGTTCTGGAATGTATTGGGCAATTTTATCTACCTTTTCTTGACGAATTTTCACCATCAATTGGTGATTATCGGGGTCGTAACTAACGTTACCTGTAATATTTTGTTTTTCTAAACCACCAATTCTGTGTTCTAAGCCTGGTGTACCTGGCACCACCCAGGGGCGAACCAATTTTTCGTCGCGTAGATAAGGGTAGAATTGTGTTTCGTTAGCTGCGAGTGCTTCTTTAAAGGCAACATTAATGGGGGCCAAATCGCTTGCTTGTGGAAAGCGCCAAGGTTCTGCACCGTTGGCAATGTAGCCATCGCTTAAAAAAATCACAGGTGTCATGTGTTGTACGGCAATGCGTGCAGCTTCGTACACAGCACTAAAGCAATCGCTAGGTGTGCTTGCTGCGATAACCGGCATTGGACATTCGCCGTTACGGCCATACAGTGCTTGCAATAAATCGCTTTGTTCGGTTTTAGTAGGTAAGCCTGTACTTGGGCCGCCACGTTGCACATTCACAATTACTAGAGGTATTTCTAGCATTACAGCTAAGCCCATAGCTTCTGTTTTTAAAGCCATACCGGGCCCACTGGTAGTAGTAACGCCAAGGCTACCACCATAAGCGGCACCAATAGCCGCGGTGATACCAGCAATTTCATCTTCTGCTTGAAACGTGCGAACACCAAATGTTTTGTGCTTACTTAATTCGTGCAGAATATCGCTAGCTGGTGTAATGGGGTAAGAGCCTAAAAATAATGGAAGTCCACTTTTTTCGGCCGCTGCAATAAGTCCGTATGCAAGTGCCTGATTACCCATGATACTGCGGTATTCGCCGGCGGGCAGTTTGGCTTTTGCTACACGATACCTTGCGGTAAATGTTTCGGTAGTATCACCATAATTATAACCAGCTTGCAACACCTTAATATTGCTTTGAAGAATAGCTTCTTTTTTGCCAAATTTTTCTTGTAAGAAATCGATAGTGCTATCTAAGTTACGGTTGTACATCCAGTACAAGTAACCCAGCACAAACATGTTTTTAGCCCTGTCTTTTTCTTTGGTACCTAGTTCGGCAGCATCTTTCAAAGCCTCACGAACCATTTTGGTAACATCTATCTTAATTAGCTCATAGCTATCGAGGCTACCATCTTCAAGTGGGTTAATACCATCGGCATAATTGGCCAGGCGTAGATTTTTGGCATCGAAGCCATCGGTATTGGCGATAATTTTACCCCCGGGTTTCAAACTTTTCAGGTTCACTTTTAAGGCGGCTGCATTCATGGCAACTAGCACATCGCAAGCATCGCCTGGTGTATATATACGTTCGCTACTAAAATGTAATTGGAACCCACTTACCCCGGGTAGTGTACCTTGAGGGGCACGAATTTCGGCTGGAAAATCGGGGAAGGTAGCCAAATCAATACCTAATAAAGCAGTGTTATTGGTGAATTGCTGACCTGTAAGCTGCATACCATCGCCGCTATCGCCGGCGAATTTAATCACCACATCTTTCAGTAATTCTTCTTTTATCGTTGTGCTCATGTGCTTGCGTTATCGCCTCGAATTTGTTGGCAAAGTTAACCGATAGCAGCATAGCATAACCTTGCGTTTATGGGAAATATACTTAGGCTACCATTGGTTCTAAGAAGATAACGCCCAACCCGCTCTGTAGTTGTTACGAACAAATTGATTGGCTTCATCAAAATTGGTGATGCGTAAGTTCTGTGCATCCCACAGTAATGAACGCCTCCCAGGAAAACGCGGGTTACTTTGTTGCTCAAACTGCCAGCTACGTAAGGCCAAGTTGCCTATTAGAATACTTTCTACAAAAGGCCCTGCATAACTGAATGGACTGCTTGTAACCCCTTTACTGTAACCATTCATACAGGCATTTACCCACTGTAGGTAATGCCCTTCTGGCACTTTAGGTATGGTACCTTGCGGTAAATGTTCTTTCGAACGGGCTGTGGGTAACAAAGTAGGGTTACTAGCATAACAGCCTGCCATCATCTTACCCTTAGTGCCAATGAAAAGCACACCACCATCGCCATTGCCCATAGGTTCATCGGGTAGTAACTCTTCGGGGCGTTCTGGTAATAGGCCACCATCCATCCAAGTAAGGCTAATAGGTGCTTGTGTTTGTTGGTTGCGATATTTTAAATGAATTACCGATGCTGCCGGGCAGCTATCGCCATACACAGTTTCGCTCCACATACGGGTGTAAGTTGCCGGTACACTGCAAGCAACTTCGTACGGGTGGTTAATGGGCAATAATCTAAATACGGGGTCTAAAATATGACAGGCCATATCGCCCAAAGCACCGGTACCAAACTTCCACCAGCCACGCCAATTAAAAGGGTGGTATGCCGGGTTGTAATCGGTGTAAGCAGCAGGGCCTAGCCATAAATCCCATTGTAGGTGTGTGGGTATATCGTATTTACCGTAAGGTGTAGGTATGCCTTGTGGCCATACGGGTCGGTTGGTCCAAGCATATACTTTTTGTACTTCGCCAATGAGGCCTTGTTGGTACCATTCCATCATGATACGTACACCATCGCCACTGGCACCTTGGTTACCCATTTGTGTAACTACTTTGTAGTAGGCTGCTGCTTCGGTGAGTGTGCGGGCTTCTTCAATGCTATGAGCAAGGGGCTTTTGAACATATACATGCTTGCCAAGCTGCATAGCAGCAAGTGCCGCAACAGCGTGGGTATGGTCGGGGGTAGCTACACAAACGGCATCAATGTTATTTTTTTCTTTGGCAAGCATAGTTCTAAAATCGTTGTAGTAGCTGGCTTTAGGAAAGCGTTTAACACTATTGGCCGCCATTTTATCATCTACATCGCATAGGCTTACAATGCTTACATGCTTGCTTTTCGAGAATTCTAATAGGTCGCTTTCGCCTTTGCCTCCAACGCCAATGCCTGCAATGCGTAAAGTGTCGCTAGGTGGTATATATCCTCGCCCTAGCACATGCCTTGGTACAATAAAAAAACCGGTAGCTGCGAGTGCTGTTTGCTGTAAAAATTTACGGCGTGATGATTGGCTCATTGGCGTATCATTTACGTAAGTGAAGCGTTATTACAAATTGATTCAAATACATATTTTAAGTTCTTGCTCGCTATAGGCAAGTTGATATTGTGCTAGTACATCGGCTGGCACGCCTTTCCATTCGTTTGGTTGGTTGCCAACGTAGCCTAAATCTTTCACACCAATTTCGCTGGTGTAAAATGCTGTTACTGTTAGGTTGCGTATGAGGTTAAAAAATGAAACACCTTGTTGCATGTTGCTGGCCGCCTTTTCGGGGTAGGCAATGGCATCTATAATGATTATTTGTTGCTGTTGTGTGAGGGCAATAAAAGTTTTTTGATATTGCTTTAATGCGTAGTTGTCGAGCCATTTTAAACCGCCGCGAAGTGGTGTTTGGTAGTAGGTCATTTCTTTCACAATAAAGCCAATGAACTCGGGAACTTTGGCATCGGTAGCACTGCCACTCACGTCATCTTTTGGTATAATAATATCGGCAAGTACACTAATGGTAGCCATTTCGTGCGGGGTAAAAAAGTCGGGTGTTGCTTTTAGCTTTGCTTCGTATTCTGCTTCTTCTTTCATGCGGTCGGGCCCACTACCAACAGAAGGGCTGCTATTATTGGCTGTTTTGTTGGTATTGCAACTTGCGGTAAGTAGTGCTGTACCACTTAAGGTGCCGATTGCTATGGCTTTTAAGGTGTCTCTGCGTTTCATAGCTTCATGTTTAGAGATTACGCTTTTTCATTTGGTCGATAATGTAATCGCTGGCTCTCATGCTGAGTGCCAAAATGGTCCAGGTAATATTTTTATCGGCTTGCGATACAAAAGGTCCGCCATCTACTACAAACAAGTTTTTGCAGTCGTGCGCTTGGTTGTATTTGTTGAGTGCCGATGTTTTGGGGTCGTTACCCATGCGAACAGTACCAGCTTCGTGAATAATCTTACCCGGACTTTCTAAGCCGTAGTTATTGTCAGGGCCATCGTTGTTACCCCAAGTAATTACAGCACCCATATTGTGCATGATTTCGGCAAAGGTTTCTTTCATGTGTTTAGCTTGCTGTATTTCATAATCGCTCCACTTAACATTGAATCGTAATACAGGTATGCCATATTGGTCTACTACTTGAGGGTCTATTTCGCAATAATTATCTTTTCTTGGGATGGCTTCTCCACGGCCTGCCATACCTACGCTAGCACCATAAAAAAAGCGTACATCTTCTTTGAGTGATGCGCCATAGCCTCCGGCTGGTTTTTGCTTGCCATTAACGGTGTATTTTCCATTCAAGTTTTGCATATCAAAACCAAAGCCATAACTGGGTTGGCTCATGCCACCCCAATATTCAATATGATAACCGCGAGGAAAATTGAGCTTTTTGTTATCGAGCCACCAAGGTGTATAAATATGCATACCGCCCACACCATCTTCGTTATATCGCTTACGACCAAATAATTGTGGAAGTACACCACCCATGGCTGCGCCGGTACTATCGTGTAAGTAACGCCCTACCACATCGCTATTATTAGCGAGGCCATTAGGATGGCGCTGGCTTTTTGAGTTGAGCAATAAGCGTGCACTTTCGCAAGCACTAGCTGCTAATATTACCACCCTGCCGTATACCTGATACTCTTGAAGGTCATCTTTACTTACATAAGATACGCCCGTTGCTAAACCCTCTTTGTTTGTGAGTACTTCGCGGGCCATAGCATTGGTAAATACATCTACCTTACCGGTAGCTATGGCTGGTTTTATTAATACAGAGCTAGCCGAAAAATCGCCATAAACCATGCAACCCCTGTTGCACTGACTGCAATAGAAACATTTACCACGTTGGGTTGTAGCTTCTTGTAACGGTTGTGTAAGAATAGAAAGTCGCGAAGGAATTACAGGAATACCAATACCTGTAGCCGCTTTTTTAATCATTAATTCGTGAAGGCGAGGCTTGGGAGGTGGTAAAAAAATTCCGTCGGGGTCGTTTTCTAAACCTTCATTGCTGCCAAAAACGCCGATGATACGATCAATACGATCGTAATAGGGTTTAACATCGTCGTAAGAAATAGGCCAATCATCGCCTAAGCCATCGATACTCTTGCGTTTGAAATCTTTCGGACCGAATCGTAGCGATATTCGCCCCCAGTGATTGGTGCGTCCGCCAACCATACGAGCTCGCCACCAGTCCCACTCGGTACCTTCGGCTTTGGTGTAGGGTTCGCCATCTATTTGCCAACCCCAATAGCTGGCATCGAAATCGCCGAAGGGTCTAAAACGAGTGCTGGCGCCGCGCCGCACACTATCCCACGGGTTTTTAAGCTGTGTGATGTTTTTGGCCGGGTCGTACATTGGACCCGCTTCTATGAGCGCCACTTTTAGTCCGGCTTTACTAAGCATGTAGGCGGCCATTCCGCCGCCGGCACCCGAACCTACAATTACAGCGTCGTATTGGGTGGGTTGCACTTTTATTTGAATATCTCCCATAAGCAAAGCATCGTTGTGCCTAAGATACGTAAGAAACTTTGCTTACGTAATTCAACGATGCCGTTTCGGTAGAAATAATTTGCTGGCTTGTGGTTGCGTTTTCATTTGCCGTAAGGCAGCATTTATAAGTGTTGATTACCTTACGGTAAATGGTTAGCCAACAAGTACGTTGCGGTTGAAACTTTCTTCGAGCGAAATGAGTGTTTCGGTGCGTTCGATGCCTTTTATTTTTTGTAGCTCATCGTGTAATACATAGCGTAGCTGTTGGATATCTTTGCAAACGACTTCTACAAACATACTGTAGTTGCCCGTGGTATAGTTAACCCGTACAATTTCGGGGATGCGGCGTAGTTCTTTGGCAACGGTATCGTAAAGGCTGCTTTTTTCGAGGTAAATGCCGATAAAAGCAATTACGTCGTAACCGAGTTGCTTTACATCTACATGCAGTCGGGTGCCTTTAACAACGCCCATTTCTTGTAGTTTTTTGATGCGAACGTGAATGGTGCCGCCCGATACAAAAAGTTTTTTTCCGAGGTCGGCGTAGCTGATGGTGGCATCTTCCATCATGTTTTGTAAGATTTGATAATCTAATTTGTCGAGTACGGGTTTTGCAGCCATTTTAGTAATTGTTTTTTGTTGTTTTCAAAGCAAATAAAATATTTTTTGAATAATTTCAAAAAATTAAAAATTTTCTTTGGAAAATTACTACTGAATAGCGTTTTTGATTTAATATTGCTCTATCAACAACGAACAATAGTTCTTTATACTGTGGGGTGATGAAATTTTTGGCAGACATGCCCTCTTGTCTCGGGGGTGAGGAGTTCAGGATAAACGTTGAGTAATGCCGATGTAACTGCAGATACATCGACTGGGGTCGACCACCAGTTTGAACAGATTAGCTCTCTGTTCTTTTTTTGCTCAATGGCTAACTGCCTCGTGTAGGTTCGAGCCCTACCCCTACAGCAAAAAGCCACGCTTTAATAGCGTGGCTTTTTTATTTACCGTAAGGTGGTATGTTTTAGTGGTATAAATCGCGGCCTAGGTTGATGCCTATTTTGAATTGGATGCCCCAGTAAGCGTCTTTTGAGTTGCTACTACCGCGAGGGTTGGTAGCACTTGGTGTACTTGGTGCAGAAGGATCTACTTCGGGGGAACGATAATACAAAGCTCTTGCCCATGCTGCTTGTTGTGGCGAAAGGTACTGATCAAATAATGCAGGATCGATGTAAGTGCTGCTCACATCGTCTAAATAATCGGTACTGGTAAAGCGATACATGAACTCGGCACGTAGGTTAATACGTTGGCTTAGTTCGTATTTGAAGCCAATACCTACTGGTATGGCTGTTTGTCCTAAGTTGTATTTTTCGCGTGTACTTTTATAAGGTTCGAAGCCTTGACCTTCTGTGCTGAGGGGTTGTAAGTTGATCCACTTGCCATTGAGGTATGCTTGTGGGTTGTATTGAAAGTAAGTATAACCGGCTAGTAAATAGGGCGAAAAGCTGGGCATATTGTCTTTATATGCTAGCATAAAGGGGTGAAATTCACCAATGATGCTTATTTCATTGATGTTACTGCGAAAACTAAGGTTTCTGTTGTATTGCGGCGATCCTTTGCTGGCAAGGCTATCGGCGGCTTCAATACGGCCCCAGTTGAACTCTAAACGGGCTCCAATAAAATTTTGGTAGAGAAAACCGGCGTAAAAGCCACCCGATAAATTAGAATTGGTAGTAGTGAAACCTTTCTTACCGAGGTCGGTAATACAATTCATAATGCCTACTTGGGCACCAACTTCCCAAATAACATCTTTATCAAGATGACGATCGTTGTAGTAATAATACTGGCTGTAGGCTTTCGGCGAAACTAAAACCAGCGTTGCTAAGGCCAATAAGCCGAACCAATGCTTTTTCATAAGCAGTGTAACAAAATTTCTGGGCAAAATACGATGAACCGATGGATAACGAATGTATAAGCAGTAATATTTCGTGATAATACTTATTTAATGCTGCTATAGCGAGTTACCCTTCGCCCAATGTTGAATACAAATTTTAAGTTGAAAGAGTAAAAACCATCGTTACGGAGGTTGCTGCCGCGGCGTTCGCCGGTACTTAAAGTATTGCCTGATCGCCACTGGCGCTTATATAAACGTTCGGCTATAGCTGCCATTTGGGCATTGGGTAAGTAACGATAAAACTCTTGCGGGTTAATGTAGGTTGAATTAACATCGTCTAAATAATCGGTTTCTGTGAAGCGGTACAAAAACTCTGCTTTGATATTGAAGGTTTTATCGAAATCGTATTTAGCACCAATGCCCACTTGATAACTTTTAGAGCTAGTACCATACACTTGCCTATCGGGGTGTGTGGGAAAGCCTTGGCCCTCGGTACGTAAGCTTCTTAAATCGTACCACTGACCATCTAAATATGCTTCTGGATTATAGGTGAAATAACCGGCTCCTACAACCACATAAGGCTTTAAGAGTGGATCGTAATAGTGAAATCTTTTGTTTAGTACAATAAAAGGATAGAATTCTATTGCAGCTGCAAATTCATTCACACTAGTGCGATAACTCAAATTGCGTTTTACAAGCTTATCTGTAAAGTTGAGTGTATCTGCTTCGCGGCACATGCCTGCTGTATATTCTAGCCTTACGGCAAAATATCTGGTAAAATTAGCGGCAATTGAAACACCACTATTAAACTGCATAGTGCGGGTGTTAAAACTTTCGCTTAAATCGGTGCTACCATTCATAGTGCCAATAAATGCCGAAGCTTCAATGTAAAAGGGCTTTGAAAGTGTTCTTTTACTGTGAGCTTCTGCAACAGAATCGCCAAAGGTTTTGGGTATGCGAGTTTCCGACGGACTTTTAGTGAAGTCGCGTTGTGGCTGAGCATAGCTCATACAAGCCGATAACAAAGCCATACTACCCAAGAAAAAACGTTTGCTCATGCGATAAAATTACAATACTTGGTTGAGTTATGCCAATTACCTTTTCTTTACTTGCTTCTCAAAATACTTACAGGCATGTTGTAAGCCACATTCGCTGCATTTAGGTTGGCGAGCCAGGCAAGTGTAACGGCCATGCAAAATGAGCCAATGGTGAGCTTTATGTACTAAATCGGCAGGTATATTTTTAATCAGTTGTTTTTCGGCTGCAAGTGGTGTTGTTGCTTTTACCGTAAGGCCAATGCGTGCACTTACACGAAATACATGCGTATCTACCGCCATATTGGGTTGTTGATCTATAACTGAAGTAATTACATTGGCGGTTTTGCGACCAACGCCCGGTAATAGTATAAGTTCCTCTACCGTCATCGGAACCTCGCCATTAAATTTTTCCATTAGCATTTTTCCCAAGCCTAGTAGATGTTTTGTTTTATTATTCGGGTACGATATGCTGCGAATTAACGGGAACAGTTCTTCAAAAGTAGCCTGTGATAGTGCTTCGGGGTTAGGATAGGCTTTAAAAATGGCAGGTGTAGTAAGGTTCACTCGTTTATCGGTACATTGGGCACTTAAAACTACTGCAACTAGTAATTGATAAGGGTTATCGTACAATAGTTCTGTTTCGGCATTGGGTGCGTTCGCCGAAAAATAGTCAATAACTGCTTGATAACGTTCTTTTAATCGCATAGCTTCAAGTTAAAATAGCCGAAGGCAAAGGTATCATTGCCGTTAGTAATATTTTATCACTTGTTTTACGTTGCCTTAACAATATTTGGCCTGTGGCTTGTATTATCTTTATAAAAATTACACACCATGAAACCCTTATACCTCACCCTAATGTTACTTGGCTTGTACATGTTTCAGGCGAAAGCACAAAACGGCTTGGTGTCTGATCAAAACCCAAATTACATGGTAAGTCAAGCGAAGTACACCAAAATGGCCGATAGCCTTACGGCAAATATGGGTACAACTGTACACAATACTTACAAAGCATTCGATTGGTACGAAGCTCGTGAAGAACGGCATACCGAAAGAAGAAATCAACGCTACCAACGTCGCTTAATGCGTGCCCAAAATATGGGTTGGAACCAGCGGGATTATTATTGGAACAATCCTTGGAACAATCGCTGGAACAATCATTTTTGGCCTAATATTGGTTTTAGAACCGGTAATTGGTGGTTCAGTTGGTAAGCACATTTGCCGTAAGGCTACCCTCTTTAAATTTTAAACATCGTATAATCCTACACATATGTTCAAAGCCCTTAAACTTACCGTAGCAGTTGCCAGCATTGGCTTATTTACAACTGCTTGTAACAGACAAGTAACCAGAGTTGATCCAAAAGAAACCATTGATATAAGTGGTAACTGGAACAATAGCGATAGCCGAATGACGGCAGAAGCTATGATACAACAATGCCTTGGCGGTGCCTGGTTACAAAACCATATTGAAAAAAAGGGTAAAAAGCCGGTGGTGATAGTTGGTTTTGTGAACAATAAAAGCCACGAACACATTGATGCAGAAACTTTTACCAAAGATTTAGAACGTTCTTTTGTTAACACGGCTCGTGTGGGCTTGGTACAAGGTGGTAAAAAGCGTGAAGAGCTACGTGCCGAACGTGCTGATCAGCAAACCAATGCTAGCCAAAGCACCATGAAAAAATTCGGATTAGAAACCGGTGCCGATTACATACTACAAGGTACCATTACCAGTATTGTAGATGCATTTAAAAAGAAGAAAGTGGTTGAATATCAAGTAAGCTTAGAACTTACCGACTTGCAAACCAATGAAGTAGTTTGGATTGGCGATAAAAAAATTGCTAAGTACGTTAAAAACTAAACCTTCACTAATAGTTACATGGGTAAATGAGCGGTGTTGCTAACGGCCCATTTACCCATTTCCTTTACCCTTAGAACCCTTACTAATGTTGCGTTTTTACCAATGGTGTGTAGCTTGTTGCACGATGTTAATGGTAACATCGTGTGCCAGTTATCGCCAACAAACGGAACAATATTACCAACAGTTACAAAAAGGTAACTATTCGCAGGCGAAACAGCTATTGAAGTCGAACAGACTGCTTAACACTCGCCGTAACCAATTGTTACTACTCTTTGAAAAAGGGTATTTGTATCATGTAGCCAACCAGCCCGATAGTAGTAATTTTTATTTTAACCTAGCCGATGCATTAATTGAAGAAGGTTATAAAAAGGGTGTTAACCTAGCCATAAGTACGTTGGGTAACCCTATGCTTGCCGATTATAAAGCAGAAGATTATGAACGCTTTATGATGCATTATTATAAGGCACTTAATTATTGGCAATTAGGTGATATTGAAGCAGCGTTGGTTGAGGCACGCCGCATTACATTAGCCAACAACAGTCAAAAAGAACGCTATAGCAATAATAATCGCTATCAGCAAGATGCTTTTGCACTGAACCTACAAGGCATTTTATATGAAGCGTCTGGCGATATCAACAATGCCTTCATCGCCTATCGAAACGCAGCAGAAGTATATTTAGCCGACAAGGGCATTTATTTTGGTACACCAATACCAAAGCAGCTACAACAGAGTGCTTTATACACCGCAGCACAAATGGGTTTTAACAGCGAACGCCAATGGCTAGAAAAGCAGCTACAAGTACGTTATCTTGAAATTCCGAAGAGCAAAGGCGGCGAAGCAATTGTATTTATTGAACGTGGCCGAGCACCCATAAAAGATCAAGAGAACTACTTCTTCACCCTAATTAAAGATGGTGGCGGGTACTTTTTCATGGATAACATGCATAACCTTCGCATACCTATAGATGTTGGTTTTGGCGTAGATCTTACCAATAAATCGTTAAGCGATATCAGTTTATTTCGCTTGGCTTTGCCCAAATACTTTCCGCAACAGTCGTTAATGCCTGTAAGTAACCTTACGGTAAAAATTGGTGCAGCCACGTACACACCAGAAAAAGCTCAAGATATTAATCAGCTTGCACCGGCCTTGTTACGCCAGCGATTGCTCGCAGAACTTTCTACCTCGTTAACAAGGTTATTAGTAAAAAAACTGGCTGAACAAGAATTGAAGAAAAAAGATAAAACTTCTGGCGAAATACTAGAGGCATTTAATTTTTTGATGGAAAAGGCCGATACACGTAATTGGCAATCATTACCTGCCGAAGTAGATTATGTTCGAGTGCCGCTTGCGGTTGGAGCACAAACGATTACTATTCAGTATGGCGGAAAGCAAAAAGAGTTAACGGTTACCGGCGTAGCCGGTAAGATTCAGTTACTGCACGTAAGGTTTTAATTGTTGCAGCTTTGGTGGCTTACCAGCCAAAAAAATAGGCCTGCCCTAAAAAGAGCTGGCCGTTGCTAACCTATGAAAAACACCTAGTTTAAGCCTTTGCAGGCAAATGATATTAAAAACTTCCTGCGGGTGGTGGCTGCATTCTTCCATTGCCACCGTTCATGCGCTGATTACGCATTTGCATTCGGCGTTCCATTTCTTTTCGTAACGCATCTTTGAACTTATGCTCGAGGCTAAACAGATTGTTCACCCGAGCTTCATCGTTCAAAATTTTTTTAAATTCTGGTCGGTATTTCTTTTTAATGGCGAGAGCAGCTTCTTCAAAGGCTAACTCATCGTTCATTTTTTCTTTCCGCGTATCTTTTAGTTCTTTCAGATAAGCGTTGTATACAGGCCAAAACCGCTGTGCTTCGTCTACCGTTAAATTGAGCTCATTGGTAATAAAAGCTGTTTTAAGTGCTTCTACTTTAGCAAAATCTCTCGGCGGCATACCACCCTGTGGCGGTTGTGCATTACAAAGGTAGGATAGGCTTAACAAAAAAATTATGTTGAGGAGTTGCTTACACATAGTTTAAGTGAAATTTAAACGGTTTAAGATTTTTTTGAACTGCTTGCGCTACTTCCATTTACCGTAAGGTATTGCTCAAGTTCTTCATCGGTTAAAAGTTCAAAAAAGTTATCATTGTTACTGCTGTATTCATCTACAGCCGAGGCTGCAATATTAGCTACCGAACCTTGTGCATCTAAAAAATATACAATTTCATCATCAGATAAGGTATGAGCGGCTTGCTGATGGCTATGCATGGGCTGCAATTGAAGGCCAATGGTTACCAACGATGCTACTACGGCTGCTGCAGCTGCCATATATAAGGTTCTGATGCGTTGCATGTTCATGAGCTTACCTTGACTAGCACTGTTTAATGCTGATGTCTTGGCTTGTAATTGCACAAAGTAATTCGTTGGTACTTGCAGTGGTGTTGTATTGGGCAATTGTGCCAAAAAGGGTGAAATGCTGGCTAGTTCTTCTTTTACAGCTGCTTTTCGCAGTTGTTGTAGTATGTTATTGGGCAGTTGTTCAAAATAGGCCGGTGGTATTTGGTAGGCTTCTGGTGTTGCTTGCAAGCTTACTTGTAGCAGCGTACGTTGTGGTAAGGTATTGAAATAATCGTGCGGCACTTGGTAGGGCATATCGTGAGGTAAGCCTGCTACTGTTGGGCTTAACGCTTGTATTTCGTTAGTTGATATGTTTTGATTCGGTTCCATAACTCAATAAAAAGACTCAATTATGATTGGGTTGTTTAATGTTGCAGCATAAAGCTTTCAATTTTCTTCACAGCGTGGTGGTAGCTTGCTTTTAGTGCACCTTCCGATGTTTCTAAAACGCGGCTCATTTCTTCGTAGGGCATTTCATCGTAGTAGCGCAGGTTAAACACCAAGCGTTGTTTTTCGGGCAATTGTTGTATGGCCAACTGCAACTTCCATTCGAGGCGTTGTGCATCGAAGCCTTCTTGTGCTTTCACACGGTTGGTAAGACTTTCATCGTCGCTATCAAACTGGCCGTGTGTGTGCTTTTTTTCGCGTTCTAAAAAAGTAAGCGTTTCGTTAGTGGCAATTCGATAGAGCCAAGTGTATAACTGGCTATCTTCTCTGAAATTGTCTAAACCACGCCATACTTTAATAAAGGCGTTTTGTAGCACATCGTTAGCGTCGTCGTGATTCACTACCATGCGGCGGATATGCCAGTACATTTTTTCTTGGTACTTCTGCATAATTGCCGTGAAGGCTTTTTCGCGACTGTGCGGTTGTGCAAAGGCCTGCAACAGTTCTTTATCGGTCATTAATGTTCTTGTGTGTAATGTTAAGACTAGCTACATGGCTGTACGTTTAACCATTTGCCGTAAGGTAACATGTTTAAGCATGTTTTAACTGCCTGCGAATGCGGCTTAGGCTTTCTGGTGTAATACCCAAATAGCTGGCAATGTGTACCAACGGTACACGTTGAATAATATTGGGCTGGTTGTTTAAAAGGTGCAGATATCGTTCTTCTGCGCTAATACTGAGGGTAGCATTATGCCTGCGCTGCAGGGCTACGTAAGCGTTTTGCAGCAAGATACGCATAACGGTGTTCATGGCTGGTATGGTTTGATACAGTTGCTCCATATCGGCACGGTTAAAAAGTATGCCATCGGAAGGTTCAATTGCCTCTATGCAAAGGATACTTGGCGTATTGGTAGCCGAGCTGTATAAATCGCCTACCCAGTGGTCTTCAAAAGCTAGCTGATTGGTATGTTCTGAGCCTTTGGCATCGGTGGTGTAACTTCGTAATACCCCTTTAGTGATAAAGGCCTCGAACCTACAAATGTTGCCCGGCTCTAGTAATCGTTCCTTTCTTTTGAGTGAAAATGGTTTGCCTACTGCATCAATAGCAGCAAGTTCGGCTTCGGTAAAGGTTGCTTTTTTACGTAAGTGTGCTGCTAATAAAGGGTGCATATGATGTACATGATTGCTTTACGGCAAATGTATACGTAACAAGAATAGTTTTTGTAATTGGCATAAAAGCGTAGCACTCCGCCTTTGGCGGAGCGCTAACTGCATAAAAGCAAATTACAACTTAGCCTTCTTGCTTTTCAGGTCGCATTTGTGGGAATAATAACACATCTTGAATGCTGGGCTGGTTGGTCATAAGCATTACCAATCGGTCGATACCGATACCAATACCACTGGTAGGAGGCATGCCATACTCTAGTGCACGAAGAAAATCGTAATCTATATACATTGCCTCATCATCGCCACGTTCCATGAGCTGTACTTGTTCTTCAAAGCGTATACGTTGGTCTATTGGGTCGTTTAATTCGCTGTAAGCGTTGGCAATTTCTTTGCCATTCACCATCAACTCAAAACGCTCTACCAAACCGGCTTTACTTCGGTGTTTTTTAGTGAGCGGACTCATTTCTATCGGGTAGTCGATGATAAAGGTGGGTTGTATGTAGCTGCCTTCGCTGGTGGCACCAAAAATTTCGTCTACTAATTTGCCTTTACCCATAGTATTGTTCACCTCTATATGTAACTGCTTGCATACTTCACGTAGGCCTGCCTCATCTTTATCGCTGATATCTATTCCGGTATTTTCTTGAATAGCCTCGTATATGCTTACCCTGCGAAAAGGTGCCTTGAAGCTAATGGTTTTATCGCCTACTTGCACATCGGTTGTACCATGTAGTGCTATGGCAATACGTTCCATTAATTGTTCGGTTACTTCCATCATCCAGAAGTAATCTTTATAAGCGGTGTACCATTCAAGTACAGTGAACTCTGGGTTATGAGTTCTATCCATTCCCTCGTTACGAAAGTTGCGGCTGAATTCGTAAACCCAATCGAAACCACCTACTATCAAACGCTTGAGGTACAGTTCGTTCGCAATACGCAAATAAAACGGTACATCTAGTGCGTTATGATGTGTAACAAATGGCCGGGCAGCTGCACCACCCGGGATGGCTTGCAGCACTGGTGTATCTACCTCTAAAGCACCTTGTTCATTTAAAAATTGGCGAATAGTATTGATAATTTTAGTTCGCTGTGTAAAAGTGTTACGAACATTCGGATTGATAATTAAATCGGCATAGCGCTGGCGGTAGCGAAACTCTGGATCTGTTACCGCATCGTATACATTGCCATCGGCATCGGTTTTAACTACAGGTAATGGCTTTAAGCTTTTGGTAAGCATGGTAAAGCTTTGTGCATGAATGCTTACCTCGCCTGTACGAGTGGTGAATACAAAGCCTGTTACACCAATAATATCGCCTAGGTCGGTGAGGCGTTTTACCACTTCATCGAACAGGGTTTTATCGTCGCCCGGACAAATATCATCTCTACGAATATAAAGTTGTATAAGGCCCTGTTGGTCTTGGATTTTGATAAAGCATACTTTGCCTTTATCATTAATACTCATAATACGGCCAGCAACGCATACGTTGGCAAAATCCTCTTTATGTTCTTCTGAAAATTTTGCTTTTATATCGGCCGAATAATGGCTTACCGGATACAATGCCGCAGGATACGGATCGATACCTATTTTTTCGAGTTCGTTACGCTTATCGCGGCGAATTTGCTCTTGTTCGCTCAAATGTGCTGTGCTCATACAAAAATCTTAATGGTGGGCAAAGGTAAGCCGTGAGTATTAATGACATTTGAAATAGTCGAACGGTTCTTTACAATTACTACATTGATACAGTGCTTTGCAGGCTGTACTGCCAAAAGCAGATAGTAATTGTGTATCATTACTGCCACAGCGGGGGCATGGTACGGTAATATCTTCTAAGTAAGTATTATCTAAGCTTTTGCCTACGGGGGGTGCAATGCCATAGGCTTTTAGCTTGGCTGCGCCTTCGGGTGTTATCCAATCTGTTGTCCAGGCAGGCGATAATACTGTTTGAATATTTACTTTTTGGATACCGGCTTGCAGTAATCTTAGTCGAATATTCATGGCTATTAAATCGGTAGCGGGGCAGCCGGTATAAGTGGGTGTAATGGTTACGGTAACTTGGGGTGCGTTTTCATTTGCCGTAAGGCTAACGGTTACTGCTCGAACAATGCCAAGGTCGAGCACTGAAAGTACGGGTACCTCCGGGTCGTTCACTTGGGCTAATAATTCCCAAACGTATGCTTCTGTGATAGTATTATTTGTTACCATTCGGCATTCGGGTAGGCTCGTTGTAAAAATTGCATTTCAGCTAGAATATAGCCTAAATGTTCGGTATGGATGCCTTCGGTTCCGCCTGTTTGATGCCATGTTGGTAGCACACCTTGCGGTAAATGTGATGCCTCAAACACCTGATTGATTTTGGCTAACCATTGTGCTTGCATACTAGTGATATTGATGGGTAAATCCAGTTTGTTTTCCCAAAACTCACCAATGTAAGGCCAAAGCTCGTGGTAGGCTGCCTGCAAACGCTGGTGGCTTTCTTCGGTACCATCGCCAAGTCGTTTTACCCAATCTTCGCTCCAACGTACATGATATGTAACTTCTTTCAGGGTTTTGGCTGCAATTGCGGCAACATCGGCATTTTCGTTGGTGCTAAGTTGTTGTAATAAAAGTTGTTGGTAGCTTGCCGATAGCAACAAGCGTAGGGTAGTTACAGCCCAATCGCCATTGGGTAACTCTAGCAGTAAAAAGTTTTTGAAATCAAATGCATCGCGTAAGTAAGCTAAAGTATCTTCTGTTGCTTCGCCTTGTGCATTGAGTGGGAATGCAGTTTTATCTTGTAAGCTATTGATTTGATTGGCCGCTAATTGATACCAATTACGGGCTGCACCCACATAATCGAGTGCAATATTGCTAAGTGCAATATCTTGTTCTAATGCAGGGCCGTGACCACACCACTCACTGAGCCGATGGCCTAAAATCAGTGCATTATCGGCTAGGTGTATTAATTGAGGAACGGTGGGTTGATAGCTCATATACAAGTGGTTCAATGAAAGTTTAAAAGCAGATAGTTGTAACCATTACATGTGCTTGATAGCTTCTGGAAGGTCGTAAAAAGTAGGGTGGCGATATACTTTATCGCTTGCTGGTTCGTAAAAGCTGTCGGCTTCATCGGGGTTGCTGGCATGTATGTGCTTGCTTTCTACTACCCAAATGCTAACACCCTCTTGGCGGCGTGTGTATACATCTCTTGCATTTTCAATAGCCATAGCCGCATCGGCTGCATGAAGGCTGCCTACATGCTTATGATCTAGGCCTTGCTTGCTTCTAACGAATACTTCCCATAAGGGCCATTCAGGTGCTGTAGGCGTAGGGTGGTTGCTAATGTTAGTAGCGGGTATGTTGCCGCCGGCTTTTTGCATAGCATCGTAATCGCCATATCGGAGAATGCGAATGGTTGTGTTCATGTGTTGTTTGTTTTATGCTGCCGCTGTAGCTTTTTTAGCTTGTTGTTTAGCTGCATAAGCACTAGCAGCTTCGCGAACCCAAGCGCCGTTGTCCCAAGCTTTACGGCGTGCTGCGAGGCGTTCTTTATTGCATGGACCATTGCCGCTTACTACATTCCAGAATTCTTGCCAGTTAATAGCACCAAAATCGTAATGGCCACGCTCGGCATTCCATTTTAAATCAGGGTCGGGTAGGGTACAGCCTAATAGCTTCACTTGCTCGGCACATACGTCTACAAATTTCTGGCGTAATTCATCGTTCGTAAAGCGTTTGATTTTCCATTGCATGCTTTGAACTGTGTTCGGACTTGCATCGTCGGTTGGGCCAAACATCATTAAACTGGGCCACCACCAACGGTTAATGGCATCTTGTAACATGCGGCGTTGGCTGGGAGTTCCTTTACTTAATACCAATAGGCTATCAAAACCTTGGCGTTGGTGAAAGCTTTCTTCTTTACAAATGCGAACCATAGCACGTGCATAAGGGCCATAACTGGTTCGGCAAAGTGGTACTTGGTTCATGATAGCTGCACCATCTACCAACCAGCCAACCACACCTATGTCGGCCCAAGTAAGTGTTGGGTAATTGAAAATAGAGCTGTATTTAGCCTTTCCGGTATGTAGTTGATGGTACATTTCATCGCGGCTGATGCCCAGTGTTTCGGCAGCAGCATAAAGGTACAAGCCGTGGCCGGCTTCATCTTGCACTTTGGCTAGCAATATAGCTTTACGCTTGAGCGATGGGGCACGGGTTATCCAGTTGCCCTCTGGTAGCATACCAATGATTTCGCTGTGGGCGTGCTGACTAATTTGGCGAATGAGTGTATGGCGGTATTTTTCCGGCATCCAATCTTTCGGTTCAATTTTAATTTCTTTATCTATTTTATCTTGAAAATGTTGGGCTTCGGGGCTTAACATTTGTTCCATAACTACACTTTGAGCGGTAAAAATAATTCAATAATACCACCCTAACAAATGTTAGCTTTCGAGGGTTCACTCAACTTATTGTTTTCTGTATTTTGTTGAACGAAAACTCGGGCACGCATATCTATTCTTACCTAAATTAACAACCATGCCGGTATGAATGCCATAAAAATTATCGTTCCGTTTTGGGTTGCCGGCATAACTAAAGCCATCGGTATAGTCTGTAAAGCCGATATGATACATGAGTTCTGCATTTAGTGCCATACGTTCCGATAGTTGATAGCGTACACCAACACTTATAGGCAATGAGCACTGCCAAGTAACAGGCGTATGTGTGGTATCTGTGCCTAACCCAACTACACCCGGATCTCGAGGTGATATGTAGCTGTAGTTGATGGCATTCCATTGACGTGTTACCCGTTGATGCGTCATAGCGATACCGCCTGAGAAATAGGGTTTCCAGCGAGATGCATTGAAGTAGGGGTTCGTACCGCCGGGTGTGTATACTACATTGAGTGCTATGCTGGTAAGATGGTTATTAAATGATAATCCTCTATACTGCCGCCATTGTGGCGACTTCTCCAGTGCTTCATTTGCCGCAAGGCTACCCTTGGTTATCATAGCCCTCAGGGCATAATTTGTGTGTATTTGTCGGCTTATTCCAACGCTCCATGCGGGTTGTAACTGCCTAAAATTGCCGAGTGGATTACTAGTAAGATCTCCCTGATATATTAAAGTGCCCGCTTGTGCCCAAACTTCGTACAAGTTCGTATTGGTTTGTGCTTGTATGGGCCTTACGGCAAATACCAAAGCTAATAGTAAAATACCTGTATTGCTCTTACACATACACATTTTAATTAAAGCATGAAGAAGTGTATAGCTTTGGCATAAGCAAAAAATTAAGGTACTGATGCATATAGCACTAATACCTTAATAACTATCAAATAGCTTGTTGTGGTATGTACAAGCTGCTAAAAAACTGTTAACTACCGGTGTTGAGCCAACCCCAATTTTCACCTGTTTTAATACGATGAAGTTGCATTTCAGATACGCCAAAACGTGTGGCCAAGTTCTTGTAACGTGTGGTACGGTTCGGGTCGTTGAGAATACGCTTTAGTAACATGGCTTTGGTTACTGTAAGCTTTGAAGCATGTGTTTGTATACCTCCTGTGCGTCTTTTTTCTCTGGTTTTTTGAACAGCATCACTTGTGGCGGCGTGGGCGGTAAGCTCTTCTTGTGTAACCCAACGAAGGTTGGTAGCGCTGTTATTTTCTTTATTATGATCGAGATGTATTACAAAATTGGCATCTTTAGAGGGTTTTTTCAAAAATGCATCGGCTACCAAACGATGTAATAAGTAACCTCTACTAATACCATCAGCATCTCTAAAGCGCCAAATGCGATATCCGAGTTGATGCTTACTACCTCTAAGTAGTGTGCCATCGTTAATATCGCTTATAAAGCTAATTAATCGGCCATAATTACTAATGGCATATTGCAAGCGTGTAGGAATTTGATACTCAATTTGTACCGGTTTAAAAACCTCACCCTGAAGTTTTACAAATTTACCGTGAGGCTTGCGATTACTGGTTCTGCCGATGTGAGCCCGCATTTCTTCGTAGGTGGCCCAAGCCAAATTATCTATATGGTTATTAGCACCGCTACCATCTTTATGCAATACAAATGTATGTTTCTTACTCGGCGGCGGCGGTAAAAAATGCTTAGCAACTAATTGCGCAACATTCAAGCGTTTTAAGTTGCCCTGAGCGTCGGTGTAACTCCATCGGTTTCCTTTGCCAATCTGTTGGCCATCTGTAAGTTCATTTGTAAAACTGATAAGCCTGCCGTGCGACGACAAAGCGTAACGCTTTCGTAACCGAACACCTCTAGGCTTAAGTTCTACCCATTTTTCTTGCGGTTGAACCTGAATCATAACTGACACATTTATCCCACAAAGTAATCAAAAATCTTAGCAATTCTATAATGCTTCAAAAACTGCCTTTGCAAATGCATCTAAACTAGGGTCGCGGGCACCCATTAATAAGAGCACAGCACCTTGCGGTAAATGCGGTTGTAGTGCGGCGGTAAGCTCATTTCTATTGGCTACGAAATAAGCATTACAGCCCTTTTCCTTTAAATCGTTAATGAGATCTTCTGCACTAATATCTTTCACGGCAGTGCCACCGGCATAAAAAATTTCACTCATCCATATTTCATCTTGTGGGCGTAATACAGAAGCAATTTCATGCACAAAATCGTTACGTAAAAATCGCGTTGGGCCGTATCCGTGGGGCTGAAACCATGCTACCACTTTTTCGGTTAAGGGTTGTACGCCGGTAATGGCAGCTGCTACTTTGGCAGGGTTGTGTGCATAATCGTCGATTACCCAAATATTGTTTTTTTGTCCGAGTACCTGATTACGTCTGTAAATACCTTCATAATTTTTCAAAGCCTCGGCACTGGTAGCGATAGCCACACCACAACGAGCAGCAATGGTGGTAGCAGCTAAGGCATTTTCCATATTATGCTTACCAATACTGTGCATGCTGAAGGGCACTCCGTTAATAGTAAAACTGCATGATAAACCTTGTTGTATGAAATGCTCGGCTTTAAAGCCTGCAGGTGCATCGGTACTGCTAAAATCAAAAGTATTATCGCTACTGTAGGGTGCTGCTAGCGGATGCGATGCATTTACTGTAAAGTATCTACTATTGCTTTTGAAGGTGGCGAATAGTTGTTGTAGTTCGCTAATTTCTTTGTGATCTTTATCGAGATTAAGTAGCAGGCCAATTTCTGGTTGATAATTCACAATGCTGCCATCGCTTTCATCGGCTTCTATAACAAGCCATTCGCCTTTGCCAACCCAAGCGTTACCAATAAGGCCTTGTTGTTGTAAGCGTACCAAACCCGCACCACTGATAATACTTGGTGCTAAGCCAGCGTGTTCAAGTATCTGAAAAATCATGGCGGAGGTAGTGCTTTTGCCACTGGTGCCACCTACAGCAATTGTTTTTTTGGTGTTACTAATAAGGGTAAGCAGCTCGCTACGTTTTAATATCGGAATACCAAGTGCCTGTGCTTTTTGCAACTCTGGGTTGCTTGCCTCAACAGCAGTACTGATAACAACACAATCAATACTAGTATTGATGCCGGAGCCATCTTGCTGAAAACACGCTATGCCAGCTTGTACCAGTTTTTGTTGCGTATCGTTGGCTGCATCGGTACTAAAATAGCGGTCGCTGCCACTTACCTGCTTGCCAAGGCCTGCACAAAATTGTGCTAAAGCACTCATACCGGTGCCTGCCACACCTATGAAAAATAAATGTTGTATTGCTTTGAATGGTTGCATGTTTGTTGTTAATGCGTTAAACATCGTAATCTACCACTACGGTTGCAGTAGTAGGGTGTGCTTGGCAAGTGAGGATATAACCTGCTGCTACTTCGTCGGGTTCAAGTCCATAATTCACCTCCATCGTTACGTTTCCTGAGATTAATTTGGCCTTGCAAGTGCAGCAAACACCGCCTTTACAGGCAAATGGTAAATCTGCCCCTTGTGCTAGTGCTGCGTCTAAAATGGTATTAGTGTTTTGTGCAAGACTGAATGTAAATGTTCTACCATCTTGCATTACAGTTACCTCGCTTAAAGGGCCATCGCTGGTGGCTGTAGTTTGTTGTTGCTGCCGCTTTTGACTTGCTGCCGATGTAAAGAGTTCGAAGTGAATCTGATTTTTGTTAATGCCACGTTGTTCTAAGTAGGCAGTGATATCAAGAATCATATTTTCTGGTCCACACAGGTAATAGGCGGCGGCAGGTGCGGTAAGTACGGTGTTAAATAGTTGTTCGCATTTTGCAGCATCGATACGACCATGGTTAATAGTTGCATCCGTTATCTCTCTACTCAAAATATGTATGATCGTGAAGCGCTGCATGTACTTGTTCTTTAAAGCTTCTAAAGCTTCTTTGAACATAATACTGTGGCGGTTTTTATTGCCATATACCAACGTGAAGCTAGCTTTCGGCGTTGCTTCTAACACCGTTCCAATAATGCTGAGTATAGGTGTTATACCGCTACCTGCTGCAAAGCCAATATAATGCTGGTAATCATTAGCAGCGGGTGTGTAAGTGAACTTACCCATTGGTGGCATTATTTCTAGCGTGTTACCTACTTCTAGTACTTCATTTACGTAAGTACTAAAAATACCTTCGGGCACTTTTTTAACGCCTACTTGTAATAAGCCACTTTGCGGAGTACTACAAATGCTATAGCTACGACGCACTTCACAGCCGTTGATAATGGCTTTGAAGGTAAGATACTGTCCGGCTTTGAATGCAAAAAGAGCTTGATGCGCTTCATCAACAGCAAGTGTAATTACAACAGCGTCGGCCGTAATTTGCTGCTTGCCAATTACTTTGGCTGGATAAAATTGAACAGACATATACTTGTAAGTAACTCAAACCCGAGTTAACTAGTGGGACTAAATGTATACAACAAAAAAAGCTATTTGCGTAAGCCATTAATCATAATGGTTACCATATTTTCTTCTAGTGCTTCGGCACTAATTTTTTGCTTACTCCTGTGCCAGCTATCAATACCACTTACTGCATGCAGCATAATAAGTACAGCGGTTGGTGCATCAATAGGGCGAATTTCACCACTTTTAATACCTGCTTCAATAAGTGCGGCAATTTTTTTGCGATACTCACGGCGCTGCGTATGAAAATTACTAAGGTAAGGCTCTGTTAAGTGCTTCCACTCACGGTCGCTTACATACACCTCTTGATAGTTGCTTACCATTTCACGAATATGAAAACGTAAGAGCATTTCAATTTTTTCAATAGCATTGCCCTGGTGGGTTTCAACTGCATGAATATGGTTCCAGAAATTATTCGCCACATTCACACAAATATTGTGAAGCAGTTCTGATTTGCTTTTAATGTGGTTATATAAGCTTGCTGCTTCAACACCCACTTTATCGGCAAGGTCACGCATGCTTGCAGCTTTAAAACCCTTCTCTTGAAAAAGGGCGGCAGCGGCTTGTGTAATAATTTCTTTTCTGCTTAAATCGTTGTCTGCTTTTATTCTAGCCATACTGCGAATGTAATTAACTAACAGTAATTAGTACAACCTTATGGTAAATGTACTAACACACAGCAGCAATAGAACAATTAAAAAACGGTAAATCGGCAACGCTTGCAATAATACTGCTGCCGATACCCTAATTTCGCAGCCCGTAAACAAACTCATCTACATGTCTTTAGTTGTTTGCGGATCAATGGCCTTCGACGCTATTGAAACGCCCTTTGGAAAAAGCGATAAAATTATTGGTGGTGCAGGCACATACATAGCCTGGTGCGCTAGCAACTTTACTCCGGTTAAACAAATTTCAGTGGTTGGTGGCGATTTTCCGCAAGCCGAATTAGATGCGCTAACTGCACGTGGCGTTAATTTAGAAGGTGTACAAATTAAGCACGACGAAAAAACCTTCTTTTGGTCGGGCCGTTACCACATGGATATGAATACCCGCGATACACTTGATACACAACTTAATGTATTGGCTAATTTTCAACCAGTTGTGCCAGAAAGTTATCAAGATTGCGAGTTTTTAATGTTGGGCAACTTGGTACCTGCGGTTCAGCTAAGTGTTATTGAGCAGTTGAAAAACCGTCCGAAGCTCATAGTAATGGATACCATGAACTTTTGGATGGAAGTAGCCATGGAAGAATTGCTTCAAGTAATTGCAAGAGTAGATGTGCTGTTGGTGAACGATAGCGAAGCTCGCCAGTTAAGTGGTCAGTATTCTTTAGTAAAAGCAGCCCAAGCTATTATGAAAATGGGGCCTAAATACCTTATTATTAAAAAAGGAGAGCATGGAGCTTTATTGTTTCATAAGAATCAAGTGTTTCATGCTGCTGCATTGCCATTAGAAGAGGTATTCGACCCTACTGGCGCTGGCGATACCTTTGCAGGTGGCTTTATCGGTCATATTGCACGTACAAAAGATATTAGCTTCGATAACATGAAAACTGCCATTATTGTAGGTAGTGCCATGGCAAGCTATTGCGTAGAAAAATTTGGTACTGCACGCCTTCGCGAAATCAATGCGGCCGATATTCATGCTCGTATTAATGAGTTTGTACAGTTGGTTAATTTCGATATTCATTTGGCAGAATAACATTTACCGTAAGGTGCTTATAACCTAGTAATGGTGCGGCTTTCGAAGAAAGCTGCACCATTCTTTTTAGTGGTATGCCTTACGGCAAATGCAAAAGCTTTGTTAAAGCACCGCTTTTTTTGTAGGCTTACCCAACCGTTTTGAGTGTGTAGGGGGTATTACTATCAAACAACAACATTTCAACCCTAACCTCAAAACTTAAAATGATGAAACTTACAAAACTTATCGTAGCTGTAGCTACAAGTATCATTAGCCTTACAAGCTGCCAAAAAGAACTACCTGCTGTTACCACGCCAACACCATCTAAAAAGCAGTTGCTTACAGCGAAAGTGTGGATTGTAGATGAAGTGAAAGAAACCCAAAACGGCACCAGTGTTACACTTTATAAAAGAGGTGCAGCCAACAATACCGACGATTTTAGCCTTGTACGCAACCAGTACAAAAACGATGGTAGCATGGTATGGCGCGATGAGTTTGGCAACGAAGGCAACGATGGTCAGTGGGAATTACTTAACAACGATACCCAACTCAAGATTAGCTGGCCTATTGCCAACATGTCTGTAACAGTGCACGATGTAACCGTTACGGCCAATAGTTTTTCATACAAGCTCATTGCAGCCCCCGGTATTTATACTACTTGGAAATTTATTCCTCAACCCTAAGCACCTTACATACCATTTGCCGTAAGGCACCTTGCGGTAAATGGTAATTTTGAATATACAAACTCACCGTTATGCGTTGCATCATTGTTTTTATCGCCTCATTCATGGTATTGGGTGCACAGGCACAGCAAAACCATTTAACACCTTATCGGGTAAAAGGCCGCACGCATCCGTTATCGTTCAACTTGCAGTTTGGAGCATATAAAACTGAAGGCATTCGCAGAACCATTGGCTCACTCTTTGCTTTTGGCACACCCAATCTGCTCAATGGCATGGCCCAAGTAGATGGTGTTCCCTTTTACAGAAAAGAAAGGCTAAGCGCTAAAGATGTATTTCGCTTTTCGCTATTGCACAATAAAAATGATATCGCAAGTGTAGAAACAAGAGCTTTTATGCTCAAAAACGAAACCTATACTATTTGGAAACCTTTCGATAGCAGTTTTATGGGTGCGAACAATACCGATATCTTAGAAGCTCGCATTATGCTGCATAGCGATACAACTCAAGTTTGGCAGGCCGTGTTTAATAACCTCCACGGAACCAAAGAAGAAGATACCCGCGGCCTGCTTAGAAAAGATAGTACTACCATTGAAGTAATAATGCAACCCTTACTGCTTAGAATGAAACAGGGCAACGATATCCAAGATTTGCTGGCTACAGTAGAACTGGTATACGCCTTCCGCTATAACAACAAGTACATTGCAGCTATGAGTGTGAAAGAGCAAGAACGCAAGTTTTGGATAGATGAGCAATTGCCTGCCAATTGGCAACACTTAATAGCTAGTGCCGCTGTAATTTTAACCGTACGACGTAATCTTTATCCTTAAACCCATTACACTTATGCAACCGCGAAATCGATTTTTCACTTACCTATTAGGCTTGTTGTGTACTGCACAAGCTTGTACACCCATTAAGCTAAATGTACCCGATAAATTTAGTGCCAATGCTACGCAAATGCACGTGAAAGGCTTAAACGGTTGGATGATAAAGCAACAAATTAGCTTTGGAAAATACCAAAGTTCTACTGTTAAACGTGGTTGGAACACCACCACCTCCCATACCGATAGAAATACGCAAGTAACAGTAGAAGATAGGTTGCTGCGCCTGTACGGTGTGAACCGCCAAAACCTTACCAGTAATCAAAAAGATAAGTTTCAATACACCCTTGAAAACGGTAATAAAGCCGTAGAAATCTATGCTATAGAAAAGAAAATTTCCGAACAAACCGTAGCTAATTATAACCTGCCCATACTAGGTACTAGTACAACCACAAAAAACTATCAGTACACTTTTTCGGCGGTGTTATTGCCTTTAAAAGGAGGCAAAGAAACACCTTGGCAAATGATACTTACCAACGTGTTCGATGCCAAAAAAGATACTGCACGCCGCATTTTTGATTTGCCTTATGTAGAAGAAAATGGCTTTGCCACTAATTGTACCGATAGCGTTACCATACACCCTGTACGTGTGAAAGAAATGACACTCAAAAACGGCAAGCAAGGCAAGTTGCCAGTACAGATGCTATCGGGCTACGAACTTCGCATGGATGGTGGTGTAGTAGCCATTATTGATTACCTCGATAGAAATATTTGGATTTATAACGATGTAGATGAAGACACCCAACTATTACTTGCAGCTATGGCTTCGGCATTAATGCTACGCCGCGTACACGATGAAGTTGAATAGTAGTACCTTACGGTAAATGCTACCCCAACACACACTACTTTGAATTTTATATGCAACACCAGGAAGCCCAAATACAGCAGTGGATACAAGGCTGTTGTGCCAACCAACGCAAGGCACAAGAGCAACTGTATAGGCATTTCTATGGGTTTGCTATGAATATTGCCATGCGCTATTCAAGAGATGAAGCCGATGCCGCCGATATTATGAGTGCCGCTTTTATTAAAGTATTTAAAAGCATTCGTAATTACGATAGTAATAAAGGCAGCTTATATGCTTGGATACAGCGCATAGTAATCAATGAAGCACTCGATCATATTAAAGGTCGTTCTGCCTTTGAAGCATTTGAGTTGGCAACCGTACCGGAGCCAGCCATTGATAACAAAGCTATCGAACGCATGAACGCAGGCGAAATAATGACGATGATTCAGCAACTGCCACCTGCCACCCACGCCGTATTTGTACTATATGCGGTAGATGGCTTTAACCACCGCGAAATTGCCGAAAAGCTAGGTATTAGCGAAGGCACAAGCAAGTGGCATTTAAGCGAAGCACGTAAGCAATTGCAACAACAACTTCAACAACATTCATGAATGCATTAACACCATACGAACAACAGATAGGTGAGCAATTGGCCAACCACCTGCCATTGCCCAACCTTGAAGATGCTATATGGGGCCGCATTAAAGCCGGCTTAGATGCCGACATGCCCGAAACGCCCAACACCGGCGGATCGAGCAGTGGCAATGGCCTACTACGCCACTGGCATATTACCGGGCCATTAGGTGCTTTTATTGTGATTGTAGTAACCGTATTTTTTTACCACAGAAATCAACCTCAACCCAACAACATACCTGCACATCAACCAACACCACGTACGGTAGCACCACTCATCACCCCTAATCAACGTAACAACAGCATACCGCTAGAAAATAATAACAACAAGCAAGTACAACCACCCAAGATGCAGCCCGCAGTACCCGATAGTAGCGGTTTGCTTCCCGATATACCTGTAAGTACCCAACCCGTAGCACCGGTGCCAGATAGCGCTAGTAAGCCAACTACTATTATTGTACCACCTACTACCAATTTTGATGTGCCCACAGCAGCACCCAAAAAAAACCTGATTGATACACTGCCACCTAAGAAAAAAAGAGGCGTACCAATTGATGCTGGTGATTATAAACTTGTTCCAAAAACGCCTTGATAACAGCTTTTAAATAACAGCTTTTAACTTCCTGGTTTGTATTGTGAAATACAAAGCAACGGCCTGTTTCTACAGGCTGTTCTCATGAAAACTAACAATACCTTACGGTAAATATTGCTACACAGTAGTACCTAAGCTTGGCCTAGCCCCGACAGTAGCGGTTACCCCGCTGAAGCTTTGTGTGTTGGTTATGTGGCGGCGTAAAAGCGAATGGCGGGATACCAAAGTATCATAGTGTTGCAATAGTTCATGCTTCAAAATGCTTGCTTATACACATTGGTGGCAAAGGTTAAAATTGAAAAAAAATGTTATCCACGCAGTAGGTACAACCCTTGCTACGGTACAACTTTGCAAATAATTCTGTACTTGCATTAATGCAGTTACAGCAATATTTATGAGTACGTACAACAGCCAGCGAAGCAGGGTTATACTAATAGTTTTTGCTTCGGTATTTGTGGTAATTATTCTTCAGTTATTAAACCTGCAATTATTTAGTGCTAAGTATCGCTTGCAGGCCGAGAGTAATGCCATTTATCGTAAAACGGTATACCCCGATAGGGGTATCATTTTCGATCGTAAGAAGCAGGCCATTTTAGAAAACACTATTATGTTCGATTTAGTGTTTACGCCCAACGATATTAAGGGGGTTGATACCACTGCACTATGCCGTATTTTAAATATTGATACAGCCGAATTTCATAAACGTGTGGTGACTGCTATTATTAAAAATGGCCGTTATCGCCCGAGTGTTTTTGTGCCTTTGCTACGCCCCGAATTGTATGCCAAGCTTAACGAGAACATGTACAAGTTTCCGGGTTTTGTATTGGCTGAACGCCCTGTTAGAACATATCCTTTTGGGGTTGCAGCTAACGTATTGGGTTATATTGGTGAAGTTGATACCAACTTTTTGAAAAAACATGCTTCAGAAGGTTATGAAATGGGCGATTATGCCGGTATGACTGGCTTAGAACGTAGTTACGAGAAGGTGTTAATGGGGCAGCGTGGTGTGCAACGCTTTATTCGAGATAATAAAGCTCGAATTCAAGGCAGTTACGAGAATGGTGCTTATGATACAGCTGCCATTGCTGGTAAAAATATTTATTTAAGTTTAGATGTGAAGTTGCAGGCATTGGGTGAAAAACTGATGACGAATAAGGTGGGTAGTATTGTAGCCATTGACCCTAAAACAGGTGGTATTTTATGTATGGTGAGTGCGCCCACCTACGACCCCAACTACTTAACTGGCCCAGATAGGCGGAAGCATTTTAGTGAGCTATTTACCGATCCTCGAAAGCCATTGTTGAACCGAACTGTGAATGGTTATTATAGTCCGGGTAGTACTTTCAAAACCTTTGTAGGTATTGTAAGTCTGGCAGAAGGTGTAATGAGTGATAGAACCGTTGTTAGTTGTAGTGGTGCTTATTATGGTTGTGGCCGTAGAATGGGTTGTCATGCTGCAGGAACGTTCACTTTACGACCAGCCATTTCGCATAGTTGTAACAGTTACTTTGCTGTAGCTTTTAGAAAAAGTATTGATAATGCAGCGTATCCATCGCGAGATAGTGCGTTGGGAAGGTTTAACCAATATGCGGCTAGTTTTGGCTTAGGTCATAAGTTAGGGGTAGATATACCCTCTGAAAAGAGGGGTATCATACCATCGGCGAAGTATTACCAGAAAATATTTGGAACTCGTTGGCAGAGTTGTAACATTATCAGTAACTCTATTGGTCAGGGTGAAGTGAGTACCACTTTAACCCAATTAGCAAATATGATGGCTGTGATTGCCAATAAGGGTTGGTATTATACACCACACTTAGTAGATAGTATTGAAGGTGGCGATACTTACGGGTTACTCAAACCTTTTAAAGTGCGTAACTATACACTGCCCGTGCCTGATAGTATTTTTGAAGCCGTACACGATGGTATGCAGGGAACAATGGAATTTGGTACAGGTTACTATGCCAAAGTGCCGGGTATTGTGGTTTGTGGTAAAACGGGTACTGTTGAAAATACATACAAAGGTGAAAAGCAAAAAGACCATGCTTTCTTTGGTGCATTTGCACCGAGAGATAATCCTAAAATTGCCATTGCTGTAATGTGTGAAAATGCCGGTTATGGTGCTACCAGTGCTGCACCTATTGCCAGTTTATTGATTGAGCAGTATTTGAAAGATAGTATAGCTGCCGATAGAAAACCGCTAGAAGATAGACTTACAAAAATGAATTTGATACCGGCTCGTATGCGTAAAGAAATGGCACAAATGGATAGTATTAAACGTGTGCGTGACAGCATTAAACTCATCAAACAAAAACAACAGGAGGCTCAAGACACACTTGATATTGAAGAACAACCCGAAGTAGAAGTGCGCAGTACTTTTAAAGGTCGCACCGAAATGCCAGCCGATAGTGCCCGCATGCCCTCACGTACACCAGCAGATAGTAATAAAACACGCAGCCAAAATAATCCGGCAATTTTACCGCAAGGTAGTAACAACAAACGCAGTACACAGCGTATTTCGAACCCTACCTAAACCTTATATGAAAGCAAGCAACTATTATCATACAACGGTACGTGGTACCCAAAAACCTGATATGCTCATCATGTTGCTCTATGCTATATTGGTAAGCATTGGCATACTCTGCATTTTTATGGTTGAGTATCGTTCGGGAACCGATTGGGTGAGTGGTTTTATTGGAGGTAAAACCAACTATGGTAAGCAACTCATTTTTGCAGGGGTTTGTGCTGTTGTGGCATTGTTTATTCTTTTAAGCGATAGCAAGCTATTCACGGCATTTGCAAACCTTAGTTATGCAGCGGGTATTTTACTGATGCTGGCCACTTTTGTAATTGGTAAAGATATTAATGGTAGTAAAAGTTGGATACCACTCGGCGGTGGCTTTAACCTGCAACCGGCAGAATTATGCAAAATTTTCACCTCGTTAGCAATTGCCAAATTTTTAAGTATGCAGGAAACTGATTTTTCGATACTTAAAAATCAGTTGATTGCAGCAGGTATTGCCATGCTTCCGGCTGTGTTATCAATTGCACAAAGTGAAACGGGTTTGGCATTGGTATATTTTAGTTTTTTTATTGTAATGTATCGTGAGGGGTTGCCACCTTTTATTCTCATAATAGGTATTTCGTTTGCGGTTTTAGTGGTTGCAACGCTATTATTAGAACCTAACTTATTGGCAGGCATATTAACAGGTATAGCTGTATTAACTATTTACTTGTTGCGTAGGCAGATAAAGCGTAACAAAATGGGTTTATTGGTTATTATTGGTATTTGGGCTTTTTGTGTGGGTATACAGCGTTTTGCAGTGCCGTACATTTTCGATAACGTTTTCAAGTGTTACCAAAGTCAGCGGATATACAGTGCTGTTGGTAGAGATTACGATTGCTCTAAAAACATTCACAGTAAGCTTGCAGCAGAAAATAATAAGCCAGTTAAGAAGCCCGATGATTACAACGTACGCCAAAGTAAGATTGCCATTGGTTCTGGTGGTATGTTGGGCAGGGGGTTTTTAAAAGGTACACAAACGCGTGGTAAGTATGTGCCCGAGCAACATACCGATTTTATTTTTACCAGTTTAGGTGAAGCATTTGGTTTTGTTGGCTGTGTGGTGTTTTTATTACTATACTTACTGTTGCTGTTTCGCATTATTACTATGGCCGAGCGGCAGCGTAGTACTTTTAGTAGGGTATATGCTTATTCAGTGGCGAGTATTTTATTTTTTCACATTGCTGTAAATGTGTGTATGACTATTGGTTTGTTCCCTATTATTGGAATACCGCTACCGCTTATTAGCTACGGTGGTAGTAGCTTGCTAACATTTACAGTATTGATATTTATTTTAATTCGATTGGATGCCGATAGGCAAATGGTATTGCGCTAAGTATTATCCTTGAAATTTTGTAGCAACATGGCTACCAACAAAATAAGGTTTATTACTGCCTGCACCACTGTGGTAAAGAGCAGCTTTCCTATCAACAATTACAGTAGTTGCATTGGCAAGTTGTAAGGTACAACTACCAGGTACTAACAATGGACTATTTGATAGTATCTGAATATTGGTATTATTGCTTTCGTTGCTGGCTCCACAATGTTAATGTATGTTGTGTTTTTTGGCTCCATTGTATGGTGCTATCTGCATTGGCGTAGTGCTTTTTCTTCTTACTATTTTGAGGTAAGGTATAACCTTTGTTTTCATCATTTACCGTAAGGTATGGTATAAAAAAGGGCAGCTAACAGCTGCCCTGCTTAAATTTATGAATAGATATTGCTATGCAGACACATCGGTATTACAACTACCCTTCACACCAAAATAGGTTAAAATATTTTCTAATGGGCAAAATTTGGTGAATGAAGATTGTAGCAAGTTTAACCCTACAAATGCACCTAACCATAACCAGTTGATGTGTACCCAATAAGCAAGTGTTACACTTGTAAGTACCAGGCTGCCTGCAACAGCTCTAACGATTCTTTCTCTCATATATTCATTTTTAAATAGTATAATTGGTTTGCTCAACATTTAGAATAAAGGCTCTCAACGGGAAATTACCCTCGCTGTTGCTGTTATAAGCTTCTACCAATGTGAAGGCTTTATTTGCTTGTTCAAAAGGAGTGAATGCAAACAACACCACAGCATCGAACGATGCATTGCCTGACGCATACCAGCTATCTAATAAATCGGTTGAGGTATCTGATTTAAAGCCTGATATTGGCGCTGCACTAAATACTCCAATGCCTGCTTGCTGTAATATTTCTGCAGCTGCTTTTTGATGCTCTTTAATGCAAGTGATGATAAATAGTTTCATGATTTTTTGTTTTAAGCTTTTTTATTACGCATCATGCGCCAGTAAATAAGTGGAACCACCAATAGGGTTAAAAATGTAGAAGTAATGGTACCGCCCATTAATGAAATAGCTAGGCCCTGAAAAATGGGATCAAAAAGTATAACTACAGCACCAAGTACAACAGCACCCGCTGTTAGTAATATTGGCGTTGTACGAACAGCACCAGCCTCTATGATGGCTTGCTGCAGCGGCACGCCTTCGTTCAAACGAATATTAATGAAATCAATGAGTAATACAGAGTTGCGTACCATTACACCCGCAAGTGCAATGAAACCAATCATTGAAGTGGCACTAAAATAGGCACCCATCATCCAGTGGCCAAGTACAATACCAATCAACGATAATGGTATAGCTGCTAACATTACAATCGGTACAGTAAAGTTTTGGAACCAACCTACAATAAGCATATAAATTAAAATGATTACTACTAAAAATGCGGTGCCCAAATCTCTAAATACTTCATATGTAATTTGCCATTCGCCATCCCACTTTAAGGTGAAGTTATCTTCTAATTCAGGCTGTTGGCTGTAAGCTTCTTCTAGGCTATAACCTTTCGGTAAATGTATTTGCTTAAGCTTATCGCTAATGGCGTTCATTGCATAAAACGGACTCTCTAAGCTACCTGCCATATCGGCTAATACAAATACAACACGCTTTTGATTTTTACGATAAATGTTCTTTTGTTTTTCTGTTGTAACAAGCTTGGTAACATCGCCAATACTAATACTATTGCCTTGTGCACCTACTATTTGTAGCTGTTGAATAGCTGCAATATTGTTTTTAGCATCGTCGCTTAATTGTAGCTGCATGGTAACTGCACTGTACGACGTTGGAATATGTAAAGTGCCAACGGGCATACCACTTACAGCAGCTTGAACTGTAGCTGTTACTTGTGCTGGAGCTATGCCATATTGCATTGCTTTTTCTTTATCTACAATAAGCTGATATTCTTTTTGTGGTGCTTCAACCATCCAATCTACATCTACCACATCCGGTGTACTGGCAAATAGTTGTTTAATTTGTTCGCCTATAGCTACTTGTTGTTCATAATCGGGACCATATACTTCTGCTACAATGGTAGAAAGTACAGGAGGGCCAGGTGGTACTTCTACGAGTTTAACATTGGCATTGTATTTTTTGGCAATAGCCTGAATGCTTGGTCGCATTTGTTTTACAATAGCATGGCTTTGTATTGAACGCTCTTTTTTATCTACCAAATTCACCTGAATATCGGCAACATTTTCGCCACGGCGTAAGTCGTAGTGGCGCACCAATCCATTAAAGCTCATCGGTGCTGCGGTTCCTATATAATTTTGGTAATGCCGTACCATTGGTTGTTGCGATAGGTAGGTGGCAATTTCTTTGGTTACTGCAGCAGTGCGTTCAAGGGTGCTACCTTCGGGCATATCAATTACCACCTGAAACTCATTCTTGTTGTCGAATGGAAGCATTTTAACGGCTACGCTCTTGGTATAAAACAGTGCCATTGATGCAAGTAATACCACTACTGTTCCGCCAATAAAAGTCCAACGTTTCCAGCGGCTTTGCAGCATAGGTTCTATGGCCTTACGGTAAATTTTATATATGGGAGCCTCTTCTAATACGTGTGCTTTATGGGGCTTTCCGGCTTTCTCTTTTTCACGTAAGAAAATGTAGCCTAAGTATGGTGTAAGTGTTAGTGCTACAATAAGCGATAGTAGCATGGCAATAGAAGCCCCAATAGGCATCGGACTCATATATGGCCCCATCATACCCGAAACAAATGCCATAGGAAGTACAGCGGCTATTACAGTGAATGTGGCCAAGATGGTGGGGTTACCAACTTCATTAATTGCATAAATGGCTGCTTGCAAAAATGGTAACCGCTTCATTTTAAAATGCCGGTGCATATTCTCAGCGATAATAATAGAATCGTCTACTACAATACCGGTAATAAACACCAATGCAAAAAGTGTAATTCTATTTAATGTGTAGTCTAAAAAGTAATAGCTGAAGAGGGTTAATGCAAAGGTTACCGGCACTGATAAAAATACCACCAAACCACCACGCCAGCCCATTGCTAGCATTACGAATAATGTAACAACTACAATGGCAACAAATAAGTGTAATAATAATTCTGATACTTTTTCAGAAGCCGTTTCACCAAAGTTGCGTGTAGTAGTTACTGTAACTTCATTCGGTATAACCTCTTGTTGCAAGTGAGCTACTTTCTTTAAAATCTGCTCACTTAGGTGCATCGCATCGGCACCTTTTTTCTTAGCAATACTAATGGTTACGGCTGCATACTCATCGTTAAAATGCTTACGAGAAGTATCGGCAGCACCATAACCAAAGTACACATATTGCTGAGCTGTTTCTGGTCCGTCGGTAACAGTTGCAATCTGGCGTAAATAAACAGGTCGGTTTTGTTGAAATCCTACAATTAAGTTGCCAACTTCTTCGGCGCTACTTAAAAAATTTCCTGAGCTAATAGCAATAGCAGTATCGTTTTGTAACAGGTTACCTGCTTGTAATTGTAGGTTACTGCCTTGCATTAGTTTAGCAATCGATAGCATGTCAATTTTGTTTTCTGCCATCTTAGCCTTATCTACATAAATATTAATTTTTCTACTTCTGCCACCTATAATTTGCGTAGCTGCAACATCTGGTATTTTCTTGATTTCGTTGGTTACAGTTTCGCTGATTTGTTTAATCTCATAATCACTGTAACGATTACTCCAAAGTGTTAGCGATAGTACAGGAACATCATCAATAGCTCTTGTTTTTATTAATGGCATGGTAACGCCTTGCGGCATTTGATCCATGTGTTTCATGATTTCACTGTAGAGCTTTACTAATGAACGTTCAACATCTTCGCCCACATAAAATTGTACTACGAACATGGCTTGTCCGTTCATAGAAGTAGAGTATACATATTCTACACCCTTTACATTAGATACAATTTTTTCTAGTGGAGCTGTTAACTTGGTTTCTACTTCTTTAGGTGTTGCGCCGGGGAAGCCAACAAAAATATCGGCCAGTGGTACTTGTATTTGCGGCTCTTCTTCTCTTGGCATTAGCATGGTGCTGTAGCCACCTATAAGCAAGAACGCAATCATCAACAAAATGGTAAGCTTCGATTGTATAAATGCGTTTGCTATTTTACCAGATATACCTTCTTTCATATTGTATTTTTTCTTTTATCAATCAGTTTGCGATTTAACGTACCGTTACACGAACGCCATTGTATAGCTTTCCGTCGGCGTTAAGAATAAATGCCTCATTTGCCGAAAGGCCACTGAGTACTTCTACCATATCGCCTTCTGTTTTTCCTAGGCGAAGCCAACGAAGTACTGCTCTATTATTGGCACCAATCGTGAATACACCTTGTAGTTGATCCTTACGGTAAATGGCTGCCGTAGGTATCATGATAGTGCTGTTGCTATTTTCTTTTTTACCGTAAGGAATAGTTACTTGTACATACATGCCTGAATACAAGTTTTCTTTGGGCGAAGTAATACTGATTTTTGCCATGTATTGGCCGCCTGTGAATTGTGAGGAGGCATTGAGTTCTAACACCTTGCCTTGATAAGTACTATTTGTTGCACTTACATTGATGATGGCTGTGTTACCTACTTGTATATGCTGTACATCGCTTTCCGGAATGCCCACATACGCTACCAATGCACCGCCTTGTTCAATGGTGAATAACGGCATACCTGGTGTAGCCATGCCGCCAATGGTTGCATTTTTCTGTGAAACAATACCTGCAAATGGTGCTTTTATAACAGCATACTGAGCATTAACATTTACCTCGTTACGCATTTGTTTAGCGGCTGCAACACGTGCTTTTGCTGCTTGATATTGCAGGGTGATGTTATCTAACTCTTTTGCCGATGCGCTTTGTTGTTGATAGAGTTGCGTGTATCTATCATAGTCTTTTTGCGCATTAGCAAGATGTGCTTCTGCCTCTGTAATCATTGCATCTATTTGTGCAGCTTTTGCAGCAACATCGCTGCTGTTTACGATGGCAAGTATTTGTCCGGCTTGCACTTTATCGCCAACATTCACATTCACTTTTGTAATGGTGCCCATCAAACGAGTACTTACTATGGTTGTATTGGTGGCACCTAATTTTCCACTTAGTTGTATAACACTTTGGTGGCTCGTAGTAGGTAAGGCTGTAGTTACTGCAATGGGCGTGTTATTGTCTTGTACAGTGGTAGTTTCCTGTTTACTACTGCAACTCGTTAATAGTAATATGCTAACCGCACTTGTAATTATGTATGAATTATAACGCATAACGTATGTTTATTTTTTTGTACTGGTTTGGAATGAAAGTGTTGCTAATAAAGTTTGTTGTTCAAATAGTGTTTGTGTGAGTTGTAGTTGTTGCTGCGATAGTTGGGTTTGTGCCATTAATACGTCAATCGTATTTACCAACCCTTGTTCGTATCGGTTTCGGGTAATGCGTAAAGCTTCTTTTGCTTGAGCAACGGCTTTTTGTTGTGCTATTATTTTTTGTGCTGCAGCTTTTAAATCTTCTTTGGTTTTTTGTTGCTCTAGCGTAGCTTGTTGTTGTGTATTAGCAAGTTGTTTTTCTAGTAAGCTGTGTTCTACTTTTTGTGTAGCAAGCTTTCGTTGTGTACTCAACCCTTTGAATACATCCCACGAAAGTTGTACGCCAACAATGTATGCATTGCTGTTAAAGCCAAAGAGTTGTTTGTCGTTAAGTTGAAAATTGCCGAAAGCATTTAATCGTGGGAGATAGCTTTTTTGTGTAGCGATCATCATATTACGGTGTGCTTCGAGTGCCTTCTGCATGGCTGCTACATCGGTGCGTACTGTTGCAATAGTATCGGTATTGTCCCACAGGGCAGTGTTGGTAATGGGTTCGGCAGTATATATTTTACCGTAAGGTTCACCCATTAAATAATTGAGGTAATTGCTTACATTGGTAATATTGGTTAGTACCTGGGTTTGTTGTGTAACAATACCAGACAGGTGCACTTCAACATTAAGTGCATCAGATGCTTGCAGTAAGCCTTGCTGTACCCGATGTTGGGTGAATGTTTGTACAGCTGTGGCCGTTTGAAACGCTTCGTTAAGTACCTGTTGGGTGGCATACAAAAGTTGTAATTGTAGGTAAGCTTTAGTTACTTCAAAACGAATGAATTCTTTTGTACGTTGCGTTTGTAATTGGTACACGGCAATGTTACTTAGTGCTGCTTTGCGTTGTTGCCATGCGTCTATGTTCACCAACGGTTGTTGTACTGTAAGTTGGGTAAGTGTATTACTGTAACCGTTAGGGTTATTCAGCAAAGCCGGATTAAAGTCGGCAGCTGTTACTGCTTGTTGTTGCAACTTTAATCCGAATACGTTGAGCGGATTATTGGTATGCATCCAACTGTAAGCGAGTTGTACTTGCGGCAGATATACCGCATCGGTTTGCCGATACTGTGCCGTCGCTAATTGTTCGTTGGTGGTGGCCATTTTAGCGAACATGCTGTTACTGGTGGCTTTATCTACGGCTGTTTCTAACGATAGCGGTGTTGTTTGTGCATTTGCCAAGAAGCCCCACAACAACCATCCTGTTAGCCAGCCCATTTGTACTACATTCCTTCGCATGTGTCCTTAATTTTAAACGCGAAAGTATTTTCATGCAATAGCCTTTTCCGTGATGTATATCACGCCTTACGGCAAATGCTAACGCTGGCTGCACACTTCCTAAACTTGATGTATGGTAAGTATTTTTCAAGATGAGGCACCAATGTTATCTAAATGTATGTATGTACATATATTTGCAGTGTTATTCTTATGAAGCTCGAACAAGCCATACAAACACAGGGGTTTGCCAGTCAAAAACAAAAAGCTAGTGTGAATATTATGTTCACGGCATACATGGTAAAAACCCGGGTTACAAAATGCTTAAAGCCTTTTGGTTTAACACCAGAGCAGTTCAATGTTATGCGTATTTTAAAGGGTAAGCACCCCGAACAAATGTGTGTAAAAGATATTGCCAGCCGGGTGATAGAACGTAGTAGCAATATTCCGCGTATCATAGATAGGCTGGTAGCCAAAAACTGGGTGCAGCGTGCTACGAGTGCAGTTGATAAGCGAGAAACCGTAATGAGTATTACGCAAGAAGGGATGCAAGTGCTGCAGCAGGCTAGTACTGCCCTCGATCAATCACATATACTCAGCACAGGGCTGAGCGATGAAGAACTTTCTCAACTCAATGAGTTGTTAGACCGCTACCGAGGATAATTTTTTTAAACAAATACGTGTATATACACGTATTTATTAGGTATGATGCAATCATGAAAACAGTATTACATAAAGCTAATGAACGTGGCCACGCCAACCATGGCTGGCTCAATAGCTACCACAGCTTCAGCTTTGCTAGCTATTACAACCCGGAAAAAGTACATTTTGGTGCACTGCGTGTACTAAACGATGATACCGTGAAGGGAGGCTTCGGATTTAGTATGCACTCACACGATAACATGGAAATAATTTCTATTCCACTCAGTGGCGATTTGGAACATAAAGATAGCACCGGCCGGCATGAAATTATTCGCCAAGGCGATGTGCAAATTATGAGTGCAGGCATTGGTATTGCTCATAGCGAAATGAATGCTAACCGCGATAAAGAAGTTCAATTCTTGCAGATATGGGTATTTCCTAAACAGCAAAACATTGCACCACGGTACGAGCAAAAAACTTTTTTACCGCAAGGCCGCCAAAACCGTTTTCAAACTGTAGTAGCACCAACTGGTGGTGAGGCGGTAACCATCAATCAAGATGCTTGGTTTAGCCTAGGCAATTTTGAGCCGGAAGCTACTGCTAGTTATCAATTGCAAGGTACCAACACGGGTGTATATGTATTTGTAATTGAAGGCGAAATTGAAATTAACGGTCAAAAGCTAGGCCGCCGCGATGCCCTTGGCATCTGTGATACCTATACCCTATTGCTTAGCAGTTATAGCGCTAGCGAAGTATTACTCATAGAAGTTCCCATAAACCTTTAATCGTTACCATATGAGAACCATTCAAAACATATTAAAAGGCCGCCCTATTAATGTTGGCAGTATCAAAGTTCGCGAGCTGCTCCCCAACGGCGAAGCTATGTTCGATCCTTTTTTGGTATTTCACCATGGGGTAGCGGTAATAGCACCAACCGAAGACCCTGCCCAAGCAGGTGTAGGTGCACACCCACACCGTGGGTTTAGTCCGGTAAGTTTCATATACGAAGGCGGCGTACATCACCGCGATAGTCGTGGTAATAACAGCGTAGTATATGCCGGCGGTACACAGTGGACCAACGCTGGTATGGGGCTAGAGCATAGCGAACGTCCGCCACACGATATTCAGGCACTCGGTGGTGTACAAGAGTTGCTACAAGTGTGGATTAACACACCAGCAAAATATAAAATGAACCAGCCCGAATATTTTCCTTTGAGCAAAGAAGATACGCCTACTATTATTACTCCCGATGGTTTGGTTACACTTCGCATACCGGCAGGCGAGTTAGATGGGGTAAAGGGCAAAATTGCAACCTTCTTCCCCGTGACCACTATCATGGGAACCCTTGCAACCAGCGGCACTTACACGTTTAATTTTCCTGCACACCACAATACATTGCTTTATGTATTAAGCGGTGCCCTTACGGTAAATGATGATACCGTATTAGAAGCGCAACAAATGGCATTGTTCAACAATATACCGGGTAGCTTTACTATTAAAGCCAATACCAATAGTAAAATATTTGTAGGCAGCGGCGAGCCACTCAACGAACCTATTGCAGCGCATGGCCCTTTTGTAATGAATACCCAAACCGAAATTATGGAAGCCTTCCGCGATTATCGCATGGGCAAAATGGGCGTACTTATAGAAGATTAAAAACAAAGTAATTTTCAATTTTTTTATCATATAGCACAACAAAAACAAAATATTATGACAAAGTTTATTATCGATGCAATCCAATATCCAAAAATCAACTTCGAAAGCACCAACTTCACTAAAAATGTTGATGACTACTTATTAGAAGGTAACTTAACCATTAAAAATGTTACTAAGCCAATAAGCTTAGCAGCAGAATACAACGGAACCATGACTGATTTTTACGGACAAAAAAGCATGTTTTCGAAGTAAATGGCAAAATCAATTGTAAAGATTATGGTTTAACATGGAATGCCGTTACCGAAGCAGGTGGTGTAGTAGTAAGCGATGAAGTGAAGCTACACTTCAATATACAGCTAACAGAACAGGCATAAACCCCATTATGCGTAAGGTACTCAACCTATCGGCGCTATCATTGTTACACAAGAGTATGCAACATCAAAATTATCCATCGGCGGCAAGAGGCACTAAAGATATTGGCTGGCTTAAAAGCAAGTTCACGTTTAGTTTTAGTAGCTACCAAAACCCTACTCGTATAGGTTTTGGCTTGCTCAAAACTTTCAACGACGATATGATACAACCAGGCGGTGGCTTTGGGCTACACCCGCACACCAACATGGAAATCATCAGTGTGTTGCTACAGGGTACCATGAACCATAAAGATACCCTAGGCTATAGCGAAGAAGTAACCACCGATTGGGTACAAATTATGAGTGCCGGCACAGGCCTACGCCACCAAGAACATAATATTGGCAATAACGAAGTGCACCTCTTACAAATTTGGATAGAGCCAAAACTCCAAAACATCAATCCAAGGTATCAAAAGCGCTACTTCCCCAAGAGCAAGCGTACCAATACCCTAACCACTATTGTGAGTAACGAAGAAGGGCAAGCCCATTGTTGGATCAATCAAAATGCAAAACTGGCATTGGGTTATTACAACCAAGCCGGTAGCAACATTCTTTATACATTTAATACAACCAATAAAGGTATATTTCTATTTGTGATAACAGGTAGCCTTACGGCAAATGATGTTAGCCTACAACAAGGCGATGCCATTGGCATTTGGGATACGAATTTGGTCAATATCACCACTACCACTCCCGAAACCGAGTTCATACTGATAGAAACGCCCATCAACCACTAAACTATATACTCTCAAAGTTCATTCACATATAACAAGCAATCGTAACTATGAATATTGTAATAATCTCAGGCAGTCCACGCCAACAAAGTGTAACACATCGTATTGCATTACATCTCGAACAACAAATTAAAGCTACAACCGAACATCAGGTAAGCGTTCTAGATGTGAGAGATTGGGATTTAGGCTTTCTGCAAAACGTATTTCAAACAGTAGAAAGTACACCTGAAAAATTCAAGCCACTTGCTGCACAAATGTTTGCCGCCGATGGTTTTATCTTAGTAACACCAGAGTACAATGGTAGCTATGCACCTGCATTACAAAACCTGCTCGATCATTTTCCAAAACAGCTACACAAGCCCTTTGGCATTGTAACAGGTAGCACCGGCGGTTTCGGCGGTATAAGAGCCAGCCAAGATTTGTTATTGCTTATAGCAGGCTTATTTGGCATTGCATCGCCACAAAAACTACTAGTACCCTTTATGGATAAAAAGTTTGACGCTCAAGGCAACCTTATCGATGAAGCTTTTGCCAACAGCGTACACAGCTTCATAAAATCGTATTTATGGTTGGCAGAGCGGCTGGTACACGAGCACGCTAATGTTTAAACCATCAAAAAGCCCATTGCCTTGCAGTGGGCTTTTTCATACGGTATGCCTTACGGCAAATACGATTACGCCGTTACCATCAGTACAACATTTACCGTAAGGTAACCACTGTAGGTTGGATTTAATACGGTACTACCACTAAAAAAACTACCTTGCGGCCTGCTACCCGCCAACATGTTATTTCTATTGTATGAGTGATGCTATTAAACACGAATGTGGCCTTGCCTTCATTCGCTTGCGCCAACCCTTTTCTTACTATTTACAACAGTACGGAACAGCTATGTATGGGCTGAACAAGCTGTACCTGCTAATGGAAAAGCAACACAACCGAGGGCAAGATGGTGCTGGTATTGCAGCCGTAAAATTGCACGTTGAGCCCGGTTATCCGTTCTTGGCTCGCCTGCGTAGCAGCGCACCACAACCCATTGCCGATATATTTAGTCAAATTGGTAAAGAGGTTGCAGAACTACAAAAATATCAGCCCGATATTACGCAGCATCCAGGTTTGTTAAAAGGCCATTTGCCCTTTTTAGGCGAGTTGTTGTTAGGCCACTTACGCTATGGTACGCAGGGTAAAAATAATATTGAATTTTGTCACCCATTCATAAAACGTGCTACCAAAACTGGACAAAATTTGGCTCTTGCGGGCAATTTTAACCTCGTTAACACCGAAGAGCTGTACGATAAGCTGGGCATAAGGCCCGGCGATTTCCAAAAGCAAAGCGATTTGGCTGCTATGATGGAAACAGTATACCATTACTTAGTAGAAGAAGATGAACGTAACCCCAATGGTGCCGATGTGGCTGCCTTATTACGTAAGGCTACCCCTCTGTTCGATGGGGGTTATACCATTGGCGGTTTATTAGGCAATGGTCACAGCTTTGTAATGCGTGATGCACATGGCATTAGGCCTGCTTATTATTTTATCAACGATGATGTAATAGTTGCTGCCAGCGAAAGAGCAGCGATACGTACCAGCTTTAATGTAGGCGAAAACGAAGTGTTAGAATTAATGCCCGGTCAAGCCCTAATAGTAGATGACGCGGGTAATTATACCATCCAGCAAATACTGCCACCACAAGAACGCAGAGCTTGTAGTTTCGAACGCATTTATTTTAGTAGAGGTAGCGATGAAAAAATTTATCGCGAACGCATTGCCCTTGGCTATCACTTAAGCAAGCCGGTGCTCGAAGCTGTTAACTACGATTTAAAAAATACCATCTTTAGCTATATACCTAACACCGCCGAAGTAGCCTACTTTGGTTTGGTAAAAGGTATGGAAAGCTATCTCAATCAAATTAAAGTACAGCGTATTTTAAGTTGGGGCAACGATATCACACCTGAAAAGCTGGAAGAAATGATTAATCGCAAGATCAGACAAGAAAAAATTGCGATTAAAGATGTGAAACTCCGCACTTTTATTACCAACGATGATAGCCGTAACGAAATGGTACAACACGTGTACGATGTTACTTACGGTACAGTTCGCAAGCATGAAGATACCTTAGTGGTAATTGACGATAGCATTGTACGTGGCACAACATTGAAACAAAGTATTGTACGTATGTTGGCACGCTTGCATCCAAAGAAAATAATAATCGTATCGTCGGCACCACAAATACGTTACCCCGATTGTTATGGTATTGATATGAGTAAGCTAGGCGATTTTATTGCTTTTAAAGCGGCCATTGCATTAATAAAAGAGCAGGGCTTAGAATATATTATTGCCGATGTAAAGCAACGCATTGAACAGTTAGAAGCATTAGGACAACTACATACCGAAAATGTGGTACGCCAAATTTATAAGCCCTTTAGTACCGAAGCAATTAGTAATAAAATTGCAGCATTAATTACACCGCCCGACATTCATATTCCGGTACAAGTGATTTATCAAACCATTGAAGATTTGCACGAAAGCTGCCCAACCAATACAGGCGATTGGTATTTTACAGGCAACTACCCAACGCCCGGTGGTAATCGAGTGGTGAATAAGGCATTCTTAAATTACATCTCCGGAAAAAATGTGAGAGGATATTAGTTATTTACTTGCGTAAATGCTCATCATAACAAATGGCTGTCTCAATTTTGAGACAGCCATTTGTTATGATTCGTGATACATTTATTTATTTACCGTAAGGTAAATAGGTATTTATTGCTTCACCGTAGTACGCATATTGCTTTCGGCTGCAGCTTTTCGCCATTCTTCGATATTGCCGCATTGTGCAAAATCGTTATCAATGGTAATAAAGAAAGTAGGTATATGCTCTTTAAACCACTTTGCTAGTGCTGCCTCTTTTTTTTCTTCTAAAGCTCGTTGAGCTATACGGTTAAAATCGTCTCTTAGGTTTTCGCGGTGTGGCTCTGTACGGCTTTTCAAGAACACAATACGCACACAACGTTGATCACGTTCGTTGGTATATACCTGTGGCATTGAAACATCGCCAGGTTGCATACCTTTTAACAATGGAATCAAATCTTTATCGAGTTGGTCGTAAGTGATAAGAGAGCTGCCATCGCGGCTGGTACGTTGGCCACCGCTAAATTTAGCACCTTCATCTTCACTGTACTTATTTACGGCATTGCTAAAAGTAATCTCACCTTTTATAATTCGAGAACGAATACTATCGAGGCGAGCTTTAGCAGTGTTAATTTCTTCGTCGGTAACAGCCGGTATGCGTAAGATGTGGCGTACAATAGCATCGTCGCCATTGCGAGCAACCATTTGAATTATATGAAAACCAAACTTACTCTTAATAACAGGCGAAATTTGTCCTTCCTTCAAACGGAAAGCAGCATTAAAAAAAGCAGGATCCCACTGTTTATCGTTACGATTCATTTGATATTGGCCACCAGTTTCGCGGCTGCCAGGGTCTTGAGAGTATAATTTCACCAAGTTTTCAAATTTCTGACGACCACTTTCTACCTGACGCTTGTATTCATACATTTCACGAATTACATACTCATCAACATCTTTATTTGATTTTGTAATCAATACAATTTCACTGATTTCCAATTCACTTTCGTAAAAAGGAAGACTGTCTTTCGGTATTTTATCAAAGTAAGCTCGTACTTCTGTGGGTGTAATTTTCACCGATTCTAACACCTTATTACGCACCATTTCAGCGAGTTTATTTTCGCGGATAGGGTCTTTAAAATCTTCTTTGATTTGATAAATGCTCTTTCCGGCAATTTCTTCAAGCTGCTCACGGCCGCCATAGTTTTGTATGAAAAAGCGAATACGGTTATCGAGCAAAGCCTCTAATTCATCTTCACTAACGGTAAGCGAGTCGCGTTGGGCTTGTAACACCAACGCTTTTTGAATTAACTGACCTTCTAAAAACATACATTCAGGGTTCGGCGGCAACTGGCCCTCTTGCCCTTGGCGGCGAAAATCGGCAATGGCGTTCACGATATCACTCTTAAGAATGATTTTATCGCCCACTTGAGCCACAATTTTATCGGCCACCACCTTCAATGATTTTTGAGTAGAATCTTGCGCTTGCACTTGGCTTAGTGCACCCATTACACCCAATATTGCGAGAAAACGCTTCATAAGAATTTTAGTAAATGCCCGTAAAAATACAGTCTTTGCTGTGCTTGATAAGGCTTTCGGAAGGTTTTAACAAAAAATGATTTTTTGACCATAACCTTACGGTAAATAATAGATATTACCACAGCCAACCAATAATTAGGCAGGCAAAGGGTATAAAAGGAGTACGTATTTTGGTGAATAACAATAGCAGTGGCGTGGCAACAATCACTAACAAATACTTCCAAAGTTCTGCTGGCGTTTGGTAGGTAACGGCGGTATATACATCTTTACCCAAATACAATATAGCTCCGAGCATAATGCCTACTACTGCAGCATTAATACCTTCAAGACTACGAAATACAACCGCATACTTCTGAATATTATGCCACACCGGAAAAAAGAATAATACCAATAAGGCACTCGGTAAAAAAATGGCTACCGTACCAATGATACAGCCCGCAATATGCATACCATCGCCACGATCTTTTAGCAGCATACCACCGGTATACGCACCAATGCTAAATACCGGACCGGGTATGGCACGTACCATTCCCGAACCTGTAAGAAACTCAAATTGCGACATTTTGAGCACATTGGGGTTGCTACGTTCTACCCTTTCGGTAGTTGGGCGCACAACGTATTGTTCATACATCATTGGCATAAGCACATCGCCACCGCCGAAAACAAGGCTGCCAAAACGGTAAAAGTTTTCAAACAAGTTAAAGGCTGGTCGGTGTTGCCAATGCTGCTTACGAGCTGTTTCAGAAGCAACACCTGCTAGCAAAAACAAACCAAAGAAAATAAGCAAATTACCCCACTTTACTTTTTTAGGCGGCACTCCTTTCTGCGGAATACGTTTGCTACTGAAGTTGGTAGCAATACCAGCGCATACAATAAGGGCTGGAAAAATCCAAGGACTTTTAAAAATAGAAAAAGTAGCAATAGCAGCAACCATAGCAATAATCCTAGTGATAGGATTGTGAACCGATACTCGCATCATTTTAATGGTGCTAAAAATCATGAAGCCGATAGCCATGGGTTGTATAAATCTAAACACATGAAGGTTCGCCTGCTGATTACCTAAATAATCGAGCAAGAAGCTTAGTAAGCTCATGATACTGCATGCCGGCAATATCCAAATAAGTAGTGTAAGTAGTGCTAGTGGCAGTCCGCCGCGTTTATAGCCAATAAGGGTAAGTGTTTGTGTGCTGCTGGCACCGGGTAGCATTTGACAGAAGGCGATGTATTGCATGAGCTCGCTTTTGCTAACATCGCGGCGTTGTTCTACAAAGGTTTTTATCATCATACCCATGTGGCCCTGCGGACCGCCAAAGGCGGTGATGCTGTGTAATAAAACAGCTTTTAAAAAGGGTATGTGTCTGAGTAAAATCAATGTTGGGTGTGCGTATACATTTACCGTAAGGTACAATAAACATTAAAAAGCCAACGCTTATGTAAGCATTGGCTTTTATAAAAGTAATTATTTCTTCAAGCCGATTTCGCGAAGGCGTTCATCGAGATACTCGCCGGCGGTAGCATCGGGGTAGGCTTTTGGAGTTGCTTCGGTGATACAACTTTCAAGGCAAGCTAGGCTCATTTCGCTACGTGGATGTAAGAAAAATGGCATGCTAAAACGGCTGGTATGCCATAATTCTCTTGCAGGGTTAACTACGCGGTGGGTGGTGCTGCGGAGTTTGTTGTTAGTAAGGCGTTGTAGCATATCGCCAACATTCACTACAATTTGTTCGGGTAGGCTGGTTACGGGAACCCACTCGTTTTGTTTGGTTAAAATTTCTAGTCCATCGGCACTGGCGCCCACTAGTAGGGTAATGAGGTTAATATCTTCATGCTGCTCAGCTCTAATAGCACTTTTAGGTTCTTGCGTAATGGGCGGATAGTGGATACAACGCAAGATGCTGTTGCCGTTGTGAATATGTGCATCGAAAAAATGCTCATCGAGGCCAAGGTATAAGGCAATAGCTTGCAACAAGCTGCGGCCACTGTTTTCAAAATACCGATAGGCACTTTCTAATGTTGGGTTAAAGGCGGCAATTTCTTTCACTTGTACATTATCTGGATACTCGGCTTTAATTTGGTCGCCATCGGTTACTATTTGTCCGAACTGAAAAAACTCTTTTAAATCGGGTGCTTCGCTGCCTTTGGCATGTTCGCGACCAAAGCTGGTATAACCACGCTGGCCGGCCAACCCTGGTATTTCGTAGTTGAGCTTTTTTTCAAGAGGCAGGGCAAAAAACTGTTGTACATATTCGTATAGTTCGCCAATGAGTTGGTCGGGTACACCATGGTTTTTAACAGCAACAAAACCTACTTCTTCGTAGGCTTTACCAAGGGCTTGTACAAACTCGTTTTTTTGTTCGGGGGTTCCTTTCGTAAAAAGTGCTAAATCAACAACAGGAATAGACATATGGCAACTGTTTAAGTGAATTGTAAGGCTATACCTTACGGTAAATGAATGATGCAATTCAAATTTGAATGCTTTTGCAGTATTGTTCACCATATGTGCAAAAAAAATCCTCTTGAGAGGCAAGAGGATGTATAGGAAAACCACTATGAGAAAACTACTACTATGTTTGTTTATTGTACCAAAAGCTTCATCGCTTTCAAAAAAATGCCATTACTGAAAGCATTCACAACGTACTTACCCGCACCAAGATCTGATAGGTTAACCGATAGCTGATGAAAACCCTCACTTACTTGTTGTACTACTGTTTTAGCAATTTTGCCTTGTGCATCTAACACCTTGAGTACCAATTGTTCATCGGTATTACTAAGCACTTGCCAATAAAATTGCCCTTCGTGTATTAGTGAAGGAATACTTTTAATAAGCATGGTTCACAGGGTTTTGGTAGTTGATGTAATACATTGTGAAAATACGTATGCTCATTACCATTTACCGTAATAATTTAGGTATTCCACTATCCCAAAACGACACTTATTCTAGGGATGGAATGGCAACGGTAACTGCATATCTGGCGATGCTATTCATAGCCATTTCATCCAGCACATCTACCAAGTTTTGATAGGTAGCATCGTTGGTGGGTGTAATTACCACTTGAGGATGTTGCTTATTGGGCACCTACTTTTTAAATTGTAGGAGTAGCTGCCTAAGTTGATTAGGGCCATAGCCCGCAATGCTAGCAACACTTGGCCGATTGCCAATATCGTATCGAATTTCATTGTAGCCGAACAGTTGTAAAGTAATAGCACCGCTTGCTGCAATAGCTGTGCTATCGCCATTAGATGGTAGGTTGAGTTTGCTAACCTTTTGTTCTTGTAGGTTGGTAGTAATTACAAAAAAGGTAATTAGCAATAAGCCTAAATATACCATTGGTGTAAGATCAATAGTAATAGCTTTTTTTACCGCTTTTTCTGTTAGGTGTGTTAATGGCTGCCAAAGTGTTTGGTTTAAGTAACTATAAGACGATTGGGCAGCATATTTCCAAAAAAAACGCACCCTAAAAAGAGTGCATTTTGTCCGTTACTTTTTTTGTTTTTTCACTGTAACTTTTTTTGGGATGAGCGATAAGCTACAAGAAACGCTCTTGGTTTTTCAACAATAGGATATTTGGTTTTTCAAAACGGAGTGCAAGACCTTTGGGATAATTGGGACTACATTTTGGTTTCTCAATTGGACATTATAAAGGTACATTGCTGTTTTGCTTAGGCAGCATTCATACAGTTAACCCCATATCCCAAAAAGACAAAATTTGTTCGATAGGTAAGGTGGCGTTTGAGCATTTGCCGTAAGGCTATTGTATGCTATTACGATACATGGGTTTCCAAAGCGATAACATTACTAGTAACCATAATAGCGCAAACAATGCACGGTAGCGGATAATGGCACCAATGAAAGGAACGGTATAACCAATAACTAAATAATTAGCACAACAAATGCTTATTAATAATAATGTAAATGGTTGTGTTAATTGTTGCTTCCAATTACGTTTGGCAAGTGCAATGGTAATGCCCAGCATCATAGGTAACATCACCCAGTCGATAATGCCGGCCAAATAAATAGCACCCGTTTTTACTTGTACAAACCCGGGTTGAAAAAAAGCATGATTCACTGCTGCGGGTAGTGCTTTCATAAACGATATTGGTGTGCCATTGAGTGGTAGTTTGGGTAAGGGATACGTGCCCTTTAAGGCGTGAAAGGCATCTTGCCTTTCGGCGATGCGTTGCATTAAGTTGAATTGTGGTGGTAACCAAGCTGTAGCAAAAAATAATACTACTGCAATGCTAATACAACTGATAAAAGTTGTTAGCGAATGCCAATGGTACCTTGCGGTAAATGCAAACGCAACTAACACGGGCAGTAAAGTAATAGCCATGAAATGCCGAATAAGTAACAAGCCGAGTAACCAACCTAAAGATATCATGATATGTTTGTAGCCGCCTTGCTGCTGCCATAAATGTGTACGATAAATAGCACCCATCATCAACCAAAAACAGAGGCCATCTTTCATCATAGCACTGGTGAAAAACAATGCCGTTGGAAAGCAAAATATCATAAGCCACCACCAACGTTGCTTACCACCCCAATAGTATTGTATTAGTAAGTATAACTTGCGTGGTGCCGAAAAAATGAGCAGGTTATACAATAGTACATTCACATAATAACGGCCCCCACTGAACACATCCATGATTGCATATAGCTTAATTACGAGGTTATGTTGCAGATCTTTAAAAAATGAGTTTTCGCTGCTAAAAAAACTGTTCCAAATACCATTGGTATAGCCATGTTCGGTAATGTCTTTGGCCAGAAAAGCTAATGGGTTTTTTTTCAATAAAGCATAGTACTTCAACCCTTCACGATGGTACTCCCAAGTATCTTGTCCGTCGTACAAATACAACATTACAAAACTGAAACTCCATCCTGCCAGTACACGCATTGTTAATGCGAGTAGTGCTTCATTTGCCGTAAGGCCATAGCCTTGTTGCTTTGCACGGTAACGAAACCATACATAGCTCACCCCTAGGTACAATAATGTTAAGGCAATGGCTTGCGGTGTAAGCATAAATAACTGGTACAAAACAATTTAATGATGATACATTACAAACTCGAATGTAATAATTCGTTTAATGTATTATTATTGCACAGTATGCAACAACAACAACATACTGCGAAGAAACTGCTTTTTGTAAGCAATAGTTGTTGGAGTATGTACAATTTCAGAAAGGAAGTGCTGGAATCGTTCATCGCCGATGGCTTCGAAGTACATGTGCTAGCTCAGAAAGACGATTTTGCTGCCGGTTTAATGAATATTGGTTGCAAAGTGCACCATATTGAGTTTAACAATCGAGAGTTAAACCCCATTGCCGATATTACACTGTTTTGGCAATTACGTAAGTTCTATAAAAAGCTAAAACCCATTGCTATTTTTCATTATGTAATAAAGCCCAATATTTACGGTTCTTTAGCATCTGGCTGGTTACGTATACCATCGGTAGCTTTAATTACAGGGTTAGGCTATGCATTTAAAAAAAGGAACTGGCTGTTTGTGTTGGTACAAAACCTATATCGCTTCGCATTAAGCCGTGTGAAAGAAGTATGGCTGCTAAATGCAGAAGATATGCACTTGTTTCAGAAATATCGTATTGCTAAGTCTAGTAAGTTAAAGTTGTTGCATGGCGAGGGTATTAATACAGAGCGTTTTGATCGCAGCCGATACAACGATGCTAAGGCCGATAAGCCGTTTGTATTTTTAATGCTCACACGTAATTTGTGGAGTAAAGGTATTGGTACGTTCGCCGATGCTGCTCGTATTTTGAGAAATAAGGGTTACCATTTTCAGTGTAGAATATTTGGCTTTTTTGAACCGCATCACCCCGATTCTATTCCGGTAGAACAAATGCAGGCATGGCGTGATGAAGGTTTGATTGATTACCGTGGCTTTGCGAACGATGTTGTTCCCTGCTTGCTGCAATCGCATTGTTTTGTATTGCCAAGCTATTACCAAGAGGGGGTACCCCGAAGTTTAATGGAAGCCTGTAGTTTAGAAATTCCTATTATCACTACTAACCATACTGGTTGCCGAGAAGTGGTAGAAGATGGTGTGAATGGTTATATGTGCAAGGTAGATAATGCCGAAGACCTTGCGGTAAAAATGGCACAGCTCATGTCGATGCCCGAAGCTGGGCGTAAAGCCATGGGCCATGCAGGCCGTACATTGGTGCAGCAAAAATTTGATGTTAAATATATTATCAACGAATACAAACAGTTTGTAGCTAAGGTGCAGCATCGTTCTTAGCTGCTAAATATTGTTGATGTGCCTGCCACCAACGCAAGGCGGCAAAACTTACATCGAAGTTTAATTGCTCCTTTAATGCTTTGTACCCTTGTGAAATATCCCAATCAAGTGTTGCAATGGCTTCATTTAATTGTTCCAACAATTCAGGTGTAACTAATTGTTTAATATCAAGTGTTCCGTCGGCAATATAACCTGTTAAATGACTTTCAATAGTGCCAACGCTAAGGTTACGTGTTGCTGCAATAGTAGCTATATCATTACCCTCTAAAAACATTTGTAGGGTAATGGCATTGCTAGCTGCTTTTGCTGTACTCGTTTTTTCTTTAGGTTTTTTGCTAGGCAGTGGCAAGCGCTCGGTAATATTTCTTTCAGCAACATAAGCTTCAATAATCGGCAAAAATAATTCGCCGTATTGTGCTACTTTTTTAGGTCCAAAACCGGGTATTTGCGCTAGTTCATTGGTGTTTGTTGGCATACAGTTCGCCATGTACACCAATGTGGCCAAGTTGGCAACCAAGTACACCGCAACATCGTTTTCATTACAATAAGTATCTCTTGCTTGCTTGAGTTGTTGCAATAAAGCAGGCTGCATACAATCTGTTACACCCATTGTAGTTTGTTGTGTAGCATATACTTTTTTGTTCCAAGCCGCAATTGGTTGCTGCAAAGCTTCACTTATAATTATGGGGCTGTATCCCTTACGGTAAATGTGCTCGTATACCGCAACATACTTTTGTAAGCTAGCATTCCAACGTTGCAGCTTGTCTAATAATTGCTTAGCTTGTGGCTTGCTATCGCAAGCAAATTCTAATGCAGCAAGTGCTTGAACAATGGGCTGTAACTGTTGTACAAAATAGCCAGCCGCAGCTCGTAATCGTTGCTGCAGTGCGGCGCTTTCTTCAGGTATACAATCGTTGGGTAGTAACTGTTGTAGCTGACTTTTAAATCTTTTAGCCACTTGTGTAAGGCTGGTTACCACTTCGCCCCATGCCACAATGGTGGCAGTAGGGTTGGGGTTACATTGGTGGCCAGCGGTATTAATGGCATTGATTAATGGTATCAATGCTTTTGATAGCTGTATATCGCCGAACCATTGATACAATTGCATTTGCTGATAGCTAATTCTAGCTTCTTCTAATAAAAAAGGTAGCTGTGCAACGGGTGTTTTTTGTGTTTGCGAAAAAGCTACAATACGAGGGTCGGTGCGTATGGCATTTGCCGTAAGGCTACTTAATAGTTGAATACCATCGAGCCGGGTACATCTGCTCAAAGCTACATATACTTGTCCGGGTGCAAATGCCTTGCCTGCATCAATTTTCACCTTATCGAAGGTGAGGCCCTGACTCTTGTGTATGGTTACAGCCCAAGCCAGCCGTAAGGGAAATTGTGTGAAGCTGCCAACCACCTCTTCTTCTATACTTTGCGAATTTGTATTTAGCTTATAGCGAGTGTTATTCCAAGTGGTTTTTTCAACGGCAATAGGGCTATCATCGCCTTCGCAATGCACCGTAATTACGTTAGTATCGAGTGCAGTTACAATACCTATTTTGCCATTGTAATAGCGACGAATGCGTTCGGTATCGTTTTTAATAAACATTACTTGAGCTCCCACTTTTAATACCAATGCAGCATCGGCAGGGTAACTTTTTTCAGAAAATTCACCTTCAATAATGGCTTCAAATCCTAATGCCATACCGGGTAACGCAGCCAAAGCTTTTTGATTGATATCGTCGGCAATAGCATTGTGACTGGTTAGTGTTATTACACCTACATCGTTATCAAGTACATGCTGTTGCAGGGCCTGTAACATATCGTAACCATCTTCATCAAATTCGTTGTTACGTACCTGATTTAATAAGCGAATAAAATTTCCTTCTTGTTGGCGATATACTCTATCTAACTCAATACATAATGGTGCTGCTGCTGCAAATGCCAAACTGCTAAAAAAATAAGGTGTTGCATACACTTGTTGCAGCAACGGCCATTCGGTATCGCTTACAACGGGCGGTAGCTGGTATACATCGCCAATACATAGCAATTGTACACCCCCAAAAGGAGCTTGATATTGCTTTCTGTAGTGGCGCAGAATAGCATCAATCGCATCTAGTACATCGGCACGCACCATACTCACCTCATCAATTATAAGCAGTTCTAACGCTTGTAGCAGCTCAATTTTTTCGCTGTTTAATTTTACTTTGTTAAGTAATTGGGTATTACTATAAACCGCACTATCGCCATTGCCCCAGCCATTACCTTGCGGTAAATAAGGCGAGAAGGGTAAGTTGAAAAAGCTGTGAATGGTTACACCGCCGGCATTAATAGCAGCCACACCAGTTGGTGCTACTACTACTAAATTTTTAGTACAAGCTTGTACCACCTGTTTTAAAAAGGTGGTTTTGCCTGTACCGGCTTTTCCCGTAAGGAAAATACTTTTATTGGTATGCAATACAAACGAACTGGCAATATCAAAAACCGAATGACTCATGTAGCTCGAAATTATTGTTTTTTAAAGCCTTATATGGCAGTTGGTGATAATTAGAAGCCAATAAATAACTTAGCCTTGAAATTATTAAGGCATGCAAGTACGTTTTTCGTTTTATTGGTTGATATTAGGGCTACTGCTGCCCATTTTTGCAAATGCCCAATTCAGGAAAAAGCCCCCTACCTCGGCACCGGTGAGTCAACCTAAACCTACGCCCAAAACCGTGCCACCAAAACCTATTACAAAATCTAAGCCCCTAGTTGCCGATACTGCCAAGCCTATTACCAGCCAGCCTGTACCTGCCGATACTATTGCTGCCAAACAATTAGAGCCCGTTCCCAAACCGAGCACTACCATAAGGCCCGGCGGCGGAGATGCAACAGTTGCCGATAGTATAATACCACCGAAGCCTAGTACAAAAATAAGACCCGGTGGAGGGGTAGTTACAACAGATACGGCTCGCCTTACGGCAAATGATAGTATAAACAATATTACCGATACAACGCCTAAAAAGCGAATGGTAATTCGCCCCGGCGGAGCAGTGCCAGAAGATCAAATGCGTATTGCTACCGATAGTAGTGGTAAAGAAAAGCTTATCAAAAAACTAAAAGATACCAAGCTACCCGAGAATATTATTGTACGGCTTAAAAATATGGGGCCGCTTGAAATGCTTAAAATGACGGAGGAGCATCAGCAAAATGTACTTGATGAAGCTTCGGGCGAAGAAATGTTGGTTACCACTAAAATTAAGTATTACGAAGATTACATTATAGGTTTTGTACGCAAGGCACCACTACGCTACAGCAACTTGTCGGAAATTGAAAATATTATTATTGACATTCCGGTGGTGTATTGTAGTACCACTTGCAGCGACGGACAAAAGCACTGCGGCCATATAGGGGAACTGGCTGGCCTCATAGAAACATACAAATGCACGAATTGGAAGCTTTTGGTAGAAGAAGAAGCTGCCGATCCGGCTTTTGGCGACCCACTCGGTATTGGTGGTAAGAACGCTAAAGGGGTAAAACAGAAAAAAGGTAAAAAGAGCAAGCAACGTACCGGCGAAACTGGCGTAGAATAATCTTGTTTATCGCCAGTAGGGTGGTTGCATTGGCAGAACAACATTTACCGTAAGGTATTCAAGCATAAATTCCTTTTTTCAGGGTAGTAAATTACAAACATTGCCCCAGTGCAAGGCGCCCTTGCCTTACCTTGCACCCATGCAGGATATTTTAGCAGGATTGAACCCGCAACAGCGGGAGGCCGTAATGCATAAAGATGGCCCTTTGATGATTGTAGCCGGCGCAGGCAGTGGCAAAACGAAAGTGCTCACAAGTAGAATTGCTTACCTCATGGGTTTTCATAAGGTAGATGCATTTAATATTTTGGCACTCACTTTTACCAACAAAGCAGCTAATGAAATGAAGGAGCGTATTACCAAAATCTTAGGTAATTCAGAAGCTCGTAACTTATACATTGGCACATTCCATAGTGTATTCGCAAGGGTGTTGCGTGGCGAAGCTCACCGCATTGGCTACCCCAGTAGTTTCACCATTTATGATACCGATGATAGTAGAAGTGTTATTAAAACCGTAGTACAAGAGCTGAACCTCGATGAAAAACACTATAAACCTAACATTGTTGGTTCGAGAATTAGTCAGGCTAAAAATGCTTTGGTAGGCCCTGCCGAATATGCCAACGATTATTATATTCAGCAAGAAGATATGCGTACCAACCGCCCAGCCATTGCAAAAATATATAAAGCATACGCCGAGCGTTGTTTTAAAAATGGGGCGATGGATTTCGATGATTTGCTGTTGAAAATGTATGAGATATTACGCGATTTTCCAGAAGTATTGCACAAGTATCAGCACAAGTTTAAGTATGTAATGATTGATGAGTATCAAGATACTAACCCTGTACAATATCAAATTACAAAACTACTGGCCGCAGCCAATGAAAATATTTGTGTAGTGGGCGACGATGCACAAAGCATCTACAGTTTTAGAGGTGCTACCATTGAAAATATATTACAATTTCAAAAAGATTACGATGATGTTACCGTAATTAAACTAGAACAAAACTATCGTAGTACCCAAACCATCTTACAAGTAGCTAACGAGGTTATCAGAAATAATAAAGGGCAAATACCCAAAGACTTATGGACCCAAAATGAAACAGGCGAAAAAATTCGTTTGGTTCGAACCATGACAGATAACGATGAAGGTAGATACGTAGCCGATACCATACAAGAACAAAAACTACGCTATCATTTCAACAACAGCGATTTTGCAATTCTTTATCGTACCAATGCACAAAGCCGCAGTTTCGAAGAAAGTCTTCGCCGTATGGGCATTCCCTATCGTATTTATGGTGGCCTAAGCTTTTATCAGCGCAAAGAAGTGAAAGATTTTATCGCCTACTTACGTGTAATTGTAAATACCCGCGATGAAGAAGCTATCAAAAGAATCATTAACTATCCGGCACGCGGCATTGGTAAAACAACAATTGAAAAAGTAAGTATTGCTGCCAACGAATACAATATTACTTTTTGGGAAGTGCTAACCCGTGCAGGTGAGTTTGGCTTTAGAGCAGGTACATTAGAAGCCATTCAAAATTTCGTAACCATGATGCGTTACTTCCAAAGCATGTTAAGTAGTACCAATGCTTACGATTTGGCAGTACAAGTAGGTAAGCATACCAATCTGGTGAAAGAACTATTCAACGATAAAACTACAGAAGGCCTTGCTCGCTACGAAAACATACAAGAATTACTTAACTCTATTAAAGAGTGGACAGAAAGCCCCAGCAATGATGATGGTGAATTGCTTGAAAAAAGTTTAGGTACTTACCTCCAACAAATTACCCTATTAACCGACGCTGATAATGAAAAGCAAGACGATAATGTTGTTAAGCTAATGACCATACATGCAGCAAAAGGACTTGAATTTCCGGTTGTATTTGTAGGAGGCGTTGAAGAAACCATCTTTCCAAGTGGCTTAAGTATTAATACCAGAGAAGAGCTTGAAGAAGAACGACGATTGTTTTATGTAGCCGTAACACGTGCCAAGCAAAAACTATGGCTTACCTACGCTAATGCTCGCTACCGTTTTGGTAATCTCGTACAAAACGAGCCTAGCCGCTTTCTGGCAGAAATGCCCGAACAACATATCGATAAAAGTTATGCCGGTGGCGGTATGCGTAACATGGGCACCAGCTTTAACGATATGGGATCGGCCTTTCAACGCATGCAACGCGGTTTTGGTAATAGTAACGATGCCGCCGCCGCCGAACGCCGTTACGGAACACCACCCGCCAAAAAGCAACCAACCACACCTACCTATTTAGCTCCAAAGCCAACTACACCACCAATAGTAACACATGTGCCAAGTAGTAATTTTATACCCAGCAACCCCGCCGATATAAAAGAAGGTATGCGTGTAGAGCATCAAAAGTTTGGCATGGGCACCGTTAAAAAAGTAGAAGGTGGCCAGCACAACCCTAAAGCATTAATTGCGTTTGATACCAATGGCGAAAAAAACTTAGTACTCAACTTCGCAAAGTTGATGATTGTAAGTTAATAGTACCTTACGGTAAATACGCATAGCATTACAAACATCATAGCATCATGATGAATAGTGCCACAGCAACAACGAACTTTATGAAATAGCAATAACATGCAATATCCTGGAAGCACATTTACCGAAAGGGAATACCAACAGCATTTAACACAGTTGGTAAAGCAAGCATTACAAGAAGATATTGGCTATGGCGACCATAGTACACTCAGTTGCATACCCGCCACTGCTGTAGGTACTGCCGTATTGAAAATAAAAGAAGCTGGTATATTAGCTGGTGTAGCAGTAGCGCAATTTATATTCCAACTTGTAGAGCCTGAAGCCAATATTATAATTCATAAGGAAGATGGTGCATACATGCAACCTGGCGAGTTGGCATTTACCGTAAGGGCAAAAGTACACACCTTATTAAGTTGCGAACGTTTGGTGTTAAATACCATGCAACGTATGAGTGGTATTGCAACACTTACCAAACAATACACCCAACGCTTAGAAGGCTATAATACAAAACTACTCGACACCCGAAAAACAACACCTAACTTTCGCTTGTTAGAAAAAGAAGCAGTACGTATAGGTGGCGGTATTAACCACCGTTTTGCATTGTACGATATGATTATGTTGAAAGATAATCATATTGATTTTGCTGGTGGTATTATTCCTGCGATTAACAAAGCATTCGCCTATGTTCAAACACTGCAATACCCACTAAAAATTGAAGTAGAAACACGTAACCTACACGATGTTGCTTTGGTATGCGAGCACGCCGAAGGCAAAGTGTTTCGTATTATGCTCGATAACTTTACTCCCGAGCAAGTAGCCGAAGCAGTGCAGTTGATAGATGGCCGTTTTGAAACAGAGGCAAGTGGCGGCATCAATTTAAATACCATAGCAGCTTATGCAGCAACAGGGGTAACTTATGTGAGTGTAGGTGGCTTAATACATCAGGCACGCAGTGTAGATTTAAGTTTAAAAGCAATAGATGTTAGCCATGAGTAAAAAATTTAAAACCAATAGTGGTGGCTTAGTGTACAGTACCGATCCGAACTTTCAAATTTCGAACGATGATGATGCGGTTGAAACACTCGCACCAGCACAACAAAAATTGCGTATACAACTCGAAAAAAATCATAGAGGTGGTAAAACTGTAACGGTAATAACAGGGTTTGTTGGTAACAACGCCGATATAGAACAACTGGCCAAGCAACTGAAGAGTAGTTGCGGCACCGGTGGTAGTGCTAAAGATGGCGAAATAATTATTCAAGGCGATCATAGAGATAAAATATTAGCCCTATTGCAACAATGGGGCTACACCAATACTAAAAAAGCCGGTGGTTAACCTTGCGGTAAATGTATTTTAAAACAAACAACTAACGTGCCCCTTTACGCCATAACCAAGGCGCAATAGGATGAGGCTGTCTCAAAAGTGGCAGCCTTTTTTCTTTTTCACTAATGGGTGTTTGAAAAGTCTGTGAACTATATTGCTCTCAAATCAGTCTATAGGGTATGAGTAAAGCAGTATTCAAAAC
>JBKBLG010000003.1:0-227125 GCA_046296295.1 Chitinophagaceae bacterium | reverse complement strand
AATTACTGCCATACAACCCCTGAGTCAGAAAAAATTATCCAACTCTATAAACTACTATTGGCAAGTATAGGTAACCATACAACAAAAAAAAGAGGCTATTTCTTAGTTTTGAGACAGCCTCGTTGTTGTATGATGGCAGGTAATCATTTACCGTAAGGTGTATTTAATGTAGCTGCCCGAGTAGTACTTGTTTGAATAGTTTGTGAATACGCTTGTATTCGTCTGTCCAACTGCTGGGTTCAATAAAGCCATGATCTTCCATGGGGTAGGCTGCAAGCTCCCAGTTATCTTTTTCGAGTTCTATCAGGCGTTGGCTCAGTTTTACCGCATCTTGAAAATGTACATTTACATCAACCATGCCATGGCAAATGAGTAAGTGCCCACGTAAGCCTTCGGCAAAATAAAGTGGCGAACTGCGGCGATATGCGATACTGTCGCTAAATGGCTCGTTTAATATATTGCTGGTGTAGCCATGATTGTATTGTGCCCAATCGGTTACTGGCCTTAAAGCGGCACCTGCGGCATATACATTGGGTTGGGTGAACAGTGCCATGAGCGTAATGAAACCGCCGTAAGAACCGCCGTAAATACCAATATTTTTCGGGTTAACACCATGAGTTTTTACCAGCCATTGTATTGCATCGGTATGGTCACTTAAATCTTTACCGCCCATGTGGCGATAAATACCTGTACGCCAATTGCGGCCGTAGCCGGCGCTGCCTCTATAATCTACATCGAGCACGTAATAACCTTCGGCAGCTAGTAGGTTGTTGAACATAAATTCTCTAAAATAGCTGCTCCACCATTTGTGGGCATTTTGTAAGTAACCGGCGCCATGTACAAATAATACGGCAGGTTTGTTAGGGTGTGGCTTTTCTGGTTTGTAAATCCTTGCATACATGGTGGCGCCATCGGCAGCAGTAATGCTTACAACTTCGGGTTGTTGCCAACGGTATTGCAAAAAGCTATCGCTGGTAGCTTTGAAGGTAAGTTGCTTGGCAGTACTATTGATGGCGGTTGCTTGCACATACAGTTCCCAAGGTTGGGTACGATTAGAATACAAAAGGGCAACCTGTTTTTCATCGGGCGATAACTGCCATTGCCATGCACCTTCGGCTTGTGTGATGCGTTCTTTTTTGCCTGAACCAATATAGAGCTTGTATAAGTGTTGTTCGCCTGGGTGTACTTCGTTGGTGGTAATGAAAAAGTATTTGTTAGTGATGGATAGTACTGCTTTTTGCACTTCATAATTGCCGCTGGTTAAGGCGTTTGTTTGTTGTGTAGTAAGGTTGTAGGTGTATAAATGACTGTAGCCTGTAACCTCACTTTGAAACCAGCATTCATTGTTCGAAATCCATCCTATACTACTGCTGTTAATACCTGGGCCTGCAATCCATGCATCATCATGTTGGCGGTTAAAACATTCGTATTTGCCCGTAAGGGCATTGAATAATATAAGCCAACGGTCTTTATTATCTTGTGCACGTGCTTGAATAATAGCAGCAGTGCCATTATTATTCCAATGTATGCTTAACCAACTTATTGCACGTGGCTGGGGTTTAGATGTGCGTTCGGCGAGTTGTTTAGGATAATCTTGTAAGAAGTTGGGGATATCGTAAATACCGGGTAGGCTATCGGCTTTAATCATAAAACTAGTATCGTTTAGTCTATCATAAAGCCATATTTCAGTTGTTGGTTGCGGATGCCCCACTTTGGTACGTGCAGGTATATCGGTTGTGAACCCCGACTCTGTTACATAATTAGGTACAATGGTGTTTTTGCCGCTGCCGCTTTTGAATAAGCGATAGCTTAACCATTGGCCGTTCGGACTAACATTAATATCAATTACATTTTTATCGCCTGTATAGATAGGTTTAATAAATGTTATTCGGGCATTTTTATTGTAGGCTTTGGTGGCATCGTCGTTTTGTTTGCGTTCACGTACTACTTGCATCCATTGCAGTTGATCGTTTTGAAGCCATTGTTCTTGTTTGTTCAAAGCATTAACATTCGCAGGTGCATTGCCACTGATAAAATTGGTGAGTTGTTGTGTACTGCCTGTTGCAATATGCCACGCAAAGGCATTGTTATTTTTTACGTAAGTGACTACCGAATTATCAAAAGAAAATTGAGAGTTGCTTTCAGTATCAGTAGTTTGTGTAACACGAATAATTTGATTGGTTTTAACCTTACGGTAAAAGATGTCGCCATTACGTTCATAAACACAAGCACTACGGTCGCTGTTCCAAATCAAATCGTCTGCAGTTACCAATTGTTGTTTTTCTGAGGTGGTAAGTTGTTCGTAATTGCCGGTTGCTAGTACGATACGATAAAGCGAATCTGCTGCCGCCTTAGTAGGATTCCAATAAAACAAAATTTGAGTGCCATCGACACTCCAGCGAGGTTGCGATGGCGAAGAACCGATCCATTTAGGTTCTTTCATGATGTTGGCAACAGTAAGTGGGGGTTGTGCTGCACTATTTAATAACAATAGTAGTAATAGAGAAATGATACTTATACGCATAGGTTATAAAAATAAAACCTGTGCTTATAAAGCAACGCCTAGAATCGGTGAAGCTGTAAAAACAACTACTTTATTGTTGTAGTTTAAATTCAAAAACAATGGTGCCAAAGCCCTCATCGTCGGCTGCATTCATTTTTAATTGATAGGCTCTTTTAATAGCGATGTTTTTAATGTTAGTATTGGCGGTGGTGGTTCCTTTAGGGTTAATAACAGCTTTTGTTATGGTTCCAGCAGCATCTACGGTAATATCTACTGCAACTTTTGCATTTTCGTTGAATTCATCTTCAAAGCGAACATTTTTTGTAAAGCGGCGACCGTTAAGTCCGCTGCGTATTGTTACGCCTCCAGTACCACCATTGCCATTGTAGTTATTGCTGTTAGGATCGCCATTTGGCCTTCCTTGGTCGCCATTACCTCCGGCAATCCCCTGATTGGTTATACCATTGTAGCTATCGGCATTGTTACCGCCTTGCCCGTTATCGCCACTGTATTTTCCCATTTGAGCTTTGGGCTTGGGTGGTGTTGGTGTATTTGCAGTGGTTGGGTTGGTATTTTTAACTGTATTAGTGGTAGAGGTTTGGGTGGTTGGGGTTGTAGCAGTTGCCGTTGGCGATGGTTCATTATCGGTAGGGTCGGCTGTTGCTGAGGGGTTGGTGTTTGTAGTTGCGCTTGTATTTACCGCAAGGTTATTATTATCAGCGGCTTCGGGTGCTGGTTCTCCGGGCACTTGTGGTGCAATATTGCCGCTCCCTTCATCGCTAAATCCTAAATTCACCTCAACACCTTCATCGGTAGGTGGGGCTTCTACTTTTGGTACAGACCAACTTAGTAGCAATAGCACCGCCAATACCGCACCACAAATAGTAACGGTGTATGCCGTTGCCTTGATGTTTTTAGTTTGCTCGAACGATTGGCTCATGCTTTTGCTTTACCTCAAAAATAACGCAGCGGTTGCTAAGGTATTGTTACAAGTGCATAAACACTGGTTATGAGGCGGATGTTATACACACTTAATTTTGTAATATGGCTAGTACAGGAGAAAAATTGCGTATCGATAAGTATTTGTGGGCCATCCGCCTGTTTAAAACAAGAAGTTTAGCTGGCGATGCCATTGATAAAGGTAAGGTTAAAATGGCTGGAGCCCCGGTGAAAGCTAGTAGAACCGTGCAAGTGGGAGATGAATATGAAGTAAAAACCGAAGCCCGTAAGTGGGTAATTAAGGTTACAGCACTACTTTACAACAGAGTTCAGTATAGCGAGGCTATCAAGTACTACGTAGATATTACCCCCGCAGATGCGTTGGAGGCTATTAGTTTTCAGGCATCCAGCTTTCATACAGGCAAGCGACTGAGTAAAATTGGTAGACCAACGAAGAAAGAGCGCCGCGACTTAGATTCTTTTATGGATGAAGATGATTAAACGTACCTTACGGTAAATGGCAAGCCCTATGGATACAGTGATGATAAGACCTGCCGAATTTGTTGATATACCACAACTATTCGCATTAAACCAACAATGGTTGTTAGCCAATGTTGGAAGTAATACATCGCAAGGTTTTTTGTCGGGAGCCTTTACGGCAGCCGATTTTGAAGCCATGATTGCTGCTCGAATGGTGGTGGTAGCATTAGATAATAACGGGGTGGTGGCTTATATGCTAAGTATGAATCATGCTGCTGAGGGTATTTTAGAAGAACATGTAGCTGTAGCGAATAGCATTAAACAAAAGGAAATAATACCCTCCGAAAGTAGGGTGGCGGTTGGGGTACAAACTGCCGTACAACAACAATACCATGGAACCGGGCTGATTGTAAGTGTAAGAAAAGCTTTTTTAGCACTCTTAAAAGATCGTTTCGATTATCTCTTTACCACCATATCGAAAGAAAATGTGCGTTCCTATCATTCTGCAACTAAGTTTGGATGGCAGGTGGTTGGAGAACACCCTGAACATTACTATCTTGTGTTGCAAGTGTAGCATATAATAACTCCCCCATTACATGAGCATTGTCAGCAAGTTCACCTTACCCATAGATATACAACCAGAGGAGCGGCAACATATTAGTAGACTCTTCATTCACAGTTTTATACTGGGGTTAAGCACTGCTTTGTTCTTTGTTGCTGCCAATGCCAACTTCATTAAACTTGTTCCACTTAGTAACATTCCGTTAGCTTATGTAGCTGCAGGAGCCATAGGATTATTGCTGGTAGCCTTCTTTAAATTTTTACAATGTACGCAAGGTGTGTTTGTAAGTTATGTAAGTGTGCTTGTATTATTCGCTACAATTACCATCGGCTTGTTTGTACTGTACCACTATAAAGTGTTAAGCAGTATTACGCTGGCATATATTTCTTTTATTTTGATTTATCCGTTTTCGGTACTGTTTGTACTGGGCTTTTCTGGGATAGGATTGCGGTTATTTAACCTATCGCAAAGCAAGCGTTTAACAGCGTTAGTAGGTACAGGCGAGGTAGTGGCTAGTATCATGGGATATATGTTGGTTCCCATGTTGGCAAAAATGCTCCCTGGATTAGAGTGGTTATTCGCTATTAGTGCGGTGGTAATTTTCGCATCATTAGCTCCTTTGTATAGTATTCGTAAGCGTGCACCAGTATTGAACGCCGCCAATCATATAAAGCAGGTAGCCGTGCAATGGCGTGTACTAAAGCAAGCTTCTTTTTATAGATATATTGCTGTATTCACCTTTTTTTCGGTAACAGCAGTATACATTAGCGATTATGCATATTTACTTGCTACCAGAAAGCTTTCGGTGATTACTACTTGGGAAGTTTCCTTAATTATTTCTGTTGTTTTTACAGCTATCAAGTTGGGAGAGTTGTTGTTTTCTTTCCTTTCGGGAAATATTATTACGAGAAAAGGAATGCGTTTTTCGTTGTTGTTGCTACCTTTTATGCTCACCGTTATTGCTATTTGTGCTTTACTATCTAAATGGATGATGGATGATGCGGCGTTCTTTATCATCATTTTTTTTATGCTCAATAAATGGTGCGAACGAGTTATCAGAAAAGGCATCACGATACCAGCATTAAAAGTGTTGTATCAGGTAACGCCCGCCGAAGAAAGAGTGCAATTGCAAACTTTACTGGAGGGTATGGTGAATCAGTTGGCTACCATCGCTGTTGGCTTATTGTTGTACTTGATTACATTGAGTTTGCCTGCAAATGATTCGCTTGGGTTTTTAGAAATTACAGTATACGTATCTGTATTCATATTGGCTTTTTGGTTGGTTGTATCGAGTCGATTATATCAGCAGTATAAGTTGCAAATACAGGTGTATATGAAAAGGTTGGGGCAGCAGCAACAGCACCATTCTAAAGAAATCATATTACAGTTAAATACTGAAGCTGTTATCGAAAATTATTTGAAGCGTGCTTTTGAAGGATTGAATCTGCAATCCAGAGATGCGTTGTATCAAATGCTTTCAAATTATCATCCAGCTTTTGCTGCTCCTGTACAATCTGAAGTACAAGAAGTGGCCCGGTTAAGTAAGTTTTACTTTCAAGACGATTATCATTATACACGTTGGTTACTGATTCAGTGCATTCCTCATTTACCGCAAGGTTATCAACAACAACTAGCTCGTGAATGGTTTGAAGTATCAAGCTTGCCGTTACGCTGTGCCATTGTAGATGTGTTGTTATCGAGTAGTGTTGAAGATGTACCTGTTGTTGAAATGCAAAGTTTTTGGGAAAATCAATTACAGCCTATTGTTGGCGAAATTGCATGGGTAACTGGAGCATTGAATGATATTAGTAATGAATCAACTGAAGCGTTACAGCCGTTTAAATCGTACTTACAACAACAACAATTACACTTATTGCAAGTGATGAAATTATTGTATGGAAAATCGACCATACAGATGATTGAAGATATTGTAATGGCCGATGTGTACGATGCCGAAAACAGCCTTTTTGCTGTTGAACTTCTAGAAAATACACTTTCAGATGAGGTAAAGCCTTATGTGTTACCGGTATTCGAAACAAGCAGTTACCTACTGAAAAAGCAAGCTTGGCGCCAGTATTATTATCTACATCATGGCACTTTGCAGCAGCGTATGCAAGAGTATATGATGCGAGATTATAAACTCATTAGTGCTACCAACAAGTATTTTATGTTAAAGCAATATGCAGCTATTACAAACGATGCAAGTTTTATTCAAGCATTTGCAGCGAATCAATGGCACTTTATAGCCACAGAAGCTAAAGCTATTTTGCAGCAAAAAGAAAATGCAACCGAAAAACTGCGTCAGCAATGTACGGCAGAATGGCCCGAAGTATTGCGTAGCTTACATGAAGTACAGCTGGTAACAGTACAGGTACGCTTGTTTCAAAGAGCCACCACTACCACTACTAACAGGCACCCATACAACAATTTTGCTGTCGAAAAAAGATTCCCAACGGGTTGGACTAGAACCGATGTGCTTGGCCTAGCCATTGAATTGTTCTTAAAAGGCTATTCGGCCAAAGAAAGTAACTATCACACACCTATAGAAGCTGTTGCATAATAGTTTTGCGTTAGTTTTGTTAATACAAACACATAGCGTTTTGAAATCTATTTTAACTGCATCGCAAATTGATATTACCTTACAAAGGCTGGCACACCAAATTTTTGAGCACCATCCACAACTGAGCAATACAGTTATCATTGGTTTGCAGCCGCGGGGTATTTACGTAAGTGATAAAATTGTACAACTACTACAAAGCATGTTGCCACCGGCAGAAAAAGTACCTTACGGTAAATTAGATATCACATTTTATCGTGATGATGTTCGCAAGCAAATTCATATTCCCAACCATACCAACATCAACTTTTCTATCGAAAATAAAAATGTGGTTTTAATAGATGATGTTTTATGGACTGGCAGAACAATAAGAGCAGCTTTTGACGCATTATTAGATTTTGGCCGGCCGGCCAAGGTAGAACTATGCGTGCTAATAGATAGACGGTTTAGCAGAGAATTCCCAATTATGCCAACCTATATTGGAAGAACTATTGATACCCAACCCAATCAAAAAGTATTGGTTCGTTGGTCTAACGAACAAGAAGGCGCTGTATGGCTTGCCGATGGAATAGAATAGTGCACCAAATTTGTAGTATAATTTTTTGGAACTAATTACACAGCTACTTATTTTAGCAACATGCAACAAACTATGTCTTTTAACAGCCGTTATTATTACTGGTACTTTAGTACGAGTAGCCCGGTTGTATTGTTGCATGCACAGAAATAAATTTCTAAAACATTCAATAAATCTAAATCCCGGGCTGCCAAGCTCGGGATTTTTTAGTTATGGATAATGTAACCGTTGCAATACAAGGCTTTGAAGGCAGCTTTCACGAGATGGCAGCTCGTAGCTTTTTTGGTAAAGAAGTTGCCATCCAACCTTATGCTACTTTTAGAGAGGTTGCTCAGTGGGCTGCAAGCGAGCATGCTAATCAAGTTAGTGTAATGGCTATAGAAAATTCTATAGCAGGTAGCATATTGCCGAATTACTCTTTATTACAACAATATCAGTTGAATATTATCGGCGAAGTGTATTTACACATCCATCAACATTTGCTTGTTAACAAAGGTGTGCAATTGCAACAAATCCAAGAAGTGCATAGTCATCCAATGGCATTATTGCAGTGCATGCAATTTTTAGAGGCTTATCCATTTAAACTAATAGAAACTGCCGATACAGCACTGAGTGCAAAAGAGTTGCAAAAGTCAGGAAGTACCACACATGCAGTTATTGCAAGCAAGCTTGCCGCTGAGCTGTTCAACTTAGATGTACTTGCACCAGATATACATACCATGCGAAACAATTACACTCGCTTTTGGGTACTTGCTGCTAAAGGTAGCAATGTAATATACGATACTGCTAACAAAGCTTCTTTACAGTTTGAGGTAGCACATACCATTGGTAGCCTTGCAACATTACTTACGCAAATGGCATCGCTAGGGCTCAATGTAAGTAAGTTACAAAGCATGCCCATTCCAGGAACAGCATTTAGTTACATGTTCTATGCCGATGTTGAGTTTGCATCTATTGATGTACTGCAAACTGCACTTTTAAAATTAAAACAAGTTACAGCACAGCTACAAGTGCTAGGTATTTACCATAACAATAAACACACTATTGAAGTATGATAGCCGTTGCTAACCGCCTACAGCATATTGGTGAATATTATTTTTCTCAAAAGCTACGAGAAATAGAAAACCTGTGCCACCAAGGTGCCGATATCATTAATTTAGGTATTGGTAGTCCAGATTTGCCACCCCACCCCGAAGTAATTGCTGTGTTACAACAAGAAAGTAGCCAGCCGCATCAACACGCTTATCAATCGTATAAAGGTGTAGCTGCACTAAGAACTGCTATTGCACAATGGTATCAAACAACGTACAGTGTAGTTGTTAATCCTAACACAGAAGTGCTACCGTTAATAGGGAGCAAAGAGGGAATTGTTCATGTATGTATGACTTATCTAAACCCCGGTGATATTGCATTAGTACCTAATCCGGGCTATCCAACATATGGTGCTGCTGTACAACTAGCTGGTGCTACAGTTGATTATTATAATATCCTTACGGTAAATGATTCTCAACCCGATATTGAAGCTATTGAAAAGCAGTTACAAGCACATGGTGGTAAAGTAAAAATATGTTTTGCAAATACCCCGCATATGCCTACAGGTACAACATTAAAGCCCAAAATAGCAGCGGAATTGGTTGCTTTATGTAAGCAGTATCATGTGTTGTTGGTACACGATAATCCCTACAGTTGTATCCTCAATCATCAACCCGAAAGTTTGTTGCGTTACGATACTGAAAAAAGGGTAGTAATAGAGTTGAATAGCCTAAGTAAGAGCCATAATATGGCTGGTTGGCGTGTAGGTATGGTTGTGGCACATGAAACACATATCAATAATATTTTACGATTTAAAAGTAATATGGATAGCGGTATGTTTTTACCGGTGCAATTAGCCGCTGCCAAAGCATTGAGTTTAGATGCAAGTTGGCTACAATCGTTACACGAAGTGTACGAACACAGGCAACGCATTGCTCACGATATATTTGATGCATTACAAGTACATTACAAAAAGCAACAAGTAGGTATGTTTCTGTGGGGGCAAGTACCCAAAGCGTACGAAAATGGTTATGCTATGAGTGATGAATTGCTTTATGATAAGCATGTATTTATTACACCTGGCGGCATATTTGGTAGTAATGGCAACAACTATATTAGAATAAGCTTATGTAGTAACGAAACTATTTTGAATCAAGCATTAGAGCGTATAAAAGCATGACAGTAGCTGTAATTGGTTTAGGATTAATTGGAGGAAGTTTGTGCTTGCAATTAAAGCATCATCAACTAGCACAAAAGCTTATAGGTGTTGATACTAATGCATTACATCAACAACAAGCAATTGAATTAGGCTTGGTTGATGTTTGTACTACCTTGCAGCAAGCAATATCAGAAGCTACCGTCATCATTATTGCAACACCTGTGCATAGTGCAGTAGCATTATTAGACAGCATTATGCCAGCAATACAGCAATACCAGTTAGTGTTCGATGTAGGTAGTACTAAGCATGCAATTGTAGCTAAAGCTAACAACTTGCCTAACCGCAATCGGTTTGTAGCAACGCATCCTATGTGGGGTACCGAGTTTAGCGGACCACTTGCCGCTACCATACAATCATTTGCCCGTAAGGCAGTAGTTATTTGTGATGCATCGAGTTCTGATATTGATGCCGTTACTATGGTACAGCAATGGTATGTGCAATTGGGGATGCATATTGTATACATGTCTGCATTAGCTCACGATGAACATGTTGCTTATGTGAGCCATATTTCACATATAACATCATTTGCATTAGCGAACACAGTTTTAGAAAAAGAAAAAGAAGAAGATACCATTTTTGAATTGGCAAGTGGCGGTTTTGAAAGTACAGTTCGTTTGGCTAAAAGTAATGCTGCTACATGGCTTCCAATTTTTCAACAAAATAGAGAACATGTGTTAGATGCTTTGAATGAACACATCGTACAATTAAGAAAATTCAAGGCGGCTTTAGAAAAAGAAAATTGGCCTTATCTGTTTGAGTTAATGGATGCGGCTAACGATATAAAAAGAGTGCTTGCAGCTAAACAAAATGCCTAAATAGCTGTATCAAGGTGTCTTTTTCAAGTTCTTTGAGGTTTTGTTATGATATATTTCTGTTAGTCTAATCCCTCACGGGTAAAGGATTGTAGCGAATAGTACTGTATCTGGTGCTGCGTTTTTTAGCGTTGTTAACATATAAAAACGGCTACAATAAGGTAACTTTGTGTAAATTTTTATTTGGAATGACAACAACAACGACCACATTTGCGGCGTTAGGTTTAGCAGAACAGTTGGTACAGGCTACCACAGATTTAGGATTTGTACACCCCACAGCGATACAGGAAAAGGCGATTCCGGTGTTGCTCAGCGGCACCAAAGATTTTATTGGACTCGCTCAAACCGGAACCGGAAAAACAGCAGCTTTTGGCTTACCATTACTGCAACTTATCGATGCACAACAAAAGCATCCGCAAGCATTAATTGTTTGCCCAACAAGAGAACTTTGCTTACAAATTGTAGGTGAACTAGAGCACTTCAAAAAGTATCAAAAAGGTGTAAATATTGTTGCCGTGTATGGCGGTAGTAGTATAGGCTTACAAATACGCGATTTAAAACGCGGTGCACAAATTGTAGTGGCTACACCAGGCCGTTTAATCGACTTAATTGAACGTAAAGCAATTAACCTAGAGCAAATCAAATATGTAGTACTTGATGAAGCCGATGAAATGCTGAACATGGGCTTTCAAGAAGATATCGAGTTTATTTTAAAGAACTCGGCCAATCGTGAAAGCATTTGGTTATTCAGTGCAACCATGCCGCCAGAAATTAAAAAGGTTACAAAGCGTTACATGGAGCAGCCTTTTGAAGTACAAGTTGGCAAAGTGAATACCGCTAATAAAAGTATTGACCATCAATACTACGTTACACCTGCACACCACCGCTACGAAACGCTGAAGCGTTTGATCGATTTTAACCCAGGTATGTATGGAATCATCTTCACACGTACCAAAGCCGATGCACAAGAAATCACAGAAAAGCTTACAAGAGAAGGTTACGATATTGATGCTCTTCATGGCGATTTAACCCAAGCACAACGCGATAAAGTAATGGGCCAGTTTCGGGATAAGGCATTACAATTACTAATTGCTACCGATGTTGCCGCACGTGGTATAGATGTACAAGGTATAACACACGTTATCAATTACGAACTACCTGATGATATTGAAGTGTACACACACAGAAGCGGCCGTACAGGGCGTGCCGGTAACACCGGTATTTGTATGAGTATAGTGCATGCCCGTGAAACGTACAAGCTACGCCAGATTGAAAAAATTGTACAAGCTCCTTTTCATAAGCTAGAGATACCAACAGGTAAAGATGTATGCCGTAAGCAGTTTTATTTCTTCATGGATAAGTTGTTGCTACAAGATATCAGCCATGGCGATTATGCAACTTACTTACCCATGCTTACCGAAAAATTTGCACACATAAGCAAAGAAGAAATTTTGCAACGTGTAGCAAGTTTAGAGTTCGACCGATTCTTGAAGTATTATGAGAATGCAGAAGATTTAAACGTTCGTGAACAACAACGCCAACCTCGCAGAAATGAAGGGAATCTTGCCGATCAGGGCCGCAATCGTGGCGACCGTAATCAAAGGTTCAGCAGCGATGGTAGCTTCACACGTTTGTATGTGAACCTTGGTTCTAAAGATGGATTTTACAAAGCAAGCTTCTTGCAATTCATTCTAGATATGAGTGATTTAAGAAAAGATGTATTGGGTAAAATTGATATGCGTGAAATGAACACTTGGATTGAAGTTGATAGCAAGAGTGCCAAACAAATGATAAAAGCTATTGATGGAAAAAACTACCGTGGTCGCCGCATTCGAATGAACGAAGCTAATAGCCGAGGATAATCATTTACCGAAAGGTAATATATCATAACAAAACCGCACTTCACAAAACAAGTTGCGGTTTTTTATTGGCCGTACCTTGCGGTAAATAAAAAACTGTTATTAATAAACAGTAAATTTTATATGAACGAGCAACAACCAGTAGAACGATTGAGTGTAGATGATGTTTGGAATAAACGTCCGCTCATTATTTCAGGCCCATGTAGTGCCGAAACAGAAGAACAAGTACTTGAAACAGCTTTACGCTTACAAGCTACAGGTAAGGTGCATGCTTTAAGAGCAGGTATTTGGAAGCCTAGAACCCGACCAGGTAGTTTTGAAGGCGTTGGTACCAAAGGATTGCCTTGGCTACAAATGGCACGTAAGCTCACAGGCTTGCCAACAGCTGTTGAGGTAGCAACTGCAAAACAAGTAGAAGATGCCTTACATTTTGATGTTGATATTCTATGGATTGGTGCACGTACAACAGTTAACCCATTTAGTGTTCAAGAAGTAGCCGATGCATTACGAGGGGTTAAAGTACCGGTATTAATTAAAAACCCGATTAATCCCGACTTAGAATTATGGACGGGTGCTGTAGAGCGTGTAGCCAAGGCTGGTATTGAGCAAATTGGTTTAATTCATCGTGGGTTTAGCAGCTATGGTAATACAGAGTATCGTAATGCTCCTATGTGGCACTTAGCAATTGAAATGAAGCGCAGAAACCAACACTTGCCAATGATTTGCGACCCCAGTCATATTTGTGGCCGCCGAGATATTTTGCAGGCAGTATCGCAGCGTAGTATCGATTTAGATTACGATGGTTTAATGATTGAGAGCCATATTACGCCCGACCAAGCATGGAGCGATGCCAAACAACAAATTACACCAGAGCGCCTTAATGATATGTTGTCGCATATACAGTGGCGTACAGAAATGATTGATGCACCTGAAGCAAGTGTGTTAGACAAACTGAGAGAGCAAATCAATCATATCGATGATGAGTTGTTACAACTACTGGCACAACGTATGAAAATTGCTGATCAAATTGGGGCTTATAAAAGAGATCATAATATAACTATCTTGCAAACACATCGTTGGAATGAAATCTTGGAAAAAGCTTTTCAGAAAGGTAAGCATTTAGGGTTAAGTCAAGAATTTATTAATAAATATTTTGATGCAGTACACATGGAAAGTATTCAACATCAAAATAAAATTATGAATAGCTAATGCGAAAGCAACTTAGGTTCTCTAATGGTGCAACAACCGTGTTATATTTTGCAAGTGCTTTCAAACACTTGAATAGTATTGTGGCTAAAAAGTCTGCGGTTATTATTACCGATGAGCATGTATTTGCCTTACATCAACCAAAGTTCAAAGGCTATCATTGTATTGTACTTAAAAGTGGAGAAGTTTTTAAAACGCAACAAACTGTTGATAGTGTTATACAGCAGTTAATTACCATACAAGCCGATAAAACATATACTTTGGTTGGTGTTGGTGGCGGTGTTGTTACTGATATTACTGGCTATGTTGCCAGCATATATATGCGAGGTATAGCATTTGGTTTTGTACCAACTACATTACTTGCTATGGTTGATGCTAGTATTGGCGGTAAGAATGGCGTAGATGTAGGTCATTATAAAAATATGATTGGTACCACCCGTCAACCACATTTTATACTATACGATACTACATTTTTAAAAACGTTACCACAAGCAGAATGGTTCAATGGGTTTGCTGAAATTATAAAGCATGCAGCAATTAAAGATGCTGCTATGTTTAAACAGTTACAGCAGTACGATATTGCTTATTATCAAAAACATCGTACTCACTTACAGTTATTGATTCAACGAAATGCTTTGTTAAAAGGCAAAGTGGTGGTAAATGATCCTTTCGAGCAAGGCGATAGAAAGTTGCTCAACTTTGGTCATACCTTGGGCCATGCACTCGAAAATCAATATCAAATAAGTCATGGAGAAGCTATTAGTGTAGGTATGTGTTTTGCGGTGTATGCTTCACAATGTTACGCTAATTTCAAGCAAGCAGATGCAGTGGTTGCATTGCTTTCGCAGTACCAATTACCAACACAGTTATCATTCGATCCAAAATCTGCCTTTGAAATTCTGAAAATGGATAAGAAAAGAGCCTCAAGCGATATGCGTTACATATTACTACAACGCATTGGTAAAGCATATATTCAAACTATTCCACTAAAAGATATTGTAGGCCTACTTTATTCATACAAACAATTCAACTAATATATTTATACGCATGTATTCAACTGCTGTAATACATCCTTCTTTTGTTAAAGGTATAGTGCATTCACCAGCTTCTAAAAGTGCCATGCAACGTGCTTGTGCTGCTGCTTTAATTGTACAAAAACCAGTAACGCTTCATAATGCAGGTAGTAGTAATGATGATTTGGCAGCCATTAATATTCTTAAAAATTTCGGTATAGAGGTTGAAGCTGCAGCCAATGGTACAATGCTACTACAACCAAGTAACAATACACAAGCTATACAAACCTTGCATTGTGGTGAAAGCGGACTGGGTATTCGGATGTTTACACCATTAGTAGCGCATTTACCGCAAGGTATTACTATCACAGGCGAGGGCAGCTTACGAACAAGACCAATGCATTTTTTTGAACAAGTACTGCCTCAGTTGGGCGTGAAAGTGAGTACTAATAATGGTTGTGTACCTATACATATTCAAGGTCCACTTGTACCAAATAATATTACGATTGATGGTAGCTTAAGTTCGCAGTTTTTAACGGGCTTATTATTGGCTTATGCAAAAGCATATGCCAATGGTTATCATCAAACAACAACCATTACTGTAATTAATTTAAAGAGTAAGCCATACATCGATCTTACTTTGCATATCATGCAAGTGTTTGAGTTACCGGTTCCTAAAAATAACAATTATCAATCATTTGTTTTTGAGCCAACGCAACCATCGAGTACTGCTTCGATAACCTATCAGGTAGAAGGCGATTGGAGTGGTGCAGCTTTTTTGTTAGTTGCAGGAGCAATTAATGGTAACCTTACGGTAAAAGGTTTAGATGTGTTCAGTACACAAGCCGATAAAGCAATACTGCAAGCCTTAATGGATTGTGGTTGCAGATTATCGATACAGCCTGAGCAAATAGAGGTAAGTTCATTACCTTTAAAAGCATTTCACTTTAATGCAACCGATTGCCCAGATTTGTTTCCGCCATTAGTAGCTTTAGCTGCCAACGCAACAGGCACAAGTGTTATTGAAGGTGTACATCGGTTAGCACATAAAGAAAGTAATAGAGCATTATCCTTACAAGCAACATTTGCACAACTGGGCGTTGACATAAGTTTTCAAGACGATATGATGTTGATTAAAGGAGCTAACCAATTAAAAGGCGCTACTGTTAGTTCGCACCACGATCATAGAATTGCAATGGCTTGTGCAGTTGCAGCACTTAAGTGTAATAGTGCTGTTACCATAACAGAAGCCAATGCTGTTGCCAAATCTTACCCTAATTTTTATGAACACTTACAACAAGTTGGTGTAAGTATTCAACAAGCATAATGCTATGAATCAATTTTTACAACATTTACGCATAAGTATTTTTGGAGAAAGCCATGGGCCTGCTGTTGGTATTACTATCGATGGAGTGCCAGCCGGAATGCCGTTGCAAGCAAGCGATTTTGTACACGATATGGAGCGAAGGAAGGGTGGAGTACAAAAAGGTACAACACCTCGGCAAGAGGCCGATATTCCTAATTTCATTAGTGGATTATTTAATAACACAACTACCGGAGCACCCCTTACCATCTTGTTCGATAATGCCAACATACGTAGCGGCGATTATGAAAAGCAACGGGCTATACCTAGGCCGGGCCATGCCGATTGGGTAGCACAACAGAAATATAATGGCTTTGAAGATTTTAGAGGTGGCGGGCATTTTAGTGGTCGCCTTACTGCCTGCTTAGTTGCAGCAGGAGTGATAGCTAAAAAAATGATGCCCCAAATTTTCATTGAAGCAAAAATTAAAAGTATTGCCGGTTGTAGCGATATTGATAAAGGACTTGAAAAGGCAATTGCTGCTAAAGATGCTGTAGGCGGTATTGTAGAATGTGTTGTTACAGGCGTACCTGTTGGTATAGGCGAGCCTTTTTGGAACAGTATTGAAAGTATGATTAGTCATGCAGTGTTCGCAATACCAGCTGTACGCGGTATTGAATTTGGAACTGGTTTTGCAGCAGCGAACATGTTTGCCAGCGAGCATAACGATGTAATTACTGATGCTAACGGTACAACTGCAACCAACCATGCAGGTGGTATTGTAGGCGGTATTACTAATGGCAACCCCATAGTATTTCGTATTGCTATAAAACCCACATCATCAACACCGAAAGAACAAACCACTTATAATTGGGTATCGGGTATGCAAGATACCCTTTCGGTAAAAGGCAGACACGATTTATGTATTGCGCTGCGAGTGCCACCGGTGCTAGAGGCTGTTACTGCTTTGGTACTTGCCGATGCAATGCTGGCCATGCAGCACATTAAACGTATACACTCACCTGTGCCAATAGATACTAACATTTTTCATGTAACAACAGCTTCATCTTGGCAAGCAGCAGCATTAAGTGGTAGCTATGCCGCGGAAAGCTTGCATACTGAGGGCTTCATACATTGCAGTACCAAAGTGCAAGTGAGTGGCGTGTTAGAGCGTTATTATAAAAATGTTAAGGGTTTGGTGTTGCTTCATATTGATACACAAAAATTAACAGCACCATTGCGTTATGAAATTGCTCCTAGCACTGGCGAGTATTTTCCGCATGTGTATGGTCGCATCAATTGCACTGCGGTTGTTGCAGCCGAGGTTATTCCTGATGTGAGATAGCATTTACCGTAAGGTAGCTTTAGTAACCTTGCGGTAAATATGATAGTAATAAAGCGATGCTTTGTAGTAATAAGCATCGCTTTTTTAATGCAAATCTTCGTATTCGTACAAGTCGTCGATAGGTGTATTGGGTGGCATATGTATGAGTGATTTTAATAATCCATCTTTTAGTCCATATACCCAACCATGTAAGTGTGGCCATTGATGCTTTTTCCATGCCGATTGTACAATACTTGTTTTAGCGAGGTTCATCACTTGTTCTTGTACATTAAACTCTACAAGTTTATCGGTACGCTGTTCTTGATCGGTAATACTGTCTAACTCTGTACGATGGTAACGATATACATCTTTAATGTTACGTAGCCATTTGTTGAGAATGCCATAATTACTTTTGGTCATTGCTGCCTTAATACCACCACAACCATAATGGCCACATACAATGATGTGTTTCACTTTCAAGTGCTCTACTGCAAACTCAAGTACACTTAACAAGTTTAAATCGGTATGTACTACCATATTAGCAATGTTACGATGTACAAAAATTTCGCCTGGGCTTGTACCTGTAATTGCATCGGCCGATACACGACTATCGCTACAACCTATCCACAAGAAATCAGGTTTCTGTATATCGGCTAATCGGTTAAAGAACGATGGGTCATTATCTAACATATCATGTACCCAACCTTTATTCATGAGTAAGAGCCGTTCGTAGGGTTCCATATGTTATGGTTTAATGATGAGTGTTGTTATCGGGTGCTGCACCAATAAGTTGATGCATAGGTTTGTACGGACTACGTTTTATTTCTACATTAATGTTTCTTGAATGTGCATTTACCATAAAATCGTTCATCACTTCAATAATATCACGGTCAATAAAATCTGCATGACTTACATCTATAATTACATGTGCATTGGCGGGCAACATGTTAAGTTTTTTCTTTACAATAGGTTTGTTGAGGTATGAAACATCTTTACGTAAGCGTACCAAGTAATTGTGATTCACGTTCACCATGTACACACTCGTTTTAAAGTTACTACGCATTACAAAATATAAGCCTACACCAATACCTACAACAATACCTTTTAGTAAATCTGAAAAAATAATTGCAATGAACGTGGTGATGAATGGTATGAATTGTTGCCAACCTCTTGCAAACATGTCTTTGAATAAAGATGGTTTTACAAGTTTGTATCCGGTATATAGTAATATCGCAGCCAATGCAGCCAATGGAATTTGATTCAAATATTTTGGCAGTAATACCACTGATAGCAAGAGTAATATGCCATGAATAATCGCTGATAGTTTCGACTGTGCTCCAGCATTAACATTCGCAGAGGTTCTAACAACTACTGATGTAATTGGTAAGCCACCAAGTAAGCCGCTGAATATATTGCCAACGCCTTGTGCTTTTAATTCTCGATTGGTTGGTGTAATTCTTTTGTAGGGATCTAAAGTATCGGCTGCTTCAATACTTAATAAGGTTTCTAAGCTTGCAACAATGGCAATGGTGGCACCTGCCACCCAAATGTTAGGTGCTGTCCATCCACTAAAGTTGGGGAGTGATAAAAGTGAGGTAAATTCTTGAAAAGAGTTAGCAATAGGAATATGTACCATATGTTTGGCATCCAGTGCATCACTAAAGCCGATATTAACAGCCCAATAGTTGATAGCTGTACCAACAATTACCACAAGCAGGGGGGCAGGTATATTGTGCAAGATTTTAATCTCTTGTATTGCTTTACTATCCCATATGAAATGTAATGCAATGCCAGCAATACCTATTAATAGTGCTAGTGGTGTTGGGTGGGTACAAGCCAGTATTACTTCTGTAAAGTTATTTTTAGGATACTTGTCAAAAAAAATAGCTTCTGTGGCAGCAGAACCATTATAACCTACAAATTGTGGTATTTGCTTTAGAATTAATATAATGCCAATGGCAGCTAACATACCTTTAATAACCGATGTGGGTACATAATCGCCTATCACACCTAACTTTAAAAAGCCCATGCATATTTGAATGCCACCAGCAATGATAATAGCTACTAAGAAATGATTGAAGGAAGGCATTGTAGCAGTTGTAGTAGCAACCATGGCCGTTAAACCGGCAGCAGGTCCGCTTACGCTTAATTGTGAGCCACTTAAAAATCCAACAACAATACCGCCCACTACACCTGCCACAATACCAGCTAGTAATGGCACCATTTGAACTGCTGTTCCATTGGTTGGGTTGCTCGCTAAGGCAACACCTAAGCATAAAGGTAATGCCACTAAAAAAACTACTAATCCACTAGAAGCATCTGCTATAAATGATTGGAACCATTTTTTTTTCATGCTATAAAAAACACAAGTACCTTAACAAACACAGTAGGATACTGCTGGGTTAAAAAGCAGTATCCCCTTTGTGTACGATTGAGGTTGTTTTAAAGGTAAATAAAAAATGCAGTAAAGCATAATATAACCATGCTTCAACTGCGTTTTATTCAAGCGAAATAAAGAAAGTTATTATTGTGACTCCAATAAGCTGGTGTTAAATGTTCAGTCCACCACAAGCACTTAGAACTTGGCCTGTAATATAACTACTCATATCACTTGCTAAAAATAAAGTAGTATTAGCAATTTCTTCTGCTTTGCCGAATCTTCCAAGCGGAATTTTTTGTAAAAATGCATCAGCCGCTGCACCTTCTTTCAAATAATGTGTCATATCTGTTTCAATAAAACCTGGTGCAATGGCGTTGCAACGGATGTTTCTGCTACCTAATTCATGTGCAACAGATTTGGTAAAACCAATAATACCAGCCTTACTAGCCGCATAACTACTTTGGCCTGCATTGCCACGAACGCCAATAATAGAGCTCATGTTGATAATACTACCTTTTTTGGCCTTCATCATGGGGCGAATTACCTGCTTGGTCATGTTAAATACGCTTTTCAGGTTAATATTCATAACATCATCCCATTGGTCGGCAGTCATACGAAGTAATAAATTGTCTTTACTGATACCAGCATTGTTCACACATATGTCAACAGTACCAAACTCTTTTACCACCTCGTTTACAAACACTTCGCAGGCTGCAAAATCGCCGGCATTACTTTGCCAAGCCTTGGCATTAACACCAAAGCTTTTCATTTGCTGCACCAAAGCTTCCGCTTTTTCGGCACTACTTTCACTAACATAAGTTATGGCAACATGGCTACCATGTTCTGCTAGTTTTAAAGCTACTGCTGCACCAATACCACGTGCAGCACCTGTTACAATAGAAACTTTTCCTGCTAATAGTTGCATAATGATAATTTGTTAACGCTGTTGGCAAATAAATAACTTATCAGGCAAGTTTGCAACAATTCCATCATTAGGGTAGGTGCAATAGTTGCTTAATATCTTCTACATATTTTCTATCGTTACTTAAACGCGGTACTTTATGTTGGCCGCCTAACTTTCCTTTTCCTTTAAGCCATGTATTAAAACTACCTTTCGGTAAAGGATGTACCACCGGAACATTTAAGGCAATATTTTTATGGCGTTTGGCTTCATAATCACTATTGCATCGTTGTAAAGTGGTGTCTAATACTTGCGTAAATGTTGCTAGTGCAGCCGCGTTTGGTGTTTGCTCAAATTCAATTAACCATTCATGTGCACCGTTGTGATTATCGCTGAAAAAAATGGGTGCAGCAGTATAATCATTTACATGTAGTTCGGTAGCTGTGGAGGCTTCTGCAATAGCGGTATCGGCAGTATGTACCATTAATTCTTCTCCAAAAGCATTTATAAAGTGCTTTACACGGCCTACTACTTTTACCCGAAAGGGATATAAAGAAACAAACTCAATGGTGTCGCCTACTAAATACCGCCACAACCCGCCATTGGTACTAATGACTAATGCATAAGGCTTACCTATTTCAACATGCTTTAGCCCTATGGTTGTTGGTTCGGGCTTACCATACTCTTCTAATGGCATAAATTCATAGAAAATGCCATGTTGAAGAAACAGTAGCATACCATCTGTTTCCGGACTTTCTTGTGCTGCAAAAAAACCTTCGCTGGCATTGTACATTTCCATGAAAGCAACATCGTTACCGAGTAATGCTTTGAACTGTTGGCGATAAGGCGTGAAAGAAACACCTCCGTGAATGTATAATTCTAAAGATGGCCATACCTCTTTTAAAGTTTGCTTACCACTAATTTCAAGAATTCGTTTGATGAGCACCAGAGTCCACGTTGGTACACCCGATATTGAGGTTACATTTTCGTTGAGTGTACTTTGTGCTAAGGCCTCAATTTTAGTTTCCCATTCATCCATCAAAGCAATTGCCAAATCAGGTGTACGAATGAGTTGCCCATAAAATGGGGCATTTTGTAACAATACAGCACTAAGGTCGCCAAATTGCAGGGCTTCGTTCAGTTGGCTTACCTGATGGCTCCCACCAATTACCAAGCCCTTTCCGGTAAGCAAGTCGCTATCGGGGCGTGCCATGTAATACATACTTAATACATCTTTAGCGCCTTGGTAGTGACAGTCTTCGAGGCTTTCTTCGGTGATTGGAATGAACTTACTTTTATCGTTAGTGGTGCCGCTACTTTTAGCCATCCATGCTACGGGTGTATTCCAAAGTACATTATCGGCACCGTCTAAAATGCGTTGTATGTAAGGTTTTAAATCGTCGTACTCATGAATGGGTACTGTTGCTTTGAATTTGCGAATATTGAATAACTCGTTAAAGCCATATTTTCTGCCAAATTCGGTGTACTGTGCATGGGTTACTAAATCTTGCAGTACTTCTCGTTGAGCGGCAATAGGGTTGTTTCTCCAATCTTCAATTTTTTGGGAGCGAAGGCGAACCAAACGAGATATGGCGGGGCTCAGTAACTTCATAACTGCAATGCTGGCAAAATAAGCAATGCCGCCGACATGAAAAAGCATTGCCTACATAGATGTTGTGTTGTGCTATTTCTTTGCCACCTTTATTGAACGAGTTATAGCCTTTATTGTTACAATCAAAATCATTCTGTGTTATACATCGCTTACGATACCTGCTATGCACATCATTTGCCGCAAGGCCACCGATTTCCCATGCTTAAGTACGAACTAATACCTGAGCAATTGCTGCATGAGGGGTTTATTACAGAAGGCAACTTGTTCGCACCTGTGCCTTGTAGTGATGATGTGATTGTTCAAACGCATGATGCAACGTATTTGCAAAAGTTGCATGCGTTAACGCTAACACCGTCGGAGCAGCGTCGCATAGGTTTTCCGCAAAGTGCCGAACTTACAAGGCGTGAGCTTATTATTACACAAGGTACAATAGATTGTGCCTTAAAGGCTTTAAAGCATGGTTGTGCTATGAATGTGGCAGGTGGCACACATCATGCATTTGCAGATAGGGGCGAAGGTTTTTGCTTGTTAAACGATATGGCTACCGCTAGTAATTACTTGCTAGCTATGCAACTAGCACAAAAAATTTTGATTGTTGATTTAGATGTGCATCAGGGTAATGGAACCGCAAGTTTAATGGCACACGAACCACGTGTTTGTACCTTTAGTATGCACGGTGCACACAACTACCCATTTCACAAAGAACAAAGCGATGTTGATGTACCTTTATTAGACGGTACAGATACAAATACATATCTCAATTTGTTAGCCAAGCACTTGCCGCAGTTGTTAGATACACATCAGCCCGATTTTGTTTTCTATTTATCAGGCGTTGATATTTTAGATACTGATAAATATGGTAAATTAAAAGTAACGCTCGAAGGTTGCCGTCAACGCGATGCTTATGTGTTTCAACAATTGTATCAGCGTAACATTCCTGTAGCTGTAGCTATGGGCGGGGGCTATAGTCCCGATGTAAGAACCATTGTTACAGCACATTGCAATACTTTTAAAGAAGCTCTTGCATTATGGGGTTAATAGGCTGCCACAAACAAGAGTTGTATTATGTAATACCTTACGGTAAATGTATGAATGCCTTAACGTATATCTAATCCCAAGTTCTACAATACCGCTAACCACTACATAAGTAACCATCAGGTTGTTTTTGGTTAGTTGTTCTATTGTAAATGGAAGTTTGCTACCGGATTCAGTAATGTTGAGTACAGTTTCGTTGCTAACAAAATTCTAAGCATCGGTGCTTATAATTTGAGAATCGGCTGCACTACAGTTGTTGCACCTTTGTTGTTTGCTCACTGGCCATTGCTTAAAAATGTGATATCGTTATTTTACAGCCATTTAACAAGGCGAATAGGTACTACATCTACTATATCAGTAATAATAATTTAAATGTTTGTATGGTGTAATTTGTTTGTTGGTTTGGGTTGTTATAATGATGCTATAGCTATCTTCTTTTCATTTATAAAAAAAGATAATGTGTAAGCTAGTAAGCAAACTAATAGCGCACCTATTACATTTAACCATAAAAAGCCTAAACCAATAGTTCCATTGTTATCTAAAACAAAAAGTATAATAATAATAAGTTCACTTACAACCGCCGACCAAAACACAGCCTTACCACCTATGCGTTTCATGTAAAAGGCTACTAAAAAAATACCTAAAATAACCCCATAGAATAGGCTGCCAAGTACATTTACAGCCTCAATTAAACTGCCCATACGATTGCTAAATTGGGCTACAATAATGCAGAATATACCCCACCCCAAAGTGTACCATTTACTTAAGCGGTATTGTTTTTGCTTATCGGCCTCGCTGCATACAGGTGTGCTTGTTCCGTATTTGAATCTGCAATAAAAGTCAATCATAGTACAACTAGCAAGTGAGTTGAGTGCGGCAGCTATACTGCCCCATGCAGCTAAGAAAATAATTGCAATTAATAAGCCCACCAACCCTTTAGGTAAGGCATCTACAACAAAGCGTAAAAAAATATAATTGGTGTCGTTGGTGTCTATGCTGCTATTGGCACGTTTAAGCATGCTTTTATAGGCTTTTTGCAAGCTATCTTTTTGTAGTTGTAGTTCAAGCATCTTATCCTTGCTTACTGCGTCTGTTTTGTTACTTGCTAGCCATTGTTGCGAAGTGGCTTGTTGCTTTATTTGTATTGCTTGAAACTGCTTATTAATCTGTTGTAAGCTATCGGCTTGTATTGTTTTAGCAACTTTGGTTTCGGCTGCTTTATTGAAAAATATGGGCTGTGGTTGAAACTGATAATAAGCAAAGAGCAGTACGCCAATGAGCAGAATAAAAAACTGCATAGGAACTTTTACAAGCCCGTTCATTAATAAACCAATCTTGCTCTCTTTTGTATCTTTTGCCGTAAGGTAACGTCCTACTTGGCTTTGGTCTGTTCCAAAATAACTCAACGATAAAAAGAACCCGCCAATAATGCCACTCCATAAGTTGTAGCGATCTTTCCATTGAAAGCCTTGCTCTGTAATACCTGTAGTAATTATGTTCATTTTACCGTTCGCACCACCAATTGCTAGTGCATCGCTAACGTTAACATTTGCCGGAAGGTGATATACCATCCAATAAGCAGCGATACCCATACCCGCAAAAATGATGAGTAACTGTAATTGTTGTGTGTAGGCTACTGCTTTGGCACCGCCTGTAACGGTGTACACAATTAGTAAGCCTCCCATAATACAGTTGGTGAGGTAAATATTCCAACCTAATAAGCTGCTTAAAATAATACTTGGGGCATAAATACTGATGCCGGTACTTAAACCACGTCCTATCAAAAAAAGGGCAGCAGTAAGGGTTCGGGTTTCTATGTTAAAGCGTTGTTCTAAAAATTCGTATGCTGTAAAAACTTTGAGCCTACTAAACAGTGGTACAAAAGTGATACAAAGCACTACCATGGCTAATGGTAAGCCAAAATAGTATTGCACAAAACGCATACCATCGGTAAATGCTTGCCCGGGTGCCGATAAAAACGTAATGGCACTTGCTTGCGTACCCATAATGCTGAGCAATACCAGATACCAGGGCATGTTACGGTTACTGAGAAAATACCCTTCTAAGTTTTTAGAAGTGCTGCTTTTATACAGCCCATACCCAACTATTCCGAGTAGGGTGGCTGCAAGTACAATCCAATCAGTAGTACTCATGCGTACGAATAAGTTAACCAGCCAAATAATAAAATTTCAGCAAGTAATGCTGCTATTACCAGGGTGTACCACTTACGCCAATAGTTTGTAGTTGTTTGTGCTTGCATGTATTTATTTTTTTCGATATACGGCAATGCCGGTTGCGGCCAGCCCAATGATGATGCCTAATATCATGCCTAACTTAATGTTTTTTATGATAAGGCCAAGTGCTGCACCAATTAATATGAGGGTGGCAATGCTAATGCGTCTTCTATTTTCCGACATGGTTTTATGCTTTTTGTTAGAGTTGTACCTTACGGTAAATGAATCACTCAATTTGTAATTAACGACCCATACTTAACAAATTAGCAAGCAATTTATAAGCACCGGGCACGCCTGCAGGTAACTGACGGAACAGTGCAAGTCCGGTGTACACGAAATTACCTTTACCGTAAGGTGCAACAATTAAACTGCCTTTACTAGGGGGTTCGCCCGTGTCGTTCATTTCTAAAAGTGGGGTATAGGCTTTATCGAGTTGCTCTGCTTGGTATACACTGCGTTCTTGTACCCAGCCATCAAAATCGCTATTGGTAATGCGATTCGGGTAATTAAAAATCGCATGATTTGGCTGTAGTAACGTTACGGGTGCATTTTCTTCTGTAACTCTAACCCTGCTAATGTTAAATGGGTATGGACTCATTTTGGCTCGTACCGGACCAATTTGATTGTTGGTATTGTACTGTACAATGAGGTTGCCACCTTGCTGTATGTATTGCATTAAAACATCGTATGCACTGCTAAGCCAAGCTTCGGTATTATAAGCCCTTACACCTGTAACAATAGCATCGAATTTTTGTAGGTTATCCGACTGCATATCTTTCTGTGTAAGCATTGTTACTTCGTAGCCTAACAACTGTATAGCTTCGGCTGTTTTGTCGCCTGCACCTGCAATATAGCCTATACGCTTGCCAGCAGTTTTAATAGGTTGATTGATGATGTGAGTAACCGCAGCCTTTTGATATGTAATGGTTGGGATATGATCATATTTTATAGTACGTACATAACTACTATAGCTGCTATTACCATTGCGGCTCACCATGCCTAATTGTGTAGGCTGATATACAATTGTATCTGTTCGCCATGTACTGTTGGGTTGGGTATTATTCTTAATGAATTGAATAAGTTGAATAGCTGTACCATTAGCACTCCAATAGTTTTCTTGTGCATAACGCATTTCTTGCTTCGGTAAAATGGTGAGTGGTTGATGCTTTTCACCTTTAACAGGATCGGTGAATTTATATTTTACCGCAAGGGGGATATCTAGGGTAGCACCTTCTATATTGAGTTCAAGGTGTATCTGTATGGCTGCATCATTTTCTGCCTTGCCAATTAATGCAAGCGGTACGTTGTAAAGATCGTTTTGCAATGATTGCATTAGCCAAAAGGGTTGTGTAGTAGCATTTGGTTGCACTTGCACCGTGTGCGTAACAATACTGTTGGTATTGGGGGTAAGTGAAAGTCCTTTAAATGATAATGGTTGTGCGATAGCACCTTTTATGGTGTATTGCTGCCATTGTACGAGTGTGTTACTTCTAACATTCACCCATATTTGTAATTTCAAACTGTCGCCTTGTACCACTTGAGCTTGTGTGGTTGTAGCTTCTGCAAATAGGCCTGCAGTATGCACAATTAGGTTGCTAACTGCTTTCATTTTTTCTTGCAACCAATAGTGTTCCAATGCATTATTGGTACGTTGTTGCTGCAGTAATTGGTAGAGTTTGGCTAGTGCTTTGGTACTAGCTGCCGGATTGTTGACATTATAATGTTGAATGATATGATCGATCGTTTGCTGAATCTTCTTACTGTTAGTTATACGTGCCCAAGTAGTATTCACCTGATCTAATAGATCATTTGTTGGCGCAGTACCGCCGGTAGTGGTGAAGTATTCGTAGCTATCGCCACGTTGGCGTGGTACACCAAAACCTTGGCTCTTGTGTTGACTACGGCTTTCGCTAGCAATTTCGCCATAGCCTTGCCCGATAACCGGATTGAATAACCCTACATTTATTTTAAATTGATCTTCACTTGTGGTATTGGTACCACCACCAAAATTGAAGGTGTTCCATAATATTCTTTTTGCTTGCCAAGTAGTAACACCATTGCTAAGTTGCCAAGCGAATTTATTTGCATCGGCAGCTGCAGCAAAGGCTTCGTTGGCCAATACCGATGAAGCACTATGATGGCCGTGGCCTGCTCTACTATCGCCGGGGAAGCGAGTGATGATAACATCGGGTTTGAAGTTGCGTATAACCCATACTACATCGGCAAGCACACTATCATGATTCCATTTTTGAAGTGCTTCTTCGGTACTTTTGCTAAAACCAAAATCGTAGGCTCGGGTAAAAAATTGCTCTGCACCATCTATTCTGCGTGCTGCTAGTAATTCTTGCGTTCTAATGAGGCCGAGTTCTATACCTTGCTCATCGCCAATGAGATTTTGTCCGCCATCGCCACGAGTTAAGCTTAAATACCCGGTTCTGTATTTTTTTTCTTTAGATAAATAAGCAAGTAATCGGGTATTCTCATCATCTGGGTGTGCTGCAATATAGAGTACACTGCCTAATACATTGAGTTTTTGTAATTGCTGTTGAATTTCTGCAGACGATGGAGGTGTAACATATTGCGCTTTTGCAGTAATAAATGTTGTTACCGTAAGTAGCAAAAAAGTGAAAATTCTTACATGCATATTGCGTTGGTAAAGGTTTGAATATTGCTGCAATAAACAACAATCGTTGTAGAATAGGAATGCCATCGGTGTAAAATTCGACAGGCAGGCCATGTTAGCGGCCGATTTAACACCGCGTAGGCATTTGCCGTAAGGCGTACTTGTTATTTAAGATAAAAAGCCCCGCCAAATGGCGGGGCTTTGAGTATCATATTGCCCTTGCGGGTAAATGATTAATTGAAAGAAATTCTTAAACCTACTTGGCTTACCCAACGAGCACTGAATGAAGGTGCTGTGCTGGTGCTTACTGTGTAAGGAGCATTGTTGGCTGGTGGTACAAAACTGTAAGTTGGAACAGTAGTACCAGCTTGGTAGCCACGGAAGCTCATTAGCTGGAAGGTGTTGAAGCTTGCAAAGTACTGACGGCCCCACTCTCTGTTTAACATGTTAGAGAAGTTGAAAATGTCGTAAGTAAGTTGCATCGCAATACGGTCTTTACCAATTTTAACACTGAAATCTTGTTTGAAGCTTAAATCTAACACGTGTGTGAAAGGTAAGCGGTCGCCATTTCTTTCAGCATATTGGCCACGATTTTTGTTTAAGTATGGTGAACCTTGAATGTAAGTTTCCAAAGCTGCACGTTGCATATCTGGAGTCCAAGTGCCAGACTGTACAAATACCATGTTGCGGATATCGTTAGCAGTAGGAATGTAGATTAAGTCTTGTGAGTTAGCAGCACTTACGTCTCTAACCATTGAGCTGTTGTACACGTAAGTAAGCGGGTTACCACTCTGACCAGTGTAGAACAATGAGATGGTTGTAGCCATGCTTTTCTTAGCATATACAAACTTCTTGCTTACGAAAGCTGTGATACGATGACCTAAATCGAAGTCGCTACGTGCACGTGTAGCGAAGTTACGGCCGTTAACAGTAGCCAATGTGTTGAACTGGCTGTTGTTTTGGCTGCTGGTACCTTCGTAAGTAACGTATGAGTTACCATAAGCATAGTTAGCGTTGAAGCTCCAACCTTTAGCAGCTTGCTTATCTACAGTGAATGTGAAGTTATAAGCAAAACCTTTTTCACTAGCCTTATTGCTTAATAAGTAGATACCAGTGTAAGGGTTGGTACCGTTAGCACGGATAGGAATGAATGGAGCAGAACCAGTTGCACTGTATACATTTCTAGTATCAGGGCCAGTTGCTTTTAATGTTGGAGGTAAAATATTAACGTTCTCGTAGTAGATTTCGTTGATGTTAGCAGTTACCATGGCTTCAGCTGTTAACGTCCAACCGTTGCCAATACGCTTGTCGGCAGCGATAGAACCTCTGAAGATTTTTGGTAAGCGGAAATCTCTTGAGATTAAGTCTACCTGACCTTTTGCATTGTTCACGTTAATACCTAAGTCTTGAGCTGATGGCTGACCGAAAGGATTAGCTACAAAACGAAGACCAGCAGCTTGTGCCGCAGCTTGTGAACCTAAGAAGATACCACCAATGCTACGACCTGTGTTGTTGTACACACCGCCGGGCCAAGCTAATGGCATACGGCCTGTGAATAAACCTGCACCACCACGGATTACTAAATTCTCTTCAGGGATTTTGTATGTGAAACCAATACGTGGAGAAATGCTAGCACGTGGTTGAGCCATTTGGCCAGAACGAGCACCTTTTAAATCGTAATGTTGTGCAATACGACCTAACGCTGTATCGTTAAAGAAAGGATCTTCAACTGGTTGGTTCATGAATCTTACGTAGTCTAAACGTACACCAACATTTACCGTAAGGTTATTGTTAACACGAATTTCATCGTTAATGAAACCTGCTAAACGCATGAAATCAACCTTAGCAGCAGCAGATGTATTATCACCAGTAATGCCGTCGATTACAGAGAATGAACGTGAGTACTGGTTAGGGAAACCATTGTTAATGAACGTAGCAACATCAGGGAAGGTATAAGTACCGTAGTTGTCGCGGATAAATACGTTGTTAGCAAATGTTAACTCGTTATCGGTACCGATAGTGAAGTTATGCTTGCCCTTGGTGAACTTATAAAAGTCTAACAATGCAAAGTTGCGTTGTGTAAGTAGGTTGGCAGTAGAGAAATTTTCAGTACCAAAAACGAAACGGCCTGCACCATCTTGTATGGTTACGCGTGGGAATGGATTGCCAAGTGGGCCACGGTCGTCGGTTACTGAAGTAAAGGTTAATAACAACTTATTACTTTGGCCTTTTTTAAAGGTACTCTTTAATTCTACTGATCCTGAGTGGGTGGTGTTAGGGAATAAGTAACCACCGTTGTAAAAGTTGATAGAAGTGTTAGAAGTTGTTGGTACGTTAACACGCTCAGACTTGTTATAGCGGTAAGAAACGCTTAAACGATGGTTGGTGTTAACGTTCCAGTCTAACTTAGCAGCCAAACGATCTACTTTTAATTCTTCTTTATTGTCGATGTAGCCACCTGGGTCGTAACCAAAGCTAGCTAAGCGAGCTAACATTGCATTGAAGTTAGCACTGCCAGGTGCGGTGTTACCAGAATAAGTACCAATAAATGGTTGAGGACGCTCATCTCTTACTGTTTCAGCATTTAAGAAGTAGAAAAGCTTGTTTTTGATAAGAGCACCACCTACGCGAAAACCACTGGTTTGGCTAGTAAAATTAGCAAGGCGTGTTGCCGCATTCTTATCGCCAGTTGGAGTTTTACCAGTAAGGTCTTGGTTACGATAGAAAGTGTAAACCGAAGCTTGGGTTTTGTTAGTACCGCTTCTTGTAGTAGCGTTGATACCGGCACCTGTGAAGTTACCGATAGACGCATCGTATGGAGAAAGCACTACCTGAATTTGGTCTAATGCATCAATTGAAATAGGTGCACCACCTGTTTGGCCACCATTAGTACCTGAACTAGCTAAACCAAATTGGTCGTTGTTAGCAGCACCATCAATATAAAAAGAGTTGTAACGGTTGTTCTGACCACCGAAAGAAATACCAGCCAAGTTGCCATCAGAACCGCTGATTTTAGCTTGAGGTACAAAACGCAAGAAATCTTGTAAGTTTCTACCAACAGTAGGCAAGTTGTCTAATTTCTCTTTACCGATGGTAGTTTCAGCACCCCCTTTTCCAGAAAAATCTCCTTTCTTGTTTTGAATGGTTGTAACTACTACATTACCTAAATCGTTCCCTTTTTCTTTAAGGTTAACATCAATAGTAGCAACCTCACCAAGGCCTACATACACCTCGTTCAAGGTTTCGGTACCATAATTCACAAATGTTACCACTATAGTGTACGGGCCACCAGGGTTCATGTTGTTAATTACATAGGTACCACCAGTACGGGTTTGTGTTTTGTACACTGTACCTGTAGGTTCGTGGGTTACTGTAACAGTAGCACCAACTAAAGGCTGGCCGCCTGCAATTTTCACTAACCCCCGCATGCCACTCGTGGTGTTCTGTGCCAACAATATCGTTGGTACTAATAGCACCATGGCCAAGATTGATAGAATTCTTTTGCTTAGCATAAAATTTTTGCTTTTTTCCGAATGCAAAGAAAACGAATAAAAACTCAGGTTAATTCACTTAATGTTAACAAAATATTACCGAGCCATTAACATTCTACGTTTTGTAGGTGTACCTTACGGTAAATGAAGCCCTTTTAAAGGTGTTCCACCATTCGAAAATGCGGCTTATTGCAAGCCAAATAAACACTGTACCTTTGCAACCACACAAAAATTAGCTATGCTAGATAAGATAGAAGATGCCATTGAAGCCATTCGCACTGGACAAATGGTGATAGTGGTGGATGACGAAGACCGCGAAAATGAGGGAGATTTTATCATGGCCGCCAATGCCGTAACCCCCGATGCCATCAATTTTATGGCCAAAGAAGGTCGTGGACTCATTTGTGTAGCCCTAACCCAACAACGTTGTAACGAATTGGCACTTGAACCCATGGTTCGCAGTAACACTTCATTGCACGAAACAGCTTTTACCGTATCTGTAGATTTAATTGGCCAAGGCACTACTACAGGTATCAGTGCTCACGATAGAGCAAAAACAATACAAGCATTAGTTAATCCAAATACAAAGCCTAGCGATCTGGCACGTCCTGGGCACATTTTCCCACTTATCGCTAAAACGGGTGGTGTTCTTCGTAGAGCAGGCCATACAGAGGCAACTGTAGATTTGGCCAGATTAGCGGGGTTTGAGCCGGCTGGGGTTTTAGTAGAGGTAATGAACGAAGATGGTACGATGGCTCGCTTACCTCAATTGCAAACTATTGCAGCCAAATTCGGACTGAAAATAATTTCCATTAAAGACTTAATTGAGTATCGCCTACAACTCGATAGCTTGATTGAAGAAGTGGTGCGTGTGCAAATGCCTACCAAATATGGCAATTTTGAATTGGTGAGTTTCAAAGAAAAAAATACCACCAACGAGCATCTTGCATTGGTGAAAGGCCATTGGAACGAAGGCGATCCGGTGTTAATTCGGGTGCATAGTAGTTGCTTTACCGGCGATATCTTGGGCAGTCTGCGTTGCGATTGCGGAGAACAGCTGCATAAGGCCATGGAAATGGTAGAAGCAGAAGGTAGCGGTATTATTCTTTACATGAATCAAGAGGGGAGAGGTATTGGACTAACCAATAAACTCAAAGCATATAAATTACAAGAAGAGGGGTACGATACGGTTGAAGCCAACTTAAAACTTGGTTTCGGTATGGACGAACGTGATTATGGCGTGGGAGCTCAAATACTTCGTTACTTGAAAGCTACAAAGCTGCGTTTAATGAGTAATAATCCTAGAAAGCGTACCGGGTTAGCAGGTTACGGCTTAGAGATTGTAGAAGTAGTACCTATCAAAGTATGTCCTAACCCGCATAACGAAAAATATCTGCAAACAAAGCGTGATAAATTAGGTCATGCTATTTTGAACGAAACGAAATAATATTTACGTAAGTAAGTATGGTATCAAAAACCTGCTTCTATTTTGTATTAAACTGATTGATGTACATGTTGGCCACTGCAAAAAAAACGGTAGCATTCCACACCCTTGGTTGTAAGTTGAATTTTTCTGAAACCAGTACGCTTAGTCGTATGTTGGAGGCAGATGGATTCGAAAAAAAATCTTTTGATGATATTGCCGATGTGTATGTGATTAACACATGTAGTGTTACCGATAATGCAGATAAAGAGTGCCGCCAATTAGTGCGTAGGATACAGCGAAAAAGTCCAGAAAGTTTGGTGGTTATTACAGGATGTTATGCCCAATTAAAGCCTACAGAAATTGCTGCTATACCTGGTGTAGATTTAGTGCTAGGTGCTGCCGAAAAATTTAATATCACTAAGCATTTGGCAGAGTTAAGCAAAGGCGATAGTGCTAAAATTAGTAGTTGCGATATTGATGAAGTAACCGGATTTAATAGCAGTTGGAGTATTAATGATAGAACACGCACTTTCTTAAAAGTACAAGATGGCTGCGATTATACTTGTAGTTTTTGTACCATTCCGCAGGCACGTGGCAAAAGTCGAAGCGACAGTATTACAAATGTTGTTGCCAATGCAAAAGCTATCGCCGAGGCAGGTACAAAAGAAATTGTACTGACAGGCGTTAACTTGGGCGATTTTGGTAAAGGTACCGATGGAACCATTAAAAATAAAGGTGCTTTCTACGATTTAATACAAGCACTCGATGAAGTTGATGGCATAGAACGCTATCGTATTAGCAGTATTGAGCCTAATTTGCTTACCACTGAAATTATTGAATTTGTGCATAAGAGTAATAAGTTTATGCCACATTTTCATATACCCTTGCAAAGTGGCAACGATACAATGCTTGGCCTCATGCGTAGGCGTTATAAACGCGATTTGTACACCGAAAGGGTTACCACTATTAAATCGCTAATGCCACATTGTTGTATTGGTGTAGATGTTATTGTTGGGCATCCCGGCGAAACTGATGACCTCTTTAAAGCTACATTCGATTACCTGCATACACTTGATGTTAGCTACCTGCACGTATTCACCTACAGTGAAAGGGCTAATACACATGCCTTGAACATTCAACCCGTAGTGCCTCAGCAAATACGTAACCAACGTAATAAGCAACTGCGTAACTTGAGCTACATGAAAATGCAATACTTTACACAACAACATAGCGGTACTACTCGTAGTGTTTTGTGGGAAGGCTTCGAAAAAAACGGCATGATGGAGGGCTACACAGATAACTATATTCGTGTTCAAACAGCATATAATGCCAACTTGGCAAACACCATCGCTCCGTACGTGGTGTGACAATTAGTGATATTTTTCTTCATGGGCAGCACTTTTGTTGTTCTTATTGCCTAAGTATAAATTAGTAGCTGACAAAATAGTACCCTACTACGAAACGTTATAAGCTAGGTACAGTTATTGCTTGTATAAACAGTGTATTTGTTTTAGTTGAAAAAAAAGAAGGAGGTAAGCGATGTTTGAGTTTAAACTATTAGAGCCTGGTTGTTATTATGTAGTACAAGAAAAGCAAGATGCACCTCTTTCGCTGATGAAAGTACAAATGGTTACCGACCACTGTGTATTGCTCATTCATTATGGACCTGACTTTGAATTACAAGAATGGCGTCGGAAAAATGATATGTTACACGATATTGTTGAATGCCTCGACGATGCAAAAGTAAATATGTGGCGTTCTTTCTATCGTAACCCTAGCGAATTTGATTTTGAAACAGATGAAGATGATGATGATAAAATGTGATTAACTATGAGCAAGTTTCAGGCAATCATACACTTTGAAATGACAGATGAGTTTATGCAACTGATACCACCGCATAGAACTTATATTAACTACCTCATTAATAAAGGTATTGTTGATAGCTATGCCGTAAGTATGGAAACACAAACCTGCTGGATTACATTCAATGCAGTTAGCAAAGAAGAAGTAGATACCTACTTAGTTAAAAGTCCGTTATATAAATTTTGGACTTACGAAATAGAAGCACTTTTTGTATACGATAGTCAAATGTATCGCTTACCAAGCTTGCAATTGAACTAACATTTACCGTAAGGTTTCTTAAACAACAAAAGGGTTAGCTAACAGCTAACCCTTTTGTATAAAATAATACTACCTTACGGTAAATATTGATATAAAATTACATGCGTTCAGGTACTTTAATACCTAACATGTGCATCGCATTTTTAAGCGTTGTTGCAGTGAGTGTTGCTAACTGTAAGCGAAGTGCTTTTTTAGCATCGCTTTCGGCATTGCTGATAGAATGCTGTACGTAAAAGCTGTTAAAAGTTTGTGCAAGGGTAAATGCAAAATGAGCAATCTTGCTAGGGTCGTGTTCTTGTGCTGCTTCTTGTATTAAGCTTGGGAAAGTTTCTAACTGTACAGCCAAAGCCTTTTCAAGAGGTAACAAAGATTTTTCGGCCGTAATATTTGTAGCTGCTCTATCACCAGCCTTTCTTAAAATGCTTTTGATGCGTGCATGTGTGTATTGAATGAATGGGCCTGTAAAGCCTTGCATTTCAATACTTTCTTCGGGGTTGAAGGTAATTTTTTTCTTAGGGTCTACACGTAGTAAGAAAAACTTTAAAGCACCTAATCCAATCATATGATAAAGTGCTTGCAATTCTTCAGCAGTAAAGTCGTCTACTTTGCCGAGTTCTCTTGTTTTTGCTTCAGCAATAGCAATCATTTCATCTACTAAATCGTCTGCATCAACAACGGTTCCTTCTCTGCTCTTCATTTTACCGGAAGGTAATTCTACCATGCCATAGCTTAAATGATAAATACCATCGGCACTTGGTAAGCCTAGTTTTTGACAAATTAGTTTTAGTACTTTAAAATGATAGTTCTGTTCATCGCCAACTACATAAATGCTTTCGTTACAACCGTATTGTTGTTGCTTCAGTTCTGCTAAGCCAATATCTTGGGTAATATATACCGATGTGCCATCTTTTCTGCGAACTAGTTTTTCGTCGAGGCCATCTGCAGTTAAGTCAATCCAAACGCTGCCATCTGCTTTGGTATAGAACACACCTTTAGCTAAGCCCTGTTCTACTAAGTCTTTACCGAGCAGATAGGTATTACTTTCGTAATAAGTAGTGTCAAAATCGCTGCCAATGGTTTTGTAAGTAGCTTCAAAGCCATCGTATACCCATTGATTCATAGTTTTCCATAATTCAATTACATCAGGCTTGCCTGCTTCCCAATCAATGAGCATTTGCCTTACTTCTTGCATAATGGCAGTACTGTTACGAGCAATTTCTTTGATGGCCGCTTTTATTTCTGCACGTTTATCTTCTGTAAGAGTACCGTCTTGTAGTTTTTGATATAGTTGCGTAGCTTTTAATGCATCGCTTTCATTAACCCTACTAACATCGCCATTTTCAATAGCAGCAATGATTGGATCACTCTCGGCCTTAAGTGCATTTTCAAAAAGAACGTAGTAGTAGCCAACTAACTTATCGCCTTTAGTATTAGTGCTTGTTGGTGTAGCACCATTGCCAAATTTTTTCCAGGCAAGCATACTCTTACAAATATGCACCCCGCGGTCGTTCACTACACAGGTTTTCACCACATCGTTACCGGCAAATTTTAGAATTTCGGCGGTACTCCAACCAATAAAGTTGTTACGTAAGTGACCAAGGTGTAATGGTTTGTTCGTGTTCGGACTACTGTATTCTACCATTACCTTATTGTTTGTAGCACTCCACTTTCCGTAGTTTTCATTGTTAGCTGCAACCGAAATGAAGTGAAGCCAATAACTATCTGCAATTGTAATATTTAAAAAACCTTTAATGAGGTTATAGCTTACGCAAATGTTGTTGAAGTGGGTTGTTAAGTATTGGCCTAAAGCATTACCAACCGTATCTGGGTTTTGTTTTAACTGCTTCACAAAGGCAAACAATACGATGGTATAATCGCCTTCAAACTCTGGCTTGGTGGCATTAATAGCTATTTGCGTAAGCGGAAGATCTATATTATAAATTGCTTTAACAGCTTGTTGGGTTGCTTGTTGTAATTGTTGTGTAATGCTCATAAATAATGTAATAGGGTGCGAAAGTACAAAGTTTTATATGGCTTCAGTGGCGATGGCAGTGGTACCTTGCGGTAAAACAGCACGCTCCATTTGTTGCAGAAAGCGAAGCATAGCTTCCATACCTTTTATATCTTCTACTATTAATAAAAAGTTTTTTCCGGTTTGTTTTAAGCGAGCTTTATTAGTACCTGTTTGTAGATATTGTAAAATGTTTTTGAACAAGTCGCTTTCAAAGTAAGGGCTGTCGTTTTTGTTAATGAAGTAACAACGAAGTGTATTTTCTTTTAAAGCCATTTTTTCGAAACCAAGCTTAATAGCACTCCAACGGCAGCGTACTGTTGTGAATAAATCTTCTACTTCTGCCGGAATATTACCGAAGCGGTCTTGCATTTCGTTATGAAACTGTGTAAGTGTTAGTTCGTCTTCACAATTATCTAAACGAGTATACAAGCTTAAACGTTCTGTTATACTTTCTACATAGCTGTCGGGTATTAGTATTTCAAGATCTGTATCAATGGTACAGTCATTCACGTAATCGTCTTGCTTGCTTATTTCTTCTTTAAATAAATCTTTGAAACTGGTACGTTTTAGTTCTTTAATAGCTTCCTCCAAAATTTTTTGATACATCTCAAACCCAATTTCAGCCATAAAGCCGGTTTGCTCGCCTCCAAGTAAGTTGCCAGCTCCGCGAATATCTAAGTCTCTCATAGCAATTTGAAAGCCACTTCCTAAATCTGTGAATTGTTCTAAGGTTTGTAAGCGTTTTCTACTATCGTTGGGTAGTGTGCTCATAGGTGGCGCTAATAAATAGCAGAATGCTTTTTTATTACTTCTGCCCACACGGCCACGTAATTGGTGTAAATCGCTCAGGCCAAAGTGGTGTGCATTATTAACGATAATGGTATTCACATTGGCAATATCTACGCCACTTTCAACAATGTTGGTACATACAAGTACATCGTATTTGCGTTCTACAAAGTCTAAAATTTTCTCTTCTAGTTCATGGCCTTCCATTTGCCCATGGGCATAGCTGATATTAAGGTCTGGGCACCAAGCATTAATCATTGCTGCCATTTCAGCTAAGCCTTGAACCCGATTGTGTATGAAGAATACTTGACCACCCCTGTTGGTTTCAAAATAAATGGCATCTCTAATGGTATCTTCATTAAATACACATATCTCTGTTTGAATAGGTTGCCTATTGGGTGGCGGTGTGTTGATGATACTTAAATCTCTAGCACCCATCAAACTAAATTGTAATGTACGTGGTATTGGTGTAGCCGTTAATGTTAAACAATCAATGGTGGCACGAAGTGTTTTCAATTTTTCTTTATGTGCTACACCAAATTTTTGTTCTTCATCAATTATCATTAGGCCTAGGTCTTTGAACTTAACTTCTTTTCCTAATAGGCCGTGGGTTCCAACAATAATATCAATTTGCCCTTGCGCTAGTTTTTCTAAAGTGGTCTTTTTTTCTTTTGCACTTTTAAAACGATTGATGTAATCAACTGTAACCGGAAAATCTTTCAGTCGGTCTTTAAAGTTTTTGTAATGCTGAAATGCAAGAATAGTGGTTGGTACCAATACAGCTACTTGCTTGCCATCTACTGCTGCTTTAAAGGCTGCTCTTATAGCTACTTCTGTTTTGCCAAAGCCAACATCGCCGCACACTAACCTGTCCATAGGGCTACTGCTTTCCATATCTCGCTTAACATCGGCGGTTGCTTTTGCTTGGTCGGGGGTATCTTCATAAATGAAGCTCGCTTCAAGTTCGGTTTGCATATAGTTGTCGGGGTTGTATGCGAAACCTGCTTGTGCCTTTCGTTGTGCGTATAGTTGAATTAGGTCGAAAGCAATTTCTTTAACCTTCGTTTTTGTTTTTTCTTTAAGCTTGCTCCAAACATCGCTACCTAATTTATTGATTTTAGGTTGTGTGCCTTCTTTGCCTGTATACTTTGAAATTTTATGGAGTGAATTAATATTTACGTACAGTATATCACTGTCTTTATAAATTATTCTAACGGCTTCTTGCAGCTTACCATTCACTTCAATTTTTTGCAAGCCACTATATGTTCCTACACCATGGTCAATATGTGTTACATAATCGCCGGGTTGCAAGTCGCGAAGTGTTTTTAAGGTTAAGGCTTTACTCTTATTAAAAGCTTGCTTAACCTTATACTTATGGTAGCGTTGAAAAATTTGGTGGTCGGTGTAACATACCACTTTAATATCGTTGTCAATAAAGCCTTCGTGAATGCTTGTAGCAACGGGGATGAATTGAATTTCGGTTTTTAAATCTGTAAAAATGGAATGCAGGCGTTCTAATTGCTTTGCTTGTTCAGCAAAAAGATAAATATGGTATCCCTTCGCTTCATACCCTTTTAAATTTTTAATTAGCAGGTCGAATTGCCTGTTAAACGAGGGCTGGGGTTGTGTATTAAAAGCAATTTCGTAGTTGGCTATGTGTGCTCTAAAACCAAATTCAACGGTATGAAACTGTTGTAGCTGCCGCTCAGTTGTTGCAGCTGGTACAATATCTTGTAAAGAAATATTTTTTAGAATTTTTGTTTCATCTTCATCGTCGTCAGGTTCAGATGTAACTAAACCATCGGCAACACGTTGCAAATACAGGCCAAGGTCTTCTTCTTGTACTTGAATTTTTTCTTTGATAACATCCCAATCTTTTAACCACACAATGGTATGTTCAGGAAGAAATTCTAAGAGGGTTACTTTTTCGCCACTATCAAACTGCGTTTCAACATTAGGGATAATGCTTACTTGTAATAATCTGCGTTCACTTAACTGACTTTCTGGGTCAAAAATGCGAATACTATCTACCTCGTTCCCAAATAATTCAATACGATAAGGCTTTTCATTGCCAAAAGAGTAGATATCTAAAATGCCCCCCCTTACGGCAAATTGGCCAGGCTCGTATACAAAATCAGTACGCACAAAACCATACATTACAAATAACTCTAACAAACCATCGAGGTTAATGGTATCGTTAGCTTTTATTTGAATAATGTTATCACTTAAAGTACCTGGTAACACTACTTTTTCGAATAGCGCCTCCGGATAAGTAATGATAATTTTTCGATGCCCACCTTTCGATAATTTTGTAAGCGCCTCTGTACGTAGCATTACATTGCTACTGTTCAATAACTTAAAATTCTTTCGATTTTTAAACGATGCCGGAAAGTAAAACAAGTCTAATGCACTGGTAATATTTTCCACTGTGTTATGAAAATAAGCAGCTTCTTCAGCATCATTCAAAATTACTAAATGGTTGAAGCCGGCATTTGTCCAGTCATTACCAAGTACATGTGAGGCTGTGCCATCGGGGTTGGGTTGACTGCCTAAAAATAAGGCTGCTAATACCTGTTCTACACTTGAGCCTGCAAGGTTAGTAAGGTATATATGTTGCTTGTCTGCATAAAGCAGTTGGCCCGCAAGCTGTTGCAGGCGGGGGTTGCGCTGGTATTGCTCCAGTAGTTGCTGTAAGTTCATAGTCCGTTGCAAAGATAACAACTCGAAAGCCGTTGGGTTGGCGATTTGATGTAGATATCATAAACCTTACGGTAAATGAATAACGCAACTCATTTACCGTAAGGTGAACTAATTGAAACTATTATGCTAACGTTATTCGGCTTCGGTTAGTTGATGCACGGTATCTAATAAGAAGTTAGGTAGAATGTGGCTGTAAGTCCAAAGAATTTTATCGGGGTCGTTCAAATGGTCAATCATACTTTGCCACTTTTCTAGGCCGTGGTTTTCTACAACAATTTTTTTGCGGGCTTCTGTTTGTAAGTGCATGCTCATACCTACGGCATCGGCTTCGGGGTGAAATTGTGTTCCTACCATATGTTCATTAAATCGCATGGCCATAATGGCACGTTCGTAGGGTACATGTGGTCGCTCTTTTTCTATGGCTAGTATTTGGCCACCCATAGCATCAATACGAGCCATATCGGGCTCAATTACTTGAAAGTCGCGGCTATCAACCGCGTAAAATGGGTCGCGGAGGCCTTTAAATATTTGTTCATGCTGACCGTCTAGCGTCATATGTATGGGGAAAACACCAAATGCTGTTGATACTCGCTTACATACATTGCCAATATTGAAATAGCGGCAAGCAAGTTGAAAACTGTGACAAATGAAAAATACCTTTTTCTTAGGATAGCCTTCTATGCTTGCGTTGTAATCGAGCATTTGTTGAAGCCAGCCGTAGTAGGCATTTTCCCAAGCAGTGCCTTCGCTTTCAAGCGGGCTGCCAGGGCCGCCACTGCTTATATAGGCATCGTAAGAAGTATCAGGAACTTGGTTGGTGCGCCGAACATCAAATTCATCGAAATCAATAGCTAGGTGGTGTTGTTCTGACCATTGGTTAATGATTTCACGAATACAACGCATGCCTTGGTTTTCGAAACCGTTGTATAAATCTAGGATGGCTATTTTTAGTTTCATGCTCTTTTGTTCAATGCTTGCTAATTGCAAATTAACCGTTTTGTTGGCATTTGATGCTGTATTTGTGTGTTTTTAAGTCGGTAATAGCTATGTTATTGGCTGCAACGACATTTGCCGTAAGGCCTTAGTGAAATAATCATGGGGGCTGCGTAGCAGCCCCCATGATTATTTCATAGTATATATATGCCATTACAAATAGCTGAGATTAGTTTCTGGCGTAAGTGTAAGTAAGGTTTCGTACATTAAACGAATCGTACCCTCAATATCGCTTTTGTGTAACATTTCTGCTGGTGTGTGCATGTAGCGCAATGGTATAGAAATAAGTACGCTAGGGCAGCCATCGTTAGCGTAGGCAAAGCTATCGGTATCGGTGCCTGTGCTGCGGCTCACGGTTCGGTTTTGTACTGCAATATTCTTTTGCTCAGCTATATCTAGCACCAGATTCAATAATTTATTGTGCACTGCAGGGCCGTATGCCAGCGATGGGCCTTTGCCGCAGGCAATATCACCTTCTATGATTTTATTAATCATAGGTGTTTGGGTATCGTGGGTAACATCGGTAATAATAGCAATGTTAGGCTTAATGCGGCGAGCAATCATTTCTGCACCACGTAAGCCTATTTCTTCTTGAACAGCGTTCACAACATATAAGCCAAAAGGCAATTGCGCCTTGTTGTCATGTAATAAGCGAGCCACTTGCGCAATCATGAAACCGCCAATACGGTTATCAAAAGCACGGCCAATCAGGTAATCGTTTGCAAGTTCATCGAACCCATCTTGATAAGTAACTACAGCACCAATATGAATGCCAAGTGCTTCTACCTCTTTTTTACTACGAGCACCGCAATCTAAAAATAGATTATCAACACGTGGTTGGGGTTCTTTAGCATCGGGGTTGCCAAGGCGTGTGTGAATAGCTGGCCAACCAAAAACCGCTTTAACCGCACCTTTACGGCCGTGTATGAGTACACGTTTGGCTGGTGCTACCTGATGGTCAACACCGCCGTTGCGTTTTAGGTATATCAATCCTTGTTCGTTAATATAATTCACAAACCAACTGATTTCATCGGCATGTGCTTCAATTACTACTTTAAAAGGAGCATCGGGGTTAATTACACCAACAGCAGTACCGTAAGGGTCTACAAAATGGGTATCAACATAAGGTTTGATATAATCGAGCCATACTTTTTGTCCGCCACTTTCAAAACCAACCGGCGATGGTGTATTGATATAGTTTTTCAAAAAATCTATGGCATGCTCGGTTAGAATCGGAGCCAGTTTTTTATCGGTTTTTTTTGTTTTTTTCTGTTCTTTTTTCTCTTTAGCCATATAATTCTAATTTAAAGTGTGCTGTAAATAATGCATGAAGTTAAGGTGCATTGGCATACCAAATAACGATATGTGTACAAGCCCATAGTAGCATGCAGCCATCTACTACCAACAAATAAAATGTTAGTGAAGTTGTAGGTTGAACCTTACGGTAAATGAAATATAATGGAATAAGTGTTGTAGCATTTATGATCATGGCTTGATGCACTGTGTACAATGGTAGTACTGATAACATGTATACTACTGATAACGGTATAATGATATACTTCCACGTGTTGCGAATGCCTAGGCGAACGGCGAATGTGCGAATACCTTTTGCAGCATCGTTGTTCACATCTTTCATATCAAAAACAATGCAAAGCAGGCTAATATAGAGCCAAAGCATACAGCTAATATGTACTAATAAAGGCCACGATGTTACATTTGTTATACAACAACTGCTAACTAATAATACCCAAGCTAATGCTACAATAAATGGTTTTAACCAGCCAATATTTCTTAGTTGTAGGCGGTGGCCATTAAAATTGAAAGAGAATGCATAAGCCGTGCTTATAAAGGCACTCGTAAGCATGCCGAAAAAAGTTGTTGCTGTAATGCTACTGTAAGCCAATGTGCCTGTAACAAGTAAGCAAAAAAGCCCAATGTATAGATAGGTTTTTATACCAGCACGATGCCGATAGTACCACATTAACCGTTCATTGTTGCTTGCGTAGGTACAGTTTCGCAAATAAATAAAAGTGTAAAACAACTGCGTTCCTAAAGCAACAAATAATGCCTGTGGCATATTGGGCGGGGCATCATTTACCGAAAGGTACAAACTTGTTACAAGAGCTACAACACAACATGCATACCATATGTTGAGGTATAGTAATAACCTTATAAGAGTAGTAATTGGTTGCAAAGACTATCGGATAATTACCACTTCTGGGCTACTTACTGTATCGCTTCTGTTACCGGCTTTATCTTTTAAAACAAACAGAAAGAAGCTGCTATCGTTACGGCCTGGGCACTGTGGTGCTTGAATTTCGGGGATGCCATTACCGAAATTATAGCCTAATGTAAGTTCAAAATCGCCACTTGCATTTTTGCCGGCATTGAATTCGGGAACTTTATAACGTGCAGTAATATTACTGTTGGTACAATTACGGGTACGCTTAATCATATAAATGGTATCCTCGATATCGCCTTCTTTATCTGTAAAGCCGAGTAAAAAGGTAATAGTGGTACCACGTACCAAACGTTGTGTATTCACAGATTTAAATGTGAGCTGTGGCTTGGTAGTAAATTCATCTTTATTGCAAGCAATGATGCTGATGCAGATTAACGATAATAACAATAGCTTTGCTTTCATAACTGTGCTTTCGTTCCAAATGTAATCAAATAGCGGTGTAACATGTTCGATGCCAACCACATTGTTAACAATATTTTCAATGCTCAAATACCTTTCGAACAACGTGCTTTAGATGTTTTTTATTATCAGTATCAACACAATAGTGTATATCAACAATGGTGTAGGCAGTTAGGTATTAACGACCCGTTTACGATTCAAAACGTTGCCGCAATTCCGTATTTGCCCATTGTTTTTTTTAAAACCCACCAACTTATAACAAATGGAGCTACACCAGAACTAGTATTTGAAAGTAGTGGTACAACGGGTAGTATCAATAGTAAGCATTATGTGGCCGATGCGGCATTGTATACAAAAAGCTATCTGCAAGGCTTTGAAGCTGCTTATGGCAATGTTCGTAACTATTGTATTCTAGGTTTGTTACCATCGTACTTAGAACGTAAAGGAAGTAGCTTGGTAACGATGGTAGATGATTTGATTCGTACTAGTAACCATCCGCAGAGTGGGTTTTATTTATACGATCACCAGGCTTTGGCGGCTGCATTAAAAACATTGGTTGCTGCTGCAACACCTACCTTGCTTATTGGTGTAACATTTGCTTTACTCGATTTTGCTGCCGCATATCCTATGCCTTTAGGTGAGCATGTTATTGTGATGGAAACAGGCGGTATGAAGGGCCGAAGAAAAGAACTAACCCTCGAGCAAGTACACGATACCCTCAAAAACGCCTTTCAACTTAGCTGCATTCATAGCGAGTATGGAATGACGGAATTATTGAGCCAAGCCTATGCTCAAGGCAATGGTAGGTTGGTATGTAGTAATACCATGCAAGTTTGTGTACGAGCCGAAGACGACCCTTTGCAATGTTATGCTGCTGGCAGAGGTGTGCTAAATATCATTGATCTTGCTAATGTGTACAGTTGCAGCTTTATTGCCACCGACGATATTGCAGAGGTATATACCGATGGCAGCTTTCGTATTTTTGGTAGGCTCGATACTAGCGATGTACGTGGCTGTAGTCTCATGGTAGCCCATTAGTGCACGATGTATTTAATCAAGTACCTTACGGTAAATGATGGCTTGCCTGCTCAGCAACCGCCCTTGCGAGGGATGCTTTTGTAAATCAGTTTTTCACAACGTTCTATATAGTTGCCAGAAATGATAACATAAACATACTGGGGTGCATAAGTAACTAAGTTGCTTTTCATAATAATTTTTCGTTCACTATAAGCTGCCTAGTTGCTGCAATTCTTTTGAATCCAAAGGGCGTAAAATTAAAATGTAATTCGTGCCGTTTAGTTGTAATACCACATCAAAACCTAAGCAAGCATTTGCCGGTTAGGAAAATGATGCTACAACAGCCTTTACACACTGAAGCCGGAATTCATAACTCTACTTATAACTTTTGAACATAAAAATGCCCCCAATTAGTGTCTAACTTTTTGGGGGCGTCTATTGGGTGGCTCATTATAATTGCTACTTTACAAGTAGCAGCTAATTATTCACCGATAACTTCAAATTCAACTTCGGTAGTATTACCGTTGCCGAAATCAATGATTGCTTTGTAAGTGCCTAATTCTTTTACTTCATCTACAATGGTAATACGCTTACGATCAATTTCATAACCTTTCTGGTCGCGGATGGCACGGGTAATTTGAAGCGGTGTAACGCTACCGAAAATTTTGCCGGTAGTACCTGTTTTAGCACCTATTTTCAATGGACCATTTTGTAGTACACCAATAACAGTTTTGATTTCAGCCAATAACTTCTCTTCTTTTTTGCGTTGTACTTTCACACGCTCTTCCCATTGCTTTAAATTAGAAGGGTTAGCTTCTACTGCAAATTTTTGAGGGATTAGGTAGTTGCGAGCATAACCATTACGAACGGTTACGATTTCGTTGCGAGCACCTAAATTGTCTACGTCTTGAATTAAAATAACTTGCATAATGTGCAAAATTTAGATTCCCAGAGCCCAATCTGTTGTTGGATTGTGACTGTCTCTTGAATTACTCAAGATTAGGGATGGTTACTAAATAAAGGCTGCTTGCGCAGCCTTTTGAGATAATACTATTTCAATAAATCTGTTACGAAAGGCAATAATGCCATTTGGCGTGCTTTTTTAATAGCATCGCTTACCTTACGTTGGTACTTTAAAGAGTTACCTGTAATACGGCGAGGCAACATTTTACCCTGTTCGTTCACAAACTTTTTTAAGAACTCAACGTCTTTATAATCAACGTAACGGATACCGTACTTCTTAAAGCGGCAGAATTTTTTCTTAGGTTTCTCGGCTTTAATGGCGGTTAAATACTTAATTTCATTTGCTTTAGCCATGGTATTAACCCTCCACTTTTTCGGTTCCTGTACTTACGCCACTTCTCTTTTTCTGGTTGTACTCAACGGCGTATTTGTCGAGTTTTGTAATCATGTGACGCATAACTTGTTCGTCACGTAAAAGTTGAATTTTCAACTTTTCATTGAAATTGCTTTCGGCAGCATACTCCAATACCCAATAGATACCAGTAGTTTTCTTTTGGATAGGGTAGGCTAGTGATTTCAGACCCCAGGGATTGCTGTGCACGGCTTGTCCACCATTTTCTATTAAGAAGTCGGTGTACTTTTTCTGAACGGCTTTGAATTCGTCTTCAGAAAGCACAGGGGTAAAAATCACCATCAATTCGTAATTGTTCATTTTCCCTGTTTTTTAAAAATGTGAATTTGGGCTGCAAAAGTAAGGAGGTTACACCTAAGTACCACATTTTTTTTCTACCTTACGGTAAATGCCTTTAAAACAACGAACACTTATAGTAAAACGTGTTATTTTGTTAGATGAACGCTCTACAAACCTCCAACCTGCCTGAAGATTATTGGGACGAAACCATTCGTGCCGGAAGTTGGCGTTGGTACGAGTTAAAGCATTTATTACAATACAAAGATTTACTTGTTGCGCTCATCAAAAGAGATTTTATTGTAACCTACAGGCAAACAATACTTGGCCCTATCTGGCATTTGCTACAACCCTTGGCTACCTGCATCTTATTTTTTATTGTATTTAAAGAAATGCCTTGGTGGAAAGGAGTTAGTAAAACGCAACAATTGGTTTTTTACATGGCCAATAGCTTTTTATGGCAGTTTTTTTACACCAGTTTTAATGGAACGGCGCAAGTGTTTTTTCAGCATGCATCACTTTTTAGAAAGGTATATTTTCCTAAGATTTTGTTGCCTATGGCCATTATTGGCTCCAACTTCATCAAATTATCCATTCATCTGGGTGTTTTTTTGATGGGGCTATTGCTCTGGCAATGGCTGGGTGCTGAGTATCAATTAGGCTGGCAAGTGCTATTCGCCATTCCTTGGTTACTATTGTTGGGAGCTATAGCTTTAGGTATAGGCTTATTGCTCGCAGCTGCATCGCTACGGTATAGAGATGTGAGTTTTGCAATAGGCTTTGCGGTACAATTGTTACTATTTATTACGCCGGTATGTTATCCGGCCAATTATTTTGATAAACATGCACTAATTCATTTAAATCCGCTTACACCTATTTTTTCAGGTTTTGCGGCTGCATTTACCAATGTAGATAGCAGTATTACAACAAATAGTATGTATGCAGCTTTATTTGGGTTAGCTGCTTTGATATTGGGCACTGTTGCCTTTTTAGCTTCGGAACAAAAAGTTGCAGATATTGCTTAGCACAAATATGGGGAAGCCAGTATTATCTTTTGAAGCAGTTACCAAACATTATCAACGAGGTGTTTTAGGAAAGGCAAGCTTAGCACACGATATAGACCGTTGGTGGCGTAAGTGGCGCTACAAAGAAGACATTTACCGTAAGGTAAATGATACCGATAGCACTACCGATTTTTTAGCATTAAACGATGTAAGCTTTGAAATACAAGCAGGTGATGTTGTAGGCATTGTTGGGGCCAACGGTGCCGGAAAAAGCACCCTGTTAAAACTTGCTGCGAAAATTATAACCCCATCTAAAGGTACCATACGTATTAAAGGGAAGGTGGCCAGTATTATTGAAATTGGTACTGGGTTTCATCCGGAGTTAACAGGTCGAGAAAATATTATGCTCAGTGGTACCATGTTGGGAATGACCAAACGCGATATACTCAATCAATTAGATGCTATCATTGAATTTTCGGGTGTCGCGTCATTTATTGATACGCCGGTAAAGCGTTATAGTAGTGGCATGCATGTACGGTTAGCCTTTGCGGTAGCAGCACACCTCTCATCAGATATTTTACTGATTGATGAAGTGTTGGCTGTTGGCGATTACAAATTTCAAGAACAATGTTTTGGTAGTATAGAGGCTGCTAACAGGCAGCAGGGTAGAACCATTTTGTTTGTTTCGCACAGCACTGCTGCGGTGAGGCGTTTATGCACGAAGGGGCTGTTGCTTGCAGGCGGACAATTACGCTTACAAGATAATATTCATGCTGTGCTGCAAGCGTATGCAGGAACTACCGTACAACAAATTACAAACGAAAAAATATACTTCACGCAGGCGCATCGAAGGTTCGATTTGCAAAGAACGGTAGCTTTTGTAAGCATGCAACTATACCAACACGCTGTTACATATGATGCTGCAGAACCCATTGATATAGTTGTTACTGTGAAAGCGGCAGTTGCTGTGGCCAATGCTCGATTTGCATTCACGATTATGTCTGTTCAAACGGGGTTAGCAGTAGGTACTTGTTTTTTAGAGCCATGCATAACATTGCAAAAAGGCGAAGCAGCCACTTACGTAATAACACTACAACCATGCAATTTAACCGTGGGTAATTATTACACCATTTGGTCTATTGGTTATGGCAATCATTTAACAGGTATTTCAGATGTTGATCATATACAACCCGGCGTTGGCTTCACCATAAAAACTGCCGAAGAAGGCATTGTGTGGAGTGCCGATTGGGGTACTATAGTGTTAGCAGCTCAAGCACAAAGAATATCAACAATATGAGCATTCAAGTACCATCTTTTAAAACGCATGTTGCATGGAGCGTTATCATTCCCATTTTCAATAGGGTACATTTATTACATGAAACTTTGTGCTCGGTGTTGGCTGCATTGCCATTGCATAACAATCGTATAAGGCTAATGGTGGTAGATGATGCCAGTACCGATGGCGATGTACTTGCTGTAATTAATCGGCTTGGTATTAAAGGCATAGAGTACCACCGTAATCCAACCAATTTGGGCTTGGCTCGCAACTTAAATCAATGTGTAGCATTGGCACTTGAAGATAGTTTTGTACATCTGTTGAATGCCGACGATTTGGTAGATCCATTGTTTTATGCAACCATGGATAAGCATTTGTACGAAAGTGGTGCCAAAGCCATTTTTTGCAATAACTTTTTTTTAGAACAAAGTGGGCACTTACGTGTAAATGAAGCCGCACAGCATTTACCGCAAGGTTTTATACAAGAAAAAACAGGCTTATTCATTGATAACTATATACAATGTGCTAGTGTTTGTGTGCACACCAGCGTGTACCAAGTCGTAGGTGGTTTTGATGCTCGCTTCAATGCCTGCGTAGATTGGCACCAATGGAAAGTAATTAGTACACAGTATAATTGGTTTTTTGTGAAACAAAATTTGTGTACCTACCGGTTAGTAGAGAATTCTCATTGGCATACTCGATTACTAAATGGCGAAAATTATGCTGCCATTTTAAAGAGTTTGCAGTTCCATGAAAGTTATTTGGGAACTACTGCTGCCAAAGCTGCTTACGAAAGGCAAGCCTACCTGCATGGCCTTACCATACTTGCTTTAATTAGAAACAAAAAGTTCGTAGCACTATGGCCTAATATGAAGGTGCATTTTCAATATCCCATAAAATTTACCGCAAGGTGGTGGTTATTTAAAAGAATAGTTGCTCTTTTGCTGCTTGTTTGGGTACGAAAGCGGCCCTAACTCCTACATGAAGCCTACGTTATTGTACATATCGTTTTATAGTCCTTATCCATTGAAATCTGGCGGAGCAGTGCGTAGTTTTTATATGATTAAAGCATTGCAAGCGAGCTTTAATGTGAAGCTAATTTGCTTATGTGCCCCCGATGTGTACAATAAGTATATTGCTGATAAAATACCACAAGCCACCGCCGCGGCACTGAGTTTGGCCTATGAAGATGTGGTTTTCACACTCAATCCCATTAACATATCGTACTTACAAAGAGTAAAGCAAACGGGCGGATTGTTACGCTATAAAATAGATTATAAGCGCTTTGCACACGAAGCGGCATTACAAGCTTTAATAACAAGTTACGTAAAGGCATGGGAGCCGGCTGTGCTTTGTTTCAGGCATTTTTATATTGCTAACCGAGTACAATTACAGCAATTCAACGCAAAGATTTGGGTAGATATGGATGATGATCCGTTCGAAATTTTAGCTACGCGTTATCAGCATCGTTGGATGCTAAGGCGTTGGGCCGAACATGCTTATAAAATGAGTTTTCTAAAAAGATTTTATCGATCACATTATCAAAATACCACCCTCATTTTTGCGAAAGAGCCTTTGCCTTTTTGGGCAAATATGACCCCTTACGTAATACCCAACATTGTTCCGGAGCCGCATTTCAATAAAGCGGTAATGGTAGGTGCAGTGCCTGCCATAGCATTTATTGGCAGTATGAGCTATCCGCCGAATATCGAGGCAGTTGATTTTTTGTTGTATCGAGTATGGCCCTTAATATTAGCCCATATTCCTAACGCTCAATTGCTTTTGGTAGGCAAAGAAATGTCGCAGCAACAGCAGCAAGTATACCGCACCCACAGGCAGGTACAAGTTTTAGGCGAAGTGCCCGATATCATGCCCATATACATGCAAGTGCAACTTACCATTGCTCCCATGTTTTCAGGGTCGGGTACAAATATCAAAATCATAGAATCTTTCGCTTTTAAAACGCCTTGCGTAACTACTTCTTTCGGATTGTCGGGCTTGGAGTTATTATTTCAAACCATTTCGCAACACCTAGTTGCCAATACTGCTAGCAATTTGGCGGAGCGTGTAATAGCATTGTTGGGTAACCCTACTTTGCTTGCAGAAGTAAGTGCTAAAGGTTATCGGCAATATACGGCTTATCATACTGTAGCTGCCATGGAAAAAACTATTGGGCACTTACGTGTAAATGATACCAAGCTATAACAATTGTTAGTTTTTGTTTTTTCGTTTCCCCTTGTAAATCAATGTGTTATGTTGGTAAACTTAACCGCAAGTTTATGTTGAAAAATTACCAATACTGCTTGTAGAACCCTATTTTTGCGGCTGTCCTTATACAACTAACTGCGGCACAGCACTGTGACTCAGATTAACGGAGTTTTGCCAACACCTCATCTTTCCATTACGTTTATTACATGAAAATTTTAGTTACCGGAACCGCTGGTTTTATTGGTTATCATCTTGCAGAACGACTTATTGCCGATGGCCACGAAGTGATAGGTCTTGATGTTATCAATGACTATTACGATGTTAACCTGAAGTACGCCCGATTACAAAATATGGGTATCGAAAGAAGTGTGGTGGCTTACGGTGCTATGGTGCAGAGTAATACGCTACCTACGTATCGTTTTATTCAACTTAATTTAACTGATAAAGAGGGTATTGCAGCTTTGTTTGCGAAAGAGCAATTTGAAGGTGTAGTCAATTTAGCCGCACAAGCAGGAGTTCGCTATTCCCTTGAAAATCCATTTGCTTATACCGACAGTAATGTTACCGGCTTCATGACTATTTTAGAAGGTTGCCGAGCCGTTAAAGTAAAACATTTGGTATATGCAAGTACCTCAAGTGTTTATGGTTTAAACACCCATATGCCACTTACGCCGCACGAATCGGCCGACCATCCGATGTCGCTCTACGCTGCTACCAAAAAAGCCAATGAAATGATGGCTCACAGCTACAGCCATCTCTTCCAAATACCTAGTACCGGTGTACGTTTTTTCACAGTATATGGTCCTTGGGGCCGCCCCGATATGGCCCTATTCTTGTTCACCAAAGCCATATTAGCAGGTGAGCCCATTAAAGTATTCAATAATGGCGATATGATTCGCGATTTTACTTATGTAGACGATATTGTAGAAGGTTTGGTTCGCATTTTACACCATCCGGCTCAACCGAGTACTGCATTCAATGGCTTACAGCCCGACCCAGCTATTTCATCAGCTCCATACCGAGTGGTGAATATCGGTAACAACAACCCTGTGGTATTAAAAACCTATATAGAAGCAGCCGAAAAAGCCCTGGGTAAAAAAGCAATTCAAGAATTATTACCTATGCAATTAGGCGATGTGCCCGCTACCAATGCCGATGTAAGCGATTTGGTGAACGATTATGGGTACAAACCACAAACCACTGTTGAAGCAGGCGTGGCCAAGTTTATAGAGTGGTATATGCACTTTTATGGGAAGCAATAATTACAATAAAAATATTTCCTTACGGTAAATAAAAGACCATTTTGCACTCAAACCCATCCATGAAAATTTTAATCAATTATAGCTGCATTACACTACTGCTCTTACAAATAGTGGCATGTACCAGTGTAAAGCAGTTACGTTACTTTAACGACCTGCCCGATAGCAGCCGCATAATACTACCACCCTTAGAATTAGAGCAGCGTATCATACAAAAAGGCGATCGATTGGCTATTTCTGTAGCTGGCGAAAGCGAAGAAGCTACGAACTATTTCAACAATTATGGGGGCATCCCTACTATGGGAGGGATGGGTGGTGGACGCCAGATGGTACAAGGGGGGCAAAATGGCGGTGGAACAGAGTTAGGAGGGTATTTGGTAGATGTTAATGGGAATATAGAGTTCCCTAAACTTGGTGCCATTCAGGTAGCCGGTAAAACTTCACAAGCTTTGCGGCTAGAATTAGAACAAAAAATTAAGCCTTACTTGAAAGATCCCATTGTGAATGTACGGTTCATTATGTTGCAATTCTCGGTACTTGGCGAGGTGCGAAGCCCCGGCATAAAAACCTTACAACCACAACGTACCACCTTACTCGATGCTTTAGCGAGTGCCGGTGATTTACCACGTACTGCCAAACGATACGATATACAAATTTACCGTGATTACAATGGCAAGCGAGAAGTGTTAGAGGTCGATTTACGTAAGAAAGATATTTTATACAACCCTGAATTATTTCAAATCAAACACAACGATGTCATTATCGTACAGCCTCGAAATATCAATCTTTTCTCATCAGAGGCAAATGGAATTATAGGGTTAACTACAGTACTTATTAGCTTTGCTACGTTATTAATCGCATTGACTCGATAATAAGTGCTGCTCCATTTTTTTCAACAAATATTTAGTAATTCATTTTGGCAACAACTGGTAATACTTTAGATGTTCAACGACTAATTCGTGTACTGTTACGCAACAGTTATTGGATTGTTTTGGGCGGGTTGTTAGGTTTTTTTATTGCGAAAACCTGGTTACGCTATCAGGTGCCAACCTATGAGGTAAAATCTAAATTAGGTATTGGTAACGTTGAAATGAGCAGTCAAGCCGACAATATCCTTAAAATTGCAGGGTTAGAAGAGCAACAAAATTTACAGTTAAACAATGAAATACTGATTTTAACAAGTTACGATGTGCTTGCCAGGGTAATAGATTCATTGCAGCTACAATGGCAAATCACCAGTGCAGGTCGTATCAAGAAAGTGCCGATAGCCATTAAAGACTTACCCGTTACTTTTTTTTCAAAAGTACACCCTGAAACAAAAGGAGGCGACTGGGAATTGTACATACACGCACAAAATTTTGAAGTAAAAAGTATAGAAGGAAATTACCGCCAACAAGGCCGGTACAATCAGCCTTTCCGGCTACCGAGTGGCGATACTTTACTCCTGAGTAATCCTTACGGTAAAAGTAATGATGATCCTTATTTGCTGCACCTACAGCCTTTGAGGCAAGTAGTTGCTACTGTTAAAAGTAATTTGAAAATTACACCTTCTAAGGCTACACAGAACATTCTAGATATAGGGATGGTCGATGAAGTTCCTTCTAATGCTACCGCATTCATCACCACACTAACCAACGAGTATAATCGATTATCCATTGTTTATAAAAATCAGGCGATTCGTAAAGCTTTAGATTTTCTCGACAAGCGCATTGCAACGGTAGAGCACGACATAGATCTATATCAAGATAAAATCACCGGCTTTCGATTACAATATCGCTTGATCGAACCAACGGGCGAGGCTGCACTAGCTTTAAGTCAGTTAAATACACTTGATTTACAAGATGCACAAATTGATTATCAACGAGAGTTACTAGCAGCTATTGAGCAACACTTGAATACGAATGTTCGATACACTGAAATCATTGCCAATGCATTAAGCATTGCTGATCCTGTGTTGCAAGGAATGGTAGGCCAATACAATCAATTGGTACTTGCTCGTAAGCGTAACCTGGTTACTGGTACAGCGCAAGACCCCTTATTGCCCCAAATGGATGCTCAATTGCAAGAATTGCGCAGCGGCATTTTAAAAAACTTACAGAATATCCGCACCCAATACAATACCAATGAGCGGTTTGTGAATAAACAACAAAATAAGTTTCTCAATAAGTTCTCGCAGCTACCACCACTCGATCAAGAACTCATTGGTATACGCCGACAACTGAGTATTAAAGAAGGCTTATATCAATTTTTGTTACAAAAGAGAGAAAATGTTGCAGTACAGTTGGCAATTGGAGATGTGGCCAACAGCCGTATAATTGATGAACCACGCAATGAAGGTTTGGTAAGCCCAAAGTCAACGGTAGTATTGGCAGCTGGCATTGGTGGTGGCATTGTGCTACCACTTACTATCATTGTACTCGTTGTATTGTTAAACACCAAGTTAGCTACCCGTAAAGAAGTAGAACAAATCAGTAATCTACCCATTCTTGGAGAGGTGAGTGAAGCAGATGTCACTTTAGCAGGTAATTTAGCAACACTACCCAATAGCAGAGATATTATTACCGAGCAATATCGTACCATTCGTTCGAATCTCATGTTCATGGGCTTGGAGCAAGGTGATTCGGGTAAAGGTAAAGTGATATTGGTCACCTCTTTTACGCGTGGAGAAGGTAAAAGTTTCACTTCATTGAATCTGGCCAGTATCTTAGCACAAACAGGAAAGCGTACCGTGGTAGTAGAGTTCGATTTACGTAAGCCTAAAATTACCAAACAACTGCAACTCACCATCAAACAGGGCCTAACCCACATCCTTGCAGCTCCTACCGATAAACCCCTCATGTTAGAACAATTTTTATTGCCTGTGCATGAAGCTATCCCGAGTTTATGGTTACTATCTGCGGGCGTAACAGCTCCCAATCCTGCCGAGCTATTACATCATCCAAATATGGATAAATTATTTGATGTATTAAAAGCACAATTCGATTATATCATTTTAGATTCTGCCCCGGTAGGTCTTGTATCTGACACCCTAGGATTGGCCAAATATGCTGATGTGAGCATGTACATCGTAAGGCATACGTTTACCCAAAAGGCAACTATTGGCTACGCCAATGAACTGCAAGAAGAAGAACGCTTTAAAAATCTTTGTTTATTGATCAATGGTGTTAAAAGCAAGAGCTTCAACTATGGTTATGGTTATGGAGGCTACTATCATTATGGCTATGGCGATTAATTAAAAAAATATGCAACTCAGCGGAAAAAAGGTACTTGTAACAGGAGCCGATGGCTTCATAGGAAGTCACTTGGTTGAACATCTTTTAGATATAGGATGCAATGTTAAAGCGTTTGTTTACTATAACTCTTTTAATAGTTGGGGTTGGCTAGATACACTTCCCAAAAACAAATTACAGCAAATTGAAATTTTTGCTGGCGATATTCGTGATCCTAATGGCGTACGTACTGCTTTGCAAGGCGTAGAGGTTGTTTTTCACCTTGCAGCCTTGATAGCTATACCTTTTAGTTACCATTCCCCAGATTCTTACATCGATACAAACGTTAAGGGAACACTTAACATTGTTCAAGCTGCTAAAGACCTTGGTACGCAACGTATACTGGTAACAAGCACCTCAGAAGTATATGGTACAGCTCAGTTCGTTCCTATTACAGAGGCACATCCACGTCAGCCACAAAGTCCTTATTCTGCATCTAAAATTGGTGCAGATTGTATTGCAGAAAGCTTTTATAGAAGTTTCAATACACCCATTACTATAGTACGTCCATTTAACACATATGGGCCTAGGCAAAGTGCAAGGGCAGTTATTCCCACTATCATCACGCAGTTGTTGAGTGGTATAACCTCTATACGATTAGGAGATACTACACCAACCCGTGATTTATTGTTTGTTAAAGATACGGTAGCAGGATTTGCTGCGATAGCTGCTTGCGATGAATTGGTAGGGAATGATTGTAATATTGCCACACAAAGCGAAATAACAGTTGGAGATCTAGCAAAAGAGTTAATACAACAAATTAATCCACTTGCATCTATTGTTACGGATGAACAAAGAATGAGGCCCGAAAAAAGTGAGGTTTTCAGGTTGTTTGGATCAAGAGAAAAATTAACCCGACTTACAGGTTGGCAGCCTCAATACACTTTAGCTGACGGCTTAAAGGAAACAATAGCTTGGTTTAAGCAAGAAGATAATTTAAAAAAATACAAAGCCGACATATACAACATATAGTTTTCGAATGAGTAATGCACAGCCCATCATCAATTTTATTCGCTCTGTATTTCGGATGCCAGAGGCATTTATTCCCTTACACGCACCTTACTTTGGAGGAAATGAAAAAAAGTATGTTTTAGATACCATTGATAGCACCTTTGTGTCAAGTGTTGGTGCTTACGTAAATCAGTTTGAAACCATGATGCAATCCATTACAGGTGCAAAACATTGTATTGCAACTGTTAATGGTACCACCGCATTACATCTGGCATTACAGATAGCTGGTGCTACACATAATACCGAAGTAATAACCCAACCGCTAACTTTCGTTGCTACTGCCAATGCAATTGCACATACCGGAGCAAGTCCTGTATTTATAGACGTTGATAAAGATACTTTGGGTTTATCTCCAGCAGCTCTTGCTGCATTTTTAGAAAAAAACGTTGTTGTGAATGATGAGGGCTATGCTATCAATACACTTACTGGCAAGCGAATCATAGCTTGTGTACCAATGCATACCTTCGGCTTCCCAGCTCGTATTGAAGCAATATTGGAACTTTGCAATAAATACCACATTGCTTTAGTGGAGGATGCTGCAGAAAGTTTAGGTTCTTATGTAGGCAAAAAGCATACCGGAACCTTTGGCATCATGGGAACATTTAGCTTCAATGGTAATAAAACTGTTACCTGTGGAGGCGGTGGAGCCATTATTACAAACAACGATGCACTAGCACAAAGAGCTAAGCATTTAAGCACCACAGCCAAATTACCACATGCTTATGAGTTTGTACACGATGAAGTAGCTTATAACTATCGTATGCCCAATATCAATGCAGCATTGGCTTGTGCACAGTTGGAGCAATTAGATAAAATTTTGAGCAACAAAAAAGACTTAGCAAGTATCTACACGAACTATTTTAAAGAACTAACTGATATAAGTTTTGTTGCTGGTATTGAAAATACAGTACCCAATTATTGGCTTAACACCCTTATATTCAACGACCCGGCAGAACAACAGTCTTTTTTACAAAAATCAAATGAGCAAAAAGTAATGACACGCCCTATTTGGCAACTCATGAACGAATTACCGATGTATAAAAATTGCCTTACGGTAAATGTTGAAAATGCCACCTACTTGAGTAAGCGTGTAGTGAACATCCCAAGTAGTTATAGGCCATGATAAACAGAAATAGCGTACTTATTATAGCTGAAGCCGGGGTAAATCACAATGGTGATATGCAACTAGCGTATCAACTGATAGATGCAGCAGTTGATGCAGGTGTTGATATAGTTAAGTTTCAAACATTTAAAACAGAGTTGCTTGTAAATAAGCAAGCCAAAAAAGCCGATTATCAAATTGCTAATACTGGCAATCATAATAGTAGCCAGTACGATATGTTGAAACAACTTGAGCTTACAGAGGAACAACATTATCAATTAGCTGCTTATTGCAAACAAAAAGGTATTAAATTTTGGAGTACTGCATTTGATATTGAAAGCGTACATTTTTTAAAAAGTATGGGTATCACGCTTGGTAAAATACCAAGTGGTGAAATAACAAACTTACCTTACTTACAAGCAATGGCAGCTAACTTCGATACTTTAATTGTTAGCACAGGCATGTGCACCACCGAAGAAGTAGAAGCCGCAATACTAGCATTAGAAAATGCAGGTGCTCGTAGAGATAAAATTACCATCCTTCATTGTACCACAGAATATCCAGCGCCGTTGCAAGACGTACATTTAAATGCAATGAAAGCGATGGGAAATTATTTTAACATGCAGTATGGTTATAGCGATCATACCGAGGGTATAGCAATTCCAATAGCTGCGGTTGCCCTTGGTGCTACTGTTATAGAAAAACACTTTACCCTCAATAAAAACCTGCCAGGCCCAGACCATAAAGCTTCACTTGAGCCTCATGAACTTAAGGCCATGGTAGCGGGTATTAGAGCTGTTGAAAAAGCCTTAGGAACTAATCTAAAACAGCCTAGCGAAGTTGAACTGAAAAATAAATTAGTAGCAAGAAAAAGTATTTGTGCAGCCACTGATTTACCGCAAGGTACCCTTATTGGCGAAACACATCTAGTAATGTTACGCCCCGGAACAGGTATCTCACCTATGGATTTAGATAAGGTGTTGGGCAAAAAATTACAAATCAATTTATCTGCAGGAACTCCCCTCACATGGGAAATGTTAGCTTGAAACATATAGGACTGCTTACAAGCTCTAGAGCCGATTTCGGTATATATCTTCCGTTGATTAGAGCTTTACAAAAGACCGATTGGTGCAACCTAGAAATAATAGCCTTCGGAACACACTTATCGAAATTGCACGGCTATACTTTGAAAGAAATTCAACAGCAAAATATTACTGTAAGCCATACCATTGATACAATGCCTGCTGGAGATTCTGCTGAGGCAATCGCTTGTGCAATAGGGTTAACACAAATACGTTTTGCCGCCTTTTGGGCTAGTAAGCACAAGCATTACGATCTGGTATTTTGCTTAGGAGATCGATATGAAATGTTTGCTGCAGTTATGGCGGGGGTTCCATTCGGTATTAAGTTTGCACACCTACATGGCGGAGAAACAACGCTTGGTGCTATTGATAATGTGTTTAGGCATGCAATATCTCACGCCAGTTGGTGCCATTTTACTGCAACGGCTGCTTATGCAGAAAGGCTTCATGTGATGTTAGATGTTAAAGAACGTATCTATAACACCGGCTCTATAAGTCTTGAGAATTTAATAAATAGTCCATTACTTACTACGGCTGCATTTCAGGAGAAGTTTGGTATAGATATTACAAAACCAACCATACTGGCAACTTTACATCCAGAAACGGTTAACCTTACGGTAAATGCTCGGATGGCTACCGACTTTGCCCAAGTGGTGAAGAACTTTGCAGCTAAAGGTTATCAGTGGCTCATTACATTACCCAATGCCGATACACAAGGTAATGCTATTCGTGAAGTTTTTAAAGCTACGCTAGAAGGTGTTACTCATGTTTATCTGAGAGAGAATTTAGGGGTTAATGGTTATTTTTCTGCTTTGAAACACTGTAATTTGCTAGTAGGTAATAGCTCAAGCGGAATTATTGAAGCTGCTTCATTTGGCAAGTTTGTTATTAATTTAGGTAATAGGCAACAAGGGCGTTTAACTTCTGATAATGTAATAAACATAGAACATCCTACTGTTGAAAATCTCAATATCATAATAGACCAATATGTTAATACAACATATGTTGGTACTAACATTTATGCCAAAGGAGGTGGAACTAAAAAAATTATAGAAATTATTTCTGATTTATTGCATGGATATGAATAATCCGCATATTATCGGCATAGAGTGTAATGCACGTGCAGCATTGCAAAAACTAGATGTTATACCTGATTTAGAGAGTAGAACACTTTTTGTAGTAGATGATGCGAATAAAATGATTGGTGCATTAACAGATGGGGATATTAGGAGAGGATTATTAAACGGGTTAGAAATTTCTGATCCCTTACAGAAATACATAAATAAAGATTTTAAGTTCATCAGTGAAACGGAAGTAGTTACGCCTTTGCTAATAAAAAATTTTAAAAGCCAAGGCATCAAGTTTGTTCCTGTGCTCACTAAAGAAGGTGTAATCATTAGAATACTTGATTTTGATAAAATTAATACCATATTACCCTTAACTGCTTTATTAATGGCCGGTGGTAGAGGTGAGCGCCTTCGTCCATTAACAGATAATACACCTAAGCCAATGTTGAAAGTTGGCGATAAGCCCATATTAGAAATTAACATCGATCGACTCATAAGGTACGGCGTAAGTGATTTTTATATCAGTATTAAATATTTAGGACATATTATTAAAGACTATTTTGGCGATGGTAGTAGTAAAGGTATTTCCATCACTTACATAGAAGAAGAGGAGCCGCTCGGAACTATTGGTGCATTAAGTAAAGTATATCCTAAGCATAGCGATATACTCGTTATGAACTCTGATGTACTAACGAATATAGATTTTGAAGATTTTTTTTGTGAATACAAAGCTAGTGCTGCTCAAATGATGGTGGCAAGTGTACCATATAAGGTGAAAATTCCTTACGGTATTATGGAGTTTGATCAGCAAGGTAATATTGAATCGTTGATTGAAAAACCAACCTACTCTTATTATTCAAATGGTGGTATTTATATGCTTAAATCATCCCTGAAAGAGAAGATTCCTACGGGACAATCGTTTAATGCAACTGATTTGATGGAAGTACTCATTAATGAAAATGAAACTGTTAAGCATTTCCCTATTTTGAATTATTGGTTAGATATTGGAAAACAGGAAGATTTCTTAAGAGCACAAAGCGATGTTAAGTATCTAAGTTTATGATTGACAGGAATGATATACTAGTTGTGATACCTGCAAGGGGTGGCTCGAAAGGAGTGCCTAAAAAAAATATAAAGTTACTTGATGGGAAACCATTAATACATTATTCAATCAGTACTGCACTCCAGTATTTTAGACCTGAGCAGATTATAGTTTCAACAGATGATCCAGAAATAAAAGCTAGTGCAGAAAGCGCTGGACTAACTGTTCCCTTTTTAAGACCAAGTGAACTTGCCGCAGATCACAGTGGTACTTATGAAGTTTTACTTCATGTTTTAGAAGCAACTAAAAATATGGGGTATGCATATACTAAGTTGCTACTCTTGCAACCAACGTCACCATTTAGAAAGCTTCAGCACATCAAGGATATTATAGAAAATTGGGATGAAACACTCGATATGGTGGTATCCGTGGGTATTAGTAAGCAAAATCCTTATTTTTCATTGTACGAAGAAAATGCACTTGGCTTACTTTCTAAGTCAAAAGAAGGAAACTTTGAAAGAAGGCAAGATGTACCTCCTTGTTATTATTACAATGGTTCTATGTATTTGATTAATGTAGAATCGCTTAAAAAATCTCCTTTACATCAATTTAAACGTATTAAAAAATATGTGATGGATGAGCTTTATTGTTTAGATATAGACACGCCACTTGATTTCGCTTTTTGCGAGTTGGTTTTACAGAAAGAACTTGTACAATTATGAAAACAATACGAATTATTCCGCGACTCGACATAAAAGGCCCCAATCTTGTAAAAGGAATTCATCTCGAAGGTTTGAGAGTACTTGGAAAGCCCGAATTATTCGCAGATTACTACTACAAAGCAGGTGCCGACGAGATGTTTTTTCAAGACACAGTAGCCAGCCTTTACGAAAGAAATAGCCTTAGTGATATTATTACAAAAACTGCTACACATAGTTTTATACCGCTTACTGTTGGTGGAGGATTGAGAAGTATTGATGATATCAATATTGCATTAAGAGCAGGTGCCGATAAAGTAAGTATTAACACCGCTGCTATTAAAAATCCATCATTTATAAAACAAGCTTCATTAAAATTTGGGTCATCTACAATTGTAGTTGCTATTGAAGCGATAAAACAACCCAATGGATCATACCTTGCGTATATTGATAATGGCCGGGAAGAAACAGGAATAGACGTAAGAGAATGGGCTGCTCAAGTTGCAGAACTAGGGGCAGGAGAAATTGTAATTACTTCCGTGGATCAAGAAGGCACCGGTCAAGGATTTGATGTCGAATTAACAAAAATAATCGTAGATGCTGTAAGCATTCCTGTAATAGCACATGGCGGTGCGGGATCAGTGGATGATGTGCTCAAAGTTATTGAGTATTCCGGGGCAGATGCAGTAGCAATAGCATCGATATTGCATTATAAAACAATTAGCGATATTAATACTAAGGAAGGTGATTTTGCATTAGAAGGCAATATATCGTTTATTAAAAGTGGGCGAAATTTTAGTAAAATAGTACCAACCGATCTTAATGCAATCAAAGAATATTTATATAAACATAATATCCCGGTAAGGCTCACTTAAAAATTATCTAAAAAATGAAAATTGTTATCGCAGATTATAAGCTAGGTAATATGTTCAGTGTAAGGCAGGCCTTGCTAAATATAGGAGCAGATTGTAGTATTAGTTATGATGGCGATGAGATTCGAAAAGCAGATGCTATTGTCCTCCCAGGGGTAGGGGCTTTCAAAGATGCTATGAATAACTTAACTACAAGTGGTGTAGGTGATGCTGTTAAGGAAGCAGTTAATGCCGGCAAGCCATTTTTGGGTATATGTCTTGGCCTTCAGTTACTCTTAACTGAAAGTGAGGAATTTGGAGCTTCAAAAGGACTAAATCTTATACCCGGTAAAGTCATCCGTTTTAACAACTTCGATAATGAAGGCAATACTGTTAGAGTGCCGCAAATAGGATGGAATACCATTGAAGATGCAGGTTATATTAGCTGGGCCGAGACGCCACTGAAGCATCTCAAACAGGGAGAATACATGTACTTCGTGCATTCTTTTTTTGTAGTACCCGATAACCCTATTGTAGCTGTTACAAAAACAAGTTATGGTAACACTACATATACATCTTGCATTCAACACGAAAATATCTTTGCCTGTCAATTTCATCCTGAAAAAAGTGCAGCAAAGGGATTAACTATCTACGAAAACTGGATAAAATCTATTAAATAAAATTTAACACCATACAAATGAATTTTTCAAATCCTGAATTTGTTGCTAAATACAACAAACCTAAAGAGCAACGAGAGGCCTATTATGGACTGCCGAAAGAAGTGAAATTTTGTAAAAGTTGTGTTATGAGCAACCAGCGACCCGCGTCAACTGTAGAATTCAAGCATACAAAAGATAGCAAAAAAGTTACGCTAAATTTTGATGAAAATGATGTTTGTGATGCTTGCCGAACAGCTGAACAAAAAGAACTTATCAACTGGGAAAAGAGAGAAGAAGAATTAATTCAATTATTAGATAAACATCGTAGTAAAGATGGTAGTTACGATTGTCTTGTTCCCGGAAGTGGTGGTAAAGACAGTGCCTATCAGGCTCATATTCTAAAGTACAAATACGGTATGAATCCGTTAACGGTTACTTGGCCACCAATTCTTTATACAGACTATGGTTATAAAAATTGGAAAAATTGGATAGATAGCGGTTTTGATAATATTAGCTTTAACAGAAATGGTAAGACCATGAAGCTGCTTACTAAATTATCAATCGAAAACCTTTTCCATCCATTTCAGACCTTTATCCTAGGTCAAAAGAACCTTGCACCTAAAATAGCAGCTAAATACGGCATTCCCTTAATTTTTTACGGAGAAAACGAGGCCGAATATGGTAACCCCATAGCAGATAATGCTACATCTTTAAGAGATAAATCTTATTACAGTTACGACAATCTTGATGAAGTGTATTTAGGAGGTGTTTCTATAAGAGAACTTAGAGAAAGATATAATGTACCTCTTAACGATTTATTATCTTTTTTACCTGCGGATGCAAAAGAACTAGAACGCTCAAAAATTGAAGTACATTATCTTGGTTACTATTTAAAATGGACTCCTCAAGAGGTGTACTATTATGCGGTAGAAAATACCGGGTTTAAAGCTAGACCTTTCAGAACGCAAGGAACTTACAGTAAATACAATTCTATTGATGATAAGATAGATGATCTTCATTACTATACCACCTTCATAAAGTTCGGTATTGGTCGTGCAACCTATGATGCTTCTCAGGAAATAAGAAATAAGCATTTAACACGTGAAGATGGTGTTGCATTGGTCAAAAAGTTTGATGGAGAATTTCCCGACAAGTATTTTAATGAAATCATGGAGTACCTCGACATTAATCCAGATTATTTTAGAAACGAGTTAAGTAATAAGTTTCGTTCTCCGCATCTTTGGGGAATAGAGAATAACGAATGGAAATTAAGGCACAATGTTATGGGTACAGGCTTGGATGACTAAACTATATAAAATGATTACTCGGCTCATTGTTAAATTATTTTCCATAGCTCAAAAAAAATATCAGAAAAGCGTTTACGATAATCTCCGTAAACGCTTTTCTATACACCCAACTTTCAGATTTAATGGAACTGGTATTAATTTTTATGGAAAAGGCCAGTTGACTATTTTAGAAAACAGTTATGTAGGTGAATTTACCAAAATTCAATTGGCCGAGGGGTGTAAGGTTGAAATTGGTAGTAACTGTATGATATCTCATAATGTAAGAATGTACACAAGTAGTTCTGTACCCGATCATGATTTTTCCATCAAACCCATACCTGAAAAAAAAGGAGATATTATAATTGGAAATTATGTTTGGATAGGAGCCAATGTTTTTATTAATCCAGGAGTAACCATAAGTGATAATGCTATTATTGGTGCTAATAGTGTTGTAACTAAAGATGTACCCCCTTTTGCGATTGTAGGAGGTGTACCTGCTAAATTGATACGCTGTAAGAATGTCTCAGTATAAAAAGCTGTTTTCACATTCGATAATTTATGGTGTAGCGCCACAAGTAACTAAAGTTGCCAATTTTGTTGCGATACCCATTATTACAAGCCATCTTACAGCAACTGATTATGGGATAGCTGGAACATTAACTGCTTATACAACTTCTATTTCTGTTTTAGCAAGCCTTGGTGTAAGAACAGTTTTAGTTAATAGTTACTTTAAAAGTCCGAGTCAATACAAATGGGCATGGCGGCAGTTATATGGTTTTTTGAGATTATGGTCGTTGGTGTATGCCGCCTTGGTATTTGCATTGATGTGGTATGCCATGCCACCTGAAGCCGAAAACCATAAATGGCTATTGCTTAGTTTAAATTTAATACCTACTTTATTTTTAGGTAATACAAGTGTATTCGCAACAACCTATTATCAGGTAGCACAACAGCCAAGGCAAATCGTGTGGCGTACCGTTTTGTTTGGCTTATTAACTATTAGCTTAAATGTGTTTTTTATTGCCTATTTGAAACTTGGTTTTTTAGGGTGGTCTCTAGCTAGCTTTATTAGCGGTACTTTATCCAATATTACTTATTGGTATGCTCTAGTGTATAAGTTAAAAATTACCCCCATTTACAATTTCAAATGGCGATTAATCAAGGCAAATCTCAAAATTAGCCTGCCTACTATACCTCACTTTTATTCTGGATATTTATTAGATACATCTGATAGGGTAGTGATGGATTGGATGAGTGTTACTACTGCAGATATTGGTAAGTACAATGCTGCCTATAGCATTGCCAATATGGTGAAAACGTTTGGTAATGCAGCTGGTACTGCAATCGGTCCACTCATGTATGAAGGTTTTCAAAAGAAAGATTTTACTACACCTAGAAATTTGGTATTCGTTTTACAAGGAACATTCTTAATAGCTTCTTTTTTTATTAGTATTTGGTTGAAGGAAGTATATGCCTTAATGATACGTAACCCTGAACTTGCTGCTATGTATCCCTTAGGTATAATACTCTTAATGAGCTATAACTACCGCCCCATGTATTTTGGTGTGATGGCTCAATTGCAGTATGCAGAATTTACCAATAAAACCTGGCAGATTACCCTTACAGCAGGATTGCTAAATGTAGTATTGAACTTTATTTTTATTCCTTTATACGGTTTTGAAGCTGCTGCCTATACAACCTTTATAGCACTTATGTATATGGGTTTTGCGGGGTATTTCTTTCCGGTATTTAGAAAAATTAATAGTGTTTCGTATTATCCCCTGCTTTGGTTGCTGCTAATAGTGCTTTGTACAATTGTGGCAAAATATGCTGTTCTACTACCAATTTTTTATAAGTGTGTATTGTCGGTGGTGCTTTTGATGTTACTTGGTAGTTTAATGTATCTCTCGAAGCGGCTAAAGAAAAAAGTAAAGGTTGGCTATGGAAATTAAAAGCACTGCCGGTATTGTCAAATGGTTCGAATATATCGAGCAAAACTATCCGGTAGCAAGTTGGCGTATTGGCGATGTTTTATATTGGCCCATTATTCGTAACGACTTGTATCTAAAATTATCCAATGCAGTACTTGCGGCTACTTCAGGAAAAAATTATAAAGCAAAAAAAAGTAACCCGCTTGTTAATCTATGGTACAGTAACAAAAGGTTATTAGAAGCAGTATCCGCTCCTAGCAGGTTCTTGAAAAATACACAAGAGGCCAACACACTAACTTTTAGTGCTTTCTCACATAGAACCTTGTTCAATGGTCAATTTTGGAATAGATATGTGGATGCTTTATACGATAATGACAAGTTAGGTAATAATTACATTTTTGAATACCATACAATAACTGATTCAGTTTTCAATCAATATTATAAAAAAGAAAGAGTTATAGCTTTATATAAGGCTTATCCTTTATTCAATACAAAGGCGAAATGGATTAAATTATTCCAGTTTAGTTCAATTGATCATGAACTTGTAGGCTACGATAAGTTTCTAGGCGAAATCCGAAAGCAACCATTAATTGCAAAGCAAGTTAAGCGCTATGAAGTGAAGTCGCTTCTTGATCGTCATCGCAATTTTCTAGTAATGGCAAGATTTTATAAAAAGCTACTAGAAAAAGCACAGCCTAAAAAAGTTTTTCTCCTATGTTATTACACTACCAATTTATATCCTCTCATACATGTTGCCAATCAGTTAGGGATTGATACGATAGATATTCAACATGGGGGGCAAGGTGCTGAACACCTTGCGTATACCAACTGGTTACAATGGCCAGATGATAAAAAGTATTCCTGCTTACCTAAACTTTTCTGGGTGTGGGATGAGGTGGCAAAATGGAATATCCAAAATAATTTTGAAGCACAGCAAATACACTACCATACTGCTTTTGTTGGTGGGAACCCTTGGATTGATTTTCTAAAAACAGTTGATATTAGTTCAGTAAATCTGCCTGAAAATATTATCCTTTATAGCTTACAGCCTTACGGTAAATTGCTCGAAGATGAGATTGTAACTGCAATTAAGAATTGTCCACCTCATTTTCATTGGTATTTAAGATTACATCCAAGGCAGTTGCACCAAAAGCAAGTACTATTGGATTTTTTAAAAGTAAATGGGATACATCATCTTGTAAATATTGAAGATGCTACAAGCATGCAATTACCCATTTTGTTACGTAAAGCCAAACTGCATATCACTAGATCTTCTGGAGCGGCTGTAGAAGCATCATTAATGGGAGTTAAAAACCTCATAATGGATGAAGCGGGTAAAGAAATGTATTCCAAAGAAATAGAATCAAACGAGCTCTATGTATACATCGAGCAAGTGATTCTTGACTTAAATAAATTTATTTATGGTGAATAAAATCTTAGCCCTTTTATATAAACTTTTATATAAGAACTATAACAGATACCTCGCTAAGGAGCTAATTAAAAAATATAAACTACCGGTTTCAACCTTTTTCAAGGGTCGAGTTAACATTAATGGAAGTTTTAGTTGTGGTGAAGGTTGTAAGTTTTTAGGCGATATTACAATTTCAGGTAATGTTGAACTCGGCCGCTACGTAAGCATTAATGGCCCTAATACGGATATATTCACAGCGATAAACACTGTGAAAATAGGGTCATTCACAAGCATAGCTAGAAACGTAAGTATTCAGGAGTATAATCACAATTTTAAAGGTTTAACAACTTATCATATCCATCAGAATATTTTCAAAGAATCTCGATTGCTTGATATTTATTCAAAGGGTGATATTGAAATTGGAAATGATGTTTGGATAGGAACACATTGTGTGATTCTATCAGGAGTAAAGATTGGTAATGGCGCAATTATTGCAGCAAATAGTGTAGTTAATACAGAAATACCTGCTTATGCAATTGCTGCTGGAAGCCCTGCAAAAGTAATAGGGTATAGATTTGAAAGGGATGTGATAGAAAAAATAGAAAAGCTGGCTTGGTGGAATTGGGACTTAAAAAAGATAGAGTTAAACAAGGAAATTTTTGGTCAGAAAGAAAAAATTTTTATTATCAATGGATAAAGTTAATAAACCTTTTTTTTCGGTTGTAATACCCGTTTTCAATAAAGAACTTTATATCCAGAAAACTATTCAATCTGTACTAGATCAAACATTCAAAAACTTCGAACTTATTCTCGTAATTGATCCATGCACTGATAGAACTGTTGACATCGTAAAGTCTTTTAATGATGAGAGGATACATATATTAAATCGTGAAACACCTGGACCTGGCGGTTATGCTGCAAGGAATCTTGGTATAAAAATGGCAAAAGCTGACTGGATTGCTTTCCAAGATGCAGACGATATCTGGTACCCCCATCATTTACAGACACTACATGATGGTATTATAACTATGACTGATCTTAATGTTTTTGCTACTGGTTACGAAACCCTAATTGGTAACATAAGAAAGCCAAATTCATTTTGGAAAAGATTTAATCGTAATGGTGATGCAATTATTGAACTAAACAATTTTCTACTTTATAGACCAATATGTTCAATTAATGTTGCAGTCAAAAAATCAATTTTCAACTTGGCAGGTGATTTTCCTGCGGGAAGGGTTAACAGAGGTGGGGATCATGAGACTTGGTTAAGAATTATGACAGTTGAAAAAAAAATGTATTGGCTAAACACAATTACAGCTGTTTATAACAAAAATGCAGAGGGTAGTGTAACAAAGTCTATTAACTATTACACTGAAAATCATCCAATTAGATTAAAAGTACTTGAGTTATTAGATAATGATGCGTTTATTGATCTTGCTTTGGAATTAAAAAGGCACAGTAATAATTTTATTATTCCAGGCATAAAAAATAAAATCAAAAATGGTTCTTTGAATAAAAGTGATGTTAGTGCACTCTTTTGGGATGCTTATCAAAATAAAATTGAATTATATTTTTTTTATTTTTTTTCTCTTTTACCACATGCTTTTCAAATTTTTTTTTCAAAAGTATTTAAAAATTGAAATTCCTTTTTCTTATAGGATCTCTAAAAAAGGGTGGTGCTGAACGTAATCTTGCTAAAGTAGCTAGTTCATTGGCAGCTATAGGGCATGATGTTGAAATTGCATTATACGAAAGGCAAGTTGAATTCACCCTACATGAAAGTATAAAAATTATAGATTTAAATGTGATGCGATATAAAGGATTCTCAAGAATTCTTTATATCTATCTTTCAGTATTCAGAATTGTATGGGGCAAGCACCCCAATAAGGCAGTAGCATTTACAAGATTAAGTAGCCAATTTTTAGCTGCTACATTATACCCCAGAATCATATGCCGCTATGATATCTATCCTTTTTATATGAAAAAAAGAAGATGGATAAGTTCTTTAATCTTGTTTAATTTCCCCAACGTACGGAAAGTCGTGTCGCCTTCAGAAGAATTATATCAGTTATTACTACCCTTCTTTATTAAAAAGAGCAAAGTGATTATAATTCAAAATCCAGTAGCAGAGATTACTAGACAAGTGCAAACCCATCCCTATCATGAGTGGTGGCCTGAGAAACCTTTCATAGTTGTTGCAGGTAGACTTTCCCAGCAAAAAAGAGTAGATATTGTACTAAGAGCTTATGCTATTGCTGATTTGAAATCAAAGTATCAATTATTAATTCTTGGTGATGGAGATCAAAAGACTAAACTAGAGCAATTAGCGTTAGAATTAAATATAGCAAATTCAGTCATATTTGCTGGCTTTGTAAAAGAACCTTATCCGGTAATTGAAAAGGCAAAAGTCTTAGTTTTGGCTTCTGATAAGGAGGGATTCCCTAATGTTCTAGTAGAAGCACTCTCACTAGGGGTACCTGTAATATCTAGTGACTGCCCAACAGGGCCAAAAGAAATTGTTCGTAATGGGTATAACGGCTTTTTATTCCCAATGGGAAATGCACATGAACTTTCTTTAAGACTTAGTGAAGTACTTGATAATGATGATCTTTATAAAAAAATGGTAGTTAACTCCAAGCTTTCAACTACAATTTTCAAAGAATCTTTAATTTTAAAAAAGTGGCAAGACCTTTTAATATCTTAATATGGAATTTTTAGACTGTACACTGCGAGATGGTGGTTATTACACCAATTGGGATTTTAATAAAAACCTTGTAAAAACCTATTTTGAGTCCTTTAACCAATTGCCGATTGATTACCTTGAAATTGGATATCGATGTAACCCACTAAAAGATTATTTAGGAGAATACTTCTACTGTCCTGATTATGTACTTGCAGATGCAAAAGCTAGGAGTAATAAAAAGCTGGTGATAATCTTGGATGAAAAACATGTATTGCCAGAACACGTGCCTTCACTACTAAAGCCTTGTGTAGGCATTATAGACATGATTCGTATAGCACTAGATCCGCAGCAGTTTACAAGGGCACTTAAGCTTGCTGAAGCCATCAAGAAAATAGGGTTTAAAGTTGGCTTCAATATTATGTACATGAGCAAGTGGAAGCAGTATTCAGATTTCTTGAATGAAATAAAAGAAGTAGATGCGGTTGCTGACTATTTCTATATGGTAGATTCGTATGGCGGTGTTTATCCGAGTGATGTTATTGAAACCATCAATCTTGTAAAAGAGCGTACTAATTGTAAAATTGGTTTTCATGGTCATAATAACATGGAACTTGCTCTTATTAACTCACTTACAGCAATGGAATATGGTGCTGATATTGTAGATGTAACCGTTACAGGCATGGGAAGAGGAGCCGGCAACCTTAAAACTGAGTTGTTGCTTACGGCGCTAAACGCTAAAAATAGTTTAACTGTAGATTTTAATGCATTAAGTAACGTAGTAGATGTCTTTGAGAAACTTCAGTTACAACACGGCTGGGGCACTAACTTGCCATATATGGTTTCGGGTGCCAATTCTCTACCACAGAAGGATGTAATGGAGTGGGTTACCCAAAGATTTTATTCATTTAATAGTATCATAAGGGCATTACAAAATCAAAAGAACGGTGTTAAAGATAATGAGCAGCTACCCTCATTCAATCCGTCACGTAAGTATTCAACAGCTGTTATCATTGGCGGTGGCCCGAATGCCGTTGATCATTCTCAGGCAGTACTAGAATATTTGAAAAATAATAAGGATGCATGTTTAATTCATGCTAGCTCTAAGAATGCAAGCTATTATAAAGCCGCGGGTGTTGATGAGTATTTCTGTCTTGTGGGCAATGAAGGCCATAGACTCGAAAAAATTTTTGCCGATTTAGGTAGCTTCCGTGGTAGTTGTATTTTGCCGCCCTTTCCTAGGAAAATGGGCACTTATATACCTTCATCGGTACGTTCAAATACTTTCGAGCTTTCGTCAATTGATTTTACAAAAAAATTAAACGATACACATACAGCTTTAGCATTACAAACAGCTATTAATCTTGGTGCGGAAGAAATTTTGGTGGTGGGTTATGATGGATATCAAAACGCAACTTTATCGCAACAGGAGCGCAGCTTAAGCGAGGAGAATGAATACCTATTTACTGCATTCAAGGAATTTTATAAAAAGCCAGTATCAGCTGTGACACCTACTAATTATAAATCTATACCTGCAGATTCAATTTATAAATACTTGGTTTAACTAAAATAAATGTCACAGCCTATATCTTTTTTTCTGCCAACCCGTAAAGGAAGCGAAAGGGTTATTAATAAAAACACCAAACCTTTTGCTGGTTATGGCGGTGGTATACTTGAGCTTAAATTAAAACAGTTACTTGCTACTGCATCATTGGATGAAATTGTGCTTTCAACCAATGATGAACAAAGCATGGCTATTGCAGAAAAATTTTTAAAGCACGATAGTAGGCTTAAAATAGTGCAAAGGCCTCAGCACCTTTGTGAAAGTGCTACAAAATTAACTGATCTAATTGCTTATGTACCAGACATAGTTACCTGCCCGCATATAATGTGGGGACATGTAACAACACCCATAGCCAATGAAAGTAACTATGATATGGGGGTTCAAGCTTATAGAAAAGCACTTAATGAGGGGTACGACTCACTGATAAGTGTAATGCCCTTTAGAAATTTTCTACTTAACCAAAACGTACAAGTCGTTAATAAAGACAAGGCAGGGTTAAGATGGCCACGAACACAGGATCTTATCCCATTGTATGAAATTAATCATGTGATGTTTATTGCGCCAGCCGAAATTTATCGCAGTAATCACGATAGGGTGGGAGAGAAGCCTTTTCTTTTTGAGATGGATAAAATAAGTTCATTGGATGTAGATTGGGAAGACGACTTTCTTATTGCGGAAGCGGTTTATGAAAAACTATTTAAATGATTAGTTCACTAACTGTCAATAAATGAATATCACTCAATACGATGTCATCTTATGGGATTTCGATGGTGTATTAATGGACTCTATGCCCGTAAGGAGTTTAGGATTTGAATACGTGTTAAAAGATTATCCTAAAAATCAAATAGAAGACCTTTTAGCATTTCATGATACAAATGGAGGTTTGTCTCGGTATGTTAAATTCAAATATTTTTTTGAAGAAATCAGGAAGGAAAGCATTACTGAAGAACAGATAATTGATTTAGCAAAGCAGTTCTCTGAAGTGATGATGTCTTTGTTAGTTAATCCTGTGTTATTGATTGATGATACACTTAATTTTGTAAAGGAAAATTATAATAAATTTTCTATGCATATTGTATCTGGTTCTGATGGTACTGAGTTAAATGAAATATGCAAGCGATTAGACATTGCAAAATATTTTAAATCTATCCATGGCTCCCCAACACCTAAGAAAGAATTAGTCGCAACATTACTAGAGCAAAACAAGTACAATAGAGCTAAGGTTGTTCTTATTGGTGATTCAATCAATGATTTAGAAGCTGCAGAAGCTAATCATATAACATTCGGTGGCTATAATAACAAAAAATTAAGAAAAGAAAAAGGTTTCTACATTACCTCCTTCAGTAATGCACTTGATGCGTTGTTTTAAAGCTTTCGTTTAGTACTAAATATAATTTGCCATTTGACTTACATTAAACAATTAGATGCACTTAGGGGGCTCGCAGTGCTATTGGTTATCATTTCTCATTGGTTGCCAAAGTCACATGTACTTAATACAGTACCGAATGGTAAGATTGGTGTAGATATTTTTTTTGTATTGAGTGGTTTTCTGATTAGTGGTATTCTATTGAATAGTAGAAAAATGGTTGGTACAAGTATGTCGATTCTACAAGTACTCAAACATTTTTATATCAGGAGATCACTTCGAATATTTCCAGTCTATTACCTATATATTCTGATTCTATTCTTATTAGGGTTTAGTGTTTCAAACGGTTTGATATACTATGTCACTTATACGGCTAATTTTCATTTTTATAATAATAATTCTTGGGCTGGAACACTATCTCATTTATGGTCCCTATGTGTCGAAGAGCAATTTTATATTATATGGCCTTTTATCATTTTATTAATTCCACGTGAGTATCTTTTGTCAAGTATTTACACCTTTATTAGTATAGGGGTAGTTTCTCAAATCATAGTTCATAATAATCCCTTAGGAATAATATTACCTTTCACCTGTTTTGATTCTTTTGGAATGGGAGCTTTGCTTGCATACTATTACAACGTTAGAAAGGATAAAATTGACTCCTTCGAGAGGATAATACAAGTAGCATGCTTTTTTGTAATTCCGCTTTTAGTTTTATATTCCGTATCAAAAAAATTTGATTTTTTACCTCTACGTACACTTATTTCTCTTTTTTCACTATTGGTCATTACTAAAATTGTAAGAGCCAATGAGACTAATATAGACTTTCTTAGACCTCTAAATAATTTTATACTTCAAAGTATAGGGGAAAATTAGTTATGGTATTTATTTGTTTCATACTATTATACCAGCAATGACTGATAAATTATTTAGAAAATTTGAGATTCTACTTTTTCTTAAAAAGAACAAGTTGATTTTATTTGTTTTTAATTTCATCGTTTTGTATCTGATTGCATACCTATCATGGATTTTGTTTGAAAAAAAATTTAATAATCTAAAAAAATATTTTGATTATAAAAATCAAGCTTATTAGTGGTTTTAGTAAAAGTTTATAATAACTTGTACACAGATTCAGCTATTGTCAATATATACGTATAATGTCATTTACTATCATAAATAAATTCTGTAAAGCAATTGTTGGACTACTATATACATTTTTCTATACAAAGAGATTGAGCCCAAATGAATTTAAAAATAAAAGAATTGCAATCATTGGGCCAGCTAGCTCTGCTTACAGCACGGGAAAAGGTAAATGGATTGATAACTTTGATATAGTTGTTAGAGTGAATAAGGCCCCTAAACTATTAATAGAAGCTAAATTTACTAATGATATAGGAATAAAATGCGATGTATTATTTCATAGCTTTTTTGAAAATACAGAAAAAGGAGGAGGTCCTCTTGATTTTAAATTGTTTGACAGTTTGAAAATTAAATATGTTGTAAATCCTATACCTGGTTATTTTGGATGGCGTGTGATTTTTAATTTCTATAAAAAATATTTGCTCAAGCGGAGTGTTTATACCCTCCCCTCAAAATATATGAAACCGCTTTTACAGTATACTATGCCTTATAGACCAACAACAGGCTTAAGCGCACTATACTTTTTAATGGAACAAGATTTTCTAGAGTTATATATATCCGGCTTTACTTTTTTTAAAACGCCTTATGGAGATGGCTACAGAGATGCGTTGAAAGATATCAATGTTAACAAAGCTTTTATTGATAAAGAAAAACAACACAATATTGATCTTGAGTTTTCTGCATTTCTCGCAGCTTATCATAAACATATAAAAGCAGGTAAAAGAATTGTGGGGGATGATGTTTTAGGGCAAATAATTAAAGAAGCAAATTTTAAGGAATGAAGAAAAAAACTGCAATTTTTTTAATGCCGCGAAGCAGCAGGGCATGGAACGGAGCAGAAGCTTTGTGGATTACAGTTGCAGGATGGGCAGCTGCGGCAGAACAGCTATGGGGGAGTTCGTGGGTGGCAACAACAGATACAGTGGTCAAAGCAGCAGATGTTATACACTATCCAATAAAAGATTCGAAAAATGATAATAATGTGGTTAAGCCAAAAGGCAAATATGGATGGATGCCACATATTTTGCGTAACCTTTTAAAAGATTTACAGCTTAAAAGAATGCAGCCTTCTGTGTGGGCAATAGAAAAAGTGAATGAGTGGAAAAATGAGGATGTTCAGTTAGTTTGGGAGCAGCATGATTTATATCCTGGAGTCGGTTATAAACTTTCAAGGCAGTTGCGTGTGCCGTTTGTCGTATATGTACATGGTCCTGTCGTGTGGGAAATGCGTAAGTGGGGTGTGAAAAGACCTTTATGGGGTAAATGGCTTGAAAAAAATGTTGAAGCTGTTTCTTTGAAAAGAGCAGATTTGATTGCATGTGTTACGGATGAAGTTCGAAATAAGGTGATAGAAATGGGGATAGATGAGTCTAAAGTTATAGTATCCCCAATGAGCGTTGATACCTCTTTGTTTTATCCTAATAAAGATGCTTTTGTTTTAAAAAAGAAATTGAATATTGAAGATAAATTTGTGATTGGATGGACAGGCAGTTTCAGAACTTTTCATGGTCTCGATACAGTAGTTAAGGCTTTTGCAAAGCTACAGCAAAAGACAGACAATGTTGTATTGATGCTGGTTGGTGATGGTTTTGAGAGACAAAACTTGAAAAAGTTAGTACAAGATTTGAGTTTAGCAACGAAAGTTATTTTTACTGGTAAACTTCCTTTTACCTCTATACCGGATTACGTTGCATGTTTTGATGTTGCTATCGTAAGCGCTAAATCAGCTGAAGGGTTTCATTATTCTCCGTTGAAATTAAGAGAATATATGGCTACTGCTAAAGCTACTATTGCCCCAAGAGCAGGCGATCTACCAAAAGAATTTAATGAAGGAGAACATTTACTTTTTTATGAAGCAGGTTCTGAAGATGATCTTCTTAAGCAATTAGAAGTCATAGTGCAAGATGATAGTTTGCGATTAAAGTTAGGAAAGAACGCTTTAGATTATGTTCTTCAAAGCTCTACTTGGGCGCATGAATTAAAGAGGGTCGTTAATTTACTAAATTTAAATGCTGTAAAGAGGGATCTAATTTGAAAATTCTCCAAATCATACAACGCCCCCAACTTCGCGGAGCAGAAATCTTTGCTTGTCAGTTGAGTATTCAATTAAGGCATCTTGGCCATTCGGTGGATGTACTTTTCTTATTTGGATCGAAGTCTGAAAGTTTACCTTATGCATTACCTTACTTTCATTTAGAAGCTAATGAACACAGGCGTTGGATAGATGTTACAAGTTATCGCAAATTAGCCAACTTTATTCGCGAAGGTGACTATGATATAGTACAAGCAAATGCTGGTGATACGCTAAAATACGCATCACTAGCCAAAAAGTTGTTTGGCTATCATGCAAAGTTAATTTTTCGAAATGCTAATAAGATTAGCGACTTCATTAAGTCTACCCTACAAAAGCAGTTAAATCGTTGGTTGATGAAATCGGCGGATGGCGTGGCATCGGTGAGTGAGTTATGTAAAAAAGATTTTATCCAATGTTATACATGGTCTAACAAGCTTGTTTTTACATTACCAATTGGGATAGATACTAATCCACTTCAAGTGTATAGCTCATTTGAACAAGCAAAAATTTCGGTACCGAAAGACGCAAAAGTACTATTACATGTAGCGAGTTTTGTACCAGAAAAAAATCATCAAGGTCTATTGAGAATATATTCCAAAGTACTGAACCGCTTCCCCAATACACACTTGTTATTAGTAGGGACTGGTAAGTTAGAGACTACTATCAAAACAACTGTTGAAACTGCATCGTATCAAAGCCAAGTGCATTTCTTAGGCAGAAGAGATGATGTATTACAATTGATGCAATTGGCAGATGCATTCGTCTTACCTAGCTTAATAGAAGGTCTGCCCGGTGTTATTTTAGAAGCTATGTATTGCAAAACTCCCGTTATTGCATATAATGTTGGTGGTATCAGCGAGATAGTTAATGAAGCAACTGGCGATCTGATTGCCAAAAACGATGAAGCCGCTTTTGTTGATGCTTTAGTAGCAGTGGCCAATCATCGACCAGAAGATAAAATTGAAGCAGCCTACCAATTAGTAACTACCCAATACAATAATAAAAGTATCGCAACACAGTTTGCAACCATGTACCAACAATTGGTAGCACAAGCATGAAAGTACTACACATCATAAAATCATTAGGCCGTGGCGGTGCAGAAATGCTGTTGCCAGAAACACTTGTATTGCATCAAACACAGCAAATAGAGTTTCATTACATTTATTTTCTTCCTTGGAAAAACCAAATGGTAGCAGCCATTGAAGCCAACGGAGGTAAAGTAGTGTGTATGCCTGCAACCAACAACCTACAACTCATCACAAAAGCAAGTGCTATTGCCGCATACATTAAGCAACATCAAATACAGGTAGTGCATTGCCATTTGCCGTGGGCAGGTATCGTAGGCAGAATAGCAGGGCGTATGGCTAAAGTACCTGTTATCTATACCGAGCATAACAAGTGGGAACGCTATCATAAAGCTACCTATTGGTTAAATAAAATTACTTTTCCTTGGCAGCAATTAGTAATTGCCGTGAGTAACGATGTTGCTGCAAGTATTCAAAAGCATTACAAAGCTAAAAAGCCCGCCATCACCACTATTTTAAATGGTGTCAATACCGAAAAATTTACCCGTAAGGGCACTATTCCCGCCAATCTGCAAATACCATCAGGAGCGTTAGTAATAGGTACGGTATCGGTATTTCGGGTACAAAAACGATTGGATATTTGGTTGTCGGTAGCGGCAGCCTTACGGCAAATACATCCGCACGTTTACTTTATTATCGTTGGCGATGGCCCCTTACGGGAAATGATACACGCCAAAGCACAAGCCTTAGGCTTGAACGATGTGGTACATTTTGCAGGCCTGCAAGAAGAAGTACGGCCATACCTTGCTTGGATGGATGTGTTTATGATGGCTTCAGAATTTGAAGGCTTACCTATTGCCTTGTTAGAAGCCATGAGTATGGGCTGTATTCCGGTATGTACCAATGCAGGCGGTATCGGTGAAGTGGTGCGCCATCAACAAGAAGGGTTGATAGTACCCGTTCAAGATCCGATGTTGCTGGTACAAGCTTTAGATCAATTGATACAACAGTGGGATACCACCGCTTGCCGGTTGGCTAACGCTGCTAGAGCAAGAGTAGAATACCGTTTTAGCTTAAAGGCCATGGTGAAATCGCTAGAAGAAGTGTATTTAGCTGTGGGCAAGTAGGCTTAGGGCTTAAAGTGGGGAATATTTAAAAAGGTGATGTTCTTTTTTATTGCTCTAAAAAATAATAGTAAATTAAAACTATTAATTATTTAATAAATTCGTTTTGGGTTTCATTGCTATTATATTAATTCCCATCTTTTTTGTACTCATACAGCCCATGCACGATAGTATGCAACGTAAGTATGCTTGGTACGATAAAAGTTTGATGAATAGGGTGTATTGGATGCATGTGATCATGGCTGTGGTGTATTTTCTATATACCATATTCAACAGGTCTGACTCACGTGAGTACTTCCGTAAAACTTCAGAGGCATACAATAATTGGTTTGAACCTTATACCACAGGAACTCAGTTTATTCATTTTTTAGCATATCCCTTTGTTAACTGGTTGCATTTTAACTATGAAATGATGATGGCCTTGTTTGCCTTTTGGGGCTACCTGGGCTTTGTATGTTTTTATTGTTACTTTAAAGAAAACATGCCCAAGCCACTTACATGGCGTGGCAACGATCCAATGGCCGTAATACTCATGTTGCCGAACATGCACTTTTGGACGAGCTCACTTGGAAAAGGTTCTGCTATATTCTTAGGGTTGGGGATGGCTATTTGGGGCTTATCAAATCCAAAAAAACGCTGGATATTATTGGTTTTAGGTCTGCTATTAGTGTATCATATTAGGCCACATGTGTTTTTGTTCATGGCCGTTGGTATTGGTTTTGGCTATTTTTTTGGACAGCAAAAAAAAATACCTGCATGGCAAAAATGGGCAGTGGTATTAGGAACCATTGGTGGTATGGTATTGCTCTACGATAAGATATTAGGCTTTGCTGGGCTTGATAGTGAGAATGTAGTAGAAAGTTTCGATAAATTTTCTGGTAAGCGAAGTTTCGAATTATCAAAATCAGGTTCTGGTGTTGATATGTCGAACTATCCTTTGGTACTAAAGCTATTCACTTTCTGGTTTAGGCCTTTGTTTGTAGATGCACCCAATGCATTAGGCATTTTTGTAAGCCTCGAAAATCTAGTCTATATATTACTTACCGTAGAATTATTCAAAGGCAAGGTGGTACGTTGGTGGCTCCGGTCAGATGCACTCGTGAAAAGCAGTTTTGTGATTTTTATAGCTGCCAGTATTGCTTTAAGTTCAACCATGAGCAACTTAGGTATCATCATACGTCAAAAAAGTATGGTAATGTATTTCTACTTTTTTGTAGTGTTACGTTACATGTATTATCGTCAATATGAGATGAATGCAATTGCTGCTAATGATGCATTGCCTGCTGTTACATCTGATAAGCATACCACCGAAGAACGCAAAGCCAAGTATGTGAGAAACAAACAAGGTAAAATATTACTTAAGCGTAACCTGTTTCAAATGAAATAGATAGCCAACATGATATGTTATTGATGCTAGCCTGCACTTTTGTGTAGGCTTTTTTATTGCTTTTAAATAATCAAAACATCAGCTAATGGCTTTGTGTTAACAAAAAGTAGGGAAGAATTTAGGTAGTCTTTGCGCATTGTTGCTGCTCAGAAAAGAACTAAAAAATAGCTCGCCATCGAATATGTCGGCCGATGCTGTTGCAGCTACGCCGGCTGAGTGCATAGTTGCATCGATTAGTTTTCTTTTAATTTGTACAAAGGCTGAATGCACAATAGTGTAATAACCACATCAAAAAAAGATGCAATTTAAAACAGCTCCATATCGCCAAGTGTGTACTGCCAGTTACTACTATCAAGAAGTGTATCTATCATGGCAGTTGCATTTACATCTTTAATAGTAACTATCGGTCCCATATTTCTAACAGGGATTGGTCCCAACCATTTAAAATACGATCGATGTAATAGATAGTGATTACCACTCATACTGGTGAACGAAATACGATGTTGCTTACGTAAATGTTGTACAGCCTTTGCCAGATGGTGACTTACTTGCGATGCAGGTGCTTGCGATAAAGGGAAGAAATCGGTTATACGCATTTCTTTGGCAAAACCTTGGTGCTTAAAACGATATATTAACAAGTAATGCTTGTGATCGGTTAAATAACCATATCGGTACAACGGATTATCTGCATAACGCCATTGAATATAAGCGGGCTGGGGAGCTGTATGTATGCCTTGGTATGGTGTAACATCATTTACCGTAAGGGCTGCTATACCACTCCAATCGCATACCGGCGTAGGATCAGGTGCATTTATTGGAAATGGCTGCTTACGCAAAAGCTTACTTGCAACCATACTTATAGGGGTGTGTAGTTGTAACTTCATAGGCATACGCCCTTGTGCTTCCCAGCCCATTTTCAAATATCCGGGGCGGCTTTGTTCGTTAGGGGTATTGAACACAAAGTGTATACCATCGCTTTTACAAAGTTCTATTTGTTGCAGTGTTAGTTTTTTGAATATGCCTTTGCCCTGATGCTTCGGATGTGTAGCTGTATCTACAGCCCTAATAGCTCTAAAGGTTTGCGATTGCCAATGCCATTGCCACTGCATAAAAGCTCTCAAACCAATGAGTTCATTATTTTCTTCTGCAACTAAAACGTAAGATTTGCCGAAAGGAGATGATTGGTGCTTCCAGCGCCACAATGCTTCACTTTTAGGGAGCAAGCTTTCGCCTAGTGAAGCTTTCATTAACGCAATAATAGCAGGGATATCGGTATCGTAGGCAGGACGAATATTCATGCTGGCAAGATAAATAAAACCACTCTTGTATGTATGTACATGGCTATGAATGTACTTAGTCTTTTTAACAGCCGAATATTGCCACGATGCTAAAAAAGCCTGATTGTTAATTATAAATTCTTAATTCTTGAGTATTCTTGCACTATGCAAGCTCCCTTAAAACTAGTACGTATAACTACTGTGCCGCTAAGCATGCGTTTGTTAATAACGGGTCAGCCGCATTATATGCAAAAAAGTGGCTTTGATGTAACCTTAGTGAGTAGCGAAGGCGTTGAAGATTGGGCCGCTATACCTGAGCTACATAGATTTAAGATAGAGAAAGTAAACATGGCTCGCCAAATTGCTTTGCTGCAAGATGTTAAGAGTTTATGGCAGCTTATTCAACTCTTCAGAAAAATACGTCCTCACATTGTGCATTCTCATACGCCTAAGGCTGGTTTGTTGGGTATGATGGCTGCTTTTATAGCAGGCGTGCCTGTTCGCATTCATACATTGGCAGGCTTACCCATGATGACAGCTTCGGGTGTTAAAAGAACTATACTCGCTTGGGCTGAACGTTGCACCTATTTTTTTGCGCAACAAGTTTGGGTGAATGGTAAGCAGTTGAAAAGCTTTGTAGAAAATGAGGGGTTGCTTCCCTTACGTAAATCGTACATGATATTGAATGGTAGCAGTAATGGGATTGATTTATCAACATACCACCCCGATGCTTTAGATGATGATCGCTTATTAGCATTGCAACAACAGTATGCATTTACCGCAAGGAAATTTTATTTTTTAGCAGTAGGCAGGGTTGTGAAAGATAAAGGTATCATTGAACTATTACGAGCATTTACGCAAGTACATCAACAACATCTTCATACGCATTTGGTATTGTTAGGTCCATTGGAACAACACCTCGATCCCATACCCGACGATTGTTTGCAAACACTACAATCGCACCCTGCCATAACGCATGTACATTGGAGTAACGAAGTAGCTTATTTTATGCAGTTAAGTAATTGCTTCATACATGCCAGTCATCGCGAGGGTTTTCCGAATGTGGTACTACAGGCTGGTGCTATGGGCCTACCTATTGTTTGTAGTATTATTCCGGGTAATACCGATATCGTAGAAAATAATAACGAGGGTTATTTGTTTGAGAAAGGTAACGAACAGGCATTGCTTACGCAAATGTTAGCAGTGCTGCATGAGCCCGACGTTGCACAAGCTAAAGCCCTAGCATTACAGCAAAAAATACGCTTACAATACGATAGGGTTGCTGTACATCAAGCTATTAAAGAACAATATATTTATCATCTGAAACAACGAGGCTTTGATGTATCGAGTATTCATTAAATCTTTTTTGGATAGGTTGGTGGCGTTGGTGGTATTATTAGTAATGGCACCAATTTTACTATTACTCATAACATTGCTAGCAATAGCTAATAATGGTAAGCCATTTTTTACACAGCCAAGAGTAGGTTATCGCAATCGCATTTTTAGGGTGGTGAAGTTTAAAACCATGAACGATAAAAAGGATGCCCACGGCAATTTATTACCCGATGCAGAACGACTCACACCGGTGGGCAAATTTGTTCGTTCAACTTCTTTAGACGAATTACCGCAATTGTGGAATGTACTTATTGGCGATATGAGTTTGGTAGGCCCGCGTCCTTTGTTAATAGAATATTTGCCTTTATACTCTCCTGAACAAGCGAAACGGCATCATGTTATGCCGGGCATTACCGGATGGGCACAAGTGAATGGACGTAATGCTATTAGTTGGCAGAAAAAATTTGAACTCGATGTTTGGTACGTACAACATCAAAGTTTTTGGTTAGATCTTAAAATTATTTTCCTTACGGTAAAAAAGGTGTTCGTTCGAGAAGGCATTAGTGCCGATGGACATGCAACAATGGAAAAATTCACCGGAAATTAATAATGCTATGATTTATTTATACGGCGCTAGTGGACATGGAAAGGTGATTGCAGATATTGTAACTGCACAAGGCGATATTATTGGTGGGTTTATTGATGCCGATACTAGTAAAAAAGTATGGCAATATCACACTTATGCTACACTGCCAACCCAATTTACCACCGATGATGCTATTATTATTAGTATCGGCAGCAATAGTATTCGAAAGCGATTAGCTGCCGAATTAGCTGCTTATCGTTTTTCAAAGGCCATCCATCCGAATGCGGTTGTGAGTAGCCATAGCAGTATTGGCGTAGGTACAGTTATCATGGCTCATGTGAGTGTTAATGCCGATGCAACAGTTGGTAACCATTGTATTTTAAATACCAATTGTAGTATTGATCATGATTGTGTACTAGAAAACTTTGTACATATATCGCCAAACGCAACACTTTGCGGCAATGTATATGTAGGTGAAGGTACCCATGTAGGTGCAGGTGCTGTGATTATTCAAGGTAAGCGTATTGGCAAAAATGTTACTATTGGTGCAGGTTCGGTTGTAATACGTGATGTACCCGATAACGCTGTAGTAGTTGGTAATCCGGCAAAGCAAATTCGATAAATCATTTGCACGTAAGTGCAGTTAAAAAAATACCTTGCGGTAAATATTACAACACGAAGAACAATAATATGCAATACGAAAAAATTTGGTTAAGTAGTCCACACATGGGTGGTAACGAACGCAAGTTTGTAACAGAAGCTTTTGATACCAATTGGGTAGCACCGCTTGGCCCTAATGTGAATGGTTTTGAGCAAGATATAGCAACTTGGTTGGGTAAGGGTAGCCATGTAGCAGCACTCAGCAGTGGTACGGCAGCAATACATTTAGCGTTGATATTATTGGGGGTAACTGCCGGCGATGAAGTGCTTTGCCAGAGTTTTACTTTCTCTGCTTCTGCCAACCCTATTGTGTATCAGGGAGCAACGCCTGTATTTGTAGATAGTGAGCCAGATACTTGGAATATGTGCCCCATACAGCTTAAAAATGCTATTGAAGACCGTATTGCTAAAGGAAAAAAACCTAAAGCCATTATTCCTGTGCATTTGTATGGATTAATGGCCAATATGCCTGCCATAATGGAGGTTGCAAATGCTTATCATATTCCTGTTATTGAAGATGCAGCAGAAGCACTGGGCAGTAGTTGGCACGGCGAGGCAGCAGGTACTTTTGGTGTAATAGCCGCCTTGAGTTTTAATGGCAATAAGATTATTACAACATCTGGCGGTGGCGCTTTAGTAAGTAATAATGCAGCATTGGTAGAGAAAGCTCGTTTTTTAAGCACACAGGCTCGTGACGCAGCACCGCATTATCAGCATAGTCATATCGGTTACAACTATAGAATGAGCAATATCTGTGCCGGTATTGGACGTGGACAAATGCAGGTGTTGGCAGAACGTATAGCACAGCGTAGAGCGAACTATAACTTTTACGTAAGTGCATTGGGTAGCTTACCCGGTATTAGCTTTTTAGCAGAACCCGAGGGTTATTTTAGTAACCGATGGCTTACTTGCATTACGGTGAACCCAGCTTTGAGCGGAGGTATTACAAGAGAACAAATCAGGCTTCATTTAGAGCAATTCAACATTGAATGCCGCCCACTTTGGAAGCCTATGCATTTGCAGCCAGTATTTGCTGATGCACCTTATTATGGTACAAACATTGCGGAACAATTATTCAATGAAGGCCTTTGCCTGCCAAGCGGAAGTAATCTTACAGTGGATCAGTTGAATTTTGTTGTAGATAAGATTAAGCAAATGTGGTAGTTAGTAAAGTTTATGTAGGTATTGGTGTTTCAATAAGCCGAATTTCTTTGAAATGCAAAGGTTAAAGTAGATATTTGTAATATGCAGTAATCTAATATCATTTGAAAGTCTGACCGATTCCCCCTGATTGGCTTGCTTTTTAATGGTGATACAGTCGTATACTGCTGATAGGTTGTAACGATTGTTGACAACAACTAGCAATCATAACCCTGTTGCTCGAGTTGTTGATGCCAAACTAAATGCGTGGGATTATGAAACAACTACACAACTTACTGAGTCAGAATAGAATAGCGCCGCGTTGGTTTATATTTCTATTAGATATTATCATTTGTAACCTTTCGCTTATATACGCCAACTATTTACGCTTCAACTTCAATTTTGATATTCTTGCCGAGAAGCATATTATTAGTGAGGTAATTATCATTACAACGGTTAATGCCATTTTCTTTGTAACCTTCCGCACTTACGAAGGAATTATTCGTTTTTCGGGTGTAAAAGAAGCCCTGCGTACGGCATCTGCTATTTTCTACTCTTTCTTTTTGATTTCTGTTATCAATATTGTTTCTAGGTTTTTTGGTGGTACCGATTTGGTATCTATGAGTATATTAACTATTTATTTTTTTACAGCCTCATTTTTAGTATTTGGGTATCGTTTTTTAGTTAAAAACCTATATGCTCAAAGCTTACGCAATAAGAGTTCTAACAATGTTATCATATTTGGAGGCGAGTTGAATGGTAGTATGTTGAAGCGTACCATTGAGCAGAATGGTAAAAATAATTACAATGTTGTAGCTTTTGTAGATGATGATGAAAAATTTGTAGGCAAGTCTATTGATGGGGTTAAAATTTACACGTTTGATCAAATTAGGGAAGTAGTTGATACCTGGAAAGTCAATAACTTATTTTTTGCGAAGCAAGATTTTGATTTAAAGCTTAAAAATGCCATTGTTGATTTTTGCTTAGAAAAGAATATCAAGGTTAAAAACTTACCACCCGTTACCGAGTGGATTCATGGTCAACTTAATCTAAAGCGAGTAGAAGAGGTAAAGATCGAAGACTTGTTAAATCGTCCTGCCATTCAATTGGCGAATACACATGTGAACAATTACCTTAAATCTCGTAGAGTATTAATTACTGGAGCAGCAGGTAGTATAGGTAGCGAAATTGCTCGTCAGGTGGCAGCTATATATCCTCAGGCAATTATCATTTGCGATCAAAACGAAAGTGGTTTGTTTGAGTTAGAATATGAAATTAATCATAAATATGGCTATCAATCTGAAATGGCTGTATTTATTGGCGATATCCGCGATAAGAAAGCCATGCAGCATTTGTTTGCAGTATATAAGCCAGATGTAATATTTCATGCAGCGGCATACAAACATGTTCCTTTGATGGAGCAGCATCCATGCGAGGCCATCAAGAATAATGTTTTAGGTACCATGCTTTTAGCCGATTTGGCTGAAAAATATCATGCCGAGCGTTTTGTAATGGTAAGTACCGATAAGGCCATTAATCCAACCAATGTAATGGGTGCTAGCAAGCGTATTGCAGAAATGTATGTACAAGCGTTACAACATAGAGATTTACCTTATTATGTAACACCTGCTGGCAGCATTCACGAAAAACCGCTCGAATACAGAAACCCCCGAAGAACAAAGTTTATAACCACCCGCTTTGGTAATGTACTGGGTAGTAATGGTTCGGTAATTCCACGCTTTAAGCAGCAGATACAAAAGGGTGGTCCTGTTACGGTTACTCACCCTGATATTATTCGTTATTTTATGACCATTCCTGAGGCTTGTAATTTAGTATTAGAAGCTGGTACCATGGGTAATGGGGGTGAGGTGTTTTTATTCGACATGGGCGAGCCTGTAAAAATTGTTGATTTAGCCAAAAAAATGATTCGCTTGGCGGGTAATATTCCGGAACGCGACATCAAAATTGAGTTTACCGGATTACGCCCAGGCGAAAAACTATTCGAAGAGCTTTTAAACAAAGAAGAAGAAGTAGTACCAACCCACCATAAGAAAATTTTGATTGCTAAAGTGGCAGAACAAGAGTACGAACCGTTAAAGCAGCAAATAGATGACTTAATATTTTTAGCCAATGCCAATAACGATGATGAAGTTGTTCGTTTAATGAAAAAAATTGTACCAGAATATAAAAGCAAAAATTCAGTGTACGAAAGCTTTGATATACAAAAACCGAGCAGTTCTAAGCCTGCCAATATCAATTAAACTACTTGTAAAGTATTTATTTATTATTACGAAGAAAGCGGCTGTCTCCAAAATTTGAGATAGCCGCTTCTTATTTGGTGTACCTGATGGAATCAAAAATCGTTGAAGTAATTCTCAGGCTCTTCATTTTTTGAGACAGCCTATTTCTTAATTAGTTAGATGAGTTATAAAACTTCATTTTTATGCTCATGAAACTAATAGGTCAAGCATAGCTAGCTTCTTTTCTTCTTAAAATCTCCACGTTTCCATGCCTTTATAAACTCATTCCATGCCACAGGATTGAATAGGTTGATAGGTGCTTGTTGGCCTTGTGAGTAATATTTCACACTTTGTGTACGTATTTGCATGTTGAAAGCTTCGCGGCCGTCGGCAGGTAAGCTAGCTAACAAAATTCTACGTTTGGCTTCATCGGTATTTTGGCGAGCTATTTCGTATTGGTCGGCTGCAACTTCTGTATTCACAAAATCTCTTTCAAATTGCATTCTGGTAGGGCGTGGTTTTAAAATTGTAGCCGGTAAGAATGCGGTATCATTGACCATTAACTGAATTACACTGTACTGATTGCCCTCTAGCTTTACAGGAATGTGCATGGTTTTATCTTTATACCCAACACTCGAAAAGCGAATATTATCGCCTTTTAAAACAGCAATCGAAAAAACTCCTTGCTCGTTGGTAATAGTACCGCGTCCTTTGTCTTCTACAATTACACTAACGCCTGCCAAGCCTCTTAAGCTATCGGCAGTCATTACTACGCCATATAATTGTATTACAGAATCTCTTGTTTGTTGCGCCAATAAACATTTGCCCGTAAGGGTCATTAGCCAAAACAATAAAAAAGCTACGCAATGTTGTTTCATTAAACTGGTTTTCGAGTAAAGTAAAAGCAGAAATACAATAACAAAATAACCGGATGCAAAGTTACATTTGCTATGTGTAATTTCTTTTTAACAAAAATACTTGCATGACAGAAGCCGATATTCTCAAAGCCCTAAGCAATGTTCAAGAACCCGATTTAGGCAAAGATCTGGTTACCCTAAACATGGTGAAAGATATTACAATTGATGGTAACAACGTTGCTTTTACCATTGTGCTTACAACACCTGCCTGCCCAATGAAAGATATGATGCAGCGTGCCAGCGAAAATGCCATCAAGTTATTAGTGAATAAAGCAGCTAACGTTACCGTCAATTTTACTGCAAACACAACTACCAAACGTTCCGATAGTCAGCAAATGTTGCCTGGTGTGAAAAACATTATTGCTGTTGTTTCAGGCAAAGGTGGTGTTGGTAAAAGCACCGTTTCGGCTAATTTGGCTTTAGCTTTAGCACAAGGAGGTGCCAAGGTTGGTTTGATGGATGCCGATATTTATGGCCCTAGTGTACCTATTATGTTCGGTGTTCGTGGTGAGCGCCCCATGATGAAAGAAGTGAATGGGAAGGGTATGATTGTTCCATTGCAGAAGTATGGTATTGAGTTAATGAGTATTGGATTACTGGTAGATGAAAAAAATGCCGTGGTGTGGCGTGGACCTATGGCTAGTAGTGCCATCAAGCAATTTGTAACCGAAGTAGCTTGGGGTGAGCTAGATTATTTGGTTATTGATATGCCGCCTGGTACAGGCGATATTCATCTTACGTTGATGCAAACAGTGCCAGTTACAGGTGTTGTAATTGTAACTACACCACAAGATGTTGCCCTTTCCGATGCCAAAAAAGGTATTGCCATGTTTGGTCAGGCTCAAATTAATGTGCCTATTCTTGGTCTGGTTGAAAATATGAGTTATTTCACGCCCGCCGAATTGCCTGAAAATAAGTACTTCATTTTTGGTAAAGAAGGCGGCAAAAAGTTGGCAGAAGAATATGAATTACCCTTTTTAGGGCAAATTCCGCTCGTGCAAGCTATTCGTGAAGGCGGCGATAGCGGTACACCTATTATGATGAGCAATGAGGCTATTACTAAACTTGCTTTTGAGCAAATGACTGCCGCTGTAGTACGCAACATTGCTATCAAAAATGCTTCGAAGTAACTACCTTACATACACATTTACGTAAGTACAATAGTATACAATTAGCTGCCCATGCGGGCTGCTATTTTAAAATATCAATTATTGTTTCAAGTGTACTATTTTGTTAATATTTTTAACAAGGGATTTGCCTTAACAACCAACGCTTTATGAGAAAGTACCTAACCCTTTGCATATTGCTAGTTGCTTCATTAGCACATAGCCAAATTTTACTACAAGAAAGTTTTGATGACCCTATTTTTGTTCCTACCGGATGGTCTCAACAAATTGTTAGTACCGGTAGCCCTAATACCGGCGATATGCCCGGCGGGTTATTCGAGCGGGCCATATCTGGAAGCAACCCCACCGCTTTGCCGCGAAGCGGAGCAGCAATGGTAAGGTATCGTTCTTACGATTTTAACGTAAGTAGTTCTGCCGTTTTAATTACGCCAATATTGAACTTAAGTGGTAGAACGAATGTAAAGTTGCGTTTCTGGATGTATCGCGATGCAACCTTTCCAAACAGAGATAGTGTAGTTGCTTGGGTAAATACAACTGCATCATTAACTGGTGCAACTGTACTTGGTAAAGTGAGTAGAAATATTGCATACGAACCAACGCAGACTGCTGTTGGATGGTATCAGTACACGTTTGATATTCCTGCTAATTTCAACGGTGCAACCAACTATATTTTGCTTCAAGCTGTTGGTATGTATGGTAATAACATGTACTTAGATGATGTTCAAGTAGAACAAATTAATAATTGCAATGGTATGCCCGTTGCAGGTAATGTTACCATCGATAATATTTTTACATGTGGTAATGGTACTGTTAACCTTGCGGTAAATGGTAATTCAGATGCAACAGGTGTAATATTACAATGGCAACGTAGGCTCAACAACACCAATGTTTGGACTGATATTCCTAGTGCTAACGCTACTATTCTAAGCAATTTTAGTGTTACAGAAAGTCAATCGTTCCGCTTGCGTGTAGTGTGTAGCAATACCAACGATACCGCATACAGTAATATCGTAACTACAGAAGTAATTACTAACACCCAGAACGATGCTGTATGCGATGCTATTACCTTAACACGAGGCGTTACCAATTATTGCGGAACAACTGTTTGTGCTACAGCGATCGGTGACCCCCCATTTTCGCAAAGCACACCCAATAATACTGTGTGGTTTCGATATGTTGCTACTGAAAACGGTAGGGTAGAAGTAAAGCTAAAACGCCCAGATGGTGCAGGTACAGGCTTGTTCGGATGGCTAGCTACCTATACTGCAAGTGGTACATGCCCTTATATAGTACTTACAGAAGTTGTGAATACCAACAACGGCTTTAACTTAACTACTAATGATTCAGTAGTATTACAAACACCCATACTAACAGCGGGGGGTACCTACTATTTCATGCTCGATGGTGTGAATGGGGCATCAGGAGCTTATTGTATATCAATGCCAATATCTCAAATACCTGCTTGTGCAACCAATGTGAGTCCGGCCAATTTAGCAACTGGTGTTAATATACCTCCATTAGTATCTTGGACTGCTGTACCGGGTGCAACCTCTTACGGACTATTCTGGAGCAGCAATGGCGGCAATACTTACGATAGTATTGGTAGTATTGTGAATAGTCTTTCTGCACAAGTAAATAACACTTTAGGTAACACCACTTATCATTGGTATGTACAACCTAAAAATGCAGCAGGTAACGCAGTGGGGTGTGTTATTACTGCTACTTCATTTACAACAATTGCTGGTCCTGCAAACGATTTTTGTAATTCAGCAACAACACTTACTGCAGGTAATGTTGTTAATGGAACAACTGTTAATGCAGGTGCTTCACAAGGTGTTGCCGCTTGTGTACCGGCAGCAGGTACTGCTGACGACGATGTTTGGTATCAATTCACTGCTGTTGGCGACAGTGCTATCATTACTGTTCAAGGTGCTGCACCATTTGATCCGGTTATTGCTTTGTATAGTGGTACCTGCAATGCTTTAACCCAACTAGGCATTTGTGTAGATACTTCTTTCGCAGGTGGGTTAGAAATACTTCGCAGAGGTGGGTTAACGCCCGGGCAAACTTACTATGTACGTGTGTACGGATGGGATAATGGTAACAATAATGGTACTTTCACAATTCAATATCAATCGTTTAGTACTTTACCTGTTGTAATGGATAAGCTTGTTGCAACTACTACAAATAACAAAACCCTTCTGCAATGGAACACGTTTAGTGAAAGCAATAACAAAGGTTTTGAAGTAGAACGTAGTACCGATGGTGTTGTGTTTAATGTACTTGCATTTGTACCATCGAAGGCAACTACAGGTTATAGTACGAAGCCTTTGAGCTACAACTTTACAGATGCATTTAAAGCCAATAAAGTTTGGTATCGGTTACGACAGTTAGATAAGGATGGTAAGTTTAGCCTAAGTAATACGGTTTTAGTTTTGCATCAGGCTAGTGGTAATTTTCAATTGTTACCCAACCCAGTGAACGATTATGTACAATTGCTAGTGCCTAATACGATACCTTACGGTAAATTACAATATCAATTACGGAATATACAAGGCATAACTTTGTTAAATGGCGTTACTGTAGTGAATGGTAATAATACAAGTATAAGTATGGCGGTTAAGCATTTACCGCAAGGTACCTACTACTTATACATAGTAGATGCAAAAGGAGCAACACAGGTATTGCCTTTGCAAAAATTATAGTTCCCGGTAAATGATAGTTACAGAAAAGCCAGCATCTTTGATGCTGGCTTTTCTATGGAAATGTCTTTTTGGGTTAGGTTGAAGTCTTTGTAATAAATATGGCATGAACTGGTTATAGTAGTTTTACTATGTAATCCGATTTCCGAATTTATTCATTAATCTAATCCTTCGAAAAATGAAACCTGTCGCTAAACCGAAGGGCATTTCGTTGCCGTATCCTAAAACTAGCCAAGCTCCAATTGGGATATTTCTTATATGCTACATTGTTAGCATGTTGTTACAAGCAGTAACTGCATATTCACAAACAAACATTACTGCTATTGAACAATCTTATCAATCAACCGTTGAAACACGAACATATTCGGGTACAAAACCATCGACCCCCGGACTAGTATATACCAATGCCACTTTTAACTATGGTGTGGCTAGTGGTAGCAGTAATAATCAGTTGCGTGTTAGTTCGTTCACGGCTGCGAATACAGCTTTTTCGTTCTTGCCTGTTGGTACACAGCGGGTGGTTTTCAGACGTGTGAATAATGCTGGGGTAACCGGTGCTCGCCAACTTGTATTCTTGGAGGGTACCTACACTAGCAATACTACACCACCAGTGTTTAACATTGTAAGGCCGTATGAAGACGATATGGCAACTTTGTTTAACGGAACGCTGGGTTTTAATGCAGGAACCGATAACTTGTTTTGTAATACTGGTAATAGCGATGGTAATATCAATAACATTGAACGTGTAGATGTAATTTTTAAGAATGGTTTAAAAGTAAATAGTCCTACGCAGGCTGGTTTTGCTTTATTTGAACGTGGGGTGAACAATGCACACGATGCATTTGCAATTAGTGTTATTTTAGAAGTAGATGGCAGTGGTAACCCTACCAGATTTAGTAGGGTTATTAGAGTTGCTTCAGGTTCTTATGGTACAACTGATTTATATGGAGCTGGTAATCCGAAAAGCTTTGTGGTACTGAGAAAAGAAGAGGGACAAACCAATTTGTTGGCAAGTGCTGCATTAACTCAAAATTTAGGTGGTGTTTATTTTAGATTATCTGATTTTAATATTGCTGTGAATCAAATTATTTATGGCTATGTGATATTACCACCCGATTTTGTGCCTGTTGCTTCGAGAGGTTTAGCAGATTCTACGCGAATTTCTGATTATACCAATAGTACCAACTATCCTACTAATACAATCGATGGTGGTAATGCCGGAGGTATTGATTTAATAGCAACTACCGGTGTAGCCAAGGTTACAGGTTCAAATGCAATTGAGCCACTAGGTGAAATTTCTACTATACCAACCGATGAAAAAGGTACACCAACAGACACCACTACAACACCTATTTCAACTGAGGCAAAACAAAAAATTACAACCTCATTACCAGAGGGTGAGTCAGTTCCTAATTTACGCCCATCTTTGTTAAGCTGTACTACTAATGATTTGAAGATTACTGCAACAACAGTAGTGTCAGTAGCATTTGTGCAACAAAGCACTACTAAAACAAATGCACTAGGATACTTTACATACCCTACTAGTAATCCTCCAGCAGTCGCTCCTGATATATCGCAAATAAAATTGATATTTCCTAATGCTACCGATGTGTCTAACGGTGGTGGTTTAAGCACTGGTACTACTGTTGAATTGGGTACTTTCAATGCCGGTACAAGCATTAGTTGGGTATTGGTTGAAAATGGCTATAACCCTAGCTTAAATGCGGTAGGAGAAGGTACGAATATCTTCTACTCTAATCCTGCATTAAACCCAACAAACAGTGCTACTGGTAATAAGTACTTAGTTCAGTTTTATGATAGTACTAGTAACAGTTACATGATGGCTTGGGAAGATTCTCCTAATGGTGATAACGATTTCAATGATCTTGTATTCTCTTTCAAATCTAGCGACCCTAATGCTTGCACCACTTGTAATCGGTGGTTAACAATGAACTGGACTGAAGCATCGAATGCCCGTGATGGTGGTTTAGAATCTATAAGCTTGGGCGATGCCATCAGTCAGTACAGATACAGTTTCATTAAAAATGATGGTAAGTATGTACCGAACGAAGATGTACTTGATGCCAACTTGGTAAGCAATTATAAAAATCAAGTTGCACAACGTAATGCTTCAAGAAATGGAGCATTAACCCTCATCAATTATATTCCTACAAGTATTACAGGTAATTTTACCCGTAAGGTTAGTACACCTGTACACTTGTTAAGTTTTACAAATGCAATAGATGTAGAAGGCGTTAATTTTTTGCGTAGCGATAATAGTAATGCAGCATCGGTACTTGTAATGAAAACAAGAGTAAAACCTTACGATCATACTAAAGCAATCTGCGATAGAGTAGTTGGTTCTGTAATTAAAAATATTGTTGCGTATGAAGTTGATGGCTTCAATTTTGGTAGAATGATGATGCTTCGTAAAGATGGCGTGTATGAATATGCAACTTCTTTCTCTATTGCCATCAGTGGAAATAGTCGTGTTGCACGCATTCAGGCCGATTGGAGAGCAACAGCTGCAGCAGGTGCAGATACGCTTTATAATTATCAAGTGTGGAGTAGCGACGGCCCTGTAACCAACGAATTGGTGGCCAAAATTTTGAATATATTCAGACAGCAAGGGTATCAGTTAGAGCAACCAATTCGCGATAATGTAGTACCAAGTGTATTCATCAATAAGGTAGAACGTTCTGCTAACTTGCTAAAGTTGTATGTAACCAATAACCTCCCAACTGCTACTGCTTACAACATCACTCTGTATACACGGCCTAATGAGAATGTTGATAAGCGTACACAAAACATTCGTGGTACATTACAACCAGGCAATACTAATGTAGTGAATGTGCAAGTGTTTGATCATTTAGAGCAATCCGTTGATTTCAGCATCAATCGTGTAGTTGTAGATCATACCTATGCTGCCGATACACGTTGGTCTACCGACTTTAAGCGTGAAGATGTTATCATGAATAGTTGGACGGTTAAAAACAATACCGGTAGAAATTACCCCAATAACGAGTTACAGTTAATGCGAGGTTTTGCAATCAACTTTACAGCTTTACGTCGTTCCGATGTATCGGTGTACAAGTTAGCAACTGTAGATGGCTCACCACTCAATTTGAACAATTTCAAAGCTATCAAATTCAAAGCCAAGGGTAACGTTACATTACAAGTACGTATAACTAAAAAATCAGTGCAAAACTTCATTCATCAGTACACTAAAGAAATTACTGTTGGAGAAGATATGCAAGATTACATCATCAACTTTGCAGAGCTTACTTCTATTGCCTACCGCAACGCATTCGATGCTAGCGATGTTACCTCGGTTGTATTTTTAATCAAATATCCAGAATATTATAAAAAAGCCTTGTACTTAGAGGTAGATGATGTGGCTTTTGTACAAACACGTTCACAACAAGCACCGCCGGTAATAGTAACGGCTCCAGTAGTAGCACAACCTAATCCATTCAACGGAGCTTGTATTGCAGAGTTTAATAGTAACACCGATGAAATGGTAACCATTCGTGTAACCGATATGAACGGCGTGGTAATACATCAACAACTAGCACCAGCCTATCGTGGCCGCAATGCCATACGTGTACAAGTGCCAGGTAAGCTTAATAGCAGTATGTATAAACTAAATGTGTTATCACCAACACAACAATTCCAAACAGTAACCTTAGTAACAGGGAATAAATAAGGAAACGGATTCACCTCATTAATTTTCCTGTAATGGGGCTGCCTGCAAGGGTAGCCTCTTTTGTTAGTAATAGCTATAACCTTACGGTAAATATAAAAATGGGGGCAACCAAGAATGGAAGCCCCCTTTTCAACCCTAAACCCTTAAAAAACGCTCCTAATGTAATAAAAACCACACTAGCAGCAAACGTTTGTTAAAGTAATCTGTATTTTATTAACGTTTTAAACGGTCTTTAATAACTTTTTTCAGGTTAAATAAAACGCCGCTGCACCAACGGTACAGCGGCGTTCAATTGTAATATCTTTTGTTTAGAAACGCTCTAAACCAGAGAAGAAAAAGTTGCCTTCAATAGCAGCATTCTCATCGCTATCGCTGCCGTGTACAGCATTTTCACCAACAGAGCTTGCAAATTGCTTACGAATAGTACCTTCTTCTGCTTGTGCAGGGTTAGTAGCACCAATTAACTTACGAAAATCAGCTACCGCGTTATCTTTCTCAAGAATAGCAGCCACAATAGGGCCACTGCTCATAAAATCAACCAATTCACCATAAAAGGGGCGCTCTTTATGAATAGCATAAAATTCGCCGGCTTGAGCTTTGGTTAAGCGAGTCCACTTCATAGCTTTAATACTAAAGCCAGCTTTAATAATTTGATCTAAAATAGCACCTGTATAACCCTTGCTAGTAGCATCGGGCTTAATCATTGTAAATGTTCTGTTGCTCATATTAACTTTAATTTCAGGCCGCAAAAGTACGCCATTTAACGCAGAAATGAAGGTAGATTGTACTTTTACCACAACTTTATAGCATACTATGAAAGCACCTACCACTTACGATACTTTTCATCAACTCGATGTAAGAGTTGGTACCATACTTACAGCAGTGCTTTTTGAAAAAGCCAAAAAACCGGCATATCAACTCGAGATTGATTTTGGTAGCACCATCGGTATTAAAAAATCATCGGCACAAATAACCACACATTATCAGCCAGCTCAACTCGTTGGTAGGCAAGTAATAGCTATTATTAACTTTCCGGTGAAGCAAATCGCTAATTTTTTCAGCGAATGTTTAGTGTTAGGAGGCTACGATGGTAACGATGCTGTAGTTTTACTACAACCCGATCAACCCTTACCTAACGGAAGTATTATTGGATAAGCAACTTACATATAGTCTGTATCAGTCGCCATTAGGCGAAATGCTCTTGTGTGCAACACAAAATGCACTTATTGCAGCTTCATTTACCGTAAGGTTACCGCAGCATGTTAGCTTGAGCGAAAATGCTGTTACCAAAGCTGCTATGCAGCAACTCGATGCTTATTTTACCGAAAGGTTATCTGTTTTCGAATTACCGCTAGCACCCAATGGTACAGCCTTTCAACAACAAGTTTGGCAAGCCTTACGGCAAATACCTTACGGCACTACTACGAGTTATAAAAAATTAGCACAAACGCTTGGCAACGAAAAACTTATTAGAGCAGTAGGTACGGCCAATGGCAGCAATCCTATTGCTATTATTATTCCTTGTCATCGGGTAATTGGTAGTGGCGGACAATTGGTTGGCTATGCAGGTGGTATAGATCGTAAGTTAAAGTTGCTACAATTAGAGCAAGTGTATGCCTTTACACAACCAAGGTTGTTCTAAATACTAATATCAGTAACCAAATCGCACTGTGCTAAAAAATCGCTGCTAACAGTGGCGCCAATACCATGTATGCCTTGCGGTAAATGCACTTCGAAGCCTTTATAAAAGGCTCCACCAACCACAGGGTCAACTAAATGGCCGAGCATAGGTGTATCCATATCGTAATACTGAATATTATCGCAGGCTGTTGCCAAATGTGCAAATGCTGTGAAGGCAAGCCTGCTTTCAAGCATGCCTCCCATCATGTTAGGCTTACCAAGCTTTTCACAATGTTGTACAATTGCCAGAGCATCGAATATGCCACCTGATTTTGCAAGTTTAATATTCACCGAAGCAAAACCATCGGCTGTTCCAAATTGCTTCAACTCATCGCTGGTAAAAACAGATTCATCTGCCATGATAGGAATGCTTATTTGTTGTTGCAGTTCGGCTAACCTATAATCGTTTCGGCGGTGCATGGGCTGCTCGCAAAACTCTATTTGATAGGGTGCAAGTGCTTGCAAGGCTAAAATTGCATCTTCAAAACTCCAACCTTGGTTAGCATCTATTCTAAGGGTTGTGTTGTATCCAATTACAGCTCTAATGGCAGCAATACGAGCAATATCTTCTTGTGCATTTTTGCCAAGTTTCACCTTAATAATTTGTACCCCTTTAGCAACAAAATCGATGGCTTTAGCAGCCATTGCATCGGGGGTATCAATGCCAATGGTTAAATCGGTAACCATGGTTTTAGGGGTTGCATTGGGGTTCAGGTAAGCATACAAAGGTTGGCCGTTATATTGTGCCAATACATCGTACAGTGCCATATCAAAAGCACTTTTGGCGGTATAGTTATAAGCTGCAACGGTATGCAAATCTTGTATTCTGGCAGTGGGTTCTAAAGCATTTTTGCCTAGCCATGCGTTCGCAAAAAGCTGCCCCATGTGTAGGCAAGTATCTTGTGTTTCTCCTACAATCATCGGAAAAGCGCTACACTCTCCCCAGCCTTGTATGCCTTCGTTAGTATGTAATACTACCAGCATGTTTTGAGCTGTATGCATAGTGCCGGTAGCAATTACAAATGGCACCATCGGAATACTGTATCGGTAGGTTTGTATGCGTGTGATTATCATGTATGCTACATAATTAAGATGCCGAAAGATACGGGAAGCTTGCGGTTCTGTGCGGCTTTTCATTTGCCGTAAGGCATAAAAAAACTCCATACTTGGTGGTATGGAGTAGTAACTATAACCTTGCGGTAAATGTGATTATTTTTTAGTAGCTGTTTTTTTTGCGGCTGCTTTTTTAGTAGCTGCTTTTTTAACCGCAGCCTTTTTTGGTGTAGCTGCTTTTTGGGTGAAAGCACCAGGGAGTTCTGATGCTATCATGGCTTTCACTGCTTCAAGCGAAAGGGTAGCGGCTTCTTCGTTGGTATATTTAGTGCCGTCTTCCTTTTTAGCAAGCTTCAACATATGCTTACCAAAGCGAATGAATGGTCCCCAACGGCCATTTTCAATGCTAATTTTTGCTTCAGGCCATTGCTGTATAAAACGATTGCTTTCTTTCTCAAGTTTCTTTTCAATGAGTTCATTTACATCTTTTTGCGACAATGCATCGAAGTTGTAAGCTTTGGGGATGTTGATGAAGAGGTTGTTCCACTTAATAAAAGGTCCGAAACGACCTTTGCCCTTGGTTACAGGCATGCCTTGATACACAGCAATAGGTGCGTCTATTTGTTCTTTTTCTTTAATATAGCTAATTGCTTTTTCAAGCTCTAAGCTGTGCAAATCTTCTGTTTTTGGTATAGAAATAAAGTTTTCACCGAGTTTAATGTAAGGGCCATATCTGCCAACATTTACTTGCACTTCTTGACCTTCGTACACACCTAACGTTCTAGGTAGTTCGAATAATTTCATGGCTTCCTCCATGGTAATGGTTTCAATGCTTTGGTTGGCTTTGAGTTTGGCAAAGCGAGGTTTTTCTTCATCGGTTTGCTCCCCTATTTGCACCATAGGGCCATAACGCCCCATACGTGCAACTACACGCTTTCCTGTGGCGGGATCAACGCCAAGTTCTCGTTCGCCTTTAGCACGTTCTGCTGTTTCGAGGGTGTGTTCAATATTGGCATGGAATGGTTTGTAAAAGTTGTCGATAACCTTGCTCCACTGTAACTTACCTTCAGAAATTTCATCGAACTCGTGTTCCATTTTAGCGGTAAAGTTGTAGTCCATAATCCGCTTAAAATAGGTGTCTAAAAAGTCGGTTACCACCATCCCTAAATCGGTTGGAAATAGCTTGGCTTTTTCTGCCCCAAAGTTTTCGGTGTAAATTTCTTTTTCTATTTCGTTTTTAGGTGTTAGGGTAAGCTTATTCACTTGGCGCTGTTGCCCATCTTTATCTCGCTTTTCAACGTAATTCCGTTTTAAAATAGTACTAATGGTTGGGGCGTAAGTACTTGGCCTACCTATGCCTAACTCTTCCATTTTTTTAACTAAGCTAGCTTCGGTATAACGTGGGTTGGGGCGTGTGAATTTTTCAGTGGCAGTCATTTGTTTGAAGGCTACTGATTGGCCGGGTGATAAAGGAGGTAGTATGCCACCTTCTTCATTGTCATCTTCATCGTCTTTGCCTTCTAAATATACTTTCAAAAAGCCATCGAACTTAAGCACTTCACCTGTGGCAGTAAGCTGTTCGTTATTGGTACTGATGTTAATTTTAGCAATGGTTTTTTCAAACTCTGCTTCACTCATTTGTGAGGCAATGGTACGCTTCCAAATAAGTTCATACAATCGTTTTCCATCGGCATCGTCAATACTATGATTGGCCATGTAAGTAGGGCGAATAGCTTCGTGTGCCTCTTGTGCCGATTCATTTTTGTTTTTATAAAATCGTGGTTGGAAATACTTATCGCCAAAGGCTTTTGTAATTTCATTGCGTATATCTTGTCGTGCAGATTCGCTTAAGTTAACACTATCGGTACGCATATAAGTGATGTAACCACTTTCGTACAATTTTTGTGCTATTTGCATGGTACGGCTTACGCTGTATCCTAATTTTCTACTCGCTTCTTGTTGCAGTGTACTGGTGGTGAAGGGTGGTGCAGGGCTACGTTTGGCAGGCTTTACCTGTACATCTGCTACTTGGTAAGTAGCACCTTTGCAACTATTTAAAAAGTTGGCAGCATCGTTTAATTGTGCCAACTTCGAAGGGCCTTCTGCTCTAAAGTTAACGGTGCGGCCTGCGATATCATTTGCCGTAAGGATAGCCTCTATTTTATAACTATGTTCTGTAGTGAAGCTGTTGATTTCTCGCTCACGTTCAACAATTAATTTAACAGCAACGCTTTGAACACGGCCTGCACTCAAACTACGTTGCATGCCTACCTTTCGCCAAAGCACGGGGCTAAGTTCAAAACCTACTAAGCGATCTAACACACGGCGAGCTTGTTGAGCGTTCACCAAGTTCATGTTAATGGTACGCGGATTAGCTACTGCTTTTTGAATGGCAGGTTTGGTAATTTCATGAAACACAATTCTTTTGGTGGTGCGTGGGTCGAGGCCTAATACTTCGGCTAAGTGCCAACTGATGCTTTCTCCTTCACGGTCTTCATCGGATGCGAGCCAAACTTCTTGCGAAGATTTTGCTAATTGGCGTAATTCTTTAACCACTTTCAGCTTATCGTCGGGAATGATATAACGTGGTAGATAGTTATTGGCAAGGTCGATACCCATATCATCTTTTTCAAGGTCGCGGATATGCCCAAAACAACTTTTCACCTGAAAGTCTTTCCCAAGTATTTTTTCAATGGTTTTAGCCTTTGCGGGGCTTTCTACGATCAGTAAATTTTTCGCCATAATGTGCTTGCTAAATCTTAAAACTCACGCCGTTGTAGCCGTAATTATAGCTGCAAGGTTAGGCAATAAATAAAAAAATGCAAGTTTTTTAACGTCAACAGCCCAAAATATTCGCACATCGAAACATGTTTTGGCATGTTCATAGTAAGGCTTACGGCAAATGAAAACCCTGAAAAACCTTCTATTAACCGGAGTTTTTTTACTAGGTGCTAGCAAAGCCGATTCAGCATTGCCACCAATATGTAAAAGCATTTGGAATACATAAAGGAAATGCAGTTGAATAACCAACTTACAGGTACTATTATTCCTCCCAACAGCAGGTTTATTTTAGTACTGTAATCGGTTTTTGTGGTTATTGGCAAGGTGGGCATTGGGTGGTGCAGTAAAAAAAATGCCGCAAGGTTTAAGGTTGAAGTGAAAACTGCGTGTGGTGTATCGCAAGCACCTAACCATTTGGATGCAACAGCCTATACCTACTGTACAAATGAATATTCAAGCCAATTTGAAATGGTTGATGGTGTGTATATGGTTAGAATTTATTTTTCCACATCATACTCTCAATAGGCTTGTTGGGTTGGCCGCTGTATTTGGCATTCTTTTTTTGGTTGTAAGCTACCTCAATGCTGCCGTCTACCGGAAAATAGATTAACTGACCAATAGGCATACCGTGGTACACCTTAACGGGTTGCTTTACAGATATTTCCAGTGTCCAATTACCGCAAAAGCCAACATCGCCCTTGCCGGCAGTTGCATGAATATCAATACCTAAGCGGCCGGTGCTACTCTTGCCTTCTAAAAAAGGAACGTGGGCATGCGTTTCGGTGTATTCTGCGGTTACACCTAAATAAAAAACGTGCGGGTATAACACAAACCCATCGTCGGGTATTTCGAAGTATTCAATTTCGTTGTGCTGCTTGGCATCTAATACATGATTTTTATAGGTGGCTAGCCATCGGCCCAGGTGTACATCGTAACTATTACTACCAAGACAGTCGCGGTGGTAAGGCTCAATTTTAATGGTTCCTTTGGCTATTTCTTCAAGAATTCGGCTGTCTGAAAGTATCATGCTAAATAGATGCTTTGGATGTTAAATAAGTACAAATGGCAACATTTGTGGCGTTGCACAGTTCAACTTGCGTGCAAGTTTCGGCAATTTTAGTAATTACTTCCATTTCTTACTTCAATAAATGACCGTTTCTTTGTTTTTCATTTACGTAAGTGTATTATGCCCGTTATTTCAAAAACCATTTGCAACGATAGTACACAATTAGCAGTATGGCATATTGTGGAGGAGGAGTCGGCTTTCGAAGTGCCTTTGCAGCGTACCATTACGCATAAGCATAAACGATTGCAGCACCTTGCTGCCCGTCAGTTATTGGTGTACTTACAGCCTGGTTTTCCGATATATGCAATTGCAATTGCCGATACTGGTAAGCCTTATCTTCCCGATGAAGGGTATCATTTTTCAATGAGTCATTCTGGCGATTATGCTGCTGCCATTGTAAGTACACAATATCGGGTTGGAATTGATATTGAGATGATCAGCGAAAGGGTGCATCGCATCAAGCATAAGTTTTTGCATCCGCAAGAGTTACGTTGGGTGAATAGCTTTTTGCCCGAACAGCAAACTTTGGTGTTAACCTTGTTGTGGAGTGCTAAGGAGGCTTTATTTAAGTGGTTAGGTACAGGCGAAGTTGATTTTAGTGAAATGTTGCGTGTGATGCCGTTTGCGCAGCATACTTCCGGACAAATACAAGCAGCTATCATTCATCCCTCTATAGATATTGCGTTAACGGTGCATTACATTATACACGCTTCTGGTTGGGTAATGTGTTGGGTGTTAGAAGGGTAGTGGTTAATTATCGATCAGTATATCTTCAGGGGCATCATCAAGTAAGTTTAAGTTCACAGCATCGCTACCGGCTATGCCTTCAATACTGCCCTTAATGTGTGCTGCACTGATAAGCACTTTTTCTAATTGTTTTTCTCTTGCTTTCCAAAGTTTTTCCATAGCAGCTCGTTCGTTAATGATGCTTTGTCGCATGGCCAAAAAGCCCTCTTTGATGGCTTTCCATTGCTCGCTAAATTCGCTACTGGTGAGATAGTCGTACAGAAGCGTTATTTTATCGCCTCTATTTTCTTGGCTGCGTTTTAAATCATTGATTTTCAAAATAGCATTTCGTAATACGGTAACTAAACTGCGTACTTCGTTGAAATTACAGATATAAACACCATCTTTTTCGCCGAAACGCTCCATGTCTTTTGGCATAGCTTGTGTAACAATAACGGCAATATCGGCGGCTTGGCTTCGCATGTCGGCTTTCAGTTTTTCAATCCAGTCTCCGCCGAAATCTTTGGTACGTTTACTTTCAAATATGATACGTCCTGCCTCGGCACCATAAGGTGTACGTACGGTAAGTATGCAATCGGCACCACGAACACCTTTGCCAACAGGTGCAACAATATCTACAGGGAATGCGTTTCTTAGCAAATCTTCTAACAGTAATTCTTGTATTTCACCTTGTAGTTGCATGCTGCCTTGTTCGGCTTTGCGCCTCATTTCTTCGGCTAGCTTTTTCTGATCTTCTAATTGTTTTTCTTTTTCTGCCAGCTTAAGCAAGAATTCTTGTTCTTTTTGTTGTAAGCGTTGTTCCTCAATTTTTCTAATTTCTTTGGTTCGCTTTTCAGTTTCTTCTAGCAAGCGCTGTTGCAGTTGTAGCTCAAGTTCTGCTTCTTTATTTTTTAATGCTTGTTCTTTTTGTAAAAATTCAAGTTCTTTTTGGCGGGCTTCTTTTAGTTTTTCTTCTTTATCGGCGGCGGTTTGTTGTGCTATTTTGAGTTGATTTTCAAAATCGGCTGCAATAGACTTACGTAATTGAACCTCCATTTCAGCTTTTAGCTGTTGTTGTTGTGCTATTAGTTGTTGTTGAAACTGCTGTTCTAGCAGGCGTTGTTGTTTGGCTTGTTCGGCATCTTTTTCTTGCAACTGTTTCTGAATGTTGGTAATTGCCATCTGTAAATCTTGCTCTTTGCGGCGATACTCTTCTTCTTTTTTGCGTTGCCATTCTTGTGCTTTTGCATTCAGTTCTTTTTGAACCTCTTCTTTAAAAGCATCGGTTGGTGCAAATTGGTGGTTGCAGTTCGGACAAGTAATTACGCCAGCCATAAAAACAATATTTAATGGCTTCAAAAATAGGGATTTGAAAACCGCTTTAGCCGCTTGTGAATGATTTGATGTGTTAGTGCGTTTCTCCCCAGCGGTAGCTGTCATTTACCGTAAGGCCAGCTAAATCTAACATACGGTGTACTACTGTGGCTGCTGCTGCTTCAATACTTGCTGGCTTACTGTAAAAAGATGGTGTTGCCGGACATATAATACCGCCCGCTAGTGTTACCGCTTCCATGTTTTTAATATGAATGAGGTTGTAGGGTGTTTCGCGAACGGCTAGAATTAACTTTCGGCGTTCTTTAAGTATAACATCGGCGGCACGTGTTACCAGATCGTCGCTAATGCCACCTGCTATGCGGCCAAGCGTACCCATGCTGCAAGGCACTACAAACATGGTACTGTATTGTGCCGAGCCCGATGCAAAGGGTGCGTTAAAATTAAATTTGTTGTAATGTGTAAAGCTGTATTGTTCGTAACTAGGTTCTCCCAGTTCATGCTCCCAAACTTGTTTGGCGTTATTACTCATTACAATGCCAACAATGGGTTGCGGTTGCATTTGCCGTAAGGCGTCTAATAATAATTTGGCATAAATACTTCCGCTGGCACCAGTAATGGCTACCACAATTTTTTGAGGCATACTTTCGCTTTGTTACTATAACAAAGTTACAATGCAAAAAGTTATTGCCTGTTTGTTAATGTTGTTGTTGGTTGGGTTTCAAAAGTACCAACGGCCAGCGCTTTGGCAGCCGTGGAGCGTTATCAATAGTGCCTTACGGCAAATGCCAAAGCCTATACTAATAGATGTGTATACCGATTGGTGCCACTACTGCAAGCAGATGGATAATAGTGTGTATAAGCATGATAGTGTAGTTGCGTACTTACAAAAGCATTTCTACCGATATAAACTCAATGCAGAAGGCAACGATACCTTGCGGTGGAATGGTAAGTTGTTTCAATATCATAACCTATACAAGGTGCATGAAATGGCATTGTATGTATCGGGTGGTAATGTGGCTTACCCGATTACAGCAGTAATTGATACAAATGGGCAACCACATTATCAGCTCGGTGCTTTAAATGTCAATGCTATGGAATTAATGCTACGCTATTTTATTGAGCATGCGCCTCAGGAAACCAAAGCACAATTTGCAGCTCGTATGGCACCAAGATGGAAATAATGTTTTTTCAATTATGCTAATGTTGCTAGTGTTGTTTCAACTGCTTTGTAAGTAGCCTCATCGCTCCAAGCTTGTGGATGAAAAGATTTGCCAATTACTTTTTCATACAAATCGATATAGCGTTGGCTTATTGCTTGAATCCACTCGGGCGACATTGTTGGGATTTGTTGCCCTTCTTTGCCCATAAAGTTGTTGGCGATAAGCCATTCTCTAACAAATTCTTTACTCAACTGTGGTTGTTTTTCGCCTTTGGCTTGCCTGTTGGCATAGCCTTCTGCAAAAAAGTATCGGCTACTATCAGGTGTATGAACCTCATCCATGAGATATATTTTACCCGCAAGGGTGCCAAACTCGTATTTCGTATCTACCAGAATCAAGCCTTGGCGGGCTGCAATGTCGCAGCCTCGTTGATACAACGCCAATGCATACTTGCAGAGTTGTTCCCATGCTTCTTTTGAAGCTAAACCACGAGCAATGATTTCTTCAGCGGTAATATCTTCATCGTGGCCTTCGGCTGCTTTGGTGGTTGGCGTTATGATTGGCGTAGGAAAAGGGTCGTTTTCTTGTAAGCCTTCCGGCAAATGAACGCCACATAAGGTACGCTTGCCACTCTGATAGGTTCGCCAAGCATGCCCGGTAAGGTAACCACGTACAACCATTTCAATCGCAAATGGCTGGCATTTATAACCAATGGCAACGTTGGGGGCTGGCGTTGCTATCAACCAATTGGGACAAATATCTTTGGTTTGTTCTAACATGTAAGCTGCAATTTGATTTAGCACTTGTCCTTTAAAAGGGATTGGTTCAGGTAATACCACATCGAATGCAGAAATTCTGTTGCTAGCTACCATTACAAGCCACTTGTGGTTGATGGTGTACACATCTCTTACTTTGCCCTGATAAAAAGCAGTTTGCTCAGAAAATTGGAACTGTTGCATGGAAAAAAGCGTAAAAAATTGGCAGCAAGGTAACTTTTGAACAGGAAGTTCTTAACATTTTTTTTGCCCTTAATGCTAACACGCTTTAATTTGCTAAATAACCCAAAAAGTTTGCTTTATGAGAAGAAGCTTTACCTATCTGGTGTTGATTGTTTTTACGATGCTAAATGCATTAAGTGTTGTAGCACAAAATGTTATCACCATCAGCGGTAGTGTAATAAACGGCAAAACGAAAGAGAAGCTCCCTGCCGTATCTGTGAGCATTAAAGGTTCTACTACCGGAACTTTCACAGACGATGATGGTAATTTTAAGTTTACGACCAGTCAAAAGCTGCCGTTAACACTTGTTATTACCTCTATCGGTTATGCGACAAAAGAAGTAACGGTTGCTAGCGACAAAACGCCTGTGAGTGTTGAATTAGAAACATCTTTCTTGATTGGACAAGATGTTGTAGTTGCTGCTAGTAGAACACCAGAAAGAATTTTGGAAAGCCCTGTATCGATTGAGCGTGTAGGTCCTGCTGCTATTCGTAACGCTCCTGCAGCTAGTTACTACGATTTAGTAGGTAACTTAAAAGGTGTAGATGTGGTTACCAGCAGCTTAACCTTTAAAACACCTACCACACGTGGTTTCAGCGGTTCAGGCAACCTCCGCATGAATCAGTTTGTAGATGGTATGGATAACCAAGCCCCTGGTTTAAACTTCAGTGTTGGTGGCTTTATTGGCTTAACTGAACTAGATGTTGAAAGCATGGAATTGTTGCCTGGTGCATCATCTGCATTGTACGGTACAGGTGGTATGAACGGCACTTTATTGATCAACAGTAAGAGCCCATTCAAATACCAAGGGTTGAGTTTTCAGGTAAAGCAAGGTGTAATGCACGTTGACCGTGCTCAGCGTAATACATCTCCTTTCTATGACTGGAGTGTTCGTTGGGGTAAAAAAGTTTCTGAAAAATTTGCCTTTAAAATTGGTGCTCAGTTTATTCAAACAAGAGACTGGGTGGCTAATGATGAGCGTAATTATTTACGTTCTCCATTTAGCACCAACCAAAACGGTGAGGTTAAGGCTGGAACCCGTAACACTGATCCTAATTATGACGGTGTTAACGTATATGGCGACGAAACAACACAGAACCTTAATACCATTTACGCAAGTGTGTTAAGCAGTGTTCCTGGTGCTGTGCTAGGTGCTTCAAATACCTTTTTAAATGCGCAGCCTACTGCAACTATTGCTCAGTACAATGCTTTCTTAACGAGCATAGGTGCGGGTGCTTTAGTGAATGGTGGATTATCGCCCATTCTTTTTGGTGGCCACCCAACAAGAAACTACTTCAACGGTGTTGATGTAAGCCGTACCGGTTACAGTGAGGCTAATGTTATCAGTCCAACTACTGTGAATATCCGCTTACAGGGTGGTTTGTACTACAAAATCAAAGAAAATCTTGAATTATCTGGCGTTGCATTTTGGGGTACAGGTAATACAGTGTACACGGGCTTAGACCGTTACGCCTTACAGAACCTTAAGATGGGGCAATACAAACTAGAATTGAAGGGTAAAGACTTCTTCGTAAGAGGTTATACCATTCAAGAAAATTCTGGTGAAAGCTTTAATGCTACCATCGTATCTCGTTTATTCAACGAGCGTTGGAAACCAAGCCAAACATGGTATCCTCAGTATATGTCTGCTTATGCAACAGCTCTTGCTAGTGGTGCTCCTGCCTCAGCAGCTCACCAAAGTGCACGTGCTTTTGCTGACCAAGGCCGCCCAACCGGTAATATATACGAAACACAAACTTTTAGAAATATTGCTAGCACCCCAATTTCAAGAGGTGGTGGTTTGTTCTTAGATCGTAGTGATTTGTACGTTGCTGAAGCACAGTACAACTTAACTAATCTGTTGGGCTTGAAAGATAAAGGTACAGACATCTTAGTAGGTGGTAACCTCCGCCAATTCCAATTGAATTCTCAAGGTACTTTATTTGCTGATACTACCGGAGCCATTAAAATCAACGAGTATGGTTTTTATGGTCAAGTACAGCAGAAGTTATTTAAAGATCGCTTGAAGTTGAGTGTGAGTGGCCGTTACGATAAAAACCAAAACTTCGAAGGTCGTTTCACGCCACGTGTATCGGCAGTTGTGAAAGTAGTGGAGAACCATAACGTTCGTATGAGCTACCAAACAGCTTATCGTTTTCCAAGTACACAAAACCAGTGGATTAACCTAGTAGTAGGTGGTGGTGCTTACTTAATTGGAGGATTGCCACAATTACGTGATTTCTATAATTTCTCTGGTAATCCAGTTTATAGCCAAGCTAACGTTCAGCAGTTCGCAACAGCTTTCTTAACAAACTTGGCACAGCAAGGTGTTAGCAACCCGGCTAACGCAACACCAGCACAAATTGGTGCGGCTTTAGGTGCTACAGGAAATATATTACAACCATATCAATTCCGTGAGTTCAAACCTGAGGTTTGTACTTCTTACGAAATTGGTTATAAGGGCACTTGGTTCAACAAAATTTTGGTAGATATGTATTTCTATCAAAGCAAATACCAAGATTTTATTGGCGGTATCAACGTGTTACAAAGCCGCTTAAGTGGTCCTACGGCTCCTTTAGGTTTATTGGCTAGCCAAACACGTAACGGTTATGCAACTAGCATCAACAGCCAAGCCGATGTTACAACACAAGGTTATGGTGCATCTGCTGAGTATGCCTTTGGTCGTGGTTACACATTTGGTGCTAACTTCTTCAGCGATGAAATTAAGGATGTACCAACCGGCTTCGTAACTTACTTCAATGCTCCTAAGTATCGTTACAACTTAAGCTTATCCAATAGCGGTTTATTTGCTAAGCGTCGTGTTGGTTTCGGTATCACATATCGTTGGCAAGATGGCTTCATATATGAAGGCACTTTTGGCCAAGGTTTTGTGCCTGCTTTCAACACTTTCGATGCAATGGTTAGCTACAAATTCCCTGCTCTCAAGAGTATTGTTAAGCTAGGTGGTAATAACATCTTCAACAAGTATTACCGCACTGCCTGGGGTAACCCACAAATTGGTGGCTTGTACTATGTGAGCTTTGCTTACAATGTGTTCTAGCATTTGCCGTAAGGCTTGTAAATACTACTCCTCAGCTCAAAAGGCTGGGGAGTTTTTTTGTTGTAACCTTACGGTAAAAATCGCCGCACTTTGTACGGTTGAAACTGCTATTTTTGCGATGCTTTAAAATGAGCAAATATTTAAACCGACCAAGCACAAACTATGCGACAAATAGCCTTTAGAGAAGCTCTGCGTGAAGCTATGAGTGAAGAAATGCGTAGAGACGAACGTGTTTTTTTAATGGGTGAAGAAGTAGCCGAATACAATGGAGCTTACAAAGTAAGCCAAGGTATGCTTGCCGAATTTGGCCCAAAAAGAGTAATTGATACACCTATTGCAGAACTAGGCTTTGCAGCAGTTGCTGTAGGGGCGGCACAAAACGGTTTGCGTCCTGTTGTTGAGTTCATGACTTGGAACTTCGCGGTATTGGCGCTTGACCAAATATTAAACACCGCTAGTAAAATGCTTGCTATGAGTGGCGGCCAAGTTGGTTGCCCAATTGTATTTCGCGGACCTAACGGTAGTGCCGGCCAGCTAGGAGCACAACACAGTACAGCATTTGAAAGTTATTTAGCCAATATACCGGGTATTAAAGTAGTATCGCCAAGTAACGGTTATGATGCTAAGGGTTTATTAAAGCAAGCCATTCGTTTTGAAGAAGATCCTGTGATGTTTTTAGAAAGTGAAGTAATGTACGGCGATAAGTGTGAAGTGCCAGATGAAGAATACTACATACCACTCGGCAAGGCCGATGTTAAAAAAGCCGGTAAAGATGTTACCATTGTATCTTTCAATAAAATGATGAAGGTAGCATTAGGTGCTGCAGCCGAACTTGAAAAGGAGGGTGTAAGTGCAGAAGTGATTGATTTACGCACTATTCGTCCGCTGGATTGGATGACAGTTTTAGAAAGCGTTAAAAAAACCAATCGATTGGTAATTGTAGAAGAGCAGTGGCCTTTTGCAAGTATCAGCAGCGAATTAAGTTATCGAATACAAAAAGAAGGTTTCGATTACTTAGATGCACCTATTCGCCGTATTACAAGTGCCGATGCTCCTATGCACTATGCACCTAATTTGGTTGCGGCTTATTTGCCAGATGTTCCAAGAACGGTGAAGTTGGTGAAAGAGGTGATGTACATGAAAAAATAAGTATTTACCGTAAGGTGAATAGATGTAATTGTAAAGGTCGGTGTGCTAGCACACCGACCTTTGTGTTATAAGCAACCTTGCGGTAAATGCATTAGCGGAAGCTAATGAGCTCTACATCGAAAATTAAGGTGCAATTAGGGCCGATTTCGGCACTTACCTGACGATCGCCATAAGCAAGATGCGGCGGAATAAAAAAGCGGAATTTGCTACCGGTAGGCATTAACTGTAAGCCCTCTGTCCAGCCCTTAATTACCATGTTCAATGGGAAGCTGGCTGGTTGGCCTCTGCGAACGCTGCTGTCAAAAACAGTTCCATCGATCAAGGTGCCATGATAATGACAGGTAACTGTATGGATGGGGAGCGGTTTGTCGCCTTCGCCAAGGGTTAAAACTTCGTACTGTAATCCGCTAGCTAGTGTTGTTACTTCGCTACGTTCGCCATTTTTGGCTAAGAAATCTTGACCAGCCTTTAAATTGGCTGCACTTTTTTCGGCTTTCATTTGTGCTAATTTTTCTGCTACGCCCATGAATTATGTTTGATGTGCAAAAATAAGCTTTAGGCTTGTATGCTATTTGTGATTAGCGTAGTAGTTATAATCGTTCAATAAAGTTTTTAAAAAATCGAATGGTTCTTGATATTCTGTAATGTTTAAAGCGGTTCTAATTTTTTCAGAAACATGAACGGCATTATTGTAACTACCAGCGCTGCCTGCTTTGGTGGTAATGCCTTTAATAATATTCATGTCGCGGTCAGACAACCGCATTACTTGTTGGCGACTGTATACAGGCTGGTAACTACTATCGATATGTTCGAAAACAGTATCGTTAATGTTTGCTTTAATTTTTGTATCAATTACAATGGTGCCTGCAGCCAAATCGCCTAATCGCTGGTGGTGTTTGGTTACGAGGCTGCTAATGAGCCCACCCATGAAAAAAGTGATCGAAAAATCGACCATTCTAAGCAACCAACGTATTAGGTATTGATCGATACCCGGGCGGCCGCCATTATCGCTGATTACGCGAATCTGCATGAGTTTTTTGCCAATGCTTTGTCCATTCAAACTTATCTCGCAAATGAGATGGTATAATAGTATAGGAGCAGAAATAATCATCCACATATAAGATATATTATAACTGCTATGAAGTTCATCGGCGGTTTTATTGGCTTGTTGTTTTGCCTCGTACAATGCCATTAATTCAGATACTAAATAATAATAGCCAAGAATGATTACAACATCAATTATCCAAGCTAACAAGCGCTTGTGAAATGGGGCTAGTTCAAAGCTTAGTTCAATATTAAAACTAGTTGGAATTTTTATTGCGTTCATGTAATAAAAAAGTAATTAAAGTTTCAAATTAATTGATAAATTCCATCACGAAAACTATGGATCGTTGAGAGAAGCTCAATTTATAAAAATTAACCGTGAACGTTGGCTGCAAATACAGCACCATCCCAGTGAAAATGCCGATGAAACCGCAGAAGAATTTATACAACTTGTAGAAGATTTGGGTTATAGTAAAACCTTTTATCCGACTAGTCGCACTACAGATTTTTTGAATAAAGAGGCTAGTAAGCGCTATTTACGCATTTATGAAAACAGCAAAACTAATAAAGGTAAGTTGTGGCTTATTTTCAAAGAACGAATTCCTTTAACGCTCTATAAACATAGATGGGTTGTTTATGGATGCTTTGTAGGGTTTATTTTATTTGTAATTATTGGTGCTTATAGTGCTAAAAATGATCCTCAGTTTATTGAAGATATTTTGGGGAAGTCTTACATCAAAATGACGGAAGAGAACATCAAAAAAGGCAATCCTTTTGGGGTGTATAATACAGGCAATCCGCTGATTATGTTTTTAGGTATTTTCACTAATAACATAATGGTAGCATTACGTTTGTTCGCAGGAGGTATTTTACTAGGTTATCCAACAATACAGGGCTTGGTGTACAATAGTATTATGGTGGGGGCGTTTTATGAGTTATTTGCACAAAATAACCTCACTGAAGGTTTTATACTCACGGTAATGATACATGGTACGGTTGAATTAAGTTGTATTGCACTAGCTGCAGCATCTGGTTTAGTTCTTGCGAAAAGTTGGTTATTCCCAGGAACAGGCACTCGTTTAAAAGCACTCAAAGAAGGCACTAAAGATGGATTGCTGATTGCATTAACTAACTTTCCAATGCTACTATTAGCGGGCTTTTTCGAAGGGGTTATTACACGTTATGAACACATGCATGCAGGGCTGAAACTTTTGTTTATTATCCCATCTTTAGTAATTGTAGTAGGTTATTTTATTATCTATCCCTTACGGGTAAATGCTCATTTGCGTAAGCGTAACAACCATGAAACAACAATCCGGCAAGTAGTAAGTAAGGAGGTTGTAAATGCGTAAATATGTGTTTTTATATATCTTTCTACTTCTACTACATTGTATTGCGAAAGCACAAGTAATACAAGAAGAAACTTATTACGATAGAATTGATACAATGGCAGCAGTTGAAGAGATAGAGAGTGATAATGCTCAAGTAATAAAAAACAATTGGGGTAGGCATAACGATAGTAATTTTTATTTTTCAATAGTAGATACTTTTTTATCTAAGCAAGGTTATTGGCCTTACTATAGCATTGCTGCCAATAGCAATTGGGATACAAGTATTCTTGCCTGGAAACAAGAAGATGCTTTTTGGTACAACAATGCAGTAGATAGTTTTAGATTATACTTACTTAGGTTAGATAGCCTTTCAAAAATAGATAGTGCTATTGGTGCTAATAAACAAGTGCTTAAAAAAGAACAAGAGCAACGTTTTAGAACAGGTAATATTCAATCAATTATATCAGATGTATTATGGTGGGTAATTGTAATGGCATTTGTTGCTGCAATAATATATTTTCTAATACAACAGAAGGTAGGACTATTCGGTGGTAAAAATTTCAAACAAGTAACACCTATTGTAGATAAAGATGCTCTTGATACAAGTTTAAGTAACTATGATTTTAAACAACGGTTACAAAAAGCTGTTAGTGAACAAAATTATCGATTGGCTATACGGATTCATTTTCTTTTTACACTAAAGTTGTTAAGCGAGCAACACTACATACAATATGCTGTAGATGCAACTAATTTTCAATATCAGCTACAGTTGCGTAACACAAATTACTATACTCTTTTTGCAAAAGTGGTGATGCACTATGAATATGTATGGTATGGTAAGCAAATAATTACCCTACAACAATACGAGCAAGCTGCACAAGATTTTTTAACACTTCAACAAAATCTTGTATAATACATGCATAAAAAAATGATTATACCAATATTGTTGTTGCTTACCATTATTGGGTGTATTATTTTTTTGATGACTCAAGAACCCCAACGAACTTTTGATGGCAGAATTACGCTAGATAAAAATCATAAGATTCCCTATGGAACTTGGGTCGCACATGCTTTACTTCAAAAGCATTTTAAGAATACTCCCATTATTATTAATAAAACAGCACCTGATAGTGATGATAGTAGTATTCCAGATACTGGGGTCAATTTGATAGTGGTTATTGATAAATATTTTGAACCAACGATGTACGAGTTAGATAAACTCGTACAACTTGCGTATAATGGCAGTTACATATTCATCAATAGCATGGATATGAATGATGTTGCGAAAGAATTTTTTAAAGTAAAAGCTCGTAGTTATTACAAGCAAGGTTTTGTTATTCCTGAAACTTATAATGGAGTATCAATTGATGATTCCTTTTTCGTAACACTCGATAGTAACAACTTTGCCGCACCTTTGAAATATAGCTTCCTTGGTGCTGCCTACGCCAATAGCTTTAATGAATGGGATAAAAAGTATGTTTATCCGCTTGGGTTTAGTAAGTATGGTAAGCCCAACTTATTAGCTTATAAGGTAGGAGAAGGTAACATTTATGTGATGAGTTCACCAATAACTTTTACTAATTTTTTCTTACTGCATGGTAATAATCATCAATACTTTAAAAGATTACTTACACTTGTACCAGAAAAAGTAGATCACGTTGTTTGGGATGAGTACTTTATTAATAAAGCTGTAGCCGAACCCAAACGGGAAAGCGATGGAGTATTACGCGTATTAATGCGGCAAGAAGCTTTCAAGTGGGCAATATACCTTGCAATAGCAGGTTTTTTATTCTATCTATTAACAGGTGTTAAAAGAAGGCAACAAATGATTAAACCGTATGAAAAGCCAAAAAACGAACGCCTCGAATTTGTTACTACTATCGGTAAACTATACTTCGACAAAGGCGATCATAAAAACCTGACTGATAAGTTAAGTTTCCAATGGTTCGATTATATTAGAACACACTATAAAATTTCCACGCATGCGATTGATGCTACTTTTATACAAAAGCTTTCTGCTAAAAGTGGCATTCCTGAAAGTGAAATTACAAATTTGGTATTGACGTATAAAAAGGTGCATGAGCAAACTTTTATAACACCGAAGTTACTCATGCATTATCATGAACAACTAACAACATTTTATCAAAAAAGTATATGAGAATGAGCGATACTCCATCATATGAACAACGTATCGATTTGTCGGAGTTAACCACTTCAATGAAAGCATTAGAAGGCGAAATCAACAAAGTGATTATTGGACAGGCAGAAATGTTGCATCTCTTAATGGCAGCTATTCTAGCCGATGGTCATGTTTTAATAGAAGGCGTGCCAGGCGTAGCTAAAACATTAACATCGCGGCTTTTGGCAAAAAGTATGCAAGTGCCATTTAGTCGTATACAATTCACGCCAGATTTAATGCCAAGCGATGTGTTAGGTACCAATATTTTTAACCCCGGCGCAGGCCGATTTGAATTTAAGAAAGGCCCTATTTTCGGAAGCTTAGTATTGATCGATGAAATTAACAGAGCTCCAGCCAAAACCCAAAGTGCCTTATTTGAGGTGATGGAAGAAAGACAGGTAACTATAGATGGTGTATCGCATACAATGATGCAACCTTTTATGGTAATAGCCACGCAAAATCCAATTGAGCAAGAAGGTACTTATCGCTTGCCAGAAGCACAACTCGATAGGTTCTTGTTTAAAATTGTAGTGCCTTATCCTAATGAAGAGCAAGAAGTGCAAATCATACAACGCTTTCATCAGTGGGGTAATACCAACGTTTTAGACGCAGTACAAGCAGTAATAAACGCCAATACAATCATTCATTTACGTAAGTTAATTAAGCAAATTGTAGTAGAAGAAAAGCTAATACAATTTATAGCCAAAATCATTATTGCAACGCGTAACGATAAGTCTATTTATCTAGGTGCTTCGCCACGTGCCTCGTTGGCATTATTAAATGCAGCCAAAGCCTTTGCAGCACTCGCCGGCCGCGACTTTATGGTGCCCGACGATATTATTAATGTTGCTAAACCTGTACTACGCCATCGTATTGTACTTACTCCAGAGCGTGAAATGGAAGGTGTATGTGAAGATGAGGTTATAGATAAATTAATTCATATGATAGAAGTGCCTCGCTAATGCTGCGTCAATTATTATATCGCTTTTCTTTTTTTGGTACTCGATACTTATACAGCGTTTTAGTATTGGCAGTGCTAGTAAGTATTGCAGCTTATTGGCAACCTCGCTTATTGCAAATCACTAAAATTATAGTACTTGGAATCGTACTAATGTTGTTGGGAGATTTTTTGTTACTGTATATTAAAAAAAATCCTATTCGTGCCTTGCGGCAAATGGCAGAGCGCTTTAGTAATGGCGATGAAAATAATGTACGCATACTATTTGAAAATAATTACGGTTACCCTGTTCATGTTACTGTAATTGAAGAGTTGCCACCACAAATAAGCCAACAAAGTTTTTCAACCACATTAAGCTTGCCTACGCGGCAGCAAGTAGTATGGCGTTATGCTGTAACACCAACTGAAAGAGGCATATATGTATTTGGTAACATCAATATCATTGTAAGAGGAATGTTGTTGATGCTTGAACGGCATATCGTAATAACAGCAGAACAAAAAGTAGCGGTATATCCTGCTTTCATTCAAATGAGAAGGTTTCAGTTGCTAGCCATAGCCAATCAGTTAAATGATGTTGGCACTAGGCGATTACGTAAGTTAGGCAACAGCCTTGAGTTCGAACAAATTAAAGAATATGTAACCGGCGACGATTATCGAAACATTAACTGGAAGGCCACCGCCAGAAAAGGTTCACTCATGGTGAACAATTTTATGGATGAACGTAGCCAACAAGTAATTTGTGTTATCGATAAAGGGCGAACTATGAAAATGCCTTTTGAAGGAATGACTTTACTTGATTATGCTGTTAATGCAAGTTTAGTACTAAGTAGTGTAGTATTGAATAAACAAGATAAAGCCGGCATAGTGGTATTTGGCAAAAAGCTGGATCAACACTTACAGCCCGATAAAAAAAGTAAACAAATCAATTTAATTCTCGAAAATCTGTATCGCTTACAGTCCGATTTTAGTGATAGCGATTTTAGTAATCTGTATACCTCCATCAGATACCGCATTAAGCAACGCAGTCTGCTGATACTTTTTACAAACTTCGAGAGTATGTATGGTATGCACCGACAGTTGCATTATTTACAGAAATTAAATAATCATCATACGTTGTTGGTTGTTTTTTTCGAAAATACCGAGTTGCAAGCACTCGAAAAGCAAAAAGTAACCGATTTAGAAGGGGTGTACCTACAAACTATAGCTAAAAAATTTGCACTTGAAAAACGCTTGATTGTAAAAGAACTCAATAAGTACGGAATCATGAGTATGCTAACAGCACCGCAACACCTTACGGTAAATACTATTAACAAGTACATGGAAATTAAAGCACGGCAGATGATATGATGCTTACACTGGCATTTTTTTTCCGTGTGGTGTTGGTATGCCTTGAGCGTTTAGATTAACAAATACCAACTTATCAATTGTTAAAATCATTTGTTGCGTCAGCTTATTACTTACTTCGCATCGCATGGTGAGTGAAGTATTACCAAAGTTGATAGCAATAATTGCAATTTCAATAATGTCGCCTTGTTTAGGAGCACTAATAAAGTTGATTTCAGAAATATACTTTGTAACAATGTGCTTATTCTCTAACTGTGTTAATGCATAAAGCGCAGCTTCTTCATCAATCCATTGTAATAAACGACCGCCAAACAAGCTATGATTAGGGTTTAAATCTTCAGGCTTAACCCATTTGAGTGTTTTTAAAGCCAAACTTTGTTCCATAACCTATTGTTTAACAGCGAATGTACTATGCCATATCATACAGATGCCCGCCAAATGGCGGGCATCTGTATGATTGTTATCAAACAATGTGTTAGCCTTTAACATTGTTCTTTTTAAGTGGTGTGTTCAACTGAGGTGTATTGTTTTTGGGTAAAGGCACTTTTTTAATTGGTGCTTTATTTTGAGCATTATGCAATGCATCGGCATAAGTAATTGCAGCAGCAGCATCTACAAAGCCGCCTGTGTTGCATAGTGTGTTTAAAGGAACTATTTCTGTAGAACCGGGCTTAACCACTAAACTAGCACTATCGCTTGTATTAATAGTACGTACCGTTTTTTCAATAGCCTGCTTTACTTGTGCAGCATTTAGCTGTGGGTAATAACTACGAATAAGTGCTGCTATACCCGCTACAACCGGGCTAGCCATACTCGTACCTTTCAAAAAACCATATTGGTTACCACCAGGCAGTGTACTATATATTTTAACGCCCGGAGCCATTACATCTACAGTGCCTGCGCCATAATTACTGAAATCGGCAATAAAACGATTAGGTGTTGCCAACGGCGTGCTACTGGCACCAACAGTAATAAAATTACTTGCTTTTTGTGCAGTTGCACCTGTGTAATATGGGGTAGGATAGTTATAATTACTATCAATGTTCTTAGCATCATTACCGGCTGCGTGTATTATTAATACATCCTTACTTTCGGCATAGCGTATGGCTTCATCTACCCAAAGTTTTTCAGGGCTATAGCTTTTCCCAAAGCTCATGTTAATCACTTTGGCACCGTTATCTACGGCATATTTAATGGCAAGTGCTATGTCTTTATCCCACTCATCTCCATCGGGTACGGCACGTAAAGTCATTACCTGAACATTATCGCTGCATACCCCTTCGCAGCCTTCTTTGAAACCTTTTTGTGCGGCAATGATACCGGTTACATGCGTGCCATGCATGCTATTAGGGCCCATCACATCGTTGTTGCCGTAGAATTTATCTTTAGGGTCAAAGTAGTTGTCTTTAATGATGTCTGCACGGTAATCCGGTGGTGCATTTTCTTTTGCCGTAAGGCTTGTTTTCTTGCCATCTACATACTCTTCGAGCATGGTAATGAAGTTCACATTTTTTTCTTCCGGTTCTTGCCCTAACATGGTCATCACATTAATATATCCAAGCTTTGCTTGCTTGGCTTGCGATGTTGTTGGCTGAAAACTTTCTAGCTCTTTGGTAGTGAAAGTGTCACGCTTCCATTCGTTTATAATGTTGGCGTTGTGGCGTTTAATGGTTTTAAGTGCTACTTCTAAAATTGAAATTTCGGTTTGTTCTTCTGTAGTTACCGTCATTTCACTTTCTGCACGCTTCCACATTAAGTACAACCACTTTTCTTGATTGTTAAGCGTAGCAGTATCAATTTTTTTGTCTTTATAAGCTTCTTTGAAACGATGGTACACACGGCTACGTTCATCGCTAGCTTTTTTAATGTTGCGCCCATCTTTACCGCCTAAAAAATTCCAGCCATAAATGTCATCTATGTAGCCATTGCCATCATCGTCGATACCATTACCCGGAATTTCTTTTGGGTTACGCCACAAGATGGGTTTCAGTGCTTCGTGTGCTGTATCGACACCACTATCTATTACTGCTACAATTATAGGCTTAGGCTTTTTATTTTGTAAAAAGTTTTTCGCCTTCTGCAAAGCTATGCCATTCATACCCATGCTATCAGGCCCTTGCAAATGCCAACCTTCTAAAGGTATTTGTTGTGCCCTTGCGGTAAATGAAAGACCAAGTAGCAGGGCTGTTGTAGCGATATTGAATTTGTAAAAACGAATCATTTCTAGTACAGGTTAATCGAATGAAAATAGAGCAAGTTGCAATACTTGCCCTATTGAAAGTTGTAAAAAAACGGTAAAACTTATTGTATGGTTTGTTATACGTTAAATCTAAAGTGCATTATATCGCCATCTTGTACCACGTATTCTTTGCCTTCTATGCGTAAGCGACCATTATCTCTTGCTGCTGATTCGCTGCCATATTTCACATAATCATCATAGGAAATTACTTCGGCTTTAATAAAACCTTTTTCAAAATCGGTATGTATTACACTCGCTGCTTGTGGTGCTTTCCAACCTTTGTGGATGGTCCATGCACGAACTTCTTGTACGCCGGCAGTAAAGTAGGTTTCTAGGTTTAATAAACTGTAAGTGCTTTGAATAAGGCGGTTTAGTGCTGGTTCTTTCATGCCATATTCTTCCATAAACATTTGCTTATCTTCATCTGCTTCCATTTCAGCAATTTGTGCTTCAATATTGTTACACATTACAATTACTTCGGCACCTTCGGGGGCAACACCAACTTTTAGTGCTTCGCTGAATTTATTACCAGTGTGCATGCTTTTTTCGTCAACATTGGCAACATATAAAGTGGGTTTTTCGGTAAGTAAAAATAAATCGGCAATGGCAACACGTTCTTCTTTACTTAAGCCTAAGCCACGAATATTCTTGCCTTGCTCTAGGTGATGCTTACAACTTAAAAGCACTTCTAGTTCTGCTTTTGCCTTAGGGTCGTTCTTAGCGATTTTTTCAGTGCGTTGAATTTTCTTTTCAACACTTTCAAGATCTTTGAGTTGTAGCTCTGTATCAATAATTTCTTTGTCGCTCATGGGGTTAATGGCACCTTCATCGCGTAAGATGTTTTCATCTTCAAAACAACGAATCACGTGAATAATGGCATCTACCTCTCTGATATTGGCTAAGAATTTATTGCCTAAACCTTCGCCCTTGCTGGCGCCACGTACTAAGCCTGCGATGTCTACAATTTCTAACTGCGTTGGTACCACACGGTTGGGTTTTACCAATTCGGCTAACTTATCCAGACGTTTATCGGGTACATTCACCAAACCTACATTTGGCTCAATGGTACAAAAACGGTAGTTGCTGGCTTGTGCCTTAGCACTGTTGCTTACTGCGTTAAAGAGGGTTGATTTACCAACGTTTGGTAAGCCAACGATTCCTGCCTGTAATCCCATATGTATGGATGTTTTACTTACGTAAATGCTCAATCATTTACCGTAAGGTATACTTTAAAATTTATTGAAATGGCCGCAAAAGTAAGGTGTAACAAGATTGTTGTGGTGTTTTAACAGAAAAAGACTCCCGAAGGAGCCTTATTTTATGGATTGTTTATAATTTCTGTGATGGTGTTACCGACGCATCCATTAGGCATTTGAATACGTAACATGGTAGCAATGGTGGCCGCGGCATCTGTCATATGTGTTTCGCGACGTGTTACACCCGGTTTAACCCCCCAACCATACCATACCAATGGTATATGACTATCGTAGGGGTTCCAAATGCCGTGGGTGGTACCAGTATTTTTGCCTTCAACATAGCCTGGTTTTAATATTACTTGTATATGACCACAACGGGTTGGAAAATAACCATTGGCGAGCATAGATTTTTGCTTTTCGTTCAATGGGGTTTTCATCATTTCATCGATGGCAAATGCATTCGCAATAGCGGGTTGCTTACGCAGATACTTGATAATCCAACTTGTAACATCTTCTAATTTTAAATGGGCACTGTCTAATTTTTGCTCATTTAAGGTAATCTGATAGTTGTAATCGCTAACAATTAATTGATCAATACCAAATATTGCCTTTAAGCTATCGTTCATGGCTTTCATAGCCTTTGTATCGTCGTAGATACCGCCAGGTAGTTTATTGGCTTGTAAAAAACCTGGTACATGTGCCACACCATGATCGGCCGATAAGAAAAATAAATAATTACCCTTGCCCACTTGTGCGTCTAAGAAGTTGAGAAATGCTCCAAGTTCTTGATCAAGTCGCAAGTAGGTGTCTTCGGTTTCAATACTGTTAGGGCCAAAGGCATGACCAATATAATCGGTGCTGCTGAGGCTTACACAAAGCATGTCGGTAAAGCCTGATTGTCCTAACTGCTCATGCAGAACAGCCGATTTCGCCATTTCGAATGTTAACGTATTGCCATAAGGAGTACTGGCAATATTCCAATAATTTTTACCAATATTGGCCGATAAATCGTAGGGGAATTGGTCTAGATTTTTACCGAAAGGTAACGCCTCATAAGGCTGTTTATCTTTAGCACTTTGTAGGTAGGTTTCTATGGGGTACAATGTATTCCATGGTGTTTTGTAGAAACTATCTACTAAGCTACGTTGGTTGAATTGTTGTACCCATGGTGGTAGCTGTTGCATGTAATACGTGCTACTAATAAAAATACCATTAGTGCCATCGTACCAGTACGCTGCGTTCGCACTGTGGCCTGCTGGCAAAATAGCACCACGATCTTTTAACGCAATACCTATCACCTTGTTTCTAAAGTTAGTAGCCAAACGTAACTCATCGGCAATGGTGGTAGTAAGCATGTTTCGAGGGCTCATTTTGCCATTGTTATTATTGCTTCCTACGCCTATTACGGTATTATCTTCACTGCAATATACATTGCGTTGCTGTAGGTTATCGTACCAAGTGTTGCCTGTAATACCATGAATAGCGGGTACACTACCTGTATACAGGCAGGTATGACCAGCGGCAGTAACAGTTGGGGTGTAGGGAATAAAGGTGTTTTCGCAGCTATTTCCTTGCGATAATATACGTTTAAAACCTCCGTTGGGTTGGTATCGGTCGTAGTAGCGATATAGAAAATCCCACCGCATTTGATCTACTACAAAGCCAACTACCAATTTGGGGCGTTCAATGCTATTGTTAGAAGCAGGAGTAGGTGTCTTTTTTTTGCCGGGTTGTGCTACTAGTGTGCTTGTAAAGAGGCTGAATGCCGCTAATAGTAATAACTTCATGCACTTCTTTTTTGTATGGTTGATGCTGCAAGCTACTTGCTTACACTACAATGCAAATGTAGGTATCTATGATTTCGGTTAGTAGCATGAAATTGTGATGTAAGTGTTACTATTTGCCGTAAGGCGAAAAGTAGCTGCTATCACTTTAGGAAACGTTAGTTTTGTAACAGATTATAATTATGCAAGCAACACCATACAGTCAGCTACGAGCTATGCTAGCGATTACAAAAGCTAGTTTAAGAGCAACATTACGCAGCCCGAGTTCAGTTTTGTTTAGTTTGGGCTTTCCGTTGGTTTTTATTTTAGTGTTTGGTTTCATTGGTGGTAGTAAAGGTGTTTTTTTGAAAATTGCCCTTGCGGGTAAATGTGATACCGCCAACCAAGTATACCAGATGGTACAGCGAGTACCTGGTATTACAATTGTGAAAAAAGATAGTGCCCAGTTGTACGATGATTTGAGCAAAGGACGTATAACTGCTATTATTGATATTCAAAAGTCGCTAGCAACAATACCATACAGTATCAAACTTATTACGAGTGAGGCGGTACCACCACAAGATGTACAGGTGCTACGGTCGTTGTTGAATGCTGTTAACACACCGAACGTTGCTGTAATTGAACCCGAACTAAGAAGCATACCGGGTAGAAAATATCGCACAATCGATTTTATTCTACCGGGGCAGTTAGGTTTTTCGTTGCTGAGTGCAGGTATTTTTGGTGTGGCATTTTTGTTTTTTAACCTTCGGCAGCAATTGGTTTTAAAACGGTTTTTTGCAACCCCAATTAGCAGAACTTACATTGTTTTAGGAGAGGGTTTAAGTAGGGTTATTTTTCAGTTACTAACGGCAGTGGTAATTGTTAGTATTGGTCATTTCGCATTTAACTTTACATTAGTACATGGCTGGATTACCTTCTTAGAAATTATGTTGTTGTGTTTTTTGGCTTTAGTAATATTCATGGGTTTTGGTTTTGTAGTAAGTGGGTTAGCAAAAACAGAAAGTACCATTCCTCCTTTCGCTAATATGATTACGCTGCCGCAGTTTTTATTATCGGGTACTTTTTTTTCTGTAGAATCGTTTCCTAAATGGTTGCAGCCCTTTTGTAATGTATTGCCATTAACGCATTTTAACAATGCGATGCGCAATATTGCATTTGAAGGTGCTAGCCTTTTAAGCTGTTGGCAAAATTTGTTGGTACTTTGTATTTGGGGTATTCTGGTGTATATAGCAGCCATTAAATTTTTTAAATGGGAGTAATACCTAATGTTAGCTATCTAGAAGTTTAACTTTTTAAACTTTAAGAAAAAATTATATGCGAGTTATTAAGTTAGGAATTATTAGTGTTGTTGTGTTGTTTGTGATTGCTACCGCTATTGGTTTGTTGATGCCAGCTACGGTAAGGGTATCAAGAACCACAAGTATTGAAGCTAATATAGATACTGTGTTCAACATGATGAACGATATCAAGTATTGGAAGCTGTGGATGGCTAATGCTGATACTGCTACTATTATTTTCGATGGTATAAAAACAAAAGGGCCTGGTACCGTAGCTTATATTGGTAGTAATAAAGTAAGCATTTATCCTACTGAAAAGCCTACTACTGTTGTTACCCGTTGGCAAGGTGTGAAAAGTAATAGCGATCAGTATAGTTATATGGAATTATATCATGATAGTACCAATACAAGCACTACTATTGTGAATTGGTATTTTGAGCAACAGTTAGGTTGGTATCCGTGGGAACGTTTAGGCAGTATGATGAATGATAAAATATTAGGACCGTTGATGGAGCAAAGTTTAGATGCGCTCAAGCGTAAGCTAGAAATGACCGGTGGAAGCGAGGTTACTGCTCCTTCGGTAAATTAGTAAGCATATTTGTAATTACCGATAACATAGTGTTGTACTCATGTGGTGTTATGCAGTAGGGTGGCATCCAATAAACAGTGTTGCCCAATGGCCTGATGTATACCCCACGCTGCATGCAGTATTGGGTTATCCAAGCACTAATATTATTCAAATAGCCTTTTTCACCGGTTGAAACTTCAAAAGCTACTATAGTACCCAGTTGGCGAATGTTATTTACCGTAAGGTACTTACGTAAATGATCTACTGCTGCTCTATTACGTTCACAAATCCAAGCAATTTTTTCAATGGTTGAAGGCTGTTGTAATAATTGCCAACTTGTGTAAGCCACGGCACAAGCAAGTGGATTGGCGGTAAAAGAATGGCCATGAAAAAATGTTTTCAATGCATTGCTACTTACAAATGCATCATAAATTTTTTGTGTTACTGCTGTAACACCCAATGCCATTGTGCCGCCGGTAATGCCCTTGCTTAAACAAATTATATCTGGTTTTTTATGCATATATTCACTTGCAAAAAACATACCCGTTCTGCCAAAGCCAGTCATAACTTCATCGGCAATGCAAATAATATCTAAGAGCTTAGCGGTATTAAGTAATTCGTTTAAGAGATGTGCTTCATACATATTCATGCCACCGGCACCTTGCACTAAAGGTTCATAAATGAATGCTGCAATTGATGATGCGTGTTGATGCAAAATAGCCTTGCAATCGCCAATATTGGCTGGTGTGGGTAAGGGTAGGGTAATAATATCGAATAGTAAATCTTTAAAAGCGATGGTGAACACACTACGGTCGCTTACACTCATGGCACCAAAAGTATCGCCATGATAGGCCCCCTCAAATGCAACAATTTTTTTACGTTCGGGCATGCCTTTATTCCACCAGTATTGAATACTCATTTTAATAGCAACTTCAGTACTTGTACTTCCGTTATCGCTGTAAAAAATACGAGCCATACTACCGGGTAAGGCAGGTAGTAGTGCTGCTGCAAGCTGAACGGCAGGTTCGTGTGTAAATCCGGCAAAAATTACTTGTTCAATACGCATGGCTTGCTGATACAAGCATTCAGCAATTGCCGGATGCGCATGACCATGCAGTGTAACCCACCAACTACTGATTGCATCAATATACTGATGGCCATCTTCATCAAAAAGTAGTGTGCCTTTACCATGGGTTATAGCAATAGGATTGGGCATATTTTTTTGTGCTGTAAAAGGGTGCCAGATCAGTGCTTTATCTTGTGCTACCAGATTGCTCATACCTACTTTTGTTAAGGCAACAAAAATAATTGTTCGTAGATGCAACGAAATAAAAAAGACGCTCGTCACTAGTATTTATACATGCAAGAGGAGGAATTAATAAGGTTATGCTTGCGGCACGACCCAAAGGCACAGCGTATGCTATACGATAGCTATGCTAGTGCTATGCTTGGTGTGTGCTATAGATATACAAAAAATATTGCCGATGCTCAAGATGTATTACAAGAAGGTTTTGTAAAAGTATTTACTAAGCTTGCTCAATATCAAGGAACGGGGAGTTTGGCTGGCTGGATTAAAACTATTATGGTGCACAGTGCGATTAGTTATTTGCGTAAGCAAAAATTACTAACAATGGATGTAGCTGAAACCTTCAATAATACTATTATAGAGCAGCATCGTTTACCAGAAGTGCCTTTAGCAACAAAACAAGTAGCAGAGGCAATAAGGGCATTACCAATAGGCTATCAAACCATTTTTAACTTATATGCAGTAGAAGGGTATAGTCATGGAGAAATTGCTCAAATGTTGGGTATTTCAGAAGGAACATCGCGGTCGCAATATGCAAGAGCAAGAGCCATATTACAACAACAATTATTAGCTGCATCAAAATAATAAGATATGTCGAACGATGCATTTGAAAATGAAATAAAAGCACAGCTGGCCGAGTTGTATATACAACCCGATGCAAGTGTATGGCATCAAGTATCAACGCAGATACAGCCTAAAGAAAAGCGTAGAAAGGCTTTTATTTGGTGGTGGTTAGCAGCATCAATGGTTGTTTTGCTAACAGGTGCTTATTATATATATCACCATCAAGCTATGCGTAACCTTACGGTAAATACAAGTAAGGCTAAGACAAATGCTTCTATGAAGGTTGATACTGATGAAGAACAATCTTTAGTTTTAATCAACACTCCTTTGGCTGCAATGCAGCATTCAAAAGCAAAAGCATCTAATCGTGGTTTTGATATTGTTGACTATAAAACAACTACTACTAAACCATCTGTATCGAATAGTTTCAAGTTAACCAGTACAGCAAAGTCACAACAAGAGCATGCAGTATCGAGTGGGGCCTTGATGCTTCAGAATAATCTTGATAATACAATAATGGATAGCTTTACTCATTTGCATTTAAGCAAGGCGCAGGAACTACTCAATGATGCTGCTAACCATGCTGAAATATTAGAACAAATAATTCCAGTAAATGCCTTGGTTGAACACGCCCAAGCCGATAGCAATCAAAATACTATTATAACAAAGGATACTTTAGTACCACCTACAAAACGTCGATGGGTTATTGCTTGCGATGCAATGGTAGGTATTGCAACCACCAATCAAAATAGCTTGTTTAAACGTAGCAATAACACATCCTCTCAAGGGGCCACTTTAGGGAATACCAGTGTTGGCCAGCAACCTGGTGGTAATTTTACTACTACGCCAAGTTCGTTAACAGTATATCAAAGTGGCATTAGTATAAGGTTAGGGTTGAATGCAAAGCGTATCCTAAAAAATCAATTATTCATTTACGTAAGTGGAGCCTATCAATGGAATACCGGTAGTATTGTTGTAGGAGCTAAAAAAGATAGCCTTGTTAATGTTAATGGTGTTGCCAGAAATTACGCTTATATAGGAGGTATGCAAGAACGAAAAATGCTTAGTGAACATTCGCTATCGCTTAGTTCTGGTATAGGAAATACATTTAAAATACATCAACAACAAATACATCCGATGTTGGGTTTTGGTACAGCTTATATGGTAGCTGGCAATCGCTTACATACAGATATTACAAATACCATTGCAATTGATGCCCTAAGTTTATACAATAGAATGCAGTTTTTTATAGAGCCACAAGTATTATGGCAGCCTTTTATGATGCAAAAATGGACGTTTGGTGTACAAGCCCAATTATTTTTAAATAGTATTTCTAAGGGCAATAGCGGCGGCTATCGTAATAACTTTCATGTGGTTGTAAGAAAAAATTTTTAAAGCTTCCTGCAACAGATTGTTTACTGTGTGCGTCATCATTGAAAACACTATTATATGAAAATTAATTTTCTATCGTTACTCGTACTCATACTATGTGGTATGTCGTGTACAAAAGATACTGTTACCGAGCGCTACACTTTTTATAAGCCGGTATATGCAACAAGGGATCAGGTACGTAATAGTATTGGAACACAAAATCCACGTGCATTTGAAGCAACCAGTAAGTTGGTGTATTGGAATGATATGATTTTTTTGGTAGAGAACGATAAAGGTGTGCATGTAATTGATTATACAAATAGTAATAATCCTGTTAATAGAAGTTTTATTTATATACCAGGATGCAGAGATATTGCAATTCATCAAGCTACTTTATATGCCGATTGTTATACCGACCTGGTAGCAATGGATATTTCAAATCCTACACAAGCGACCCTTAAAAGTTTTGTACGTGGTGCATTTCCACATCGTATTTATAACAATACCTACTTTGATACCTCTAACATTATTATCGATTGGGTTCGTGTAGATACCGTTATTAAAAGTAATATTAAAAATATGATGCGTAACGAGTATAATCAGCAAGTTATTTTTTATAATCCATGGCTAAGTTCAAGTATGCCAACTTCTGCAACAGGTGCAACACCTAACACAAGGGGTGGCAGTGCTAAAGCTGGTTCAATGGCTCGTTTTGGTTTATATAATAATCGTTTATACACTGTAAGTAATAGCGATTTAAAAGTTTTTAATGTTACACAACCCAATCAGCCTGCTTTTGTTAGAACATTAAGCTTGGGTGCAGGCGATATAGAAACCATTTTTCCATATCGAACACAGTTGTTTATTGGTTCATCTACGGGAGTGCATATTTACGATGCTACAAATCCTGATCAACCCACAAGGCTCTCATTATTTACACATGCAAGAGCTTGTGATCCGGTAATTGCCGATGGCGATTATGCGTACGTTACGCTGAAAGGAGGTGGCATTTGTGGAGGTAACAGTAATCAAATGGATATAATTAATATTCAAGATCTCACAGCACCTCGTTTAATACAAAGTATAGGTTTAACAGGGCCGAGCGGATTGGGTAAAAATGGTAATCAGCTTTGGGTATGCGATGCTACAAGTGGTGTAAGGGTGTTCGATGCTGCTAATCCTGCTAATCCTATTGAGAAGCAAGTGCTACCAGCTTTGCAGCAAGCATACGATGTTATAGTATTAGCAGATAGAACTTTCGTAAGCACAAGCAATAATTTGTATTGCTGTAGTATTAATAATAGTTGGCAAGTGTCTGTGCTTAGTAATCTAAGAATTAAACCATAAATACATCATCATGCGTACTTATTTCATATTATTTTTTATGAGTATTACTTACCTTACGGTAAATGCTCAACCTATTACTAAGCAATGGTACATGCAGCCAGAGATTGGTTTAGTGAATGGCGATAATCAAGTGAATGGAATTGTTGCTGTGCATGGTGGGTGGCAAAAACAACAATGGACTGTAGGGCTAGGTACTGCTGTCGATTACTATCAAATTCGTTCGGCACCAATATACGTAGCTTCGCAATATAGTTTTAGTAAGCAGCTACACAAGTCGCCTTTTGTAAGTGCTAAGCTTGGTGCCAATATTGCTTGGCCTACAGCAACAGAAGGTAAGGCTATTGATTTTGAAGGTACACGTTATACCAACTTTAACAATGGTTATTATGCCGAGCTTAATATCGGATACCAGTGGCGTATTGGTAATCAGCAATATATTAAAGCAATGTTGGGCTACAGTTTTAAATCATTGAAAGAGCAATATTTGGAAACCTTGCCATCAATACTACCTTTCCCTTTAACGCAAAACGTTACAACTGTTCGTAGTTGGGATTATCATTTTCAACGTGTTCAAATTGGTGTAGCTTTTCAGTTTTAAATAGGTTTTCCCTCGAAGCCAAATATGCAGCACCCTAAACCTTCAAGCGTATTCATACAATGAATACGCTTTTGTTTTATCTAGCACAAACCTTATAACAAATCATACGTAATTTAAAACTTTAAGCCTAATGCCCAGAAAAGATGCTCTTTTTTTATTTTTTAACAAGTTGAAATGGTTACAAATTCAATTGAAACAGTATTGATAGGTGCATACCTGTTCTTTAAAAACAACTTTCACCCTTCAATTTTTTTATGAAATTTTCAAATAAAGCATTCTTAGTTACTATCGCCATTGGTATATCCTTAATTGCCTGTAATTATTTTAGTACGGCAACAACTAAGCCCTTACCTCCTTTGAGTGGTAACTGGAAATTAGACAGTGTACTAGCAGATACATCCTTAGAATCATCGACTTTACAACTACTATTGTTTGCTATTGCATTAAACGATAACAATACAATATATATGCAGTTTAAAGAAGATGGCACCGCTTATTTCAAAACTGGTAATGAGCCAGATACACTCCGTTATCAACAAGTGAACGATTCAATACTCTTATTGCTTGATAAAGATACTACTAGGTTTAGATATACTTTTGCCGGCAACGATACATTACTGCTAACAGCCAAAGATGCTTCAGCAATTGGTTTTAAACTGGTACGCCGATAAAATATTCTATAAAAAATAGGGTGGTAATCAGGTATAAGTAAATAATAGTGTTGCTAGCAAAACTGATGGCGTAGCTTGCCATTGGTAATATACCAGCAAGATAAATTTCCAATAAATGATAAGCTGGCTTTCGACAGTGTTGGTTGGCCAATAACAACTTTAAATAATAATTTATTAAAGCATTTCATGCTAATTGGAACAGCGTTTCTCGGCTTTGCATAGTGGCGGATTTTTAGCACAAATGTTCAATCGAAGAACTGAACTTGAACCTGCCACAAAACTGTCATACGAAGCACTGAACTCGCCATTACGCAAAACCGCTGTTAGGTGCTTCCCTTCTTTTCTTTCATACTATTGTCTGTGCATTTCACGGCTGTATTGGTGCTTTGGCTCGGTGGCTCTTTTGAATTTTTCTTTGTTTGGCTTTGTGCAGTTGCAAAACATACAAATGTGCCACCCAATGCATAGGCTGTTTTAATTTTTTTCTTTAAATGTCAAATATTCTTTTCGTGTTATTGTTGTATTGTACAGTCCTATATCATCGTCTGCGTGTTTGTTTATGCCTGTGTATTCTAAACTTGCGTCTTCGTAGCGTTTGAATTTATACACGGCATCATTCATCAAGGCAGAATTGAACACGCCAAGACTTTTAAGTATTGAAAAGTCTTTTACTTCTAGACCAGTTACTTTTTTAAACAACCCAGGCTCAAGTTGAGTAATAACATCTTCTAGGCTTCTTTCTCTGAAATCCGTCAAATACATAAAAACGGGTATTCTAGTAGCAAACTTGATAAGCTTTTCCTGTATTTGTTTGCGTTTGTTTTTGTATTCCTTCTCTTCTTCGGTAAGGTCCTTTTTCTCTTTGTTGGTTAGTTCTCGGTCGTTGGCTTCTTTCTTTGCTTTTTTAACGGCTTCCGATTTGTTGATGATCGTTTCAATGTCCTGATTCAAGTTTCTGAAGCCTTCAATATTCTTCAAGGCATTCATGGCTTCTTCATTTGCCATCAGCCGGGCAAGCGTGTTGTTGTCTACATTAACAAGCAAAGCACTTTCCCAACGTCTGGCTAACAAGGTGGCAGTTGTACCACTCATTGCCATGTCTAAAATTCCTGCGGCATCAATTTGTTTCATTGAACTGCCGTCATAAGCCAATACCGGCAAGAAGTTGATAAACTCTTCAACATTCTTTTCGGGGTTCGATTCATTAACATTCAATCGGCAAGCATATTCAGCAATTTGTCTTAATGCTCTGTTCGGGGCAAAGTCGAATACATAGCATTCTTCTTTCAGGATTTCTTCTTTGTTGGGCGATTGGCTGTCGGGGTTTTTGATGACCCAAGGCGTTTGCACCCGAAACGCTGCCTGGAAATAGGTTTCGGGACTTGATGAATTTCTGAGCATAAAAATTCCTGTCCACGGTTTTACCGATACGCCTGTTGTGAGTTTACCACAGGTAAGGGTTATGGTTTTAGATTGCAGCGGATCTTCCATGGCATTTAATACGGGTTCCAATGCTCTTACACCAACTCCAGCTTCTGTGCCTGCTGCAATAATTACTTTGTAATCGTGATAAAACTGATTGTTGCGTTTCTTGAACAAGTTTGCCATGGCATAGCACGAAGCCACTGAAGGCAAAAACCATAAAGTATGATTTAAAACACTTTTCAGTCGTGCATCGGAATAAGGCAAAGGTGGCTTTTCCGTTTTTAATTTCAGCGTATCAACTATTTGTTCTTGAAATGAACCACGAATTAAATCCAACCATTTTTGCACATCATCTTCATATTTGAAATGCGCTTTACTTTTCTCACCTTCGGCTTTAAAAAATAGATTCAAGTCAAAGCCTTCAAATTCACCTAACTCGGCAACTTTGGTAATGGATTCAGGTAGTTGGTAGGTAAGCATTACCATTCTTGGCAAACTTGCGTATGGATTGGGGCCGTTTTTTTCATTCCAATTTTCTTTAGCTCGTTGCTCGTCTGAATAGGTCCAGTTGTAGATTTGCTCTTCAATAAATTCGCCCGAATTGATGGCACGAAATGGCGTTCCGGATAAATACAAAAAGTGATTGGCTTTGATGGGCAAAATACCTTCCAATACATCTACTTTATCTTCATCGGAAAATCCTTTTTGTTCTATTTCTTTAAACTCTTCCATTTCTTTTTCTGCTTCGCTGTCTTTACCAAACAAATCTTTGGCATTTTCACGCCAAGCTCCAAAATGGTATTCGTCAAACACAATGCAGTCCCATTCGGTTTTGTGTACCCATTCGTTCTTAACCTTAATACTTCCGTCTTTTTGAGTGCCTAAATAATCTTGAAACGAACCGAAACACACTAAATGGGTTGTTGACACTTCGGCTTTCCCTTCGGCTTTGCTCAGGGCAGGCTTAGAGATATTTTCGGCTTCATTTTTTGAGAAGAATGTCCAACCTTTAAAATCAATGTGCGTGTTTAAATCTTCACGCCACGCATCTTCTACAGCAGGTTTGAAGGTGAGGACTAACATCTTTTTCCACCCCATTCTTTTGGCAAGCTGATAGGTGGTAAAAGTTTTTCCGAAACGCATTTTTGCGTTCCAAAGAAAATGAGGTGTTTTGTTTGGGTTTTCTTTATTGAAACTCTTGAAGTAAGCAACGGTCTTTTCTACGGCTTCTTGCTGCTCGGGTCGCATACCAAAATTAAGGACACGATTTTCTTCGGTGGGTTCTCCTGTTTTTATTTCGTGAATGGCTTGGCGTAGCTGATTCAGTGTGCAAACAAACCATTCACCTTCGGGATTTTTTATTTTGTTTTTCCGCAGTAAAGCATGAACGGTTTTGTCGGTAAAACTGCTTCCGTCTGCCCGCATGGCACTTTCTTCAAACACAATTTTAAACTCTGCACGGGTGGCACCAATTTGCTCTTTGATGCGTGTGCGGGCATCACGGTCGGTGTAACCGATTTTAATTTGCCCCTTGCGTTTGCTGTCGTTGGGCAACTCATAAGCGTAAATGGTAGGATTAACGCTTGGGCGGGGCGGGAAAAATTCTTTTTTACTCATCTTGATCAGGATTTACAAGATTTTAGAATAAACAGGATTAGGAATAAAAAAATCTTGCAAATCTTTTAATCCTGAATATCCTGCTTCTGACATTTTTACTCATCGTCTGCATCAGGATTTTCTTGATTTTAGGATTGACAGAATTGTTTATTCATTTTCATAAGCATTGCCAATTTCCGAATCCTGCTCATCCCCTAATCCCGAAAATCCTGCTTCAGACATTTGAGGTTGGCAGGATAGTTTATTCGTTTTCATAAGCATTGCCAATTTCCGAATCCTGCTCATCTCCTAATCCCGAAAATCCTGCTTCAGACATTGGCCGTATCATACTTTCTATAAAAGCAATCTCCTCCTCTGTTAATCCGTATTTTTTGTAAAGTTTTTCGTCTGTCCAGGGTTCGGCGAAGTCTTGCATCGGAACGAAAAAGTATGCTTTTGGCGGTACGTCCTGTGTACTTGTTTTTAAATAAACTAAAAATCTCAAAAACTTTGAATGCAAATATGAAACTACATTATTGGCATAATTTTCTTGATTATTGGTTAATGGTAAAGTTGCTACAACATATGTATTTGAACTACAAGAATTTGGTTCTGAAATTTTGGGTTTGCCTAAAATTGTGCTTCCTGGATTACCAGAGCGTGGAATAATTACTTTGAATTGATTAACAAACTCTTGACTTTTTACAATATTGGATTTTTCAATCCAACAAAATCCATGAGCTATATAAACTTTAACATTAAACCCTTCAGATTGAGTTGACTGTATCGGAAATGTACTTTTACCATCAGCAGTCTGTATTGACCCTTGGGTTTTATTTTTCCACTTTACGCTCGTATGAAACCCAAAAAAGCGACCACCTTGTAATATCTCACTAAAACTCTTCTCTTTTTTTTCTTGAACTTTTTTTAGAATAGAAATTGCTTTACTGTGCCTAATAAAGGTTTCTGCTCCTTGCTCAAGTAAAGGTCTTTTTGAAATAGTAACTTCCGCTCCATTGTGTTCATAAACTGAACAAATCCCCGTTGAATCACGCTCCCATAAAAAATAACAAACACCGCCCTTTATTTCAACTCCTGGGAAACAATCAGAGCTTGAAGTAAAATCATGAATGACCCTGATTCGATTATCATTCAACATTTCATCTCTAAAATCATCAAGACCTCTTCCTCCAGAGAACCAACGAGATGGAATAATCATTGATAAATATTTAGGATTAAGTTTTTTAGCTTGTTGAATAAATTTATGATAGATAGGAACAGCACTAGATTGATTCCCCCCGTCATTCAACTGATAAGGTGGGTTTCCTATAATAACATCAAATTTCATATTAAATATTTTTTCAGGGTTTTCTGTGTGAATAAAATTGTAAGCGTAGGTTTCGGCATCCTCGCCACGGTCGTACACTTCTTGGCTTGCACCGCAATAGGTACATTTTCCTCCTGAGCCTGTGGAAGGATGCCGAGTGTGTTGCATACGTTCATACCGTATGTTGCCTTGCTCGTTATCAAAGGTTTCGCAAATACTGTATTTACCGTTGGCGGTTTTGCTGCAATACACACTTCTACGGCTTAATAAACTTGTCAGTTCGGTAATGGCAATGCCATACAATTGTTGGCTAAAAATGTGGTTAATGCGTTGTTGTTTATCGGGTATTTTGGTTTCCAAACCCTTCATCAGTCGCTTTGCCATTTCACGCAAAAACACACCGCTTTTGCACACGGGGTCTAAAAACTTAGCATCGGGGTTGCTCCACAATTCTGCGGGGAGCAAGTCCAACATATCATTCACCAAGTTGGGTGGCGTAAATACTTCATCGTTGCTTAGGTTAGCCAAGCAAGTAAGCACATCGGGGTTATAATTTGTCTGAATCATCTGTCAGAATCAGGATTGTTTTGATTAGAGGATTCACAGGATTCTTTATCTTTAATCATCTTGTTCATATTTAAAGCGTGCAAATCTTGATTCTGATTTTTTTGATTTTTTTCAGGATTCAGGTTATACTTTTTATTGAACACTTTTTTGATTTGTAAACTCGTTGAACCAAAATTGATTAAGAGTCCAATAGGTTTATCGTATGCTACTAAATAGTTTTTAGCTTGAGCCAAATGCACATCTTCTAAGTTAATGACTGCCTTAAGTTCAACAACAATGTCATTTTCAACAATAAAATCTGCTCTTCGAGTACCTACATGAATGCCATCGTAAAAAATATCCTGTTCAACCTCTCTTGCAAAGCTTAAACCTGCTCTTTCGAGTTCAATAGCCAAACAACGCTGATAAATTACTTCTTGAAAACCGTTGCCAAGTGTATTATGCACTTTCATAGCACAGCCATTTATTTTGTAAGTTATTTCATCGAATTTATTCATCCTGCTTATCCTTTAATTCTGCAAATTCTGCCTCAGACAATTGTAAAAAATGCACCAAAGGAAAATCTTTTACAGGTTCGTCAATGGCTGCGGCATTACCTTCGTCATTGAATAGTGAAAACTGATGCGTTTTCTCTACTAAAAATTTAAACATATAATCCCTGCGTTTTAGCATGTTTCCGTTAACGGCACTCCATTCGCTAAAAATAATGGGTTGTTTTGTTTGCGGATTGGTAAAGTCTAAAGCATCGCCCCATAAAATGTTTCGGTGTAGTAGAAAGTTCACGCTACGCAACACTTCGGGTTTGCATTTGTTGGCAAACAAAGCGTTGTAGCGTTCTTTAAAAATGTTGAACAAACGTTGGCGACATTCTTCGGCATTGTCTTCCAAAATATCAACACCGTATATGTTACACACAGCAAGCACAGCGTAACGTTCCCACTCAATTTGTGTGTGGCAGTATTTATGTTCTACTACGTTTAGTTTTCTGTTAAGCACTTCGGCAAGGAAGTTTCCGTTACCGCAAGCAGGTTCAAGGAAACGGCTATCAATGCGTTCGGTTTCGTGTTTCACAAGGTCAAGCATAGCGTTTACTTCACGTTGGTTTGTAAAAACTTCACCGTGGTCGGCCACACGTTGTTTAGATTTTACTTGCTTGTTTTGTTGTATTTCTTCGTTCAATTCTATCAATTAATTTATTTGTTATCAAAGTTAAATTTTAATACGGTTGTTCAGTCCGTTTTTGTCTAAAAGTTCATTCGCCCAGTCGTAAGGGTGGTGGTTTGGTTAAGGTGCGGTTGGGGTAAATAAAATGTGCTGCAATTTGTTTTAGCTTGTGAGTAACATTGCAGCACTTTTTTTTGCGAAGGTGTTGACATTTTGTCTGTGGTTTTACAGTTCGTTTATGCTGAATTGTGTTGTATTTAGGGTTGCACCAAGCACATATGAAGGCTGGTGTAACATCTGTTAATACATAGCAACAATGACTTAACGAACAACTAAATATTGTAGGTGTTTATGTGGCTAGTGAAGTAAAAAGTAGTAATACCAACAATGCAGCAAGTGTTACACTAACAGTAAAAGTACCTATACAGCTTTTTGATGTGTTGCGCTTACCAATGGAGTCAAAGGCAATGGGTTGGGTAGAAAAGCAGGTAACAAGTAGCGATGTTACTACCACTTGCCATCACGCAAAAAACAAAGTACAAGCTCAATTGCATTTAAAGGCTCGATAGTAATAACTACAACTCCAGGCTGCTAATATGAGTGATCTCATCGCCCTGCAAAAAGAAATAGAAGCAATTGATAATGCATATCACTTAGCTACATGAACTTTAAAGCACTGAGCAGCACCATCTATCTACAGTAAAATTCATTTTAATAATTATGAACCTATTGTATTTGCCAATAGCGAAACCTCTTATACAATAACATTTCAACAAGCTCTTAGCGATGGTTGGGCTGTGGTTGAAGTTGTTACATAATTACTGGCAGTTTACGCCCAATACTGTTGATTGTTGGTATCTTGCTATTCGTATGGAAAAAGAACAAGCAAAACCACGAAAAAAAATAGTGGTATTAACAGGTGCAGGTATTAGTGCGGAAAGCGGTTTAAGAACTTTTCGTGATAGTGATGGATTATGGGAAGGTTACGCTATTGAAGATGTAGCTACTCCAAGAGCTTGGCACAAGCATCCGCAGTTGGTGTTAAACTTTTACAACATGCGTCGCAAGGCAGTATTAGAAGCACAGCCTAATGCAGCACATCGTGCCTTGGTGGAACTCGAAAAATGGTTTGATGTTTTTATTGTAACGCAAAATGTTGATGACTTACATGAACGTGCTGGGAGTAAAAAAGTATTGCATTTGCATGGCGAAATTTTGAAAATGCGCAGCGAAGCGAATGCATCTATTTTGTATCCAATATCAGGTGATATAAATATAGGCGATTTAGCTCCGGATGGGCACCAACTTAGACCTGCAATAGTTTGGTTTGAAGAACCAGTGCCGTTGATTGATACGGCTGCAACTTTAGTAAGTATGGCAGATATTGTTGTTGTAATTGGTACATCTTTAGTTGTGTATCCGGCTGCGGGGTTATTGTACTATGTACAACCTGGTACACCCATTTTTGTAGTAGATAAGAAAATACCTGCTGTAGATGGGGTACATGTACAAACTATTGAAATGCCTGCTACAGAAGGAGTGCCATTATTAGTGGCTAAGCTTGCAACACTTGCGTAAATATTTACCGTAAGGTATTTTGTTATACTAAAAATGAGTGCCGCAATATTGCGGCACTCATAATTTTATTGATTATAAATTGTTTTACAGTATTGCCCCTACACTAATGTACACATTTCGAGCATCGGCAGGTAACAAACCTGGGCCAGGGTAGCCGCCTGCCCTTCTAGTAAAGTATCTTGCATCTGTTGCGTTGTTAATACCTGCTTTAATATTAAATTTTTCTAAAAACTTATAAGTGGCGCTCATATCTGCTACATGATAACTTGGTATTAATCCGTTTTGACCATTAGCAGTTGGTGTTAGTGTATTAGTAGCATCGCTAAATGCGCTGCTTACATAGCTCCATTGTGTAGTAATGGTTAAGCCTTTGTAGTAATAATTAATACCACTGCGAACAATCCATTGCGGGGCATTTTCTACTCGTTTGTTGTTAAAGTCTGTTTTAACAATACTGTTACCTTGGCGGCTACTTGTACTAAAATTATTGTAACGAGCATCGGTATAGGTACCACTTACAAATACACCAACACTGCCCCAAGTTGTATTTTTTACAAAGGCTCTTACAGGGTTAAACTCTATCAAAAATTCTGTACCCTTACTTACACTGTTGCCAACGTTGGTTCTAAAGTTGTAGAAGTTACCATTCGCATCTTGCATTGCAAGTGTGCCAATACGGTTATTGTATTGTAAGTAAAAGATACCAATATCAAAAAATAAATAATCTTTCACCTTGCCGCGATAACCTAAATCGGCATTGTAACCTTTAGCATCTTTCAAATTTTGGTCTATCACATCTAAGGTGGGCGTACCTGTTAAATCACTAAATAATGCAGGGCGATATGCCTCACTAATATTGGCATACAATTCTGTGTATTTAATGTGGTATTCGGCACCAATACCCGCTAATAAAAAGGTTCTTTTTTTGCTTTGTGTAATTACTGGCACAATATTACCATTGGTAACATTTATCTGTCCTCCCACAGTATTACCAATAGTTTCGAAGCGTACACCAGGAATAATGCGGAGTTGCCTGTAACTAAACATGTTCTCAACAAACACTGCAACATTACTTGTAGTTAAATCTAAATCTTGCGTGTATGGACTTAATAATGTTAGATTAAAGTTATTACCAACATCGCCTCTGCCATTACGATAACGGTACGTGCTACCATTGAAGTATCGAACTCCTGTACTTACATTATTACTCCAAGCACCTACATTGAATTGAGTGATAAAGCGTGCTTCCATACCGTAATTTTTGTAGTTATCAACATCAACAACTCGGTTGTTGTATTGGCGTGTGGCTGCGTTAATAGTATCTGCAATTAGTACGTTTTGTGTAAAACCTATGCTGTTGCGTTCGGCCCACATACCAAAAGCTTTTATTTGAAGCAATGTGTTGTTGTTAAATTGATAGTCGGCGGTAACAGTGCCAATGTTCCAAACATTATTAAACCAGTTGCGGCTTCTGAAACTTTGGCGTGCATTGTTGTTAAACTGTGCGTCAGTTAAGCCGCCCGGTTGCTGACTAATCATATAAAAGTTAGTATATTCAAAACCTAGCTTTAGTTTGTTGGTAGCTTGATAATTAAACGAGGCAAACCCTGTTTTTACTTTGTAACGACTATTTTCTCGCCAACCATCGGCGTTGCGTTGGTCGTAAAAAGCGTAATAATGTATTTTGTTGGTATTTCCACCCACTGCATTGTAAGTGTTCACTAACCCAAAACTGCCAACAGTATTTTGTGTTTCAAATTGAAAAGACTTTTGAATATCACTGCCGTTACGCAAAATAAAATTGACTAAGCCGCCAAACTGTGGGCCGTATTGTAAAGCCCCTGCACCACGTACTATTTGTATTCTTTGAACCGATTGTAATTGAGGCGTATAATATGCCTCAGGGTATCCAAAAGGGTCGCTTGAAATATCATATCCATTTTGTCGGGTGTTAAACTCCCAACTGCGGTTAGGGCTCAACCCGCGAGCAGCAATGCCAATTTGAATACCACTGCCATCACTTTCCCAAATATGTATGCCTGGTACTTTGGCAAGTACTTGCCGCATGTTATTAGTAACAATGTTACCATTCACATTATCCATTACTACCAACGAGTTTTTCTTACCCGCCATAATATCGGTACCCACAATTTCAGGTAGTTGATGTATATCGCTTCTGCTTTTGCGACCCACTACTGTAACATCTATTACTTTTTTGGGGTCTTGTTCTAACGTATCAATAGCTTGCTGTTGCGCCATGGCATTCCCGAACAAAAAACTTGTGCTTATCCAAGCGATGGTTTGTATCAGTTTCATATATAGTTATTTTCTGCCGCAAAAATCATTTGCCGTAAGGCAATACATTTATACAATCGGGAACGCAGTTTATACTATTGGGAAAACATATATACCTTGCGGTAAATGATTATGCCTTACGGTAAATACTTGGACATGTAATTATGGATATGCAAGATTTTTTAGCAACAATTTGTTTGCAATTACCGGCAACAGCTACTAGTATAAAGTTTGAACATCATATAGCCTACACGGTAGCTGGTAAAATTTTTTGTATTACCGATCCGGATATGCCTTGTAGTGTATCGCTTAAGTGCAACCCTGAAAAGTTCGATGAGCTTACACAATACAACGGTGTTACACAGGCACCATATTTTGCCCGTGGCCAGTGGATACACATTGAGCAGTTACAGTCATTTACCGTAAGGGAGTGGCAATTATTAATTACTGAGAGCTATCAATTAGTGGTTCAAAAGCTTACTAAAAGTCAAAAACTTGCACTTGGTATAGGGTAATTACAATGATTTGAGTTGTTTTTTTTGAATTTTTGTATAGGATACTTACTTTTGCAACCCATTTCTCGTAAGGCTCAACAAGTGTACTGCCCGTGCAGTGCCGCCAGCAGAGAGTAATCGTAACAGATTATACAATGCCAAAAGTAAAAACAAACAGTAGTGCCAAAAAGCGTTTTAAAGTAACGGGCACAGGCAAAATCACATTTCAGAAGTCTTTCAAGCGCCACATTTTAACTAAGAAATCTACCAAGCGTAAGCGTGCCCTTAGCATCAAGGGTGTGGTTGCTGCGCCAAACCAGGATTTCGTAATGCGTTTGTTACGTTTGAAGTAATCAAATTTTCATTTCACATCAAATTTCTAACATTACTTCAGTACTGCTGGAGTTCAAATAAATTAAAGTATGCCACGTTCTAAAAATGCTGTTGCCTCACGTGCACGCCGTAAAAGAGTACTTGAGCAGGCTAAAGGTTTCTATGGTAAGCGTAAAAATGTATATACGGTTGCCAAAAACGTAGTTGAAAAAGGTCAAACATATGCTTACGTTGGTCGTAAGCTAAAGAAGCGTGAATATCGCCAACTTTGGATTGCTCGTATCAATGCGGGTGTTCGTGAAGAGGGTATAACTTACAGCCAATTTATCAATGCTTTAAGCAAAAAAGGTATTGAGTTGAACCGTAAAGTATTAGCTGATTTAGCGATGAACAACCCAGCAAGCTTCAAAGCTTTGATTGCAAGCGTTAAATAGAGGTTACCATTTTAGGTAAATGTTATTATAAACGGTGTTCTGCTAGAACACCGTTTTTTAGTTGAATAGTAGTAAAACTTATTTTTGCTGCCCAAACCACCTTCTATCACAATCATTTACTAGAAAGAGGATGAACAACTCTTACACCGATTTGGTGAAACAAACTTTCCACTTCCCTCAGGAAGGTTTTGAAATCAATAGCGATGGCTATTTGCAGTTCAATGGTTTAAACATTAAGGCCCTGATAGATAAGTATGGTACGCCCATGAAGCTAACCTACTTACCTAAAATTGGTATGCAGATCAATAAGGCCAAAAAAATGTTTGCCGATGCCATGAAAAAGCATAAGTACGATGGTAAGTACTTTTACTGTTACTGTACTAAGAGCAGCCACTTTAGCTTTGTGGTAGAAGAAGCCCTCAAGCACGACATACACTTAGAAACGAGTTATGCTTACGATATTGAAATTATTAATCGCCTCTACCAACGAAGAAAGATTAATAAAGACATCAATATTATCTGCAATGGCTATAAGCAAAAAGGTTATACCAGCCGTATTGCTAAGCTTATTAACAGTGGCTTCAGAAATGTAATTCCGGTACTAGACAATAAAGAAGAATTACAAGCTTACAAACGTTCTGTAAAGCAACCTTTTAAGTTAGGTATACGTGTAGCTGCAGAAGAAGAACCTACCTTCCCGTTTTATACTTCACGCCTCGGTATTAGAGCAAAAGATATTCTTGAGTTTTATGTTGATCATATAGAAGGCAATGAAGAACGCTTTCAATTAAAAATGCTCCATATTTTTTTGAACAAGGGTATTAAAGATGACATTTACTATTGGAGCGAGTTAAACAAAATCATTAACCTGTATTGTCAGCTTAAGAAAATTTGTCCTGAGTTAGATAGCATTAATATCGGTGGCGGGTTCCCAATCAAGCACTCGCTTGGCTTTGAGTACGATTACGCTTTCATGATCAATGAAATTGTAGGTAATATCAAAAAAGTATGCAAGAAAGCCAATGTGCCTATGCCCAATATTTATACAGAATTTGGCAGTTTCACAGTAGGTGAAAGTATGGCACACATTTACAGTGTTATTGGCCAAAAAGTACAAAACGATAGAGAATGCTGGTACATGATTGATTCATCTTTCATCACCACCTTGCCCGATACATGGGGTATCGGCGAAAAGTTTTTGATGCTTCCTATTAACAAATGGAATAACGAGTATCATCGCGTTGTGCTAGGGGGTATTACCTGCGATAGCCACGATTATTACGATAGTGAAGAGCATATTAACGAGGTGTTTCTACCCAAACTAACCTCTTCTAATAGCACTACTATCGATGAAGATTTGGTGCGTAAGCTTCGTGCCAAGGGTAAAGAAGTAGAAGCCGATCCAATACCACCTGCCGATAAAGAACCATTGTACGTGGGCTTTTTCCATACAGGAGCTTATCAAGATCAAATTAGTGGTTACGGTGGTATAAAGCACTGTTTAATACCTAGTCCGAAACACATTATTGTAGAGTATGATAAAAATGGTAAATTGATAGATTGGGTGTATGCCCGCGAGCAAAGTGCTCAAAGTATGCTCAAAATCTTAGGTTACTTGTAAGCGTACCTTACGGTAAATATTTACCGCAAGGTGCTGCAAAAAATAGAGGAGCTTTTTGGCAGAAAAGGGTGTAAGCCTTATTTTCGCCGCCGCAAAAGCCGGTTCGGTAGCTCAGCTGGATAGAGCAACTGCCTTCTAAGCAGTAGGTCATTGGTTCGAATCCAATCCGAATCACAAACATCCAAAACCTCGTTGGTACAGCCGGCGAGGTTTTTTACTTTTGTATTTCAATTTTGATATCACAATCATGATCTTACCAATTGTAGCCTACGGATCTCCTGTGTTGCGTAAAGTAGCCGAAAATATAGATGCTAATTATCCCGACCTTGAAAAGCTCATTGCTAATATGTGGGAAACGATGTATGCTAGTAATGGTGTAGGTTTGGCAGCACCACAAGTCAACAAAAGCATACGCCTGTTCGTGATGGATAGTGCCCAAATATTTGAAAATCTAGAAACCGACGATGAAGAACATGGCTATCCTGATAAGCCCGGAATTAAGCAAGTATTCATTAACCCTAAAATTGTATCCCTTACAGGTAAAGAATGGAGTTATAACGAAGGTTGCTTAAGTATCCCTAAAATTAGAGAAGATGTAACGCGTTTAGATACAGTAACACTTACCTATTTGAACGAAAAATTTGAGCCACAAGAATCTACTTTTAGCGGTATTACCGCCCGTGTGATCTTGCATGAATACGATCATTTAGAAGGGAAGCTTTTTATAGATTACATGAAGCCGCTTAAAAAGAAACTCATTCAAGGAAAACTTAATGATATTAGCAAGGGTAAGATTCGTGTAGATTATAAAATGATTTTGGCGAAATAATGCGATTATTACTTGCAATATGGTGTGGTGTGTTGTGCTTAGGTGCTTTTAAAAGCAGTGCACAAGACACCACTGTTATTTGGGATGCTACCAATCTTCATCTGCCACATGTTATATTGAGAAGTAACGAAAACTATAAAGATATTCTTGAACGCATAAAGAACGATACTACTTTCTATAAGGCGTTTAAGAACCTCAGGATCATCAATTATTCGGCTTACAATACCATTTTAATGCGTGACAAAAAAGGCAACATCATAGCATCGTATCAAAGCAAAACAAAGCAAACACGTAAGCAGGGTTGCCGTAGCATGACCGAAGAGAACAGACAGGTTAGCGGTGATTTTTTTACCCGTAAGGGCGACTATAATTATACCACAGCAAAACTCTACGCTAGCTTGTTTTTCACCAAGGGCACCATTTGTGGTGAGGATAACATTATAAAGGGTAATGCTATTACTACTAACAATAAAAAAGGCTTAGATAAGCATCGGGAGCAACTAAAAATGTTGTTCTTTAATCCTGGAAAAAAAATACCTGGCATTCCTTTTATTGGCGATAAGCTTGATGTATACGATGAAAGAGCTCACAAGTATTATAGTTACCGATTAGATTATATTGAGTACGAAGGTAAGTGGGTGTATTTATTCACAATTACGCCAAAAGATGGTTCTAGCAAAGGTGAAAACATGGTAGTTGATGAAATGGCTACTTGGTTTGATCCTAAAGATATGCGTGTGTTGGCTCGTAATTATCGGTTAAGTTACAAAGCTGGTGTGTACGATTTTGATGTGCAAATGGAAGTGAAAATGATGGAGGTGGGCGGAATGTTGATACCTTCGGTATTACGTTATAAAGGCAATTGGGATATTGTGTTTCAACAGCGTGAACGTGGCGAGTTTACCGCAACTATTACCAATCCTTCTATTGAACCATGAGCAGTTTGCCGATAAACTTCTATTTTAGCCGCATCAACTGTATTACCAAATAGCAACAGCATGTTTTTAGGCAAAAAAATTGTAGTTGTTTTACCTGCGTATAATGCAGCTAAAACATTACAAATTACATATAATGAAATTCCTTTCGATATCGTAGATGATGTGATTCTTGTTGATGATAATAGTCCTGATAATACTATTGAAGTAGCTCAGGCAGTTGGTATTAAGCACATCATCAAACATGCTAACAACCGTGGGTATGGTGGTAACCAAAAAAGTTGTTACAATAAAGCCTTAGAGCTCAATGCCGATATTGTAGTAATGCTACACCCCGATTATCAATATACACCCAAGTTAATACATGCTATGTGCAGTATAATTGCGAACGATTTGTATCCCGTTGTGTTTGGTAGTCGTATTCTTGGTAAAGGTGCTTTAAAGGGTGGTATGCCTTTGTATAAATACGTGGCTAATCGTGTTCTTACTCTTACACAAAACTTACTGATGGGGCAAAAACTGAGTGAGTATCATACCGGTTATAGAGCTTTCAGTGCCGCGGTTTTGAAAAAAATTGACTATGAACGCAATAACGATGACTTTGTTTTTGATAATGAAATGATTGCCCAAATTTTCGATGCAGGCTTTGAAATTGCCGAAGTAACTTGCCCAACCAAATACTTTGAAGAGGCAAGTAGTATTAACTTCAGAAGAAGTGTTAAGTATGGTTTGGGCGTATTGAGGGTTTCTTGGGGTTATTTTCTAAAACGTACGCTGGGTATTACTAATAACATTTACCAACACAAATACTAGGTACTGTAAGCATGTTGATACACATATTTGAACCATTTTTTTAGATTTCGAATTTTTTCCATATCAACAATTAAGGCTTTGCGTGGTAAGCTGTTCAGTGCAGGTAGCTGTAGTGCATCGCCTTGAATATGTTTGAGCTGTTCTATAGCAATCAGTCCAAACGAATAAATACCGGCCATGGCTAAGCTAAACTGTTGTTTTTGTTTTTTACCGTAAGGTAGTGCTGCAATTGCTTTTTTCATGGCTTCAATACGTTGTAGAAAATAACCTTCAAAAGCATAGGCATTGGTCATTCTATTAGGTAAAGTTGCAATGTTATCTTGCAGATCTTTCCATATATCATAAAGGTCGTTGGTAAGTTGTATAATGGTTCCAATGGTATACCAACACTGTGCTTCGGCATCTGATACAGGTGTATCTAAGTAGTAACTACAAAGCAATACCGAGTTACCGCCTTTTGCAAACGTAATAGCCTCAATGGTATTATCATCGAGTTGGCTGTTATATTGGTGCTGACTAAACAGTTGTGCTTCGTACAAGCGTTCTGTTACTTTAAGGTAAGCGGCTTTATTGGCAACAAATTGTTTCAATGCTAAATGGCAATACTGAAAAACACGTTCATCAAAGCTTGTTGCACAATAATTTTCTGCATCAAACGAAATCGCTTTCAGTTGTTCCTTTGTAATGGTATGATAATCCGTAAAATCGTCGAACAGAGAACTACAAGTAAAGTACAAAATGTAACGTTCACGTTCTTCAATGCTGGTAACCCTTTGTTGTAGTGCACAAAAAGTATCACAAATCATTGGGTTGTATATACCATGGCTAACCGCTATTTTTCGTTTGGTAGCAGGGTTAAACTTTCCTTTAAACCTCGCTTCCATAGCAGCAATCATCTTGTAAGCCCGCTTGGTTTCTTTGCGGCGTTGTATAACTATGTACACCGCCTTACATATCAGGGTATACCAAAACCAACAGAAGTATCGTATTTGTTGCCACATACAGCGGCAATATAATAGCATAAATTTAAAGTAGACGATAAGTACCTTACGGTAAAAGGCAAACGCTGTTTGTATGTACTTACATCGTTACTTTGTACAAATTTTTATCGCATGAATTACGGATACTTTAACTATCCCATGCCCGTTAACGAGCCAGTATTACAATATGCTCCGGGAAGTGCCGAAAGGGCTACTTTACAAAAAACGCTTGCCGAACTTAAAAAAAAGCCAATAGACATACCTATGTACATTGGAGGAAAGCAAGTACGTACCGATAAAAAAGTTGCTATACATCCTCCGCACGAACTAAGTTGCACATTAGGTTATTTTAACGCCGGCGAAGAAAAGCATGTGCAACAAGCAATAGATGCAGCGTTAAAAGCAAAACAAGCTTGGGCCGATATGCCTTGGGAAGAGCGTGCCCATATTTTTTTAAAAGCGGCCGACTTAATTGCTACAAAGTATCGTGCTTATATGAACGGTACCACTATGTTAGGGCAAAGCAAAAATGCTTATCAAGCCGAAATAGATAGCGCTTGTGAACTCATAGATTTTTTACGGTTTAATGTGCATTTTTTAAGTGAAATTTATAAGCAACAACCTGTTAGTGCTCCTGGTATGCACAACCGTATGGAGTGGCGTCCGCTAGAAGGTTTTGTATTGGCAATAACACCTTTCAACTTTACAGCTATTGGCGGCAACTTACCTACAAGTGCAGCCATGTGCGGTAATGTGGTAGTATGGAAGCCTGCAAACACGCAGATATACAGTGCACAAATGTTCATGCGAATTTTGAAAGAGGCTGGCTTACCCGATGGTGTTATTAATTTGGTGTATGTAAGTGGCCCAACTGTAGGTAAGGTGTGTTTGAGTCATCCATTATTTGCCGGAGTTCATTTTACAGGCAGTACAGGCGTATTCAATAGCATGTGGAAAACCATAGGCGACAATATTAGCAATTACAAGTCGTACCCTCGTATTGTTGGCGAAACTGGCGGTAAAGATTTTGTAGTAGCCCATAGCAGTGCCAACCCCGATGTGGTGGCAACAGCCTTGGCTCGTGGTGCTTTTGAATATCAAGGACAAAAATGTAGTGCTGCTAGCAGAGCATACTTACCATCGAATATTGCCGAACAAATAAAGAAAAAGTTATTAGATCAAGTAGCCAGTATGAAAATGGGTACGGTAGAAGATTTTGGCAACTTCATTAATGCTGTGATCGATGAAAAGGCGTACAGCAGCATTGTAAAGTACATTGAAGCAGCTAAAGCAAGTCGTAAAGCAACCATTATTGCAGGAGGTACCTATAGCAAAAAAGAAGGCTACTTCATTGCTCCTACCATTATTGAAACTCGCGACCCGAAATTTGTAACCATGTGCGAAGAAATTTTTGGTCCGGTACTAACCATCTATGTATATGATGCTACCGATTTTGAAGGTGTGTTAGATTTGGTAGATACTACTAGTCCCTACGCTTTAACCGGTAGTATTATTGCCACCGATAGAGCTGCTGTTGCATTAGCAACACACCGCTTACGTAATGCAGCAGGTAACTTTTATATTAATGATAAACCCACCGGTGCGGTAGTTGGGCAACAACCTTTTGGTGGTGCTCGTGCCAGCGGAACCAACGATAAAGCGGGTAGTATGCTTAACTTATATCGTTGGTTGAGTGCTAGAACTATTAAAGAAACATTCAATCCTCCAACAGATTATACCTATCCGTTTTTAGCAAGCGAATAGTGTATCAGATGATAGCGTTATTATTTACCGTAAGGTACGTTATTATAATGCAACACATAAGGCTCGCAATCGGCGAGCCTTATGTGTTAAATTCGTAATGGTTAATAAGCTTTAGCAGCTTGTTAAGTTGGCTTAACTGTTGTTGGTACGTAGATTGGCCAATAGTGCGGCAAACAATACTTTTACAACCCTTTTAAAATCAAAACCCATGAACAAGTTATTATCGGCCCTTGTAGTTGTTGCATTCACCTTAAGTTTCACAGCCTGCTCAAAAAATACAGATGGAGTTACTATTACAGGTAAGTCTTTCATCAGAGTTATTAACGGTGTTCCCAATGGTGGGGCACTAGATGTTAAGTTTGGTGGAACAAGTGTTGCCAATATTAGTGCTTACGGTTTAGGAAGTACTTACATAGAAGTAAATGCCGGAACACTAGGGGTACTCATTCGCTCCACTACAGCTAATACCGATGTGCTCAATACCAATTTAACAGTACCTGCAAACGGTTTTTATACCATTGTATTGGCCGATAGTCTGAACAAGGTTAAAACAAGCTATTTAACCGACGATCCAACACCTGCGAGTGGCAAGGCTAAGATGAATATGCTACACCTTGGAACTACCGCCGGTACCGTTAATTTTACCACACCCGCAACTACCGTAACATTATCAAACAACCGTAGTTTTAACGATCATTTCAGTACCCCATCGGTAGCCGATTACATTAATATAGATGGCGGCTCATTTACCATTGAAGCTCGTACACCGGGTACTAGTGGGGCAACAGGCATCATTAGCACTGCAACACAAACTTTGCAAGCGGGCAAGTCGTACACTTTTGTGTACCGCAATCCGGTAGCCCCAAGTACGGTGCCATCATTTACATTCATTGCCAACTAATATTTATATAAATATTATCATTTTCTAACCGACCCTCAGGGTCGGTTTTTTTTTCGATAACTTAAGGTAAATGTGGAAGCACATAGCCACTTTCTACACTAAATTTTATACAACACAAGGGCAATGTTGCAACAGTTTTTATTTTAAACATTCTGATTGAACCAACTGCAATCGGAGTTGTAATTAATACACTAAAAATAATGCTATGGCTCAACCCAATATGGCTTTAATAACAGCACTTCGAACCACAGCTCAACGTTTGAGGAATGGGGCTACATACGCATGGGGGCACCATGGTGCTTGTAATTGCGGTAACTTGTTGCAAGTAGTAACCAATTTAACGGAGCAAGAAATTTTAGAAAGAGCACATTCAGGCATTGGTGAATGGACTGAGTTGGCACAAGATTATTGCGGGGTTACGAATGCTCCCGTAGATCTTTTAATTAGCAAGTTACAAGCACTAAGCTTAACGCCAAGCGATATTCATAACCTCGAATATTTAGAAGATAGAGAAGTGCTAGACCAACTGCCGGGTGGTTTTCGTTGGTTGAGTAGAAATATTCGTGAAGATGTGATTACATACTTTGAAACTTATGCTCAAGTACTAGAAGATAAGTTGTTAGCACAAATAGAAATACCCCACGATGTATTAACAAATCAACAGCCGAGTATAGAGCACGAAAAGAATGAATTAGTATTAGCCTAATAAAAAAGTTCTACATATTGTAGAACTTTTTTATTATATGCCTTCAAGTATGTTTGAAAAAATAATCATGAAAGTACGCTTGTGTTCGCTTTTATTCGCAGTATTTGCTGCTCATGCAATGGGTTAAGCTATTACTGAAGTAGCATCCTGCCAATTAACGGCAAAATAAGATTATGCAAAAGCCAATAATGTAGTGTTACAATGCCCTAATTATAAGCTCAGTACTTCAATGAACCAATCAATGAGCAAGATATAAATTGCTTAAATGCAGGTACATTTATTTTGAAATGGATGAGCGCAACCCCCAATTTTATATTTAGCTTTTATACCACTATTGCTAATGCAGCTAAGAACGATGAGCAGGTGCTTTTTTTATTCATAGCAGCCCTGAGTAAGGTTGTATTAGAAATACCCAGCTAAAGCAAAAGATGATTATTTTATTCGATTGCAAGTATAAAGTTTATTGCTCAACTATTACAGCAATCTTACCAATCAAATAAATAAAAATAAGGCGTTGAACAAATTGGTTAATACTTTAAATGAAAAGCTTTCGGCCAAAGAAATAGGTAGTAGTTTGCGCCACTTTTACCGTAAGGTAGTTGTATCTTCTATGGCAAGTAAATAAATCCTAGTTCTTAATTGATGTTATATGCATTTTTTTTAGTACAAATGGCCTAACTATATTTGGATTAATTATAATTGATCATGAAAGAAGTAGCAATAGAAGATAGGCTTCTAGAAAAACTCATTGACCTGAAGTATTCTTACAGGGCAGATATTCGAAATAAGGCTTCATTGGAAAAGAATTTCCGTGAAAAATTTCAGGCACTCAACAGAGTTATCCTGACTGACGCTGAATTTGCAAGACTGCGTGACGAGATTATCAATTCAGACGTTTTTGCATCTTCAAAAAGATTACGTGAAATAAACACTTTTATCCGTGAGGACGGAACGCCTTTGCATTACACACTGGTAAACATAAAAGACTGGTGCAAAAACGAGTTTGAAGTTATTAATCAACTTCGGATAAATACAGAAAACAGCAACCACTGTTACGATGTGATTTTATTGATTAACGGAATTCCTATTGTTCAGATAGAATTGAAAACGCTTGAAGTAAGCCCACGAAAAGCTATGCAGCAAATTGTGGACTATAAAAGCGACCCGGGAAATGGCTATACCAATTCATTGCTTTGTTTTATGCAGCTCTTTATTGTGAGCAACCGCACCAATACCTATTATTTTGCCAATAACAACGCTGCACATTTCAGTTTTAATGCTGACGAACAATTTTTACCTGTTTATCAATTTGCAAGTGAGGACAATAAAAAAATTACTCACTTAGACGACTTTGCCGAAAAGTTTTTGAGCAAATGCACACTGGCTGAGATGATCAGTAAATACATGGTATTGGTGGCAAGTGAACAAAAGTTGATGGTGATGCGACCCTACCAGATTTATGCCGTAAAAGCCATTGTAGATTGTATTCAGCAAAACAGAGGCAACGGTTACATTTGGCATACTACGGGAAGCGGAAAAACGCTGACATCTTTCAAGGCATCAACCCTGCTCAAAGACAATCCAAATATTGAAAAATGTTTGTTCGTGGTTGACCGCAAAGACCTGGACAGACAAACTCGTGAGGAGTTCAACAAGTTTCAGGAAGGTTGCGTGGAAGAAAACACCAATACCGAAACACTTGTAAGGCGAATGCTTTCGGAAGATTACGCTAACAAAGTAATTGTTACTACCATTCAAAAATTGGGGTTGGCCTTAGACCCGCAAAGACGCGATGCTTCGCGTCTCTCATTTAAGGAACGCTTGCAACCGCTTAGCGATAAACGCATTGTTTTCATTTTTGATGAGTGCCATCGTTCGCAGTTTGGCGAAAACCATAAAGCTATCAAAGAGTTTTTCCCTAAGGCACAGTTGTTTGGATTTACCGGTACACCTATATTTGAAGACAATGCCACCTACAAGCAAATTGACGGAACTGTTGGTTCATATGTAACCACCAAAGATATTTTCCAGAAACAACTCCATGCCTATACCATCACCCACGCAATTGAAGATAGAAACGTTTTGCGTTTTCATATCGACTATTTCAAGCCTGAGAAAAATGTAAGCGTTGGAAGTGCGGAACACAAAAAGGCTGTTGTAAATGCTATTCTGAAAAAACACGATGCTGCCACGCACAACAAACGCTTTAACGCATTATTGGCAACTGCTTCTATCAATGATGCCATTGAATATTACGAACTATTCAAAAATGTACAGACGCAATGCATTGCGTCTCAACTAAACATCGCCTGCGTATTTTCTCCACCTGCCGAAGGGGACAGAGACGTGCAGCAATTACAGGAAGATTTACAACAAGAAAAAGCCGACAACAAAGTTGAACCCGAAAAGAAGAAAAAGGCACTGGAAGCCATTATCAGCGATTACAATAAACAATATGGCACTAACCACAGCATTGCTGAATTCGACTTGTATTACCAGGATGTTCAGCAACGCATCAAATTTCAGCAATTCAGCAATGCCGACTATCCGCACAAGAATAAAATTGATTTGGTAATTGTGGTGGACATGTTGCTCACCGGCTTTGACAGCAAATACCTGAATACTTTGTATGTGGACAAGAATTTGAAATACCACGGATTGATTCAGGCTTTCAGCCGAACCAACCGTATTTTGAATGACACCAAGCCTTACGGAAACATTTTAGATTTCCGCCAACAGCAAGAAGAAGTGGACAGAGCCATTGCCTATTTAGCGGTGAAGATACCGGACGAGCCAAAGAAATTTGGTTGGTTGACCCTGCTCCGAAAGTGATTGAAAAATATCAAGAGGCAGTAAAGGCAATGGAAAAGTGGATGGAAGACAAAAATATAGTGGCAGAACCACAAGAGGTTTACAACCTCAAAGGCGATGCGGCACGAGCTGAATTTATCAACCGATTTAAAGAAGTGCAACGCCTGAAAACACAACTTGACCAATACACCGATTTGACCGAAGAGCAGAAAGCAACAATTGAAGAATTGATGCCCGAAGAGCAATTGCGTTCGTTCCGCAGTTCGTATTTGGAAATTGCCAAGCAACTCAAAGAAGTTCAGCAAAAAGAAGGCGACAAAGCCCCTCCAAGCATTCAGCAATTGGATTTTGAGTTTGTGTTGTTTGCTTCTGCATTGGTGGATTATGATTACATCATAAACCTGATAGCCAAATACACCCAAACCCCTGCCAAAAAGCAGAAAATGACCCGCGACCAATTAATTGGAGTGTTGAGCAGCAGTGCCAATCTGATGGAAGAAAGGGGAGACATCATTGACTACATCAACACCCTGGAAGCAGGTAAGCCGCTGAATGAACAACAGATAAAAGAGGGCTATCAAAAATTTAAGGACGAAAAAATCGCCCAACAATTAGCGGAAATAGCCATCAAAAATGGGTTAGAAATTTCCGCATTGCAACAATTTACCGATGCCATCATCAGCCGGATGATATTTGATGCCGAAAAATTAAGTGAACTCTTTGCCCCTTTAGATTTGGGTTGGAAAGAACGCACCAAAAGCGAACTGGCATTGATGGAAGATTTGATCCCCATTTTAAAAAAGAAAGCCGCAGGGCGTGAAATATCAGGACTAAAAGCGTATGAGTAGTGGTTGGATGTATATATTAGAGTGTGCCGATGGAAGCTACTATACAGGTAGCACCACAAATCTGGAACTGCGCTTGGTACAACATCAGGCAGGCGAAGGTGCCAACCACACCAAAAAAAACTTGCCCGTGAAACTGGTGTATTATGAATTCTTTGACCGGATACAAGATGCTTTTTATAGAGAAAAGCAAGTGCAGGGCTGGAGCAGAAAAAAGAAAGAAGCCCTTATAGGGGGCAAATATGAATTGTTGAAACAGCTTGCAAGGAGTTATACCAAGCCGCTGCCTGAGCCTATGCCGCTGCCTGAGCCTATGCCGCTGCCTGAGCTTGCCGAAGGCAGCGGCAATATAACGGTGGCTTCGACAAGCTCAGCCACCGAGCAAAAGACAAGCTCAGCCACCGAGCAAAAGACAAGCTCAGCCACCGGAGAAACAATAAGCTCAGTCACCGGAGAAACAATAAGCTCAGTCACCGAAGAAACGACAAGCTCAGCCACCGGAGAAACAATAAGCTCAGTCACCGGGGAAAATAACCCAGATGAAATTAGCTCGCTGCCTGAGCCACTGCCGCTGCCTGAGCTTGTCGAAGGCAGCGGTAATATAACGGTGGCTTCGGCAGGCGATAAAACGGTGGCTTCGACAAGCTCAGCCACCGGAGAAACAATAAGCTCAGTCACCGGGGAAAATAACCCAGATGAAATTAGCTCGCTGCCTGAGCCACTGCCGCTGCCTGAGCTTGCCGAAGGCAGCGGCAATATAACGGTGGCTTCGACAAGCTCAGCCACCGGATAAACAATAAGCTCAGTCACCGAAGAAAAAAAGCCGCTGCCTGAGCCGTTTCCTGAGCCTGTCGAAGGAAACGGCTCAGGCAATAACAAAAAAACAAAAGCCCATGAGTAACAACAACGAAAATAAACTAATCCCCCGCCTGCGTTTCCCCGAATTTCAACACAGCGGGGAGTGGGAGGTGAAAGAAGTTGGAGAAATTTTTGAGATTACCAGAGGTTATGTCCTTCCTATGAACTTATTGTCAAAGGAATATAGTAGTGATAATCCTTATCCTGTGTATTCATCACAAACTAAAAATAATGGTCTTGCTGGTTACTACAAAGATTTCCTTTATGAAGATGCAATTACTTGGACAACCGATGGAGCCAATGCGGGTGATGTAAATTTCCGTAAAGGAAAATTTTACTGCACAAATGTTTGTGGTGTATTAATAAACAAAGAAGGATATTCAAATAAGTGTGTAGCCGAATTAATAAATGCTGTTTCAAAGAAATATGTGTCATATGTAGGCAATCCTAAACTTATGAACGGGGTGATGAGTAAAATAAAAATCCCCTTCCCCTCCCTCCCCGAACAACAAAAAATCGCTGCCTGCCTCTCGTCCTTAGATGAAGTGATAGCAGGCGAGCGGCAAAAGTTAGAACTGCTGCAACAACACAAAAAAGGTCTGCTGCAACAGCTCTTCCCACAAGAGGGCGAAACCGTGCCAACATTGCGGTTTAAGGAGTTTGAGGATAGCGGGGAGTGGGAGGTGAAGAAGTTGGGAGAGGTTTATGAATTTAAACCAACAAATTCCTTCTCCAGAGATTGTCTAAATTATGAAAATGGTTTAGTAAAGAACATTCATTATGGAGATATTCATACGAAGTTTGATACCCTTTTTGACATATCAAAAGAAAAAGTTCCTTTTATAAACCCATATTTACCGATTGAAAAAATTAAAGAAGAAAGTTATTGTAAAGAAGGAGATGTAATTTTTGCGGATGCTTCAGAAGACTTAAACGATGTTGGCAAAAGCATTGAAATCATAAATTTGAATAATGAAAAAGTCGTTTCAGGCTTACATACGTTACTTGCTCGACAAAAAGAAAATCTTTTAGTAATTGGCTTTGGTGGTTATCTCTTTAAATCAGAATGGGTTAGAAAACAAATTCAAAAAGAGGCACAAGGTGCAAAAGTGTTTGGAATATCAGCAACAAGAATTTCAAATGTTAAAATCAAATTCCCAAAAAACAAATCCGAACAACAAAAAATCGCCTCCTGCCTTTCGTCCCTAGACGATACCATCAACGCCCAAACACAAAAAATTGAATTATTGGAGCAGCAAAAAAAAGGGCTGTTGCAGGGGCTTTTTCCAATGGAGAATGAATAATTGAGAATGGATAATGGAAAATGGAAAATTGAAAATGGAAAAGGTAAGGGAAAATGTTGTAATGAATAAGTCCTACGCTTTTGCGTTGAGGGTAATCAATTTGTATAAATATTTAACATCCGAAAAGAAGGAGTTTGTTTTGAGTAAACAGCTTCTACGAAGTGGCACTGCTATCGGTGCTTTAATCAAAGAAAGTGAACACGCCCAATCAAAACCCGATTTTATCAGTAAAATGAACATCGCTTTAAAAGAAGCGAATGAAACTGCGTATTGGCTTCACCTGTTAAAAGACAGTGATTTTATCAATGAAAAAGAATTTGAATTCATCTATTCCGATTCTGAAGAATTGCTAAAGCTATTGGTTAGCATTGTAAAGTCATCAAAAAATAGCATGAAAAAATAATTCTCAATTCTCAATTCTCAACTATCAATTCTCAATTCTCAATTCTTAACTATCAATTCTCAATTCTCAATTAAAAAAATGGCTACCGATAAAAACAATTCTCAATTCTCAACTATCAATTCTCAATTGAACTTAGGAAAAACCCTTTGGAAAATCGCAGACGAATTGCGCGGAGCAATGAACGCTGACGATTTTCGCGATTACATGCTTTCGTTTTTGTTTCTACGTTATCTGAGCGACAACTACGAAGCAGCAGCCAAAAAGGAATTAGGCAAAGATTATCCTGCACCCAACGGCAGCATTACACCATTGGCAAAATGGTATAAGGAAAATCCAAACGACATCAGCGATTTTGAAAAGCAGATGCGTAGAAAAATTCACTATGTTATCAAGCCTGATTATTTATGGAATAATATTGCCGAATTGGCTAAAACCCAAAGTAAAGAATTGCTTCGCACTTTGCAAGAAGGCTTTAAATACATCGAAAACGAATCGTTTGAAAGCACTTTTCAAGGATTGTTTTCCGAAATCAATCTGGATTCTGAAAAACTGGGTAAAAACTACGAAGAGCGAAATAAAAAGCTTTGCACCATCATTCAGAAAATTGCAGAAGGACTTGCGCAATTTTCAACCGATAGAGACATTCTTGGTGATGCTTACGAATACCTGATTGGACAATTTGCGGCAGGTTCAGGAAAAAAAGCAGGTGAATTTTACACCCCACAGCGTATTTCTGATATTCTTTCCGGCATTGTAACCCTCGACAGCCAAAACCCCGGCCAAGGCGAAAAGAAAAAGATTGAACGTGTGTTAGATTTTACCTGTGGTTCGGGCTCATTGTTGCTCAACGTTCGCAAAAAAATGACCGATTCAGGTGGAACCATCGGTAAAATTTACGGACAAGAAAAAAATATCACTACCTACAACCTGGCAAGAATGAACATGCTATTGCATGGCTTGAAAGATACAGAGTTTGAAATTCATCACGGAGACACTTTAGTCAACGATTGGGCGATTTTAAACGAAATAAACCCTTCAAAAAAAATAGAATTTGATGCCATTGTCGCCAATCCGCCTTTTAGCTACCGTTGGGAGCCAACGGAGGTAATGGCTGAAGATTTCCGTTTCAAAAGTTATGGCCTTGCACCCAAGTCAGCAGCCGACTTTGCTTTTCTTTTACACGGTTTTCACTTCCTGAGCAAAGAAGGCACCATGGCCATCATATTGCCGCATGGTGTGTTATTCAGAGGTGGAGCAGAAGAAAAAATCAGAAGAAAACTGTTAGCAGATGGCAACATTGACACGGTAATCGGACTGCCTGCCAATCTGTTTTTCTCCACAGGTATTCCGGTTTGCATACTGGTTGTAAAGAAGTGCAAAAAGTTTGATGATGTGTTATTCATCAATGCTTCTGAATATTATGAAAAAGGCAAACGACAAAATAATCTATTGCCCGAGCACATTGAAAAAATACTTTCGACTTACAAATACCGAACAGAAGAAGAGCGCTACTCTCGCAGGGTAAGCATGGATGAAATTGAGGAGAACGACTATAACCTGAATATTTCACGGTATATAAGTACCTCGCAAGAAGAAGCAATCATTGATCTTGATGAGGTACATCAAAGCCTAGCCAAGTTGGATCAAGAAATTAATAAGGCTCGTACTGTACACAATAAATTTCTTGAAGCATTGGGTTTTAAAAAAATATAGTTGTTGGTGTTTAATTACATTTACCGCAAGGTAGTTGTATTTATATTTTAAATGCTATGGGGCTGCTTCGCAGCCCCATAGCATTTAAAAACTTTTACACAGCTTCGTACACCATAAATTCACCTGCTTGCAACTCAAACTGTTCGCGGCTGCGTAGTTGAAACTGAATGCCGCTTACAACATTTATATAATTGCCTGCAAGATGTGTATGTTCTACCGTTAAACGTTGTTTTTCGTGGTGGCTCACGTTCAATACCACAAATACTTTGTGCTGTTCTTGGGTAAGCAAATAGGTAAGTACCTGATTATGCTGCGATAATAAAGTGGCTGTGGCACCCCATTGCAGTGCTTTATTACGCTTACGCAAATGCAACAATGCTGTGTACATGCCCTCAATACTGGTATTTAAGTTTAACGGCCACTCAATTACATCTTTATCAAAAAATTGCAAGCGTTTATGGTTAGCTACTTCTTGACCTGAGTAAATTAAAGGAATGCCCGGCCAGGTAAGGGTAAGTACGGCAAAAGGAAGTGCTGCGTTGCCATATTTTTCAAACTCAGTTCCGTTCCAACTGTTTTCATCGTGGTTGCTGGTGAATAAAAGTTTCATGGCCTGTGGGGGTAGTTTGGCATACTGTTCTAACAAATAAGCCATACTTGCCATGGTATCTTCGCCCTTAATATACTTTTCGCTGGTATGCATCAACTGCCAAGCATAGCTAGCGTCAAATACTTGCAAGTAGTTAGGGTCGTCGGTTTCGGCAAGCCAAAAAAGTGGTTGGCAATGTGCTTCAATGGTTTTGCGAGCATCGGCCCAAAAATCGAGCGGAACAAGGTGTGCCATATCGCAACGAAAGCCATCGATACCACAGGTTTTTACCCAAAAAAGCATCGCTTCTATCATCGCTTTTCGCATAGCACTTTGCGAATAATCGAGGTCGGCAACATCTATCCATCCGTTGCGGTCGTAAAATTCGCCTTGTTCGTTTTTAAGATACCATTCTGGGTTGGTATACATCCATTTATGGTCGCAACCGGTATGGTTGGCAACCCAATCAATTATTACACGCATACCGTTCTCATGTGCCAGCCGAACGAGGTACTGAAATTGTGCAATAGAGCCAAACTCAGGATTGGTGTCTGTATAGCTGCTGCAGGCATAATAACTTCCCAAACTGCCTTGTCTTTTTCTAATGCTTATGGGTGTAATAGGCATGAACCATAAAATATCTACGCCCATGGCTTTCAGTCTGGGCAAGTGATTGGCAAATGCTAAGAAAGTGCCCTGAGGGGTGTACTGGCGAAGGTTAACCTCGTATATATTGCTCCCATTAGCCCAGCTAACAGTAGGGTGTTGTAGTGCCATAAATATCGAATGTTGTTGTGTATGTAATGTACAAACAAATCGGTAGTTATTTGGGGTGTTTTCTCATTTACCGTAAGGTATATTTTCTATGTACCTTGCGGTAAATGTTGGATGGCTAGGGTTAAACGGAGTTACAGGTTTTTGAACTTGCGTTTATAGGCAATTAAAAGGCCGGTTACTTGATGGTAACTATCTAAACCGGCAGGCTGATTGTTGGCTTTTAAATAAATACCGTAAAAGAAGTTGCTGCCGATGCGTGCAAAGCTTTTGTTGCGAGCAATATAATCGGCATAAACCTTAATATCGGCCTTAACCAATGAATTTAAGCCTTCGTAATGCTTGCGAGCTAATGCGGTATCTCTGTTGCGTAGTTCGCTGTTGGCGTAATTAAACAACTCAAAAAAAGTGCTGTATTTTAAAGTGGTATCCTGGCTCGATTGTGCTGCCAGGTAAGCAACAAAGCTTGCTTCATCTTCGCCGGCATAACCCAATTGGTGTGCTACTTCGTGTGCTGCTGTGAATGGTATGAGAAATTTTGGTATGCGAATATTCACATTAGCCTCACCGCTGAAGGGGTTGTAATAACCTGTAAAGCCCATAAAGTTGCCTAGGCGGCCATAAAAACTTTTTTTAATAGCGGGGTTATCGTAGGTGAAAATGGGGTTTTGTTGTGCTAGCTCATCGTATGCTTCGGCCACATGGGTGAACATTAACTCATAACGAGGGTATTCTACAGCGTGGCCCATGTGTTGGCGAGTGGCATTTACCTTTTTCTGCAAGTCTGTTACAAGTGCATCAAGCTCGGCTGTGGTGTAGCTTTGAGGCGTTAACTCAAGTTGGTGGGCAATGCCTAAACGCTTATAGTTAAAGCCCCACATTAAATAAAATACGAGTACTATAGTTACGAGTTTACGAATGTTGTATGCAGTTTCCAACCAGAAGTCTTGCATCCGCAAATCTTTTTTAATGATGGCCCTAGTTACATCAATAGCAATTACAATCCAGAAGAGTGCAAAACCGGCATACAAAAAATCACCTATAGGAAAAGGTAGTGCACCGCTAATAACCCGCAAGCCACTACTTAAACTTACATACCAGTTTTGAGCGTAGTTATATTCTGTAAAGGTGGCATCGCTGAAGAAGTAATGTAGCACAAGAAGAACTATAGCAATGATAGCTGTGCTTATCCATGTTTTACGGATTTCAACCTTGTGCATGTAAGTTTTAGTTTTTGGGGGGGTGAAAGTACTTTTAAAGTACGAACATTCATTGATAGAAGTTTTGTTTGGCTTTATGGATGTTAAAACTTACCTTTGCCCACCCTAAAATTTGGCTATGAGTAACCGGCGAGCTTTTGAAATAGCATTTGTGGGATTGAAGCCCGGTGTTCATGAGTTTTATTATGAGGTGGATGATAAGTTCTTTGTTCCTTATGGTGAGCAAGATTTTGCCAATTGCAAAGCAACGGTAACGCTGAAACTAGAGAAAAATAATGGCTTCATGCAATTGTTTTTTGATGTTGGTGGTACTGTTGAAGTGTTGTGCGACCGTTGTGGCAACACGCTTGAACAGGCCCTTTGGGATGAGTTTAAAATGTTGGTAAAGTTGGTGGATGAACCTGAAGCCATGAATGCAAGTGAAGAAGATCCGGATGTGTTTTACATTAGTAGAACAGAAAGTCACTTACAACTTGCAGATTGGATATTTGAGTTTGTTACATTGAGTGTTCCTTTGCAACGCCACTGTAGCGAAGACGAAATGGGTGGTACAAAATGCAACCAAGAGGTGTTAGACAAACTAAAACAAATGGAAAACGAAGTGGCCAATGCCCCTAAAGCCATTTGGAAAGGTTTAGATAAAATCAAAGGACTTGATACTTAACTAAGTATAGTAATTGAGCAAACAATAAATTTTAAGTTATGCCAAATCCGAAGAGAAGGCACTCTCAACAACGCAGTGCTAAGCGTAGAACGCATTACAAGGCCGAAACAGTTACACTAAGCAAGGATACAACTACAGGCGAAATTCATGTACGCCACCGTGCTCACGTTAGCGAAGGCAAGCTTTTCTATAAAGGAAAGTTGGTTGCTGAAAAAGCTCCGTTAAAGGCATTCTAGTATCTCTCTGTTTATACCTTATAACACGCCGGCAATGAATATTGGATTCGACATGATGGGTGGCGATTATGCTCCTAAAGAAGCAGTTGATGGCTTACGCATGTATTTATCTGAGGTTTCATTGCCGGCTAAAGTGTTTTGTATTGGTAGGCAAGAAGTGGTTGCACCATTGCTTGAAGCAGCGGGCATTAGCGATAAAGTGGTATTGATACATGCACCAGAGGTTATTGGCTATAACGAACATCCTGCGAAAGCACTTAAAGAAAAACAACAAAGCAGTATTGCTGTTGGCTTTGGGCTTTTAGCTAAAGAGAAAATTGATGCCTTTATAAGTGCAGGTAACACAGGAGCTATGTTGGCAGGAACCATGTTCACCATTAAGGCTATTCCTGGTATTATTCGTCCTACCATTGGTACAATTGTACCTAAATTAGATGGTACTACTAGTTTGCTTGTAGATGTTGGTTTAAATGCCGATTGTAAGCCCGAGCAACTCAACCAGTTCGCAACATTGGGTGCTATTTATGCCCAAGCTATTTTAGGGGTTGAGCAACCTAAGGTAGGCCTACTGAATGTAGGCGAAGAAGAAACAAAGGGTAATGCGCTTGCACAGGCTACGTTTCCGTTGTTAAAAGCGAATACACAAATCAATTTTATCGGTAATATTGAGGGTAGAGATATCCTTACGGGAAATGCTGATGTAATGGTGTGTGATGGGTTTACAGGCAACATCATATTAAAGCTAGCAGAAAGTTTATACGACGTTGCTAAAGCAAACAATCTTGAGCAAGATGGTTTCTTTAGCAGGTTTCACTACGAGAATTATGGCGGCACACCTGTACTTGGTGTTGCAAAGCCTGTTATAATTGGACACGGTATTAGTAGTGCTAAGGCATTTGCTAATATGTTGCACCTTGCATCAAAAATGATTACTACTAATGTTTGTGGTAGTATCCAAACGCATTTTACAGCGTAATTCGTTACCTATTAGCACTTAATTATGAATGCATGGCATTACCGTTGGTAATAGGATTGCTTTGATGATGTAGGTTCGTTGATGGTAAATTTTTTGATTGTTCAATCAGTTCAACTACCCATTTTTGCTTTTGTTTCAGTTGCTGAAGCATTTTTTCTTTACCAATGGATAGGTCTTTTTGTACTTCAACATCATCACTCAGGTGTAATTGTTTTCTTTCGAACATTTCTTGCACCATCATAATATCGTGCCATTGACCGATAGCTTCTTGTAACTTATTATAAAAAGCATAAGTACTATGTAGTTTTTCAGACTTAGCCATATCTTCTATCCAATTATTGGCATAAAGCCATTGTTTCATGAGTTTTCGAAGATCGTGCCACTCGGTAGTAGAAGCATTTTTATGCAGCAATAATTCAATTTCTGATTGTAAGCTCAACAGGTATTGCTCACATAAAATACTATTAGTGCTTTGTACATACGGTGTAATTTGTTCAATGGCTTCTTTAATATCAGCTTTAAAATCAGTACTTTTTTGATTGAAATTTTCTGTGAGGTAGTGCACCCTTCCTTCTGAAAAAAATTGTTGTTCAATGGCCGGAAGTTCCCATTTCTTAAGCCATTCTTGCAGAATTTGAAACGTTCTGATTTCGCCCGCTGCCTGAAAAATATGATTCACCAATCTTGCAGAACGCTTTAGCGTGTGCCGGTGGTACACCTTTCGTAAAAATCGAATCACGGCTCTGAGTTTCTTAAGCTCAATACGCACATCGTGTAAGCTTGGCTCGCTACCATTCAATTCAAAGTTGTGCAAGCTATTAAAAATATTTTGCACACGTTGATGGTAGTATTTTTGTAGTGGCGTATCCATATCAGGAGGCCTTAAAAGTGTTCAAAATCCCTTGCTTTAGGGGTGTCGGATGGTATCCTAAGGTATTGATTGTTTTTTGAATATGCAAGCCACTTTTTTTGGGTCGTAATACAACTTCCGGAAACTCACTGCCTGTTACGGGTATAATTTTTGAAACATCTAGTTGCAATACATTAGCAGTAGCAACGGCAATATCGTACGGACTTACAATTTCGCCGCCTGCAGTATGGTACACTCCTGTATGTTCTTTAATAATGATTTGATGTATTGCCCAACATACATCATTTACGTAAGTAGGTGTTCTTAATTGATCGGTTACAACCTTAATGGGTTGGTGCTGTTGCAATTGCGAAGCCACCCATTGTACAAAACTATTACGCAACCCTTGCCAAATAGGGCCATACATAAACACGGGTCTTATTATTGCTGTTGCAATAGGTGCCGCTTCTACAAAATGCTCTGCAAGTAATTTACTTTGCCCGTATAAATTAAGAGGGTTGGGTACATCGTTCTCATTATGCGGGCCACCTTCACCAAATATAAAATCGGTACTGATGAAGATGAATTGCTTGTGCGTTATAGGTAGTGCCTCAAGCTGGGTGAGTAATTGCCTTACGGTAAATGTATTTTGCCGTAGGCACTCCATTGGGTTGTTGTGGCATTCGTTGGGCTGACTCATTGCCGCGGTATGCACAATAATATTCGGCAGAACTGTTTGCAGTAATGCTGCCGATGCAGTGGCATCGGTAAGGTCTGTTTGAATGAAACTGCACTTGATGTACGAAGGAATGCGCCGTTCGCTTTTACTAACGGCTATAATATTAAACTGTGGGTACTTACTCAAAAAATGGCATAGGTGCTGGCCTAAAAAACCATTGCCGCCTGTAATTAGAACACGTATCATAGCTGTTATAAAGCTATGATTTAGTAATTAAGTGTACGCTATGAAAAGGTTAAGAATCTTGAAGGTTTGTAAAATGAGTTGTATTAAAAGTATATGGGGGCTGCGCAGCAGCCCCATATGCTTTTACAATTTAATTGCTTGATCAATGCTAAAAATCTTCATTACTATCACTTTCTGTTCCTTCGTTATCAAAAAGTCCGGTATCACTATCATCGTCGCCTTCTTCACCAAAGCCGTTTTCACCTTTCGATAAATCATATTTTTCTTCTATGTCAATAAACTTGTCGCCAAGTAGGCTGTGTGTGCCATACTGTTGCGGGCCAATGCCTTCAACGCGGCTAGTAGCGGGGTAGGTGATGTTTTTGTTTTCTTCTTTGCTTACATTGATAAGTTCTAGCAAGAAAGTCCAATTTTTATTAAAATCGTACACATAAATAAATTTTTGATTGGTGTCAAAAATTTCGCTAGCAATGGTCGTATCTGCCATTAATAATGGCGGTGCTTTATATGGTTTGTCGTATATTTCTAAACTGATTTCTCTACCTCTATCCCAGTTATCGTTACTTCTATAAAAGGTTGCCTGATGCTTGTTGTCGAATTCCCATGCTTTTAGAATAGCGGTATGCAAATCAGCAAAGGTTTGTTTGTGTTTTATAACCACATCGCGGTATACCGCCTCATCTTCTTCGTAGTAAACTCGAAATTTTAAAACTGCCATGTATATATTTTGTAATGTATTTTTTTATTTACCGTAAGGTACTGCATTGCAACATACGGAAAAATTAGGGTTTTGGAGTAAGGCCAATTTCTGCTGCTTTTTGCACCATAAAAGCATAGGCAGCATCGTATTGATTTGGAATGACTCCATCTAAAATAGCTTCTCGAATAGCATCTTTAATAATGCCAACTTGCTTGCCTGGGTTGAGGTTGAATACTTTCATTATGGTAGCTCCATCTATAGGAGGTTGCCAATTTCTGAGATGGTCGCTTGCTTCAACGGCTGCCATACGTTCTTTCACAAGTTCAAAGTTGGTAAGGTACTTACGCACTTTGTATGGGTTTTTGCTGGTGATGTCGCTTTCGCACAGCATCATGAGGCTATCTATAGCTTCACCAGCATCGAATAAAAGCCGACGAATGGCGCTATCGGTGATGTTTTCTTTGGTAAGGCTAATAGGTCGCAAATGCAGCAGCACCAGCTTTTGTACCAAACGCATGGGTTCGCCGAGTGGTAGCTTGAGTTGTGAAAATATTTTGGGTACCATTTTAGCACCTACTACTTCGTGGCCATGAAAGGTAAAGCCGTGGCCAGGTTCGAAGCGTTTAGTGTTTGGTTTGGCAATATCGTGTAGCAGCGCTGCCCAACGTAGCCATAAGTCTTTGGTTTTAATGGCCATGTTATCGAGCACTTGCAGGGTATGGTAAAAATTATCTTTATGTCCGCGACCATCTACCATTTCGGCACCATGTAATGCCATCATTTGAGGGAAAATACGGTTGAGTAATCCTGATTTGCTGAGTAAGTCCCAGCCAATGCTAGGCTTTTTACTTAACATAATTTTATTCAGTTCATCGGTAATACGTTCTTGTGTGATAATACTGATGCGAGCAGCATTGCGTTGTATGGCACTAAAGGTTTCAGGTGCAATGCTAAAGTTCAATTGGGTGGCGAACCGAATAGCCCTAAGCATACGTAGAGGGTCGTCGCTAAAAGTGATATCGGGGTCGAGCGGGGTTTGAATAATTTTTTGTTCTAATAAGTCTCTCAGGCCATTAAATGGGTCTATTAAAGTGCCGTAATCGTTCGGGTTTAAGCTGATGGCAAGTGCATTAATGGTGAAATCTCTCCGATTTTGGTCGTCTTCTAATGTGCCAGGTATTACATGCGGGTTGCGGCTTTCGGGTGAATAACTTTCTTTGCGGGCACCTACAAACTCAATTTCTATGGGAGCACTATCGGGCTGCGACGAATCGGTTATTTTAATTTGTGCGGTACCGTAGGTTTTAAAAAAAGCTACCGGGGGTTTAGGGGTAAATCGCTCTGCTACGGCATGTGCCAAGGCAATACCATCGCCAAGGCATACAATGTCGGCATCTTTTGTAGGGCGCCCTAAAATTTTATCTCTAACAAAACCACCAATTAAAAAGGTTGGCAATTCTAACGCTTCGGCAGCTTTGCTAATTTTCTTCAGTAAAAAAAGTTCCTTCTGTGTGCAAGGTATTTGCATACTGCGAAGGTAAGTTTATACAGTTAAGGCTCAACATTTACCGTAAGGTTACACACCAATATTGCATGTACATTTGCTTTATGGAACAGCAATGGGAGGCCATAGTGCCTGAAGAAACGCAAGAAGCGGTGTATGAAAGAAGAGTTTTTGTTGCCGATAAAGGGCAAGAGCCGATGCGTATTGATAAATGGCTACAAATACGTATTGAAGGTGCTAGCAGAAATAAAATACAGCAAGCAATTGATAATGGGTTCCTTACGGTAAATGGTATAACAGTAAAGAGCAACTATAAAGTGAAGCCTGGCGACCAAATGTTACTACTCACTGAGTATAATCCAGAATATAGTGAGGTACGACCTGAGCCAATGGATCTGAATATTGTATTTGAAGATGAGCATGTTTTGGTGATTCATAAGCCGGCGAACATGGTTGTACATCCGGGTATTGGAAATTATACTGGTACATTGTTGAATGGCGTTGCACATCATTTATTACAACAAAACCCTACGATAACTGATGAAACCTTACCCCGTTTCGGTATGGTGCATCGGATTGATAAGAATACAACCGGGTTGATTGTTTTGGCTAAAACTTCGCAAGCAGCGGCACATTTAGCGAAGCAATTTTTTAATCATACCGTTGAGCGTAAATATGTGGCTTTGGTGTGGGGCGATGTAGCTGATGATGAAGGTACAATTGAAGCCCATATTGCACGCCATCAAACACATCGGAAAATGTTTGCAGCTTACCCTGATGGTGAGGTAGGGAAGCATGCCATTACCCATTATAAAGTAATTGAACGCCTCAATTATGTAACCTTAGTAGAGTGTGTGCTTGAAACCGGTAGAACCCACCAAATTCGGGTACACATGAAGCATATTGGGCATACACTTTTTAACGATTGGGAGTATGGTGGCGACCAAATTTTGAAGGGTACTATTTACAGCAAATACAAGCAGTTTGTAGAAAATTGTTTCGAAGTTTGTCCGCGTTGTGCCTTACATGCCAAAGTGCTTGGCTTTATTCATCCTGCAACAGGTGAGCATATTCGTTTTGAAAGTCCTCTGCCCAACGACATTGAGGCTGTGTTAGCAAAATGGAGAAAATATGTAGGTGGAAAACCTGCTTAGTTGTATTTTTAAGCACTTATATATTTAACTCATATACAAGGTTAATAATGAGAACACCTAAAAAGTTACTGCTCTCGTTTGTTATATTCATTGCTCTGTTCGCACACCTTACGGTAAATGCTCAAACTGAAATTCGATTAGGCAATACCACATTTCCAACATCGGGTGCTACGGTAATTACCTGTAATAGCACTTTCTTTGATAGTGGTGGCAGCAATGGCGACTATGGTAATAACGAGAATTATTGGGGTATCATTCGTCCGGCAGATGCTCTGAGTGTTATTAGAATTAGTTTCAACCAGTTGAATTTAGGTGCTGGCGACACTTTGTTTTTTTACAGCGGTCCTGATACGGTTATGTCGCCAAGAATATTAACACTTACAGCCGGTCAAAATATGGGTCCAACCTCATCGGCTATTATAGTGATTGGAAGTAACATTACGGGATCTTTAAGTTTCAGATTTGTTTCTAATGGTGCTAATGTTGGTAGTGGCTGGATTGCTCAGGTAGAATGTGCAAGACCTTGCCAAACCATCAATGCAAGTTTTGCTACAACACCTATGATTAATAACGGTATTGTAAGTGCCTGTGCGAATGATACCATCAAGTTAAAACTCAATTTGAGCTTTCCTCAAAATGGTAACCAGTACACACAGCGAGTAGATTTATGCCGTATTAGTTGGGATTTTGGTGGTTTGGGGAACAATGTGAATGCAATGGGGCTTGATAGTGTTACAAGAGTTATTACACAGCCAGGTCAAGGTTTTAATGTTTTGGTTACTGTGCAAGATTCAAATGGCTGTACTACTACAACACCATTGCGATTGAAGTTAAGAACAAGCCCAAGACCAACCTTCGGCATTACACCTGTTAACCTATGTGTTGGTGATACTGCATTGATTACAAGTAGAAATAGTAGTGGCAGTGTTACCTTTAATCAGCCATCAGGTACATTTACACCACCACCAATTGCGGGTTCGTATGTATTCTTGCCCGATGTAGCTTCGGGCAGTAACGTAGTTTATTATTATGATACCATCAATGTATCTTCATTCTTGCCGGGTGCAACGGTGAATTCTGGTGATTTTGTTGGTGTTTTTATGAACATGGAGCATAGCTTTTTAGGCGATTTAAGCATGCACTTAATTGCACCTAATGGTACAGAAGTTACCATGTTGCCTTACACTAATAGCGGTGGTGGTCGTTTTCTTGGTGAACCAGTAGATGATGAAACACTACCACAAATACCTGGGAGAGGTTATACTTATGGTTTTTCTATTAGTCCTCAATTCAATGTTCGTTTAGATCAGGGAGCCGCACCTACTAGAACATTTATTGATAATAGTGGTACTTCTAGAACAAATGCAATTGTTGATTCAGGCACTTATGCAAGTGCCAACTCGTTTAATGCATTCAATGGCAGCCCTCTGAATGGTAATTGGGTATTGAAAATTGGTGACCATCAGCGTATTGATAATGGGTACATTTTTACATGGGGCTTAAAATTTAATCCGAACCTTGCAACAGGTACAGAAGATTATAGAGTAGGTATTGCGAGTGCTCGCTGGCTACCGGCCGTAGGGCAGGTTTATAATAGTAACGACTCTATTAGGGTATCGTTTTCAACGGCGGGTAGTTATGATTATACTTTTAGGTTGATAGATAGTGCTGGATGTGTATTTGATACCGTTGTAAATATGTTGGCATATCCTATACCCGTTAAACCTAACGCTGGGCCAGACACAACTATTTGTAGTGATCAAACAATTACCCTGCAAGTAATGAATCCACAAAATGTTACCAACTATTCATGGAATAATGGAGCCATTGGTACGCAAGTGAATATTAGCATACCGGGAACTTACACCGTGCTTGCAGAAAACAGTTTTGGTTGCAGGAACAGGGATACTGTTATTGTGGCATTAGAAAATACAATTGCTGTATCGCTCGGAAACGATACTTTATTCTGTAAAACAAGCCCGAATGTGTTGCGACCGCAGTTGCAAGGGCCTTTGGTGCAGTTTTTATGGAATACTGGAGCTACAACACAAAATTTACCCATTACTGATAGCGGTACTTATTGGGTGCAGGCAAGAACTGTAACCGGTTGTAAAGTGTATGATACTATTCGGGTTGGGCTTAATCCGGTTAATTTCTACCAAATGCCAAACGACACCGCCATTTGTGATGGTTATGTACACACCATTAGGGTGAACTTGCCAGCACCAGGTACAACCATTACTTGGTACGATGGTAGTACAGGTGTAACACATACTGCAGCCTCACAAGGTTATTATCGTTCTGTAGCTAATTTTATTGGATGCTTCAATGCTGATAGTACGCTTATAAGTATAAAGCCTTTGCCAATTATTAGCTTAGGGCGTGACACCACACTTTGTAATGGTTTTGAAGTTACTAAACGTGTTAGTTACCCGGGGGCAAGTTATCAGTGGAATACAGGGGCAGTAGACTCGTTTTATACCATTAACAAGCAAGCCTTGTATTGGGTAGAAGCTGAGTTAAACAGATGTACTTTCAGAGATAGTATTCAGGTGAATTTTGTTGATTGTAGTTGCGATTTTAAAATACCAAATGCATTTAGCCCTAATGGCGATGGCATTAACGATATCTTCAAACCCGATTTAAAATGCTTTCCTAAGCAGTACCGTTTCAGCATTTTTAATAGATATGGCCAGCAGGTTTTTGAAACACGTGATTCGCAATCTGGTTGGAATGGTACGCAAGGTGGTAAAAATGTTGCTGTTGCTACATATTACTACATAGTAGAATATTATAACGAGGCATTACGTAAAACTGAAAAATACAGTGGTAGCGTAACCCTGTTACGATAAACATTTACGTAAGTATACTATTCATACTTCACATAGGCGATGCAATAGCATGGCCTATGTTGTTAATGTTGTGGCAAGTATTATGCACAGTACTACTGCAATTACAAGCATAAACACTGGCAGCAGTACTGCCCAAAATTGCTCTGTTTTTCTTTTAATAAGCATATTATGAAAATCGTTTTCTTGCCTTACGGTAAATTGCAAGGGCAATAGCTGCGGTATGATGTACTGAAGACTTTGCTTATCAAGTGGTGTAATTGTTTGGATAATGTATAGATGCAACGCTTGATAAGCTTTGCTATCGGCTGTTTGACGAAATTGTAATACCTCATAGTTGGTTAACAATTTTTCCATTTGTAAGAGAATACCATCTAAGTTTAAGCGATGCGGATCGGCTTGTGCTACTTGTTGTGCCAAATGTTGCCAGCGTTGTAAGTAGTTGTTTATAGAAAATACAAAGCTTTGTTGTTTGCTACTAAAAATACCTTGGTTAATATTGTAATGATGCCTTAATTGCTCATTGCTAAGTATGCTGTATGCTTTTTGAATTTCTATAAAAAGTGCTTGTGCCGTGGTGTTGTTCGGATTAACATCGGGGTGATACATTTTAGCAAGTCGCCTGTAAGCTTGCTTAATTTCGGCTAGGGTTGCATGTATTGGTATCTCTAATATTTGATAATAGTTACTAGCCATGTAGGTAGGTTACTTGCTTGCTTGCAAAAATGCGAACCTTTCGATAATTTTGATGTAACTTTAGCCCGTTGAAAAGGCTTATTACCATATTAGTAACTTGTTTGTACTTGTTCGGTGGTACAGAGTTGAGAGAACTTTGTAAGTTGCCTTTATTAGTGCAACATTTTAAAGAACACCGACATGAAAATCCTTCCATGTCGTTAATGGCATTCTTGAAGTTGCATTATTTAGAAGTGCAGCAAAAAGATGCCGATTTTCAACAAGATATGGGGTTGCCTTTTAAGGTACAACATGTTGATTGGTGTCATATACCACTACCGCCATCAAACAGTACTCATCATGGTATTGATATGCTGAATACCGATGGTATTGCACAAGCATACTTATCTCCGTTAGATGATACTATTCCTGTGTGTCATCCCTTCTTTTCTGTTTTTCAGCCGCCGCGAATGGCTTAATATTTTTCTCTGTTATTCATTTACCGTAAGGTGGGTAGCCTTGCGTATATACTACTGCAAGTAAGTGTATGTATAGGGCTATTTGGTGTGGTAACATTTGCCGTAAGGTGTCATGATAAAAAAAAATTATGTTAGATTATATTATTCAATTTTCGATTCGTAATAAGCTGATTGTAGGTTTATTAACGATAGGGCTTTTCTTTTTTGGCATTTATGAAACATCTAAGCTTCCTATAGATGCGGTGCCTGATATTACGAATAATCAGGTTCAGGTTATTACCGTTGCTCCTTCGTTTGGTGCAACAGATATTGAAAGGTTGGTAACGTTTCCTATTGAACAAGCCAATAGTAATATTAATGGTATTAAGGAAGTACGCAGTTTTTCACGCTTTGGGTTATCGTTAGTAACCATTGTTTTTGAAGACGATGTAGATGTGTATTGGGCTAGGCAACAAGTAGCTGAGCGTTTGCAGAAGGTACAGGCAATTATTCCTAAGGGTATTGGTACACCTGAGTTAGGGCCAATAACTACGGGGCTGGGTGAAATATATCAATATGTGGTACGACCGAAAAAAGGATATGAACAGCGGTATAACGAAACCGAATTAAGAACTATTCAAGATTGGATTGTTCGCCGGCAATTACTTGGTGTGAAGGGGGTAGCCGAAGTAAGCAGTTTTGGCGGTAAGCTAAAGCAGTATGAAATAGCTGTAAATGCTAATAAACTACAATCTTATCATTTAACAATTGACGATGTATTCGCAGCATTAGAAAAGAACAATCAAAATACAGGTGGTGCTTATATTGAAAAAGGCCCAACTGTTCTATTTATTAGAAGCGAAGGCCTAATAGGTACACAAGCCGATATAGAGAACATTGCTGTAAAAAATACCACAGGAGGAACTCCTATTTTCTTACGCGATGTAGCTACTATTAATATTGGGTATGCAACACGTTATGGTGCTATGTGTTTTAACGATCAAGGGGAGGTTGCTGGTGCTGTTGTAATGATGTTGAAAGGTGCTAACAGTAGTGAGGTAGTAAAAAACGTTAAAGAACGAATTGCTGCCATTCAAAAAACCTTACCTGAAGGAGTGGTGATAGAACCATTTTTAGATAGAACTAAAATGGTGAATAATGCCATAAGCACTGTTGAGAAAAACTTGTTAGAAGGTGCCTTAATTGTTGTGTTTATCCTGGTATTGTTTTTGGGTAATTTAAGAGCTGGTTTATTAGTAGCATCGGTTATTCCACTTGCTATGTTATTCGCCATTATTATGATGAATATGTTTGGTGTAAGTGGTAACCTGATGAGTCTTGGTGCATTAGACTTTGGTTTAATTGTAGATGGTGCTGTTATTATTGTTGAGGCAGTAATGCACCAACTATCTCACAGCAAAACATTTTCGCACGTGAATAAAATTTCACAGCCCGAAATGGATAAGCAAGTGCATACCTCTGCCAGTAAAATGATGAATAGTGCCGTGTTTGGTCAGATTATTATTTTAATCGTATACCTACCCATTTTTTCTTTACAAGGTATTGAAGGTAAAATGTTCAAACCAATGGCACAAACCGTGGCTTTTGCATTGATTGGTGCTTTTATTTTATCGCTTACTTATATACCAATGATGAGTGCCTTGGTGTTAAGTAAAAAAATCAACCATCAACCGAACTGGAGTGATAAAATGATGTTTCGATTAGAACGTTGGTATCAACATCAATTAGAACGTGTTTTAAATTTTCATAAAGTAGTTATCGCATTTGTACTTGGCTTATTTGCTTTAGCCATAGTAATATTATCACAGCTTGGTGGCGAGTTTATTCCTGCCTTAGAAGAAGGCGATTTTGCTGTTGATACCAGGGTATTAACAGGTAGTAATTTAAACACAACAATTGCTTTTACACAAAAAGCCGCTGGTATTTTAAAAGCTGAGTTTCCTGAGGTCGACAAAGTAGTGACCAAAATTGGTAGTGGCGAAGTACCTACCGACCCAATGCCCATGGAAGCCAGTGATATGATGGTAATTTTAAAAGATAAAAGTCAGTGGACTTCAGCTACAACCTTCAACGAGCTGGCCGAAAAAATGAGTGCTGCATTAGCGGTAGTACCCGGTATTACAACTGCTTTTCAATATCCTGTTCAAATGCGATTTAACGAGTTAATGACAGGTGCACGCCAAGATGTAGTGTGTAAAATTTTTGGAGAAGATCTAGATACCCTTGCGGTAAATGCTGCTCGCCTTGGTACAATTGTGAGTAAAGTACAAGGCGTGCAAGATGTATATGTAGAACCTGTAACTGGTATGCCTCAAGTAGTTATTACATACGATAGGGCTGCTATTGCACAATATCAACTTAACATTGCCGATATTAATCGCATTGTTAATACTGCATTTGCCGGTCAGAGTGGTGGCTTGGTATTTGAAGGTGAAAAGCGTTTTGATGTTGTAGTTAGATTGGGCGAACAACAACGCCAAAATATAGACGATATAAAAAATCTCCTGATACCATTACCCAATGGCACACAAATACCATTACATCAATTAGCAGATGTAAGTATTAAAAATGGGCCTAATCAAATACAACGCGAAGATGCGAAGCGTAGAATAGTGGTTGGATTTAACGTACGCGGCCGCGATGTACAAAGTATTGTACACGAAGTACAACAAAAAGTAGAACAGCAAATTAAGTTTCCGGCAGGCTATTATGTTACCTATGGTGGCACCTTTGAAAACCTCAACGAAGCTAAACAACGTTTAATGATTGCAGTACCCGTATCCCTCATATTAATATTTATCTTGTTGTTCTTTGCCTTTGGTTCAGTAAAGCATGGATTACTGATATACTCTGCCATTCCGCTTTCAGCGATTGGGGGTATTCTGTTTTTAGCCTTACGAGGTATGCCATTTAGTATTAGTGCAGGTATCGGATTTATTGCATTGTTTGGTGTTGCAGTATTAAACGGTATTGTATTAGTGGCAGAGTTTAATCGTGTAAAAGCTAGTGGTGTACAAGATTTAAAGCGTGTAGTTGTAATGGGTACAAAAGTGCGTTTAAGACCTGTTTTAATGACTGCCTTCGTGGCATCGTTGGGCTTCTTGCCTATGGCATTAAGCAATGGTGCAGGTGCAGAAGTGCAACGTCCGTTAGCTACTGTAGTTATTGGTGGGTTGTTAATTGCTACCTTACTTACATTATTCGTTTTACCAATTCTGTATCTCATGTTTGAGGGGGGTGGTAATAGTGCTCATAAAAAGCATGCAGTAGCTGCTACGTTATTGTTATTAATGGGTTGCATTCCATTTACGCAAGTACATAGTCAAGCTACAACGGTAAAGTCTTATACATTACAGGCTGCTATTGATACAGCATTGAAACATAATTTGAACTTGCAGCAAGAGCGATTAAAAGTAAAATATGCAGCGCAAATGCAACAAACTGCGGTGTTCCTACCACCTACGAATGTGGTAGCCGAGGTCGGACAAATTAATAGTGCATTTGTAGATAACAAATTATCTGTGAGTCAAAGCTTTAGTTTGCCGGTTGCGTATCAACGTCAACGAACTTTATTAATGCAAGAATGGAAGCTTGCCCAACAGCAAGTTGCTTATAGTGAGTTTTTATTGAAACGTTGGGTAACTACATGGTTTTATCAGGCTGTTGTTATAGATGAACGTATTAAATTATTGCGTTATGCAGATACACTACAACAACAGCTATTGCAACGTGCCGAAGCACGATTGAAAGCTGGTGAAGCCAATGTGTTAGAAGCATCGTATGCAGCACTTCAACGTAGTAGCCTTGAACAACAAATAGTTCAATGGACTAACCTCCGTCAAGAATCAATTTTGCAATTAAAATGGTTGTTGCAAGAAACTAACGATATACACCTTACGGTAAATGAACCGCAGTATAACGCTTTAACAGCCATTGATAGTACATTATTAGCTCAGCATCCGCTAATGTTGTGGTGGAAACAACAGCAAGCTATTGCTAATGCTAATTATAAGGTGGAGAAAGCAAAATTATTACCCGAGTTTAACCTGGGATACGTTAATCAAACATTCAGAGGCTTTGGCGCCGATGAAAAATTATACACTACCAGCAATCGATTCAATACTGCACAACTAGGTGTGGGCATCCCCATCTTTGCCAAATCACAAAAAGCAAGAATTAAGGCTGCACAAACTAATATTGCTATTGCTGCTGTAGGATACGAACAGCAATTGACTAGTTTAAAAACACAGTACCAACGGGCTGTTAACAAATTGGCTACACAATTACAGTTAGTACAACTTGCAACCACTATACAGCTACCTAAAGCCAAACAAATTATAGAAACTGCAAACTTAAAATTGCAAAAAGGCGATATCAATTATTTAGAATGGGTGCTGCTGGTGAATCAGGCAATTCAAACCCAGCTAGAATACATTGATAAATTAGAAGCATTGAACAATGCTACAATTCAAATACAGTATCTCGTTAATAATTAATGCTATAAAAATAAAATATGAAATCGTTGTATATATATATAATTTTCTGTATATTATTACTTGCTTGTGGCAATAAACAAGAAGCTACAAATACACCTTCGGCTAAAGAAGATTCAACACAAGAACTTACACTTACTGCCGAACAAGTGCAAAAGGCTAACTTACAAATGCATTCCATTACAATGCAACAACTATCTTCTGTCATTAAAGTAACGGGGCAGATTGATGTACCACCTCAGAACTTAGTATCGGTAAGTATGCCACTAGGTGGTTACTTACAATCAACACATTTGCTGCCTGGTATGCATGTGAATAAAGGTGAGGTTATTGCTGTATTAGAAGATCAACAATACATACAATTGCAGCAAGATTACCTTACGGCAAAAGCAAAATTGGAATTGTACAAAGCAGAGTATAAGCGACAGCAACAACTGAACGAAACAAAAGCAAGTAGCGATAAGCAATTAGAACAAGCTAAAGCCGATATGTTAACCACAAGCATTCAATGCCAAGCTTTAGCCGAAAAGTTGAAGTTGATTCACATCAATCCCACTACACTTACAGAAAATACCATCACTAAAAATGTACGGTTATACGCACCTATTGATGGTTTTGTGTCAAAAGTGAATGTTAACGTTGGTAAGTATATTACGCCCTCAGATGTATTGTTTGAGTTGGTAAATCCGAACGATATTCACCTGAATTTAAAAGTGTTTGAAAAAGATTTGATTCACCTTGCACTAGGGCAGAAAGTAATTGCTTATACTAATAGCAACCCGGAGAAAAAATACGAGTGTGAAATTATTTTAATTAGTAAAGACATTTCCTCGAATAGAACTGCTGATGTACATTGTCATTTTGAAGCTTATGATAAAAAGTTAATACCTGGTATGTATATGAATGCCGATGTTGAGGTAGATGCTATTGCAACTGCCGCAATTCAAGAATCGGCTATTGTACATTTTGATGGAGCCGATTATGTTTTTATTGCCAATAGTAATAACAAGTTTACAATGGTACCTGTGAAAACAGGCGTTAAAGAAAAGGGATTTATTCAAATACTAAATACTAATGTTTTTGAAGGCAAGTCTATTGTTACACAAGGTGCCTATACCTTGTTAATGGCACTTAAAAACAAAGCTGAAGAAGGGTAGTAATTAATTTTAATAGGCTCTTAGCAATTATGGCACAAGAATTGAACTAAGATTGCGTTATAAATCATCAACAACTATGAAAGAAATTGCTATTGCCGCTGCTTTGTTGCTCTTTGGAGCAACCGCAACACAAGCACAAGGGTTTAGAATTGGTGCTAAAGCAGGTGCGAACTTAACAAAACTCGATGGTGTTAGCTTTAGTAATGAGTACCAACTAGGATATCAATTCGGTGGATTCATTGAGCTCGATTTTAATAAGCATGTTGGTATACAACCCGAAGTGCTTTTTAGTCAAACCAATACCAAAGTGGCAGCGGGGTTTTCAAGTATCTACAATAATCTTGGTATAGCTTCTCCAGAAGGTGAGGGTATTAAACTGAATTATTTGAGCATACCCTTATTACTGCGTGTGAATGTTTCTAAGATGTTAACGTTACATGCTGGCCCGCAGTTTAGTATTCTTATGAATGATAACCAGAACTTGTTTCAGAATGGTCGTGAAGCATTTAAAAATGGCGATGTCAGTATGTTGGCAGGTGCTCAATTAAATATATCTGCTTTCCGCTTGTATGGTCGTTATAACTTTGGTGTTTCAAATATTAACAATGTAGACGGAAAAGATAAATGGCGTAACCAACAATGGCAATTAGGCGTTGGTTTTAGAATTCTTTAGTGGGTTGAATGGGTACTTCATTTACCGTAAGGTATACAATAAATAGTATAAAAAAAGCTACAATATATATTGTAGCTTTTTTTATTGTTTATGTTACTTGCGTAAATGATTAACGTGTAACATCGTGTGTTACAATTTGAAAGTGACGACCCCAACCATTTGTAGAGGCATTGTAGGCTGTAGTGTTAGTGAAGCGACCTCTCCAAACTATGGTATAACTTCTGCGTGGTAGCGTGTTAATGGTGAAGTTATACAAGTTGGTACTAGTACCCGTTGGGCGCACAAATAAAGTATCTGTAACGTTGGCTATAAAGCGACCGTTGAAAGGTGTAACACCTGTTAATGGAACGTTCGATGCCAACATTCCCATTCTTGCTGATACAAAATCAACCCTAGGTGCATTAGCTGAGGCTGGTGCGTGCATAAAATTCGCAAAGCGAATACCCGATGTTGTATCTATTGGCAAAAAAGAAGGGAAGAAGTCTTGTACTAATAAATATTTAGCTGCATTTACAGTATCATAACTGAAAAGGGTGTAGTAATTATTTGGATTTAAAGTTACTGACTGGTTGTAGGCTGGCTGTGTGCTTGTAGCGAGTGTATCGGCCATAATAAGACGCACCGTGCCGGAGCGAACGGCAGCATAAGCACCCGAGTTTTGTTGTGGGAATAAACTAGCGGAGAAAGTGCTTGTATTGCTGTACATGAGAGCACTACCGTTGAGCCGTGCCCCATCCACTGACACGAAGTTTCTTGAACTATTGATCGTATTATTAATAATTTTCAAGAAAGCTCTATCGCCAAGTTGTACATTATTTGATTGTACAGGCTCATAGGTGCGTTCACATGCAGCGAATGCAATTGCTCCTGCCAAAGCTATAGTTCCCCAAGCTGATATTTTCTTAAATAACATAATCGCTTTTTTAATGAGTTGATAAACAATTAAGGTTGACTAAACCATTGTTCTTTAGTATGGTAATCGAGTGCTAAAGCACCAATTCTGTCTAGCTCTTGTACATTATAAATGTATTCAGAGTTGTAACGAGGGCGGCAACGGTATACCAATTTACCATTATTATTCAAAAACAATAGTGTGCCACTTGGCGGAACAAAGTCGCGGTATACTTGAGTGCCTCCTACAACATCTGTGTAGTGGTATCTACGCATGTCAACCCATGTTTCAAGGCTACCCCAGCCAAATAATGCAATGTATTTCTGCGTCATAATATGGCTTAAAGTTAAGTCGTTAGCCGCAGGTACAATTGTTGTATTGGTTAGAAACGCTTGCTTCATGGCAGGAGTAATTTGACGTGCAGCTGGCACACTTGCGTTGTAGGTTTCTGTGAGCATATCGAAGTGTAAATCGATACCACGTATATACGCTTGACGGGCCCCCGCACGGTCGTTCTTTCTAAACAATGCTTCTGCTTTTAAGAACTGCATTTCTGATGCGGTGAATATGGGGAAAGGCGAACCGTTTTTAAATATAAAACGGCAACCAGTATCTTGAGCCGGTGGTAAGGTTACACCAAAGGTACCACCCCAGAAATTTCTAGGCTGATCGTTAGCTGCAAGGCTACCTGCACCACGGCTAGGTTCAACACCTCTAATAGTGCCATTAGTATTTTCACGAAGAATGTACCATGCTCTAGGATCTTCAACACCTGCAAACAATGTGTTAGTACCATTTACCAAGTTGGCTATGTATTGGCCTTGGCGAAGTGCACCAACATTATTTCTTAAAGGGCCAAAGAAGTTTGATGTACCAGTTACACCTGTGTTAGCAAATTTTTGCATGGCATTGTCGGCATTGGTTTGCATAGCTAAATCTGCATAGTATATTACCGAGTCAGGCTTGTAAGAAGCTTTATTAGTAGTTCTGTTATACAAGCGAGCTAGGGTGGCATAAACGAAGCGCTTCCATTTGTTAACATCGCCATTGTAGAAGAATGCATCCCCTTTAGCTAAATTAGCTTGACTAACATTATCGCCTGTTTTATTCAAGTTTTCGATGGCTAATTTGGCAGTACGTTTTACTTCTGCATAGATATCTTCTTGGGTATCATATTTGAAGGTGAGCAAGCTCGTGTTGAAGGCTTCTTTCAAAATAGCTTCACCATAGAGGTCGGTGAGCATTAACCAGCTCCAAGAACGTAGGGCATAACCAACACCAACATAGTCCCATTTCTTTTCTTCAGTAGCCCATTCAATCATGCGATTGAGGTTTTGCCCCATGCCGTAATAATGCGCTGCCCAAACACCGCCCAGGATATCGCTGCCACCAGTAGCTCCACCCATTTGATCGTATTGGTTATTGGCAGTGTTGGTACCCCAATATTGCACGTAGCGACCAATATAAAGGGCATCATTGGCAGTACCATAACCGTTACCGGCACCAGAGGCATTACCGGTCATGTTACCAATTAAACCAGGTAATATGGTTTCTACCGGTACCCTAACGGTAGCGTTGGGATTTGTAAAGGCTTCGTCTATTTTTTTATTACAGCCAGTAACCGCTAGAAGCGCTGCGATGGCGGTTGTTGTTATTTTTATAAACTTATGTTTCATGTTCATTTTTGTTTTTAATGATTAAAGACCGGCTCTGATACCTACATTAACACTAATAGGTGTTGCAAGGCTACCATAGTCGAAACCGAAACCACCTACACCACGTGCGCCTGCAGTTGTGCCATTTACAGCTGGGTCGGCACCAGTATAGTTAGTAATGAGTATTAAATCGTTAACCGTAACAAACGCACTTAAAGTTTTGATTTGCTTGATAAGACGAGTTTGGTTTTTGGTGAACATGTAGCTAAGTGATAAATCTCTTAATCTAAACCAGTTTACATCTTTTTCAATGTATGCTTCTTCTGGCATGGCTACGCTACCATAGAATTGTTCGTTGTAATAAGGAGTGATAACGATATTATTCACTGTTGGGTTAGCAGTATTTTCTCTGCCATCTTGTAAAACACCTTGAATTATGCGAGGAGTCATGCGGTCGGCAGTTTGCTTGCTCTTACCATTGATAGTCATGAACATATGCGTACCATTAAATACATCGCCACCTACTTTCAAATCCCAAAGGAAGCTTAAGTTCCAATTTTTATAACGGAAGCTGTTTAATGTACCTAATGTAAAGTCTGGATTTCTATCGCCACGAATACGGAAAATAGGATCATTTACCGGAAGGCCTGTCGTTGGACTAATTAAGATATCTCCATTGTTGTTACGCTGATAACCATAAGCGGTGATCGTAGTGGTAGGGTTGCCTTGAATAACACCACCACGAGCATTCAAGTAAATCCAAGTATCTGCTAAATAATATTCTGATACAGATGCAGGAAGCGATAAAACTTCATTCCACATTCTGTTGAAGTTCAAACGAATATTCCAGTTGAAATCTTTTTTAGCAATTGGGTTTACATCTAATACTATTTCAACACCTTGGTTACGCGTACTACCAGCGTTTTGTGTGTTTAACACAAAGCCTGTACCGTAACTTAAACGGAAGTTTTCAATGATTTGATCTTTAACAAGTGTGTTGTAATATGTTACGTCTAAACCAATTCTATTTTTAAAGAACTTCATTTCTGTACCTATTTCGTAGGTGTTCTGACGTTCTGGTTTTAAATTAGGATTAGCATTGGTAAAACCGTAAGAAAAACCATTACCGCTAGCCAGATTGTTAACAAATACACTTTGCGTACTGTATGGAGCATTCAAGCGGGCTGTACTAGCTACAGATGAACGTACTTTCCAGTAGTTGATAACGTTTGTTTTCTTAATTGCTGGGATGATGTCTGATAAAATTGCACTTACACTCGCACCAGGATAATTGTACTTACGGTTAGCCTCTGGCAATGTACTTGCTTGTTCAAAGCGGTGTGTGTAAGTTAAGAAAATTTGGTTTTTCCAGTTAACGCTGAATTCACCAAAGTATGCAAACTGACGAATTACAGATTTGTTAAATTCACCAAAATTGTTACGTAACAAACGAACACGTGTATTGGGGTTAGTATTACTACTGTCGGTATTACCAATAACCGATAAACCATTACCTGTTACAGAGAACATTCTTGTTTCATAATCTTGCCACATCGTACCTACCATGGCACGGCCATTAAATTGTCCGATTGACTTTTTCGCTGTTGCTGTAATGGTATGGTTATACCCTTTATAACGACGGTAGTAGTTGTCTAACGTACCATTTACCGCAGAAGAAATATAGAAACTTTGTGGGTGGTAAATAGTGAAGCCATCTGTTTTGTAAGTATCGTAACCGAAGCGGCCTGACAATGACAACCACTTGGTTGGGTTGATGTTGATACCCAAGCTAGCGATATAACGATCAGTAACATCGCCACTACGGTTGTTATATACATTCCAGAAAGGATTATCGTAATCAGAGTTGGCATTCGCACTAAACAATGCACGCTTACCACCGCTTGGATCTTGGAAATTTCTGATATCATCATCTACAGGCCACATGATGAGGCTATTCATGTAACCACCACCACTGCGTAATGGTTTTCTGTTTTCAGAACCGATGTAGTTGATAGATGGCATTACTTCTACGTACTTACCAATTTTAGTGGTATTGCTTAAACGGAAGTTTAAGCGAGTGTAACGGTTGTTTGGTATAACACCATACTGATCGAGGTATGAACCGCTAAAACGAAATACAGATTTTTTTGTGCCAAAATCTACACCAATGTTGTGTGTTTGGGTAAAACCTGTACGGAAGAAGTTTCTAATGTTATCAAATTTACGTGTTCCTTCTGGGTAAGGGGCGCCAAAATAGCGGAAGATATTGCTCGGTGCACCATTGGTGCCATGATCGAAATCGTTATTCATTTCAGGGAAGCGAGTGATTTCTTGCAAACGGAATGAATTGTCGTATTGTATACCAAGCTTACCATTTTTAGCTTTTCTTGTAGTGATTACAATGGCACCACTACTTGCTTGGCTACCATAAAGTGCAGTAGCTTCAGGGCCTTTTAACACTGTGATACTTTCAATATCGTTCGGGTTAAGGTCAGACATACGGTTGCTGTAGTCATTATTTCTGTTGGGGCGGTCGCTTGCTAAACCTATGCCTGAACCTCCGTTACTGTTTTCATCTAAAGTTTGGTTGTCAACAATAATACCATCAATAACGAATAAAGGTTGGTTACTTAATGAAAGTGAGTTGAAACCGCGTAATACAATGCTGCTACTCGCACCCGCCAAACCAGTAGTGGGTGTTATAGATAAGCCTGCTACTCGGCCTTGTAAGCTATTAATAAAGTTTTCGCGTTGTGTTTCTTGAATTTCCTTACCGGTTACACGTTGGTTGCTAAAACCTAGTTCTCTTGGCTTACGCTTGAGGTCCATGGCTACTACCACTTCTTCTAAGTCGTTGGCGTTAGAACGCATATTTACCGTAAGGGTATTGCCGTTCTTAACTACTACTTTTTCATCATCGAAACCAACAGAACTGAAAAAAATGGTTGCACCAACGGGAACGCCCTTGAGTGAAAACATACCATTTTCAGAAGTTTTTGCGATGATTTTTGTGCCTTGCACTCGAATGGTTACTCCTTCTAGTGGGAGCTTTTTTTCTTCGTCAAGTACGGTACCATTAACGGTTAACCTTTCTTGACTCCATGCATTTGGTGTGAAGCTTATCATGCAACACAGTGCCATGAGGAAACTTAAAATTCGTTTCATGAGCAGTTTGTTTGATTACAAATAAATGATAGCAGCGGATTGGTGTTATTGGCGATGGGTTTTTGCCGTGTACACGTAGGCCGAGCAATCGTTAATGACAAATAAAATGTTAAAATCGCTGCTAAGATAGCATTGAAAGCATGAAAAAGCAGCAAAAAAATGGAGGAAGAAAGTCGAAAAAAGTACAAATGTGGATAAAAGCAGCAAAATAACGCAGTTATAGTACAGTAATGCCTGCTTTTTTATACGCTTGTAGGCTTTGATCGTTGGGGTTTAACTCGGTTATGAGGTAATTAATGGCACTAGGCTCGCATACTTTGAGCTTTTGAACACTGTTGAGTTTTTCAGAAATGGCTAATGAAATTACTTGTTGGCTGGCAGCAATCATAGCTTTTTTAACTTCAATGATTTCCCATTCCATATCGGTGATGCCTTCTTTAGCATCGATGCTGTTGGTACCTATGAAGCAGATGTCGGCTTTGATACTCTTTAGCTTTTCAACCACTTCTGCTCCCACTGCAATTTGTGCACTCTTAGAAAGTTTGTTGCCAATGAAAATAACCTCGCTGGTGGGGTGCTCTAGTAGTTCTAATGCTGCTGGTATACTAATAGTTATAAATGTTGCATTGAGATTTTGGGGCAAACTTTTAATTAATTCTCTAATGGTTGTACCACCACTTAACAGCACAATCATACCATCTTTAATAAGGCTGAGTGCTTTTTGTGCAATTACTTGCTTTTGCGGCAGGCTATAAATATTATTGTTCTGGAGGGTGAAATGAAATGAACTACTTAATGCACCGCCATGTACTTTAATAAGCTTACCTTCTTCTGCAAGTTCTTGCAAATCTCTACGAATGGTATCTTCTGAAACATTTAAATGCTGGCACAAATCGGCACTTAGAACTTTATTGTGGATATTAATTTGCTGTATGATAAATGCCTGACGTTCTTTCTTAAGCATCGTGTAGTTTTTAAAGTTTCAAAGGTATAGTGGTTTTTTACATTGTTTCTATCATGCTCACCGAAAATAGTGTGGTTATGCCACTTACTAGCGTAATTTTTTGCAGGTATTCGCTGTTCATGTATGTTCTTTGTACCTATGAAGAAAGCATACTGGCAGCTACATGCAGCCATTTTCTTATGGGGTTTTACAGGGGTTTTAGGTAGGGCAATTACCCTGGCAGAAAGTTGGCTCGTATGGTGGCGCTTGTGCATTACTGTTGTTAGTTTGTGGATACTTTTTGCAGGGTTAAAAAAAATTACCATTATCCCCCGTAATTATATGCTGCAAGTGGCAGGTATTGGTTGCATACTAGCGTTGCATTGGCTTTGTTTTTATGGTAGCATTAAATATGCTAATGTAAGTATTGCTTTAACCTGTTTAGCTACTAGCGGATTATTTAGTAGTGTATTAGAGCCGCTTTATTTTAGAACAAAGATTAAGTTGAAAGAGGTGTTCTTTGGTTTAATGGCACTAGCGGGTATTACTATTATTTATTTTGATAATCTACAAGTTAGTACGGGTGTATATATAGGGTTGGCAGCTTCGTTGTTAACAGTAATGGTAAGTATTTTGAACAAAGGTTTAGTAGGTAAAGTTGCACCAGAAGGTATGACGCTCTATCAACTCACTGGTGGGTTTGTTGGATTATCGTTGCTGATGCCGCTGTACGAATATCTGTTCCCTGCAAAGCAGCATTGGCCTAGTAGTACCGATTGGTTATGGTTGTTTATTTTAAGTTGGGTTTGTACCATAATAACCTACCTGTTATATGTAAAAGCACTTCAAAAAGTAAGTGCATTTACTATTAATTTATCGCTTACGTTAGAACCTATTTATGGCATTGCCTTAGCCTTTGCATGGTATCAAGAAAATAAGCAGTTAGGTAGTTATTTTGGTTGGGGCTTTTTACTCATTCTTGCAGCAGTAGTGTTACACATAGTAACAACAGCAAAGCAAAAATAAACCCTTAGCCGAAGCTAAGGGTGGGGTATTATACTTACGTAAATAATTAATGTTGTTCTACTTGCGTAAATATTTACCGTAAGGTATATGTAATCAATAATTATTACTTGCGTAAATATTAAAACTCAACAATAAAACCAATGGTTGGTGTAACACTCGGATCGTCGTTCACTAAAAGCGTTGGAATGGCATTACTACCATTTCTACGAATGGGTTGCCCATCGGTGGTTAAAAATGCAGTGTTAGCATCGTTACGACGGAAAGTGTAATTCGGATAAGCTGGGTTACGAGCAACGTACCAGTTTGTAACATCTAAGAACACATCAAGCGTTAGTTTTTTGAAGTTCCATTTTTTATCGATACGTACATCACTTGCATGGAAAGCGTTTAAACGATTGCTGTTAAGCCTATTGTAATCTAAAATGCCCGTACCCAAGGTTAAAAAGTTTTCGCGACTTGCCTGCTCATCGAACGGGGTGAACGGTGCACCACCTTGATACCTAAACTTCAAGCCCAACTCCCAGTTTTTAGGAAACTTATAACCCCATGTTACACTTAACAAATGGCGATTATCCCAAGCACTTGCCACATATTTTTGGTCTAAACCGGCGTATTCACTTACAAAATAGGTGTAGCTCAAAACCCCGAAAAAGCGTTTGGTAAGCTTTTGCTGTGCAAAGAATTCAAAACCCCAAGCACGTCCTTTACCATTACTTACAACATCTTCATTTCCAAACACCTTAAAATCGCCTCCTAAATTACTCAAGCTAATACCATTTCTGCTGCTTACTGGCACATGGTTGTAACGTTTGTAAAAACCTTCTATGGTAAAACGTGTAGCATTGTTAGGTAGGTACTCGAGCCCTAATACATAGTGGGTACTTTCTATGTATTTAGCATCGCGGTTAGCAAATTGGCCATTGTTGTTTTGAAATCCAAGAATTGTGTAAGGTGGTAATTTGTAGTAACGGCCTACACTTGCATTAAGCGTCCACTTATCGGTAAGGATGTAGCTCAATGCCACACGCGGACTCAATGTGCTTAAAAAATTCCATCCATCATCTGTAAAACTGTTGCCATCGGTTCTCAGGCCGGCACTAACCCCCAAGCGATTGTCTATAAAACGCTTACCAACCTGAACAAAACCGCCAATGCGTGTTACATCTATTTTACCATTAAAATTGTTTGTAACAGCCGGACTAGTTACATTACCATTATTATCGAGAACCGGTGCTGCTAGAACTGCAAATGTGTTATTGCTATAATTGGCTTGTTGGGCAGTAATACCATAACTCAACTTAAAGCCGTTGAAGGTTTGGTTTACATCAAATCTCAACTTAGTTTCTGCTTCTTTAGAAACGGTGTTTAAGGTTTGAGCACCTTTATCCGGACCAAGATTATTTTCGAAACGTTGCAAATTATTATCTAAGTAATTTCTGCTAACCGCTAAGTTCCAATAGCCATTGCTAAGTGTATGTCTTAATGCTGCACCCACCGTGTAAGTATTTTGTTCAATAGATGGGGTGCTATTAAGTACGTATAATTTATCAGGTGTTGCTTCTTTCGGAGCTGCAAAGCTAAACTCATCAATGGCGCCAATACCAAGTAAGGTAAGCGTAAGCTTTTTGCTTAAAGGTTGGGTTACTTTAAGCTGAAAATCCCAATAATTTGGGCGAATTGGCAAGTCTATTGCTTGAAATAAAAATTGAAGATAGCTGCGGCGAACACTTGCTAAGTAAGTAGCTTTACGCTCTTGGCTTAATGGTCCTTCTAGTGTAGCGGCAATTTCAGTAGCACTTAAACGAATGTTGCCTTGAGTTCTATTAAGGCTACCACGTTTTTGTTTAAATTCAAATACTGAACTTAATGCGTTATCAAAACGAGCATCAAAAGCACTTGAACTTAGTTTTACATCTTCAATAAAACTAACGTTTAAAACACCTGTTGGTCCACCACCACTACCCTGAGTAGCAAAGTGATTAATATTAGGTATTTCAATACCATCTAAATAAAATACATTTTCGTTCGGCGCACCACCACGAATAATAATATCGTTTCTAAACCCACCGGTACTACCAGCAGTTCCACCAACGCCCGGCAGGCTCTGAATTACCCTAGAAATATCAAAGTTTCCGCCAGGGTTGGCTTTAATTTCTTCAGTAGTGAGGCGTTGTACGCTTAAAGGCGTTTCAAGGGTTGCAGCTTTAGCGGTACGCCGACTACTACGAACAGTTACATTTTGCAGGTTGACCACTTCAGGCTCTAGCTCTACTGTAAAGCTTGTTTCATTACCTACATTTAAAATAACATTGTATTTAGTTTCGGTTTTGTATCCCAACGCTTTTATGGTAACAGTATAAGTGCCAGGAACAATATTTTTAAGCGTGAATCTTCCACTGCTGTCAACAATAATGGCTTTGTTGCTCGGTTGCAAACTTATAGTTGCTCCTTGAACCACCTGTTGTGTGTTTTTGTTCAATACAATTCCACTGATAATGGTGCTTTGCTGTGCTGTAACAACGCTGGAAAAAATGGTACCGGCGAGTAACAACCAATAATGCTTCATAAGTTTTTAGGTTTTCAATAAATAGCAAAAATAGAATTTTTTTGTTCTAAAATTGTAGGTGAAATTCAGGAAATAGTATTTTAGTGTTCTAAATGAAATATCAACTATTACAAGAATTACTACCCCTATTGGCCAATTTCGAGGAGCAAAACCCCAACGCCAATATGTTGCAGTTTCTAGAACATGCTAAAAACCATTTTGTTGAAAAGCACAAAAATGTCCTTACGGTAAATGAACATTTCAAAAACATTGTTAACGAAGCCGAAGAGCGAACCGAAACCGGTGAAACCCTAGAAAGCATTATTGCTAAGTATCTGATTTTCATGCAGCGGTATGCAAAGCTTTACTTTAAATATGCACTTCAAGATTCGCCAATTACCGGTTACGACGATTTTACCTATCTTATTACACTTTATGGCTATGGTGAGCTAACTAAAATGGAGTTAATCGAGAAAAACCTACACGAAAAAAGTACCGGACTTGAAATCATTAAGCGTTTAATTGATAAAGGCTTGATTGCCCAACGGCCTAGCGAAAGCGATAAACGTAGTAAAGTACTTAACCTATCAGCGGAAGGACTCAATTTTTTAGTGAGTTCTTTTGCAAAAGCGAGTGCAATTGTTAACCACGTGTGTGCGCCTTTAAATGGCGAGGAAAAATTGCAGCTACTTCGGTTGTTACAGCTTTTAAACAATTTCCATAGGCCATTCTACGATCAAAAGCAGTTTTTATTATAACAAGGGTTAGCACCTTACGGTAAATGGAATAATATGACGTTCCTACCAGCTTTTTCATTTAGGTAAGTACACTATCAAACGTTAGTATTGGCGGTACGCCAATATATTTGCCACATGTTAGCGAAAGCAATTTTGGCGAAAGCCTTTCAAAGCATGGCCACAGCTCGTGCCATGGCCGATATCTACGATGCCAACCGACAAATTTGTAAGTACGTACACAGTACCAGTAAAGGGCATGAAGCCATACAACTAGCTACAGCATTTCAGTTATTACCCTGCGATTGGGTAAGCCCGTATTACCGCGACGATTCTATGATGTTGGGTATTGGCTATACCCCCTATGAACTTATGTTGCAACTGCTAGCCAAAGCAGAAGATCCTTTCTCTGGTGGCCGAACTTATTATAACCACCCCAGCAGCAAGCGTACCGATATGCCTAAAATCATACACCAGAGTAGTGCTACTGGTATGCAGGCCATTCCCACAACGGGCATTGCTCATGGCTTGCATTATATGGCACAAATAATGCCCAACGAAATTCCTTTAGGGGCACAGGGCGAACAACCTGTGGTGGTATGTAGCCTAGGCGATAATAGCGTTACCGAGGGTGAGGTAAGTGAAGCTTGGCAAACTGCCATTTTGCATCAGTTACCAATTATTTATTTGGTACAAGATAACGATTGGGGTATAAGTGTAACAGCCGATGAAGCCAGAGTAATGGACGCTTACGATTATGCGGCAGGCTTTCCCGGAATGCATCGGGTACGTGTAGATGGTAGCGATTTTGAAGCCAGTTACCAATGCATGCAAGCAGCAATAGCATATGTTCGTACAGAACGCAAGCCGATAGTAGTAACTGCTAAAGTGCCGCTTTTGGGGCATCATACAAGCGGTGTTCGAAAAGAGTTTTATCGTACCGAAGCCGATTTAGCAAAACATGCTATTAACGACCCATATCCAAAACTGTGGGATGCATGTATTAGTGCAGGTATTGCTACAGCCGAGCTTGAAGCGTGGCAAAATGCTGCTATAGCCGAAGTTGAAAAGGCTTTTGCAGCAGCACAGGCAGCACCCGAACCAAGTGCAACTGCAGTACTAGATCATGTATTTGCTCCAACACCAGTTACAGTGGAAGTAGGAGAGCGTAAGCCTGCCAACGCAGAAAAAATCATTATGGTAGATGCCGCCTTAAAAGCCATTGATGAGTTGATGGCTGCCAACAAAAACTGCTTGTTATATGGTCAAGATGTTGGTAAGCGTTTAGGAGGTGTTTTTCGTGAAGCTGCAACCCTCGGCGATAAATACGGCGATGCTCGTGTATTTAATACGGCTATTCAAGAAGCATATATTGTAGGTAGTACTGTGGGTATGAGTGCCTTAGGCTTAAAACCAATTGTAGAGGTACAGTTTGCCGATTACATCTACCCAGGCTTTAATCAGTTAGTAACAGAAATTAGTAAAAGCTGTTACCTCAGTAATGGTAAGTGGCCCATTAGTATGGTATTACGTGTACCCACCGGTGCTTATGGTGGTGGTGGCCCTTACCATAGCGGCAGTGTAGAAAGTACTTTACTTACCATAAAAGGTATTAAAGTGGTATATCCTAGCAATGCTGCCGATATGAAAGGGCTCATGAAAGCTGCGTGGCTCGATCCAAACCCGGTGGTAATGTTAGAACATAAAGGATTGTACTGGAGTAAAGTTCCGGGAACAGAAGATGCCAAGCAGCCCGAACCAGCTAGCGATTATGTACTTCCGCTCGGTAAAGGCTTGCAAGTAGTGGCAGCTAGCAATGAACATATCGCCAACGGCGATTCGGCAGTGGTAATTACCTATGGCATGGGGGTGTATTGGGCTAAAGCTGCCGCAGCACAGTTGCAGCATCGTATTGAAGTTATTGACTTGCGAACCTTGTATCCTTTAGATGAAGCATTGGTTATTGAAGCTGTACAACGCCATGGTAAGTGCTTGGTATTAACCGAAGAACAACAGCGAAACAGTTTTGCAGAAGCCTTAGGTTACCGCATCAGTAAGCAATGCTTTCAATATTTAGATGCTCCTGTAGAAGTAATGGGTGCATTAGATACGCCTGCTGTACCTATTAATTTAATCAGTGAGGCAGCTATGTTGCCCACTGTACCTAAAGTAGTAACTCGCTTACAACAATTATTAAGCTATTAATGTGCTTTTGATACAGCCATAGTTACACTTGCTTACTTTTAAGCACCTTTTTAACTATGGCTATTTTTTTATTCGACGATAAAAAATTGCACAAGCAGTTACTACCTTTAACTGCTACGAAAGCAATTGCTGTACTGCCTATTGGCATTGGTACTATACAAAATGCATGGGAATTGGCGTTGGGCGAAAGCACCTATGTGCTTACATTAGATTACTTGCAGCCCTTGTATACAATACCAAAGCAAAATGTAGGAGTAACACACACTTATATCAATGCTACCTACTTACCCGACAATAATGTAGTAGCAGCTATTAACGCCTTACGGCAAAATGAAGTGCTGCTCAGTACCCATGCGGCCGAAATAATTGCCTACAAAGCACAGCAACCAATTTATAATATAGATCAATTTTTGTATCAAACAGTTACCTCATTTAACGTAAGGCAAATTCAATATTGTTGGCATTTATTTCAGTACAATGATTGGATGATTAGAATGCAATTTCAGTTGCTTTCATCTAGTTATACCCCCGCTGCACTGCACCCCAGCAATAACATTATTGGTAATGCTGCTCAGTTGTTGATTGCTGAAGGTGCCGAAGTGTATGCGAGCAATATTAATACTACTAGCGGCCCCGTTATCATCGGCAAAAATGCATTGGTGATGGAAGGTTGCAATATTCGAGGACCATTGGTACTTGGTGAACATGCGGTTTTGAAAATGGGGGCTAAAGTGTATGGAGCCACTACTATTGGTGCTTATTGTAGTGCCGGTGGCGAAATAAAAAATGTTGTGATGAGTGCTTATAGTAATAAAGCACACGATGGCTACCTAGGCGATGCTGTTATCGGTAGTTGGTGTAATTTAGGTGCTGGTACCACCAATAGCAACGTGAAAAATGCTGCAAGTGTGGTACAGATGTATAACTATGCTACCCAATCGCCGATACCCGTAGCACAAAAAGCCGGACTCATTATGGGCGACTACAGTAGGGCTGCTATCAACAGTACTTTTAATACAGGTACCGTTGTAGGTATTTGTGCGAACTACTTTCAGCTGGGCTTATCTGCCACATGGATTCCCGATTTTAGCTGGGGCGGTACCACACACCAAATATATCGCTTTGATAAAGCTATAGCCGATATTAATCGTTGGATGGCATGGAAGCAACAACAATTATCTACAGCTCAAATAGCAGTATTACAATATTTGTATCAAACACTACCTTACGGTAAATGACGAATACAACGAGAGGTTAAGATACATGCAAGCAAAAAACCATGTAAATTGCCCACATCAATAAAAACACTATGAGAAAAAAAATAGCTGCTGCTAATTGGAAAATGAATTTAACCTTACAACAAGGAGAAGCTTTATTAGACGGATTACTAGCACAATCGTATGCGTTACAACCACATCAAGAAGTTGTTGTAGCAGTGCCTTTTCCTTACTTACCAATGGCAGTACAAAAGTTACAACAAGTGCCTCAATTTTATGTAGCTGCACAAAACTGTTATACTAAAGCAAGTGGTGCTTATACAGGGGAGGTATCGGTAGATATATTACAAAGCGTTGGCGTACAACATATTATCATTGGCCACAGCGAACGTCGTGAATACTTTCAAGAGAGCAATCAATTTTTAGCTGAAAAGGTAGATGCTATTTTGGCTAAGGGTGCTACACCTATTTTCTGTTGTGGTGAGCCTTTGCCTGTGAGAGAAGCTAACGAACAAAACGCATTTGTGGCAAAACAGTTACAAGAAAGTTTATATCATTTATCGGCCGAAGCCATTCAAAAAGTAGTGATTGCTTATGAGCCTATTTGGGCCATTGGTACTGGTAAAACCGCCACGAGTACACAAGCACAAGAAATTCATGCTTTTTTGCGTAGTGAGTTAGCAGGTAAGTACGGTGCTACCATTGCAGATAATATCAGTATTTTATATGGTGGTAGTGTTAAAGCCAATAATGCAGTAGAATTATTTAGCCAGCCCGATGTTGATGGAGGTTTGGTGGGTGGTGCAAGTTTGATAGTTGAAGAATTTGCAGCTATCATTAAAGCGTTACCGTAAGTAATTATATTGTTGTATCGTGTGCTAAAAAGCAATGCCATTACGACATTGCTTTTTTTATTTATCGTAAGGTGTTTATACTTGGTATTGTGTTAAGTAGGGTTGATTTAATTGAGGTTGGTATATGCTTGTTGCTAGTCAAACAATGAATTGACGTTAATCACGGTTAAACACAGGTTGTTGTGATTTGCTTTCAAACTTTAGATTGACGTTCTTTGATAACAACAGCAACCCAATAGGTTTACCATTAATTGACGTTGTGATTTGCTTTCAAACTTTAGATTGACGTTCTTTGATAACAACTTTTTGCTCTAATATCCAAGCACTTACCCAGTTGTGATTTGCTTTCAAACTTTAGATTGACGTTCTTTGATAACAACGCTAGCGATTGATTCAATGTTTTTAAAGTGGTTGTGATTTGCTTTCAAACTTTAGATTGACGTTCTTTGATAACAACAATCGTCAAGTGGGCTGTTGCGTGCCATGTGTTGTGATTTGCTTTCAAACTTTAGATTGACGTTCTTTGATAACAACTGCACTCCATTGTTCATTATTCCACCACTCGTTGTGATTTGCTTTCAAACTTTAGATTGACGTTCTTTGATAACAACATTAGGCAATGTATTTCCCATTCGGCCACCAGTTGTGATTTGCTTTCAAACTTTAGATTGACGTTCTTTGATAACAACCACAACGTGCAGGCTTAAGCGTTCGCTTCTGTTGTGATTTGCTTTCAAACTTTAGATTGACGTTCTTTGATAACAACCTATTTTGAATCGCTCAGCGTACCTGAAGAGTTGTGATTTGCTTTCAAACTTTAGATTGACGTTCTTTGATAACAACTTTAATTGTTTAGCTAAATGGCCGCCGCCGTTGTGATTTGCTTTCAAACTTTAGATTGACGTTCTTTGATAACAACGGCAACTATTTACGCAAAGGTTTGAGGGTGTTGTGATTTGCTTTCAAACTTTAGATTGACGTTCTTTGATAACAACTTCTCCATTCTTTGGTTCTAACCGATGGAGGTTGTGATTTGCTTTCAAACTTTAGATTGACGTTCTTTGATAACAACTGGTATGTATAGCGTACAGCGTTTGATTGCGTTGTGATTTGCTTTCAAACTTTAGATTGACGTTCTTTGATAACAACTGAATAGTGTAGATAGCTTATTGTATCTAGTTGTGATTTGCTTTCAAACTTTAGATTGACGTTCTTTGATAACAACAGGTACCGTAAATACGATGATAATTTACTGGTTGTGATTTGCTTTCAAACTTTAGATTGACGTTCTTTGATAACAACAATTACAGGCAAAAACAACCCCGTTGCTTGTTGTGATTTGCTTTCAAACTTTAGATTGACGTTCTTTGATAACAACCGTACTCATCACCACCGATGGCATACTGGGTTGTGATTTGCTTTCAAACTTTAGATTGACGTTCTTTGATAACAACGCCCCAATGCACCTACCGCCACAGCAATCTGTTGTGATTTGCTTTCAAACTTTAGATTGACGTTCTTTGATAACAACAACGCTGTCTTTTAGCATTGGGCATAACGTGTTGTGATTTGCTTTCAAACTTTAGATTGACGTTCTTTGATAACAACTACTTTACTGGCCACCTTCTCATCAATCTGTTGTGATTTGCTTTCAAACTTTAGATTGACGTTCTTTGATAACAACGCCTTTGATGACCTTCCTTACATAGTCTGGGTTGTGATTTGCTTTCAAACTTTAGATTGACGTTCTTTGATAACAACTGGTAATTATCAGGGTAATTATTCGGACGGTTGTGATTTGCTTTCAAACTTTAGATTGACGTTCTTTGATAACAACTCATTTTGTGAGTTACATATTCGGGCGAAGTTGTGATTTGCTTTCAAACTTTAGATTGACGTTCTTTGATAACAACACCGATGCTTGCACCAAAAAGCACGTATCTGTTGTGATTTGCTTTCAAACTTTAGATTGACGTTCTTTGATAACAACTTTCTACATATACCCATTGCTTACGAAAGCGTTGTGATTTGCTTTCAAACTTTAGATTGACGTTCTTTGATAACAACCAAAACGGTATGATCTGCGAATAGCCTGATGTTGTGATTTGCTTTCAAACTTTAGATTGACGTTCTTTGATAACAACAGACTACGGCGCTGGTACTGGCGTATACTCGTTGTGATTTGCTTTCAAACTTTAGATTGACGTTCTTTGATAACAACGGCAACTGTTGCTAATGGTATTAGAAACGTGTTGTGATTTGCTTTCAAACTTTAGATTGACGTTCTTTGATAACAACCTGCAGCTGGTAACATCACCCTTGTTGCTCGTTGTGATTTGCTTTCAAACTTTAGATTGACGTTCTTTGATAACAACTGACTCTTTGGGATCAAAGCTTCACTGCCGGTTGTGATTTGCTTTCAAACTTTAGATTGACGTTCTTTGATAACAACAAAATACATTCTGCTGCTATACAACTGTAAGTTGTGATTTGCTTTCAAACTTTAGATTGACGTTCTTTGATAACAACTAATTCGCTGAAGGTTTCGTTTGTTGCTATGTTGTGATTTGCTTTCAAACTTTAGATTGACGTTCTTTGATAACAACAAATTTCATATTACCAATGTATACTGTAACGTTGTGATTTGCTTTCAAACTTTAGATTGACGTTCTTTGATAACAACGTTGGGAATGAGCGAATATAAGTATTTTCGGTTGTGATTTGCTTTCAAACTTTAGATTGACGTTCTTTGATAACAACTAACCATACTCCAAATGGAAGTGATAATAAGTTGTGATTTGCTTTCAAACTTTAGATTGACGTTCTTTGATAACAACAATTTGATAACTCAAAGAGTAAGTTAACGGGTTGTGATTTGCTTTCAAACTTTAGATTGACGTTCTTTGATAACAACATTGGCATGGGCTTTTTCCAAAAATTTGTCGTTGTGATTTGCTTTCAAACTTTAGATTGACGTTCTTTGATAACAACTATTGGTTTGTTGGAAATCACCAGCTATGTGTTGTGATTTGCTTTCAAACTTTAGATTGACGTTCTTTGATAACAACTTCGTGAATTTTAGCGCACTACACTACAGGTTGTGATTTGCTTTCAAACTTTAGATTGACGTTCTTTGATAACAACGCAAAAATGATGTTCTTTTGTTCATCATAGTTGTGATTTGCTTTCAAACTTTAGATTGACGTTCTTTGATAACAACCCATGGATGGGTAAAATTGTCGCCTTTTCTGTTGTGATTTGCTTTCAAACTTTAGATTGACGTTCTTTGATAACAACTGTTGTGTTTTTTTATCGTGTTGGGTAACGGTTGTGATTTGCTTTCAAACTTTAGATTGACGTTCTTTGATAACAACGGGCACAACATCCGTTTATTTTGGCAGTTCGTTGTGATTTGCTTTCAAACTTTAGATTGACGTTCTTTGATAACAACAGAAGATAGTGGAATCGGACAATTATCCAGTTGTGATTTGCTTTCAAACTTTAGATTGACGTTCTTTGATAACAACCATAAAGATATGGGGTAAGGCAAAAACACCGTTGTGATTTGCTTTCAAACTTTAGATTGACGTTCTTTGATAACAACTTGAATCAGAAGACCATATGTTGGTTAGGAGTTGTGATTTGCTTTCAAACTTTAGATTGACGTTCTTTGATAACAACACGTACCGTTAGGGTCGATAACTAAATCGTGTTGTGATTTGCTTTCAAACTTTAGATTGACGTTCTTTGATAACAACAATTAATACCTAGCCCCTTGCTCATACATGTTGTGATTTGCTTTCAAACTTTAGATTGACGTTCTTTGATAACAACACATTCGTAATAGTCGTTCTACAGGCCATAGTTGTGATTTGCTTTCAAACTTTAGATTGACGTTCTTTGATAACAACTACGGTATTGCACCTTACGACAAATACTTGTTGTGATTTGCTTTCAAACTTTAGATTGACGTTCTTTGATAACAACCTGGCTAGAGATAGAAAGCAGCGAGCAGCAGTTGTGATTTGCTTTCAAACTTTAGATTGACGTTCTTTGATAACAACAAGAAATGTTGGCAAGTATTCTAACTGTGTGTTGTGATTTGCTTTCAAACTTTAGATTGACGTTCTTTGATAACAACTGCAAAACTGTTTTCCAGCTTCGTATTTAGGTTGTGATTTGCTTTCAAACTTTAGATTGACGTTCTTTGATAACAACAAGTTAACATCACCGTTAGCACGTTCTTTGGTTGTGATTTGCTTTCAAACTTTAGATTGACGTTCTTTGATAACAACTAGCGAATAATTGTAAGGAAATAGAATTGTGTTGTGATTTGCTTTCAAACTTTAGATTGACGTTCTTTGATAACAACTCTCTATAATACTCGTTATAAATGCACTGGTTGTGATTTGCTTTCAAACTTTAGATTGACGTTCTTTGATAACAACTTTAGAGAAAGCAATGGCATCGGGGCAGAGGTTGTGATTTGCTTTCAAACTTTAGATTGACGTTCTTTGATAACAACCTTCCCGACACGTTTATTCGACTGCTTATGTTGTGATTTGCTTTCAAACTTTAGATTGACGTTCTTTGATAACAACTCATACATAACTGGTGGATGATGCACACCGTTGTGATTTGCTTTCAAACTTTAGATTGACGTTCTTTGATAACAACACCACCATTCGTAAGCTGAGTAAGCAAGCAGTTGTGATTTGCTTTCAAACTTTAGATTGACGTTCTTTGATAACAACGGGCTAAACTTTTCATCCTTTTTTGGATTGGTTGTGATTTGCTTTCAAACTTTAGATTGACGTTCTTTGATAACAACATGGCTTTGGAGGTCGGCCACGCTCGATGTGTTGTGATTTGCTTTCAAACTTTAGATTGACGTTCTTTGATAACAACACCGAGAATTGCACCCGTAACACCAGCAGCGTTGTGATTTGCTTTCAAACTTTAGATTGACGTTCTTTGATAACAACATTGCCTATTAAGGTTGGGTGCGTTGGCAAGTTGTGATTTGCTTTCAAACTTTAGATTGACGTTCTTTGATAACAACAGCCGATTGGTAACGCTCAATAGTAGCGGTGTTGTGATTTGCTTTCAAACTTTAGATTGACGTTCTTTGATAACAACTTAAGGAGTTTGGTTGGCATCAGTGGTGCAGTTGTGATTTGCTTTCAAACTTTAGATTGACGTTCTTTGATAACAACAGGCAGGATGAAGAGTACTAAGATTTACGCGTTGTGATTTGCTTTCAAACTTTAGATTGACGTTCTTTGATAACAACCCCCTAAAACAAAAAACTATTAAATAACTGTTGTGATTTGCTTTCAAACTTTAGATTGACGTTCTTTGATAACAACGGATGGAAAGAAAAGGAGTTAACGTAAGCAGTTGTGATTTGCTTTCAAACTTTAGATTGACGTTCTTTGATAACAACGCTTATAATTTTAATGCAGCTAAACAAGCGTTGTGATTTGCTTTCAAACTTTAGATTGACGTTCTTTGATAACAACGCTGGTCATTTAGACCACCCAACAGCACCTGTTGTGATTTGCTTTCAAACTTTAGATTGACGTTCTTTGATAACAACGTGCGGCTTACCAGCGTGGCGTAGCGTAGGGTTGTGATTTGCTTTCAAACTTTAGATTGACGTTCTTTGATAACAACGCATACGCATACCTACCAAAGCACCAACCCGTTGTGATTTGCTTTCAAACTTTAGATTGACGTTCTTTGATAACAACATTCCGCCTATACCATAACCTTCCAAACCGGTTGTGATTTGCTTTCAAACTTTAGATTGACGTTCTTTGATAACAACAGGGTATCTTCTAACGATTGTTCGGTAGCAGTTGTGATTTGCTTTCAAACTTTAGATTGACGTTCTTTGATAACAACTTTCAGTTTCTGAGGCATTGCCGAAGTACTGTTGTGATTTGCTTTCAAACTTTAGATTGACGTTCTTTGATAACAACAGGCCGCTATTGTTGAAGAACCTCACCACTGTTGTGATTTGCTTTCAAACTTTAGATTGACGTTCTTTGATAACAACAGCAAACGCTCAATCCTTTTACCCGTAAGGGTTACAACAAAAATTAGAACGTAAAATCTGATTAAAAATGCCCCCAAATGTCAATCTTGGGGGCATTTTTATACATGCTATACTATTAAAAAAGCTCTAGTTGTTGGTTCCCAAGTGGTACATCGGTACGGGCTTTACCATTGAAAATGCGAATCATCCCAAATTGTTTGTCGGTAATACTCATGATACCTACATGACCTTTCTCGGGAAGCATTTTTTGAACTCTTTTAATATGTACTTCGGCATTTTCCATACTAGGGCAATGCCTTAGATAGATGCTGAATTGGAACATGGTGAACCCATCGCTCAGCATTTTTTTTCGAAAATCGGTGTATGCTTTACGATCTTTTTTGGTTTCAGTAGGTAAATCAAAAAATACGAGCACCCACATAATACGGTAAGCATTGAGGCGTTCGGTAATCATACATGATGGCAAGGGTATTTAAGCTGCTTCGGTTGGAATAATGATGTTCGGAAAGCTTACTTTACGTAACTCGCCCTGATAGCATTTGGCAAGCGAATACGCTGTTTTTTGCATGGCTACCAGTAAGGGGCTTTTTTCTTTATTGATGATAACGTCGGTTTGTAACACCTGTAATAGTTTGTTCTTATGTTCTTGTGTGAGGCTATCTACAACAGAGGTTTGATGAATGATGGTTCTTACTACCATATCTACAAATGGGCGGTAAGGTTCCATCATATCATCGGCAAGGCAATAGGCATTGTATCGGTTGCGGTGAAACACGCCAAGGGTAGGGAGTAGGCCCGCACCAACAATGGCTCTCGCCATAGTAGCACGTATTATAGCATAGCCATAGTTGAGTAAGTTATTAGGGGGCGGACCTTCTCGCTTACGGAAAAATTGCCAAGCTACAGGAAACAGATTTTGCCAATAATGTGCAGCGGCTTGCGCTTCATAATTGTCGCTATCGCCGCTTTTAACTTGTTGCGATAGTTGCGTGAGCCAATTAGCAGGCCCACCCCAATATTGCAATACAGCCGCCTGATTGGCAACTTTAGCCTTTACCGTTTGCTGCCATATTTGTTTTTTCAGTGGTTCTGTAGCTTCTATTTGAGCTCTAAAACGTTCACTAACAAGCGTATGACCATCGAGCGGTAATAACATGCCGTTAGGATGATGTTGTTCGTTACAACACACCACCGCAACATTGGCGGCAGCTAATGCCGCCAATACATAGTGGGTAATAGTGATTTGTTGATGTTCTAAAACCAATAGGCCAATATCTTCAATAGGCACCGTTCTATCGGCCTTGCCTGCTAAACTTGGTACTTGCTTATAGCTTACCACTAACTGCTCATGGGCTAGTTTCAGATGGCACGGGGATTGTATAAGTAGGGTGCGTTTTATCATGAATACATTGAATTTATGTTTCCTATTCGATCGACATTTAGTTTAATACAAAACTCTTTTATTGAGATTCCGTCCAGTGAAAACTCTACTTTATTTAACTGTGAAAATTCTTTTTTATCGACAATGCTTTTAGCAACGAAAAAAGGAATCGCATATAATCTGTTTCCTGTAAAACTTACAACTTTATAAATTCTATTAAATTGTTCTTTTGAAATATTTTGTAGCTGTAAATTACTATTACTTGTATTCATTTCTTCATTTGGTATATAAATCAAATCGTTAGGAGAAAGCTCAAATGCTAAGACATCACCATTTTCATTTATGTGAGGTACTGATTGTGGCTTTTTATTTGAAATGGCACTCTGTATTTGACTTTCAAGAACTTCATTGAATGCTATAGATTTATAACTTCTTTTACCAGTACTATCACTATAAATTGCAAAAAACAAATTTGTCCCTTTGGCAGATTCGGCAAACTTATCTTTCTTATTTGCTGTTTGTCCAATACTGAATTTATTGCCTTTGGGCTCGTATGTTCTAACCTTATAAATCGGATGGTGAAAATTTCCGTCATTTAGAGTTCTAATATTTTGATTCATTTCGTCAATACCATCTGGTGAAAATGCAACAACTTCTGGGGGAATAGTATTGCCTTTTTCATCTTTCAGTGAATGATATTTTTCTATTGATAGATGTTTTAGTAGGATTTTTTGAATAGCAGTATCAGTAATAGTTTCTATTTTTTCTTTATTGAATGTTTCATCAAGCTTGACTCTAGTTGCCACATTCTCAGTATTCCAATAATATACCTCCACTTTTGATACATCTTTTCCCTCAAATTGACTTTGATTGTCTTTAAAATACTTTATTATTTTCTTTTTATCATAACCTTGAGACAGTAAAGACTTGATTTTCTCTTTCAAGATTGAATCAACTATATCATCAATATTGTTTAAAGCTGAGCTTAATGCAATTGTTTTTTTCAATCTTAATTTTACTATTCCAGAAATGGTGTCTTTGTGCATTGGTTTTCTTATAGCCCAGTTATCCCCCTTTGTTTGAGTTGAGATTATTTTTTTTGTTACACCATCTTGGACTTCCCAACGCTGGTATTTGTTTACACTTTTATTTATGACTCTCAAATTTTGTTTAAAACTGATAATAGTAGTGTTTAGTTGATCTTTTGCTTGTTCTGTAAAACCTTTCCATGGCTTATTAAAGAGCCATTTATAGTTTTTTTCATTACCATCATTAAATTTTTTATAGCAGAGAATAGCCCTCAAGTCCTCTCTAGCTCGCTGTTTTTGTTCCTTAGTTTTTGATTTGTCTAAAGCGTTTTGATTATTCAAATAATTAATATGGTTTCTGGTTGCACAGGCTATTACCAAGGCATCTAGAGCATGATGTCTATGATCGATTCTTTTCTTATTGAATCCTTTTGCATACTCTAAAGGCACAGTTGGTAGGAACTTATTTGTTGATGGATTTACATCTCCAAAGGCTCTTGTTTTGTACAATTGATTTAATCTCTCAAATCGTGGTGCAATAATTTCGTTCCATACATCATTCAAACCCCAATCCTGCTTTAAAATCGAAGTTATTTGTCCATTGCTTGACAGCAAATTGATCGAGGTGGTGCCGTCATCTTTGTCCTCTTTTCTAACAATATTTGAAAGTAAGTTTTTAACAAGCTTGCTTATATAGCGAGTGTCATTCATTTGTCTTTGTGCAAATTCCTCTGGAACGTCTTCAAGTAAAAGTTTTTTCAGCTTACCTCTATTTTTTGCATACTGTTTTCTTACTAAATCCTCATAACCCTCTTTAGTTAATATTTTTAATGTTTTTCCAAAATTACAAGCAACAGTTGATCCACCTTTATCTATTATGAATTCCATACCAAGCTGGTTCCCTTTTAGATTATTCACCTCGCTTTCACAAATGACTTTATTATTAAATGAATCATCAAAAAATCTTGACTGCGGTATTATGTGTTCGATTTCATAAGCGGGTGTAAAGAGCTTATTTAGTGGTATAATTTCTCCTGTGTAAGGACTTCTATATTTTTGTTCGAGCCAAAGTTTATATTTTACTAAATCATTTTTAGAAGGTTGAGCCGTTTTGCTAATTTTTAGAATATCATCTGGAATATCGGATGATGCATTTAAAGCGCCATCTTCGTAAATTTTTAATATTTCTTGTTGACTCGGAGAATGCGGTCTTACATTTTCTACGTCTTTATCATTAAGCATTTCAGCTAAAAGTGCTTTAATACGAAGGTTGGTATTTTCGTTATTTAATGCTTGCTCTGTTATTGCCTTTCTTTTATCAGCAGGATTCTTCAATTCTCTTCCAAGCTCTATGTGTATTTCATCAAAGAAATTTTCCTTACCCTCACCAAAATGTTGCCAAATATCCCTTACTACTCTGAGGGTTTCAGTTACTACTTGTTCTACAATTGGATTACGGAGTGAATGTTGTTTGAACTCTTTTAAATAGTTTTCCAGATCCTGAATTGTTCTCCAATGTTTGATTTCACCTTCTTCGCTATGGATATCGTAAACAATATAACTTGCGAGCCATAGGGGGATGCCTCTAAAATCTCCAATTTTATTGAGGTGCAATGACTTTACTCTTACTCTTTCTTTTATGTTCTCATCAAATTCTCCCGTGAGAATTTTTTCAATTCTATCTAATGTCTGCGGGTGAATATCTGATATACTCCAGTAGTTTCCCAATCGCATTAGCGGCAATAATTTTTTAATTGCTTTTACTGAGTAAGCTCCATACTCATTTGAGTAAGGTGGATGTTTTTTAAACTCATTTACAAATAAATCTGGTAGGTTGTGTTTGCTAGCAAAGCTTCTTAATGCTTTTATGATTTCCTCTTTATCGTTTACCGAATAGAAAATATGCCATAATTCCTCCTCCCTTTGTTTAGTCAAAAAGCTTTTATCAAGAGAATCAATTTTACTAATTTTATTCAGAATGATGGCCCTCGTTTCGTTACACGGATATGATTTAGACTCATCTTTTATAGCATCGTAAACATAGTTCCATCTGTAATTAGCAGGTCTCAGTTTTAGAGGTTTTAAAAGATGATTGAACAGAACTTTTTGGTCGATTTCTTTTCTGTCGTTTAGCCATTCAAACAGTTTTTCCCAATCATCTTCTGTCTTCAGGATTTCATGTGTCACGTCTATATCAGTGGATATCTCATAAATACGTAAGTTCTGTAGCCATTGCCATAGCCTAAATTCTTGAAATAGTGGGTGAGATTTCGGAATACACTTTAAAGGTTTTTTATGAGTTATTCCATCTATAGTAAAATTTCTTGTTTCAAACTTGCAGTTGCTTATCAAAGATTTTTTGCTCTTTAGTGGTCTTTGATAAAAAATGATATCGTTTAAGAGAAGATGGACTAGATCTTTGTTAGCAATAGATTTCTTATGTTCTTCATTATATTGATACAGCTCATTTAGCGCTTTTTTATAAAGAGATTGACTTTTTAGTTCTTCATGAAATGCTTGCTGAGTAGATAATATTCTGATTAGTTCGGACTTGTAATATTTACGCTCAACAACTCTAACTAAACTTCCTTTAATTTTTTGCTTAGGATTTTTTAATAATGCATTGTAAATGTACTCGCCAACGGTTTTTCCACTATTTTCTATTGAGTGTTCTGTTCTTTTTTTTACTAATGTCCAGTCATTTTCATCCGGTGCTCGAAAAGTTCTTTTTTCTTTACCAGTTTTGTCAATAATAGTTGTTACTACAAATTCTTTGATCTTTCCTTTCCATAGAACTGGAGTAGAACTTGGTTTAATAAATTCCCAACCATTTTCTAAAATTATTTTGTAGAGCGTCTGCTTTCTTGCATTAATCTCTTTTGTATCAATAACATCAATTACTTGTAGAGGATGAAACTCAACTAGTTTGTCTGTATTAATATCCTCATCTTCTTCACCGCGTAATTGATAATATCCTCTCTTTTGATTGAAGTTTAGTAAAAGCCATGCTAGCTCCTCTTTTTCAATTTTATGTGTTAATGCCTTTTTTCGTAAATAGTATATAGTCCAATCATATGGTATTAGTTTTCCTTCAGATAGGATTTCGGGTTGTTTTTCTTTGAAATCTTCTAGCATTTCAAGGAAAGCTTTTTTAAAAATAAACTCAAACTTTCCTGTTTCTTCATTTAATCGGTACGCTATTTTGGGTTCTTTTTCTTCTTTATACTGCCCAACCCTTTTTTCAAAGTCTATCTCAACTTTGTAATGTTCTGGTAAAAAGTCAAGTACATTAAGCACTCTATGTAGTCGCTCTCTCCTTAAAAGATGCCTCTCCCTAAGTCTTCTTATCCCTCTGAGTTCTGTTCGTTTTGCTGTGCTAGACTCTGTTATGCCGCTGTCGAACTTTCCTAAAATGTCTTCACTCATAGGAATAATTCTAGTACCTAGTTTTATTATTTCCCCAGTTTTGTTTTCAGTGTCTTGGTTTATTAGAGCCCATCCAATACTGTTAGTGCCCAAATCAAGCCCTAAAATTTTTTTTGTTTCCATATGTTAGTTTGGTTTATATTTGATTTTGAAAGCAAATCACAATAAGGATTATTCCGTTGTGAAAACATACAAGTCGCCTCGTCTTACAATACGGGGTTTTTTTATGTCCTTTCGTTTAGCGTTCTGTTTTTAATATAACCATTGCTAATATATATAAAAAAACGCTCCCAAATATCATTTCGATATTGAGAGCAATATTTTTATAATGGAATGTATTTTACATGTAACTACACAAACACCCTTCCCGCCATGGCTAATGCTACTTGTAAAGCATCTTCATTTACCGTAAGGTGTGTATGTGTTTTAAAAAAGGCTAAGAGGTTTTCAGTAGCCATGTTGCCTACCAAATCGTTCTGAGCCATGGGGCAGCCACCAATACCTTTCAAAGCACCATCGAACCGTTGGCAGCCTGCTTGGTACGCAGCTTGTACTTTACGTTCCCAATGTAAGGCAGTACTGTGTAAGTGTACGCCAATAGTAGCTTGCGGAAATGCAGGAATTAAGGCTTGTAATGCTGTGCTAATTTGCTCTGGTGTGGCCACGCCTACGGTATCGGCAAGTGAAACAATGGTAATGCCAATGGCAGTCATTTTTTCAGTCCAATATTGCAATACACTTTCATCGTAAGCATCGCCATAAGGGTTGCCAAAAGCCATGCTTAGGTACACTACCAAAGTTTTGCCATGTTGTGTACAGAGGGCTTGAATACGTTGTACACGTTCCCAACTTTCTTCAATGGTACTGTTGGTATTACGTTGCTGAAACGTAGGCGACACCGAAAACGGGAAACCGATATACGTAATATGATCAAAACCACAAGCCTCTAAAGCACCACGTTCGTTAGCCACAATCACCAATAGTTTGGTAGTGGTAAGTTGCATGTTTAGTTGTGCTAATACTTGCGGTGTATCGGCCATTTGCGGAATTGCTTTGGGCGAAACAAAGCTGCCACAGTCGAGCGTATGAAAGCCCACTTGCAACAGTTGGTTCAGGTAAGCTACTTTAACATCGGTAGCAATCGGGTGTGCCCAGCCTTGCATAGCATCGCGTGGACATTCAATAAGTTGTAACATAATAGCAAAATCGTTATTCGTAGTACAAAACAAATATTAAAACGCTTTTAGAATGGCTTTAAACATAGCATCTTCATCCCAAGGGTGCTTGCTTAAACCCAAGCGAACAATCACCAATTGCTTTGAAGGAATGATAGCTACGAATTGACCTTCATAACCATCGGCCCAAAACATATCGTTTGGGGCACTAGGATATTTTCTGTTGCTGCCCGTAGCATCGGTACCGGCATTAAGCCAAAACTGATAACCATATTGGCCCTTGCTAGCTGGTGCTGGTGTAGTGGTTGCTTTCACCCAACCTTCAGGTAATAAACGTTGGCCGTTCCAAATACCATCGTTACAGTAGAGCCATCCGAATTTGGCCCAGTCTCTTGCGGTAGCATACATGTAGCTGCTGCCAACAAACGTGCCGCTGGCATCGGGTTCTATTACCGCCGAATACATGCCAATGGCATAGAGCAAGCTATCGTACACAAAACGGTGATAGTTGGCATCGCCTACGGTATGGCGTACCACTCTTGCCAAAATGTTACTGTTACCACTACTGTAGTACCACTCGCTGCCCGGCCTACTGCGTAATGGTAGCGAGGCGGTATAAGCCCCCATATCGGCTTTGCGGAAAAGCATACGGGTAGCACTACTGTTGCTACTGTAATTTTCTTCGAAGTCGAGACCACTGGTTTGTTGCAGTAAGTGTTTGAGTTGAATACGGTTACGATTATCAATCGGAAGCTTCCATTCAGGTACTGGTGCAGGAGCTTCTACACCAAGCTTACCTTGTTGTACCAACCTGCCTATAAGGGCACTGGTTACACTTTTTGTCATGCTCCAGCCTAAGAGTTTGGTATGTGCCGAAAAGCCTTCGGCATAGCGCTCTGCCACTAGCTTGCCTTTGTGCACAATCAACAACGCACGGGTACGTTTGGGGTGTGCAGTATCGGGTTCGTTGAAAATGAAGTTGAGGGCTTGAGTAAGTGCGTTAGCATTTGCCGTAAGGCTATCGTTAGTAATACTGCCGTAGCCCCAAGGCCAAGCTGCTGTTGCGGTATCGGGTATTGGTTCAGGTAAGTTAAAATGCTGACTGCGAATTTCACCTTCAGAAAGTTCGTTCACTAAGCATACACCAAGGCCCTTGCGGTAAATGGCTTTTTGCTTGGCCATACCCCAAATGCTGCTAGTAACACTACTATCGGTATAATCTATGGTGTTGGTGGCTAAATTTAATAAAGGATTGTTCAGTTCTTCGGCTTGTACTTGAGCTGGCGAACGTTGTGCTACAAACACACTACTTGCCAATATTTTAGCATTGTAACCAGTAATAATCGGGAAACTCACCCAAGCGTAGTACACGCCATAACCAAACCCTAACAATAAGGCTACTATTGCAAAACGTATTATTATTTTTTTCATTAATATTGATGTGTTTATTCAAAGGTAGGGTATTGGGTGTTTTGCTAAGCCTTACGGCAAATGTTGAAACACACGAAAAGGCCCCGCCTTCGGCGGGGCCATGTTGATGGTTGCTATAATACTGTAGCAAAGTATGGCTTAGTACGCATATACTTTGTAATCCCAAGGCTTGAGGGTGATGGTATTCCCATCAATGCTAACGGCTGCTTTTGTAAATACATCGGTAGCCTTACCATGCAACGCTGTATTTGTTATACTAACTTTTTGCGGTGTATTGCTAAGGTTGGTAATTACCAAAATACGCTTGCCGCCAGCACTACGTGTAAAGGCATAGATATCTTTTTCATTACCGATCTTTTCTTTAGTAAAACTAGCGTTAGCTGCTAGGGCAGGGTTGCTGCTACGTAGTTGCAATAAGGTTTGATAAAAGCTAGCACGTTCAAATTTGTTGAACAGAATCGTATCCTTATAGAAAAAGCTAATGCTGTCTAAGAAAGGCTCTTCTTGTCCGCTATAAATGAGCGGCATGCTGTTGCTGAGTGTTTGTGTAAGTACAGCAAATGGAGCATGTATGGCACCCGGCATAGTAGCATAATCGGCTTTGTTCCAACTGTTTTCATCGTGATTGCTCGTGAAGTACATTTTCATGTAGTTAGCAGGGTGGTTGGTATTGTACTTCAAGCGAATACTATCTACATAGGTAGCATCTTTTTTACCGTTGGCAATTTCTTTGGTGGTAGCGAACATATCCCAAGGGTAGCTAGCATCGAAACCTGCTTCATGTAATTCGCCTTTATCGGCCTCGGCGAGCATAAATACGTTTTTCACTTGCTTCAATTCGGCAATACATTTTTTCCAGAAGGCGGTAGGTACTTCTCCTGCAACATCGCAGCGGAAGCCATCGATATTGCTCTCGGTAATCCAATATTTCATAGCAGCAATCATACTATCTACCAATACTGGGTTATCGTAGTTAAGGCTACGGGTGTCGCTCCAATCGAAAGCAAATTTTGGTTTGCCAGTGCTGTCTTTTTCATAGAAATCGGGGTTGGTAGTAAGCCAACGGTGGTCGGCACCGGTATGGTTAGGTACCCAATCAATGATAACTTTAAAGCCAAGGTCGTGGGCTTGTTGTACAAGTTGCTTCCAGTCGTTAAGGTTACCAAACTCAGGGTTAATAGCAGTATAGTCGGCTACGGCATAGTAGCTGCCTAAAACCCCTTTGCGATCAACCTTACTAATAGGGTTGATGGGCATAAACCAAAGCGTTTGTACGCCCATTTCTTTGAGGCGAGGCAATTGCTTGGCAAAAGCATTGAAAGTGCCCTCCGGGGTGTACTGGCGAACATTCACCTCATAAATGTTGCCTTGTAAGGCCCATGCTGGATGACCATCAATGGTAGCGGTGTCGTTCGTTACAGTAACGGGGTTGTTGGTAGTGTTGCTGCCACAACTTACAAGTGTGCAAGCAGTTGCGGCTGCAATGGCAAGGTTTCGTAAAAACATACTTGAGTATTTGTGGTGTAAAGGTAAGTTGCTAACCACAAATGAGGTAGTTCTTTTGTGTAATTTTTACACAAAAGTTATGCATTAAACCAGGCATCGTTTTCCCAGCGACGATTAAATTGTTGGTACCAACGCCACCAAGGTAGCCATGGCAATGCTAGTAATGCATACAATGGTGCGGCACCACCGTGAAAGTGTTGGAATATGATCATAAAGTTGATAACGCTAACACTTAAGATACGACTTGCGTAAAGGAGCTGTACGGGTTTTTTAAAAATTTTGACAGGCATAGCAAAGGCTAACAGCAGCATTGCATAACCGCTCCATTCAAAGCTTGCACTAATGCTGAATAATTGAAAGTTGTACCAAAAACCAACAGCACATGCTAGTGCCAAAATAATGGTATAAGGAAGTATGAAGCCCAAAACCCAAATGCTGGTAATCAATGCCATTGTTAACAATCGTTCTACATTGTAAGCCATTTGTACAGGAAGCGTGCCCATGAAGGCCATGATAATGGTTGCCAGCAAAAAACCAAGTAATGTAATACGCGTGTAAAAATTACGGAACTGAGTAATGCCAATAGGGCTGCTTGTTGATGCTTGCATACTTATAAAACAGTAATGCATCAAACATAGTTCGTTCTAACGAGCTTTTAACTTTTACCGTAAGGTGATAATCGCCAAGCCTATGTGTAATACACGTAATTTCGCATACAAAACGGGATTAGAATACTATGAAGAAAACGCATATTGCAGCATTGGTGTTAATAGCCGCCGCCATTGTGGTGTTAATTAGTTACATGGGCGATGTTACTACCTACGAAACCATTGCAAGCGCTAAAGAAAAATCTGGTAAAACCGTAACTGTGATTGCTAAATTACAACCCGGTTCATTGCAATACGATCCGGTTAAAAATCCTAACCATGTTGCATTTACAGCCGTAGATACCCTTGGTAATACCATGCCTGTTGCATACTATTTTGAAAAGCCTACCGATATGGAAAAAAGTGAACGTATTGTATTGAAGGGCAAAATTGAAGATGGCGTTTTTCAAATTAGAGATAAGCAGGGCATACTTTTAAAATGCCCTAGTAAGTATAAAGACGATATGCAGAAAGCTGGTGAGAAAATCAACGAAACTGCCAAAGGATAAGATTTTATTTTAGCACATTTAGCACTACCATTTTAGCATGGAATATTTTGGCGAACACTTACTGCCCGGTTACATTGGGCAGTTCTTCACGGTATTGTCGTTCACTGCATCACTGTTGGCAACAGTTGCCTTTTACAAAAGTTGGCAGCAGGCCGATTTAAGCGAATCGGCTCAACAATGGAAGCGGTTAGGTCGTTGGGCCTTTGCTGCTGAAACCATTAGTGTGCTGGCTGTATTTCTAACGTTATTCTACATCATTTACAATCATTATTTCGAATACAAATATGCTTGGCAGCATAGTAGTAGAGAGTTGCCTTTTGAATATTTGTTAAGTTGTTATTGGGAAGGGCAGGAAGGTAGCTTTTTGTTATGGAGCTTTTGGCATTGTGTATTAGGATGGATTTTAATAGCCCGTTCGGGCAAATGGGAAGCAGGTGTAATGACTACTATAAGCTTTGCACAAGCTTGGTTGGCTACCATGCTATTGGGAATATATGTTTTCGAACAAAAAATTGGTACCAACCCTTTTTCATTATTGCGTGCAGAAGGCTTCTTAGATAATGCCCCTATTATGTTGAATCCGGAAACGGGCCAACTCCGCGCCGATTATTTATCGATGATTAAAGATGGGCAAGGTTTAAATACATTATTGCAGAATTATTGGATGGTTATACACCCACCTGTATTATTCTTAGGTTTTGCAAGTACCATTGTTCCATTTGCCTATGCTATGGCTGGCTTGTTGAAAAAAGATCATACTTGGGTTAACGATTCGCTTTCATGGGGATCGTTCTCTGCAGCAACCTTGGGTGTTGGTATTATGATGGGAGCTGCTTGGGCTTACGAAAGCTTGAGTTTTGGCGGTTATTGGGCTTGGGATCCGGTAGAGAATGCTAGTTTGGTGCCTTGGTTATTGCTTATTGCAGGCTTACACACTAATCTTATTTACAAGCATTCAGGTTATAGTTTAAAAACAACATACCTCTTCTACATACTTAGTTTTGTTTTGGTGTTATATAGCACTTTCCTGACGCGTAGTGGTGTTTTGGGAGATACATCGGTACATGCCTTTACTGGTGCTGATATGACAGCACAACTGTTAGCGTTTGTGCTTGTTTTCTTCATTCCTGCTCTGGTATTATTTTTTCTACGTAGTAAGCACATGCCCACTATACACAAAGAAGAAAGTACCTACAGCCGAGAGTTCTGGATGTTCATTGGAGCAATGGTGTTTATGTTGAGCGGCCTTGTAATTATTGCGCAAACATCAACGCCGGTTTTTAATAAAGTATTCGGTACCAAAATTGCAAAACCAGAAGATGTAGAATTTGCTTTCAATCAAGTACAAATTTTTGTAGCCATTATTGTTGGCTTACTTACTGCCATCACACAATACATGAAATGGAAGCATACAGAAAGTGCTGTGCTAGGTAAGAAGTTGTTGGTGCCAACAGCAATAGCATTGGTGATCAGTTTATGTATTAGTTTTTTTGGTGCTATCCATTACAATAAGCATGGGTTAGGGTTTCTTGCAGCTATTCATATTGCCATTTTTGCAAGTGTATATGCCGTTATTGGAAATGCCATGTATATTTTTAGTGGCTTGAACGGTAAATGGAAAGTGGCAGGGGCATCTATTGCTCATGTTGGTTTTGGAATGGTGTTGGTAGGTATTTTAATTAGCAGTGCTAAAAAAGATATACTGAGCTGGAACACAACGGGTATTAGCATTTTGAAAAAAGATGGCCCTGAAAATCCTGCGGAGAATATCACCTTATTCAAGGGTGTTCGTACCCAAATGGGCAAGTATCATGTAACCTACGAACGCGATACCGTTAACGATAAATACGATAAAAAACATTTTGCTTTAAAGTTCGAAAATGATTCTACCGGCGAAACATTCACCTTGTATCCAGATGTTATTAAAAACAATAAAGGAGGCGAAGGCTTTGCAGCGAACCCCGATGCGAAACATTATTGGAATAAAGATATTTTCGTATATGTAACCAGTTGGCTTGAAGGCGATAAAGAAGATACTACCAAATTCACCCCGGTTACGTTGAAAGCAGGCGATACTACCTTTTATACCAATGGATTGTGGTTTTTGAACAAAGTAACAGTAGATAACAAAGGCGGTAAGCACCAATTAGCGGCAGGCGAAACAGCTATGTTACTCGATATTACAGTAATTAGTAAAGAAGGTACTTATTACAAAGTAAACCCAGGTATTGCCATCACTGCCGATCAACAACATTTTAGGGTATTGCAAGATTCTGTAGTTGCACAAGGCTTGGTATTTGCATTCAACAAAATTGCCGATGAAAAGCAAGGAACACTTGAAATTGGTGTGAAAGAAAGTCGTAGGATGACAGATTTACTAACGCTTAAAGTACTCGAATTTCCATTCATCAACATCCTTTGGTTAGGAATTGTAGTAATGACCATTGGTTTTGGAATTAGCATGATGTATCGAATTCGCCTAAAGCATCGGTTAAAGGCAGTATAATTAACCTTACGGTAAATGATGACGCAGAATACTACACTAATACCACCAATAGATATGGCGGCCAAAGGCCGCCATATCTATTGGTGAATCATTGATTACAAACGATTACTTAAGTATTTTAACAACCATCGAATCTGTTCATTTATCGTGCCACAATTGCCATTAAAGCCGGTTAATGGCTCAAATGGTACAATACCGTGAAAGCGAAAGGTTTCAATGCAATTAGCCCAAGTAATTTCACTGCCATTCGTTTTCAATGCGCTAGTGCCTGTTATAAACTTCCCAAGGGTGCTGCCTTTAGTATCACCTTCCTGAAGCGTTAAAATTAATAAAAAAATTATTATTTAATAATAATAATACGTATGCTATCCAGATGATTGTCAAGTATACCCAAAAAAATCATTGCAGTAATTGCTACAACAATACCTCAAACATTAAAAATGAAATAGAAAAGTACCATAGCTGCCAGAAAGTGAACAAAGCTTTGATAGGTAGTAGCACATTCATATAGAATTGCATCTCCCGCTAAAATGTTTGTAGAGGTGTTGTTCACGCGGTGTAGCATGTGTGTTGTCTATTATGTTTGTTTTGGTTGATCTGAATGCGAAAAATATTTTATATGATTTTATTCATAGTTCCACATTTACCGTAAGGCTAAAAAAGCTCAACATTTTGTTGAGCTTTACGATTTATTCTTTTATAAACAACGCCTTTAATTCGCTAGCGTCATCGGGCTTCATTTTACTGGCAAGTATCAAACGAAGTTGTCGACGACGCAGGGCACCATCGAACTGCTTGCGTTCTTCATCTGTTTCTGGTAATACAGGAGGTACAGGGCGTGGCTTACCGTTTGGGTCTAAAGCAACAAATGTGAAATATGCTTCATTGCTTTCGTAACGGTATTGATGTAAGTGGTCTTCGCCCCACACTTTCAAGTGAATTTCCATACTTGTGTTAAATGCCCTTGTAACCTTGGCCTCTATATGTACTGTGTTGCCTAGTTTAATAGGGTTCTTAAAACTCAGGTTGTCAACACTTGCCGTCATGCACGGAGCGTTACAATGGCGGCCGGCAGCAATGCCAGCGGCAATATCCATCCAATACATAAGGCGGCCGCCCATAAGGTTGCCAAATACGTTGGTATCGTTTGGTAGTACCAACTCGTTCATAATCACAAAGCTCTCGCTTGCAACTTTACCATCCATTTTGCTTGCTATTGTTGTCATAATGCGGCCGCAAAGATAGTTGTATCAGTCGCTTATTGTGTTAGCATTGTGCTAACACTTTTGAAATGGTTTGATAAGTGGTGCTATTTAAAATCTAACTTGTTACTTTGCAGTAAATGAAAAAGCTCCTCTTTTTATCTTGTATTATTGTTATAATGATTGTGGTAGCGGCATGTGGCGGTAGCAATGCTAGGGATGATGAAGCCTATACTACTGCCGAAAATGCACTAGATGCGGGCCGCGAATTTGTAGACGGCTGCTTGAAAGGCAAGTTTAAAAAAAGTAAGTTTTTTATGGTGCCTACGCCTCAAAATGAAGCAGCATTAGATGCTATGCAGCGAACCTACCGCCTCAAGTCAACTGAAGATCGTAATCAATACCGCGAAGCTTCTATTACTATTGGTGGTGTAGAGCATTTAAACGATACAACAGTTATCATACAATACAGTAATAGCTACGATAAAGTAGCTCGTAAGTTAAAAGTAGTAAAACGCAACAATAGTTGGTTGGTAGATATTGCTTATACCCTAAGTGGTAATTTATAAATATGATAAAGCAAATTATTTTGGTTGCCTTGGGCGGTGCTGTTGGTGCTGTAGCTCGGTATTGCTGTACCTTATGGCTACCAAAATCTCATAGTGTAGGTAGTGTATTTTGGGTAAATGCTGTTGGTTGCCTGCTTATTGGATTTATTATGGGGGTTATTACTAAAACAAGCGTGCAAGCGCATTGGCAGATTAGTTTAAAATTATTATTAGTTACAGGCTTCTGTGGTGGATTTACAACTTTTTCTAGTTTTACCTACGAAGGCTTACAATTCTTACAGGAACAGCGATATTTTAGTTTTTTATGGTTTAGCTTTGCCTCGCTTATTACGGGCTTTCTAGCAACCGCAGTTGGCATTTACGCAAGTAAATTTTTATAAGAGCAATCAACTTCAAAAATCTATGACACAACAAACTGTTTTGCATCCTTGGCATGGTGTAACTGCCGGCGATAATGCACCACGCATTGTAAATGCTGTAATTGAAATTCCGCAAGGTGCTCGTCACAAATATGAAATTGATAAGGCGAGTGGTTTATTAAAATTAGATCGAATCATTTATTCATCGTTCCATTACCCTGTGAATTACGGTTTTATTCCACAAACTTATGGTGATGACCGCGACCCCCTGGATATTCTTGTAATAACCTCTTTGCCAGTACAACCACTTACGCTAATGGAAGCTAAAGTAATTGGTGTAATGCAAATGATTGATCAAGGTGAAGCCGATGATAAAATTATTGCTGTAGCCGCTAACGACCCAGGGGTAAGCCATTGGAATAATGTTGATCAATTACCCAAGCATTTCTTTGACGAGCTTCGCCACTTTTTCGAAGAATATAAGCGTTTAGAAAATAAAACTGTTAAGGTAGAAGAGTTTGGAAGCAAAGAAACCGCTAAGAAAATTGTAACCGCTGCCATGAAACATTACAAAGAAAATTTCGGGAACAAATAAACTACTGATATGACAGCCCAAACCATTATGCTGTTGCTCATTGTTGGCCTTTTGGCTGGTATGTTAAGTGGCCTTATAGGTATTGGCGGAGGTATTATTATTGTGCCAGCTTTGGTATATGTTTTAGGATACAGCCAGCAACAAGCGCAAGGCACATCGTTAGGGCTGTTGTTATTACCGTTAGGTATTTTAGGCGTTTATGCCCATTATCAAAAGGGTAATATCGATTTTAAAGTGGTAGGTATTATGGCGATTACTTTTATTGTGGGGGCATGGTTGGGTACTAAAATATCGTTGAGTATTTCGCAAGCATTACTCAAAAAAATATTTGCAGTAGTACTCATATTGCTGGCCGGAAAAATGTTGTTTTTAGACAAACAATAGTTACATCGAATTCATTACAAACCTATTTTTGCAAAAATCTTTTTCAAGCATGGAACAAGTAAGCACTACTAAAAACTGGATATACTTTTTTCTTTGGACTGCAGCGATGATTACCCTTATGGTAGTGTACCGCGAGTTTTTCTGGTTGGCACTACCCGGTGTAGTTACGCATTTTGCTTATGCCATGAACTTGATTGACCGGCAAAAGAAAAGCTAAATTAGAAAATAGCCCTATATACCGATATATTTCAAAATCCCACGCCTAGGCGTGGGATTTTGTATATAAAATACTTGCTTTAATGCGTTCAATTACGCTTCACCTTGCGGTAAATCCATTTGCCGTAAGGCTTCAACTACATGATAAATAATAGGGCAGCGTTCGTAGTGCATAAATATGGTGAATAACCTTTGTTGCACTTGCGGCAAATGTAATCCGGGAAATTCTCTGCAACCACCAAATCTGTGTTCATACACAGTACACTTGTTCTCAGAAAGAAATGAACAAGGAATGGCGTTCATAAGCATCATACCATAACTGCCTTTTTCAATATAGGTATCATCGAATTGTTGGCGGCCTATAGCTAAATGCTGCGATAATATATCGGCCTCTTGTGCTTCAACATTAATCATAAGGGTGTTGCAGCAGTTTCCACAATCGGTACAATTAATTTGTGTTGTAATGTGTTGTTCTAAATGGTGTACCGTATCATCGAGCCAAGTAGCATTGGTACTTTTTAAACTATCCATCAAAGCAATATTGCTATCGGCATTGGCAGCCGCTGGTACAGCAATATCTATGCTAAGTGCGGCTGTATTCATGGCATGAAGGTAATCGTTTGCCTGCAAAGGCAGTATAATATTTACCGTAAGGTATTACTTACGTAAATATTTTCCACACCGCTGCATAAGTACACGATAAAGGTTATTTTGCTAATGTTTTTAGGAAAATGGTATCTGAAGCCAAGTTACAAATACGTTTATTTGCAGCTGAAATCGGATTGAATCGTAAAATGTGAGCAACTATGGCAGAGTTACAGTTAAATGAAGTGCGCTACGATGAAGATAGCATCCGGAGCCTCGATTGGCGAGAACATATCAGGTTACGCCCCGGTATGTATATTGGTAAGCTTGGGGATGGTTCTTCGCCTGATGATGGTATTTATGTGTTGGTGAAAGAAGTGATAGATAACTGTATCGACGAATATACCATGGGCTATGGTAAGCAGGTTGAAATTGAAATTAACGAACAAGGTGTTCGAGTTCGAGATTATGGCAGGGGTATTCCGTTGGGTAAAGTGGTAGATGTAGTAAGTAAAATTAATACCGGCGCCAAATATGATAGTAAGGCTTTCCAAAAAAGTGTAGGCTTGAATGGTGTGGGTACCAAGGCAGTGAATGCATTGAGTACCTATTTTAGAGTTACCAGTACCCGCGATGGTAAAAGCAAAACAGCAGAATTCAAACAGGGGCAATTAATCAAAGAACATAAAGAGGTTAGCACAACAGAGGCGAACGGTACTGAGGTTTTTTTTGAGCCAGATAACACCGTATTTAAAAATTATAAGTTTCATAAAGAGTTTTTAGAAAACCAGATTTGGAACTATTGTTACTTGAATGCAGGATTGGTGTTTGTATTTAATGGTAAGCGATACGTAAGTAAGAACGGCTTGCTCGACTTATTACAGAAAAAAACCAATGAAGATGAAATTCGTTATCCCATCATTCATTTAAAGGGTAATGATATTGAAGTTGCCATTACACACAATAACGATTACGGAGAAGATTTATATAGCTTTGTAAATGGCCAATACACCACACAAGGTGGTACCCATCAGCAAGCATTTAGAGAGGCTTACGTTAAAACAATACGCGACTTCTTTAAGAAAGATTATGATGCTGCCGATATACGTGGTAGTATTTGTGCTGCCATATCGGTAAGGGTACAAGAGCCTGTTTTTGAAAGTCAAACCAAAACCAAACTAGGTAGCCAAAATGTATATGAAAATGGCCCTAGTATGAAAGCCTTTGTACAAGATTTTTTGAGCAAAGAGTTAGATAATTTTTTACATCGTAACCCTGCTATCGCCGAGTCTTTAAAAAAGCGAATTGAGCAAAGTGAAAGAGAACGTAAAGAACTAGCCGGCATTAAAAAACTGGCAAACGAGCGTGCAAAAAAAGCCAACTTACACAATAAAAAATTACGTGATTGCAGGTATCATTTCAACGATGAACCTAGTGGTAAGGATAAAGAAGGTTGGACTGAAAAGAAAAACAATAGCACCATTTTTATTACCGAGGGCGATAGTGCCAGCGGAAGCATTACCAAAGCAAGAAATGTAGAAACACAAGCAGTATTTAGCTTACGTGGTAAGCCTTTGAACGCCTTCGGCTTAACCAAGAAAATTGTGTATGAAAACGAAGAATTTAACTTGTTACAACATGCACTCAATATTGAAGATGGCTTAGAAGGCTTACGTTACAATAGAATTGTAATTGCAACCGATGCCGATGTTGATGGTATGCACATTCGCTTGTTGTTAATGACTTTCTTCTTGCAATTTTTCCCCGATTTGGTAAAGCGTGGGCATGTATATATTCTTGAAACACCTTTGTTTAGGGTACGTAATAAGCAAGAAACCATCTATTGCTACGATGAAGCCGAAAAGCAGGCTGCTATCAAAAAGCTTGGTAAAAATCCTGAAATCACTCGCTTTAAAGGATTGGGTGAAATTAGTCCGGGTGAGTTCAGCCGATTTATCAGTGAAGATGGCATGAAGTTGCAGCCGGTACTACTAGAAGAGGGTAACCATATACAGCATTTGCTAGAGTACTACATGGGTAAAAACACGCAAGAGCGTCAAGAGTTTATCATTGGCAATTTGCGTGTTGAATTAGATTTAGTTGAGAACTAACAAACCATTATTACATTGATACATATTGTTTTTCAGGAACCTGATATTGCTACATTGCAAGCTGCTATTGCTTTAGATAGCAGTCTTGAAGGCGAAGTATGGCATATCAAAGATGATTTTGCAGTTGGCCCAATCGCATCCATTTTTGAAACCGAGGGTTACCAGCAACGCCGTAATTGGTGGAAGCAATTGTTAGAACATAGCCCATACACAGAACAAATAGATTTGGTAGATGATAAGCTAACTGTTCATAACCTCATCAAACAACTAGAAACCGGAGCCACAGTTTGGGTATGGATGGGGCAAAATGCACACGATGTTTGTGGCTATTATTGGTTGATGAGTCAGCTAAAACCTTATCAGGGGCAGGTGTATGTGTTATATCTCAACAATTTGCCATTTATCAACGAAAAGGGCGGTATTTTCTACCCTTCTGCGTTGCACCAAATACAACCCAAAGAGTTTTTAAAAGCTAAGAAACTTGCTCGACCCATTACACTTAGCGAATTTGAAGTAGACCCCGATGAGTGGAAGCGTTTAATGTTAGAAAATGCCATGGTGCGTATTTTAGAAGGTGGTAAAAAAATTGTTTCAAAGCCAAACGATTACTTTGATAAAGCCATACTAAGTGTAGTGCCTAACGATTGGGTTAAATTACCTAAGCTGTTACAGCTCATTTTTAGCAAAGCAAAAGTGAATACTGGCGATGTATTTGTAGTACATCGCTTACAAGCAATGGCATCAGATGGAACCATTGATGTGTCAGGCGATTGGACGAAAGGATGGAAAGAAATTGTAGTACGTATGCCTAACGGCGAACTAGCACTTGCATAATATGAGACCCACAATACTACACATACATCATATCGCAATTATCGCTAACGATTATGAAGTAAGCAAACGCTTTTATACCGAAATTCTTGGCTTCAAAATGGTGCAAGAAGTGTATAGGGCCGAGCGTAATTCTTACAAATGCGATTTGGCTTTAAATGGTACTTACACCATTGAATTGTTTTCATTTCCTGAAGTGCGGCCACGAAGCTCACAGCCCGAAGCGGCTGGTTTAAGGCATTTGGCCCTTGCGGTAAATGATGTAAGCGAATGGATTACTTATTTACGTAAGTACAATGTATCCGTTCAAGATGTTCGGGTAGATGAATATACAGGTAAAAAATTCACCTTTTTCTTCGATCCTAACCAACAACCCTTAGAACTATACGAAATATAATATATAAAGGTTGCTTATAACATAAGTAATTATGGCAAAACAGAAAATAGATATTGCATTGGTAACCCAAAACGAAACGGGTGTGCAAGGGCAATATAAAAATTGGTTTTTAGATTACGCAAGCTATGTAATATTAGAACGTGCCGTACCTGCAGTAGAAGATGGCTTAAAGCCTGTACAACGTCGCATATTACATGCCATGAAAGAAATGGATGATGGCCGTTTTAATAAAGTTGCCAACATTATAGGCCAAAGCATGCAGTATCACCCACATGGCGATGCTAGTATTGGTGAGGCATTGGTGAACATGGGGCAAAAAGATTTGCTCATTGAAACACAAGGCAACTGGGGCGATGTACGTACCGGCGATGACGCCGCCGCTCCGCGTTATATTGAAGCACGTTTGAGCAAATTTGCATTAGAAGTTGCCTTTAACGCCAAAACAACCGAATGGCAATTAAGCTACGATGGTCGTAAGCAAGAACCTGTTACCTTACCAATGAAGTTTCCCTTACTCTTAGCACAAGGTGCCGAGGGTATCGCTGTAGGTTTGAGCACTAAAATTCTGCCGCATAATTTCATTGAAATTTGTGAAGCGGCTATCAAGTATTTAAAAGGAAAAAAGTTTGAATTACTGCCTGATTTTTTTACAGGCGGTATGATGGATGCTAGCAACTATAACGATGGTAAGCGAGGTGGAAAAGTACGTGTAAGAGCTATCATAGAAGAGTTTGATAAAAAAACATTACTCATTAAAAGTGTGCCTTTCGGAGTTACTACCCAAGCACTTTGTGATAGCATTACGAAAGCTAGTGACCAAGGCAAGATTAAAATTAAAAAGGTTACCGACGTAACTGCAAAAGATGTTGAAATTCAAATTGATTTAGCTCCTGGTATTTCACCAGATATTACCATCGATGCTTTATATGCATTTACTGATTGCGAAGTAAGTATCAGCCCAAATATTTGTGTTATTGTCGATCAAAAACCATTGTTCTTAGGTGCATCAGATTTGCTTCGCATTAGTACAGATCGTACAAAGCATTTGCTGCAAAGAGAACTTGAAATAAAACTTGGCGAGCTTGAAGATAAATGGCACTATACCAGCTTAGAAAAAATATTCTTTGAAGAAAAGATATATAAAGAGTTAGAGCAAAAGCACGAAGATTGGGAAACGGTATTGCAAGCCATAGAAAAAGCTTTCAAACCGTTTGTTCAAAAGCTCAAACGTGCAGTAAGTAGGGAAGATGTATTAAAGCTTACCGAAAAACCGGTTCGTAGAATTTATCGGTTAGATATTGCCGAACTCGATGCTCAAATAAAAAGCTTAGAAACAGATATTAAACAAGTACAATACGATTTAGCACATCTTACAGAATTTGCTGTTGCTTATTTTGAAAACCTACTCAAAAAGTATGGTAAGGGGCGTGAACGCAAAACTGAAATCCGTCCGTTCGATGTAATTACTGCCAAGCAAGTAGCCATTGCGAATACAAAGTTATACATGAATCGTAGTGAAGGTTTTATTGGCACATCGTTGAAAAAAGATGAACTGGTATGTGAGTGTAGCGACTTAGATGATATCATCGTATTTACAAAGCGAGGCATCATGAAAGTGGTACGAGTTGCCGATAAATCTTTTATTGGTAAAGACATTATTTATGCGGCGGTATTTCAAAAGAACGATGAACGCACTACATATAACATGATTTATGTAGATGGCGGTACCAATATTAGCTATGCGAAGCGTTTTAACGTAACAGGCGTAACAAGAGATAAAGAATACGATTTAACCCGTGGGCACGATAAAAGCAAAGTGCATTATTTCACGGCGAACCCTAATGGCGAGGCTGAAATTGTAAAAGTACAGCTAAGCCCTAATGCATCGGCTCGTAACAAAGAATTCGATTTTGCTTTTGAAGAAATTGATATCAAAGGCCGTTCGAGCATGGGTAATCAAGTAACCAAGCATACGGTGAAAGCAATTAAGTTAAAAGAAAAGGGCAGAAGTACCTTGGCTAGCCGTAAGCTGTGGTTCGATGATGTGTATGGCCGTTTGAATGCCGAAGAAAAAGGCGTGTACTTAGGTAGCTTTGATGAAGATCATATTTTGGTAATATATCAAGATGGTTCTTATGAACTTACCAATACAGAACTAACGCAGCGTTTCGATGTTGATAAAATTGTACTCATCGAAAAATTTGTACCTGCAAAAGCCATCACAGCTGTATACTTAGATGCAGAAAAAAGTCAGTTCTACGTGAAGCGTTTTAAAATAGAAACAACTACGCTTAACAATAAATTTTTATTCATTAAGGAGGGTAAAGATAACCGCGTAGAAGCGGTTACTACCGATGAAGATCCGGTATTGTTACTGCATACAGGCCGCGGTGCAAACAGTACCACACAAAAAATGAAACTTGCCGATTTTGTAGATGTTACAGGCTGGAAGGCTATTGGTAACAAGCTGGCCGATTATACTAAGAGTACTGAAATGGAGTGGGAACCAAAACGTACCGACGATTTACCTTCGGAAACTTTGTTCTAGCACTACTCATTTACCGTAAGGTGCTAATTTAAATAAAAGGCAAGCCATTCGGCTTGCCTTTACAATTTTAAAATTACTTACGTAAATGAAATTCTATTTGCCATTACCATTCTTTCCAACGAACAAATGCTTCCATTGCGGCATAACGGGTTAAACCCAGTTGCGCAAAGGCCTCGGCTGTTGCGGCATTACGTTCTTCGGCACGTTGCCAAAACTCGCGGCTATCGCTACCTTGGAACGGTACCATATCTTTTTGACTTTGGTGAATGAAAATACCAAAGCGTTTTTTGAGCACTTGTTCGGGACTCATCGGAATAGCCATCTCAATATCTTCAATGTTCCACTCTTGCCATGCACCTTTATACAACCAAACCCAACAATCTTTAATCCATTCGTCGCCAGCAGCTTTGATACGGCGTAAGCTTTCAAAAACAATATCTAAACATACTTTGTGGGTACCGTGTGGGTCGGCTAAGTCGCCGGCACAGTATACTTGATGGGGCTTGATTTTTCGTAACAGCTCCATCGTTAGCTCAATATCGGCTTCTCCCATGGGGTTTTTCTCAACTGTACCTGTTTCATAAAAAGGCAGGTTTTGAAAATGACAGCGGTCTTCAGTTAAGCCAACATACTTGCAAGTGGCTTTTGCTTCGCAGCGGCGAATTAAACCTTTGATGGCACGTATTTCGGCTGTGTCCATCTGGTTTTGTTTTTTGCCGGCAATGTAGGCAGCAGCTTCTTGTAAGATGTGGTTACTCTTTTCGTTGTTAATGCCAAACATAGCTTCGAAGCCCACGGCAAAATCTAAAAAGCGTGTTACAAACTCGTCGGTAACAGCAATGTTACCACTGGTTTGATAGGCTACATGTACTTCGTGCCCTTGATCGTGTAAGCGTTGAAATGTTCCACCCATTGAAATAATATCATCGTCGGGGTGAGGGCTAAATATTAAACAACGCTTAGGCCAAGGTTCCATCCGTTCGGGATGGTTGGGTAATGGTGTGCTTTTGCCGCCAGGCCAACCGGTAATGCTATCGCGTAGCATATAGAACACCTTCAAATTAATTTCATAGGCATCGCCAACATCGGCAAGCAAATCGGCTAGGCCATTTTCATTATAGTCGTGTACCGTAAGACTTAAGATCGGCTTTTGTAATTTCAAGCTTAGGTTTACAACGGCACGTTTAATAAGGCTGTCGGTCCAGTCGATATCTGATGCTAACCACGGACTTTTGATACGCGTTAATGCACTACTTGCCAAATCGTCGATAACAAATTGGCAGTTATTGTGTGTTTGTAACAAGCTAGCTGGTACTTGTTCTGTAACATCGCCTTCTACTGCCTTGGCTACAATACTAGCTTTATTACCCCAAGCCAATAAAATAATACGCTTAGCCGATAAAATGGTGTTCATACCCATAGTAATGGCTAAGCGAGGCATATTAGCAATATTGCCAAATTCTGAGCTATTCACTAAGCGAGTAGAGTTATCGAGCGTTATGAGGCGGGTTTTGCTATGAATGCTGCTGCCGGGTTCGTTAAAACCTATATGTCCGTTCGTGCCTATGCCTAGAATTTGCAAATCAATGCCACCTGCTGTTTCAATAGCTTGTTCGTAAGCCTGGCAGTGCGCTTTAATGGCATCTTTAGGTAAGCTGCCATCGGGTATATGAATGTTTTCGGGTTTAATATCTACATGCTGTAGTAAGTGGCGGTGCATAAAGCTCCAGTAGCTTTGGTATGCTTCACGCTCAATCGGAAAGTACTCGTCGAGATTAAAAGTAACTACGTTGGCAAAGCTTAAACCATCTTCTCTGTGTAGGCGAACTAGTTCGGCATACAAACTAATGGGGGTACTTCCAGTGGCAAGACCGAGCACACAAGGTTTTCCTTCGGATTGTTTTTGGCGTATGAGTGCAGCAACTTCGGCTGCTACCCATGCACTACCTTGGTGTGATGTTGAAAAAATACTTACTGGTATTTTTTCCATGGCATCCAACGTAGAAATCATAGCTAGAGGTGTTTAGTTTTTTATTTCCGCTAAAAACGGCATTTATTCGATTGTAAATATCGGTTTTTTGCGGTTTTATACGCTAATCTGCAAAAATTTCATCTAAAAACAACCATGCGGGCTTACCTGCACCTGGTAATCCTGCTGGAATTGTGTCTACGGCACTGAGCTTTATTTTCAGGTATTGTAATTGCTGTGGAGCAATGGTAATAACGGTTCCTTGTTCGTTGTGAGTGGTTGGTTGTAATGGTTGCCAATCATTTGCCGTAAGGCTTGCTTCCCAACTAATATTTGAAGGAGCGTGTACCCAGCTGGTAGGATGGTGTAAGGTACTCACGCCTAATTTGCTGATGGTTACTGGTTCTCCAAAGTCGATCACAATTTCAACCGAGCCGCCAGAAAAGCCCATCCACTCTGGGTGGTTGCGTTTTCCATTTGCCGTAAGGCCATCCACTAAAGTGAGTGCCCCATACTTACCTGGGTAGCTTTTGCTTGGCTTACGCAAAATTTGAATGGCACGTCCGGTTGCTTTGTTAATATTAAAATTACGTGTGATGCCTGGGTAGGGCTTGCCATCGGCAGTATTAATGGCTTGCAAGTTGTAAGATTGGTTGATGAGCAGCGGTACGGTATAGGGTTGAAAATTAGGCTTTGCATTACCTTGCGGTAAAAGGCTAAACTGTATGTTATGCTTTCCTTTAGGTGGTAATAGGTGCCATAATAATCCGTCGGAGGTTACGCTAATAGAATCGTTCAGTTCAAAGTATGCTTTGCTGTAATTGATTTTCCATAATTTGTAGCGTTGAAACTGTTGGGTAAGGCGTTGTTCAAAATGTGGCCAGTTGCGTTGTGCTTTAGGGCTCCATAATACCTCGCTAAGTGCTGCCATACGAGGGAAAACCATGTAAGCTAATTTCGATTCATTTGTGATATATTCCGTCCAAACATTAGCTTGAGCACCTAATATTAGTTGACTTTGCGTTTCGTTCAACGCTGCGGGAACAGGCTCGTAACTATATACTTTTTCAATAGGAGTAAAACCGCCAATGGTAACACTGTCTTCGTTGAGAGATTGACTGTGATCGAAATAGCACCAACCACCGGGCGTCATAATTACTTGATGGTTTTGTTTAGCGGCTTCAATGCCACCTTCTTCGCCACGCCAGCTCATTACAATAGCATTGGGGGCAAGGCCGCCTTCTAAAATTTCATCCCATCCAATAATGGTGCGGCCTTTGGCGTTCACATGCTTTTCGATACGTTGAATAAAGTAGCTCTGGAGTTCATGTTCATCTTTTAAGCCTTTACTTTTTATGAGCTGTTGGCAAAAAGTAGAACGTTTCCAATTTTCTTTTGGGCATTCATCGCCGCCTATATGTATATATTTTGATGGGAATAGTGCCATAACCTCGTCGAGCACATCTTGTAAAAATTTAAAAGTGGCATCGGTAGGTGCAAGTACATCTTCAAAGACACCCCATGTTTGTTGCACTTGCTTACCCTTTGTATTGCCTTTCCAAACATTGGGGTGTTGTATTTTAGTAGGCTCGTTCGGAAAGCAACTTAATGCTGGATATGCAGCAATAGCAGCCGAAGCATGTCCTGGCATTTCTATTTCAGGAACAACGGTTATGAATCTAGCTGCTGCATAACGAACAATTTCTTTTACTTGTGCTTGTGTGTAATATCCGCTATGTTTTCTATTGGTGTTAGCTGTGCCTGGATAATTACCAACAATAGTGCCGTTTCTGGTAGCACCAACGGTGGTGAGCTTCGGGTACTTTTTTATTTCAATAC
>JBKBLG010000002.1:0-259337 GCA_046296295.1 Chitinophagaceae bacterium | reverse complement strand
GGTAGCATACGCATCATACCAATATCTTCTAAAATTTGGTGGGTAGCACCATCTTCGCCTAGGGTAAGCCCGGCATGGCTAGCGCAAATTTTTACATTCTTATGGCTATAAGCGATGCTTTGACGAATTTGATCGTACACGCGGCCGGTACTGAAGTTGGCGAATGTAGTTGTATAAGGAATTTTACCACCAATGGTTAAACCAGCAGCAATACCCATCATATTCGCTTCGGCAATACCGCATTGTACAAAGCGTTCTGGAAAATCTTTAATGAAGGGGCCTAGTTTTAAACTGCCTGCTAAATCGGCTGTAAGCACTACTACTTCAGGATGTTCTTTGCCTACTTCGTGTATGCCTTCGCCAAAACCACCACGGGTTTCTTTTTCGTTTTGTACAATTATATCTTTTAACATGCTGCTGTAATTTGATGGCGGCAAGATACTACTTTACAAGTTTATGGTTGGTGCAATTAGCGTTACATTTACCGTAAGGTATTAACTATGAAAAAATATGTGTGTATTGTAGGTGTATGGCTGCTGGGGTACGGCTTACAGGCACAACCTGTAGGGGTTGCTAATGGCGTTAATAATGCGATGACACTAATGCAAGATGTGTATGGTCGACCTGTGCTACTAAAGAACGAAACCAATATTGAGGGCTCGGCTTTTTTTGCCGATGAGTACTTGCCTGCATACTTGTGTATTCTTAACAATAAACGTGTTTTTTTTAATCGTGTTAAGCTTGATTTGGCACAACATAAAGTAATGTTCAGCGATAGTGTTGGTAGTGTAATGGAAGCAGTTACGTTAGTGCATCGACTTATTTTTATGTTGCCCGAAGTGGCCGATAGTACGGTATTTGAGCTCGGCTATCAACCTATTGATAAGCAAACGGAACGTAGTTACTACGAAGTATTGGTAGAAGGCGAAGTACAATTATTGCGTTATGCGAGTATTCGCGTGATTGAGCAACAGCCTTATGGAAGTGCTAGTTTGTATAAAAAATATATTAATGATAATTTTTATTACTTAGCTAATAAAACTACGAAAGCTATTGTACCTATGGGTAGTGCTAATTGGTTAACTGTAGTACCGCATGCGTGGCAACAACAGGCGCTTGCTTATGAACGAAATAATCGCTTACGCTGGAAGCAATGGAAAGAAGTTGTAAGGTTGGTGAAGTATTTGAATGGCCTTAATCGTTAAATGTGTAGTAAGTACGGTGTAGTAACCGTTACTTTGCAGCCACTTTAATGGAATAGTATGTGGCATTCTCTCGGCAAGTTTTTACTTCGATATAAAGTATTGTTATTAGCAATTTTGTTGATTGCAACAGGCATCATGGGTTACTATGCTAGTAAGGTACAGTTAAGTTATGATTTCACACGTGCCCTTCCGACCGATAATATTAAATACAAAGCGTATCAAGATTTTCTACAAAAATTTGGTAACGATGGTAATACGGTAGTTATTGGTTTTGAAGCACCTAACCTTACGGTAAATGTGTTCAATGCAATGGCACAATTACACACAGCATTGAAGCAGGTGCCGGGTGTGCAAGATGTTATTAGCACACCAACAGCTGTAGGATTGCGTTTTAATGATAGTACAGAAAAAATTGAGCCCTATTCGTTGTTTCACTCACCTTATAACAGTATAGATAGCTTGCATAAAGATTGGTCGGTATTTGCAGCAATGCCATTTTACAAAGGCATGTTGTACAACGCTAATACCAATAGCTTCTTGATGGCTGTAACAGTGAATAAAGACAGTGCTAATAGCAAAGCAAGAACCCGTTTAATGAATAATATCGTTGCTGCAACCCATCGTTATGAGCAACTGAGTAAGCAACAAGTACATATATCGGGATTGCCCTACATACGTACACGTGTAGCCGATAAAATAGCCAAAGAAATGAATGGCTTTTTAATTGGTTCACTAGTGCTGAGTGCTATTACACTATTACTTTTTTTTAGAAGTGTTAGTGCCACAGTAATGAGTTTGCTAGTAGTTGGTATGGGTGTTGTTTGGAGCATGGGTACTATGGTATTACTGGGTTTTAAAATTACGCTACTCACTGCATTAATTCCACCGTTAATTGTGGTAATAGGCATACCCAATTGTATTTATTTTCTGAACAAGTACCACACTGCTTACAAAGAAACCAACGATAAAGTAACTGCGATTGTAACCATGGTTGGTCGAATGGGTATTGTAACACTTTTTTGTAACATAGCTGCGGCTGTTGGCTTTGCAGTATTTGCACTTACAGAAAGTGCTTTGCTAAAAGAGTTTGGCTTGGTAAGTGGTATCAATATTTTAGTATTGTTTTTAATTTCACTCATATTTATTCCGGCGGTGCTTAGCTACATGAAGCCTCCAACAGCTAAGCATACTAACTACTTGCGTAATAAATGGATGCAGCTAATGCTTACGCAAATAGAATACATTGTTTTTAACAAGCAACGTTGGGTATATGCTATAACTAGTATTGTAACAATAGTGGCAATTGTTGGATGCTTTCGATTAAATCGAGAAAGCTTTATTGTAGATGATTTACCCAAGCAAGATGCAATATATGTTGATCTAAAATGGTTTGAATCGAATTTTGAAGGTGTAATGCCATTAGAAATTGTGATTGATACCAAACGTAAAAACGGTCTTACTAAAACCTTGCAGCCCATTGAACATATCGATGCTTTTAGCACATATTTGGCCGAACGTTTAGAAACAGCCAGACCACTTTCTTTTGTAGAAGGAATGAAATTCGCCCGACAGGCATATTACGACAACGATAGTAGCAATTACACCACGCCAACAGAGTTTGATATTCCGTTAATAGGTAAGTATTTGAAACAAAAAGGCAGCACTGATAGTACTGCCAATAGTAAAACTGGGTTCGCAAAACTGATGGGCAGTTTTATAGATAGTACCAAGCAGTATGCTCGTATTAGCGTTAATATGAAAGATATTGGTAGCAAAGCATTACCAACTTTTTTGAACGAAGTGCAGCAAGAAGCCAATGCTATATTTGATACCTCTAAGTATCATGTTACGTTCACAGGAACAAGTGTAACCTTTTTAGAGGGTAGCACCTTTATCATTAACGGTCTGCAAGAAAGTATTATATATGCTTTTTTGTTGATTGCATTATGTATGTTATACCTATTTAGAAATGTACGAATTTTATTGAATTCATTGATTCCGAATGTGGTTCCATTGGTTATAACAGCAGGTATCATGGGCTGGACTGGTGTTAGCCTGAAACCAAGTACAGTTCTAGTATTTAGTGTGGCGTTGGGAATTGCAATAGACGTAACCATCCGTTTTTTAGTTAATTACAAACAAGAGCTACCTCTATATGAAAATAATGTAGATGTTACCTTACGAGCAAGTATTTACCATACTGGAATCTCTATCGTATATACTTCAATCGTATTGGTCGCAGGCTTCGTAATATTTTGTTTTAGTGACTTTGGTGGAACTAAGGGCTTGGGGTGGCTTACTTCGGCCACATTGGTGGTAGCAACACTCACCAACTTGATTTTATTACCCTGCTTGATGCGTACTTTTAGTGCAAAAGCATAAGCGCTTACATTAAAATTGGCTTAAAGGTTAAACAGAATTACTTTTTTCGACAGCTTTTTTGATGAGCGGTTTGTCTAGATGTGCATATTTGTTAACAAAACCTTAATGTACATGAGAAGACTGCTTACGCTAATGGTAAGCATGCTACTGTTTTTTGCTAGTAGTGTGTTTGCACAAAACAAGACTGTTACCGGTAAGGTAACAGATGAGAAAGGGGTACCCGTTGCTGGTGCTTCAGTTCAGGCCGGCAAAGTAGGTACTACTACTGGAGCCGATGGGACATTCACCCTAAGTGTTCCTGCCAATACCAAACAACTCAGGGTTACTTACGTTGGTTTTGAATCTACAAGCGTTAGTATTGGCACTAGTCCAATGGCTATCGTACTTACTTCAGAAGATAAAAGTCTTAGCGAGGTAGTAGTAGTAGGTTATGGTACACAGCGTAAGAAGGATTACACTGGTAACACTGCTTCTATTAAAGGTAGTGCTGTAGCTAACAGACCTGTACAGAGCTTCGATCAGGCTTTGGGTGGTAGAGCTGCTGGTGTTCAGGTGAACATTCCTAATGGTGTATTAAACGCTGCACCAGTTATTCGTGTAAGAGGTATCAACTCTTTATCACTTTCATCAGTACCATTATTCGTAATTGATGGTGTGCCTACTTTCACTGGTGATTTCTCTGGTACAAACGCTGCGGCTAACCCTTTAGCTGCTATCAATCCTAATGATATCGAAAGTATCGATATCGCTAAAGATGCTGCTGCAACTGCTATTTACGGTTCAAGAGCTGCTAATGGTGTAGTTTTCGTAACTACAAAGAAGGGTTCAAGAGGTAAGGCTAAAGTTAGCTATGATGGTTGGATTGGCTGGAACCAGCCATTCGGATTGCCTAAGTTATTAGATGCTTTCCAATACACAGAGTTGAAGAACGAAGCTTTGCGTAACGCCAATGCCTTTTCAGCAACTAATCAGTTCCGTTTAACAAATGGCCCTGATGGAAAACCCATTAATACCAATTGGTATGATGTTGTATACCGTACAGGTATGATGCACAACAACGCAGTAAGTGTTAGTGGAGGTAACGAATCTACACAATACTACATGTCTGTTGGTTATACAGAGCAAGAAGGTATTTTGAGAAGAAACGACTTCAAGCGCTTAGGTATTTTAATGAATGTAGATCATAAAGCTAATAAGTATATTAGCTTAGGGGCCAAGTTGCAATATACCAATACGATGAACCTAGCTTCACAAAGTTCTGGTTCTTTACCTGGTGAGGCATTTAACACAACTGGTTTAGGTCGTGTGCCTATGATTACTGCACCTAACGTAGCTCCTTATAAAAATGATGGTACATACAACATTTCTGGTAACCTTATTGGTGTAATGGACAATTTAGTTGGTCAAGTTGGTTTTAGTAACCCGGTGGTAGGTTTTGATTTAAACCGTTCCAACAGTGAAATCAACCAAATGCAAAGCAACTTATACATTCAAGCAAAACCTTTTGAGTTCTTAACACTTAAGAGTGTGTATGCCTTAGATTATGTGTATGTTGATAACGAATTGTATCAGCATCCATTGTCAAATGAGGGCTTTTCTAACAATGGTTTTGCTCAAAGCTGGTTTAATAAAACCAAGCGTTGGGTTTGGACTAACACTGCTCAATTCAGCAAATCATTCAAAAAACATAATGTAAGTGCTTTAATAGGTGTTGAACAGCAAAAGACTGAATTCTTAGGCTATGGATTATCTCGTCAAAATGTAAACGATCCTGCTTTCACCAATATACAGGGTGGTTGGACAACACCTAACACTGCTGGTTTAGGTATTTCTGATAATTATTTGTACTCTGAATTTGCAAGTGCTAACTATAACTTTGATCGTAAGTATTTTATCGCAGCAAATATTCGCCGCGATGGCGCCTCTCAGTTGGGTGCTAATAGCAAGTTTGGTACTTTCTATGGTATTTCTGGTGGTTGGGAAATCAGCGAAGAAGATTTTTGGAAACAATCATTCTTTGGCAAAACTTTCAGTTCGTTCAAAATCAGAGGTAGCTACGGTAAGGTAGGTAACATCTCTGGTTTAGGTAACTATGCTTCACTTTCTCAATTTACATCAGGCTTATACGGTGGTGCAGGTACAGTTGCATTTGCGCAAGCAGGTAACAACAATCTTGGTTGGGAAACTAGTACTAAAACCGATTTCGGTGTGAATTTTGGTGTTTTGAACAACAGAATTACTGCTGAATTAGCTTACTATAAGAACAATGTTAACGGATTGATTTTGAACGTACCTCAGCCACCTTCTGCTGGTTTGCCAAACGCTATTGCAACCAACATTGGTAGCTTATACAATGAAGGTTTCGAGTATTTGATTGCTGCTGATGTGGTTCGTGGTAAAAACTTCACTTGGAGAGCTTCTATTAACGGAGCTTACAACCATAATGAAGTAACTTCATTGGCCCCCGGTATTACTCAAATTCTAACTGCTACTTCAAACTTAGAAAGTGTTAACATCACTCGACCCGGTTACTCAATTGGTCAGTTATTTGTAACACGTACAGCTGGTGTTGACCCTGCAACTGGTAGAAGAATTTTTATAAATGGTGCTGGCCGTCAGGTTTTTTTCCAACATGTAGCACCACCTAGCCAAGCTCGCTTCATGTATGCTGATGGTACAACAGCTCCTGCTGTAGGTTCTCAAGATGCAGTAGTTTATGGTAATACCATACCTCGTTGGACTGGTGGTTTCGATAATACTTTCCGTTATAAGCAATTTGAATTAAACGTATTGTTCACTTACCAATTGGGTTACAACATCTACTTTGGCTCAAATGCTGGTTTGCGTGACCAACGTTTTTGGAACAACTCAACAGATGTGTTGGCTCGTTGGCAAAAACCTGGCGATGTTACTGAAATTCCTCGTTTGGTTTTTGGTGATAATATTTCAAACGGTTCAGCTTTCCCATTAGATGTGAATGTATTCAATGGTAATTTCTTGAAGTTAAGAGGTATGACCTTTGCTTATAACTTACCTGCGAAGTATGCTGATAAGTTAAAGATTTCAACCGCTCGCTTCTATGTAGCCGGTAACAACCTACTTATCTTTACTAAGTATCCTGGTCCAGATCCAGAAGTTTCTTCAAATGGTAATACACCTGGTGCTCCAGGCGTAGACAGAAATACAATTGCTAACGCAAGATCTATTACTGTTGGTTTGAACATTGGTTTCTAATTACTTAACGGAAAAGCAACTACAAATGAATAAATTAAATAAAATATTGATAGTAACCGGGTTGGCTGGTCTGTCACTTACTTCTTGCAAGCGTGATGTTGATTTGTTTCCTGCTCCAACAAATACTATCTCAGATTTAACGGCATACGATACCCGCGACCGTATCGAAGGTAACGTTCGCTCTATCTATGCAGCTATCAAAAACAATGGCATGTACGGTGGTCGTTATCAGATTTTTAACGATATCCGTGGTGGCGACTTTAACAATGAGCGTACTAACGTTGTAACGGGTTTTGATGTGTGGCAATACACACCCACCAATAACTCTACCAATAGCGTACAAAACCATTGGTCACAAGCCTACTATGTAATTAATCTTGCCAACGTGTTTATCGATGGTATGAATAAAAAAGGTACAGCTGTAGTAGGCCCAACCTTGTCTAATAACTTTATAGGCGAAGCTCGTTTCTTACGTGCTATGAGTTATTACTCATTGCTACAATTCTACTGCCGTCCTTTTGCCGATGGTAATGGTGCTAAACCTGGTGTTCCACTTCGTTTAACACCTAACACAGGTTCTGGTAACTATGCACTAGCAAGAGCTACTGTTGCACAGGTATATGCTCAAATTTTAGAAGATTTGAACTTTGCAGAAACAAACGTGCCACTTTCGTATGCTGATGCTACATTAAATACTACGAGAGCACACCGTAATACAGTGATTGCTTTTAAAACACGTGTTTATTTAAGCATGGGTCAGTGGAACAATGTTATTACAGAGGCTAACAAAATTGTTAGTGCCAATGCACCATTTGCAGCAGCTTCTGGCGTAGCACATACAATGCAAGCTAATGTTAGAACCCCGTATACTAACTTCACTACTACAGAATCTATTTTATCAATGCCATTTGCTGCCAACGAGCAACCAGGTACACAAAACCAGTTAGGTTTTTATTATGGTCCTGCTGCATTGAACGGTGGTAGCGGTGAGTATTCTTTAATTAGCACCGGTATCATTTCCGATGCTAACTGGAAGGCCACCGATGCTAGAAGAGGTTTCATACAAACTTCTGGCGGTAAAAGCTGGTTGATGAAATATGCCACTCCTTCAACATTTATTGATTGGGCTCCGGTAATTCGTTACCCAGAAGTATTGTTGAACTTGGCAGAAGCATTAGCAGAAACTGCTACCGGTGTAGATGCAAGAGCTGTTGCTTTGTTGAATGCTGTTCGTCAGCGTTCAGATGCAACAACTACTTTCGCTCCAACTACAAAAGCAGAACTCATCAACTTAATTTTAAATGAACGTAGAATTGAGTTGTTGGGCGAAGGTTTTGCAGGCGCCGACTTAACACGTCGCTTGCAACCATTACCAGCAAAAGCTTCCGTAGCTTCTGTACCCACCACTAGCCAACAATATATCTGGCCTATTCCGGCTAGCGAGTTATTGTTAAATCCGTTAATGACTGATAACTAGTATCTTTCATGTGGTTGTACTTAGGGCACTGCATCATGCAGTGCCCTTTTTGGTTGTATCAGTACTATTTTTTCAGGTTAGTTTTGTTCTAAAATGCACCACTAGCCGAAAAATTTGCCCTCATTTACCGCAAGGCAAAGATTTTAAATAAATTATTTTAAACCTTAATGCTTTTATTGTTGCAACCATAAAATACACCTTACGGTAAATGTGGAAATGCCGTGTATACAGCTATTGTAAGGGTTTTTAGTAATCATCAACCACTTGGCTTTTTTGATAAAAAATTAACATTGAAAACGTTGTAAGCTCAATTTTTTTAGCAGTAGATGCAGCAATAGCGAACTATTTTCTGTCTTAACAACTTGTTTTTAATCTTTTGTTAATTAAATTGCCGACCTCAAAAAGAAAATCAGCATTTATGAGAAAACTGTTCATGCTTCTTAGCATGTGCCTATTAGTGGTTCAGCTATGGGCACAAAACAAGTCGCTTTCAGGTAAGGTGACGGATGAGAACGGTAGCCCGTTGGAGGGTGTAACCGTGTTGGTAAGAAAAGCAAACCTGTTTGCGGTTACCAAGAAAGATGGTTCGTTCACGATTTCGAACGTACCAGCTTCTGCTACAGAACTTGAGTTTACCTTTGTTGGTTACAACGCTCAGGTAGTTAAGATTGGTTCAACAACCAGTTTTGGTGTTAAAATGGAACCTTCAATTAACCAAAATGAAGGTGTAATTGTAACGGGTGTGTACAAGGCCAAGAAAGCAGAATACGCCGGTGCAGCAGCACGTGTATCTGGGGAGGCTATTAAAAACGTGCCTGTTGGTTCATTCGACCAAATGTTGCAAGGCCGTGCTCCTGGTGTATCTATCCTAAGTGGTAGTGGCCAGCCGGGTAGTGCTGCTAACGTAACTATTCGTGGTCAGTCGTCAATTTCTGGAGGTAGCACGCCATTGTACATTTTAGATGGTATTCCGGTAGAAGCTGCTGTATTCCAGTCTATCAACCCTAACGATTTTGAAAGTGTAGACGTATTAAAAGATGCGATTGCACAATCATTATATGGTAGCCGTGGTGCTTCTGGCGTTATTGTTGCTACTACAAAGCGTGGTGGTGCTGGTAAGGCTCGTGTAACTTATACTGGTCAGTTCGGTGTTACCGGTCGCCCTACTTTCAACTACGATATGATGAACAGCGAAGAGTTATTAGCTGCACAAGAGCGTTTGGGTACTATCCTTCCTGCTAGTGCTGCTGCCTTGCCTGGTTGGCAGTTATCTCAGTTGAACCCTACCTATGTTGGTGGAACACCTGCTGTACGTGCTGCTATTGATCGTCAGCGTGATAGCTTGAAAGGTATCAATACTAACTGGGATGATATTTTCTTCCGTCAAGGTACTTTCAGCAATAATGAAATTGGTATCAGCGGTGGTACCGGTAAAACTCGCTTCTACTCAAACTTAGGTTACTATTCTGAGCAAGGTATCATTGACCGTAGCGACATGAAGCGTTTGACACTACGTAATAACGTTGATTATAGCGATGATAAACTTAGCTTACAGTTAAGTTCTCAATTAGGTTATGTAAAGCGTAACTTCCAAGAGAGTAGTACTTCTAACTCTGTTGCCAACCCATTCTTAGCTACACGCTTAGCAGTACCATATAGCGTACCTTTCCGTGCCGATGGTTCTTTTGCAAGTGGTGCGCCTCAGTTAGATGGTCGTAACATTGGACCTAACTTATTAGATGCTATGTTCTGGAATAAAAACTACAACGATCAATTAAAGGCTGTTGTAGGCTTGACTGCTACTTACAAAATCACTGACAACATTTATGCTGGTGGTACCGTAGGTATCGACTTCCGTGAAATACAAGGTACAGTTTATAGTGATCCTCGCAACGTGTATGCACGTACATCAACTGCTATCAGAACACGTTCTGGTTCAATCTCTGAAAGCTTAACACGTTTCTTCCAGTTCACCAATCGTGGTTTCATTGGTTATAGAAACACTTTCAAGCAAAACCATGAAATCGACGTAACTGTATATGGTGAATACATCCATACTGCTTCTAAGTCATTAAGTCAACAAGGTTTTGGTATCGATCCTAAGCGTCCAAATACGCCTGCTGCAACACAACAAGGTGATGCTGTTAACCAATTATTTGCTATTGTTGGTGGTGGTAAGAGTCAAAGAAAAATTAGCTCTGCTTTTGCAACTGCTAAATATAGCTTCAAGCAGAAGTATACATTTAACTTCACTTATCGTTACGATGGTGTTTCTATCTTGAATGAAAACAACCGTTTCAACGATTTCTATGCTGCCGGTTTCATTTGGGATGCTACTAAGGAGAAATTCTTAGCTAATAACAAATGGATCAATTCATTAAGAGCTCGTGTAAGCTATGGTCAGTCTGCTAACTCAGATAACTACCCATTAGGTGACTTCGGTTACTTACCTACTTACTCACAAGTTTCGTTAAACAACGGTCAGGCTGGTATCGCTGTAGCTGGTGTAGGTAACCCTAATGCTCGTTGGGAGTATACTAATACTTTTAACGCAGGTATCGACTTCTCAATTTTGAAAGATCGTGTTTACGGTAACATTGAGTGGTATAACAAAGAAACTATCGACCTATTCGTAAGTAAAACTTTGAGTGCTACCGCTGGTTTAGGCAATGGTGCTACTCAAGAATTAAACGCCGGTAAATTACGTAACCGTGGTTTTGAATATGTAATCAACTACGATGTAATTAAGAAGCGTGATTTAACTTGGACATTATTTGCCAACGGGGCCATTAACAGAAACCAAGTTGTTGATTTAGCTGGTGTTCCTTCTTATGAAAGAGGTACTGAGTTGATCAAAGTTGGTATGCCTATCGGTTCTCATTTCAATGTTCGTTGGGCTGGTGTTGATGCTGCTACTGGTCAGGCTTTATATTATGATTTGGATGGTAAAGTAACTAACCAATTCTCTGCAAGTATTCGTCAGCAAACCTTCGGTACATGGCAAGCTCCTTACACTGGTGGTTTCGGTAGCCGCTTACGTTACAAGGGTTTTGATTTCAACATCTTATTCTCTTGGCAGAATGGTGCTTACCGCTATAACAACTTAGAGTTCTTCATGGAAAACCCAGGTTTCTTAACAAGTGGTTACAACCAAGCTCGTAGCTTAAACTTCTGGGCTCGTCCAGGTGATATTGCAACTGTGCAATCTCCTGCACAACAGAACCAGTTCACTTCTAAGTACATTCAAGATGCCGCTTTCTTAAGATTACGTAACGTGTCAATTGCTTACACTGTAGATCGTGAAGTATTAAGCAAAATCAAGTTTATTCAAGGTTTACGCATCTTCGTTAATGCGAACAACTTGTTGACTTTCACCAACTGGAAGGGCTTCGATCCTGAAGATAACAACAACATCTCATTATCTGAGTTCCCGAATCCACGTACAATCACTGGTGGTATTGAAGTGAAATTCTAATTCTTAAACGACTACGATTATTACTATGAAATATAGAAATCTATTGTTAGGTACTGCATTGCTAGCCTCGTTCGCTAGTTGCAAAAAAGATCTAGATCTTTTACCTACCGACCTAGTTACAGAAAACAACGCTTTCATTAGCGTGAACGACTTACAGTTAGCTACTAACGTTGCTTATAACCGTTATGGTTGGACGAGTGCCATGTACGTTAGTGCATTAGCATCAGACGAAGTTCGTTTCGGTGCTAACAATTCTGGTGCAGGCCAGTTCGTATATCGCTTACAATACAATGCCGATGGTACTAGTGGTGGCGATGTAATTAGTGCATGGGGTAATATGTACAGCATGATTGATCAGTGTAACCGAGTAATTCCAAACATTGATCGTGTACCTGCTGCTAACGCTTTTGAAACAGGCCGTAAGAACATCATCAGAGCTAACTTGTTAGCCCTAAGAGCTACAGGCCATTTCGAATTATTACGTTGGTATGCACGCCCCTACACAGCCAATGATCCACTTGGTGTACCTGTAATGACTACTAGCTCGTTAGATGGTCAGCCGGCTCGTAATACAGTTGCCGCAACCTTGGCTGCTATAGAAGCAGATTACACTCAGGCACTAAGTTTATTGCCTGCTGTAACACCTGCTACTTTCTCTGATACAGTTTTAAACCAAATCAATGTTAAAGGCTTGCAAGCTCGTGTAGCTTTATACAAAGGTGAGTGGCAGCGTGCTGCCGATTTGGCCAACGAGGTAATCAACTCTAACGTTCGTCCTTTACAAAGTGGTACTAACTTCATCAATATTTGGAACGATCAAAATACAACCGGTGAAGTTTTATACCGTATTCGTTATAACACATCAACTGCCGCTGGAGCAATCTGGACTGGTACCGATGGTACGTTACAATTTCAACCATCTAACAAATTGATAGATACTTATGGTACCAACGACGTTCGTTTAACCGCATACATTGGTACAGGTGGTCCTGCTAATGGTGTTGCTACCGGACAGCGTTTCGTAAATAAGTTCTTTATCAGTGCTCGCGGTGGCCGCGTGGTAGACGCTAAGTGTATGCGTATTGCAGAAATGTATTTGATTCGTGCCGAAGCTTTGGCTGAGTTAAACAATTTAACAGGTGCTGCTGATGCTATCAATACACTTCGTGCTGCTCGCATTACTGGTTACACACCTGTAACTTTTGCTTCTCGGCAGGCTGCTATCGATGAAATCATGTTAGAGCGTTACAAAGAGTTAGCATTCGAAGGTTTCCGTTTCTTTGATTTGAAACGTAAAGGCTTACCTGTTGCTCGTGATACTCGCGATGTTGATGGCGGTGCTAACAGTAACTGGTTAAACTTACCTGTAGGTAACTTCCGTTTCACTTTCCCAATTCCTGCTAGCGAATTATTAGCTAACAGAAATATGGTACAGAACGCCGGATACTAATTTTGTAAATGTCAAAACCTAAATCATGAAACTTAATTTCATTAAACTAGCCGTAGCCACTACCTTATTAGCTGGTGTTTTCGGAAGTTGTAAAAAATACGATTCTTACTTAGCACCACCATTGCAAGCACACTTCACTAACAAAACAGGTGGTGATTTGGTGGTTGCTTTAGGTACTCGTTTTGCTGTACCAATGGGTGTAACATTGCCATCTACAGCAGCACGTACAATCAGTTATACCATCACTTCACCCACAGGTGCAGTAGCTGGTACGCACTACAATATTGCTACAGGTACTGCGAATGCATTACCGCTTGCTCCTAATCGTGTAATCGACTCATTAGTAATCAATGCAGTGCCAGCACAGTACTCTGGTGCCAACGCTGCACGTATTGATACATTGATTATTAGCATTAGAGCGAATAGCGATTTCCAGCCTTCTGATTACAATTCAACTTACCGTTTGGTAATAAAAGCTACTTGCGATATCAACCCTGCTCAATTAGTAGGTGATTATCCTAACACAGTTGAGGAGCCAGGTACTCCTAATCAGTATGGCCCTTATACCACTACTGTATCTACGCCAACAATAAATGCAAATGGCACAAGTGGTACTATCAGAATTGCTAACATTTATAATGATGGTTGGGCTGCTGTTACTGCCAATCTTAACTGGGCTAACCCTGCTGCTCCAACAATCACCATTCCTTTACAAGCTACAGGTAAAACTTATACTGTGAATATTGGTGGTACCCCAACGCCTGTTCCTACTTTTGTTAGAACAACCGCTGGTGCTCCAAACACGGTTCGTTTCCCTTGCGCTTTGTTAAGTCAATTAGATTTCTATATTGACCTTACTGATGCGACAGGTTCACTTGTTCTTGCTACAGGATATCGTGTAAGAATGAATAGATAATCAATTATTAGCATTAACAAGAAAAGGCCCACACGATTGTGGGCCTTTTCTTGTTATGAACTTAGTGTTTACTTACGTAAATGATTGCGTTGTAGCTTGTGCATGTAGAACATTATTTACCGTAAGGTACATTATAGGTAATTATCAATACAAAGGGCTCGCCGAAGGCGAGCCCTTTGTACAAAAGTTATAAACCATTGCGATGATAGTTATGTAATTACCAAGTTTTTATAACTATCGTTATAAGCATGTTTCCAGCGTTTGTGACTCCATAAATAGCTTTCCGGCCTTTTTTTAATACTTTCTTCTAAGAAATGCACAAATGCTTTTGTGATAGCTCCCTCCGGTAATTCGTTAGGGTGCTTGGTGAGTAATTCGGCATCTACACGGTAATAACCTCGTTTCACACGATAAAAATGTAACATTACTACGGCAGTATTCATGTTGCGGCTACCCTTCTCTGGTCCTTTTACAAAAGCCGTCATTTTGCCAAATAGCGGATGCCAATAGGCATTAAGCGGGTTGCCTGGCGATTGGTCGGCTATTAAACCTAACACGTAAGGTCCAGCTTTAGCATACTGTGAAAAAAGATGTTTAAACTTCGTAGCAGGTATTAAAACAGTACCAAATCGCTTACGCATATTAAACATAATATCGCTGAATGCCTTGTTGCTAATAGGTGTAAAAACACCTAAAAAAGTATGAGGAGTGTACAGTGCGATGGCGTGATTAACAAATTCCCAATTGAAAAAATGCCCCGTGTGCAATTGCACACTATAACCTTCTTGATATAGCTGATGCAGTACACTAAAGTCGCCGGTAACTCTACGGCGCACCTCTGCTTCAGGCATGCTAATGAGCTTAACGGTTTCTAAAAAAGTATCTACAAAGCCACGATAAAAGTTTTTGGCAATGCGTGTTTTCTCTGCTTTTGTTTTTTCAGGGAATGCAATTTCTAGATTTTGCATTACTACCTGCTTGCGATAGCCTACGATGTAATACATTATAAAATAAGCTACGTCGCTAAACAAATACAGTACCCTTAGTGGTAATCGCGATAAGCTGTAAAACAAAATTCGAACCATAAAATTATTGTTGATGATACGGGGCTTACAACATTTACCGCAAGGTTATAAAACTATATTTTGAACGATGGTACTTTTTTTTGGGTGGTCGGTATTGTAGTGTAAGCCAATGCTTTCTTTTCTGAACTGAGCACCTTTTACAATTAAGTAGCCAACGGTAATTAAGTTGCGCAGTTCGCAAAGTTGTGGCGATAGGGTGGTGGTTTCGTAGAGTTGTTCTGTTTCTTCATGCAGCAAATCGAGGCGCTTGCTGGCACGTTCTAGGCGTAAATCGGTTCTAACAATGCCTACATAGTCGCTCATGATTTGTTGTAATTCTTTGAGGCTTTGTGTAATGAGAATCATTTCTGTTGGGGCGCTGGTGCCTTGTGCGTTCCAATCGGGGATGGCATGCTGTAATGCAGCACTATTGCTGTTGGTGGGTTGTTGGCAATAATGCAAGAACGCTCGGTGTGCAAACACCATAGCTTCTAGTAAGCTGTTACTGGCGAGCCGGTTAGCACCGTGTAAGCCCGTGCTGGCACATTCGCCACAGGCATATAAATGCCGGATGCTGGTTCTGCCCCATTCATCGGTTTTAATGCCACCGCAACTGTAATGTGCGGCGGGAGCTACCGGAATCATATGTTGGGTAACATCAATGCCAATGCTTAAGCATTTTTCGTAAATATTAGGGAAATGCGATTTAAATTGTGCCAGGGGTATATGCCTTACATCGAGGTACACGTATTCTGTACCGCCACGTTTCATTTCGTTATCAATAGCACGGGCTACAATATCGCGGGGGGCAAGATCGGCACGGGTATCGTAGCGTTGCATAAAAGCTTCGCCTTGTTTATTGCGGAGTATGCCACCCTCGCCCCGAACGGCTTCTGTAATTAAAAAAGAAGGTGATATGCCTGGCTCATACAATGCTGTTGGGTGAAACTGTATAAACTCCATGTTTTCAATACGACCTTTAGCACGGTATACCAATGCAACACCATCGCCAGTTGCAATAGTGGGGTTGGTGGTGGTACGATACGCCTGGCCACAACCGCCTGTTGCTAATAAGGTTACACCCGATAATATGGTTTCTGTTTCGTTGGTTTGTAAGTTGAGTACATATACTCCATAGCAGGCAATATCAAGGCTACTCTTGGTAACAAGATAACCAAGGTGGTGCTGTGTAATAAGATCTACCACAAAATAATGGTGTAACAAATGAATATTGGGGTACTTAGCCAGCTCTTGCAACAGGGCTCTCTCAATTTCTTTACCGGTAACATCTTTATGATGTAAGATGCGGTTTTCACTGTGGCCGCCTTCTTTTCCAAGGCTGTAAGTGCTATCGTCTAACTTATCGAAACTGGTACCGTAGCTGATAATTTCACGAATACGGTCGGGGCCCTCTTTCACCACTATTTCAACAATATTGCGATTACAAAGACCATCGCCGGCAATGAGGGTATCGTCAATATGTTTATCGAAGCTATCTTTTGCAGCATCCCAAACACCGGCAACGCCACCTTGAGCGTATTTGGTGTTGGTTTCGTCGGCAACGGTTTTAGTAAGTATGGTTATTGTTTTTTCCGGAAAGGTTGCCGCCATTTTTATGGCATAGGTTGAGCCGGCAATACCACTTCCAATCACCAAAAAATCTGTGTACATGCTATGTTTTTACGGTTGCGGCAGCTCATTTACCGCAAGGTGTTATCAAAACTTAAAGTGGTAAAAATACTGCAAAGCAAGCTTATCGTTAGTTTTTGTACAAGATATACCTTGCGGTAAATGAATGATTGTATAAATATCATATAAGCACTGCAAATACTCTGTACCTTTAAAGTATGAAGTCATCTTTATTATTACGATCTTGGCAATTAACAGATGTGCCTAGTTTAGTGCACTATGCTAACAATGCCAATATTGCCAATAATCTTACCGATGGTTTTCCGCATCCGTATACCGAAACAAATGCGCAACAGTTTATACAAATGGCAGCAAATGGTAATCCGGTTACCATTATGGCAATTACAATTGATGGTGCTGCTGTTGGTGGCATTGGCTTGCATTTGCAGCACGATGTTTTTCGTAATAACGCCGAATTAGGTTACTGGCTTGGCGAGCCCTTTTGGGGAAAAGGTATTGTAACAGAGGCTATTCGGCAAATGGTGCATTATGGTTTTCAACAGTTACCCATTAATCGCATTTTCGCCAGACCATTTGGGCGCAACATTGCCTCGCAACGTGTACTAGAAAAAGTTGGTTTTGTATTAGAAGCAAGATTTGAAAAAACACTGATTAAAAATGGCATACTTGAAGATGAGTTGGTATACGCCATTAGAAAGCAGTAGCATTTCTGTATATGAGCACATTACTTAAAAAAACTTAATGTTAAAGCCGCTATCAATGTTGTAATTTTAAATGCACCAGCACCGTTGTAAGCCAATTTTTCCTCTCACCTTACGGTAAAACAAATGCTGGCGATAGCATAGAAGTTGTACTTATTTTTTGAACAAAACTTACAGCGGTAACGCATTTTAGCACTGCTATTATACCAAAGCGTACCAACTATACCTGCTTTGGTTTTGTTATCAGAAAGGTACTTCAAAAAAATACAAGCTTAATTTTAATAGCGATAATGGTTGGCAAGCACTTCGCAACCTATGATTTGAACCCGTTCGTATGTTAGCCATTGATGAAGATTGGAGTGTTCTACGCTGTAAACCTGCCGAAGTCATCAAAACAATGACACCTAGTTATGTTTTGCGATGCCTACCGTTGGCAAGGCCAAGGTGGCTACGCAACTAAAAACTAAGGCTGGTAACGATAGTGCCCAGTTATTGGGTAGCTGAATAAAACATCTTCTATTACTTGACCACGGCCAATATTATGTACTATTAAATGACGCTGTTGGTCGCTGCTTTTAGGTATAACTACAATACCAATATGAGGTAGTTTGCCATTTACCATCCAGCAAACAATATCGCCAGGTTGGTAGCTCTTGGCGTTGTTATTTACCGCAAGGATTGTGCCCTTACGGGAAAAAAAAGTAGCTAAGTTCAATACCCTTCGATGATCAATATTCTTATCTGTTTGGCGAAGCCCCCACTTTTGAGGATATGCTTGAAAGTTTTGTAGCATGTCTTCATGTACAAGCTGTTGCAAATCAATACCAAGTTTTCGATAGGCACGTATTACTACATCGGCACAAACACCTTTATTGGCAGGTACATCGCCATTGGGGTAAGGAATATTATAATACGAAGGGTCGTAGGTTACTGGTTGCTTTGTTAGTTGTGCAGCCGCTTGCGCTAATTGTTGGAAAAAATCATATTTATCTGGTGCAGCACCTAGAAAGATACCTGCAAACACAACAGCTATAAATGATCGCATGAAGCAAGTTTATTGGGCTTTAGATGCCATTGCAAATCAATTGCACAGGCATGTATATTGCTTTAACAATGGTTTAACCATTATTGTATGAGTTAAAAAAGGCATTTGGGGTAGTGAGCGATGATGGTGTATTGTTAAAGCGATAACAGCCCCCTGTAACAAACAACAAGGGCTACACTGCTGTAACCCTTGTTTGTTATTGGTGGACCCTGCTGGGCTTGAACCAGCGACCCTCTGATTATGAGTCAGATGCTCTAACCAACTGAGCTAAGGGTCCGCAGCGCTACAAGTAATAACGCTAAAGGACGGCAAAATTAGCTGATTAGTACATTTGAGCCAACATTAGCTTTTCTTTTTTTTATCGTACTCCTTTTTAGCGGCTTGTGCCTTCTCAAAATCTAGCACAACACCGTTGATACAATATCGCAAGCCCGTGGGCGGAGGGCCATCTTCAAACACATGTCCTAAATGCCCTTTGCAGCGGCCACACATTACTTCGGTACGCGTCATACCGTGGCTATAATCGGGTTTGTATATAATACTTCCCTTGGTAATTGGTTCGTAAAAACTAGGCCAACCACAGCCGCTATCGAATTTGGTATCACTTTTAAATAAGGCATTGCCGCAGGCTGCACAATAGTAAGTGCCCACTTCATTAAACGCCTCAAATTTGCTGCTCCAAGGCCTTTCTGTACCCTTCTGACGAGCAATGTAGTACACATCGGCCGGCAGGATTTGTTTCCACTCATCGTCTGTCAGATTCACCCTACCGGTATCGGCACGGTTATACACCGGATTTTTTTTGTCGTTATCCATAACTTTTCTTTTTGTGGTCGTGTCTTTAGATGCGGGTTGCGATTGCGATTGGCAACCACAACATACCAACAAAAGTAATACAAGTAATGTTCTCATGCTATTAATTACGTAGAAGTACATGTATTGGTTTGTTAAAGTATAAAACATGCTAATAAAATCTATGTGTAGTTATTGCAGCATACACACCACGAAAATTACTATTTTCTTAGCAGTTAGGTTATATTTGCCCAGAGTAAGCAATTGTTAAAGCATGTTTAATATCATTTTGTTTGGCCCTCCCGGTAGTGGCAAGGGTACCCAAAGCGAAAAATTAATAGCCCGATACGGCATTAAGCATTTGAGTACTGGCGATTTATTACGCTCAGAAATAGCAGCAGCTACACCATTGGGTATAGAAGCTAAAAACTTCATGGACAAGGGCCAATTGGTGCCCGATGAAGTTGTGATTGGTATGGTCGATAACTTTCTAGATGCCAACCCCGAAGCACCAGGCTTTTTGTTCGACGGATTCCCTAGAACAGAGGCACAGAGTGAGGCTTTAGATAAGCTATTAAAGCTGAAAAAAACCGAAATTCATGTGGTATTAGCGTTAGAAGTAAGCGAAGACGAGCTCATTAAACGTTTGATGAACAGAGGCAAAACCAGTGGCCGTAGCGATGATACCAACGAAACTGTAATTAAAGCACGTATCGCAGAATATCATGCGAAAACAAGTGCAGTAGCTGCATATTATGGTAAGTTCAATAAAGTGGTGAACATTCCTGGCGAAGGTTCTATCGAAGATATTTTCAACGCTTTGTGTACAGAAATTGATCGTAGAAAATAAACCTTCATTTACCGTAAGGTAATTCGATGATACATATTTGCTCCAGCTTTGGCCGGAGCTTTTTTTATACCCTAACCTTGCGGTAAATGACTATAAAACTCAAAAACTAACTACCATTAGTGCCGCTTATATTTGCACAGCAAAAAATATTGTATGAATCAAAAATTCACTGAACGTATCGCTGCAGAATTGGCTGAAATTGAAAGCGCCGGATTGCTTAAAAAAGAGCGGGTTATTACCAGCGAGCAAGGTGCATCAATAGTTGTGAATGGAAAACAAGTATTGAATTTTTGTGCTAATAACTATTTGGGGTTAAGTAGCCACCCTAAAGTAATTGAAGCTGCTCACAAAGCTATTGATACACATGGCTACGGTATGAGTAGCGTACGTTTTATATGCGGTACGCAAGACATACATAAAACCTTAGAGCAAAAAATTGCCCAGTTTCTGGGTACTGAAGATACCATTTTGTATGCGGCAGCCTTCGATGCCAATGGTGGCGTTTTCGAGCCTTTATTTAACGAGCAAGATGCTATTATTAGCGATGCTTTAAACCATGCCAGCATTATTGATGGTATTCGCTTATGCAAAGCACAGCGCTATCGTTACGAGCATAATAATATGGCCGATTTAGAGGCACAATTACAGGCATCGCAAAGTGCACGAAGCCGTATTATTGTTACCGATGGCAGCTTTAGTATGGATGGTACCATTGCACAGCTCGATGTAATTTGCGACCTAGCAGATAAGTACGATGCTATTGTAATGATTGATGAATGCCACAGTAGTGGTTTCTTGGGCAAAACAGGTAGAGGCACACATGAGTACAGAGGTGTTATGGGCCGTATAGATATTATTACAGGTACGCTTGGTAAGGCATTAGGTGGTGCCAGCGGAGGCTTTACCAGTGGCAAAAAAGAAATAATAGAAATGTTGCGTCAGCGGAGTAGGCCTTACTTGTTTAGCAATACGGTAGCACCAAGCATTGTTGGCGCTTCTATTGCGGTACTCGATATGCTTACCGAAACCACCGCCTTACGCGATACATTAGAATTTAATACCAAGTACTTTCGTACTAAGATGACGGAGGCGGGCTTTGATATTAAACCCGGAGATCATCCGATAGTACCCGTAATGTTGTACGATGCCGTACTTGCACAGCAATTTGCTGCCCAAATTTTAGAAGAAGGTATTTATGTTATTGGCTTCTTTTTTCCTGTGGTACCCAAAGGCCAGGCACGTATTAGAGTGCAATTAAGTGCTGCACATACGCAAGAACATTTAGATAAAGCTATTGCAGCATTTACCAAAGTTGGTAAGCAGCTTGGTGTAATTAAATAAAATTTTATTGATATGTTAAGGCTGCCCAAGGGCAGCCTGTTTTTGTTAATTGCTATACCTTACGGCAAATGCGAACGCAGCTCAATATTTACCGTAAGGTAGGATGAATGTGCAATACTTCGGGAATAATTGGCAGGAATGCTTATGCTCAATGCACTATGTTGCAAATAAATATATTTCAAATGAAAGAAGTGATGTTTGTGATGTTGAGTGTAATGATGAGTTCTTTAGTAAATGCACAAGGCTGTAGTGATGCTGGCTTTTGTTCAATACATAGCTTACAACCCAATAAGGCACTTGCAAAACGGCACTTATTAAAATTTGGCGCTAATTATAGCAAGGCCGATAATGCCATACAAGCGAATGCATTTTATGTTAATTATTTGTATCAGTGGAATAAAAAGTTAGTGACTGATATAAAGCTTACAGCATTGACACAATCGGGTAATGGAATCAATACTTTTGGAATGGGTGATGTTTTTATTACTAGCACTTATAATGCCAATGATAAAATAAAATTGATTGGTGGTGTGAAGTTGCCACTCAATACTGCTGCACGTAAGCTTAATGAGCTACCTCTTCCGATGGATTATCAGTCTAGCTTGGGAACATTTGATGTTATCATGGGGGGGGGTTATAGTAATAAGCAATTGCAACTTCAAACTGCAATTCAGTTGCCATTAACACAAAATAAGAATCAATTTTTACCAATGTTATACCCTAGCGGTAGTGCTTTACGAACATGGGTGCCTACCAATAACTTTAAACGATCCGCCGATGTTTTGTTGCGAGTAGCATACCTCGTACCCGTTGTAAAATATATTACTATAACACCTAGTATATTGCCTATCTATCACTTAGATAACGATTCTTATACTAGCAGTGCTACCGGAAAATCTATTGCTATTGAAGGTTCTAAGGGATTAACTATCAATGGAAATTTATTTATAGATATTGCAATTTCGGCGCAACATAGCATACAGTTGAATATGGCTGCCCCTTTTGCTGTGAGAGATGTACGACCAGATGGATTGACTAGAAGTTTTCTGCTAGGTATTGAATATGGTTTTAGATTTTAGTACTTACCATAATTGTTTTTAAACATAAGTATTAAGTTGGTAATTGCAATTGCAAGTAAAAGATAGGCTGTAATATTATTGATGCGCTTCTGGTGTTGAAATATAAATCTGCTAAAGAGTCTTCCTACAAAAACATAAATTAACATTATTAGTATTACGCCTATTGTATTACCAACCAATAACCAAATCATTGGCTGTAAGTTAGTGCTAGATAATACTGGTAATACAAAACTGAATGTAGCCATCCAAAAAGGTATCTGCTGTGGATGTAAGATAATAGCAATGATACCTTGCTTGTATTGTTTATGTAATACTTGCTTTTGTTGATAGACTTTTGTTTTACCAAGCATACTCAGTGCAATAACGATAAATATGATGGCACCTGCAACTTTGAAGTACAGTTGTGTTGTTGGAGTTAATGTATATTTTGTAAAAATATATAAGCTAATACTTGCGTAAATAATTTCAAAAAAAATACAGCATATAAACGCAATTATCAGCTTTCTAATTTCTTGATGTAGGTATAGTTGCAACATCATCGTATTAATAATGCCTGGTTGTAAGTAACCATAAAAGCCAATAGCCATACCTAGTAAAAGCATGTTAACCATTTGCTACTTTTTTATATTGCCGCTCTTGCTTTCTGAGCTGCCTAAACATACGGTACGATAAAAAAGGTATGCTGCTGTTAGCATGATTGTACCTGGCTATTTGATACATAATTTTATAATGCTGATAAAGTACTCGTTGTGCCTTCCAGAATTTAAAATTTGGGTCGTAAATATGGGCGGGTTCTGCACCGGCTCCATTTAACTCTACAATTTGTAATCCTACGCCAGTATATAAACTAGCTTCTGATTCGCATTTAACATCGAATCTGCCATAATAGAATTCGGGTATTGCTTTTGCAATGGCATCGAACACCTCTAATGCTTTATACTGATATTGTTCCGTAACATCTATGAAAGTTGCACCTCTAGCATGATTACCATATGGTACCAATAACTTACGCTCGTTTAATGGAATAATTGTATTCCAATCGCTTTGAAATTGTTCTTGCAGCGTTTTTGATTGTAGAAATGCTCTGCGATTTTTAGAAATAAGTTCTGCTAGGGTGCTTTTCCCATCTCCTGTAACATGTAAAAGCTCTTTTTTAGTTACAGAACTAATACTGCCTGTAGCACTAGTTGGATGCCTGTAATAAAAAACACTAAACTCGTATGAGTAGTTGATAAAAGGTTGTATAATAGTATCAATACGGTTGGTGAACAAGTAAGCTGCTAAGGCTTGTTGGGTATCAATTTTTTGAACTCGCCAACCCCGTTCACCTCTGTTGGGCTTTATAATAATGGGGAACGATATGTTATTATTTGCTAACTGACTCATTACAGTTGCTATTGGTGCATCAGTAGGAATATAAACTGTTGTTGGGTAATATGCTTTTGGTAAGAGCTGAAGTACACTAAACTTACTTTCAAAAAACATTCCACCAGTTTCAATAGAAGGGTTAACAGCTGAAAAAAAGAAAAAAGACTTTGCTTTAAAACTCAAGTAAATATAATACAGGCTTATAGGAAAATAAACCAACCACATAGGCCAAAACTCCCAGTGCAATAGTATTATTAGATGATGCCGAATTTGTTTCAAAAGAACTTCTATTTTAAAAAGAGCACATACTAATTGTATTTTCAATAGCTATTGTAGTAGTATTATGCAGATTGGTTTGTAAATCGTTATACGACATTTCTATTTGTTTACCGTAAGTATCTCTAGCAATAAATGTTGCACTAATTGTTTTTAATGTGTTATGGCGATTAATTATAAAACCATTGGTTGCATCATTAATACTACAAAAAAAATCCATAATACTAATTTTGTTAAGAATAGGTTTTGTTTCGAGCCAGCGATTAAAATACAATGCTCTCATAGCAACAGCTTCACTATCGTATAATGTAGCCGACGACCAAATGCTTGCAATAGTAATAGGTAGTTGTTTTTTGTATTTACTTTTTCCATCCCAAGTTAGCTGAAACATGTAGTTATTATGATGTATGATAATAGTACATGGCTCAATACCATTTAAATCTAAAAGCTGCCAATCTACAACAGGCGTAATACTATCTAAAAGTGCTGTTACGATAAGCCCCCTACTTTTGGTATAAGGTGGCGTATGAACATGCTTTTTGAACCCACCATTTAACAGAATGATTGTGTAGCCAATACTATTACAACCTAGCCAACTACCTCCAGCAAGTGTATCAATAGGAGCGATATACTTACAGTTTTCACCAATATGAATAACAGGATTTTTTGCCTTAGGTCTATTCACCTGCTCGTCTCTTAACGAAACAAACATTGTTTTGTTACCTTGCGGTAAATATAAAACAGTACACATACGTTATTCCTTTTTTTCATTATAGCGAATAGTGGCATAAGCCATTCCAAAATCACTATGTACATTGATATTACCGATAAAGTAGAGTGCAACTTTTATCAGTGCTAAGTGGTGTATTATATGCTCTGTATTATACACCATTTCTCGGTAATAAGTAGAGCTAACTTTATTTTGAATTGTCGCATCATCTTCAAATTGTATTAATAACATCCTATCGGGTTTAATACAACTTTTAAGAACTGCACTTAGCATCGTTTGAGCTAAGTGAATATCTGCTGCAATGGTAATATTTCTTGATCTGTTAAAGTAATCAATTAAACCAGAATCGTAGCCATCAATCGCACAAGAGAGCAGTTCAATAATATGCCTTGTATGGTCGCCAATACTTGCATTAAACAATGCCTCAAACTTCATGCTATATTCCGAGTTGTTTAATTGCGTTAGCAGATTTTGAAGCATGTTTAATTGATATTGAAGTTGCACGAATATCATGTGTTGGTGCTTGTTATTTTTTGATTTATAAAAATTACTGCTATTAAGGGTGGTGTGGCAAAGCATATTAGTGCTTCAAAATGCTTTCTATGAATATACGAAGCTTCTGGCGTTCTTGTATTGTTACCAGCAATGCTGCTACAAATACAATCAAAGCCATTATAAAAAGCTGTCCGCCATCATTTTGCGATACAATTCCAATAACAAATAGGTGGGCGGTCACTGCACCAAGCATAAGCCCGATGCTAATTATCGCACCTATAAATGCAGTTCTTGGTATTAAGATTAAAATACCGGCTATCAGCTCAATAACACCCGTTGCAATACGTCCCCATGGTTCAACCCCTAGTTTTGTAAAAAGTGTTACCGACTCACTGTGTGCAGAAAATTTAAAGTATAAGGTTTGGAGTAATATTATAGCAACTACAACTCTAGGTAATAACTGTAGTGCAGTATGTAATTTCAATTTCATATTATTAGTGAAATATTTGTTGCCAATGTTTGTCGGCATTGTTTTTTAAATTGACTTCGTCTTTATTCCATTTTGTTAAAGTGTTGTTCACCCATGAATGGTAAAACAGGTAAAGTTTTCCTTGCACTATTTTAAAAGTTTCGGGGTCTACTTCTACTTTTTCACCTGTGGCCCCCATAGCGTAAGCACACCAACCACCATATTGAGGTTCGTATTGTTTGGGGTTTTTTAAAAAAACTTGTTTGTTACTTTCGTTCGAAAAGTAGTAGCTAATACCTTCCACTATTGCGGTGTATTTTGCACTGCCTTTGATGGCTTTGTTTTGTTGGAAATAAGCAACTACATCATATCCATTTACCGCAAGGTTTTTCTCTGTATTAAAATGTTTAGTGCGTAAGCTTGTTTGGGCATTTGTACTATTGTAAGCACCTAAGAAAAACATGAAAAAAATAATGATTGTTCGCATAATGATTTGAGAATTTTAAAGTGAAGGCCAATTACTATTTGCAGTTTTAATGCGTTGTATGGTATCTCTCAGCCAAAAAGTTTTTATTTTTTGACTGTAGTTGAAATATAACGTATCGTTAATAATAGTAAAAGCATTAGGATCTGTTGGTGATAAGTGTGCTTCGCTAACACCATAAGCACAGTAGCCACCATACGCTGGTGCATACTTCTGCGGATTTGCTTTAAATAAATGTAGATTTGAAAGTGTACTAAAGCGCCATGTTGCATCACTCCAAACAAATGTAAAACTATCGTTGCCTTCTATAGCTTGTTGTTTTGTATGATAAGCTACAGCATCGTACCCTCGAATGGCAAGGCCATTGGTTTTAAAAATTTTTTGTGCTTCTAATTGAGTTGAAAATAACAGTACCAACCCTAAAATGAAGTGTTTCATGTAATGACGATTTTATAATTGCAAACCTATCATTACCGCTTAGCCACTACAATGGCAATACTTCCTAAAGCATGGTATTTTTACGCATTAAATACTTTGATGGTTTTTAATGCGCACAAAATCACTCGGGTTTTGTTGCGTTTGTTTTTTAAAGAATTTACTAAAATGTGTTGGGTCTGAAAATCCAATATCGTAGGCAATTTCTTTGATAGATTTATTGGTATACAGCAGTAAGCGGTTTGCTTCTGTAATAATGCGTTCGTGAATAATTTGTAACGGTGTTTTGGAGCTATATAAGGTGAAGATATTGGCAATTGTTTTGGGTGACTTATGTAATAAAGAGGCATAAAATTTCACCTGATGTTGTTGCTTGAAATGCTGTTCTACCAAAAAATTGAATTGTCGCATCAAATTAAAATTTTCAGTCTGAGGCTCAACTGTAATATATTGTTTTTTAGCTATTCGGGTAAGTTGTATAATCAGGCGTACCAATAACATTCTAAGCATTTCGCCTTTAATCTCTTCACTGCTATGAAACTCTTCTTCAAAAAGTAAAGCAATGGCTTCTACCTTTTTAGTGTCCGAATCGTCGAGTGTAATGAACATAGTAGGTATTGGCGCAAAAAATAAAAAGCCATAACAGCCTACTTCGGCATCGTGGTTAGCGAGGCAATAAAAATTCTTATCAAATTGCCACGCTATAATGCCTTGTGCATCATCAAATCTAAATGACTGATTCAGCATAATTGGTAGTATCGTATTGGCTTTAAAAACAAACGGTACTTCGTCAATAAAAACAGTTGTTGTAGCGCCTCTATTCCAAGCAATGGTATGTGCCGAAAATCCTTTCTTTTGTTGATAGTAAACCTGCTCCCAACAGTCGGCTTCAGTTATCATAATAAACTTGCCGCCAGTATTAACATCAGTGAATGTTTGTTTCATAAATTGTTCAGTACAATTGGTGTGCTATCAATAAATTTATAAGCAATCATACATACTTCAAGATATATAGTGAAATATTATTCGTGTGAGCTAAGTGCCTTACGGTAAATGCGAAAGCAGCTCAATATTTACCGTAAGGTACAATGCTAATTTTTAACGCAACCAAAACTTTATCGACCCGATTACTGTTTCTTTGCAAGCACAAAAAGTTATTGCATGCGTTTTTTTTTCATACTCTTTGCTGCCATTAGTTTAATAGCAGGTTGTACGCCCAACAATGTAACAGTCGACGATTCGTTGGGCAGTTTCTTTACAAAACATAAAGTAACTGGAACGTTCGGTATTTTTGATAATGGACAAGGGCAGTTCACGATTTATAATCTTACACGATTTAAAGACAGTGCCTATACACCTGCCAGTACCTTTAAAATTGTTAACAGCCTTATTGCAATTAAAACCGGCCGTGTAACCGATGATAAAACCGTTATTCATTGGGATGGTGTAATTCGTACCTACCCAGGTGGCGATACTGCACACGAATGGAATCGTGACCTCACCATGGCCGAAGCTTTCAAATATTCGGCAGTGCCTTATTATCAAGAAGTTGCAAGAAGAATCGGAAAAGATACCATGCAATATTGGCTTGATAGCTTGGCTTACGGCAACAAAAAAATTAGTGTTATTGATAGCTTTTGGCTCGATAATAGTTTGAAAATTACATCCGACGAACAGTTAGGACTTGTAAAACGCCTGTACTTCGAACAACTACCAATGGATAAGCGTCCGCAACGAATCGTAAAACAAATGATGCTGCAAGAACAGAACAGCAACTACGAACTAGCCTATAAAACGGGCTGGGGCACCGCACCCTCGGGTAAAGAAATTGGCTGGGCGCTAGGTTGGATAGAAGAAAATCGGCATCCTTACTTTTTTGTATTAAATATCGAAGGCGAAAAAGGCATGAATATGCCTGAAGTACGCAACCAACTGCTCGATGAACTCTTACGACACCTCGGTTTCAAAGAAGGCAAAAAATAACAAAGCATCATAATAATACCGCCGATGAATTACATCGGCGGTATTATTTTAAGCAAGTTGGTAGCTTTGGCTTGGTTGTTGTTCCGTTCTTTGCAGTCATGCATTTTAGTGTATACATATCATTTATTTCATTTGTGCAGCCATATTGGTTATGGTTACTTTTTTTACTACCGTTGTTAGTATTAGTAATGTATGTAGAATGGCGGCGGCGTAAGCGTATACAGCAACAGTTGGGTAATGCACAACTTATTGCACCATTGCTAGCCACACCAAGTGCTACCCGTTGGTGGGTAAAGCATATGGCCATACTACTTGCCTTTGTTAGTGCAGTAATTGCGTTAGCACAACCAGGCCGTTGGGTAGCCGAGCAGGGAGCCAAAAAGCAAGGTATCGATGTTGTTTGGGCAATTGATGTTAGCCGCAGTATGCTTAGTTCCGATGTTACACCAAGCCGTTTGCTACAAGCCAAACAGTTATTACAAAACACCTTACCACACCTTACCAATCATCGTGTTGGGTTAGTGGTATTCGCCGGAGAAGCAATGCTACAAATACCTTTAACTACCGATGTAGCTGCCGCACAACTTTTTGTGAACAGTCTTAGTACGCAAATGGTTAATTTGCAAGGCACACAGCTAAGTAGCGCCCTACGTGTAGCCGATAATGCACTAAACGTACAAGAGAAAAACTACAAAGCCATTGTGTTGGTAACCGATGGCGAAACACACAACGATAATCTCACAAGTATAATACAGCAACTTAAAGCACATGGCACTGTTGTTTTTTGCTATGGTATTGGTACTGAAACAGGTAGCACCATTATTGATGCGGCCACCAATGCACCTATGATAGATGCCAATGGGCAGCCCGTGGTTAGTAAGTTAAACGAAGCAGCCCTACGGCAAATAGCCGAATCAACCGGCGGTGCGTACCAAATGCTTACTAACCCCGAAGCCGATGCTCGTGGTTTGGTAGATGCGTTACAACAAATTCCACAGAAGTGGCTCAATGGCAGCGTTGGCAATCGGTTTGAGCATCAATATCAAGTTTTTGTATTAATAAGTATTATAGGTTTGTTATTAGCATGGTGGTTGCAATGGGGTATGGCCTTACGGCAAAAGCAAACGCGGTTGGTAGTACTTAGCATCATGCTTTTAGGTGCATCGAATCGGGTGATAGCGCAAGCAGAAAATACATTGGTTCAAACAGGTAATAACTTTTACCGTAAGGGTAATTTTGAACAAGCAAAACAACAGTATTTGCAGGCCCTACAGCAAGATAGTACCTTGCCCGAAGCACAGTTTAATCTAGGAAATACGTACCTGCAACTTAAAACACCAAAGGCTGCTGTTACAGCCTATCAGCATGCACTGCAGTATGCCAAGAGTAATGCACAAAAAGCAGCCGTTTGGTATAATTTGGGCATGGCATTGGCTGCAAATCAACAATTAGAAGCGGCTGCGAACGCTTTTAAACAAAGCTTATTACTAGTACCAACCGATAACGATGCTCGTGATAATTACACATGGTTACAACAACAATTACAAAAAAAATCACCCAAACAACAGCAGCAACAGCCCAAAAAACAGCCACAACAAAATAAACTTGATGCAAAAGCTGCTGCACAAATGTTAGAGCAATTACGCCAGCAAGAGCAACAACTTCAGAAAAAATTAAACCAGAAATCTAATATTGGTGGTCAACTGAAAGATTGGTAGAGCCCTTTTAAAGCGTATTTAATAGCTACTTAATAGGCAGTTGTTAGGTTAATTTATGCTCAAAAAAGCCAGCTTTAAGGCATACTTAATCTAAATCGAACATATTTCTGCAATTTTTGTTCTTCTTTTAAACAAAAAGTCTGCACAAAATTTGAATCCTTTCGCCGCAATATCAAAAGATTCACTCATTTACCGTTTTGCTAACCTGCACACAGCCGGTATGTGGACGATAAAGGTAGGCAATCAGCATCAAGAACTATATTGGGATGCTCAAATGGAGGCAGTAACAGGTCGTTCCTACGAAGCTTTCAATAAGGGAGAATGGTGGTGGAGGCAAGTATTGCATACTGCCGATTACGACCAACTTAAAAGCGATTTTAAAAATGCCATCGCATCGGAAGGTCTTCAAAGAAGTATATGTAGGGTTAAACATACCGATGGCTCGTTGCGAATGCTGGAGTTACTTTATTTTACTGAAATCAATAGCACAGCACACAGCCCTAGCGATATCATTGCAGTGGTAAGGGGCGTAGCATTCGATGTTACAGCCATGTACACACGTAGCCGTGGTATAACCGATATCTTAGAACATCCGTTAGCTTTGGCGAGTTATGTGATAGACATTGTGAGTATTCATGATGCTAATGGCTATTACTTATATGTGAACGAAGCAGTAACGAACAGTTTGGGCTATAAGGTAGAAGCGCTCATTGGTACCAGTGTTTATAATCTGGTACACCCCGATGATAGAGCTAAAATGGCTGCTGAAGCACATGAAAAACTAAGGCGTGGCGAAGTAGTAAATCAAATTACCACAAGATTTATAGCTAAAAATGGAGGCATCAAGTATTACGAAATTACTATTACGCCTATGCTCGATAATAACGGCGTATTAGCATATATGATTGCTGTTGCCAGAGATATTTCAGATTACAAAGAGGCCGAAAAAGTACGAGCAGAAAAAGAGTTGTTATTAAAGCTATTAGCAGAAAATTCGGTAGATGTTGTGTACTTACACGAAACTAGCGGAAGGCTCGTGTATGTATCGCCTTCTGTTAAGCCCGTACTTGGTTACGTATCCGATGAAATACAGGCGGCTGCTTTTACTGATTTAATTCATCCTGATGATGTTACATTGGTATCAAATGTGCTGAACAAAGTGCTTGAAACAGGCGAGCAACAGCATATTAAGTATTTTCGCATGCGGCATAAAGCAGGTCATTGGGTTTTTTTAGAAAGCGATACTAAACTAGTAACCGATAGCAGCGGCCACCATTTCATTTTAAGTAATTGTAGAGATATTTCAGAGCAAATACTAGCCGGAAAAGAAATAGTATTAATCAACGAGCGTTATCGTAGCATTCTTGAAAGTTCCGATGCTATTGTTGCTATGATGGATGGAGATGGCAACTATCTATTTGTAAATCAAAAAGCTGCCGATTTTGTACACGATGCAGCCATTACCATTTTAAACAAAAATATTAGCGACTATTTTGAACCGGCTGTTGTACAAAATTACCTCGCAATGATCAATAAAGTAATGGATACCGGCGAGGGTTTTGTATTTGAAAGCGAGGTAGCCATGAACGATAAAACACACTGGTTCCGCAACTCTCTACAACCGCTTCGCAGTAATACAGGCCAAATTATAGGTGTAACCATAATAGCTACCGATATTACCGATCAAAAAATAGCTTACCTGAAAGTAAAGCATCAGAATGAGGCCTTACGGCAAATAAGTTTCGACCAATCACATGTAGTACGAGCACCTTTAGCCAATATACAATCGCTACTCACACTTTTCAATACCGATGGGCTCGACGATACGCAAATGGCTTATCTAAGCATGCTAAAAGATCAAGCAGAACGGCTCGATAACATCATAAACGGTATTGTTACCAAATCATATATGATACGTACAGCTATCGATGAGGAACAAGTTTAATTTAACATTTCCGAAAGTTTTCGTAATTAGATATTTTCCCTTAGTTTTGTTCTACTAAACTTTTCGTAGATAAAACGTTCAACCCATGACTAAATTATTTGTAACAACCGCTTTGCTACTAAGTACGCTTGGTACAGTAATAGCCCAAGAGGTAAAAGAAGAGAACATCATTATTCGCAAGCGTGGTAGCGAAAAAGGTGAAAAAATGGTAATTGTAGTAGAAGGCGATAAAATTACCGTCAATGGCAAGCCTGTAGAAGATTTTAAAGGCTCAAACATTGAGGTTCGCCGCACCGATGGTAATGCACGTGTTATTACCATGCCACGCCGCCCGAAAGCACCAATAGGCTGGGGGCAACAACGCAGTATGAATATTACAGTACGTAACAATAAGCCACGCTTAGGTATTGTTACCGAAAAAGCTGAGAAAGGTGTACTCATCAAAGAGGTGGCAGATAGTAGTGCTGCACAAAAAGCCGGATTAAAAGAAGGTGATATTCTACTGAGCTTAAACGATACCTCAGTTGCTTCCGGCGACGATATCATTGCTATCCTTAATAAACATAAAGAGGGCGATGAAGTAAGCGTGAAGTACACACGCGATGGCAAGGAAAAGAAAGTTAAAGTTAAGTTGCAGAAATCAAAGCAAGTGAATGCTTTCTCTTTCACAACTCCAGAAGGTGTATTTGAAATGCCCGATGTGTTAATGGGCTTACAACCTAGCGATATCGAAACCATCGATATGTTTGGTCCCGAAGGTCCACGCCGCCCGGCTGCTCCTTTTTACTTTAACCGTAAGCCAAAACTTGGCGTTGAAATTGAAGATACACCCGATAACAGTGGTGTTAAGTTAATTGGTGTTGATGCCGAAGGCGCAGCCGCCAAAGCCGGATTACAAAAAGGCGATTTGGTGAACAACGTGAATGGCAAAAAAGTAAGCAGTGTAGATGATTTAATGGAAGCACTTGAAGATGTTGAACCCGGCGAAGCTGTTACATTTTCAATTGTTCGTAACGGTACGCCTCAAACTATTACCATGAATTATCCTAAGCGCATCAAAAAAGCGAACTTATAAAACCCCAACACCCTAAACCCTAAGGCTGGTTTTCTATTATATATAAAGTTTGTTGATGTAACAAAAAAAGCCTGTTAGTATCTACTAACGGGCTTTTTTATATAATGTACCTTACGGTAAATGTTTAAAAATCAGGTAGTACTGGTTTTGTACCCATAATGCTATCAATCTTTGTCATTACTTCTGGTGTTAATAATGGCAAGGCTTCTAACGCTTTCAAATTATCGTGTAGTTGTTCTACTTTGGTAGCTCCTAAAATAGCAGTTGTAACATTCGGATTTTTCACTGTCCAGGCAATACTCAAAGCGGCCAAACTAACACCTAATTCTTGTGCAAAAGCAGCAAGTGCTTGAACTTTCTGAAGCTTTTCAGCAGCATAAAGTCTATCTTTCAACCAATCGAAACCCTCTAACGCCAAGCGGCTACCTTCAGGGATACCATTGTTATACTTACCCGTTAGCAAGCCCGATGCCAAAGGGCTCCATATGGTAGTACCTAATCCTACATTTTTAAATACTTCCAAGTATTCATTTTCTAATTTGTTACGCTCAAAAAGGTTGTATTGCGGTTGTTCCATTGCAGGCCCTACCAAGCGATAATCTCTCGCTACACGATGCGCCTCCATAATTTCAACACCACTCCATTCGCTGGTACCCCAATACAAAATTTTGCCTTGTTGCATCAAATGGTTCATGGTAATCACCACTTCTTCAATAGGCACTTTTTTATCGGGCCTATGGCAAAAGTATAAATCCAAATAATCTACCTGTAAGCGTTGCATGGCTTCGTTGCAGGCCTCAACAATATGCTTACGGCTTAAGCCATGTTGGTTCGGTTTATTCTCTTTACCACGCCAGCCAAAAAAAACTTTACTGCTAACGGTGTAGCTGGTTCTATCCCATTGCTTTGCTTTTAAAACACGCCCCATCATTTCTTCGCTTTTGCCCAAGGCATACACTTCGGCATTGTCAAAAAAGTTAATGCCATGCTCATAAGCAATACTCATAAGGGTATCGGCAATGCCATCATCAATTTGTTTGTGAAAGCTTACCCAACTGCCAAAGCTCAACACACTTAGCTGCAAGCCAGTGCGTCCCATATAACGGTATTCCATGCTTCAATAAATTTATTTGGTGAAGATACACGACAACAACCAACCGAAACCATAGGTTTAGGCATGCCCCAATTGGTAATAGGTAGTTACAAATAGTCAATGCATTTACCGTAAGGTAATACTGCTAATCTTTGCATCTTTGCACGATGCAAGCAAGCGATTTTGAAGTAGTTATTGGCTTAGAAGTACATGCACAATTACGTACCATCACCAAGCTGTTTTGTGGCGATACCATTGCGTATGGTGCCGAGCCTAACACGCAAGTAAGTGCTGTTACACTGGCACATCCGGGTACATTGCCTTATTTAAATGAGGCCGCAGTTGCATTAGCCCTACAACTTTGTTTGGCTACACATTGCCAAATTCAGCGTTATAACTACTTCGCCAGAAAAAATTACATGTATCCCGATTTGCCGAAAGGCTATCAGGTATCGCAACATACCACACCTATAGGTGTAGGTGGTTATATAACCCTTACGGTAAATGGTACGCTCAAACGCATACCATTAAACCGCATTCATATAGAAGAAGATGCCGGCAAAAGCATACACGATAAATACGATGATGCTTCTTGTATCGATTACAATCGGGCGGGTACTCCGTTGGTAGAAATTGTAACAGAACCAGCCATTACCAGTGCCGACGATGCCGCCGCATTTTTAACCGAATTACGCCGATTAGTACGTTGGCTTAATGTATGCGATGGTAATATGGAAGAAGGTAGCTTACGTTGCGATGCTAATATTTCTATACGCCTTAAAGGTACTACCACGTTAGGCACCAAAGTAGAAGTAAAGAACTTAAACAGCATTCGTAATGTAAAAAAAGCGATTGAATACGAAACAGAACGCATGATTCACTTGCAATTGCAAGGTGAACGTATCATACAACAAACCCGCAGTTTCGATGCTGCTACTGATACAACTTTTGCAATCAGAGATAAAGAAGAAGCTAACGATTATAGGTATTTTCCCGACCCCGATGTGGCTCCATTCATTATCACAGATGCTATTATTCAAGAGGTAAGCACTAGCCTGCCGGCATTACCCGAAGCATTGTACGAACGCTATGTAGCACTCGGTTTAAGCGAGTACGATGCACAACAACTTATTACCGATAAGCCTACAGCCGACTATTTTGAAGCCTTGCTAGAACATACACCACATGTGAAAGCAGCTGCTAACTGGTTGAATGGTCCGGTGAAGCAATATGTGAACGAGCACAACATGGCTATTACCGATATAGCCGTTACACCCCAACGCTTAGCAGCTATTATTGCTATTGTTGTTAACGATACTGTGAGTTTTAGCACAGCAGCAACCAAATTATTCCCGTATCTATGCACTCATGCTACGATATCGGTCGATGAGGCTGTAACAGCATTACAATTGATACAAGAAAAAAATACCGATGTACTTGCACAGTGGGTACACGATGTACTGGCCGATATGCCCGATAAAGTAGCCGAGTACAAAAAGGGTAAAAAAGGCTTGATTGGCTTATTTGTTGGCGAAGTTAAGAAACGTAGCAAAGGCCAAGCCGATCCGAAATTGGTAACCGCTTTGCTCGAAGAAAAGTTAAAATAAAAAAATATACATTCACATAATCAAATATTCATGAAGTGGTTTTATGCAGCATTGGCTGTTATGGTAATAGCAGCGTGTAACAACAAGGGTGGTAGCGGAACATTCACCGTAAGGGGTAACATTATGGGTGCTCCTGCGGGTACTAAATTATTGTTGCAACAGTTGAGTTTTAACAACAACAATCCCATTATTGTAGATTCTGTAACCCTTACGGGCAAAAACGAATACAGCCTCAAAAGCATTGCTAAAGAAGAAGGTTTGTACATTATTGGTTACGAAGGTGGCCCACAAGTAATTTTTATCAACGATGCCGATGTTATAACTATTAACCTATCTGCTACTAATTATCGCAGACCCGATATAGAAGGTAGCGATGCTACCAGGGCATTGTACGATTTATTTGAACAATACCGAGTTCAAGATAGCATCCTTGCGGTAAATGGCGCTGCCATTGATAGCTTGCGTAGTATGCCCAACGGCGATAGTCTTGCTCTGGTTGCTATGAACAAGCAAATGGCGCAAATAACACAGCTCAATAACGTAATTAAAAACTATCTGAAAACAAGCGAAAGTGTTGCTGGTAAGTACTATGCCCTTATGTTGGGCCAGCGTAGCTTAACACCTGAAGAGTGGAGTAAAGCTGCCGAGGTAGTAGCCACGCAACACAAAGAGCATAGTGCCGCAAAAGCATTGACCGATTTGTTAGCAGCACGTAAGCAAGCCGAACAACAGCAGCAACAAGTAGCCAACCAACCTTATGCCTTGCTCAACCAACAAGCTCCAGACATTAACTTGCCCGATATTAACGGTAAGCCTTTTAGTTTGGCCAGCTTACGAGGTAAGTATGTATTGGTAGATTTTTGGGCAAGCTGGTGTGGCCCATGCAGGCAAGAAAACCCCAATGTAGTGGCGGCCTATCAACAATTTAGCAAGCGTAACTTCACTATACTGGGCGTATCGTTAGATAAAGATAAAGCCGCTTGGCTGGCTGCTATCCAAAAAGATAACCTTGTATGGCAACATGTAAGTGATTTAAAATACTGGGATGCTGCTGTGGTGAAAGATTACAAATTCGATGGTATTCCCTTCAATGTATTATTAGATCCTACGGGAAAAATCATTGCTGCTAACCTACGTGGTGCCGATTTATCTAAGAAGTTGGCGGATTTGATACCAAAACAACTGTAATTTTTATTATTTGTTTTTATGGTTTTGTTCGGGCCGCCCTTCTGGCGGCCGAAACTATTATAAAACCCTTATCTTGAACAACCATGAAACGTACACTCAAACCTATTGGCTTTGCTATCGGTGCTGTTATAGTGCTTTTGAATGTGGTGGTTATTATGTATGCCTGCAAGTACACCTACTTCTGCGATAGTGCTCTTATACAGCCTAAAGTGGGTACTGAACAGCTCAGCAGCTTTGATCGGTTTACGAAAATGGTTACGGGTATAAAGGCGTACAAACGGCCTATTGTGGATAGTTTTTTATTGCCGCACCAATCATTTACCGTAAGGACAACCGATGGCGAAGCCTTAGCAGTATGGTATGGAGCAAGGCCACAGCCTAGAGGAATAGTGTTATTGTTTCATGGGCATGGTGGTAATAGGGCTGGTGTAATAGCCGAGGCTACAGCCTTGTATGAATTAGGGTATAGAGTGTTACTAACCGATTTTAGGGCACATGGTGCAAGTACAGGTAATGCGTGTACGATAGGCTACCGCGAAAGTGAAGATGTTTATACCATGTATACATGGGCACAGCAGTTTAATCAACCAATTGTGTTGTATTTCGTTAGGGGCTGCGGCTATAACCAAAGCCATATACAACCATGCCAATGTGCAACCCTCGAAAGTTATTCTAGATATGCCTTTTGCCTCTTTGAAAGATGCTACCAAGGGCAGGTTGCGTTTGATGCAATTACCAGAAGAACCGATGGCAACCATGCTTGTTTTTGGGGGAAGTGTAGTACGTGGTTATGGGCATTTGACTTACAGCCTAAAACCTATGTTACAGTTATTCATTGCCCTGGGGCGAACAAGATAATAGGGTGGCTTTGCACGAAACCAATGCCATTTTTGCTAACTTAACCCATACGAAAAGTAAAACGCTAAAGGTGTACCGGCAATCGGGGCATCAAAGCTTGCTTTTGAAAGAACCTAATGTTTGGATGACTTCGCTAACCAACTTTCTGAAACAGTAAAACATCTCTGTATGAGAGTACTAATTTTATTTGCACATCCTGCCATTGCGGCTAGTAGGGTGCAGCGTCATTTATACAAGGCTGCACAGCAAGTGAAAAATGTTACCCTGCATAATTTGTATCAGATCTATCCAGATTTTGATATCGATATTAAAGCCGAACAAACGTTGCTAGCAGCCCACGATGTAATTATTTGGCAACACCCATGGTATTGGTACAGTGCCCCTCCTATTGTTAAGCAATGGCAAGATTTAGTGTTGGAGCATGGGTGGGCTTATGGTAGTATGGGTAAGCAATTGTTAGGTAAGTGGGCTATGAATGTAATAACAACGGGTGGCCCTCAATCGGCCTATACAGTGGGTGGCCATAACCGTTACACGATGCAGCAATTTTTAATTCCCTTTGAACAAACTACGCGGCTATGCAATATGCAGTACCTGCCGCCCTTTGTAATACATGGAACGCATAAAATGAGTGAAGCGGATATTAGCATTAGCGCATTGCAGTATCAAGAGTTTTTGTTGGGGTTAAGTACTGACCGCTTTACCCTCGATGAATTACTGGCATGTAACTACAGCAACGATTTAGTGCCCATTCCTAACAGCCTACAAAACGTATAAGCAATGAGTGAATCATTTATGTTTCAAGCCATCATTTATTTAGTGGCAGCAGTAATTATGGTGCCCATTGCTAAGCGCTTTGGTTTAGGTAGTGTACTTGGGTACTTAATTGCAGGCACACTTATTGGCCCGAGTGTGTTTGGGTTTATTAGCACAGAGGGGCAAGATATTATGCATTTTGCTGAGTTTGGTGTGGTAATGATGCTCTTTTTAATTGGCTTAGAATTAGAGCCTGAATTATTATGGAAGATGCGCCGAAGCATTGCCGGCCTTGGCGGATTACAAGTGGTTCTTACCACCGCTATTATAACTATTATAGCTATTGTAGCTTTTAATATGCCGTGGCAGCAAGCACTTGCAGTAGCTATGGCAGTAGCTATGAGTAGTACGGCTATTGTATTACAAACCATGCAAGAAAAAGGATTAATGAAATCGGCTGCAGGCCAAAGTTCTTTTTCGGTATTGCTGTTTCAAGATATTGCTATTATCCCGATGCTAGCAATTCTTCCATTATTAAGTACCTTACCTAAAATAGAAGATCAAAAAAGCCATGGCACTACCAATTGGGTACATGGTATGCCTGCTTTACAGCAAATGATGATTGTATTAGGTAGCGTAGTAGCTATTGTATTGGCAGGTCGTTTTTTGATTAAGCCCCTATTGCGTATTGTGGCACGTAGCAAAGTGAGAGAACTATTTACCGCTTCGGCGCTGTTGTTGGTAGTAAGCATTGCATGGTTGATGCAACAAGTGGGGCTCAGTCCGGCACTTGGAACGTTTCTGGCCGGGGTAGTACTTGCTAACAGTGAGTTTAGACATGAACTTGAAAGTGATATTGAGCCCTTTAAAGGGTTATTGCTCGGTTTATTCTTTATTGCTGTGGGTGCTTCCATAGATATTGCTCTCATCTTACAAAATCCATGGTTCATACTTGGTATTGTTGCCGGAATGATGGCAATAAAAGCATTGATTTTACTAGCTCTGGGGAAGCTCTTTAAGATTAGCTTCGATCAAAATGCTATTTTTTCTGTGGCTCTAAGTCAGGCAGGTGAGTTTGCCTTTGTGTTGCTCTCTTTTTGCCTTACCGAAGGGATATTACCAAAGTACACGATTGATGTGATGATGAGTGTGGTAGCCATATCAATGGCACTAACGCCCTTGTTGTGGTTGCTGCACGAACGCTTCATCATGCCAAAATTGGGTATACTGGAGAAAGAAGAAACGAAAGAAAGTGAGGATACCATTGAAGAAACACATCCCGTAATTATCGCAGGTTTTGGCCACTTTGGTAACACGGTAGGCCGTTTCTTACGAGCAAATGGTGTTAACGCTACCTATCTCGATATCGATAGCGACCGTGTAGCATTACTACGTCGTTTAGGCTTTAAAGTTTATTATGGCGATGCAAGCCGGCACGATTTATTGCGAGCTGCTGGTGCTGCACATGCCAAAATTCTGGTGGTTGCAATCGATAATGTAGAAAAGCGTTTAGCGATGATTGAAACTGCCAAAAAGCATTTTCCTAACCTGCATTTATATGTTCGATCACGTAACCGATTCGATGCGTATGAGCTTTTAAACGCCGGCATATTGCATGTATATCGCGAAAGTTTAGATACCAGCTTACGCTTGGGTGTAGATGTTCTGAAAATGCTCGGTTACGATGCTTACCATGCCACACGTATGTCGAAAATGTTTTTGAAGTACGATGAAAAAAATCTAAAAAAGCTGGCTGCCATAGAAGATAGAGAAGCTTATATTTTAGAGGCACGTACCCGTATGGAGGAGCTAGAACGTATCTTACAAGAAGATACTAAAAACCGCTTCATGTTACAACAAGTAGATACTGCTTGGGATGATGCCTCTCTTATTAAAGAAGCCACACAGCAAACTGAAACATAATCAAAATACCTTACGGTAAATGGATGTTGCTAATATCACTTTATAGTAAAGGGGCGGCTTTATTATAAAGTAATCCAATGCTTAGCACTGGCTCTGCCTCTGTTGTTTGATAAAGCGCTACTTCATTTACCGAAAGGTATTAACCAACCTTACCTAGTACATAAATAGTGCCTTTTGGCGTAGGATTGCCACCTGCATCTTCTAGGCTAATGGCGAATGCTTGTGCCTTTTGAATATTTTTCATTTTACAAATGCCTTCTGCACATTTGCCCATCATACCGGCATCTACCGGAACACCATCTACAATGGCCCACAACTGATATTCTTTGCCGGCAGGGGCAGGGGCTAAGGCTGTATTCATTACAAATACATCTTTAGTACGGCTATCCCAAAATACGGTAGCAGCATTGCCCTTGAGTTCGTTAGCGGCTGCGGTTAGCTTCACCATTAGAACGTTAGGGTCGGCCATGAGTTTAAACCCGTTGTTCATTTCTTGCATACGAACTTGGGTTGCATTGATACTTGCTTGTAAGCTATTGTTTTGTGATATTAAGCTTTTAACCGTTTGTTGGGCTTCGCTAGCTGCATTATAGTAATATACATTTAATGCTACGCTACCAACAAGTAATGCTACCATAGCTGCTGCTATATTACGCCACAACTGCATAGATTGTTCCTTAGCAGTAGCGGTGTTATGATGGTTGAGTGGTACAACGGGTGCAGTAGTTGTAGCTACGCTCGTTGTATCGGTAGCAAACTCGTCAGCCAATTGTGCCATCAGGTTAGCTTTTATGGCTGGTGGCGGAACTGCTGCTTGGGTTTGATGAAAATTTTCAAGCGATTGTTCAAAATTGGTTAAAGCGTTCTGCAATTCAGGATGTTGCGGTAATAGTTGCTCAAGTTCAGCTCTTTCTTCGTTGGTAGCCAAACCCAGTACGTAGCTTTCCACTACCCCACTTGCTATATATGCCTGTATATCCACGGTACTAAGGTTTAATAATGGTTCGTAGCTTAATTAAGGCGGTGCGTAGGCGAGTTTTTACGGTACCTAGCGGTATTTCTAACATGGCTGCAATATCTTCTTGTGTATAACCATGAAAGTATGCCAGCTCAACCACCGTTTTCAACTCTGGTTTTAGGGTATGTACTAACTTTCTGAGTCCAATCACCTCAGCATTCACTTGTGTGCTACTAATATCTTCATATACGGCTTCATTCCATTCTCGGTTTTGTTGGCTGTTCTGAAACCCTCTACTGCGTAATGTATCTATGGATGCATTACGAGCAATGTTGAGCATCCAAGTGTATAAACGCCCTTTAGTGCTATCATAGGTTGCAATCTGTCGCCAAATTTTCACAAAAACTTCTTGCAACACATCTGATGCAAGGGTATTGTCTGGAATAATGCTGCAAACAGCAGCATAGATGGCGCCAGCGTAATTGTCGTATAAATAACTAAAAGCCGATTGGCTCCTTTGCTGTAACAAAGTAACCAATTCGGCTTCTGTATATTTTTGAGTAGCGTGTTGTTGCATAAGCTTTTACAAAGCGATACCTATCTACGCAACAGGTGGCTCAAAGGTTCAAAAAAGCATTGCTTAAATTATTAGCCAACTAGTGCTGCATAGGCATCGGCACTCATTAAAGCGTCGAGATCAGCTACGTTTGCTATTGCTATCTTAACCATCCAGCCTTCGCCGTATGGGTCACTATTTACTAATTCGGGCTGCTTTTCTAAATTACTGTTCACTTCTACTATCGTAGCAGCAACCGGCAAAAATAGGTCGCTTACAGTTTTCACTGCTTCTACTGTACCAAAAACAGCCTCTGCTGCTAGGCTTTGCCCAACGGTATTAATATCTACATATACAATATCACCAAGTTCGCTTTGGGCAAAGTCGGTAATGCCAACTAATGCTGTATTGCCATCAATAACCTTAATCCATTCGTGATCCTTGGTGTACTTTAAATCGGCAGGAAAATTCATAACAAGTGTTCGTTTAATGGTGCAAATATGCTGATAATATTTGGCTTTGCTTAATTGAGCAAGCGCATTTTCATATACACATTTTTGAGCGGACGGTCGTTTCCGTTTCTGGGCACCTTGGCAATTAAGTCAATAACTTCTAAACCCTTCACCACTTCACCAAAAACAGTATAATTCTGGTCTAAAAAGGGTGTGCCTCCCAAAGTTTTATACACTTTGCGTTGTGCATCGGTATAGGTGAAAGCAGGATTATTCTGGCGAGCACGGCATTCCATCATATTAATTTCTACATCGCTGTAGGGCTTGCCCTGTACAATATAAAATTGGCAGTTGCTGCTAGCCATTTGCGGATTATTATCGCGAGCTGCGGCTAAGGCACCCTTTTTATGAATTAGGTTGTTTTTAAACTCGGCAGGTATGCGTTCTACACCTGGGGCACTGCCTGCACCAAGCATAGTGGTGCTATCGGCATTACGGCTGGTAGGGTCGCCTCCTTGAATCATAAAACCATCAATTACACGGTGAAATAACAAGCTATCGTAGAAGCCCTCTTGCACCAAGCGTACAAAATTATCGCGGTGCTGTGGTGTGCTATCGTACAGTTTTACTACAATCGTACCCATGCTGGTCATTATTTCTACCAGCTTTTCTTTCGATTTTGCAGCAGGTGCAACGAGTTTTGGAGCAGTTTTTTTCACTTGAGCCATGGCTCCCATACTTAGTAAGGCCAACGCTGCGGCCATCAATACAGATTTCAGCATAATTATCTTGGGTTAAAATCCTTGTTGCTCGAAATAAAGCAAAATATGGTCTTTCAAGAAATTTTCCTGTTCGTACAAAGGCATTTCAGGCAATGCCTTACGCTGTTCAAAGTGTGGCCAACCATCTTCATCGTGGCCGGTAAGGCTATAAAAACCGCTGCTACTCAGTAGGGTACAAACCGCAACATGCATTAAATCTTGCTTTTGCTCTTTAGTAATTTTTTCTTGCACAAAACCCGTTTCTTGCATGCCAATTAAAAACAAAATAGTTTCTACATCGGGCTTTTTGCCAAAGCGTTCTACCAATTTGGCTTCTAGGTTCCACCAACGTTGTTGTAGGTCTAAACTCGCATCTGTCATAGCCAGCAAAGGTAGCCATCGAACCTTACGGTAAATGCATCCCTACCAACGTATGGTTACGTTTTGAGAAATAATCTGGCAACGAACCTTACGGTAAATGTGTTAAGGCAGATGGTATAAGGTGCGTTTTCATTTGCCGTAAGGCTATTGCTTTTGCCGCAAGGCTATATTTGCAAAAAACAAACCGCATGTTACAGGTAGCCGTACTAAGGCAAAATCCGGAATGGGCAAAAGAACGCTTACAGGTGAAGCATTTTGCAGCGTTGCATTTGGTAGACGAGGCCATTCAACGCGACGATGAACGCAAAAAATTACAGGCAGCTTTCGATCATATTCAATCGCAAATCAATGCATCGAGCAAGTTGATTGGGCAACTAATGGCACAAGGCAAAAAAGAAGAAGCTGAAGCTGCTAAACAACAAGTAGCCGCTTGGAAAACCGAACTTGAGCCACTCAAAACAAGCATGGCCGAGGTAGAACAGCAGCTTACCAATATATTGTTACAAATACCCAACTTACCTAGCAAGTTGGTGCCAAAAGGCAAGGTGGCGGCTGATAATGAAGTTGTACGTCAAGTTGGTGATATTCCCACCTTGTTTGAAGGTGCTTTGCCACATTGGGATATTGCAAAAAAATACAATTGGATTGATTTTGAGCTAGGTAATAAAATTACTGGAAGTGGCTTTCCGGTGTATATCGGCAAAGGTGCTAAGCTGCAACGAGCCCTTATTCAGTACTTTTTAGATGCGAATACCGAGGCGGGCTACACCGAATACTTGCCGCCATTTATGGTGAACGAAGCTAGTGCTTACGGTACCGGGCAGCTACCCGACAAGGAGGGTCATATGTACTATATGCCCGAAGATAATTTCTACATGATTCCAACGGCAGAAGTACCTGTTACAAACGTATACCGCGATGAAATTTTGAAAGAAGCCGATTTGCCGATTAAACTCACAGCATATAGCCCTTGCTTTCGCCGCGAAGCAGGCAGCTACGGCAAAGATGTTCGTGGCTTAAATCGCTTACATCAATTTGAAAAAGTCGAAATTATTCAGTTCGTACAACCCGATAAAAGCTACGAAACACTTGATGCTATGGTGCATCATGTAGAACAGTTAGTACAAAGCCTCGACTTACCTTACCGTATCTTACGATTATGCGGCGGCGATATGGGTTTTGCAAGTGCATTAACCTACGATTTTGAAGTGTATAGCGCCGCACAACAGCGTTGGCTCGAAGTAAGTAGTGTTAGTAATTTTGAAAGTTTTCAGGCCAACCGCCTAAAAGCTCGCTACAAAGATGCAAGTGGCAAAACCCAACTATTACATACTTTAAATGGTAGTAGCCTAGCCCTGCCACGTATATTGGCGGCATTGCTCGAAAACCATCAAACACCACATGGTATTCGTATACCAACTGCATTGCAGCCTTATGTAAAAGCAAGTTTGCTAGCGTAATTGCAACCTTCCGTACGAACGATTGTTGTAAGATTAAGCTATAAGGCGCATCCATTATTGAACAAAAAACACTGCTGTACTACCTAAATAGTTACAGTTTCAGGCACATATGCAACTATATACTCCCTCACTTACGCAATACCAACGCCTACGCACCAAAGAGGTGAAAATTGGCGACTTGCTATTAGGTAATGGCCACCCTATTCGGGTACAAACCATGACCACCACCGATACAATGGATACAGCAGCTACTGTACTTCAAACCATCCGTTGTATCGAAGCCGGTGCAGAGTTAGTGCGTATTACCGCACCTAGCAAAAAAGAAGCAGAAAACCTGCAACTCATCAAAAATGAACTACGCAAGCGAGGTTACAACACCCCTTTGGTAGCCGATATTCACTTCACGCCCAACGCAGCCGAAATAGCGGCACGCATTGTTGAAAAAGTACGTGTGAATCCTGGTAATTATGTAGATAAAAAGAAGTTCGAACAAATTGAATATACCGATGCAGCGTATTTAGAAGAAATAGAACGTATCAGAGAACGCTTTACACCCCTGGTTCGTATTTGTAAAGCCTATGGCACCGCCATGCGTATTGGCACTAACCATGGTAGCCTCAGCGATCGTATCATGAGCCGCTATGGCGATACACCCATGGGTATGGTAGAAAGTGCAATGGAGTTTCTACGAATTGCCCGCAGCGAAAGCTACCACAATATTGTTTTAAGCATGAAGGCTAGTAACACACAAGTAATGGTACAAGCTTATCGGTTATTAGTGCAAACCATGACTAACGAATTTGGCGAATGCTATCCGCTGCACCTGGGTGTTACCGAAGCCGGCGATGGTGAAGATGGCCGTATTAAAAGTGCCGTCGGTATTGGCACTTTGCTAGAAGATGGCATTGGCGATACTGTTCGTGTGAGCCTTACCGAAGATCCAGAGTTTGAAATTCCAGTATGCCGCGATTTAGTGAAGCGCTACAATTTCGGTTTGCCAATAACCACAACAGAACAGGTAACACCGATACCCTCAATCAACAAACTACCTTATGTTCCTTTTGAGTACAAGCGTGCAAAAACTTTCGCCGTAGATACCATTGGAGGTAAGCAAGTGCCCGTAGTAATTGCCGATTTAAGTAAGCTAACACACCTTACGGTAAATGATTTGCGCCAAGTAGGCTACAACTACGATGCAGCTACCGATAAATGGAGCATCAGCGATTTAGCTGCCGATTTCATTTTTACTGGTCATCCGGAGTTGCCATTTGCATTGCCCGGTACGCTTAAAGTAATAACATGGCCTAACCATTGGGCAGCTGCAACCGATAAAAGCAAATACTTCCCCATTTTTGATATCCACGGTTATGTTACCGCCCCATCAAAAAGCAATGTACTCAATTTCGTAATGGTTGATTGCTTTAGCGATGATACCAACATTAACGATTTTACCCACTTAGAAACTATTGCCAACGATCCAACAGTAGTTATCTGTTTAAGCAGCAAGCGAAGCAATGCGGTACAAGCAGTACGCCGCATGGCTGTACACTTGCAATCAAATCAAATTCACAACCCTATTATCCTCATTACCGATAGCAACTGGGCAACTGCCGATGAGCATTTAATTCATTATGCAACTGAAACAGGTGCGTTATTAATTGATGGTATTGGCGATGGTATTTGTTTGGGCATGTCGGCACAAGCATACCAACAATTCAACGAAACCGTTTTAAGCGGTCGCCGTTATCAGGCGGGCGAAGGTGCCGAGGGGGCTGAGTTCTTTATCAACAATACCGCATTTGGCATATTGCAAGCCACACGTACACGTATCTCAAAAACAGAATACATAAGCTGCCCTAGCTGTGGCCGTACTTTATTTGACTTACAAGAAACAACCGCCAAAATACGAGCCGTAACCAACCATTTAAAAGGTGTTAAAATTGCCATTATGGGTTGTATTGTGAACGGCCCCGGCGAAATGGCCGATGCCGATTTTGGTTATGTTGGGAGTGGTGTTGGTAAAATAACCCTTTACAAGGGCAAAGAAGTAGTGAAGAAAAATATCAATAGCGATATTGCAGTAGATGAACTGATTCAATTGTTAAAAGACAATAACGCTTGGGTAGAACCAGCTTAACAATGGCACAGCACAATATTAAAAATATCATTTTCGATTTGGGTGGCATTTTGCTAACCATCGATTATCAAAAAACAGAAGATGCTTTTGTAGCACTAGGCGTTCAAAACTTCAAGGCTTTATATGCACAACATCATGCAAGCCATTTGTTTGAGCAGTTAGAAATTGGTGCTATCAGCAACGAAGCCTTTTTTGATACTTTGAGAACAACTGCGAACGTTCATCTTTCAAATGAACAAATAACCGCTGCCTGGAATGCCATGTTAGGGGATTTTCCAGCCGATCGTATTGCTGCGTTACAAACATTAAGCAAGCGGTATCGTATATTTTTATATTCTAATACTAATGCTATTCATCATGCTGCATTTATGCAGATTTTTGAAACGCAATACCCAGCAATATCTTTCGATAACATTTTCGAAAAAGCATATTACAGCCATACGTTTGGTTATCGAAAGCCTTACATAAGCTCATATACACAGCTACTCACCGATGCTGGCCTTGCGGCAAATGAAACACTGTTCATAGACGATACACTTGTTAATATTGAAGGTGCTAAAGCAGCAGGCTTACTTACTGCACATGTTGTTCCGCCTGCCACTTTCTTATCGTTAGCATTGTAATAACACCTTACGGTAAATGATATCGTTGCGAGGCATCATTTACCGTAAGGTATGTTTATTTAATTTCTTCAAAGTCAATATACTCGGCATCAGTAAAGCTAGTATCAACACTTTTCGCATGATGGCGATGTTGTTGTTGCTGTTGATATCGTTGTTGCTGCTGATATTGTTGTTGTGCAGCAGCTTGCATCGCCTGCATTTGAGCTTTTACAGCACTTGTTGCTTTCATTATAGGTAATACAATACGTGTTACAAACTTGTAAAGCACATAGAGGATAAACCCAAAAAACAAGATTTGAAACGGTGTCATACTGTAAAAGTATAGCTTTCATGCACACCGTCTTGTTAAAAACGTTGCAAACAGTTATTTGGAAGTAAATACATTAATCACTTACATTTGCATCGGAAAAGAAGCAATTGAAGGGAACGACTAACGTTCCCTTCTCTTTTTAACTGAACTATGGGTACTGAAAATTTTAGTGTAATTGAACGTATTGGCGAGTGGGTGAAACAACTCTTAGCCGATAGCCCTGAATACTTTTTAGTGAAGGTGAAAATAAAGCCAACCAACAACATTAAAGTATACGTTGATGGCGATAACGGCATCACCATTGAAAAATGTGTGCATTTGAACAGAAAGCTATACAAGCTTATTGAAGAAAGTGCTATGTACACCGATGGCGATTTTTCGTTGGAGGTTTCTAGTCCGGGTGTTGATGAACCCTTACAGTTACAGCGACAGTATCATAAAAATGTTGGAAGGTTCATTGAAATTGTATTTACGAATGATGATGTAAAAGAAGGAAAGTTAATAGCTGTGGCAGAGGCCGATATTGTACTAGAACATATAGAGGGAAAGGGTAAAAAAGCAATTACACAACAGTTGGTGATACCTTTTACAGAAATTAAAAAAGCAACCATTCAAATTAAGTTTTAAAAAAGCGGCATTCATAGCCGATGATACCACAAATCGAAAAAACAATGGCAAGCATTAACCTTGTAGATGCGTTCCAAGAATTTAAAGACGCAGAAAACATAGACCGCCCTACGATGATGAAGGTGGTGGAAGATGTGTTCAAAACATTGCTTCGCAAAAAATACGGTGCCGACGATAACTTCGATGTTATTGTTAATGCCGATAAAGGTGACCTTGAAATCTTCCGACGTCGTATGATTGTAGAAGATGGTGAAGTGAAAGATCCGAATGCAGAAATTGCTTACACCGAAGCCATTAAAATTGAACCCGACTTTGAAGTAGGCGAAGAGTTGTATGAAGAGGTTGATATTCTCGATTTTGGAAGAAGAGCCATTTTAGCTGCAAAACAAACATTAGCAAGCCGCATCAGCGATCTTAAAAAGAATGTTCTCGTTAAAAAGTATAGCGATAGAATTGGTGAATTGGTAAGTGCAGAAGTACATCAGGTTTGGAAAAAAGAAGTATTGCTCATGGATGATGAGGGCAACGAACTATTAATGCCTAAAAGCGAGCAGATACCTCAAGATTTCTTTAAAAAAGGAGAAAGTATACGTTGTGTGGTTAAACGGGTTGACTTAAAAAACAACAATCCGGTTATTATTGTAAGCCGCACCAGTCCTGAGTTTCTAGCCAACTTACTAGAAATTGAAGTTCCTGAAATCGCAGATGGCCTAATTAGCATCAAGAAAATTGTTCGTGAACCAGGCGAAAGAGCAAAAGTGGCTGTTGAAAGTTTCGATGATCGTATCGATCCGGTAGGTGCCTGCGTAGGTATGAAGGGTAGCCGTATTCATGGTATTGTACGTGAATTAAAGAACGAGAACATTGATGTAATTAACTACACCAGTAATATTCAGTTATTAATTCAACGTAGCTTAACGCCTGCTAAAATCAGCTACATGAATATTAATTACGAAGACAAGCAAGCCGATGTGTACCTAAAGGCAGATCAGGTGAGCTTAGCAATTGGTCGTCGTGGGGTTAATATCAAATTAGCCTGCGAATTAACAGGCTATGAAATTGATGTATATCGTGAAGCAGAGGAGGGAGAAGAAGAATTTGATATTGATATCGATGAATTCGGCGATGAAATAGATCAGTGGATTATAGATGAATTAAAACGAGTAGGTTGCGATACCGCCAGAAGTGTATTAGCTTTGAGCGAAGCAGAATTAGAACGCAGAACTGATCTTGAAAAAGAAACAATTAGCGACATTCGTAGAATATTGAAAGAAGAATTCGAAAAAGAGTAACATAGAAGTAATGTAAAGGTTACTAAACTTTCACCATAGGTATTAAGTTTGGCACCCTTAAGTATAATCGTTTAACGCACAAGCCTAAGTGTAAATAGGCAAAAACCCAAGTAAAAGCTCCGCAACGTTGGAGCCCGTATAATATGTCAGAACTGAAATTACCAAGATTGTTGGCAGCAGCCAAAGAGTTCAATATCGGGCAAGAAACCCTGGTGGATTTTTTGGCAGCTAAAGGTTTTCCCAAAGACGAACTGAAGCCTACCGCTAAGCTAACCGAGGCTATGTACAGAGCCTTACAACAAGAGTTCCAAAGCGATAAGGTGGCTAAAACAAAAGCCGATCAGGTAGAAATTCCAAAAGCAGCGGCTAACGAGGCTCGTAAGCGTAAGGAAGAAGAAGAGTTGGCAGCAACTGCCAAGCCCGAAAAAGCAGCAGTAGTGGCTACTGAAGTGCCTCAAGTGGCAACACCTGCATCTATTGTTGAAGCACCAGCACCTCCACCGCCCGCAGCTCCTGAACCAGAGCCAGTAGTAGTAGCACCCCCTCCTGCACCAGCTGTGGTACAGGAAGAAGTAGTTACTCCTCCTCCACCGCCACCGCCGGTGGTAGTAGAAGAAGTGCCTAAACCTACACCACAAATAATAGAAGAAGTTCCGGTTGTAACTGCTGCTGCCCCTGTAACTGAACAGCAACCAGCCGAACCAGCCGAACCAGCAGAAGCTCCTATCGATAACACAGGAGATGTAGTACGTTTAGAAGCACCTGAAATTGGCGGCCCTAATATTCTAGGAAAAATAGATTTAAGTACTATTGATAGTAGCACCCGACCCAAAAAAGGTGCTGCATCCCAGCAGCCTGCCAAAAAACCTGCACCACAGCCTGCCAAAAAGCCTGCACCGCAGGCACCAAAGCCAACTCAGGCTCCAGTTGCACCAAAGCCTAACCTTACGGTAAATGTGCCCCCACCACCTCCGCCACCAGCAGAGCCAACGGTAGATGCACCACCCATAATTGAAAATATACAGGCAGAGCGTTTAACGGGTCCCAAAATTTTAGGGAAAATCAACCTGCCTGTCGATAACGATACACGCCCTAAACAAGGTACTCGTGCCGCCGACGAAAAGCGAAAGCGTAAGCGTATGCCAATCGATAAGTCGGGCAATAACCTACCTCCACGTCCACAAGGGCAATCAGGGCAACAACAAGGTCAGGGTGTACAACAGCAAGGTGGTGGTTTCAACCGCGGAGGCCAGCAACAAGGTGGTGGTTTCAACCGTGGTGGTCAGCAAGGTGGTGGCTTCAACCGCGATAACCGAGGTGGCGGTTTCAACCGCGACAATCGTGGTGGAAACAACCGCAACAACAATCAGCAACGTCCTCAAGCCGACATTGAAATCGATGCTAAGGCTATCCAAGATAAAATTCGCGAAACCCAAGCCAAGCTTTCCGGTGGCGGTAGTAACAACCAACGTGGTAAGGCTGCAAAAGCACGTCAACGCCGCGAGCGCCGCGATGAGCGTGCCGAAGCATTACGTCGCGAGGGCGAAAACAATACACTACAAGTAACAGAATTTGTTACAGTAAGCGAATTGGCCAGCCTTATGGATGTGAACTTCACTGAAGTAATCAGTAAGTGTATGAGCTTAGGTATCATGGTATCAATTAACCAGCGTTTAGATGCAGAGGTAATTGAATTGGTAGCTAGCGAATTTGGATTCGAAGTTCAGTTTACTGGTTTAGATGATGTGGAGGAAGAGGAAGAAGAAATCGCAGATGATCCTGCCGATTTAAAAGGCCGTCCTCCAATTGTAACCATCATGGGTCACGTAGATCATGGTAAAACATCATTGCTCGATTACATCCGAAATGCCAACGTAGTAGCCGGTGAAGCCGGCGGTATCACACAGCACATTGGTGCTTATGAAGTTACTTTACCGAATGGCAAAGCAATCACCTTCTTAGATACCCCAGGTCACGAAGCATTTACAGCCATGCGTGCCCGCGGTGCCAAGGTTACAGATATTGCAGTCATTGTGGTTGCTGCCGACGATGCTGTAATGCCACAAACCAAAGAAGCCATCAGCCACGCACAAGCTGCCAATGTGCCGATGATTTTTGCGGTGAATAAAATTGATAAAGATGGTGCTAACCCTCAGAAAATTTACGAACAATTATCGCAAATGAACTTGTTGGTAGAAGAGTGGGGTGGTAAGTACCAAAGTCAAGAAATAAGTGCTAAGAAAGGCTTAAACGTTGATTTATTACTTGAGAAAATTTTGCTTGAAGCAGAACTTCTCGATCTTAAAGCTAATCCCAACAAAGAATCAACAGGTACGATTATTGAAGCCTCGTTAGATAAGGGTAGAGGGTATATAGCCACTATCTTAGTACAAGATGGTACACTACGCCAAGGCGATATCATTGTAAGTGGTCAGTATTTTGGGCGTATTAAAGCCATGTTCAACGAACGTAACCAACGCGTTCAAGAAGCACCACCAAGCACACCGGTAGTGATACTAGGTTTGAACGGTGCACCACAAGCAGGTGAGAAATTCAAAGTATATACCGACGAATCTGTAGCGAAAGAAGTAGCCACCAAGCGTGCTCAAATTCTTCGTGAACAAGGCTTAAGAGCCCGTAAGCATATAACACTAGACGAAATTGGCCGTCGTTTAGCATTGGGTAACTTTAAAGAACTGAACATCATTATCAAAGGCGATGTGGATGGCTCGGTAGAAGCCCTTAGCGATAGCCTGCAAAAACTAAGCACTGAAGAAATTGCGGTGCGAGTAGTACACAAAGCAGTAGGTCAAATTTCTGAAAGCGATGTGTTACTTGCAACAGCTTCCGATGCCATCTTAATTGGTTTCAACGTTCGTCCTTCGGCTCAAGCCAACCGATTAGCACAAAATGAAGGTGTACAAATTAAAATGTACTCTATCATTTATAATGCAATCGAAGAAGTGAAGAGTGCGATGGAAGGCATGTTAGAGCCTAAAATCGAGGAAAAAGAAGTTGCTACCGTTGAAATTAGAGAAGTGTATAAGTTCGATAAAGTAACCGTTGCCGGCTGTTATGTTACAGAAGGTAAGGTGAAACGCGACCACAAGATCCGTGTATTCCGCGATGGTATCCTTATCTATCCACGTACCGAAGGTGGCTTTGCAGAATTGGGCAGTTTAAAACGCTTCAAAGACGATGTAAAAGAAGTAGCAACCAATTACGAGTGCGGTTTAACCATTAAAAACTTCACCGATATTCAAGTGGGCGACACCATTGTTGCTTTTGAAGAAGAAGAAGTAAAGCGTACGTTATAAATTAATCACATTCACCTTAGGGTAAATGATACAAGCGTCTGCATAATTGCAGACGCTTTTTTATACAACTTGCACAATACTAACAACTATTTGTAAGTATGTTAAAATTTTACCTAATGGGTTACATTTTAGTAAAAGCTGATATTAAGGGCAGCAACCAACGAAATTATTCATGATCCAGAAAACGATTTTCAAAACAAAAGATTATTGTAAAGTAAAGTTTGTAGTAGAAGCACCTAACGCCGATAGCATTGAAGTACTAGGCCTTAATAACAACTGGGAAGCTCCTATTAGTTTAAGTAAAAAGAAAGATGGCAGTTTTGCCGCCGAAGTACAACTCCCAAAAAATACCACGCACGAATTCAAGTACAGAGTTAACAACGAATCCTGGATGAACGAGCCCGAAGCCGATGGGGAAACTGTGAATATTTACGGTGGTACCAACAGTGTATTAGTGCTCTAATATCGTACTCAATGAATCATTTGCCGTAAGGCTTTTAGCACTATCATTTACCGTAAGGTGGTTTATACCTTGCGGTAAATGTTGCTGTTCATTAGCTTGTAGTAACATGTTAGTGCTGCAATTATCGCCATCGCAGCAGGGCAATGCATTGGTATGGCACAAAGGGCATTGGTAATGACCATGCACATGTATTAGTTGCACCACATGCCCGCAGAATAAACATGGTTGAGGCTGCATAAATTAATTTGTAATAATAAAGCCGTTGCAGCAATATGCCACAACGGCCTGTAATGTATTTAGCAATATAGTTTATGGTGCTACTAAGCGGAAGCCGTTACCATGAATGTTCACAATTTCAATATTGCTATCTTCTTTCAAGTATTTGCGAAGTTTCGCAATGTATACATCCATACTACGCCCATTAAAGTAAGTATCGCTACCCCAAATTTTCTTTAAAGCACGTTCGCGGGGTAACAAATCGTTTTTATGTTCGGCTAACATTTTCAAGAGCTCATTTTCTTTTGGGCTTAAGGTTTGTGTTTTGCCTCCTAAAGTAAGTTCTCGCAATTTCGGATTGAAGTGGTAAGCACCTAAATCAAATTCTTGATTTTCAGTTTCTTTATTCAGCTCTTCATTACGCTTCAGAATAGCTTTGATTTTCATTAATAAAACCTCGCTATCAAAAGGCTTTGTAATATAATCGTCGGCACCGAGCTTATAACCATTAATGATATCTTCTTTCATGGTTTTAGCACTCAAGAAAAACAACGGAATATCCGGATCTATATCTCTTATTTCTTCTGCAAGTGTGAATCCATCCATTTTAGGCATCATCACATCGAGTAAGCATATATCAAACTTTTCGCGTTGAAATGCAGCCAAACCTAAGCGGCCATCTCGTTCAAGTGTTACATCAAAATCGTTCAGTTCTAAATAATTCTTGAAGACCATACCAAGGTTGGTATCATCTTCACATAGTAAAATTTTGTACTTTTTACCTTCCATAGTTGTAGGGTTTCTATTTTAATAAAAATAATCATTTAGCATGCCAAAACAATTTTGTAGCAACAAAACTTTGTTAAACCCAAAGTAGCTACCTTACGGTAAATGTTGTATAGCAAAACTACTAGCTACCAAATAAACCAGCTTGTGCACCACGGTTAAAGGGGTTTTTGCCCAAATGTTCATATGCTTTTGGGGTTGCTTCGCGGCCACGCGGTGTACGTTGCAAAAAACCTTCTTGAATTAAAAACGGTTCATATACTTCTTCTAAAGTACCAGGTTCTTCGCCTACGGCTGTGGCAATGGTGGTTAAACCAACAGGGCCTCCTTTAAATTTTTCAATGATAGCAGCGAGTATACGATTATCCATTTCATCAAGGCCATGCTCATCAACATTTAACGCTTTTAAAGCATGTTGCGTTATACCTAAATCTATCATACCATCGTTAAGTACCTGAGCAAAGTCGCGAACGCGACGTAATAAACCATTGGCAATACGCGGTGTGCCTCTGCTACGACGTGCAATTTCAAAAGCGGCGTCGGTACTTATAGCAGTATTTAGAATTTGTGCCGCACGTTCAATGATTTTTTGAAGCGTATGAGCATTGTAGTATTCTAAACGACTTTTAATGCCGAATCGCGATAACAAGGGTGCAGTTAGTAAGCCGCTACGCGTAGTAGCTCCCACTAAAGTGAACGGGTTGAGGTTCAATTGTATGCTACGAGCATTGGGGCCGCTATCAATCATAATATCGATTCGGAAATCTTCCATAGCGGCATAGAGATATTCTTCTACAACGGTGCTAAGGCGGTGAATTTCATCGATAAAAAGTACATCTCTAGGTTGTAAGCCGGTAAGTAGGCCGGCTAAGTCGCCAGGTTTTTCAATTACCGGTCCACTTGTTTCTTTGATGCTAACGCCCAGCTCATTGGCAACAATGCGGCTTAATGTTGTTTTGCCTAAACCCGGCGGGCCATGAAACAGTACATGATCTAGCGCTTCGCCTCTTATTTTGGCAGCTTTGATAAAGATAGTAAGGTTTTCTATAATTTGCTGTTGCCCACTAAACTCTTTGATTTCAACAGGTCTGATATTATTCTCAAACTCTTTGTCTGCCGCCGACAATTGTGTTTTATCTCTATTTAAATTCGGATTTTGCATACTAAATGATCAAAGGTAATGGCAAGCATTTACCGCAAGGGCAGAAAATTTCTAATAAATATTTGTATATACAAATAAGGGTGCTCATCTTTGCTGTGCAGCAATGAAAACCTCGGAGAGCAGATATCATCAGTGTTTGTACTTTACTAGCAATGCATTTGCACGTAAGGTAGAAAAATTGGCATTGCATTATTGGAAACCGTTAGGGTTTAGTCCGAGCCATGGGTATTTGTTAATGGTGGTGTTACAAGAGCCGGGTGTACAACCTACAAAGCTAGCCAACGAGTTACAGCTTACGCCTAGTACCATTACACGATTGATAGAAAAATTAGAAGGGCAGGCATTGATAACAAGAATGCTCGATGGAAAAACTACCATGGTATATGCTACCGACAAAGCGAAAGCGTTACTACCCGAAATGCAGGCAGCTATGGATGGGTTTTATATGGCATATAGCAAAATACTTGGCCCCGAGGCAAGCTGTGCTTTAACGCAGCAAATTGCTACTGTGGCCGATGCACTACCATGATTTTTTTGATTTATTAATTGTATGTACAAATTTTAAAACTATTTTTTAATATTAAATTAAGAGCAAATGAACTATGTTATTACAGGCTCAATTGGCCACATCAGCAAGCCTTTAGTACACCGGTTGGTAGCAGCAGGTAATGCTGTTAGTGTTATTACAAGTAATAGCGAACGTATTGCTAGTATTGAGGCGCTAGGTGCTACAGCATTGGTGGGTTCTGTTGAAGATGTGGCTTTCGTAACAGAAAGTTTTGCAGGTGCCGATGCTTTGTATCTAATGATTCCTCCCAAATGGGATGTTGCAGATTGGTATTCGTATCAGCAGCAAGTGGCTAACAATTATGTAGCTGCTGTTAAAGCGAACAATATTAAAAATGTTGTTGTTTTGAGTAGTATTGGTGCTCACATGCGACAAGGTGCAGGGCCAATAGACGGTCTCGCTTATTTAGAAGTACAGCTAATTGATGCTGGTGTTAATGCAGTTTTTTTACGTCCGTCGTACTTTTTTTACAACCTCTTTGCGCAAATTGATTTGGTTAAAAATGCAGGTGTTTTCGGTAGTAATTTTGGTGGCGATGAAAAGTTGGTATTGGTAGATACCAACGATATTGCAGCAGTAGCAGCAGAAGTGTTATTAGCATTGCCTTTGGCGAGGGGTCAGCAAATTCGATATATCAGTAGCGATGAGGCTACCACCCAAGAAATTGCAACAGCTTTAGGCAAGGCGATTGGTAAAGAAGGCACACCTTGGGTAGTATTTACCGATGAACAAGCGTATGCAGGTTTGAAGCAAGCGGGCTTACCCGATACCATCGCCCAAGGCTATACTACACTTGGAAAAGCACTTCGAAGCGGCGAATTACAAGCCGATTATTGGGCCAACAGGCCAACTACACAAGGTAGTGTTAAACTAGCCCAGTTTGCACAAGTATTCGCAGCGGCATATCAATCTAAGTAATTGCTTTGGCTACCCCGCAGTGTACATCTGTAGGGTAACTTTTACGTAAGTATTAAAAGAAAATATTGATAGTTAACAGCTAAATTTGGAAGCAATAAAAATCTATGTTTGCACATTAAAATTTTGTCCTTTGCAATCGATATTACAAGCTTACCTACAACAACCTCATTACACCTACGAAAGCTACCGAGCACTGATAGATAGTTTAAATGCCGAGGGTAAAACAACAGGCAATAACCCGGCATATCAAACACCTGAAATTCTAGAATATGCGAAGCTTAATATAGCTCGCATGAATAGAATTGATAAAACAGTAACCTTACAGCCAGCGGTGGTACAAGCCTTACGGCAAATAGCAACGCCGCAAGTATGGTTGTTACTAACAGAAGGTTGGTGTGGCGATGCTGCACAAATTGTTCCGGTGATTCATGCGATGGCGAAAGAAAACCCTTTGATAGACTTACGTTTATTCTTAAGGGATGAAAACTTAGATTTAATGGATGCCTACTTACAAGATGGTAAAAGCAGAAGTATTCCAAAACTAATTGCAACCACCCCGCAAGGTTATGAAATATTCAATTGGGGGCCACGACCAGTAGCAGCACAAACCTTATATAGCGATTTAAAATCATCAGGAGTAACATTTGCTACCTTAGCAGAACAATTACACGGGTGGTATGCTAAAGATAAAACATTAAGTACGCAACAAGAACTGTTAGCATTACTTACTGCATCGGTAGTTTGATCGACTGTTACTTGATATGATTATAAAATAGCGGCTACATTGTAGCCGCTATTTCTTTGTAGCTACCTGCACCTTTTACCCGTATTTTTACCCCCTTGAACCAACGAGCAATGATGCCCATTTTAAACGATATTGAAGCACTCGCAGCACAACATTTACCCGTAAGGGTGAACCGAATTGAAAAACTACCGCAAAGCGGTAGCGACCGTATTTATTATCGTATTTTCTGCGAAGATGAAAGTACATTTATTGCTACCTATAACACTAATATTAAAGAGAACAAAACCTTTGTAAAATTCACACAACATTTTCTATCGAAGCAACTACCTGTTCCCAAAATTGTTGCTGTGAACGAGCGTTACGATGTGTATTTGCAACAAGATTTAGGTGCTGAAAGTCTACTGAATCAAATTGAGAAAGAGGGCCATTCGCAACGTGTATATGGGTTGTTTGAACAAAGCTTGAAAACTTTAGCAAAGCTACAAATTCAGGGGCACGAAGATTTTAATTATGGTTGGTGCCTTACGGCAAAAGAATTTGGTAAGCAAGCTATTTTAAGTGATTTGTTATACTTCAAGTACTATTTTTTAGATACACTGAAACAACCTTACGATAAGCAAGCGTTATTAGACGATTTTGATGCATTAGCCACCTACCTTACTCGTACGCAATACAAGTATTTCATGTTTCGCGATTTTCAAAGTAGAAATATTGTGGTGCATAACAATACTGTTAGTTTTATTGATTATCAAGGAGGTATGCAAGGTGCTTTGCAATATGATGTAGCGAGTTTGTTGTGGCAAGCGAAAGCAGAGCTTCCTGAAACTTGGAAGGTGCAGTTGCTGAACTATTATATAGATGAAGTTGAGCAGCTATTGCAAAAACCTATCAATAGAAATACATTCACAAGTCAGTATAATGGCTATGTACTCATTCGTTTGTTGCAGGTATTAGGTGCATATGGCTTCAGAGGTTTGTTTGAACGTAAGGCACACTTTTTGGCGAGCATACCATTAGCATTGCAAAACTTAAAATGGTTTTTAGCCAATTGTAGCGTAGGTATATCAGTTCCGGAATTTGAGCAATTATTACAATTTGTTACAAGTGATGGTATTATAGCACAGTTTACACCAACGCAAGCCAACGAACAAACACCCTTGGTAATAGAAGTGAATAGCTTTAGTTATAAAAAAGGAATTCCAAAAGACGATTCAGAGAATGGAGGTGGTTTTGTTTTTGATATGCGAGGGATACTAAACCCCGGACGATTTGATGAGTACAAGCACTTAAGTGGTAAAGACAAACCGGTACAAGACTTCTTAGAACAGCGTACCAAGATGAATGAATTTTTGAATAGTGTTTGGGATTTGGTAGATGTTAATGTAGAGAGCTATTTAAGCAGAGGTTTCGAGCATTTACAAATAAATTTTGGTTGTACCGGTGGGCAGCACCGTAGTGTATATGCAGCCGAACAAACTGCACGACACTTAAAAAATAAATATAAAGTAAAAGTGCAGTTAACCCATACCAATCAATCGAATTGGGTAACTACACCTGTAACCAAACAACAAGCATAATATATGAAAGCAATGTTGTTAGCCGCTGGTTTGGGAACACGTTTAAAACCCTTTACCGATTATCATCCTAAAGCTTTGGCAATTGTTAATGGCAAGTCGTTACTACAGCGCAACATAGAATATTTGCAACAGTTTGGTATAACAGAAATTGTGGTGAATGTGCATCATTTTGCAGGTCAAATTATAGATGCTGTAACAGCCAATAATGGTTGGGGTAGTACCGTAACTATTAGCGATGAAACCGATGCTGTATTAGAAACGGGTGGTGGTTTGCAAAAGGCTATGCATTTACTGCAAAGTGAGTCTGATTTTGTTTTGATGAATGCCGACATGCTTACCAACCTTAACCTCACTGCAATGATTGCTGCACATAAAAAGCAGCAACCGCTGGCCACACTGGCAGTAACAAAGCGCACAAGTAGTAGAGTGTTTTTATTTGATACGCAGTTAATACTTTGTGGTTGGCGCAATACGGTAACCGGCGAAGAAAAATTACCTAGAACAGCAGCAACGTATATGCCTTTAGCATTTAGTGGTGTGCATATAATAAATAGTGCTATTTTTTCGTTACTTAAACCCGGAAAATACTCTATGGTAGATGTATATTTGGCACATGCAGCAACGCACACTATTCAAGGGTTTGACCACACGGGTGACATACTATTAGATGTTGGAAAGCCCGATGCTTTGGCAAAGGCTGCAACATTGTTTGCCTAATGAAAATTTATGATTCGATTTGCATTGGTTGGTTGCGGAAAAATTGGAGAACGACATGCGAAATACATTCACGAGTTTGCATCGTTGGTGGCTTTGTGCGATACAGCAACAGATGCACTACAAACCTTTGCACATAATTATCCGCAAGCAGCTACTTTCACAGATTTTACCACAATGCTTACGCAAATAGAAGCCGATATAGTATCTATTTGCACGCCCAATGGTGAACACGCTAATCAGGCGATAGCAGCATTAGAAGCAGGGTTTCATGTATTGGTAGAAAAGCCAATGGCAATTCATAGTAACGATGCCAAAAACATGATTGCAACGGCAGAGAAGGTTGGTAAAAAGTTGTTTGTTGTAAAACAAAACAGGTTTAATCCGCCGGTGGTTGCAGTAAAAAATGCACTCGAAAATGGTACACTCGGAAAAATTTTGAGTGTACAAGTTAACTGCTTTTGGAATAGAAATGAAGCTTATTACAAAAATAGCTGGCGCGGCTCTCAACAATTAGATGGTGGCACATTGTACACACAATTCAGTCATTTTATTGATTTAATTTATTGGTTAGCTGGGCCAATACAAGAGGTGAAGGCATTTACGAATAATGCAAAGCATCAGGGTATTATTGATTTTGAAGATCAGGGTGTGGTATGTTTTAAAACAAGTGCCGGTGCATTAGGTACAATACACTTTACAGTAAATGCTTATGCCAAAAATATGGAAGGTAGTATTACCCTTTTCTGTGAAAAAGGCACTGTAAAAATTGGTGGCCAGTATTTAAACGAACTTGAGTATCAAAGTATTGATAACTTTGTATTTGAAAATTTACCAATCGGTAATGGTCCGAATAATTATGGTGCTTATGTAGGTAGTATGAGCAATCACAATATATTGTATAAAACATTGGTAGCAGAATTTCATCAGCCTCCAGCTATTATCGCCGGTGCCGATGCTTTACACAGTGTTATTGCCATTGAAAAAATTTATGCAGCTTCTAATTATTCAAAAAATAGTTTATGAGTTTGCAATATTCTAATGTAAGTATACACGAATCAGTACAACATGGTGAGCATGTTACTATTGTAATGCCAAGTAATGTATATGGTTGTACTTTGGGTAACCATGTTTTTATTGGGCCATTCTGCGAAATACAAAAAAATGTATCTATCGGCGATTATACTCGTGTTCAAAGTCACAGTTTTATCTGCGAATTAGTAACCATTGGTAGCCACTGTTTTATTGGTCATGGTGTTATTTTTATTAACGATACTTTTAGCGAAGGTGGCCCTGCAAGAGGTAATAGGAGCTTGTGGAAAAAAACAACGATAGGTAATAATGTAAGTATTGGTAGTAATGCTACTATTTTGCCAGTAACTATTTGCGATGGTGCTGTTATTGGTGCTGGTGCTGTAGTAACAAAGTCGATATCAGTACCAGGTGTGTACGCCGGTAATCCTGCTAAGTTGTTACGTAAGTTGTAAGTAATGATATTGTATTCATTTACCGTAAGGAATACATATACATACTTTCCAGGGTGTTATAGTTGAAAAAATACACCAGTGGTAAGCGTACCTGCACCTGTTCTATTACTGCCCAAACTTTTATCGCTTTGTAGTATCGTAAGGCCAATATTACCACCTCCCGAAATAAATATCTCCCATTGCTTGAGTTTATAACCAATAGTACCGCCACCTTGTATGCCCAACGCATAAGGATTAACACGTGGTTGTATATCTTCTTCGTTGTCGAATACTACAGCATAGGGTAAGAGTGGTTGTGTGTACTGGGCATCGTAATAAACTTTTGAAGTGCCTTTTGAAGTGTTGTGAGCATAGGTTAAAATACCGAAGTAGGGGCCGGCGTTAATAGTTACATTCCAATGTTTGCGGTTAATAAGATAATACTTAGCCAATGCCGCAATTTCAATATAGTGCAACACTACTTTATTATCGAAACGTGTAAATACATATTCTGGTACTTGCACACCTGCGGGTATAAAACTTTCAAAGCCAACAGTTCTAATTTTTTGATCGCCATTTTTTTGTCCGCCCTGCGTTGCATAATTGATTTCGCCTTGAAAAGATAAGGATTCACGAATGCGATAGTCGGTAACAATACCGAAATATGGCCCCATAATACTACTATAGCCGTAGGCTTGAGAATTATCGTTACCACTCGGATCTTGCAAATTAGGCAGGCTAATACCACCTTTCACGCCAACACGCCAGCGTTGCTGTGCTTGTGATTGAGTAATTGTGATGATACTAATCAGTAGTGTTACATAAAGCCTAAGCATGCGACCAATTTTGGCTCAAGATACAATATTTAGGCTGCTTGCAGCTTACTTATGGTTGATTTTAGGTATAAGTGGTTCTTATTGCAAAAGACAGGGTGATGTACCTATAAGACTAAAAAGCACAGAAGTTTTAGCAAAATATATAAAATGGTTCAATTTTATGTTCCAATATCGGAATAACTATTTCATTTAAACCAATGTTATGAAATACAACGAAAGATTCCAGTTTTCAGTATTGCTTTTACGTAAGTAATAAGATGGTATTACACCATCTTACGGTAAAACACACCGCTAAGTGTTTGTGTGTATTGAAATAACCATATCCAAATCCTTTGGCGCAAGCCATTAATCCTCCTTTCTATGAAACCGCATCTTAACATATATCATTGGCTACATGCGAAGCTTGTAGTACAAATCCGAAAAAGTTGTTGGTTCATTTGTATCTATCTTTTATGGTTGGTACAAAGTGCTGTTGCTGCCGGTGGTAGCGATATTAGCTGCCTGTATAACCAATTATTTAGTAGAGATATGCTACAGCAGCAGTATGCTCAAATGCTGCAACTATACTATGTACCTACTACTTTGGGTAAGTATTTATTACCCGATGGCACATTACCTAGCCATATTCAAGGTAATTTCAATGCGCTGGGCTATCGCATAGCATCTAACAGTTTCGGTGGCCAGCTTCGCTTTGAACAAATAAATAACACACCAACCGGCTCCGCTACAGAAAATAATTGTAATGATGGTTGGGATAGTCGTTTCGGTATTAATAATGGTGCTATTGGTTCTTTATTAGCAGTTGCGGTAGATGGTTCAGGGAATGTATATATAGGAGGCAGTTTTTCTATTGCTGGTAGTGTTGTAGCCAACAATATTGCTAAATGGAATGGTGTAACCTGGGAGCCACTCGGTGCACAACAGAACATGAATGGTAACGGTGTTAACGGTACTGTAATGGCTATTGCTACAAGCGGTAGTAAGGTATATGTAGGAGGCGCATTTAGCATAGCATACAATAGTATGGCCGAGTCAGTAAGAGCCAATAAAATTGCAGTTTGGGATGGCTTACAGTGGGCAACTTTAGGTACCGATGCTACCAATGGTAACGGTGTGAATGGTTTAGTAAATGCCATTGCTGTTCAAGGTAGTAACGTATATGTAGGTGGTACATTTACGCAAGTATATAATAATGCTAATGCTGCTATCACTGCCAATAACATTGCTGTTTGGAACGGTACTAGCTGGGGTGTTTTAGGTGCTACCGGAACTACCAACGGTGTGAACGGCACAGTGAATGCCCTTGCGGTAAATGGTAATACTGTTTGGGTAGGTGGTGCTTTTAGGCAAGCATATCAAGCAGGTACAACCTTACAGGTAAATAACATTGTTGCTTGGAGTGGTACTGCATGGAGCCACTTGGGCACAGGTAATACCCTTACTGGCAACGGCGTGAGTGATATTGTTAATACCATTGCAACTGGTAGTAACGGGAAAGTATATGTTGGTGGCAACTTCACAACAGCTTATAATGCTACAGGTGCTGCGGTTATAACCAACCATATTGCGTGTTGGAATGGTAGCTCTTGGAGTGCTTTAGGTACTGGTAATACTGCTACCGGTAATGGTGTTAATAATGCTGTAAAAACCATTGTAGTAACTGATAGTTTAATACATGCGGCCGGAGAATTTACCAATTCTTACTGCGGTGCAGCTACTTATAACAGGCAGCGTATCGCAAGTTGGAATGGCACTACATGGTTGCCCATGGGTGGTGCACAACAAAATGGTGCTACTGCTGGTATTAACGCAATGTGTATTAGAAATAATGAATTGTTTTTAGTCGGTAATTTCTCAGGGGTAATAACAAGTAACGGGCAAACTATTGCAGCTGGTAAAATTGCAGTTTGGCGTAATAACAGTTGGGGCCATGTAGATGCTAATATTCATAACCTTGGGGGTTATGGTTTAAATGGTACTATTTATACTGTAGCTGTTAAAAATAATATGGTATATGTAGGTGGCGAATTTTCAATGGCATATAACGGCAGTGCTACAGTGCAAGTGAACAATATTGCCATGTGGGATGGTGCTCAATGGAAGCCTATTGGTAACGGCACTAATGGAACTGTTAATACTATTGCCATTCATAATAACGATGTATACGTAGGCGGCTGGTTTAGTAGTGTATATAACAACAATAATCAGCAAGTGGTTGCTAATTATATAGCTCGTTGGAATGCTACTACATGGAGTACTCTTGGTGGTTCTAATTCATTTCTTGGTAATGGTGTTAATGGTAATGTTAATACCATAGCATCTTATGGTAATAATCTTATTGTAGGCGGCAACTTTTCTAATGCTTACAATAGTGCAACCAATAACCTTGCGGTAAATAATATTGCTATTTGGAATGGTACAACTTGGCAACACTTCTGTGGTAACGGTGCAGGTAATGGTGTAAATGGCGAAGTGAAACAAGTATTGGTAGCTAACAACAATGTTTATGTTGCTGGTGCATTTACTACCGCACTAAATGCAAGTAATACTGTTGTAGCCAATCGTATCGCTATGTGGAATGGTACTAGTTGGTTGAGTTTAGGCAAAGGCCTTAATGGTACTGTTAATAGTGTTGCCGTAGCAAATAATAAAGTATATGTAGGGGGTGATTTTTTAAATGCCACCAATGCCGATAACACAACTGTTAGTTGTAGCAAAATTGCCATGTGGAACGGCTCAGCATGGCAACCACTAGGCGATGCCAGTTTAAACGGATTAAATGGCAATGTTATTACCATGAGTGCCATGGGCAATAACATATATATAGGTGGTAACTTCACTACTGCATACGATGTTGCCTCGGCGGTAACTGTGAATCACATTGCAGTATGGACTGGCGAAAAATGGACTACTCTTTCTAATGGAGCTAATGCCACAGTTAACAGTATTGTAGCCGTTAATAACCGTGTACACGCAGGTGGTGCATTTAGTACAATGGGGTGTAAAATAAGTGCAGCTTATGCCTTATATTACGAGCCCATTATTTGGCGTGGTGCACAAAGTAACCAATGGAGCGATGCTCGTAACTGGAGCCCCAACGCAGTACCAGATAGTAACAGTTATGTAATGATTCCTGATACTGCAAATGCTAACGAGCCTGTTATCTCACAACATGTATTTGCATATAATATTGCTATTGGTGCAGCTAGAACATTAACGATTAATAATAACGCTTCCCTTACAGTAAAAGGTGTGAAACTGTATAACGATGGTGTTGTAAGAGGTGAAGGTTATTTAATAATGAATGCCAGTTTCCCTCAAATGATTACCGGTGTTGGTACGGTACAGAATATTGCAATCAACAATCCTCAAAATGTTACGGTACAGTCAGATGATACGTTGATAGTATCTGGTAATTACAAACCAATTGCAGGTAGCTTACACGTAAGAGCCAATATAACTTTTACTAGTACCAGTAGTATTGCTAGCACAAATATTACCGATTATATTAAAGGTAATGTTGTTACAGAACAATCCATACCAGCAGCCCCAACACGCCGATTCTTGTTTGTGGCAAGTCCTGTACAAGCACGTATTGATAGTAGTTGGCAACAAAGCATACACATTACAGGCGAAATAGGTGCTTGTGGTACTATTACCGCCAATGGATTCGATGGTAGTGTAAGCGGTGCACCAAGCATGTTAACTTACAATAGTGCTGCACCGTTAGGTACACGTTGGCAGTCTGTAGCAAACACCAATAGAACTAGTGTACAACCCACAGTTGGCTACAAATTATTAGTACGTGGTAATCGTAACGAAGGTTGTACCTTGTTAAGCGGTACTAATGTAGCAGCATCGGCTGTAACATTAAAAGCAGTAGGTACACTTATGATGGGCAATGTTGCAGTAACCTTACACCCAAATGATTTCAACTTAGTAGGTAATCCATATATAAGCCCTATCGATTTCAATACTGTTGCTGCACAAAATAGTCAACACATTTTTGCAGCTTATTGGATTCAGTATCCGCAGAACAAGCCTGGTATTTACACCGTGTACAATGCTGGTACTATGCTTAATAAACCAAGTGTTGTAAGCAATACTAATATTCTTCCTATCGGACAAGCATTTACCGTAAGGGCAAAAAATACTACAACAAGTATTAGTAATTTCTTTACTGAAAACATTAAAGCTAATGGCCTTACGGCAAATAACAACGTACCCGTATGGCAAGGTTTTATTAGAGTTGGGCTGCATACTGCCAGTAATGAACTATTAGACGAAATGGTAATACGGTTTAGTAACGATAATACAGTACGTGGTAACGTTAGTAATAATTTCGATGCGCCTGCCATGCAAGAAGCTAACTATCGCATTGCCAGTAATAAGCAACAGCAAGCAATGAGTATTCAAACACGTGATGCTAGCTATGCCATAGATACAGTAACATTAAATGTGGTAACACTCACACCAGATATTTATATTTTAAATTTTAGCGATATACAATTGCCGGCTAATGGTGCATTGTTGATTGATCGTTTCACTAGAACAGAAACAATTGTTACCAATAACATGCAGTATCGTTATACAGTTACCAATAACACAGCGAGCCAGGCCGAAGACAGATTTCAATTAGTATTCCGTAGTGCTAGTGTACTGCCTGTAACATTTACAAGTATCAGTGCAGAACGCCAACAAGTAGGTGCTTTAGTAACATGGAGCTTACCCAGCGATGATGATACTAAAACGTACGAAGTACAGCGCAGTAACGATGCTCGCAACTATAATACTATTGGGGTAATAGCTGCTAATAATAGTCGTACTGCTGTAAGTTATCAGTGGAAAGATGTAACACCTATACAAAGTAAAGTGTACTATCGTATTAAAGCAGTAGCACAGAACGATAAAACAACTTTGAGTGCAGTTGTAATGGTACAACAAACCCAACAAAGTATTTCATTACAGTTGTATCCCAATCCGGTGCAACATATGTTGCAGATAAGCTTTACTAAGCCTATCAACAACAACGTACGAGTAGTGGTATCGAATGCTAATGGTGCACAGGTAATGATGTTGCCGGCAGTGTCGGTAGCTAATCAGTTGCAAGTGCCGGTAGCCACATTACCGGCCGGAGCTTATCATTTGCAAGTACGATTGCCCGATGGTACTACTGCAAGTGGCATGTTTGTGAAGCAATAGCAGTAAGGTTATGTTGATGTTTCGTAACCCATGCTATGGGGCGGCCGTAGGCCGCCCCATAGCATGGGTTACCGCTTGTTGTCACTAATCTAAACTTTGGTTAGCCGCGGCAGCCACTTTTAACAACCGATCAAATTGCTCTGGCGATAAATCGTTATAAAAGAAGTAAATCGGATCTACGGGCTTACCATTCTTATGAACTTCGTAATGGCAGTGTGGCCCGGTGCTCTTACCCGTGCTACCAACATAGCCAATCACTTCGCCGCGTTTTATTGATTGTCCGGCACGTGCTTTAATACGCACCATGTGGCCATATAATGTTTCATATCCATAGCCATGATTAATTACAACATGGTTACCATAGCCGCTACTGTTATAGCCCGCTTCCTTCACCCTACCATCTGCAGTAGCATAAATAGGTGTGCCTTGTGGTGCGGTGAAATCGAGGCCTGCATGAAACTTGGTTACCTTGTACACAGGGTCAATGCGATAACCGAAACCACTAGCAATACGATTTAAATTTTTATTACTCACAGGCTGAATGGCAGGAATAGCTTTTAATAACCGTTCTTTGTTTTTCACCATACCAGCAATTTCGCTGTAACTCTTTTCTTGATAAGCAATGCGTTTTGAAAGCGTGTTTAATTGCTGCGTCATACTGGCTACCATATCGTTCTCAGAAAGTGTAGCAAGCAAGGCTAGTTCCTTGTTTTTTTCCATAGCTACTAAACGAGCACTATCGGGTATCGGATCGGCTTCAAAAACACTGCGATACACTTCGTTATCACGTTTCGAAAGCTCATCCATTTGTGCAGTAAGTGCTTCTATCTGCTTGCGCAATATGGTATAATTCTGTTGTAGCTCTTTATTTTGTTGTTTTAGCAACGTTTCTTGAGGCCGCTCAATGTATTGAAATGCAACAGCTACAATAATAATAGCCGTTACCAATGCTGCTGCTATAAAGCCAAACACACGCAATAATTTTACTCGAAAGGGTACTTCGAGTTTCTCGTAGCGTAGCGTGTGGGTATTGTAATAATATTTTACTTTTTTCATAGCCTTATAAACATTTACCGTAAGGTAGCCTTGCGGCAAATGGTGGTAAAGGTGCTAAATCACAAGCATATTCCGCCACCAAACTCTTGCGGTTGCCTGCAAAGACCTTAGTTTTGCGGCCTTGTAGGTGGTCAAAGATAACCGCTTGCCCTTTTAACAATACTCTAAAATAATTACTTGGTGTTTATGCTTACCGCAGCCCAAATACGTCAGCAGTTTTTAGATTTCTTCGCTAGCAAGCAGCACGATGTAGTGCCGAGTGCGCCAATAGTGGTTAAAAACGATCCTACCTTACTCTTCACTAATGCGGGTATGAACCAGTTTAAAGATTATTTTTTGGGTAATAAAGTGCCCGTTAACCCACGTATTGCCGATACCCAAAAATGCTTGCGAGTAAGCGGAAAGCATAACGATTTAGAAGAAGTAGGTGTTGATACTTACCACCATACCATGTTTGAAATGCTAGGCAACTGGAGTTTTGGCAACTATTTTAAAGCTGAAGCAATTGCATGGAGTTGGGAATTATTAACCAAGGTATACCAACTCGATAAAGATCGACTGTATGTAACCATTTTCGAAGGCGATACAAAGGAAGGCCTGCCCCGTGATGAAGAAGCCTATAATGAGTGGAAAAAATGGATTGCGGAAGACCGTATTTTGCTTGGCAACAAAAAAGATAATTTCTGGGAAATGGGCGATACCGGCCCTTGTGGCCCATGTACCGAAATACATGTTGATTGTCGTACCCCAGAGGAAAGAGCCGCTGTTCCAGGAAAAGATTTAGTAAATAATGATCATCCGCAGGTAATTGAAATTTGGAATAATGTATTTATTCAGTTTAACCGATTGAAAGATGGTTCGTTGCAGCAATTGCCCGCAAAGCACGTAGATACAGGTATGGGTTTTGAACGTTTGGTGCGTGTATTGCAAGGCAAAACAAGTAATTACGATACTGATGTATTTACCGGAACCATTAAAGCCATAGAAGGCATCACCAACAAAACATATAAGGCTGGCGATGATAAGCAAAGTGTTGCTTTTCGCGTACTAGCCGATCATATTAGAGCTATCAGTTTTACTATTGCCGATGGTCAATTACCTTCTAATACAGGTGCCGGCTATGTTATCAGAAGAATTTTAAGAAGAGCAGTGCGCTATTACTATTCGTATCTCGATTACAAGCAACCGTTATTATTTCAATTGGTTCCTGTGTTAGCAGCACAGTTCGAAAATGTGTTCCCTGAATTGCATCAGCAATTAGATTTTGTAATTAAAGTGGTTAAAGAAGAAGAAGACGCTTTCTTGCGAACACTTGAAAAGGGTTTAAAGCGTATCAACGATATACTTACAACTGAAAAAGCAAGAGGGTCGGGTAGTATTAATGGCAAGGAGGCTTTTGAGCTATTCGATACTTATGGTTTTCCGATAGATTTAACTCGATTGATTGCACAAGAGAATAATCTTCAGGTAGATGAGCCAGCTTTTGAAGCTGAAATGGCACAGCAAAAAGCTCGTAGCCGTGCTGCCACCGCTATTGATACAGAAGATTGGGTAATTGTGAACGATGTGGCTAGTACCAGCTTTGTTGGGTATCATACCACTGAAACCACTACCAAAGTGGTGAAGTACAGAAAAGTAAAAGCTAAAGGCACAGAAGCCTATCAAATTGTGTTAGAAGCAACACCTTTTTATGCCGAAAGTGGCGGCCAAGTTGGCGATAGCGGCACGCTTACTATTGGTGATGCAACAATAACCATTTATGATACTAAGAAAGAAAACAACTTGTTTATTCACTTTGCCGACGCTATTCCTGCCGTTCTTAGTGGCAGTGTAATTGCACAAGTGAATACTACCAGAAGGCATGAAATTACGGTACACCATAGTGCAACACACCTAATGCATGCCGCTTTACGAAAAGTACTAGGTACACATGTGGCACAAAAAGGCAGCTTGGTGAATGAGGAACATTTGCGTTTCGATTTTTCGCATTTTGCAAAACTTACAGCGGAAGAAATTGCACAAGTAGAGGCTATTGTGAATACAAAGATTCGTGAGAACGTTCCGGTTGTAATTAAAGAAATGAGTAAAGACGATGCCATTGCTATGGGTGCTATGGCGTTGTTTGGAGAAAAATATGCAGATACCGTTCGCGTAGTAGTGATAGATCCCAATTATAGCATTGAACTCTGCGGTGGCACACACGTTGGCAGTACCGGCGAACTTGGTTTCTTTGCTATTAAACACGAAACTGCAGTAGCCGCAGGTGTACGCAGGGTTGAAGCTGTTTGCGGTGCTGCCGCCGAACAATACATCGTAGAACATATGCAGCTACTACAAGATATTAAAGTAGCATTGAAGCACCCTAAAGATGTATTGAAAGCAATTGAACAACAACAAGCCGAGGTAAGCGACTTACGTAAAAAATTAGAATCGCTAGAAGCAAAACAATTAGCAGCTATACAAGCTAGTTTGGTGCCACAAGCCACAACGTACAATGAATATCAATTCTTGGGTGCACAGGTTGAAGTAAGTAGTGCCGACGCATTACGCAACTTGGCTGTTGGTATTAAAACTGCGTTGGGCGATGTTGCTGTTGTGGTACTTACTGCTGCAATTGATGGTAAAGCATCGGTTGTTATTGCCGCTGGCGATACCGCTGTTACCAAAGGTGTAGATGCTGGTAAGCTTATTAAAACCGTTGTAGCACCTTTAATTAAAGGTGGCGGCGGCGGACAAAAGCACTTGGCCAATGCTGGCGGTGTAGCTACAGCACAATTACCACAAGTAGTAGATGCTGTGAAAAATGCATTGTAGTTGATAGTACTATTAAGTTAATTTAATATATAGCACTCTTATGTAAGAGTGCTTTTTTGTATCCTTACGGTAAATGCTGATGCACACTGTAATACACGCCAGAGTTGCATCAGCTAACATTGTATCCGAACCCGTCGCAATTGATATAATAAAAAAAAAGTGTTCATTTGCCGTAAGGTATACGGTGTAAATGTTACAGCGGAATAGGTTGTTTTAGATTTCAACTTGATTAGTTGTTGGATTGATTCTTATCAGCTTTGCCGATGCTTTTTATCGTCAAATTTGTATTAGCGATTGTAAGAAAGCTTATCTGTTTATCTAATTATATGTTATGAAACGCTTGTACACCATTGGCAAGCTTTGGTTCATATCATTGTTTTTGTTGCTGCTTGGCTTGCGTGTGAGTGCACAACAACAAACGCTGATAATTGACGATGCAAATTTTGCAGCGCAGTTGCCTTATGGTGCAGGTAGTGATATAGCTGTGTTGTTTAAAACAACTGGCTGTTACAATGTTAATAATACTTTTAGCCTTATTTTATCGAATAGTACTGGTGGCTTTGATAATGGTACTACTGTTATTGGGACCTATAATAGCTATTTTGCTACATTCATTAATGGAGTAATTCCAACTACAGTTACAAGTGGTAATAACTATCGTTTATTGCTTACTGCTTCAGATCCGAACTTAAGAGATACAACTGCTTTTTTTGCTATTAGCAGTACCGCTGCTCCGCGTGCTAGGTTAAATGCAAGTGCATCATCTCGTATTTTAAGAGCAGATTATGCGTACGGTTTTTGCGTCAGTCCGAGTGCTGCTCAGAACTTGAGTGTGAATGATGTAAGTACGAGCGGTGCTAGCACTATTGGTACATTGAAAAACGAAATTACAGGTGTAACAACTGCTACACAACAAAGTGCAGGGTCTTCATATAATATTTTTTTAGATCGTTATTATTACACCTACATTATTAAGGCTGCGTTGAATGGTGTAGTTGCAACAAGGGCATACCAACTTGTAAATAGTCGTAACAGAATTACATTAGGTGTTGATGGTGAGCAATCTGGTTGCTTACCAAGAGAGTTAGAGTTTCAGGTAGGTATTGATGCACAGTTTGGCGGTATCAGCGAAAACTATCCTGGTGCTACATATACTGTAAGCTGGGGCGATAATACGAGTACAACTTATAGGTACTGCGATTTAATGGCACGTAATGGTCGTATTTCGCACTTGTATAACAACACATCTTGTAACCTTCCTGGTGTTTCTTACAACATTACTATTACCATGGATCAGCCGTGGACCAATGCTAGTGTATGTGACAGACCTCAAGTAACTACAAGAGCTAAAATTTCTAAGAAGCCGACTGCTTACTTTCGTTTGCCAGAAACTGCTTGCTTGAATAGTCAGGTATTAATTCGTAACGTAAGTGATGCAGGGCAGGCTGCCTTTGGTACAAGTTGTATTTCAAGAGCTGATTTTTTCTGGTATGTTAATGGTGTATTGGTTCAAAGTAATATTGATAAAACCAATACACAAGCCAACTTAACCTATAGGTTTACCCAGCCTGGTATCAATATTGTAAAATTGGTAGTTGATAACCATGCTTGTGCTGTTAATGATAGTACTGATACCATTTGTATTGAACCACCACCTGTAGTTCGTTACAAAGTGAATAATGCCGATACGGTTAATGGTTGTACTCCTTTTCAGTTTGTATTAGATAACCAGTCTAATCCATTCTACTGTACTGCACCTAACTACTTTTTCGATGTATTTAACAGAGCCAATAACAGCTTGGTAGCAAGCAATAGTGGTGTATACACCATCGATTGGAGTAGCGGTGGTGCAACGCCTAGCTTTCAATTTAATACACCTGGTAGCTATTACATTCGTATTAGACATACCAATGCTTGTGGTACAGGTGCAGATACCATTTTTGTTAATGCAATTGGTGGTAGTACTATTACATTGCCAAGTGATAAAGCTTACTGTAATACACGTACAATTAATTTCGGTACTGATACAGCGCACCGTCCTACATTTAATGGTATTGCCGGTGTACCAGCTTTTGAATGGATGATTGCCGGTGGAGCATTCACCTATTTGAATGGTACCAATGCGAATAGTATGTACCCTCAAATTAGATTTGAAGATGCAACTACTTATCAGGTAGTAGTACGCTTCAATAATAATTGTGCAATCAGTACCGATACACAAATCATTCGCTTTGATACTGCTTTGTCTGTAGTATTACATAAAACAAACGATACTATTTGTTACACCAACAATCTTATTAATTACACTGCAGCGATTAATGTAAATAGTTACGATAGTATCCGTTGGATGAGTACTGGTACTGGTGTTTTTTCAAATCCCAATGGTGCCATCACCAACTATACATTAAGTGATACTGATAGAAACTTAAGTAGCTTTTTAGTAATTGCAGCTGCTTATCCGCAACTAGGTAGCACTTGTAGTGTAGCCAGAGATACCATTAGAGTAGTAGTAACTCCGCACAACTTTGGTATTGATAGTACACGTATCATTTGTTCTGGTACTGCATTTCAGTATATACCCAGGGCAAGTGTAGCAGGAGTAACTTTTAACTATACAGCAAGTGTTATTAGCGGTAATGCAACTGGCTTTACTATAAGCGGCAGTGGTACTATTAACAACATACTTACCAATACCAATGCTAACAGTAATGCTATTGTAGCTTACAGGTATAGAACGTTTTATAGAGGTTGCGAAGGTGATAGTTTTACTGTTTATGTACATGTGAATGCTCGTCCGAATGCACGTACAACACATTTAGTTGATACTGTATGTAGTGGGCAGCAAGTTGGCCTGCGGCTAATAAGTGGTTTGCCAAATACAAAATATACTTGGACTGCCGCTGCCACAGGTGGAAACATCCAAGGGTTCACACAACAAACCGTACCTATTGCATTAAATGCTGTGCCAGATGTTATAAGCAATGTACATACTGTAACCGGCAGATTGATTTATACCTTTACCGCATGGAATGGTAGCTGTACTGGTAATACTTGGCGAGATACCATTTTTGTAAAGCCAGGTGTAAGTGCTGCTAATGCAGGTGCCGATCAGTACTTATGTGCTGCTACAGCTACTGTATTAAATGCAAACACTCCTTTGTTGGGTAATGGCTTATGGCGGCAAATAGATGGACCCGCTGTTAATATTGAGCAGCCTAATAACGCCGCTACTAACATCACCAATATTGCTGCCGATACTGTTGTTACAATGGTATGGCAAATTGCCGATGCAAGTAGCTGCTTACCTAGTGTTGATACCATTCGTATTTTCAACAGACCCGCAACAACTATCGCAAGATTAGGCGATGATACTACTTACTGCAACATCACCAATGGTAGTGTAGTTCGTATCAATTTGCGAAATGCATTTACCGTAAGGGCATTCGAAAATGTGCAATGGCAAGTATTACAAAGTCCTGCAGGTGCAACAGTTCAACCAATCGCACAACAAGGCAATGAGATCAGTTATAACGTTAACAAAGTTGGTATTTACCGCTTTGCTATAAGTATTAATAATGGTGCTTGTGCACCTACTTTCGATACGGTTCAAGTTAGTTTATACGAAAGCGTAATACGCGGAAATATAATTTTTAATAATCAAGTTTGTGGTAATATTACTACTACTGTAAGGGCTCAACAATATGTTGGTGCAATACAATCATGGCAAATTTTTGCCGGTGGTGTTTGGACTACCATTAGTAATTATACTGCCGATACACTATTGGTATCTACCACCACTAGCGATTCTGTCATACGTGTACGTTATATTGTAGCTGCGAGTGGTTTGTGTGGTGGAACCGATACAAGCTTAATCGCTACGATACGTGTATTACCTGCAAGCGAAGGTGGTTTTATCACAGCAAGTAGCGATACGATATGTGTTGCGAATACACCCGTTTCCCTTACGGTAAATGCTCGTGTTGGTAACATCATTCGTTGGGAACGTAGTATTGATAATGGTACTACTTGGCAGCAAATTAATAGTACACAAAGTACAATCAGTGTTAACAACATCGCTGCAACTACACGTTTTAGAGTATTGGTACAAAGTAATAATTGTGCAATTGCATACAGTAGTATTAAGTCTGTAGTATTACTTAGCCCTATTGCTAATAACATATTACAAGCACCAACAGCTATTTGTGAGAGTGCACCACAGTTACAAGTGAATGGTAGTATGCCTACTGGTAGCGATGGTGTGTATTATTATCAATGGCTTATTAGTTACGATGGTATACAGTTCGATACGATTGCTGGTGCTACTTCAATAAACTACACAGCCGATACAATTATTCAAAATGCATGGATTAAGCGTATTATTCGTACCAATACTTGCGATGCATTAAGTGAAAGTAATGTGGTACAAATAGTGGTTCGTCCGCAAGCATTAGCAGCATTCAGAATTATATCTACACAAACCTGTGCTCCATTTATGTTAGCTCCTAACATGGTTGAAGCAACGTTATACCCTACACGTAATAGTAATTATCAATGGTTTATCAACGGCGTATCTATTGGTACAGGTAATATTTTCCCTGGCTACTATGTAGCTGCAGGAACAGATAGTGTAGCTATTACTTTAAAGGCTATAAGCTTATATGGTTGTGCCAACGATAGTGTAACATATGTTATTCGTACCAGTACACCGCCGCAACCATCATTTACCGTAAGTGATACCAGCGGATGCGTTCCATTGCAAGTATCATTTAACAATACCACACAGCACATTACAGGTATTCAATACTTCTGGAATTTCGGTAATGGTATTACCAGTGTGCAAGCACAACCCGGTAGTATTTTATATCAGTTACACCCTAATGGTGGCGATACTGCATACACAGTGCAACTAATGGCTATTACAGCTTGCGATACTGTAACAGCTACAAAAATTATTCGCTTGAATGGCAGGCCACGAGCTTCCTTCATTCCTGTACGTACCACTGGTTGTTCACCTTTTACCGTAGAACTAAGTAACAATACACACGGTACCAATAATACTTATACATGGACCTTTGGCGATGGTAGTGCTCCCTTCATTACCAATAGCTTACAACAAGTACAACATACTTATATCACAGGGGTACAAGCTACTTATCCTATTCAACTTGTAGCCACCAATCAATGTGGTAGCGATACTACCAGTTACAATTTAGTGGTAAGTCCTAACAATATTCAGTTGAACCTTACGGTAAATGGTAATGAGCTAACAGGCTGTGCACCACACAGTGTACGCTTTATTAACACAAGCCATAATGCCAATTCATTCTCATGGAATTTTAATGATGGCAATACAGCAGTTACATTCAATAACGATGATACTGTAGTACATAGTTTTTTACAGGCGGGTACTTACAATGTTAGTGTAAGAGCTGTTAACAGTTGTAGCGATACCACTATTACTAAAACCATTGTTGTTTATGGAAAACCTTCTGCACAATTCACATTAAGTAATAATAATGTATGTGTAGGGGATACTATTACAACTGCAACCAATACACAGGCAGTAAGTACTGTTTGGAGCTGGAGTAATACAACAAGTAACTTGCGTACACCTGCCATTACATTCAGTACTGGTGGCACATATCAAGTACAATTGATTGCCGCTAATGCATACCCAAGTGGTGTTGTATGTGCCGATACAGTTGTACGAAGTGTACAAGTTGTTACACTGCGTAGTGGTAGTATTCAAGTGAACGATTCAGTAAGTAATTGTGCACCTTTTCAATTACAATATACCAATGCTACACTTGCAGCAGCTGGTACTACACAATGGTTGTTAAACAGCAATCTTATTAGTGCAAATACAAGCGGTACATATACCATTCAAAATAATGGTAGCTATTGGTTACAAATGATACATACCACTAATGGTGGATGTATCTATAAAGATAGCATCCGCATTCGTCTTCAAGCTACTACTGGTACATGGACTTACCAGTCAGGTACTATTTGTAACAATACCCCTGTACGCTTTAACGCTCAAACAAATGGAGCCGACAGTATTCGTTGGTACTTTGGCGATGGCAATGTACAAACCACTACTCAGGCTACAGTGTTTCATACCTATACTAATGCAGGGCACTATGTACCACATGCCATGCTCATAAAAAATGGTGTTGCGTGTAACGTACAATTAGTAGGTAGCGATACAATTAAAGTACAACGTGTTCAAGCAGCTTTTAGAACCGTATTACAACAACAGTGTGGAATTACACAAGTTACTTTTTACGATAGTACCATTACAAGCGATCAACTTTCACAATTTCGTTGGTCGTTAGGCAATGGTGTGCAAGCCACAGGTGCAACCACCACCACCCATTATACCACTACCAATAATTACACCATTCGTATGGTAGTTACAACGGCCGGAGGTTGTACCGATAGTATTGTTCGCATTATAGCAGTACCCGTTATGCCAATACCACAAGCACAAATTATCATTGATACAACCGGATGCGTTAATCAAACCATCAGTTTTGCAGGTACTGCGAATAGCTTGGCACCCATTACATTACAACAATGGCACTTCAGTAACGGATTCACAAGTAATGCTACAAGCGGACAAATTCGTTTTGCTACTGCAGGTACTTATCAAGCAATGTATATAGCCGGAACAGGTAACGGTTGTGCCGACACTACTTACACTAACATAAGTATTCAAAGTGTGCCCAATGTTGTTGCAAATAGTGTAGATGTTATTTGTCGTGGTAATGCAGTAGTACTACAAGCCATAGGTGCAGAGCGTTACACTTGGAGCCCTGCAATTGAATTAGCTTGCGATACATGTGCTACAACACGTGCCACTCCAACGATCAGTCGTCAGTACATTGTAAGTGGTCGTATGAATGGTAGCAGTTGCATAGGTAGAGATACCATCAACATTACAGTGATACAACCACAGCAAATACAAGTAGTAGCTTCCGATACTATATGTGTTGGTCAAAGTACACGCCTAATAGCAAGTGGTGCCGATACTTATCAGTGGTGGCCATTACATGGCTTAAATAATGCAACGGTAGCAACACCTACAGCCCAACCTGCTGTAACAACACAATATCGCGTAATAGGTAGCGATGCTTATAGCTGCTTTAGTGATACAGCTTTTGTTACAGTAGTAGTTGGTCAGCAACCGATAATTGATCTAGGCCCCGATAAGCAAGCTGCAAGTGGTACTAAAATTCTGCTTACTAGCAATGTCGTAAATGGTCCTATTGCACAATGGATATGGAGTGGTAATGCAACTAGCGATTTAAGTTGTACCACCTGTGCTGTACCAACATTAACCGTACGTACTAACGCAAGTTATACTGTGCGTGCAACTACTATTTATGGCTGCGTAGCAACCGATACGTTACATGTAAAAGCCTTCTGCACCGATGCACAAGTGTACATTCCTAATGCCTTCACTCCCGATGGCGATGGACAAAACGATGTGCTGATGGTTCGCGGTACAGGCATTAAGTTGGTAAAGAGTTTTCGCATCTTCAATCGTTGGGGACAAGTAGTGTTTGAACGTGCCAACTTCCAAGCCAACGATATTGCACAAGCTTGGGATGGTAAGTTAAAAGGCATACCAGCACCAACCGATGTATACGTGTACACCTGCGAAGTAGTATGCGATAACGATACACCATTTAGCTATAAAGGTAATATAACTATTATTCGATAATGTAATATGTAATCATTCACCTGTAACCTTCACTTTAAATCTTACAACTATGAAACGCTTAACTATAATAGCTTTTATACTAGGTTACCTTACGGTAAATGCTTACGCACAAGATTTAACCTTCTCTCAATTTTACGAAATACCCATGTTGCGTAATCCTGCCTTAGCAGGCGTATTCGATGGCGATGTAAGAGTGAGTGGCGCTTTTCGCAATCAATGGCAATCTATCGCAGTACCCTTTCAAACAGGTGCGTTAGGTATAGAATACAAACTACCCTTTAACCAACATGGCGATTGGCTTACCCTTGGCTTACAAGCCTCACACGATGTTGCTGGCGATGTTAAGTTAAAGCGTACACAAGTAATGCCAGTACTTAACTTTCATAAAAGCCTCAACGCCGATCGTAACGAGTACATAAGTGTAGCATTCATGGCAGGTCCTGTCAATAGCCAGTTCGATCCTACAGCACTTAAAATGAACGATCAGTTTGTGAATGGTAGTTATAATGCCAATGCTCCAACACAAGTATTTCAACGCACCGGATTTAATTATTGGGATGCAAGTACCGGCATTAGCTACAGCGCTAGTTATAACGATGATATTCATTATTACGTAGGTGCTGGGCTCTTTCATTTTAATCGTCCGAAAGTAGCTTTTTATACCAGCAACAGCAATGTACAGTTACAACCCAAAGTAGCACTCAATGGCGGACTAACCATACAAACCAGCGACGTTAATAAATTAGTTTTTTATACCGATTATTTTTCACAAGGTGGTAGTCAGCAATTTTTTATAGGAGGTATGTATGGCGTTGATTTAAGTTACGATTGGGATGGCGATCGTACTTCAACCCTCTACCTCGGAACCTTCTATCGTTGGAACGATGCTATTGTTCCGGCAGTAAGGTTATCACTCTATCAAATGAACATAGGCTTAAGTTACGATGTACAAGTAGGACGCTTAAAAACAGCTTCACAAATGCGTGGCGGTTTTGAGCTAACCCTCACGTACCGAGCAAGCCTAAGCAGTCGCAGCCAATATAGCGATGCAGTACGTTGCGTAGGCAGCGGCTTTTAACCATAGCATAGATACATACAGATAAACAGAAACCGCCCGGTGTGTCTACACTGGGCTTTTTATTGATACTTTATCTAATTTATCTTTATTTTGCATAAACGCCTATTCCTATATGAAAGCACTCGCCAAAACTATACTTTATACCTGCTTATGTTTTTCTACCATACACGTAAGCTACGCTAACGCTAAATGTACTGGAAAGAAAGATTGTAAAGCATGCCGCAACTGCAGTGCCTGCAAGCATTGTAGCCAAAAAGGAAACAGTTGTGGTGTATGTGCAAAGCTGGTAAGTAAAAAGTAGTAATAGCGTAAGCATTTGCCGTAAGGCGGCATCATACTCCCCCAAGCGTCAATAACAACAACTGTTATGGTGTGCCCTATTATTAGGGTATACCTTACGGTAAATGATAGTGTAAATTTTAAGACGATTGAAACAAGCGATGAGAGATATTAAACACCGAACTAACTGGATGAGGCTCATACTAACGCTGATGATATACTGCAGCGTTATGTACTCGAATGCACAAAGCATTACAATTGATAATGCCAATTTTGTAACAGGCCCTTATGGAAGAGGTAGTAGCATTGCCGTATTATTTCGCCCCAATGGTGTGTTTCCATTGGATAATAAATTTGAACTCTTCTTATCAGATGCCTCTGGTAATTTTCCGGGAGGAGGTACTCGAATAGGGGAATATAACTCTCACTACACAGCATTTGTAAATGGTATAATTCCATCGAATGTGCCAGCATCAAATCTTTATAAACTAAAAATAAAAGCAACATCACTTTCTAGTGGACTTTCAATTGAGGCCGAGTCAAATAACTTTGAAATAGTTGGAGGAGTTGGGCAATCTGGCAGATCGATAAGAATAGGTACAAATGATGCAAATTATGAAGAGTCAAAAAAGTCATTTGTATACTGTGCTGGTGGGGTATCATCATTCCCAATTGTCGCTACGAATACTAGATATCCTATCCAAATAAATATTAGAAATGAATTTGACACACTTTCATCATATGCGGCAGATGTACCACGAAATGTCACATTGACATCTTCAAATCCTTTTGCTTCAATATCTAATGTCGCTCCAGTTCATTATAGACTATTAGTAAAAACAGTAACGGATGGTATTGTTTCGACTGAGGCATACTTCGTCATAAACAACCAAAATGTAGCTCCGTTTTCAGCAGTAAATACTAGGGTTTGTTTCACTGATGAAAACTCTAATGATGGATTATTTACATTTAGGGTAGATATAGACACTGCTACTAATATCTCAAGAGGGGCTTTTTACAATTTCCCTGGATATACGTACACAGCTAATTGGCAAGATAATCCTCAAGTTGATATTTACTCGATACAGCAAATTCGAGCTCTAGGAGGTCTCTTATCGCATATTTATAGGGTTAGTAGTTGTTCTAAGCGTGTTATTACAAATACGCAAACATTTTTTAATTCTATTGGACCAAGTTTAACTGTTGGTACTTTCATACCCCCATGTAATGAAAGTAATAGAGCTTCTGCTATTACGCCTATCCAAGTTTTTAAAAAGCCAAAGATTGATTTTTCTGGTCCATCTACTATTTGCAAGACGGCTAGTCAAGCTGTTTTTATTAATACATCTATACTAGGTGAACAAGGCTCTAATACTGTTGATGGTTGTTCCCCGCCCGTAATAAATTTTAATTGGTATCTAGATGGAACACTCATTGCTACATATTTTAACGTTCCAAGGGATAGGAATCTAGTTCTCCCATTAGCGGGACTAAGTCAGGGTTCACATACGATTAGGTTAGAACCATTTTTTGATGCTAATGCAGTACCCTGTCCTCCCAGTCCAGTTTCAAAAACAATCTGTATTGTAGAACCACCCAATCCACAGTTCACTACAAATGTTAGTAGTGGCTGTGCTCCACTAAACGTAACCATCAATAATACCACTAATGAAGGGCCAGCTTGTAGTAGAACTACTTACAGTTGGCAAATATCAAGGTTAAATACAGCTACAAATCAGTATGTCTCAGTGGTACGAGGTGTTGATTTTACAATTAATGATTCTACTTTAAGAAATCCGGTTATCAATTTTCTTGTTGAAGGTACTTATCGAATTACATTGAATGCAACCAATGCATGTGGTACTTTCACATTTACAAGAGATATCAACGCTAATGGATTAGCTAATGTAACAATACCACGAGATACTTCGTACTGTGGATTACTTTCAATTGATTTTGGAACTAATCCAGTACACAAGCCCCTTTTCCAAACAGGAATAGGTGGGGAATCTTATCAGTGGACAATCACTGGTGGAAACTTCAATTTTTTGAACGGAACCAATGCCTCAAGTCAGTTTCCGCAAGTGCAATTTTTAGACTTTGCTGAATATACTGTAAGCATACGTTTTATTAATAGTTGTAATAACCCGAAAACAGTAACGCAGAAAATCCGCTTTTGGCAGCAACCTCAACTTTCTGGCTTTCCTTCTGCTCAAAATATATGTTATACAAATAATGCTATTACACTTAACCCAACAGTAACAGGTCCTATAGGTAGTATTTTATGGAGTAGTAATGTAGCAGGCGGAAGTTTTAGTAGTACTAATACGCTTAATACAACATATACTTTTCCAACTTCACGAAACCCAATTACATTATCCCTTAACATAAATACGGAGTCTTCTAGAAGTCGATGCACTTCAATTGTTGCAAACCTGCCTATAACATTTACACCTGCAAATACTGCTGCAAATACTTCAAGGTTTATATGTAGTGGTGAAACATTGTCTTTTTCACCCTCATCTACATTAAGTGGTAGCACCTTCACGTACACCGCCACGATTAGCAGCGGTAATGTTACAGGCTTAACAGCCAGTGGTAATGGTAATATCAACGATGTATTGGTGAATACAAGTAATACCAGCAATGCAGTTGTTACATATACCATTACACCAACCAAAGATGGCTGTGTTGGAACGCCATTTACATTTACGGTAACGGTACGTCCTAAACCTGGCATTACAGCTAATGCACCAGCACCTATTTGTAATGGTGCACAACCCAACATTACGCTTACCAACACACTCGGTGCCAATGGTCGATATACTTGGGTGGCGAGTGTGGTAACAGGTACAGTAAGCGGCTTCCAATCTAATAGTATACCTGCAACAGCTTTCAATGCAACGTCACTCAATAACAGCAGTACCAATAATGCAACAGTACAATATGTATTTACGGCCATCAATCCTGCCAATGGAACCGAACCGGCTTGTATTGGCGATCAAACTACGGTTAATGTAACAATATTACCGGGTACTAGTGCCGCCAATGCAGGTCCCGATGCCAGTTACTGTAACAGCAGTACACATACATTGGCTGCTACTGCACCAACTGTTGGTGTTGGTACATGGAGTTTTGTAGGTACACCAACAGCAACCATATCTAACAACAATGATCCTAATGCCATACTCACGGGCTTGCAAAACAACGTTACCTACACCTTACGTTGGACGGTAGCAGGCGTAGGTAGTTGCGGTAGCTCAACAGACGATGTTACCATCATTAGTTATCCGCTGATTCAAAATGTAAGTGCAGGTGCCGATCAACGTATTTGTACCTTAACCACTGGCGATGTAACAGCTACGCTACAAGGTTCTGCTTTAGGAACAAACGAAACAGGTTTATGGACAATCATAACGGCACCAGTTGGAAGCAATGCCAGATTTACCAATGCTGCATCGCCTACAACTACATTTCAAACCAATAGAGCCGGCATTTATACACTGCGTTGGACGGTGAGCAACCCCAAGTGTACTGCTGTTTTCGATGAAGTAACCATTGAAGTATTTCAACAACCCGTTGCAGGTACACTTAGCACCAATACAACCACTATTTGTAGCGGAGCTTCTGTAACACTTACTTATGCAGGTGGTATTGGTGCTATCAATGCCTGGGAGCAAAGTATCGATAACGGTGCAAGTTGGCAACCCATTACGCCAACACCTACCAATACATATACTTTCAATAGCCTTACGGCAAACACACAAGTGCGGGTACAAATGATAAGTGTGGGTGCCAGCAGCGGATGTACGCAAACTGCAACCAGCAATATCATCACCATCAACGTAAGTCCAAATACGGTAGCTGGTACAATCGCTGGCGATACTTTGGCTTGTACCAGCCCTGTAACAGGTAATCTACGCTTGAATGGTGCTGTAGGCACTATTCAATGGCAATCAAGTATTAATAATGGTAATACCTGGGTCGATATTCCAAGTGCAACCAGTTCGGTGTATAACTATAGCGGCATTACACAAGCTACTTTATTCAGAGCCTTGGTAACAAGTGGTGTTTGTAATCAGTTGATAAGTAACGAGGTTGGGGTACGTATTGCAACCGCTGCTAGTGGTGCTAATGCTGGCCCCGATCAATTTTTATGTAACGCCACCACTACCAATTTAGCTGCTAACAATCCGTCTGGTGGTTTCACTGGTGCTTGGCAGCAAATCAGCGGTGCTGCAGTAACCATTGCTAACACTAGCAGCAGCAGTACCAGTATTAGCGGGCTGCAAGCGAACAATGAATATGAGTTCCGTTGGACAATTACTGGATTGCCTCAGTGCCCTACCAGTAGCGATGTTGTAAAAATATCCGTACGTCCACCACTTCCAACAGCCAATGCTGGTAGCGATGCTACGTTATGTGCATTTGTCAATGGCAGTGCTACTACAGGTGTTTATACATTACAAGGTAACTCATTAAGCAATGCTTGGGAGCTTGGTGTGTGGACGATAACAAGTAATCCTAATAATGGTGCTAGCATACAAGCTGGCACAGCGAATAGTCCTAGTCCGAGGGTAACATTTACACGCAGTGGTACGTATCAGTTTACGTACACCATCACCAACGATGCTGGTTGTACCCCTAGCAGTAGCAACGTAACCATACGTGTATTTGATAAATCGGTAGGTGGCATTATTACAGCACCAAGTCCTATTTGTATTGGTAGTAACCTTACGGTAAATGCAAGTGGTAGTACAGGTACGTTGTTAACTTGGCAGTATCAAACGATAGGCGGTAGTTGGGTAGATACTGCTGGCGGCAGTGTTAGTGGTATTATATTCAACACCGTACAGCAAACACGCAATTACAGAGCTGTATTTGCCTCGGCGGGTGCATCGAATGGTTGTGCCGATACAGCACACAGCAATATTTTACAGGTAGTAGTAAATCCAAAATCAGTAGGAGGTACTACGAGTGGTGGTACTATTATTTGTAGTACCGATGGTACAGCAAGAACCATCACTTTAAGTGGTCATATTGGAACAATAGAAAGATGGGAAGAGAGTAGTAACCTAACTACATGGACGAGCATACCAGGTACAGCGGGGTTAACAACCTATACACTGCCAACCCCTATGAGTGCTACAAAACATTTTAGAGTTATTGTAAAGAGTGGTGTCTGCGATACCGCTATCAGTTCTGTAACTACCATACAAGTGGTATCTCCTGCAAGTCGCCCGAATGTAGGAGCAGATATTTATTTATGCGATGCTACCAATACCACGCTTTCTGCAGGTAATGCAAGTGGTGGTGGTAGCGTATTATGGGAGCAAATACAAATAAATGGTGTTAGTGCTCCTCCTGCAACTATTACTACGCCTGCAGCAACAACCACAACAGTAACAGGTTTGCAATTAGGTAGTGTATATCGTTTCAAGTTCACGTTAAGTGGTTTGGGAACATGTCCTGCAACGAGTGATACGGTAGATGTATTTGTACGTCCACCACTTCCAACAGCCAATGCTGGTAGCGATGCTACGTTATGTGGATTTGTCAATGGCAGTGCTACTACAGGTGTTTATACATTACAGGGTAATACATTAAGCAATGCTTGGGAACTTGGTGTGTGGACGATAACAAGTAATCCTAATAATGGTGCTAGCATACAAGCTGGCACAGCGAATAGTCCTAGTCCGAGGGTAACGTTTACACGCAGCGGTACGTATCAGTTTACGTACACCATCACCAACGATGCTGGTTGTACCCCTAGCAGTAGCAATGTAACCATACGTGTATTTGATAAATCGGTAGGTGGCATTATTACAGCACCAAGTCCTATTTGTATTGGTAGTAACCTTACGGTAAATGCAAGTGGCAGTACAGGTACGTTGTTAACTTGGCAGTATCAAACGATAGGCGGTAGTTGGGTAGATACTGCTGGCGGTAGTGTTAGTGGTATTACATTCAACACCGTACAGCAAACACGCAATTACAGAGCTGTATTTGCTTCGGCGGGTGCATCGAATGGTTGTGCCGATACAGCACACAGCAATATTTTACAGGTAGTAGTAAATCCAAAATCAGTAGGAGGTACTACAAGTGGTGGTACTACAGTGTGTAGTACTGATGCTACGGCTTATCCTATAACATTGACAGGACATGTAGGTAGCATTCTAAGGTGGCAGCAGTCTACTGACATTACAAATCCTAATAGTTGGCAAGATATACCGAACACGGCTAACCAAGCTATTTATACCTATTTAGCACCACTTACCAGAACAACACATTACAGAGCTATTGTACAAAGTGGTGTATGTGATACTGCTATCAGTAGTATTACTACCATACAAGTAGTAACACCAGCTAGTCGCCCCAATGCAGGAAGTGATCAATACATTTGTAACAATACAACGGCAACCTTATCAGCGGGTAATATTAACAATGCAGCTTCGGTGAATTGGCGTGATATCAACACCACAACTGCTTCAATTACATCACCTACCACAGCCACTACAACGGTTACTAACTTACAGGTAGGTAGTAACTATGCGTTTGAATTTACGTTGAACGGTTTAGGAACTTGTCCTGCTACAAAAGATACTGTAGCATTATTTGTTCGTCCGTTAGTTACGCAAGCTAGTATTCAGGGGCCAGATACGGTATTGATTTGTGGTTATGTAAGAGGTAATGGATTGGCTACATATAATTTAATTGCTAATACAACATCGAGAAGTTTTGAAAAAGGTGTGTGGGAAGTCGTGCAACAACCTTTGGGTGGTAATACTAGGTTTTCAGATAGTACCAGTGCAAATACAAGAGTAAGCTACGATACAAGTGGTACTTATATACTCACATGGCGCTATCGTAACGATGCTGGCTGTGCCGATACAAAAGATACTGTAGTATTAGTAGTGGTACGTGCAGCAGAAGTGGTGCAACAAGTTACTGCGAACGATACTGTGGTATGTGCTGGAGCAAATATTACGGTACAGTTTCCTAGCAATAACAGTTACATTGGTGTTATTCAAAAATGGCAAATCAAGCGTCCGCAATCAACAGGTGTATGGGTAGATACTGCTGTTACCAGCAATATCATCAACTTCACGAATGTGCGAGATACATTTGCCGTAAGGGCAGTTATAGTACCATCAGATACACGTTGTAGCACAGGTACGCAATACAGTGAGATTAGTATTGATGTAGCACCACCGAGTGAGCCGGGTGTTGCAACGGTTGTTGCCGATACCGTATGTAAGGGAAGCAATGGCGTAGTAACACTGTCCAATTTTGTGGGTACGGTTACCCATTGGCAAGCATCAGCAGATGGTGTGAATTACACTAATATAAGTGGTGCAAGTGGTGCTCAGTATAATTACAGTAACATTCAGGCAACTACTTGGTTTAAAGCTGTAGTGCAAAGTGGTGTATGTACAGGAGCAACAAGTACGCCTATCAGGGTACTGGTATTACCGCCGGTAACACCAGCAAATGCTGGAGCCGATGTGATACTGTGTGCAGATAGTACCTATCAACTCAATGCTAATGTGCCAAGTGCTGCAACCTTAGAGCGTGGTGTTTGGTCTGTAGTTGCTGGCAGTGGTATTAGCTTCACTGATCCTACGCAGCCTAATACAACAGTACGTGGGTTACAACCCGGAACTGCCTATGTACTGCGTTGGACAATTAGTAATCCGGTGTGTCCGCCAAGTGTAAGTGAGGTTACCATTACAAACACACAACCTCTAATAAATACCATTGACACAACTCGCAGGGTAATATGTTATGGACAAAACGTTACAATTAATGGTGCTATTGCAACAGGCGGTAGTGCGGCACCAAACTATAGCTGGCAGGTGTTGATCAATGGTGTGTGGAGAGATACAAGTATCGCAACAACACAGTCGCTCACCTTATTTAATCTTACAAGTAGTATTACGCTTCGCAGAAAAGTAACAGCCAACCCATGTAGTAATGTAAGTGCTCCGGTAACTATTGTAGTACAACCTCCAATTAGTAACAATAATATTATCGGGCCTGCATCAATATGTGTGGATGTTCCTATAGATACACTACAAGGATCGTTACCTACTGGTGGCGATGGTATTTTCATTTATGCGTGGGAGCAAAGCACAGATAGTATTAGCTGGCAACCTATTGCCGGTGCTAATAATCCTTTTTATGTAGAAGGGCCTTTAAGCAGTACACGTTTCTATCGTAGATTAGTAACAACACAGCTTTGTGCTGGTGCTCAGGCAAGTATTAGTAATGCAATACGTGTAGTCGTAAGGCCTGATGCCAAGGCAGAATGGATTGTATTGAAAGATACTGCTTGTGCTCCTTTCGTTATAGATAGCAACGCTGTGCAACCAAGCAATAACCCGAATGAAAATATTCGTTATCGTTGGTTTGCTAACAACGTTTTCTATGGTGAAAGTGCTACTACCAACCCTGGTTATACGCTGGTGAACGCTGGTGATAGTGTATTAATTAAAATGGTAGCTGTTAGCCGTTATGGTTGTAAGAACGATTCTATCAGTGCATGGTTTTATACACCTCCTGTACCTGTTACCAATTTTGAAGCAAGTGATACAGTTAAGTGTGGGCCGGCAACAATAAGCTTTACCAATACTACACCGCTGTTAAACAATTTCACTTATTTCTGGCATTTTGGAAATGGACAAACGCATACAGGAGTACAACCGCCTGCAATTGTTTTTCAACCTAATCCAACATTCGGAGATACTACTTACATAGTTACACTCACTGCATTTTCTGAATGCGACACGGTAAGCTTTAGTAGATCTATACGTATTAAGAGCAAACCCAAAAGCTTGTTTGCACCAAGTAGAACAAGTGGCTGTAGCCCGCTAGTAGTAACATTTGCAAATAGCAGTAAAGGATTAAATGTAACCTATACCTGGTTGTTTGGCGATGGTACACAGTTGGTTACAACCATGCCCGATACGGTAACACATACTTACAACAGTGGTATACAAGATACGTTATATGCTTCGCTTATTGCAACGAACGAATGTGGTGCCGATACCAGCAGTTTTGCTATTGTAATTACACCACGTACTGTGAATGTTGATGTTGCTATTAACGGTAACGAAGCAACTGGCTGTTCGCCTCATGCTGTTCGCTTCATTAATAGAAGTAATGGTGCCACCAATTTCCGTTGGGATTTTGGCGATGGTAATATTTTAAATACAACACGTAATATCGATACCATAACACATGTGTATCAGCAAGCGGGTATTTTTACCGTACGTATTAGAGCTACCAATAATTGTAGTGACACAACCGATATAGAAACGGTTCGTGTATTTGCATCGCCCAATGCCGATTTCTTTGCCACACCAATAACTGCTTGTGTTGGCGATAGTATTTTATTCACCAATCAAACCGATACGGCAACAGGTTACTTATGGTCGTTCGCTAATGGTAACACTAGCACACTTACCAACCCTTGGCAACGATACACACAGCCTGGCATTTACAATGTTAATCTTATTGCAACCCGACAGTATAGCCCCGGCAACGCATGTAGAGATACTGTTCAAAAGCAAGTTACAGTGGTGGCATCACTACCAGGCTTATTTGTAGTGAATGATTCTATCAGTACTTGCGTTCCATTTACCGTAAGGTTCACCAATCAAAGTGTGCCTAGTGTACTTGCTGTATGGAATTTTGGTGATGGTACTGTTGATACTGGCGATGTTGTGCAACATACTTATACACGAGTTGGCACCTATATCGCTACTATGATTGCAACCGATGCAGGTGGTTGTAAATATGAGCATAGCAAACAAATAGTTGTTAACGGTCCTTCGGGAACTTGGCGTTACGATGCAGGGTTTATATGCGGCAATACACCTGTTCGTTTCGAAGTTACAGCACAACAAACCGATAGTATTTTGTATCAGTTTGGCGATGGTACACGGCTTGTTACCAATCAAAGAATTGTGTTTCACACTTACGTAAATAATGGCTCTTATATACCAACAGCAACGCTGTACAATGGTAGTAACTGTACTGTGTTACTCAATGGTGCAGATACGATTAAAGTAGATTATGTACGTGCTGGGTTTAGTTATAGTAGTACGCAAGTATGCGATACTACAACACTACGGTTTACAGATACCAGCAGAGCCTTTAATGGTATTACTCGCTGGAACTGGAGCTTTGGCGATAATACTACAAGCAGTGCACAGCAGCCAACAAAAGGATATACTGCTTCGGGCGATTATACAATTCGATTGATTGTAACAAGTAATAGTGGTTGTAGTGATACAGCTACAATACGATCATTCATTCGTGTGAATAAAACACCACAAGCTACCATTATAGCCAATGCAAGTGGTTGCGTAGGGCAGCCAGTACAATACAATGCACTTATTACAAGTGCCGATAGTGTAAGCCTTACCACATGGTCGTTCACTAATGGCTTAACCATGAATGGAGTTCGTATTAATAATATTTATAACGCTCCTGGTAACTATAATGCTCGGTTTATTGCAGGAACGCAATTCGGTTGTTTCGATACCGTTAATGCCAGCATTACGATACATCCTACACCAACAACTACTGCAACAAACGATCTGTTGATCTGTCGTGGTCAGCAGGTACAACTCAATGCTACTGGCGCCAATACGTACAATTGGCAGCCGTTAAATGCAAGTTTAAGTTGTACTACGTGTGCTAACCCGGTAGCATCGCCGCTTACTACTACACAGTATGTTGTTACTGGCACCAACACATTTGGTTGCGCTACAATCGATACCGTATTAATTACTGTAGCACAGCCTATACAAGTTACAGTTCAAGGCGATGATACATTATGTATTGGCGATAGAACAACCCTAACAGCATTTGGTGCTACGCGTTATATATGGTCGCCATCATTAGGGCTTAATAGCACCAATACTGCAACTGTTATTGCTGCTCCACAAACAACAACGCAGTATCGCGTAATCGGATTCGATGCCCATAACTGCTTTCAAGATACTGTAGATATTATTGTGGCAGTTGGGCAGTATCCAACGGTAAGTATTGGCCCCGATTCACTTACGCTCAATACAGGGGTAAGGCAGCAACTGAATCCAACGGTTACAAACGGACCTATTAGCACATGGGCATGGTCGCCGAATATCAACATCTCTTGTACCGATTGTGCAACACCTGTAGTAACAGTAAAAACACCTGTATGCTATGCGGTGAAGGCTACTAATATTTTTGGTTGTGCTGGCACTGATACAATATGTATTAAACCTTTTTGCGAAAACACACAAGTATTTATAGCCAATGCTTTTACACCCGATGGCGATGGTCGTAACGATAAATTGGTTGTAAGAGGGCAAGGCATTAAAACAATACGAATGTTTAAAGTATTTAATAGGTGGGGTCAGGTTGTATTTGAAAAAGCCAACTTTAGTCCAAACGATGTTAGTGCTGGTTGGGATGGCACCATTAAAGGTGTAAAAGCACCTCCCGATGTGTACGTATATATCTGCGAGGTTGTATGCGATAACGATGTTACCTACACTTACAAAGGCAACACAGCACTCATGAAATAACCATAACCAATGAAAAAGCAATTCATATATATACTTGTATTGTTATACCTTACGGTAAATGTTGTATCGCAAAGGGTAATAGCACAAGACATTACATTCAGCCAGTTTTACGAAATGCCTATGCTGCGTAATCCAGCTTTGGCGGGTGTGTTCAATGCCGATATTCGTATGAGTGGTATGTACCGAAGTCAATGGGGGCAAGTATCTGTTCCCTTTCAAACAGGCGGTGCCGGATTAGAATATAAAATTCCATTTAACCAATATGGCGATTGGATTACCTTAGGATTACAAACTACACACGACGTCGCAGGCGATATTCGGTTAAAACGAACACAAGTATTGCCGGTACTCAACTTTCATAAGAGCCTGAGTGCTAATTATGACGATTATTTAAGTGTAGCCTTTATGGCAGGGCCAGTGAACAGTCAGTTCGATCCTACCAAACTCCAAATGGATGAACAATATTTCGGAGGTCAGTTTAATCCAACAGCACCCGTACAAACATTTGAAAGAACAGGGTTCAGCTATTGGGATGCAAGCTTAGGATTAAGCTATACCAGTAGCTGGGGCGAAGAATTACAATATTATGTAGGTGCGGGTTACTTTCATTTTAATAAACCTAAAGTAGCTTTTTATACCAGTAATAGCGATGTATTTCTGAATCCTAAGCTGGTGTTTAATGCTGGGGTAAGCATGCAAACATCGGAGGTTAATAATCTGGTAATGTTTGCCGATTATTTTACGCAAGGAGGGCACCGTCAATTTTTAGGAGGGTTTTTGTATGGTACAGAAATAGCAAGAAACTACAATGAAGATTGGGGAACTACGCTATACTTTGGTGCGATGTATCGTTGGAACGATGCACTGATACCTGTTATGAAAATGGATATTAAGCGGCTGATGATTGGTGTGAGTTATGATGTTAATGTGAGTACATTACGGTCTGCAAGTCAGTGGCAAGGTGGTTTAGAGCTTACCATTGGGTATAAAGCAAGTTTGCGGCATCGTTCTGCTTATGCTAACCAAGTACGTTGTGTAAATGGTTTGAAGTTTTAAAAATAATTGCATGTACTTTACGGTACTATTTACGTAAGTACATTAGTTATATGTCACACCCCGAATATTTAAATAATAACAAGCTTCGGCAAATTGTATATCTAGCTGTTATTATAGGCTTGGCAGCACTATTGTTTGTAGAAATGCTTGGTTTTATACCAGCAGCTTTAGGTGCTGTAACCTTGTACATGCTAATGCGTACTTACATGCGTAAGCTGGTATATCGCAACAAGTGGAAGCGGCATTGGGCAGCATTGTTACTGATGCTGCTAAGCTTCATTGTTATATTGGTACCTATTTATGTACTGGCTACAATGGTATCGAGTAAAATCAATTACGCAGTACAGCATAGTGCACAATTAGCACGTATAACTGAGCAATTTTTTCAGCAAATTGAGATCGACTATCAAATACAAATTATAACCAAACAGAACCTACAAAAAGCAGTAACCACCATGGCCGATGTATTACCTAGTGTGGTAGGTGCTACATTCAATAGTATCACTACTATTTTCTTAATGTATTTCTTTCTCTATTTCATGTTAGTAAGTGGCGTTGAAATGGAGCGTTGGTTATATCGTTTTTTACCACTACATAATAGCAATATCAGGCGCATGGGTACTCAGTTAGATGCGTTGGTGAAAAGTAATGCCATAGGAATGCCTTTAATTGCCATAGCTCAGGGCTTGGTGGGCCTATTAGGATACTTGATTTTTGGAGCCAATGATCCCTTGTTTTGGTGTGTTCTTACCGCTCTGGCCTCTATGGTTCCTTTCGTAGGATCTGCTTTGGCCTACATTCCATTGGGTTTAATTATGCTTGCAGAAAGTACTTGGCGTGGTGTGGGCATTCTAGCATGGGGCTTTTTAGTAATTGGAGTTACCGATAATGTATTTCGTATTTGGTTTCAGCGAAAAATGGGCGATACCCATCCGCTTATTACCATGCTGGGGGTTATTATTGGTGTGCCTATGTTTGGTTTTATAGGGTTGATTTTTGGCCCTATTCTTATCGCTATGTTTTTGCTGATTGTACAGGTATATATTCACGAGTTCGGGCATATTAACGCCGACTATGACCCCGTACAGCACGATGTTGAAAAACTATAATAACACTGTGTTGCTGTGCTTTATTATTTGCCGTAAGGCTTAAACAACACTATATTAAAAGTGGGGCCGATACTTTGTATCGGCCCCACTTTTATATTTTCATACCTTACGGTAAATGCTGTACAGCCTAAAGCATTATACCAACATGCGTAATGGCTCTTCTAATAAGCTCTTAAGCGTTTGTAAAAATGCCGCACCTGTTGCACCATCTACCACACGATGGTCGCAGCTTAGCGTAACTTTCATAATATTACCAGGTACAATTTGTCCGTCTTTAACAATAGGCTCTTGGCTAATACCACCTACTGCCAAAATACATGCATCGGGCGGGTTAATAATGGCGGTAAATTGATCAATACCAAACATACCTAAATTGCTGATGGTAAAGGTGCTTCCTTCCCAATCGCTGGGTTGTAATTTTTTATCTTTTGCTTTTTGTGCGTAAGCTTTCACTTCGGTAGCAATCTGACTTAATCCCTTGGTATCGGCGTTACGAACTACTGGTACCAGTAAGCCCTCATCTACTGCTACAGCAACACCAATATTTACGTGATGGTTGGTGCGAATTTTATCGCCTAGCCAACTACTATTGATTTTTGGATGCTGTTTTAATGATGCTGCCACGGCTTTAATGACCATATCGTTAAAGCTAATTTTCACTTGGCTTAGCTCGTTGAGTTTAGCACGGGTTGCAATAGCAGCATCCATGTTAATACTCATTGTTAGGTAAAAGTGTGGTGCGGTGAATAAGCTTTCGCTTAATCGGCGTGCAATGGTTTTACGCATTTGCGTTACAGGTACTTCTTCGTAGCTTTCGAAGCCGGCACTTGTATTGCCGGTTGTTTTGGTTGCAGCAGGTGTTGGTGTTACATCAGCAGTAGTTACAGGGCTAACTGTAGGTGCTGCCGCCGCAACAGTAGCGTTAGCCGGGGTGTAGTTCTCAATATCAGTACGTGTAATACGTCCGTTATCACCACTACCTTTAACGTAGCGCAAATCTATTCCTCTTTCGGCAGCCATTTTCTTCGCTAGCGGACTCGCAAAAATGCGGCCTTCATTCACTACAACAACTTCTGGAACAGGAGTACTTGTGATAGTTGGGGTACTAGCAGCCGGTTCACTTGCTGTAACAACAGCCGCACCTCCATTTTTTAATCCATTTACAATGGCTGTAACATCTAAGCCATCTTTGCCAATTATGGCCAATAAATCGTTTACCTGAATTTTTTCGCCTGCTTTAGCACCTTGGTATAAGAGAATGCCATCTTTATAGCTTTCTAGCTCCATGGTAGCTTTATCGGTTTCAATTTCGGCTAGTATATCGCCTTTTTTAACAGCATCACCAATGTTTTTAATCCAGCTTGCAACAACACCTTCCGTCATTGTATCGCTTAGGCGAGGCATTAACACTACTTCTTCCATCTTGCTGTAATCTACTGTTGCCGCTGCTGTTACAGGTGTTGCTAGGGCAGTAGCAGGTGTGGGTTCAGTAGGGGCTGTAGTGGTGGGTGCTGTATTGGCTGACCCATTAATATAGCTGCTAATATCTTCGCCGGTAGTACCAATAATGGCTAATAAATCGTTCACTTGTAACTTGCCGCCATTGGGTGTGCCGATATGTAAAAGCACACCTTCTTTATAGCTTTCCAGCTCCATAGTGGCTTTATCGGTTTCAATTTCGGCTAGTATATCGCCTTGTTTTACTGTATCACCAACGTTTTTGTGCCAGGCGGCAATAACACCTTCCGTCATCGTATCGCTCAAGCGAGGCATCAGAATTACTTCGGCCATTCTAAAAATTGGTTTTGAATGTTTTGTTTGGATGGATTGCTTCTTCTTATTGTCCTAACTAACGTTCTATGCTCAACAATGGTTGCGTCGCACACTTGTACTATTACAGCTTTAGGCAGCAATAATGCAACGTTTTTAGGCGGCGTGAAATTACAAGAAAAAGGCATTAGGCAAGCAAATACGGCCTATTTTATAGCGACTACCTTATTTGTACTGTGCCATAGCAATTACTTCGTTACAAAACTGATACTCTTCTGTTTCATTGCTACACACAATAATGAGCTTTGAGTGAGCATGTGCTGCAATAAGTTGCTGATAAAGTTCGTATCCGGTACGGTCTAAATTGCTGCAAGGTTCATCGAGCATTAAAATAGGAACATGGGCAAAAAACCCTTGTGCTAGCTTAATGCGTTGCTTCATACCGCTACTATAATAGCGTATCTGTTTATGAGCGGCATGTGAAAGTTGTACTGCGTCTATTATTTGTTCAATGCTATGATGCGGTAGTTGAGGTTTAAACTGAAAGTGAAATTGTAGCATTTCCGTAGCTGTCATTTCTTCGATCAATTCTAAATACGGGGCTACAATAGTAAGGTGTTGGCTAAGTGCTTCGGTAGAAATGGTGTTAGCGTTGTCATTTACCGTAAGGGTACCTTCACTCAACTCCATACTACCGGCAAGTACTTGTAATAAAGTACTTTTGCCGCTGCCATTATTGCCGGTAATAGCGTAGGCTCGGCCTTGCTCAAAAGTGTAATTAAAACCTTTGAAAATCCAATCGCGATTGAAGCGTTTGCCGAGTTGGTGGGCTGTTATGCGTAGCATAAGTTAATCTTCATCGTTAGCACCTTTGGTGTAACGCTTAATGATACCTCTACCACTTTCGCGGATAAAGGTTACAATATCATCACGTTCATCGGTGGCGGGTAGTTCTTCTTCAATGTATTCAAGTGCTTGGCTGGTGTTCATACCCTTGCTATAAATAGTGCGATAAATATCGCCGATATAATTGATTTGCTGTAGGGTAAAGCCACGGCGTTTTAAACCTACACTGTTAACGCCGCCAAAGCTTAAAGGGTTACGAACGGCTTTAATAAATGGAGGAACATCTTTACTTACCAAGCTGCCACCTGCAATAAAGGCATGGCTCCCAATGTGTACAAATTGGTGCACTGCGCTAACGCCACCAATAATTACCCAGTCGCCAACCACAACGTGGCCTGCCATTTGAATGCTATTGCTAAGTACACAGTTGTTGCCTACCACACAATCGTGTGCAAGATGGCTATAAGCCATGATAAGACAGTTATCGCCAACTTTTGTTTTACCACGATCTATGGTACCGCGGTTAATGGTTACAAACTCTCGAATGGTGGTATTATCGCCAATTTCAACATAAGTTCGTTCGCCAGCAAATTTCAGATCTTGTGGTATGGCTGCAATTACTGCACCAGGGAAGATGCGACAATTACGGCCAATGCGAGCACCTTCCATAATGGTAACATTGCTACCAATCCATGTGCCTTCGCCTATTTCTACGTCTTGATGTATAACGGTAAAAGGATCGATTTTTACGTTTTGCGCCAACTTAGCATTCGGATGAATGTAGGTATGTGGATGAATCATGCCAATAGTTTAAACTGCTCACTTTGGTTACAAGCGAAAAAAAGCCAGTACATATAATGGCCTGGCGCTGCAAAAATAAGCGTATTCGCTACACTACATCAGTATTTGCCCAAATTTGTGCCTATTGGCATGTGTTACCAATGATTTGCCTGCATCAAGTAGGAACGGTAACTACCTTACGGTAAATATTTGAACGATCATTTACGAAAGTGTAAAAGCCAATACCAACCAAGAAGTTTTCAAATTTTTTTTATCACCTTAAAATGTGAATTTCGCCACCCTTTGTGCGGAAAAAAATGTTATATTGTGCATAAGCGGTAAAAAGCAGTGGATAAAGTGTTTTTTGATGTGCGAAAGCTGGTGATTACCTGCTGTAAAAAGTGCATTAATAAGGTTGATGAAAAATTTTTTGAGGCCAAAAATGCTTTCCATATTGCCTCCCCTTTGTGCCCATTAACATTTCGGTAATACGCAAAAGGGTATTGTATAGGCAACATCGATCAACTTAATTCATGAACGGACTCAATATCAATAAAGACAGGAAAGGCGTTAGTCGCCGTAATAAACAAAACCTCGATTTAAGTACTATGGTGTATGGCAAAGTACCGCCACAAGCCAGAGAACTAGAAGAGGCTATACTTGGTGCACTGCTCATTGAAAAGGGGGCCTTCGATGTAGTTGCAGAAATTATACATGCCGATTGTTTTTATGTAGATGCTCATCAACGCATTTTTAGAGCCATTACACAACTGGTGAATAATATGCAACCGGTAGATATACTTACCGTTGCCGAATGCTTGAAACAACGTGAAGAGTTAGATATGGTAGGCGGGCCTTACTATATTTCAAAACTCACTAACGTAGTAGTTAGTACTGCCCACATTGAAGCACATGCCCGTATCGTAAAAGAACGTTTCGTTCAACGTGAACTGATTCGTGTAAGCACTGAAATTATTTCAAAAGCTTATGAAGACAGTACAGATGTGTTTGATTTGATGGATGATGCAGAAGATAAGATCTATCAAATCACCAATAACTTTCTCAAGAGCGACTTCAAGCAAATGACCAACGCACTTGCCGAAGCCGTGAACAGAATTGAAGAATTACGAGCAAGAACAGAAGATATTTCGGGTGTGCCTAGTGGCTTCCCAACATTAGATAAGATAACTTTCGGATGGCAACCGAGCGACTTAATTATTCTTGCTGCACGCCCTGCTGTGGGTAAAACGGCATTCGCACTAAACCTGGCACGTAATGCTGCGCTTAACAGTAGTAGACCTACACCAGTGGCTTTCTTTTCTCTTGAAATGAGCGCCGCTCAGTTGGTGCAGCGTATTTTAAGTGCTGAGAGTGAGATACCCATGGAAAAAATTAGCCGTGGTAAGCTAGAAGATCATGAATATCAGCAGTTGCATACAAAAGGTATCAAACGTTTAGAGCAAGCACCAATATACATTGATGATACTGCGGCCCTGAATATTTTTGAATTCAGAGCCAAAGCTCGCCGCTTGGTAAGTAAGTACAATGTTGGTATGATTATCATTGACTATTTGCAGTTAATGAGTGGTAGTAACGATAACCGCAACGGTAACCGTGAGCAAGAAATTAGTGGTATTAGCCGTGGGTTAAAGCAGCTGGCGAAAGAACTCAATATTCCTATTTTGGCACTGAGCCAGTTAAGTCGTGCTGTTGAAAGTCGTAAAGAAAGCAAAATACCGCAGTTGAGCGACTTGCGTGAATCTGGTGCGATTGAACAAGATGCCGATATGGTAATGTTCATTTATCGCCCTGATTACTACGAGCAGAATACCAATGAAATGGGCGAGAGCACTAAAGGTGAAACACATATTAAAATTGCAAAGCACCGTAATGGTAGCCTCGATACCGTGATATTGCATGCAAAGCTTGAGATACAAAAATTTGAAGATCGCAATGCCGATGGTGGCTATCCACGCTTTGGTGGTAGTGGTGGCTTCAGACCTAACTTACCCACTGGTGGTGCCTCTGCCGGCGGTGGTTTTGTACCTGATAGCAATAGTGGCGGTAGGTTTTTCATACAGGGTAGCCGTATGAATACAGGTGAGTTTGATGAAGGCTTAGAAGAAGATGCACCATTCTAATTGGGGCTTAAAGTAATGTTATGCAACTTCCTTTTTTTTATGAACCCAATATTGCAGCAACAGCACACCACCATTTGCTAAGCTCTGAAACCCATAAACATGCGGTTCAAGTATTGCGTATGCAAATTGGGGAGGCTATGCACCTTACCAATGGGTTAGGCTTGTTAGTAAGAGCAGTTTTAACCCAAGTAACTAAAAAAGAAAGTATTGTTCAAATAGAAAGTGTACAGCAGTTACCATTGCCGGCAAAGCAACATACCTTGGCAATTAGTCTGCTAAAAAACGCTAGTCGCTTCGAATGGATGCTTGAAAAAGCAACAGAATTAGGTATTACTGCTATTGTTCCACTAAAATGCGATAGAACTGAAAAGCAGCATTTTAGATTCGATCGTATGCAGCAAATTTTAGTGGCAGCTATGTTGCAAAGCGAGCAAGTATGGTTACCTGTATTGCATGAGCCTATCTCATTTACCGCAAGGTTGGCATCACTCGATAGCGAAGTTGGCTTTATTGCACACTGTTATGCTGCTGAAAAAATACCATTACAACGTTGTAGCATACCCAATAAATGTACTTTATATATTGGTCCTGAAGGCGATTTTTCACCCGAGGAAGTATCTGAAGCCTTAGCAAAAGGCTATACACCAGTAAGTTTAGGTAGTACGCGACTGAGAACTGAAACCGCGGGTATTATTGGTGCCACATTATTACAATTTGCTTAATATATGCATGTATATTTACGTAAGCCCAACGTGAATTTCATGAATCGTTACTACGCTTTGTTGTGTATTACTGTACTGCTATTAGCTGGATGTAATCTGAAAAAAAGAGAACGAAAGCCAGTAGTAGTTGACACAACCATTAATACAACAACAAGTTTTAATAACTTCTTTTTCGATAGTACTGCACTGGCACAATTTTTAGCATCAGATTCGTTGAATAGCAATTATGCACCCGATTATTTTGACTTTTATAAACAACGAAATTTTCAATTTGCATGGTTCGATTGCGATGGTATTACATCTGAAGCTGTAAGTTTTATACATGCACTAAGCAATGCTTTAGATGCAGAAATTGATAGCACATTAATACGGCCTGAAACATTACGATTGATGGCAGCCGTTCAACGTAACGATAGGCTCAAAAACCTTACCCAGCAAGATCAGTTGCGGAACGAGTTGTTGCTTACCGGACAGTTCTTCAACTATGCTAAAAGCATCTATAAAGGTGCCGATATTGATGTAAGCGAATTGGGTTGGTTTATTCCAAGAAAAAAAATTGCGCTAGCGAGTATTTTAGAGCAAGAGCTAGATAGTACTAACAACAATTATGAGCCATTAAACCCGCAGTATAAAGCACTTCGAGATTATTTAGTGAAACTTTTGGCAGCACAAAAACAGTACGATTGGGATCATCAACCAATTGCCTTGAGTGCAACCAACTTACGTAAAGGCGATAGTGCCGCCGCCATCAAAGCCATAAAAGAACGCCTATATGTGTATGGTGATTATGCTGTTAAAGATACTACACCTTATTACGATGCAGCTTTTGAAGCTGCGGTAAAGGGTTTTCAGAAGCGCTATGGCTTAACAACCGATGGTGTTATCGGAAAAACCATGCTTAGCGAATTGAACGACAGTATTAGCAAGCGTATCAAACAAATTCGTATTAACATGGAGCGTGTACGTTGGATGCCTAAAATAGAAGATAGCGTGTACATATTAGTTAATATTCCTGAGTATCGATTGCACATTTTTGAACATAAAAAGTTGGTAAAAGATATTCGTGTAATTGTAGGTACTTCTGCTAATAGCACCGTTATATTTTCAGGCAGACTAAAATATATAGTATTTAGTCCTTATTGGAATGTACCTAGCAGTATTGTACAAAAAGAGTTGCTACCAGCTATGCAGCGAGATCCTAATTATTTAGCTCGTAACAATATGGAGGTTTATGGAGGTACTGCATCGTTGCCAATGATTCGGCAAAAGCCAGGCGGCAGTAACAGTCTTGGTTTGGTGAAGTTCTTGTTTCCTAATAATTACAACATTTATTTACACGACACACCCAATCGAGGATTATTTAACGCTACTAATCGCAGCTTTAGCCATGGTTGTATTCGTGTAGGAGAGCCGGCTTGGTTAGCACAATATTTACTACGTAACAATACCGCTTGGGATAGTACAAGCATTTATAATGCCATGCATCAAGCACAAGAAAAATGGGTAACGCTACAGCCTACAATACCGGTATTTATTGGCTATTTCACAGCATGGGTTGATCAAGATGGAAAGCTTAATTTTAGAAAAGATATCTACGGGCACGATAAAAAAATGGAAGCAAAACTTTTCTATCATTAGTGTAATGAATCGCAGCAACTTTGCAGTATGCGTTTTTTAGCAATTGTATTCATTATTTTAGGCTTGTACATGATGTACAAAGGAACCTGGTATTGGGAGAAAAAAAATACCATTGCTAACTACGGCAATGCACAAGTAGTTAACTACCAACGAAAAGATATTATTTTCCCCTGGTATGCAGGGCCAATTGCATGTGTTACGGGCATTGTGTTGTTGGTAGCTTATAAAAAGCGAGGCGAATAAAAAAGTAAGTATATGAATGCCTTCATGCAATCATTTACGTAAGTGTACCTTACGGTAAAAGCAATAACGCTAATTACCAATTACCTTTATGAGCATCAATTACACGTTCAAAGTTGCCGAGTTTGTGTTGGCTCCATTCAGGATCGTATTTAACGAACCAGCTTAACCAAATACTACGGCTAATACGCATAAAAACGGGTTGTAATACAAGCATTAAAACGGCATTTAAACCAAGCCAATAAAATATTCTATTATCGTAGAGTGAAAACCCTATCAATACCCACCAAGCTACAAAGGTAGATACTGAAAAAGCAACTGTAAGTGCATAACTAACATAAGCAGTACCATAGTAAAAGCCTACTTCAATTTCTGTAGGCTGGCCGCATACCGGGCAAGCCTCGTTCATATTCATATAGGTTTTTAAATGATAAGGGTGAGGGTCAACAAACATGTTACCTTCTCTGCAGCGTGGGCACTTACATTGCAATACGCTGAGCAGATAATTTCTTTTTGCGGGTTGTTCTGGCATAATAAGAATTACTTTTAAATATAAGTTAGCAGCGCAAAGATACGCGATTAACGTTGGCAGCTACTGCCATCGTAACCACAGCCCTTCTGTGTGAAATGTCCTACGAAGGCCGCAGCTACTAATACTACACCAATTATAGCCGCAGGCCATGAACGATAGGCAATAGCTACCCACCACAATGGAATGCTATAAAGCAACCTGACAATGAGTGGAAAAAAGTTTTTGCGAGAGTGGCGATATAACATATAGCATTTTTTACACTGTAAATATCTGAAGTGTGTATTACTCAATCCGTGACTTTGGTTACGCTACTGTGCCAGGGGCTGTAATACTTTTTCCATCTGCATGCTACGGCTGCCTTTAATGAGCAAATATGCATTGTTAAACTGTTGTTCGTGTAACCAAGTGCCAGCTTCGCTCGCATTGTTGAAATATAAGTATGAATGTGCTACTGCTGCAAAATCGCCGCCTACCAGTACTACTCTATGCCATTGGTATTGTTGTAATAGTGCAATAATGGCTGTATGTTCTGCAACACTTGCTTCGCCTAGTTCCATCATACCGCCAATTATAACTACTTTTTGGGTGGCGTGCAGGGCTGCAAAATTTTCAATAGCAGCTTTCATGCTTGTAGGGTTGGCATTGTAGGCATCTAGTATTACCTGATTACCGTTCCACTGTATTAGCTGCGATCTGCTGTTGCCAGGTGTGTAATTACGAATGGCGCTTTCTATTTTACCGTAAGGTACCCCAAAATGCTGCCCTACTGCAATTGCACACAATACGTTAGGTAGGTTATAAGCCCCCACGAGTTGGGTATTCACTTGCGTAAATGAGGTGCCGCTGGTAACCGCTACTTGCAAAAATGGCTCACTGGTAATAACATGGCCCGTTACATTACCTGCTTGTGTGCCATACCATACAATGCGTTGTATACCATTGCTCATTTGATGCAGGTAATCGTAATCGCTGTAGGCGAATATGGTTCCCTCGTGTGTTTTGATGTAATTATATAATTCACCTTTGCCTTTTCGAACGCCTTCTATGCCGCCGAAGCCCTCGAGATGTGCCTTACCGCAGTTAGTAATGATGCCATGTGTAGGTTGAGTGTACACACAGTAGCCTTCAATTTCTTTTTGGTGGTTAGCGCCCATTTCTACCACTGCTATTTCGGAATCGGTTGGTATTGCCAATAAGGTGAGTGGCACACCAATATGATTGTTCAAATTTCCTACTGTAGTGCTGGTTTTGAAATGGCTGCTCAGTACTGCATGCACTAGTTCTTTTGTAGTGGTTTTTCCATTACTTCCGGTAATGGCTATTACAGGTATGTTTAATTGGCTTCGGTGGTGTTTGGCGAGTTGTTGGAGTGCTGTTAATACATCGGGTACTAATAATAAACGTGGGTTGTTGGCATCTACAAGTTCATCTACTACAGCAAAAGCTGCACCTTGTGCTAATGCTTGCAATGCAAATTGGTTACCATTGAAATGGTTACCTTTTAGCGCAAAAAAAATGCAACCAGGTGTAAGCTTGCGAGTGTCTGTTGCAATTTGGCGATGTTGTAAGAAGTGTTGGTATAAGGTTGTAATATCGGTATACATACAATATTAAATTGGTTGTGTTAATGCAAACTTACTGGCAATAAAAAACCACCTTTGTTGCAGGTGGTTTTTTTATACAAAATCGTTTGATTTATTTTTTCGGACGGCGGCTAGGGAAGAAGTTACCGTTCTTGGTTTTATTACCTTCTGGTGCACCATAGTGTGTCATAGCACAACGGAAACCAATAGTGCTACTACTCTGATCTTCTTCTAAGAAGCGGCGGCTACCAGGGCTTAGCCAATAAGGCATATCATTCCAGCTACCACCTTTTACTACGCGGCTTCTATCACTGATAAGTGTTGTAACACCGTAACCATAAGTAGAATTGCTAAGGCTATCACCATCTAAGAAGTTAAGGGCATAATGGCGCTGATAGTTGCGGCGTGTTTTAAGTGTACTATCGTTTTCAGGGATATACTTAATACGACCGAGGCTATCTCTTAAATTACCTTCACCCCCACTTTTATCAACTGTTTTGAAAATGTTACCACGGTAAGGGTTAATATCATCGTTATCAACGTTAAGAGGGCGATACACATCGGCAACCCACTCACTCACGTTACCACTCATGTTAAACAATCCAAATCCATTCGGGAAGAAACTTTGGATGGTGCTAGGGTAGGCACTACGGTCGTTCAAACCACCTGTAACACCCATATAATCACCTGTTCCACGCTTAAAGTTAGCTAGCATGGCACCTTGCCAAGCACCACGGCGGGTAGCACGTAAGTTATCGTAACCATCGTTTTTCCAGCTGTAGATTTGTTTGTTGGCAATCAATTCCTCACCACGCTTTTTCTCACCTTTACGAGGCATCGGGTTTTCAGAAATTAAGCCTAATGCAGCATATTCCCACTCAGCTTCAGTTGGTAGGCGATAGTCAGGTAATAAGATACCATCTTCAAATTTCACGAAATTACGAGGGCGGCCCTGTGCATCTTTCAAACCATTCTTCTTAGGCTTACCTGGTACACCTTGATATTCGCCCATTAAATAACTCTTGGTATTAAAATTATCTTGCCCACCACCATTAAGTTCTTGCTTTACAGCATTTTTATTTTGAAAACCACGTTTAATTAGCTCAAGTTGGTTCACACGGTCAGTACGCCAAATACAAAAATCGTACGCCTGTTTCCAAGTTACACCTACTACTGGATAGTAGTTATAGCTTGGGTGACGGAAATAGTACTCAACATAAGGCTCATTATACCCTAATTCAGAACGCCAAACTAATGTATCTGGTTTAGCACCGTCTACAACAGCTTTGTATTGTTCGTCTTGAAATACATTTTCAACCCAGTATAGATATTCACGGTAATGAACGTTCGCTACTTCTGTTTTATCAATAAAAAAAGAGTTAACCGTAACCCGTCGTGGAATGTTGTTCCAATCGCCCATTACATCTTCTTGCGTCGCACCCATAGTAAAAGTACCACCTTGCACAAACACCAAACCTGGGCCTGTTTTGATGTCTTTAGGCTTCACAACGCTAAAACCACCCTGGTTTTTATCGTTGTAATTCCAACCTGTAACACTCGATTGTTCAGGTTTTTTCTTGAACAAACCACCATTTTTACAGGCGCCAAACGCAGCAACAGCAGTCAATAATAATGTGGTGTTTCTGAGTCCTCTTAACATTATTCAGCGAGTTTTGTACGTATAAAACGGTATTATACTTTGTTTATTGTGAAAAATATGCAGGCGAATATAACCGATTTTGTGTAACTACTTATAAAAACTGTTCATAAAGGCCCAAATCCGTTTTACAAAGTTATCAGTAAGATTTTTTACTACCACACAGCACTTTAGCCTATATATTTGTCGTTACTATAGATTTGGTACAAAAAAAAAGTTTATCGAAGCAAAATTATACCCACCTACTTCTGTAACGATGGTTACTACCTTACGGTAAATGGAAGTGCTAACCAAACGCACTACATCGTTGCTAAGTACCATTTCAATTGCATAACAATTATAGTACGAATGAAAAAACAGTTGCTGAAATTATCTGCTGTAGCATTATTGGCTGTAGGAACCTTGAATATTGTTCATGGGCAAGCTGCCGACGGACAAATGAACATTGTAACCACGGCAGTACCCTTCTTACGTGTACCACCTGATGCACGTGCCGGCGGTATGGCAGAAATGGGCATTGCTACTACACCCGATGCTGCATCATCTTTCTTCAATCAGGCCAAATTGCCGTTTTCAACCCAAAAATCAGGTTTGGCGGTAACCTATACACCATGGTTAAGAGATATTACCAAAGATGTATCACTCATTGCTTTAAGTGGATTCTATCAACTCGATGAAGAGCAAACACTAAGCATGGGCTTACGCTACTTTAACCTAGGTAGTATAGATTTTGTTGACTTCGCCGGTAATAGTCTTGGTGGTAGTCGCCCACGTGAGTTTGCGATCGATTTTGGTTACAGCCGTAAGGTTGGTAATAAAAATGCACTCGGCATTGCTTTGCGTTATATCAATAGCAACCTAGCCAATGGTGCCGTTGTGAATGGCGTGAATTATAAAGCTGGTAATGCAGTTGCTGCCGATTTAACTTTCTTCCATAACGGGCTAGACGATGCAGGTAATGGTATTACCTATGGTGTGGCACTTTCTAATTTAGGTTCTAAAATCAACTATACCGATAACGCCCTAACAAGAGATTATATTCCTGCCAACTTTGGTATTGGATTTGCCTACCACAAGGCTATTGATGAGGAGAATAAAATAATGATAGGCGTAGAAATGAACAAACTTTTAGTACCTACACCACCTGTTGCAACACAAGATCCAACCGCCGATAGCGCAGCCTTAGCCGATTATCGCAACCAAGGTGTATTTGGTAGTTGGCTTAAAAGTTTTGGTGATGCGCCAGGTGGCTTTAGCGAAGAGTTTAAAGAAATTATTTGGAGCGTAGGTGCCGAGTATGCTTATAATAATCAGTTTTTTGCCCGTGCCGGGTACCATTACGAAAACAAAATGAAAGGTAATCGTAGTTATGTAACAGCTGGTTTAGGTATCCGTTACAATGTATTTGAACTCAACTTCAGCTATATTGTACCAAGCGGACAAGGGGTTACAAGAAACCCATTAAGTAACACCATTCGCTTTGGTTTAACATTCAATTTAGATGAGGCTGGTAAGTAGCATTTTTACATTTACCGTAAGGTAACAGCCATTATCCACAAGCATACAACAAGCGGAGGTTACAACTACCTTCGCTTTTTTAGTGCATTTATTATTTCGCAAACACAACATTATGAGTTTTAGAATTGGTTTCGGTATCGATTTTCATCAGTTGGTAGAGGGCCGCGATTTTTGGTTAGGTGGCGTACAAATACCACACGCAAAAGGTGCATTAGGCCATAGCGATGCCGATGTGCTATTGCATGCCATTTGCGATGCTATGTTAGGGGCATTAGCACTTGGCGATATTGGCGTACACTTTCCCGATACCAACCAGGCCTATAAAAATATTGATAGCAAAATTTTGTTAGCCAAAACTTACGAACTCATTCAAGCAAAGGGTTATAAATTAGTGAATATTGATAGTAGTGTATGCCTTGAAGCACCAAAAATTAAAAAGCACGTACCTGACATGCAAGCTGCCATTGCAGGTATAGTTAACCTTACGGTAAATGACGTTTCTATCAAAGCCACCACTACCGAAAAAATGGGCTTTGTAGGCCGCGAAGAAGGTTTAGTAGCCTATGCTACCGTGTTGTTACAACAAGTGTAAATGTTGTTATAACATGCCGCTAACAAATTCAGTCACCAACACTTGTAGTTTTGTACGATGCTCTCCGTAGAAATAATTAATAAAAGTCAATATCCATTACCGAAATACGCTACTGCCGGTAGTGCCGGTATGGATTTGCAGGCTAATATTACTGACCCAATACATTTAGAACCACTAGAACGTAAGCTTATTCCTACCGGTTTGCATATTGCTTTACCGCAAGGTTATGAAGCACAAATTAGACCACGTAGTGGGCTTGCTATTAAACATGGTATTACCTGTTTGAACACGCCTGGTACCATAGATGCCGATTACCGTGGAGAAATTCAAGTAATACTCATTAATCTAAGCAACACTATTCAAACTATTGAACCAGGTATGCGTATTGCACAAATGGTGGTGCAAGCAGTAACACAAGTGCAATGGATACCTGTAACTATACTCGATGCAACCGACCGCGGGCAAGGCGGTTTTGGTAGTACCGGTAAATGATCGAAATATGCAAAAAACGCCTTTATACCTGCTCGTACTTTTATTATCGCTGGTAGCTTGCAGGCCAGTAAAACGAGCTCAAAAAATTGAAATAGCAGTTACCAGTAAGGATACAGTACAACGTGTAGTGGTAGATAGTATAGCCAAAGTTGATAGTTCGGGTATTCTGAGAGATTGGTACCAACAAATTGTCCGGCATACTATCACATTCAATACTTTTTATGCTAAAGTAAAAGTAGAATATAACGATGCTAGCGGCGGCGGACAAGCCACTGCCTTCATACGCATGAAAAAAGATAGCGTTATATGGGTGTCGCTCAATCAGTTGGGTATCGAAGGGTATCGCTTGCTCGTAACCCGCGACAGTGTGTACCTAATGAATAAATTGAAAAACCGATTACAAGTACGTAGCATTCAGTACTTACAAGAACTTACAGAACTACCGCTCGATTTTCAGGGCTTGCAAGATGTAATTATTGGAAATCCGGTTTTTGTGAACGATAACATTATTTCTTACAAGAAAAACGACGATGGCTTAATGCTACTCATGCTAGGCGATGTTTTCAAACACTTGATAACCCTTGATAACAATTTTAATGTAGTACTCAGCAAGCTCGACGATGCCAACGAACTACGCAACCGAACCTGTGTAATACGTTACAGCAATTATGAATACATGAATAACATAGCATTTGCCACCAACCGTGAAATTTCAGTAGCCGAAAAAAGCAAACTCGATGTTACGTTAGAGTTTAAAAATTATACATTCAATCAGCCACTTACCTTTCCTTTTAATGTACCATCAAAATACAAGCGTATGTAATATTGCAACGTTTAAAGCGTTGTAAGTACACCTTACGGTAAATAGTTGCTTTACATTAAATTCCTAATGATTATCATGAGCCGATTTATATGCATCATACTTCTTTGTTTAGGTAGTTGTACCCTAGCATGGGCACAACCTACTAAAGAAGAAATTCAAAAGAAGCAACAAGAACTGCAACGCGAACTGGCCGAGCTTAACAAAACCCTTGCAGAAATTAAAAACAACAAAAAAACATCGCTAGCAGAACTAGCAGTGGTACAACGAAAAATTAAAGCAAGAGAAGAACTCATTAACAATATTAGTAGAGAGCTGCGCCGCCTCGATGATGAAATTTATCTAACACAGCTCGAAATGAATCGCCTGCGTAGAGAGCTGGATACACTCAAACAACAGTATGCCAAAAGCCTTGTATTTGCTTATAAAAACAGAAGTAACTACGATTATTTGAATTTTTTATTCAGTGCTCAAAGTTTTAACGATGCTGTAAAGCGTGTAGCTTACTTAAAAAGTTATCGCCAATACCGCGAAACACAAGCTGCAACCATTGCACAAACACAACAACTACTTACTCAAAAAAACCAATCTTTAGCTAATAGCAAACGAGATAAAAGCAAAACACTCAACGAGCAAAATAACCAATTGAATGTATTAGAGCAAGATAGAAATGAGCAAAAGAAAGTAGTAGAACAACTACAAGGCCGCGAAAAAGAAATTGCAAAGCAAGTAGCCGAACGAGAAAAACAACGCCAAAAATTACGACAGGCATTAGCAGCTATTATTCGCCGCGAAGAAGAAGAGGCTAGAAAGGCCGAGCGGCAAAGGCTTGCAAAACTTGCAGAAGATGAACGCCGCCGTAAAGAAGCAGAAAAAAACAAACCAAGTACTGCTACAGCGGGCAATACTAAGCCAGTTACAAGTAGTAACCCACCGTTAAATAATCCTCCGATTGAAACGGGTAGTAGGCCTAAATCAGATAGAACTTACAACGTATTTGAATCTACGCCCGAAGGGTTAACCTTATCGCTCAATTTCGAAAGCAACCGCGGCAAGTTGCCTTGGCCTGTAAGCGAAGGTGTAGTAACAGGCAATTTTGGTGTGCAAAAAGTAAGTGCTGGTGTAGATCGTAAAAATTATGGTTTGCTTATTACTTGTAAGAATAGCATTGGCGTAAGGTGCGTAGCCGATGGTATTGTGGCGAACATTATTGAATTAGGTTCTTACCAATGCGTAGTGGTGCGCCATGGTAAGTACTTTTCTGTATACAGTCAGGTAGATGGTGTTAAAGTATCTAAAGGCCAAGAAGTAAAAGCTGGTACATTACTTGCCAATGTAGCGGAAGTGGCCGACGACGAATTTGAATTAGAGTTTCAGGTAATGAATAATGGTAACAGTCGCTACGAGAATCCATCTCTTTGGTTGAAGCCGCGTTAGTCATTTACCGTAAGGTAAGTAAGCAACATTGTTATTCAATAGATATGGCGGCCGAAGACCGCCATATCTATTGAATGCTGTACATTAATTAACTACACATTATTACATACATCCATACGGCAAAAGCGGCTGTACAATTGTTCGTAACGAGGTACAATTTGTTCAATATCAAAGCGGCAAGCTTGTTCGTAGGCTTCTTGTTTCATCGTAGCAAGTAGTGTTTCGTTGCTTAATAATTCAACAGCATAGCGCCCCATCATAGTTACATCGCCAACTTCGGCCATAAAACCTGTTTTGCGGTGTATGTTAATTTCAGGTAAGCCGCCGGCATTAGTGCTGAGTACTGGCACCCGTGCTGCCATTGCTTCTAATGCCGCCAAGCCAAAGCTCTCATAGTCAGATGGCAGTACAAACAAATCGCTAATAAGTAATATATCTTCCATTTGTTCTTGCTTACCTACAAACCGTACATGCTCTTCTATATGCAGCTCTCTAGCAAGTATTTCCATACCACTACGTTCGGGGCCATCACCAATCATTAAAAGCTTGGCAGGTAAGTGAGCTGCCACATGAGCAAAGGTGTACAGTACATCTTGCACACGTTTTACTTTTCTGAAATTACTAGCGTGCATTAAAATTTTCTCACCATTAGGTGCAATAACCTTCCTAAAAGCATCTAAAGGTTTTTTCTGATAGCGCTTAATATCAACAAAGTTGTGAATAACTTCAATCTCTTTATCTATTTGAAAAAACTTGTATGTTTCGTCGCGTAGGTTGTTGCTAACAGCGGTAATAGCATCGCTTTCATTAATGCTAAAAGTTACAACAGGTTCGTAAGTTTTATCTTTTCCTACCAGCGTAATATCGGTGCCATGTAGCGTGGTTATAAAAGGAATATTTCTACCTTGTTTAGCTACAATTTGCTTAGCCATATAGGCAGCACTTGCATGGGGTATCGCGTAATGTACATGCAGTAGGTCTAAATCGTGGTGATTAATTACATCTACCATCGTACTTGCTAATGCCACTTCGTAGGGCGGATAATCAAACAAAGGATACGTAGGAACACGTACCTCATGATAATAAATATTAGCATTAAACACATTCAAACGTACCGGTTGCTGATACGTGATAAAATGCACCGAATGTCCTTTGTCGGCAAGTGCTTTACCCAATTCTGTTGCTAAAACACCACTACCGCCAAAAGTTGGATAACAAACGATACCTATTCGCATAGCTCAAAATATTGAACAGCAAAGTAACAATGCTACATCCATACAGTTCATAAAATATGTTTACGGTTGCATGAATTCGCTCAATGCAACATTTTTGAGGTGAATGGTAGCCTTACGGCCAATGCACATTGCGAGTAATTATTATCTTACGCTCATACAACATATGTATGAGAAAATTATTGATGTTGGCATATTTAGCCACGGGTCACCTTACGGTAAATGCACAGTACATAGCCGATAGTACTTTCATTAAAAGCATTGCCGATAATATACTTGTAAGTAATACCGCACACGAATATCTATACCACCTTACCAAACATATTGGTGGTAGGTTAGCCGGTTCGCCGCAAGCCGCCGCAGCCGAACGTTGGGGCTTACAAGTATTTAAAGCACTAAATGCCGATACTGCTTACTGGCAGCCCTGTATGGTACCTCACTGGGTGCGTGGCGGCAAAGATTCTGCTGTGTTGGTATACCGCGATAACTTTGATATTACTCGTACGCAAGTACTTAACTGCTTGGCATTGGGCAACACTATTGGTACGGGTAAGCAAGGGGTTAAAGCCCGCATTATTCGCATTAATCACTTTGATGAGCTTGAAACTTACAAGGCTCAAATAAAGGGGAATGTTGTTTTTTACAATGCACCTTTCGAGCAAACTTTTATTGAAACATTCAAGGCTTATGGTAAAAATGCTACTTATCGTTCTACTGGGCCAAGCAAAGCAGCTCGTTATGGCGCAGTAGCTGTAATGGTTCGCAGCATGACACACGCGTACGATAACCATGCCCATACAGGTGCTACTGTGTACAACGATAGTTTCCCCAAAATACCTGCTGTAGCCATTGGTTTAAAAGATGTTACACTGCTTAATCAATTATTCGATGGTAAGCACCAACAGCCATTCGTACACCTTTTTACAAACGGCCAAATGCTACCAGATACTATTGGTAATAATGTAATTGCAGAATTACGTGGTACCGAATTTCCGAATGAAATTATTACCATAGGTGGCCACTTAGATAGTTGGGATGTTGCCGAAGGTGCTCACGACGATGGTACAGGCATTGTGCAAACGATAGAAGTGTTACGCGTATTCAAAGCGTTGGGGTATCAACCAAAGCGTACCATTCGCTTTGTACTATTCGCTAATGAAGAAAACGGCACCCGTGGGGCTAAAGCTTATGCCAATGCTGCCAAACAGCGCAACGAAAAGCATGTATTTGCCTTAGAAAGCGATGCAGGCGGCTTTACCCCGCGTGGCTTCGGTATTACTGCTAGTAATGAAGTGTTTGAAAAAATAAAAAATTGGGCAAGCCTACTAGCTCCCTATTATGGCAATAACATAGAGCATGGTGGGGGTGGTGCCGATATTGCACCTTTAAACAGAACTTTTAACACACCTATTGCAGGCCTGCAGCCCGATAGCCAACGTTATTTCGATTTGCACCATGCAGTAACCGATGTATTTGAGGCGGTGAATATTAGAGAAATGCAACTCGGTGCTGTGAACATGGCAGCTTTGATTTATCTTGTAGACAAATATGGATTGTAATGAAAACACATTGGAAAAGAAAGCTACTGCTGGTTGTTTTGGTTGTATTGTTAGTATTCGTGTATTTCCGTTATTTCTGGGTGTTTGGCACAGGTACCAAAGCTGGCGTACTCAATAGCTTTATGAATAAGGGTTATATATTTAAAACCTATGAAGGTAAAATTATTCAAAGTGGTTTTAAAGCCAATGTTCAAAGCAATGAATTTGAGTTTAGTGTGGTCAACGAACGTATTGCCAAAAAACTCTTGGAAAATGCCGGTGCCGAAATGAAACTTGGTTACAAAGAATATTTTGGAGCCCTGCCTTGGCGTGGTATGCAACGCTTTGTGGTAGATTCTATTTACGAAATACAAGATGTGCAATACCGAGAAGGTGAAATCAAACCTAAGTTGTAAGCACTATAAGCATCATACCTTACGGTAAATGAACATCTGCTGTTGGTAAGTACATTAGTAAACATTTGCCGTAAGGCGTTAAAGCCATAAGAAAATGCAAGGCCTTTTGTGCAATTCCGGCAATGTGGTTTGCCTCCAAGCAGCTACTGTTTTTGTTACAATATATTGTGTTGGTGCCGTTAAATCGGCAGCAATACAAACACGTGTGTTGGGTTGAAGTTGTTGCAATAAATCTCTTAAAAAAGCATTATTACGGTATGGCGTTTCAATACAAATCTGTGTACATTGTTTTTGATGGGCATACGATTCGGCTTCTTTAATGGCTTTCTTACGTTGGGCAGCATCTATAGGCAGGTAGCCCAAAAACTGAAATTGCTGGCCATTTAAACCACTGGCCATTAGTGCTAATAAAATGCTACTAGGGCCTACTAACGGTAGTATTGTAGCATTGTGTTGTTGTGCTTCTGCAATTAAAATTTGTCCCGGATCGGCAATGCCCGGGCAGCCTGCTTCGCTTACAATTCCAATATTTTTTCCATGTTGTAGGGCTGTTTTAAAATGCTGTAAAACCTCGTTTTCGGCTTTATGAATGGTGTGCCAAGTGTAGTTATTGATCACCATTTCACGCCATAGTTTTTTAAAAAAACGTCGGGTAGTTTTTTCATTTTCAACAAAAAAAACTTGGCAATCTTGAATAGCAGGTAGCAAGTAAGCTGGTAAGGCTTGAAGAGATGCCTCATGGTCATGTAATGTGGTTGGTATTAGGTATACTTTGGCTGGCATCCTCTTACACTTTAGCTGCTAAAAAAGCCTTCCAATCGTTGAGCATTTTTCCTTTGAGTACTCTTGGGAATTTATGTTGGCCGCCAACTTTGCCTTTGCTTTCCATAAAATCCATAAAAATGTGTTCAGGTAGTATAGTTATATGCACATCTTTCAAAGCACTTTTGCGTTCCACTGCATAATCGTCGTTCAAGTCGCAGAGTACGCTATCTAGGGTTGTTTTGAGTTTTGCGGTATCTATGTTGGTGGTATTGCAAGCAAGGTACCAATGGTGGGCGAAAAAATTATCATGTGGTTCGCCAACTACTGTGTATTCAGGGATACAAAGGTTCATGGTTTCGCTTACCACACGAATGGCCTTATTCATGTTATCTACACTCAAATGTTCTCCTACCAAACTCAAAAAGTGTTTGGTACGACCGGTAATCACAATTTCGGCTTTTTCCTTGTCTACAAATTTGATAGTATCTCCAATAAGGTAGCGCCAGGCGCCTGCACTGGTGCTGATGAGAATGGCATAGTCTTTACCTTCTTCAACTTCGTGTATCAGTAGGCTTTGAGCAGTTGGTAATATTTCACCATCGGCATCGAAGTTTTGATCGTCGAAGGGGACAAACTCAAAAAAAATATGTTCGTTCGTTACCAAACGCATACCTTTTGCATACTGCTTGTCTTGATAGGCCAAAAAACCTTCGCTTGCGAGATAAGTTTCAATATAGGTAATGGGCTTACCAAGTAGTTGTTCAAATCCTTTTTTATAGGGTTCAAAGCTTACACCGCCATGCACAAAAAAGGTGAGGTTAGGCCACATTTCGTGAATGTTGTTGAGCTTGTATTTGGCTACTACCATTTCCATGCACATTTGAATCCATGCTGGTACGCCAACTACAAAACTGATATCCCATTCTGGTGCTTTTTCAACAATGTCGGCTAGCTTTTTATTCCAATCTTTCTCTTTTGCGATTCTTTTGCCTGGCTTATAAAACGGTTGAAACCAAATGGGAGCTCGCTTTGCAGTAATACCACTTAGGTCGCCAGCATAATAACCTGGGCCTTTTTGCAAATCGGTACTGCCGCCTAATGCCAACCAGCCTTTGCTTAAAGCTTTAATAGGGATACCTTCGTAAGTACGAAGACTAAACAATTGTTTGAGCATCACCATACGATTACCCTTCAGTAAATCGGTAGTAATGGGGATATACTTACTTGCTGCTTCGCTAGTACCGCTGCTAAGGGCATAGTATTTGATTTTTCCAGGCCAGCATACATCTGTTTTGCCTTCCAAGGTTTTATGCCACCATTGATTATGAATAGTATTATAGTTGAATGCCGGTACAATTTGTGAGAACTTCTTTGCCGGATGGCGGCTCATTAAAATTTGATCGAATTGGTAATGCTGACCAAATTCTGTAAAACGTGCCTTCTTCAATAACTTCTTAAGCACATTCAGTTGCTGTGCTCTAAGATCACTCTTGGAAGTGAGGCGTAAGGCTTTAGCTACCGATGCAGGAACTTTAATATCTAAAATAGGCATGTTGTAATTTGAGTTTCAAAATGGCAAATGTATTGCAAGCATGTACTAATGTAACGGGTTTTTTGCATGAGTGAAAACCACACCTTTTGCATTTTTATGAGCACTACCCACAACAGCACCACTACCATATTGGTGCCAAAGGCAAAAAGTGCCCGATTTTCGTTGTGTATAAGTAACCGCTTGCTCGTAGGTGAACTGTTCATCTATGCACCATACAAGGGCTTCGTTGGGTTGCCAAACCGATTTGCCTGTAAGGGTAGCATTACTAATGGGCAGTAATACTACCGATGCACTTGTATTGGCATTTGCAAATACTTGTTCTGCCGATGTTACAGCAGTGCTAGAGCCATACAAAAAGGCTCTTGTAATTAGTGGTTGCTTTGTACTGCTAAAAATATTGCTGAAAAATGCATAGATGCCTCGTGCAATAATAGCTAGTTGCAAAGCAAAACGCAGGAATAATGCACCCTTTCCTCGGTAATGCTTTCTTACAAACAGCAACATAGCTTCGTAAAAAACACGAACGTAATTTAAGCTGCCACGCTGGGTACTTTCGCCTTTAAAATGTACAATTGTAGCCTTACCAATGTAGTAGTTGGTGAAACCCGCAATTGTTGCTCGATAGCTAATATCTACATCTTCGCCGTACATAAAAAAACGTTCATCGAAGCCTTGTAATTGTTGTAGTAGTGAGCGCCGCCCCATCATAAATGCACCGGCAATAACAGCTACGGGATGGTTTTCGCCTTGCGGCAAATGTCCTAAGGCATAGGCATTAAAATAGGCAGAGTTTGGAAATAGGGTACTGGCACCAATCATCTTCCAAAAACTAATAATAGGTGTAGGGAGGGAGCGCTTGCTTTCCGGCAAAAACCGGCCGGCACCATCTATCATTTGTACACCTACCAAACCGCATTTATCATTTACCGTAAGGTGCTTTATACATTGCTGCAAGGCGTTGCTTGTAATAATGGTATCGGGGTTTAGAAAGAGTACATACTTGCCTGTGCATTGTTGCAATGCCAAGTTATTGGCCTTTGCAAAACCTACATTTTCGTTGAGCCAAAGCCAATGTACCCATGGGAATTTTGGCGTAAGGTAGGGTTGACTGTCGTCGTTTGAATGGTTATCTACCACCCATACTTCTGCATTCAATGGTTGTATGGCCGCATGCACACTGTGCAGGCACTGCTCCAAAAAATATGGAACCTGATAATTAACAATAATGATCGATAAATCCATGCGTACGAATACTGCTAAAGTAAGGTAAGCAAAGCAAAACCTAAGCGCTCGCCTTGCTTGGGCTATATTTGCAGCATGTTATCTGTTTTATTAGAAGCAACACATGCAGGTGCCGGGGTATTGCAGCATTATTTTGGAGGCACATTTACAGTAGAAAACAAAGAAGGGGTTAATAACCTGGTTACCCAAGCCGATACTGAAAGTGAGGCGGCTATTATGGCAGTAATTCGTAAGCATTACCCCGACCATGCTATTTTAACGGAAGAGAGTGGCAACTTGCCGCAGGAAAGTAACTATAAATGGATTATTGACCCGATTGATGGTACCATCAACTTTGCTAATCATATACCCATTTGTTGTGTAAGCATTGGCATTGAGAAAGATGGTGCAATGGTATTAGGAGCAGTATATAACCCTTTTATGAACGAGCTATTTGTAGCTGAAAAAGGAAAAGGGGCAACGCTGAACGGTAAGCCTATTCGTGTATCGAAGCAACAAGAACTTACGAAGGCGTGCTTAGTTACTGGCTTTCCGTACACATATTTAGAGTCTGAAAATGGCCCATTGCAAGTGTTTGATAAGTTGGTACGCAAAGGCATTGCTGTGCGTAGGTTAGGCAGTGCAGCTATTGATTTGTGCTGGGTAGCTGCCGGCCGTTTCGATGGGTTTTATGAGCATAAACTTAATGCTTGGGATAGTGCAGCGGGGTTTTTATTGGTAGAAGAGGCAGGTGGTAAAGTAACCGACTTTAAAGGCGATGCCTATAGTGTATATCAGCCACATTTGTTGGCCACCAATGGTATTATTCACGAACAATTACATGCCGTTATTAATGGCGGTAACATTTAACAACCTATTATGAGTAACAGAACTGAGATAGCTAGTTTGGGCGAGTTTGGTTTGATTGATCACCTCACCAAAAACTTTGAAATTACCAATGCTAGTACTATGCTTGGCATAGGCGACGATGCTGCCGTGATTGATCATTTTGGGAAGCAAACAGTAATAAGCACCGATTTATTGATAGAGGGTGTACACTTTGATTTAATGTACACACCACTCAAACATTTAGGTTATAAAAGTGTAGTAGTGAATGTAAGCGATATTTATGCCATGAATGCTACACCCACCCATATTACCATGAGTGTAGCCTTTAGCAATAGGTTTAGTGTTGAAGCACTCACTGAGTTTTATGAAGGTGTATATGCTGCTTGCGAAAAATATGGCGTAGATTTAATTGGTGGCGACACCAGCAGCAGTCAAAAAGGTTTCATTATTTCAGTTACAGCTATTGGTGAAGCTAATGCCGAACAAATTGTAAAACGTAATACCGCAAAAAAAGGCGATTTAATTTGTGTATCAGGCGATCTGGGTGCTTCATTTCTAGGGCTCACTTTACTAGAACGTGAGAAAAAAATATTTTTAGAAAACCCAGGGGTGCAACCCGATTTAGAAAATGAAAATTACATAGTGGGCCGCTTGTTAAAGCCCGAAGCAAGAAAAGATATCATTAGCTTTTTCGAAGCACAACAAATACTACCAACAGCAATGATGGATGTAAGCGATGGCCTAAGCAGCGAAATACTACACATTTGTAAGCAAAGTAATGTTGGCTGCCGCATCTACGAAGAAAAGTTGCCTATACATGAAGATGCCCGTAAAGCAGCCTTTAAATTTGGGTTAGATCCTACAGTTTGTGCTTTAAGTGGCGGCGAAGATTACGAGCTACTCTTTACTTTATCACAAAAAGATTACGATAAAATTACCCTCAACGAAGAAATTGCTGTAATTGGTTACATCACCGAAGTAGAAGAAGGTAAAAAGCTCATTACACGAAGCAATAACTTACACGATATTACAGCACAAGGCTGGAATGCATTTGCATAAATATGAAATGGTTATTGTGTATTGCTTTATGGTGTGTATGGTTGCAAAGTAGTTGTACCAGTACCAAATTAGTTACACCCCCTCCCAAGCTTAGTGCTAGTGCTGCTAAGGCCGATGTGCAATTGCTGCAACGCATACTGTATCAACAACACCCAAGCACATTTTGGTATACCCCAAAAAGCACTATTGATAGTGCTTTTCAACAGGTGCTGCAAAGTATACCCGATAGTATAAGCGAGCTGCCCTTAAAAAATGCATTAGCGCAAGTGGTAGCACAAATTAAGTGTGGCCATACATCGGTACAGTTTTCTAAAGCTTACACAAAATGGAACGATCAATACAAAGGGCCGCAAATGCCCCTTATGGTACGTATTATTAATGCCGATAGTATGGTGTTAATACGAAGCCTTACGGTAAATGATACTACACTAACACGCGGCAGCTACATTACACATATTAATAGTAAAACAGCCCGATGGTATATAGATACATTACAACAATTTATTAGTACCGATGGTAATGCACTAAGTTTTAAATATCTATACCTCAGCAACAGCTTTGCAGGAATGTATCGTTTGATACTTGGCTTAGATACAGCGTATCAAATCAATTTTATTGATACAACCGGCCAAGCAAAAACAACGGTGCTAAAAAATTTTATAGTAAAGAAAGATACTACCAAAAAAACAATAGCAACTGTTGTAACTAAAAGTATACTTAGCAAGCGAGCCATTAGAAAAAGAGAAAAGGCACAAACCTTACAGTTACAAATTGATACATCGCAGCATACTGCTTATTTACGCATTGGTAGTTTTAGCAGGTACGCTATGCGGCGTTTTTTGCGACAATCATTTGCAACGATTACAGAACATCGTATTCAACAACTTGCCATTGATGTTCGCAATAATACTGGCGGTAGGGTAGCACGTAATGTATTGCTTACACGCTATCTCATAAAACACCCATTTAAAGATGCCGATACCGTAATGGCCATTCGTAGAAATTTTGGTGTTAACGGTAAGTATATACAACCGCGTTGGTTGTTTTGGTTAGGCTTGCAGTTGCGTACCAAACGCAATGCCGCCGATAGTAATTACCACATGCGAAGCTATGAGAAAGAAGTGCATCGGCCATTTCAAAAGCATCATTTCGATGGTCGTATTTATATATTGCAAAATGGCTATACATTTTCGGCTGCCACCATGTTCACCAATGCTTTGAAGGGGCAATTGAATGTTACTATTGTTGGCGATGAATCGGGTGGTGGTAGTTACGGTAACAGTGCTATTAATACTGCCACTATTACATTGCCTAACAGTGGTATTAGAGTTCGCTTACCATTGTATAGAATGGTGTTTCCTAATAAAACCTTCGCCGATAAAACTGCACGTGGTGTACTGCCCGACGTGTGGGTGAAGCCAACGGCCCTTGCGGTAAAAGAAGGGAAAGACAGTGCATTACTTCAAGTACAGGCGTTGATGCGGCAGCATTTACCGTAAAGTAATGATGCTAAAAAAGGCAGCCCTATTAAGGCTGCCACTCGGATTGTTTTTTCTACCTATATACAAACACTATCTCGTATAAATCAAGGCATTGTTGCGGTAGCCTGCACCAGTGTTACTGTACCAATCGGTATTGGTGGTGCCGCTACTGTTCACCCAATTCGTGTAACGTAAGTAAGCATCTTTAATATTGCTTGTTTCTGTTGGGTGGATGAATTTTTGCAAGAAGTTAATAGCCCAAGGACTGTTATCTTTAGCAAGGTAGTAACGATTGTTTTGAGGGCTAGTATTATCAGACCACTGACCAAACAAGCTGGCATCGGCCTTATCGGTTGGTAAGTAACCTGGTAGGTGTACCTCGTAACCACGGCGTTGGTTGCTGATGATAAAGTGATTCATTGGGGTTGATAGCAAGCCTGCAACTGGCATTGGTTGTGCGAAGGCAATGCTAAGATTTACAGTGTCGCCACTTACTCTAGGTCGATCCATTTGTGTATTAATGAAGATAGAACCTGATGGATCGCTAATTAAACTTCTATGGTTATCGAAAGGAATAATAACTGCTTTTGATTGGCCTGCTTCGGTACCATTGGCATTGAAACTGAGATAGTTGCCTGTAATTCTACGGCCTGTTATACTGCTAATTGCACTTGGGGCAACATCTAACTGTAAGCCAAAGCCATTGTTAAAGCTAGCACCGGCTGCACCAATGGCATAGCTGGCATTCATATCTACTACATTGTTAGCAGCATTACAAATAAAAGTGTAGCGATAATCGATCAGCAGATCGTTCATATCATAGTCGCCGCTTGCCGGCCACAAATCTTCAAAAGCAATGGTAGCCCAATTGTTTTGAGATGGATAATAATAACGGTAGGCACGAGCAGGGTCGTTAGGAAATTCATCTACAGTATTGGCAACACCATCGCCATCGCTATCGGTTGGTATATCCATATTGGCAACGTTGTCGGTAGAAATGGCGGTAACAGGATTACTCTTACAGTAAAATACTAAGTCGTTAAAATCATGGTCGCAACCAGAGAAGGATCTATTTATATCTTCGAAACCAACTAAAAACATTTGTTCTGTTTGGTCATATAAAAGCACATGATGCCTTCTTAAAGCAGCAGTAGGTTCTGGGTTAAAGTTTGTATTACTGTAAAATTTATCTGCATTCGTATTAACTGTGCGTGAACTGCTACTCCAGCCATTGGCAAAAATTACGAAGCCAATGCTTTTACCAGCATCATAGCGGCCCAGGTATACTTTATCTCCACTACGCATATCGCCACCGCTACCGTTCAGAGATGCATTTGGTAATACGTGATATATAGTATCTATTTGAGCTGGGTTGGTAGGAGGGTTATTGGTATTGTACACAAAATAACCAAGTGAATTAAGGTAACCTGCACCTTCATGCACAAATGTTAACCATACGTCTGCGAGTTGGGTAATAACAATATCTGGAGTAGCAGTACTTGATAAGTACTCGGGGTGAGCCTGACGAACATCTGTTCTTTCAGGTAATGATTGGTTGATGCGGCTTAATAAACCGGCGCTTATAATATCGCCTGGAGTTGTTAAATAACTGGGGCGGCCTAGGTTATTGTAAGTGCCCATGTATTTGTATACAACACTGTTTTCTACTCTGTTTTCGCCGATGTACCATTTGTTAGGCATATCTATACCGCGGCCGGCTACATTGCCAGAAAAACCACCTGCACCGCCAATGGTAACATTGAGTTGATTAGAGGTTAAATAGGTTTTGGCATAACGCATTAAGCCTACATACTCGGGGTCAACCGTAAAAGTATCTATGTAAGACGGTACGGCTAGTGTAGCTCTTAAAGTACCAGTGGCATCTGTCATGCCTTTAAACATGATATTGCTTACATCGGTATTGGTAGTGCCCGGATATAAACTTACGATAACACCTTTTATAGGTTGGTTATCGTTGGTGAGCAATCGAATGTTTAAATTGATTGTTTTCGACGTGTTATAAGTGAAACCGTCTGGGGCTACTTTGGTGGTATTATTACCGTTATCGGCATTGAGTTCTTCGCCTTTTTTACAGGCAAAAGCAACAACGGTAAGCGATAAAAATAACCATGAATAAATGCGTTTCATAACTGCGTTTGAGTTTGTAGAAAAAACTATTGGATTTGATAGCAAAGCTACTTTGAGGCAGTTGGGATGCCAATAAAATGGTACTTAACCATCATTAAAAGATGTAGAAAGAATGGAAGCGTTCTTAAAACATGCCTTAATAAACATGAACTTTTTAAGCCGCATATTAAACAGCGATAAAGTATGCCCCCTGTTGTTTAAGGTTTTCATAAGTACATTTTTCGTGATAGAATTTGGATATACCGTAAAAGTACTCATTTCTTACACACTCTAGTATATGCGAAACCCGATTGGGCAACGGTTTTACCTTATTGCAAAACATGATTACTGTTTGTTATGCTAGCTATTTATGGTAGGTTAAAGCAGTTGGCTATGGCTTGTATTTGTGCCTCGGTTAGAAATACAATGCGTTTAAGATCTGAACTGTTTTGTATGCTTCCATACTTTTTGCGTAGTGTTATAATAGCACTAGCAATATCGCTGTTGATGGTGCTGCAATGTTGTTGTAGTTGTTGCCAACCGGCTTCGTTAATATTTACCGTAAGGTGCTGTTGTGGTTGTTTATTGGTAGCTATGGTTGCTTGCTGGCTAATGGTTAAGTACGGTTTTATTTGTTGAAAGGTAGGTTCGGTTAAGCCATAGGTTTGAGCGACCTCCTCTATTTGTTGAAAGCCTTGCTTGGCGTTTCTAAACTTTACGATACGTGCAGCAAGTACTTTGCCAATACCAGGTAGTTGCTCGAAATCGGCTTCGCTGGCAGTATTAATATCTATTGTATTGGGCCTTTTATTAATGTGCGGGGTGCTTTCGTATTTACCGTAAGGTATGCTCTGATGGTGTGGTACCGATGTTATTCGAACATAAGGAATAAGGCGTTCGGCATCGGTTGGGGAGAGGGTATATATCTTACGTAAATCGGAAGCTTGACGAAACTTGCCGCCCTTATTGCGATAGTTTAAGATGGTTTGTGCGGCTTTGCTGCGTAGGCCTAATCGTTCGAGATCGGCCAAACTAGCGGTATTTGGGTCGAAGTAAAAAAGTGTGTTTTTGGGCGAGGCTTCGGTTTCGGCTGAGGCATCGGTTGGTATTGTCGCATCTGGCAGATTGTTTTGTACGATTTGCGGTGGTGGTGCTGTTATGGTTTGTTGCTGGCTTTTAGCCGATGTTAGCCACCACGGCACCGCAAAAAGTGTTACACCTATTACTAACAGTGCTACAGCGGCTACACGCTCTTTGCGTGAAAATTGGAAATACTGTACAATTGCTTTCATAACGCTTTTTGTTTAAAAAAGGCGTTATATGCTACTACTTTTTTATTTGGAGAGTTAAGCCATCGTATGCCAATGATATGTTAGGGGGTAAGCTTGCATTGATGGCGTTGTGCAAACCTAGCTGATGACTGATATGCGTGAAATAGGCTTGTTTGGCCTTTGTTCGTGTTACAATGTCTACCGCTTGCGACAATGTAAAGTGCGAAATGTGCGCCTCTTTTCGCAAGGCATTTAATACCAGAATATCGGCATCGTACAGCTTTTCAAGCTCTTCAGTATCAATTGCATTTGCGTCGGTAATATATATAAAATTCCCCAATTTAAAACCAAGTACCGGCATTTTATGATGCCACACTTGTATTGGCTCAAAGTAAATATCTCCGATTTGAAATGGAGCTGTGGCAATGGTATGCAGCCGTAATTCAGGAACGCCGGGGTATTTATGATCTGCAAAAGCATAGGCAAACTCTTTTTTGAGTGCAGCTTGCGTGGCTTCTGTAGCGTAAATATCCATAGCTCTTTGCTGCGTAAAGTTGTAAGCTCTTACATCGTCTAAGCCGGCAATATGGTCTTTGTGAGCATGTGTGTATACTACGGCATCGAGTTGCTGGTTATTAATGCGTAGCATTTGGTACCTGAAATCGGGTGTAGTGTCAATAACAATACGTGTTGTGGCAGAACATATGAGAATGCTGCTGCGTAGCCTTTTATCTTTAGGGTTATTGCTTTGGCATACTTCGCAATTACATCCAATCATAGGCACACCACTACTGGTGCCGGTACCTAAAAATGTAATAGTTAATGGCGGATTTTGCATGCCTTGCAAAGGTAGTACAAGGTTGGTTATGCGGTAGCTTTTAAACTTTTACGCACTACATCGTCGTAAAGTTTCTGCGATTCGTGTGTAAGTTTATCAAAATCAATATTGAGTTGTGGTATTAGTTCTAATAAAGTGTTGATACGACCTTCTACATTCAGAAATTTATTGAGTACTACCACTCGCTTTTGCTCTAAGATGCAATAGCCACTTTGAAAGTTGCCTCTTTCGTACCTTACGGTAAATGCACTTTCGCCTAAAATATCTTCTAACTTTTTAAGTGTAGTAGCTGTGTACTTCATTATATCAAAAATACGATTTGTTATATGGTAGGTAAGTAGTCACTTTTCCACGTAAGTGTATAAATCTTATTTATTGGTGAGGTGCACAACCGGAATAATCATTTCTTCTAAGCTAATACCGCCATGCTGAAAAGTATTCCGGTAATAATTCACGTAATGGTTATAATTATTTGGATAGCATAAAAAGCCATCTTCTTTGGCGAAAATGAAGCTGCTGTTCACATTTGGTGCTGGCAGGCCCGCATCGGCCGGGTTTTTGAATGCAAGCACATCTTTAGCATCGAAATTTAGATTTTTTCCATGCTTGTAGCGAAGGTTAGCAGTAGTTTGTTTGTCGCCAATTACTTTGTAGGGTGTATTCACGCGAATGCTACCGTGGTCTGTTGCCAATACAATTTGTATGTTTTTATCGGCAATACGTTTTAATGCTTGGTTGAGTGGGCTATGTTCAAACCAACTTTTTGTGATACTGCGATAGCTAATTTCATCGGAAGCCAACTCTTTTAACACCTCCATTTCGGTACGTGCATGGCTTAGCATATCTACAAAATTGTACACAATTACGTTAAGCTCGTTGTTGAGCAGGTTATGAATATTAGCTACTAGTTGCTGTCCATCGTTATGATGGAGTACTTTAGTGAAGCTGTATTTAATATTGGCTAAACCATGTTGCTTTAATTGGTATTGCAAAAACAATTCTTCGGAAAGATTTTTGCCACCTTCATCGTCATCGTTTTTCCAATGCTGCGGAAACTTTTTTTGTATGTCAATGGGCATTAAACCACTAAAAATAGCATTGCGAGCATATTGTGTAGCGGTTGGTAAAATGCTATAAAATGTATCTTCCGATACTACTCTAAACTGTTCGGTAAGTAAAGGTTGTATTGCCTTCCATTGGTCGAAACGCAGGTTATCAATCAGTATAAAGAAAACGGGGGTTTGCTTTTGTAGCAATGGAAAAACACTGTTCGATAACAATTGAGGACTTAACACTGGAGCATCTTCACCCGCTTTTTGATGCAACCACTTACCATAGTTTTTATAAATGAATTTGAAAAACTCTGTATTGGCTTCTTGCTTTTGTGCAGCAAGTACCTCTTGCATTTGCGGACTATCACTTTTCTCCATTTCTAGCTCCCAATACACCAACTGCTTATAAATATCGGCCCACTCTTTATGATTCGGGTTACTATTGAGCGCCATAAACAAGTTGCGAAACTGCTGCTGATAGGCAGTAGTTGTTTTTTCGGCAACCAAACGTTTGTTATCAATAATTTTTTTGAGTGATAACAATACCTGATTAGGGTTCACCGGCTTAATGAGGTAATCGGTAATTTGACTACCAATAGCCTCTTCCATTACATTTTCTGTTTCATTTTTGGTGATCATTACAACCGGTAACCAAGGGTAGTCGGTTTTAATTTTTGCCAAGGTTTCTAACCCTGTAATACCTGGCATGCTTTCATCGAGCAGTACAACGTCTATGGTATTTTCTTTTAAAAATTCTAGCGCATCGTAGCCATTGGTAAGGGTGTGCACCTCGTACCCTTTACCTTCCAGAAATAGCTTGTGCGATTGCAAGCTTTCAATCTCATCGTCTACCCAAAGTATCGTTGCTAATGCCATAGTAATTGTGGAGTGTGTTTAACCTAAGTCAGCTAGTGCCATTGTTGCAGCAGCTCTAATGCCTTTTTCTGTTTGCTGTAGTGTGCAACATTCGTTAACAGGGTCGTGTTCAAAATAAAGGATGTAATTGTTGCTTACCGCTTCTTGTAAGAACGCTTCTTTCTCGGTTAATGTTGTGAGTGGAAACATATCGTAAGCCATTACATACGGCAGAGGTATATGCCCTACACTGGGCAGCAAATCGGCCATGTATACAATTTCCCTGCCTTGGTAGCTAATTTGTGGCAGCATCATAGCATCGGTATGGCCATTCACAATTCTGAAACTTAGTTCGTCTATAATGCCTGAAGCTACTTTAGCTATCTTGTTGTTTTGTAAATTTTTATTAGCAATTGATACCAATTGCAGTTGATCATTTGCCTGTAAAGGCAGTATATTCTCTTTCAAGAACGATGCTTTTTCACGAGCATTAGGTTGTGTAGCCCACTGCCAATGATCGGCGTTGCTCCAATAGGTAGCATTTTTAAAGGTACATTGTAATTTTTCGCCAATACGTTCTACTGCGCCGCCGCAATGGTCAAAATGCAAATGGGTTAATACTACATCGGTAATATCACTATTATCGAACCCGAGTGCATGCAACGAACTTTGTAAGCTGGCATCGCCATGAAGATGGTAGTGACTAAAAAACTTAGCATCTTGTTTGTTACCAATGCCGGTATCAATTAAAATGAGCTTGTTGCCATGTTCAATAAGTAAGCAACGCATTGCCCAAGTACATAAGTTATTGCTATCGGCGGGGTTTAATTTATGCCAGATACTTTTGGGTACAACGCCAAACATTGCACCGCCATCGAGTTTAAAATTACCCGTATGTATTGTGTGAAGTTTCATACAGTAATCGTGGTTTTTTGCTTGCGTAAAGTAAATGCTAAACCTATTAAACCTATCACAAAAAATAGCATAAGTGCTAATACGCTGTTGCGCTGGCTGCCACTGAATTCAATGATGTAACCAAAACTTAGCATACCAATTACAATAGCAATTTTTTCAGTAACATCAAAAAAGCTGAAGAATGATGTGGTGTTATGTGTTTCTGGCATTAGTTTGGCATACGTACTTCTGCTCAAACTTTGAATGCCGCCCATTACAAAGCCAACACCAACTGCTAACATATAAAATTCATTAATGCCACCTTTCGGTAAATGATAGCCTACAAAGCAAAGCGCAATCCAAAGCACCACCACCAACATTAAAGCTTGTAGGTTACCAATTTTGCTGCTTAACCAAGATATGGCGTATGCACCGGGTACAGCAATCAATTGAATTAACAGAATAGCAATGATCAAATTAGTGGTAGGAATACCCAACTCCGATTTTCCGTAAAGCGTAGCCACCAACATTACTGTTTGTACACCCATGTTGTAAAAGAAATACGAACCTAAAAACATGCGTAATACAGGAATTTCTTTAAGTTGATGCCATACTTTTTGTAACTCTTTATACCCACTTGAAGCACTGCGTTTTGTTGCTGCAACATCGCTGGGCGTACCAGCCGGTAGGCCACGAAGGCTCCATTGTGCAAATACAAACCACCAAATACCTACTAGCAAAAATGAAATACGGCTAGCCATGCCAACTGTAATGCCAAACCAATCGGGTTTAAGTACAAACACAAAGCATATTACTTGTAGTATCATGCTGCCAATATAACCACGGGCAAAGCCTTTAGCACTAATATGGTCGCGGTCTTCAGGTGCTGCAATTTCGGGTAAATAAGAGTTATAAAAAACCAAACTAGCCCAGTAACCAAAGCAAGCTAAAATCATACAAAGCAAGCCAAGCCATAGGTTGCTTTTATCGGTAAAAAAATACAAACCACAACAAGCAATGCTACCGAGGGTGAAGAAGCTACCTAAAAATGTTTTCTTATTACCTCTATAATCGGCAATGCTCGATAATAGTGGCGAAAGTGCTGCTACAACTAAAAATGCTATTGCAAGGCCATAGTTATATAGCGATGTATTTACGAAAGTGCGACCCCCTAATTGTACTTCATCAATCAAAGTTGCTTCATTACCATCGCCGGTAACAGCTTCAAAATAGGTAGGGAAAATAGTGGAGGTAATTACTAAGTTATAAGCACTGTTAGCCCAGTCGTACATGGCCCAGGCATTCACCACTTTTTTGGGGGCAGTTTTTTGCATAGCAATGGTATTAGGCGGTGGTAACCACGCCAGATAAAAATAATGCTAATAGAATGAGGCCTAGAATAATTCTATAATAACCCCACATTTTAAAGCCATACTTCTTTAAAAAGCCAATGAAAAATTTGATGGCCAAAATGGCTACAATAAATGCTAGTACATTGCCTAGTGCAAAAGCAGTGGTGTGTGCTGTATCGCTTAATATCATTTGATAGCCTTTTTGCTCTGTACCATTATACTTCCAATCTTTCAAAAAAATAGAATACACATTCACCGCTAACATGGTTGGCACTGCTAAAAAGAAAGAGAACTCGGCTGCCAAGTTTCGGGTAAGTTTTTGTTGCATTCCACCAATAATACTAGCGGCACTTCTACTGGTGCCCGGCATCATGGCAAGGCATTGCCAGAAGCCAATTGCTAATGCCTTCGGAATGGTAATAGCATCGTCATCATCAATATTATTGTTACTAAACCAACGGTCTACAAATAATAACACCACCCCACCAATAATTAAAACTATGGCAATGGGTATTGGTTTTTCAAGTACCGATTCTATGTAATCATCAAACAAGTAGCCTAGTATTAAGGCAGGCATTACGCCAATAGCTAATTTGATATAGAATGATAGTTTGGTAAAATCGAAGAATTTACGCCAGTACAATACTACCACCGCTAAAATGGCTCCGAATTGTATGGCTACTTGAAACATTTTCACAAATTCATCTTTCTGGATGCCTAAAAAAGTGCTGGCAAAAATCATATGAGCAGTACTACTTACCGGCAAAAATTCGGTTAGTCCTTCTACTACTGCTAAAATAATCGACTCGAATAACGACATAATGCTTGGTTGTTGGTTGCAAATATTTTGTGCTTGCAAGGTAAGGCTATTCGGCAAACGTTAATTGTGTATATGCATTTGCCGTAAGGCATACTATACAAAAAAGCCACTTCGTAAGAAGTGGCTACCTTATGCAAATACCTTACGGTAAATGTGCTAGTAATTAGTGATGGTGGTTTTTCACCATGTCGGTAAATGCTTCAACGCTAATAGGCTGCTCAGTAGGGTTGATTTGTGTTTCAACGTAACGGAATAACTTATCGGTTTGTAATTGGAAGTAAGTGTTTTCTACATACTTGCGGTCGTTCATCATACGATTGATGTAATCATCTAACCAAGGCATGTCTTCGCCGCTCATGGGTACATTCATGTAACCAAGCATTTGTTGTTTTGCAAAAGCTCTTAACTCATCTTGGTTTACGTCAATTTTATTATCTTTTATGAGCTGGCCACTAATAAGGCTCCACTTTAATTGCTTAGCAAAACCAGGATATTCCGCTTCGGCTTCTTCGGCTGTTTTAGGTTTTTCGCCACCCACTTGTAACCAACGTTTTAAGAATGCTTCTGGAAGTTCAACTGCTGTATGATCTACTAAATTGTGGAAAATTTGGTCGTGTAATTGGTTGGTTGTTTGCTGTGCGAAGTAAGCATCAATATCTTGCTGTACACGGTTGCGGAATGCGGCTTCGTCTTCAATACCCGCACCTGGGTATGCAGCTTCGAAAAATTCGTTGTTAAGTTCCGCTTTTTCTACTAAGCCAACTTTGGTGATGGCAATGGTGAAGTATTTGTCGGCATCTTCGTGGCGTAGGTTTAAATCGGCAAGTACTGCTTCTTTTGAAGTTGCTTCTAAGGCATCGTTTAATTTTACCGTAAGGCTATCGCCTACTTTTTTGCCTAGTAATGCTGCACGTTGTGCTTGTGTAAAGTATTTCACCAAAAGGCTGTTGCTGGCTTTACTGATGCCACCTTCTACTAGGTTGCCCGCTTCATCGGTTTCGGTGAAGGTTACGTTTAGCACATTTTCGTCGCTATTAATAGCTTCAGGTTCTGTCATTCTACCGAAACGTGTACGAAGGCGTTCTACCTCTTCGTTGATCATGGCTTCGGTTACTTCAATTTTATAGCGGGTGTAAGTGCCTTTATTAAGATCAATGTTTAAAGCGGGCTTCAAACCTATTTCAAAATTGAAAGTATAATCGCCAGGATTATTAACATCGAGCTTGGCAGCATCGCCTTCTAATGGCAATGGTTGAGCGAAAATATCGAGCTTTTCGTTGGTGAGGTAGGTGTTCAGTTCTTTCTCTACAGTGCGTAGTATTTCGTCTGTAAAGATACTTTGACCGTACATTTTCTTCACTAATCCGGCAGGTACCATGCCCTTACGGAAACCTGGGATATTGGCTTTTTGAGCGTATTGTTTTAAACCTTTTTCGAATGCAGGATAATAATCGTTTTTGCTGAGTGTAACCACTAATTTATCGTGCAGCGTACCAATTTGTTCACGGGTAACTGTAGCCATGCAAAAGAGACGTTGTTACTTCAGCCCCTTACTGAAGCATTGTTATCGGTAATTAAAAAAATAAACCCCTCAGGGAAGGGGTTTAGTGCGGGTGGAGGGACTCGAACCCCCATGCCTCGCGGCGTTAGATCCTAAGTCTAATGCGTCTACCAATTTCGCCACACCCGCCGGTAACTTCCAGGTTTTTTGAACCTTTCTTGGAAATTGGGTGGCAAAAATAGGGTTTTTGCTATATGGAGCAACAAAAAAATTTACCGTAAGGAAAATTTTATAAGCCATCATCGAATAAATCTGCCTACTAACGGTAGCTGCTTTAGTTCTTTGCGTTCTACTAGTGCAATAAACCATGTGAATGTGGCAAACAAAAGTGTAGCTATGAGTAATTGTATGCTAACGTTGGCGATGAATGCTGAAAAAATACTTTGTATGCCAAACAACAGTAGTACAATTACAATGTAGGCAAGCAGCTTTTTCCATTTGTAAGGAATGAAATAGTGCTTTTGGCCCCATAGGAAGCTAATTATCATCATGCAGGTGTAGCATAGAAAAGTAGCCCAAGCACAGGCTACATAACCATAAGAAGGGATGAATAAATAGTTAACAGCAAAGGTGATGGCAACGCCTGCCAGGGTAATGTATGCACCTGCCATGGTGTTAGAAGTTACCTTATACCAAACACTTAGGTTATAATAAATGCCTAACGCCATATTGGCTAACAGTAATAAAGGTACAATACCGAGGCCGGCCCAATATTTTTGGCCAATAAAGTATTTGAGTATTGGCATATACAGGGTTACGCCAAGAAAGATGAAGCATAGTGTGATGACAAAAAACTTCATAACCCTTGCGTAAATGATTTGCGGGTTAGTGCCTTGTGCTTGCTTAAAAAAGAAGGGCTCGGCACCCATGCGAAAGGCTTGAATGAAAAGAGTGATGAGTAGGCTTAACTTGTAACAAGCACCGTAGATGCCTCGTTGTGCATCGAAATCGCTGCCGGCGGGTAACCACCAGCCTAACATCAGCCTGTCGAATGTTTCATTAATCATGCCGCCCATGCCCGCAAGTAGCATGGGTAGTGCATAGGCTATCATTTTTTGCCATAAGGCGATATCAAAATGCCATTGTTTGGGAAGTAGCCACTTGCTCAGTAATAAAAAGGTAAAGGCACTTTGGGCTAAATTGGCAATAAGAATATAGGTAACCGGATTCACCGCTGGGTTGTAAACAAGAATATACCAACTATTGGGGTGTGCTGCCACTTGTTTGGGGCAGTAACTTAAAAAGAATAACGTTAAACCTACATTAAGTAGAATACTTGCTATTCTGATAAAAGCAAAAAGCAATGGTCGGCCTTCGTTACGAAGCCTTGCAAAGGGAATGGCACTTAACGCATCGAGTGCTATAATGAGCAGGCTAATTTGAACCCAGTTTTCAAAACCTTGTAAAGATGCAATGGTAGCTATTGGGCTAGCCATAAACCAACCAGCGGCGGTTAAAATAGTGGTACTAACAATAATAGAAATAGATGTAGTGCTATTCACCTTTTCGCTTGTAGCTTCATTTTGAATAAACTTAAAGTAGGCTGTTTCCATACCATAGGTGAATATGATATTGATGATAGGAATGATGGCGTACATGGCCGTCATCTTACCATAATCGCCAATGCTAACAGCATCGTTGTTCGTGAGGTAGGGTGTAAGCAAATAATTGATGAACTTGGCGGCAATGCTACTCAGTCCATAATAGATGGTGTGTGATGCAAGTTTTTTGATCGACAAGAAAGCGTGTATTTAATCGGTTGTTGGCAAACTTACATAGTAGCGTTTAAATTGTGCTAGGGCTGTGCAAAAGCAGGGTTCTTGGTAAGTACGGTATCGGTAAGTGTGTTTAGAAAAGCTTTGATTTGTCCGATTTCAAAGTTGCTCAATGGAATTCTGTTGCGTACACGGATATCGGTGGTTGGTCCATTAACTACGCCGCTGCGGTAGTGTTCTAAAACGGCATCTAAATTGGTGAAACGCCCATCGTGTCCATACGGAAATGTTAGTTGAACATTTCTTAGGGTTGGAACTTTGAACTTCAAACTGTCGGCACGGTTGTTGGTAACACGCATCCTACCAAAATCGTTGATGGTAGGATCTACGGGCATACCGATATTAATGTAATCGTTATTAGTAAATAGAGGCTCTGTATGGCAACTTACGCAACCCTTACTTTTAAAAAGGTCGTAGCCTAATTGTTCTGGCAGGGTAAAGCTTGCACGTCCTGCTTTTACCAAATCGTATTTACTGTTGTTGCTTACCAAGGTAAGCATGAATTGGCTTAACGCTTTGGTCATGCGTTCTGTAGTTATTTTATCATCGCCGTAAGCTGCTGTAAAAAGCTGACGATATTTTGCATCGTTCTGTAGTTTATTAATCACATTGGCAATGGTTTCTGCCATTTCGTTCGGTGCAGTCATTGGTGCTAATGGCTGTAAGTCTAAATGATTAATACCACCATCATAATGAAAGTTTTTTAGCCAAGCGAGATTGAACGTGCCTGGTGCATTGCGGGTAGTGAAGCTATTATTGAACCCATGGCTAAAATTGTGGTCGTATGTGGCAAAAGCGGCAAAGTTCTGATGGCAGCTTGCACATGGGAAGTTGCCATCTTTGCTGAGCTTTCCTTCGTAGAACAAAGCTCTTCCTAATGCGATACCCTCTTGCGTCAGTGGATTTTTTGTGAAATCGTATTCGGGCTGTGGCCAGCCTGTAGGCACGGCAAAAGCAACGGGCGTAAGGGTAGGTGTACTCGGGGCAGCATCTGTTTTTTTACAGCTATGAATGCCAATAATGCCCATAGCTACTGCTACAATGCTCAAACACAGCCATATGTTTTTTGTAAATCGCATTAATTCTGAACATTAACTAAGGTAAACATACGTTCGTAGTTATCTGCAAAACGCATGGCTGCAACGCCAGGGTTGTGTACAACAGCTTGCGTTGCAATTCGCAAATCATGTACACCGGTAAACCATTTCAGTCCATCAGCATGTAAGGTAACAATACTCTTACCATTTGTTGGTATGCTAATAGGTGTAGAAAGGTTAAATGTTATGGTTCTAGCAGCATTTTCCCCTGTTCTAAAACCGCCAATGTGATAACTCATGCTATTAGCTGGTGCGGTACTTACATTACTCCAGCCTTCTAATTTAGCCATAATATAGCCGCTATTCCAAGTCCAGAACATACCATTTAATGGGTCAAGTGCACCCGATTGTACGCCACTTACATTTCTGGCACTATCAACCCCTAGCAAAAATCTTATTTGCGAGTAGTTGCGGTTACTCACTTTTAGGTTAATGGTTCTAGAACTGTCGCTGGCAATACTCACCAAATAATACTGCCCGTCTAATGTTTCCCATCTGCCACTAGTACTATTATAACATGCAATATTGCTGATGTAATATTGAAAGTTAGTAAGAGAAAATACTTCGCCGGCAGCATTGGTGTAACTAGTGTTCACTTTTGCTGTATCGTTGCCCATAAAGTTTACGAAACGCAATTGTAAGTCGTACGTTGGTGGGTTTGTGTTTGTACTTGATGTTTCTCTACCACAAGCCGCAGCAATAACGGCAATTGCTGTTACTACCCACACTTTCCATAGCAATAATTTACGCTCCATCATATCCAATGTTTTTTTGACGCTGTTGTTTTTTGGCCGAATGCTTCTTTTTAGTAGCTATCCGTTGTAGTTGCGCAGCCTTACTTGGCTTTGTAGCAATACGAGCTTTTTTGGGTTTCAAAACTTTATTCACTAACAGATGCATTTTCTCTACAACGCGTTGCTTATTACCTAATTGTGTTCTATCCACTTGCGATTTTACAAGCAAAACCCCGTCTTTCGTAAGTAAGTGCTGTAATTTTCGTAATAAAACAGCTTTTTCTTCTGTAGTAATTCGCTGGCTTTGAATAACATCCCATTTGCCGGTAACGGCTGTTTCTACCTTATTCACATGCTGTCCGCCCTTACCGCCACTACGAGCCGTTGTAAATACAATCTCTTGTTCAAAATGCACTTGCATAACATAAAGGTAGTTCTTAAAATAACCTTACGGTAAAAGTTCAACAGATTAATTATACCCATGTTTGAGCCTACCATAATTATTTGTAAAACACCGCTCAACCATCCCTATTTGAATAGTTTTGCAACCAATTTTAATACTACACGTTAGTAATACATGCAACCTGTAATAGAAGTACAAGGGCTCAGTAAGCATTTCGGAACCTTTCAAGCAGTTAACGATATATCGTTCACCGTATTCAAAGGCGATGTGTATGGTTTCTTAGGGCAAAACGGTGCTGGCAAAAGCACCACCCTGCGTATGATGTTGAGTTTAATCACACCTACAAGCGGTACTATTAATGTAGTTGGGCAATCGCTCAGCGAAAACAGAACCGGAGCCTTACGGCAAATGGGTGCTGTTATTGAAAAGCCCGATGTGTACAAATACCTAAGTGCCTACGATAACTTAAAGCTCTTTGCAAGATTAAGCGGCATCAAGCCTACACAACAACAATTAATGCAACAGCTCGAAATGGTGGGCTTAGCCGAACGAGCTAAAGATGTTGTGAAAACTTTTAGTCAAGGTATGAAGCAACGCTTAGGCATTGCCATTGCTTTAATACATGAGCCCTCTATCGTAATACTCGACGAGCCAACCAATGGACTCGATCCACAAGGTATTGCCGATATTCGTAATCTCATTTTAAGGCTTAGCCGCGAAATGTACAAAACAGTGGTTGTAAGCAGCCATCTACTCAGCGAAATAGAGCAAGTAGCAACACGTGTACTTATTATTGATAAAGGCAAAAAACTGGTCGAAGGCGATGCAACAACACTTTTCGACCCAGCCCAAGCCATTGTTGAATTCACTTGCGATAACCCTCATGCTGCATTAAATGTGTTACAACAAAGCCAATGGCAGCAGTACTTGCAACCGCAACGCCAAAGCCATATTGTACTTAAAATACATCGCAATCAAATTCCTGCTTTGAATGTTTTCTTAGTACAATCGAACATAGCAGTATACAGCCTGCAACCCAAGCACAGTTTAGAAGATTATTTTTTACAAGTAACCAGCGGAGCACAACATGTGGCAACTTACCAGTATTGAACTTTATAAGATATTTCGCAGACCACGAACATACATTTCGTTCGCAGCCATTACTGCCTTAATCGGTGCCGTACAACTTGGGTTAAAAGTAGATGGAAACAGTTATGTTGATTTCATGGTAGGTAGCATTAGTAGTCTTGAAATAGAAGGTAATATTCTAAATGGCTACCTTGTATGCTATATTATCTTACAAATGTTGTTAGTGCAAGTTCCCTTACTAGTAACACTTATAGCTGCCGATATGATTAGCGGTGAGGCGAATATGGGAACTTTACGTCTTGTACTCACAAAGCCATTTAGTAGAACGCAATGGCTGTTAAGTAAGTTTTTTGCTGCAAGTATTTATACTTTACTGCTACTTACCTGGATGGCCTGCATGGCCTTATTCGGCAGCATGCTCATTTTTGGCACCGATGATATGATGCTACTAAAAAGTAGCTACATTGTTATTCTTGATGATGCCGATGTGTTTTGGCGTTATGTAGGTGCTTTTGGTTTTGCTGCCGTTAGTATGGTAGCAGTAGCAGCACTGGGTTTTTTATTGAGTATTTTCTCTGAGAATAGTATTGGCCCTATTGTTACTACCATGAGCATCATTGTTTTTCTCACAGTGCTCAGTACCATGAACATTCCATTTTACAATTACATACGTCCTTATTTGTTTGTAACGCACATGAACAATTGGAAAGAGTTTTTTGATGTTCAGGTAAATGCCGAAAATCAATCATTAACAGGCACTATTCAAAACAGTAGTCGTATCATTAATTCTATTATTGTATTGTTACTACACATCGTAGCTTTTGTAGGGGCTGCTGTTGTTATTTTCAAGAAGAAAGATATTACAACCTAAACGTATGAAGCATTTTAAGCCATATATCAAAGCAATTAGTAAAGTGTTTATTGTGTTCATGGTTGCCATGTACACTTACGTAAATGCTTACACACAAGATATGACTCCCCTTGTGTTGAAAGTAAAAGCAAAACTAGATCAGGTAAATAGTTATACTGCCGATGGTGTAATGAAAACTGATATTGTATTTATTAAAGCACCTATTAGTAAGGTGAAAGTGTTTTACAAAAAGCCTAATACTTTTAAGCTTGAGCGCAGCGGAGGTATATCACTGCTGCCCAAAGGCGGTGTAAGTATCAATATGAGTAACATGCTTGCCACCACCAACTTTACAGCATTTGCAGCTGGCGAAGAAACTATTAAGGGCGTTAAAGTGCGTGTGGTGAAGTTGATACCGATGAGTGAAAGCAGCGATGTTGTACTTACTACTATGTATATCGATGAAGCTAACTTGCTCATCATGAAAGCCGTTACTACAACCAAAGAAAATGGCACTTACGAAATGGAAATGACTTATGGCAAGTTTGCCAATTACGGCCTTCCCGATAAGGTTGTATTTAGTTTTAATACAAAAGATTACAAGCTACCTAAAGGAATTACACTTGAGTTTGAAGAGGGTGCCAAGCCAAACGATGCCAACTTGCTTAAAAATAAAAAAGGTCGTGTAACCATTAATTATTTTAATTATGTAGTGAATTAGTTTTTTCATAATTTAGTAAAAAATTAAATTATGAAAAAACTACAGCAGTTTATAATGGTACTATTGCTACCATTATTGGGCTTAAGCCAAGCCGAATTCAAAACCAACGAACAGTGGGCACAAGCACTGGCAGGTAATCAGCACTACCGTAAAATGGTGTATTTGCAAGCACAAATGAGTTCGTTAACTGAACAAGAGCGAAAGGCAAAGCAAACCCCAGCCAATGCAAAGCAGTTGAAAGCACAACAAAGTGCGGTACAAGCGATTGTAAGCGACAAAAGTTTATCGCCGGCTGCAAAGCATGCTAAAATGAAAGCCCTTAATGTTCAGCTTTCTCCGCAAATGACTGCTTTAATGAACGAATACCAACAAACATTAACTGCATTAATGGCTTCTAGTACCATATACCAACGCATCATGCAGTTGCCTAATCGAAATGATATTTTGCTGTTAACACGTACAATCATGCAAGGCGAAAACGCAGTGCTGCACAACTAGCGGTGCAAACGCCGGGTAACAACATCAACTTAAAACAAGGTAATTCGCATATTGCAGTGTAAGTACTCGCCTTTAGGTATGGCCACAATGCCTTCTTTGTTGGTAATGTCGCCGGTAGCATTTTCGCTGTCGGCAACACCATGCCAAGGTTCAATACATACAAAAGGAGCATCTTTTGCACTCCAAATACCCATGTAGGGCATATTTTCATATTGTACTGTTACGCCATGCTCATGGCGGGTACTTAATATAGCAATGCTATTACTCTTCAATTGTTTCAAAACCAATGCATCGCCATAAAACATTGATTTAACCAAGGGAATGGCATTGGCTTTTTGCAAGTAAGGTACAGGTTCTGTTTTTAGTAGTCCTGCTGCTGTAAGCGGATAAATTCCTACGTTTTCTATCTGCTCAAATTGCAAGTAATAATCTTCAAACGTTGTATCGGTGGTAAGCGGTACATTAAATGCAGGATGTGCACCTATCGAAGCATACATCGTATTGTCCCCTACATTACCAACATCGTAGCTCACCGTTAGTGTATCGTTCGTAAGTGTATAGGTAATGGTAAGTTCAAATGCAAAAGGATACATCTGTAGCGTAGCATCATTTGCCGTAAGGCGTAACGCAATACTATTGGTAGATTGGCTTACTACTTCAAACTGTTGCTCTCTGGCAAAACCATGCCGCCCCATTTTATAGCTATTGCCTGCATAATGATATTTCCCATCTTTCAAACCACCTACAATAGGAAACAACACTGGGCTACGCTTACCCCAAAATTGAGGATTGCCTTGCCATAAATATTCTAGTTGTGTATCCTTACGGTAAATGCTTTGCAACTCTGCACCCAAAGTGCTGATTGCAACAGTTAACGTATTATTTTCAAGTGTTAATAGCATAGTATCGGTGGCTTATTCATCAATTTTTTCATCTACAGCATGTTGTAGTAAGCGGTTGCTGCGGCGTTGAATAGGGTTACTATGAGCCTCATCAAAAGCACGGCGACGGCGTACAATGTCAATCGCTTCAAATGTGGCTGAAAGGGTAGAGGTAGCGCTAGCTTTGCCTTTGCCGGCAATGTCAAAAGCAGTACCATGATCAGGACTGGTTCGCACCACAGGCAAGCCTGCAGTAAAGTTGGTGCCTTCGCCAATGGCCAACGATTTAAAAGGTATCAAACCTTGGTCGTGATACATGGCTAAAACAGCATCAAACTGCTCATATTGTCCTCTGGCAAAAAAGGCATCGGCACTAAAAGCACCAAACACCAACATTTGCTTGCGAGCTTCTTCAATAGCGGGTAGTATTATTCGTTGTTCTTCTTCCCCAATTAACCCTTCATCGCCGGCGTGTGGGTTCAAACCAAGTACAGCAATTTTAGGTTTATCAATACCAAAATCTCTACGCAGGCTGCTGTGCATCATCTGTAATTTGCGTATAATATTTTCTTTCGTAACATGTTCATGTACCTGATGCACTGGCACATGTTCGGTAAGTAAGCCCACACGAATGTTACTCGCTACCATAAACATCAACACATCTTTCGCTTCAAAGCTGGCTTTCAAATAGGGTGTGTGGCCACTGTAAGGGAAACCCTCGCTATATACATTTTTCTTATGGATGGGTGCTGTTACAAGTGCATCAATATCGCCGTTTTTAAGGCAGCTAACGGCTTGTTGCAAACTAATAAGAGCATACTTACCACCCGTTTCGTTGAGCACACCAGGGGTAATGCTTACTTCTTCTTCCCAACAATTGAAAACATTCACCTGCTTGGGGTTAAGGCGTGTGATATCTTTCGTTGCGCTGTACGAAAAATTAACATCGGGCAATGTTTTTCTATAAAAGTTAATACTCTTATTACTAGCAAAAATTACAGGCGTACACATATCGAGCACCCTGTTATCATGCAGTGCTTGTATCAATACTTCAATACCAATACCATTTATATCGCCACAACTAAAACCAATAATAGGTTTATATAAATCGCTTTGCATACCCCAATAATTAAGGCTGTGAAGATACGCAACTGCTTGCATCGCTGCATTTGCTGTAAGGTTTTTATAAATATTACCCTTACGGTAAATGTTGACGCACCAAAATACTTAGGTTGCATACTGTAAAAACAGTTTTTATGCGTTACCAATTACTCGGAAGAAGCGGACTTAAAGTAAGTGAAATTTGTTTTGGAGCAATGGGCATCGGTACAGCTAACGGATGGGGTGCCAACGAAACCGATAGCTTTGCCATACTTGATGCTTTTGCTGCTGCCGGCGGCAATTTTATTGATACTGCCAACATTTATCAGCAAGGGCAAAGCGAGGCTATTTTAGGGAATTATCTGGCAGCCAACGATAGAGATTTTTTTGTAATAGCTACTAAATATTCACTGGCCGATAATAGAACCAATCCGAATGCTAGCGGCAATAATCGCAAGAATATGATGAGAAGTGTGGAGGGTAGTTTAAAGCGGCTAAAAACCGATTTTATAGATGTGTTGTACCTGCATATTTGGGATGATCTTACACCGGTTGATGAAATACTCCGCGGCCTCGATGATTTGGTGAGGGCTGGCAAGGTGCAGTACATTGCTATCAGCGATACACCCGCCTGGATTGTGAGTAAAAGTCAAACCCTTGCCGAATTAATGGGTTGGAGCCAATTTGTTGCTTTACAGGTTGAGTACAGTTTGCTACAACGTACACCTGAACGCGAATTACTGCCGATGGCGAAGCATTATGGCCTAACGCTAACACCTTGGGCGCCATTAGCAGGAGGTGCCCTTACGGGTAAATATTTACAAGGTGGTACAGGTCGTTTAAAGCCTGAAAGCAATCGTTTAAGTGCTGCCAGCAATATCATTACACAAGAAGTAGTAGCGATTGCTCAAGAACTTGGCGTGCCGGCAAGCCATGTTGCATTGCAGTGGACACGCCAGCAAGGGGTAGCTTGTATTCCTATTGTTGGTGCTACCAAGCTGTCGCAGTTGATGGAGAATATGGCATTTACGCAAGTAACACTTTCGCCAGCGCATTTGGCTAGGTTAGATGCAGTTAGCAAAATAGATCTTGGTTTTCCTGGAAAGTTCTTTCAAGAAGATGCAGTGAAGATGAACAACTTTGGTGGCTTTTACGATCGTATTGTAAAGCGTTAGTATTTACTCAAGTGTTGATAAGTATTTTTTATACGATAAGGGGCGGCCGCAGGCCGCCCCTTATCGTATGGTTCGCTACTTATAAAAATCGCTTACCCGCAATAACTGCTGGGTTCGGACAATTATTCAAATACTTATCACGTTCACTATAAGCACAAACACCAGGATAATCGCCCTCTTTAAGCTCCATATCGAGTATTATCTGAAAGTGTAAGTGTGGAGGCCAGAAACCATTTTCATCCGCTACGCCAAAACTGGCAAAGGCCTCGCCTCTGCTGATGTATTTACCTTCGGTGAGGCTAGCTAAACTTTGTAAGCTTAAATGTCCGTACAAGGTATAAAAGGGGATACCTTCTAGTTGATGCAATAAAATAATGGTAGCACCATAATCGCCAAATGCTTTGTTAAATGCAAAGCTGTGTACCATACCGCCAAGTGGTGCAAATACAGTTGTGCCTGCAGCACCCCAAATGTCTAACCCTAAATGCAAGGTGCGAGGTTCTTTGCCATCGAATACATTACTGCGTTGATACACTGTTCTGTTTTCGGCATAACCGCCATAACCATACGTTGCATTTGCTGCTGCAAGCTGTTGCTGAATATAGTGTGTAAATGCAGCAGTATCTTTTAATAAAATAGCAGTTAAATCGGCATTACTTGCTGTTAAGTTGAGTGGTAGCAGTGTATCATTTGCCTGTAAAGGCACCAAACTATGAAAACCTTCGGTGTATTTAAACATCCATTCTTCAAATCGTTTTGCGTTCATAAGCATAGCCAAGTACCTTTAATGCTTTGGTAAAACTAAATGAATTCATATGAAACATCGTTTCTGGGCTGTGCTTTCATTGTTACTGATAAGCAGTATGTGTTGGGCGCAAAATAATGCGATGTGGTTGCGCTATCCGGCAATTAGTCCTGATGGTAACACCATTGTATTTGGTTATAAAGGCGATTTGTATCGGGTAGATGCTAAAGGAGGTAATGCTGTGCCATTAACATTACATGAGGCACATGATATGATGCCTGTATGGAGTAGAGATGGTAAGTACATTGCATTTGCGAGTGATAGATATGGTAATTTCGATGTGTTTGTAATGCCTGCATCAGGTGGTGCTCCAGTACGTATTACTACGCATAGTGCTAATGATTATCCTTACGATTTTTCACCCGATGGCAAGTATGTAATTTTAGGCAGTGCTCGTAATGTTCAAGCCGAAAACATTCGTTTTTACAGCCCACGGTTGTTTCAAAATTTATACAAAGTGCCAGTAACAGGTGGTAAGCCAATATTAGTTAGCGGTGCTGGCATGGAGCATGCACATTATAATACTAAGGGCACACAAATTGTTTTTCAAGATCGTAAAGGATACGAAGATCCTTGGCGTAAGCATCATACCTCATCAGTTACAAGAGATATTTGGGTAATGGATGTTGCTTCCAATAAGTATCGCAAAATCAGCGGCTTTGAAGGTGAAGATAGAGAGCCCGTATTTAGCAATAACGATCAGTTTATTTATTACTTGAGTGAAAAAAATGGTACTCAAAATATTTATAAAACACCCGTTGCCAATAAAATGGCCGAGGTTCAGCTAACTAAGTTCGAGAAGCATCCTGTACGGCATTTAAGTATTGCAAAAAACAATACACTTTGCTTTACTTACGATGGTGAAATATATACCCTTACGGAAAATGGTACACCGCAGAAAATAGCTGTACAAATAGCCAACGATGGTCGCCAAAATATTGAAAAAAATGTGAGCATCAATGGTAATATGAGTGAATTTGCGGTAAGCCCTAGCGGTAAAGAAGTTGCTTTTGTGGTGCGTGGCGAAGTGTTTGTTGCTAGTGTTGATGGTGGCCCTACCAAGCGTATCACCAATACACCACAGCAAGAACGTATGGTGAGTTGGAGCCCTGATAGTAAAACCCTCTTATACGCTACTGAACGTGGTACAAGTTGGGATGTGTACAAAGCTACTGTTGTTCGTAAAGAAGAACCTTATTTCTATGCAGCAACTTTGATCAAAGAGGAGCCTGTAATTGCTACACCCGCCGAAGAATTTCAAGCAAAGTTTTCACCTGATGGTAAAGAAATTGCCTTTATAGAAGAACGTAATATACTCCGTGTATATAATATTGCTAGTAAGCAATCGCGTACACTTTTACCGCAAGGTAGAAACTACAGTTATTCCGATGGCGATTGGGATTATCAGTGGAGCGGCGATAGCAAGTGGATTATTTGTGATGATCAAGAAGGTACATGGCAAGCGGGCAATTTTGCGTTGATTAAAGCCGATGGTAGCGGCACCATTGAGCATCCTATCCGTTCTGGCTTTGGGCAGAACAATATTAAATGGGGTATGGATGGTAAATTGATTAGTTGGCAAAATAGCAAGCTAGGCCGTAAAGGGCTGGCCTTACAAGGCAGTACAGAAACAGATATTTATGCAGGCTTTTTAGATGTTGCTGCTTTCGAACGCTTTAAATTAAGCAAAGAAGAATTTGCCCTGTTGAAAGATAAAGAAGAGCAAGCCAAAAAGGCCGATACCAGCAAAACCAAAAAAGATACAGTTGCTAAAAACTGGATACCTAACATTAAAGGTTTTGAAGATCGAGTGGTACGCCTTACCATTAATAGTTCTAGCATTGCAGATTATGCCATTACACCCGACGGTAGTAAAGTGTATTATCTCAGCGCTTTTGAACGTGGCTACGATTTATGGGTTACAGAACCGCGTACCAGAGAAACTAAAATTTTGGCAAAGCTTGGCACAGGTGGTAGCGGTATTGAAATGAGTAAAGATGGCAAGGCCTTATTTGTAATGAGCCGCGGAAGCCTTATGAAAATTGATGAAAGTGGCAAATCAACACCCATTGGCGTGAATGGCGAGATGGTATTGAATACTGCTGAAGAACGTAGCTATATTTTTGAACACGCATGGCGCCAAGTGGTCAAAAAATTCTACGACCCCAACATTCATGGTATCGATTGGAAAGGATACAGAACAGCTTACGCTAAATTTTTACCACATATTAATAATAACTACGATTTTCAGGAATTACTTAGTGAAATCTTAGGTGAATTAAATGCTAGCCACACCGGCGGTCGTTATAGCCCACGCTATGATAATCCGGATGTTACAGCTACTTTAGGTTTGTTGTACGATGAAACCTTTGCAGGCAAAGGGTTGAAAGTAACTGAAATAATTGTGGGCGGTCCTTTCGACAAAAGCGATACAAAATTAAAAGCCGGCTACACCATTACCCATATTGATGGGGAAGCCATTACCGAAGAGGGCGACTGGGCAAGCCTGTTGAATCGTAAGGTCGACAAGCAAGTGCTTATCACCTTTACCGATGGAAAAAATACTTGGGAAGAAACCACCAAGCCTATTTCATTTGGTGAAGAAAGTAGTTTGATGTACAAACGCTGGGTGAAAAAAATGAACGATTTGGTGGAAAAACTCAGCGATGGCAAGGTAGGTTATGTGCATGTGCAGGGCATGAACGATGGTAGCTTCCGTACGGTATACGATGAAGTATTGGGCCGTCATTTCAGCAAGCAAGCACTTATTGTAGATACTCGCTTTAACGGCGGTGGTTGGTTGCATAACGATTTGAATACGTTCTTAAGCGGCAAGCGTTATTTAGATTTTGCACCACAAGGCAATCGAGTAAGTGCTAGCGAACCTTTTGATCGTTGGTACAAGCCAAGTTGCGTTTTAATGAGTGAGGGCAACTATTCCGATGCGTTTATCTTCCCTTACATCTACAAACAAAATGGTATTGGTAAGCTTATTGGCATGCCTGTACCGGGCACTGGAACGGCCGTATGGTGGGAAACACAAATTGACCCTACACTTGTATTCGGTATTCCAATGGTGGCTACTATTGGTAAAGAAAACCGACCTTCAGAAAACCTACAAGTAGAGCCCGATATTCGAGTTGAACTTTCGTACGAAGATTTCTTGAGTGGCAAAGACACGCAGTTAGAAGCTGCTGTAAAAGAAATGCTCAAAACGGTTGCTAGCGGCAAATAATCGATCACTAGTAATACTCACAACAAAACGCCATCGCAATTGCGATGGCGTTTGTCATACATGCCTGTATAGTGTTGGTAGCTTTCAGCTTAGTGCAAGTAAGTAACTGTGGTTCCCGCCATACGCTTTTACTCCGCCACAAAGCGCTGCTCCAAAGCCTTCAGCGGGGTAACCGCTACTGTCGGGGCTACGTGGGCTATGTACTGCTATGGGGCAGTATTTTTAGATTTAATTATTCTGACTCCTTTGTAAAGCCAAAATGGAAAGCGAAATCTTGTTTGCTTCATCTAAGAATCCACTTGCAAGCTCTGCACTTAATTCACCATTTTCCTTAAACTCTATGCTCTTTACTTCTGTAGTATTAGTTGTAGTATCCTTTGAAAATGAATGAATGATGCAGTCACTATTTTTCAAGTGAGAATTAGTACTTGCAATTAGGTATTGTGTTTTGCGTATCATATATTCACTATGCGTTTCAAGCATAAATCTAATGCCTGTGGATAGATAGATGTTGCATAAGAACTCTAGTAATTGAGACTGAGCAGCAGGATGTAATGAAAGCTCTGGCTCTTCAATAATTATCATCTCTTTTTTATTTCTTACAACTGCCGCGGCAATCTTTATTAAAATGGGAACAACTTGATTGGTTCCATAGCCTTCATTATTTATATAAATTACATCGCCATTCTTTTTTTCGATGTAGACATAATAATCAAGAGTATCAAAGTTTTGACTAAGAATAATATCATCCCATTCATCAAGTGATGCAATAAAATTTTGGAATAACTTGTAAGGACGTGCTTTAATATCTTTTTGTTCATCGGAATCAAATGGATTAAGTCTATTTTCAGAGTGAACCTTTAAGATATTACTTAATCTCGTAGTCTCTTTATCTCCAAGTAGTAGGCTTACGTCATTTGTTAACTCATTTGTAATACCAGATTTTGACTTTGAGTAATCTTGAAATCTACGGTTGGTAACTTTTGTGAAATATAAGTTTACAAAAGGTCGAACAATAGTTGCAGGAATTACCTGCTTGTTTAAATCGTATGCAATGAACTCCAAAAAAAGCTTTCCCCATTCTGTTAAGTAGCTATTCCATGTTTCTTGCTTAAATGAATTAGGGAATATGAAATTAACAACCGATGTTTCAGGGTTTTGCATGAAAAAGTAGCGATGACTCTTTCTGTATAAAAAAGAAAACCCGTATCCAAAAAAAGTAGGAACTTTCTCTCTACTACGTATTCCATCGAATTCCTCAGAGTCCCAATAATCATGCCATGTGGTTGTAAGTTCAAAAGCTACTCTACAATTTTCAAGATCATCAGCATTTGGGCTTATTAAATTCGGTACTCGCTTACTAAACATTTCCAAAAAGATTTTATCTATCAAATTGTAAGCATAAGATACCTTTTGAATAACAGTTTGAAATTGTTCTTCTTTAGAAGCAAGAAATTCGCATAACACATGAAGATCTAGAGGAATTTTTTTAATTGTTGATTCTTCAACTTTGTTAAGTTCTGCTTGACTTAAGTAGTCGGCATTAAATTCCAATAAATATTCTTTATAGAGGGTAACATATTCTACCAATTGCTCTTTACTTGTATTGGCAAGCAAGTTGAAATATTTATTTGTGTTTAATTTCATTACTCTGGTTAAGAAACCCTCAGAATTTTCTTGATAGCTATAGAATTTTACATTTTTAAATTCTATACTTTCTATTTCGTTAACACTAATATTTATACAATTTAAGAACAAGTATTGTGGTGTGCCTATTTTATATTCAATTTTTGTATTAGTAGAACTGGTTTTTAGCTCAAAGCTAATTAAATCAGAATCAGATGTGTTATTCTTGATTTGATAGAAGTTGCCTTGTGTATTAAACACATTTGCATATTGTATACCGCGATAAAATAATTCGTTGATAAGCCTAGTAATATTTGCTTCTTGAAAATTATTTGTTTGATAATTAACTCCAGTGCATAATTCGTGGATGTGTGAAAGAAAAGTAAGCGATTCTATGAAGCTACTTTTACCAGCATTATTTTTCCCAATAATGAATGTTATTGGTGCTATTGCTATGTCTTGATTATTATCTTTTGAAAATAATTTGAAGTTTGTAACGCGAATTTTATTCATTTTAACTATTTTAAAATATTTGATAAGGTGGGATCGTACAGTGTATTGGCACAATTATATACTTCTAGTGTGCTAATTGTTCTTGTAAGTGCAGTATAAACAATTTCATCGAATTGATCGGTGAAAGCTGCTTTATCAAATTTCAGTTCCAATATTAATACCACTCTGTTATTCTCAAAACCTTTATAGCTATGCACCGTACTTATATTAACGAAGTTCTCAAGTGGGGTAAATTTTTTTCTAAGTGCTTGTCTATGCAGTCTTATTTTCTGGTAGAAATTCAAATTGTATTTTATCTCTTGATTCATAGATATTCCATAATAACCACTTTTATTCAATAAATATTCACAGCTCTTTTGGGAAAAGAGAATTTTTCTTGTATCTATTTTTGCAATTTCATCGTTAAAATTCTTCCTGTCATATAACCCTTTTAGAGTTAGTAGTGTTAGATATCTACACGTCTCTTTTAGATAGTAATTATTAGCATATTTATAGCTTCTATAATTTTCTGCTTTTTCTATTAATTCAATATTTACGGCGGGATTATATTCAAGAGTATAGTATGATTCGGATAATATTAGATTCTCAAAGAAAAATTCTAAGCTTTCACATACTGTATTTGTTTTTTTATTGTATAAATATCTCAAGTATGCATCTAGAATTCGAATTGTTTTTAGTCTCATGCAAATCACAGTAATATGATCACAGGTACCTAAGATAATTTTTTCGGCAATCTCGGGTACCATAATAATTTCCGATTTAGGAAGAAGTGTGTAGTTGAGGGAAGAGTTTCTATTAATTTTATGACTGTATATCATTACTTCGTCTCTCAACCGATTTGGGAATAAAGACTCTTGTAATAGCTCTATTTTCTTTTGTATTTTGACTTCATTTCTATATGATCTTTTTAATAAGTGTAATTCGAACTGCTTTTTAAAAATCTCTTTTAACGAAATAACATCATGATTTGGATTTGTAAACAACCCCTCTTTTTTAGGATTTTCATAGATTGTCTGTAAATTATCAATACTGCACACAATTTCATTACATCCAGAAGCATAGGTATCAGCAATAAATTCTAACCAAGCTTTTTCAAAGTCTTGTAACTCGTCAATGAAAATTGATGCAAACTCTGATTTATAGTTGTAGTTTATTTTTTCTGATATTTTTTTTGTGTGAGCAAGTATCTCAGAGTAATCTGAGAACTTCTTATCTTCTTTGTCTCTTTTATTTAGACTACTTGGTAGTAGAATGTTATTACAAAAATCAGAAACTAGCTTGTGGTAATTAATAACCTTAATATGTTTTAACGTAGACGGTGCTACGTTTGATATTTTTTATTGATTAGATTGATTAATGTGATATTCATTGTTAGAATCAATACTTGTCTATGATTCCTAATAAATGAATTGATAGCCCGTCTTGCTATTACTGATGTTTTGCCTGATCCTACAACACCATTGATATAACAAGCACCTTCCTTAGATTTAGATATTTTTAATTGCTGTATGTTAAATAGTTCATTTTCAGAAATCTTAATTTCATTTTCATTTAACGAAAAACTTTTCAGAATAGTTTCATGTAGTTGTGGAGGGAGTTTGAATTTATTTTTTTCCTTAAGAATTTCTCTAACTATTTCTTGCGATTGATTATAGCCCCAAATATTTAAACATTCATTTTTATAAAAATTCTCTTTTCTTTCTAGGAAGGTATTCCTAAAGTTATCTATCTCTTCTTTCGTATTGCTATTTAGAATCAACCAAGGTTTGATGAATTTACCCATTCGAAAATCTAGATTTATGCCCTCACAAAGTTCTGGAATATGGAAATAAATAATATTTTCCTTGTAATTTAAAACTTGTTCTATGGGAGATGCAATAATTATTTCTTCGTTGATTGACCAGTCTCCATTTGGATTTACCTCTATTTTAGTAATATCAAAGTCATGAAACTTTATTATAAAAATGCCACTTTCTTTATGTAAAATGACAATGTTCAAATAATCTATTCCAAGCCAAACATCTGTTAAAATGATATAAGTATCATCTAACTCTTTACATAAAACTTTTTCTAATTCGGTATATCCAACACTGATATTATTTTCATTTATTCCATGTTTAAATAGCCTAGCCATGATTTTCCACTCTTTTGATAAAGTATGGAAATTATACACTTGTTGGATACTATCTATCTTTTTTTTATAAATTTTTTATTACTCGTTAAATGTAGCTTTATAAAAAGTAGTATCTCCTGCTGCAAAAACTACACGTCGGTTGTCTTTGCCTTCTAGTTCCAACACATCGTTCACTAAAAACTTCACTTCCGTGAATTTGTAGCCTGTTTCTGTAGTAATCGTAATGGTATACAAACTATCTTTTACTACAGTATTGAGTACGGTATCTTGCTGCCAGCTCAAAGGTTGGTCACTGCCTTTAATGCTCACCTTTTCAATTCCGGTGTTGTTAGGTGTGAGCAATTGATATACCACCGTTTTTTTATGTGTTTTTTGAACACAAGCCATGGCAACAACCATGCATGTGAATAGTATAAATTTCATTTGGTTAGTTTTTTGGCAATCAAGTAATCAAGTCCGAACCTGCCCGAACCCATTAACATGGTGTAGAGCGATAACCATAAAAAACCGAGAGCAGGCAACATATTCCAAGTGCCATTACCACTTTGTTGTAGTAATGCAGCTACTAGCATGGTACAAACCAGTAAGCATGAAAATGGACGAGTAGCTAAGCCAAGCATCAAAAAAATGCCGCCAACCGCTTCGCTGAATGCACCCATCCACGCAAAAAATGCGGGGAAAATGGCAAATATGCCACCGTATGCTGCAACATCGTTCGGGAACCAAAATGCAACTTCAAAAAAGCCAAGGTTATTATCGGCCGGCGACCATGGTAAGCCAAACTTGGCAGCTCCGAAATCGGCTGTAAGTAAGTAGCCACAAATGAGGCGTGGTACTAGTAACAAAGCATCTTGCCACCAATACGGAAGTATGATTGGCCTAAATACTCTTTTTAAAAGAGAGGAAAACATAAGCAGTGGTTTGCACTAGCTTAAACGTCATGATCCAGTTTTTGTTTTACCGTTCAGCCTTTATTCGTAAAATTTATTGAACAATACGATTGCCTTTATTGATTTCGCTGGTTCGTTCTGTATCGTCATTTACCGTAAGGTACTCTTACTTACCACTTACATATTTGTTATTGCACACAAAAAAGCGGTAAGGCAGCAAAGCGTCTGCTCCGGCATAAGCAACGCCAATACGTGGACTGCTTTTAATGCTATCGGCTGGGTACGTATAGCCATCGCTAACAATACAAATGGTATCGCTTTGTAACGAATAGCCATTGAGTGCTTTGGTAATGCCCAAAGCTTTCGAGAGTTTGCCTGGTCCTTGTGTAGGCAGTCCTTTATGTTGGCATCGTGCTTGCATGATGGATTCACCGATGATGGGTTCGGCTGCTCTTATGAGAACTGCTTCGGGCTGGTTGATGGTATTGGTAACCACATTGCATAAGTAATGCATGCCGTAGCATAAATACACATAAGTAACACCGCCTGCAGCATACATGATTTCGGTGCGTGCTGTACGGCGATTGCCATAGGCATGGCAGGCCTTATCGGTAATGCCTTGGTAAGCTTCTGTTTCTACAATACGGGCTGCTGTAAGCTGTGCATCTATGTTGGTTACAATAATTTTGCCCAACAAATCTTGCGCAAGTACTACTACGTTGTTGTGCAGAAAGTATGCAGTAGGTAGTTTTTCCCAATGTGGTAGTAGTTGCATAACACCGAAAGGTTACATTTACCGCAAAATACATTCTTGTGCTAAAAGCGTTAATACTTGCATTTAAGAGCTATTATAAGGCACATCAGCTTATTCAAAAGCATAAGCTGTGGAAGTGGATTGTATTACCCGGAATACTGTACGCCTTACTATTTGGGGTGAGTATGTATTTTTTTGGCAGCAGTGCGAGCAGCTTTATTGGATGGATTTGGAGAATAACCAGCCTAGACAAATGGCTTGCAGCCGTTGATAGTGGTATACTTAGTTTTTTGTTTACCCTTACAGGCGTAATGCTGTGGCTTGTATTAATGTTGTTTTACTTTTCGTTGTTCAAATATGTTTGGTTAATTATTGGCTCACCTGTATTCGCTTATTTAAGTGAAAAAACAGAAGCGATAATAGATGGTAAAACACACACTTTTAGCTGGCAACAATTATGGAAAGATGTATTTCGGGGTATACAAATAGCCCTGCGTAATACCCTGTGGCAAACGGTTTATACTTTTAGTATTCTCTTACTTTCATTCATGCCTTTAGTGGGGTGGATTACACCGTTACTTGCATTACTTATCGAATGTTACTATTATGGCTTTTCAATGCTTGATTATAGTTGTGAACGTAAGAAAATGACGGCGGAAGAAAGTATTTTCTTTATCGGTCGCAATAAAGGCTTAGCCATTGGTAACGGCATCATTTTTTACTTGATGCATTTGATACCTGTAATTGGTTGGCTATTGGCTCCCGCTTATGCAGTAATTGCAGCCACAGTTAGCTTAAACCCAACACCTACTACCCAAAAAAAGTATCATGTAACGGTATAAGTTTCCGATTTGATAAGCGTAGTTCCTCTTATCGTAAGGTATTACTTACGTAAAAGTTATTTTTGCCTCCACTTAAATAAGTACTGTTGGAAAGCTCTCGTCTTAATATAGCATTGGTTGGTAACCCTAATAGTGGTAAAAGCTCATTGTTTAATGTACTTACGGGCTTAAATCAAAAAGTGGGAAACTTCCCGGGTGTTACGGTAGATAAAAAAACAGGTATCACAAAGTTAGATGCCGATACAACAGTAAATCTGATAGACTTACCCGGAACTTATAGCTTATATCCACGAAGAGCCGATGAATGGGTTGCCTATAAGGTACTAATGCAGGTAGATGGAGCTATTAAACCCGATGTTGTTTTACTAGTAGCCGATGCCAGCAACCTAAAACGTAATTTGTTATTTTGTAGTCAAATCATCGACTTAAAGTATCCGGTAGTGGTGGCCTTAACGATGATGGATTTGGCGAGAACAAAAGGTATTGATATTGATATTCCTGAACTAGAGCGTGAATTAGGTGTGCCGGTAGTGCCTATTAATCCGAGAAAGGAAAAAGGTATTGCACAATTGAAGAAAACCTTGTTGGCGAAAACCAAAAACTTACATGCACCGCCCACTTATCAATTTATACAGAATCAAGAATTGGCACCCGAAGCAATAGCAAAGGTGCGGGCCTTGTATCCGGAACTAACGAATTATGCTGCAATACATTATTTGATTCATCACGAGCAGTTTCCTTTAACAGCAAAAGAACAGCAAGCAATAGAGCAAATTGAAATCGAAACTCTATTTAACCCTACCAAAACGCAGGCTAACGAAATTGTACAACGGTATGCTCGCATCAGGCAAATTATGCAGCAGGCAGTAGTTGAACCCGATCCGCTACAAAAAAAGCTATTCACTGAAAAGCTCGATAACATTTTACTCCATCGTATTTGGGGTTACGTGATTTTGTTGGGAACCCTTTTTCTATTATTCCAGAGTATTTTTTGGCTTGCTAGCTATCCGATGGATGCGATTGAGGCAGGATTTTCTTGGCTTGGTGGTTGGTTGGCCAACCATTTACCGCAAGGTTGGTGGAGCGATTTAATTATTAATGGGTTGGTGGCCGGCTTAAGTGGTATCTTGGTATTTGTGCCACAAATCATGATTTTGTTTGGCCTAATAACGCTGTTAGAAGACACTGGTTACATGGCTCGTATTTCGTTTTTAAGTGATAAGCTCATGCGAAAAGTGGGCCTAAACGGCAAGAGTGTGATGCCTATGATTAGTGGCTTTGCTTGTGCCGTACCTGCCATTATGAGTGCAAGAGCTATTGAAAACAGAAAAGAACGATTACTTACAATTATGGTAACACCGTTACTTAGTTGTAGTGCCCGCCTACCTGTATTTACCATTCTAATTGCTTTAGTAGTGCCTGATCATTATTACATGGGTTGGCTTAGCTTACAAGGCTTGGTAATGATGGGGTTGTATTTACTTGGTGTGGTAATGGCCCTTTTGGTAAGTTTAGTTTTAAAATTACTCATTAACATACAAGAGAAAAGTTTCTTTATTCTGGAGTTGCCGACTTATCGGAGTCCTCGTTGGAAAAATGCAGGTATCACAATGGTAGAAAAAGCTAAAATTTTTGTGACCGATGCTGGTAAGATCATCATGCTAATAAGCTTGCTTATTTGGTTTTTGAGTAATTATGGCCCTTCCGGTAAAATAGATGCTGTTAATGCCAAGTACGAAGCCGCAATAGCTACAGCGCAAAGCGATAGTTTGAAACTAAATCTGGAAAAAGCGTGGCAAACAGAAAAACTGCAATTTAGCTATGCCGGCGTTATCGGCAGAACTATTGAGCCATCTATTGCACCGCTGGGGTTCGATTGGAAAATTGGTATTGCATTAGTAACAAGTTTTGCAGCACGTGAGGTATTTGTAGGCACCATGGCCACATTATACAGTGTAGATGAAGCTGAAGATGCAAGCCTACGCGAAAAAATGCAGGCTGCCGTAAGAGCCGACGGTACCCCCGTGTATAATATAGCAACTGCTTTGAGTTTAATGGTGTTTTATGTGCTAGCTATGCAATGTATGAGTACGCTAGCAGTGGTAAAGCGTGAAACAAAAAGTTGGAAGTGGCCTACTATACAATTAATCTATATGACGGTGCTGGCCTATGGTATGAGTTGGATAATATATCAAATTTTTAGCTAAATGTATTATTTTGGGCACCAAAACGAAGTTTAATCCCAATAATACAACCATATGCTTGATGCCTATTATCTTGAAAAATCTACTTCTTATTATAAGAATGCAAGAACCGACTTAATGAAACTTGTTCCTAAGCAAAAAGAACAACGTATTCTTGAAGTTGGAGCATCTGGTGGATACACCTTATTAGCATTAAAAACGAGTGGTTACGCAGCATACTGTGCTGGTGTGGAGTTGTTTGAGCTACCTGCATCGGAACAAAAAAATCCTCTAATAGACGATTTTGTAATTGCCGATGTTGAACTATTTGAACCGCATTATGAGGAAGCATTTTTTGATGTTATTATATTCGGCGATGTACTTGAGCACCTTAGAGATCCTTGGACGGTTTTAGCAAAGTATATGCCTTTCGTAAAAAAAGGTGGTACTGTTATTGTAAGTGTTCCCAATATTCAGTTTGTGAAAGTAGCTTGGAATATTTTGTTTAAAGGAACATTTCAGTATGAGTCATCTGGTATTATGGATAAAACACATTTGCGTTTTTTCTGCAAGAAAAATCTGATTGAAATGATGCAGGGTGCAGGTATAGCTGAGGTAAAAGCATACCCAAGTTATAAGCTGCAAGCACAATCAACACTTTCCTTGGCCAATAACATCACCTTGGGCTTGTTAGAGGGGTGGTGGGCAATACAATACATAGCTGCTGGAACAAAAGCATAGCTGCTTAAAAAAACAGTTTTTTATAGCTTCAATAACAATGGGGTGCCTGAAAGGCACCCCATTGTTATTGCATATTGCATACATATTTTACGTAAGTATGGCTACACTTGTGATTGCATTTTAACCATCGTTAAAATAGTAGCAACACCAACAATAGGGTTCTCACTATCATCAAATATTTCTACGTACCATTTTACAATACCTTTAGGTATATCTTTCTCGTCTTTTAATTCTTGTGGTAGTTTTTCTTTACAAGTAAAGCGTACGTGAATAGTGGTGCCAGCATATACAGGCTTAGTGAAGCGTAATTCATCAATACCATAATTTAGTAATACCGGGTTTTTTTTGCTACCAGGCACAAACAAACCTGCCGCTGCACTCATAATGAAGTACCCATGTGCTACTGGTTGTTCAAACAATGTGCCTTCCAAACTGGTATGATCGGTATGAGCATAGAAATGATCCCAACTTAGGTTGGCAAATGCTTTAATGTCGGCATCGGTAATAGTACGCTTGCCTGTTACAATTTGCTCACCAATAGTAAGTTCTTCAAAGTACTTCTCAAATGGATGTACTCTTGTTGCAATTCCGGCCGCACCCGGCATATATTGATTGGTAATAGCAGTAATCATTTCCGGACTACCTTGTATTGCCACACGTTGCATGTAATGTTTAACACCACGCATACCTCCCATTTCTTCGCCACCACCAGCACGACCTGGGCCGCCATGTACTAATAATGGTAACGGACTACCATGGCCTGTACTTTCTTTCGCACATTGTGCATTGAGTACTAACATTCTACCATGCCATGCACCAGCACCTAATACAAAGTTTTTGGCAATGCTAGCATCGGCCGTTACAATACTGCTCACCAACGAGCCTTTGCCCATTTTAGCAAGCTGTATAGCTTCATCGGTAGTACGATATGGCATGAGTGTACTTACCGGGCCGAACGCCTCTACTTCGTGTACCTCTTGGCTGTTAAATGGGTTTTCGTTAAGCAATAAAATCGGACTCATAAATGCTCCGGTTTGTGCATCGGCATCAATCACTTCAACACTATCTAAGCTGCCATAAATAATTTGACTACTAGCAAGTAGTTTTTGAACCTGTTCACGTACTTCGTTACGTTGTGTATTGCCGGCTAGTGCACCCATACGCACCTTTTCATTGAGTGGGTTGCCAATAGTGGTTTGTGCTAATGCTTTGCCAAGGGCAATGCGTACATCATCTATTTTGTCTTCAGGTACAAAAATTCTACGGATAGCGGTACATTTTTGGCCGCATTTCACCGTCATTTCTTTGCGTACCTCTTTTATAAATATATCCCACTCTGGCATATCGGGTGTAACATCTTTACCCAGCACAATACAGTTCAGGCTATCAGCTTCCATGTTAAAAGGAACATTGTTCGCTAGTATTTGCTCACTGCTTCTGAGCATTAAACCTGTGTGTGCACTTCCTGTAAAGGTTACTACATCTTGTGCTGTAACATGCGATAGCATATCGCCGGCACTGCCACAAATGAGTTGAAGTGCACCTTGCGGTAAAATACCACTCGCAGCAATTTCACGTACTACGGCTTCGGTTAAAAAGCTAGTAACAGTAGCTGGTTTCACCACGGCGGGTACACCTGCTAATAAGTTCACTGCTATTTTTTCTAGCATGCCCCATACGGGAAAGTTAAACGCGTTAATATGCACCGCTACGCCTTCTTTAGGAACCAAAAGGTGGTGGCCCATAAAGGTGCCCGCCTTGCCCAAGCTATGAGGGTCGCCATCGAGGCAAAAGGGTTCGTTTGGAAATTTTCGGCGTAGGCTTGCATTGGCAAATAAGTTGCCAATACCACCTTCAATATCTATCCAGCTATCGGCTTTGGTTGCACCTGTTTGATACGATAATTCGTAAAATTTGGGTAAGTGATTGCGTAGGTGCAAGGCTAAAGCCTTTAACATGAGGCCTCTTTCGTGAAAGGTCATTTTCCGTAAGGCCGGATTGCCAACTTCTCTGGCATAATGGAGTATTTCTTTAAAATCGAGGCCTTTAGTGCTTGCTGCGAAGTTGGGTGCTCCGGTTACTGCATTGTATAAAGTTTGGCCTTGCCCATCGCCTTTGATCCAACTACCTAAAATATAATTTTCGAGTTGTTGCATAGTATGCTGTTGATTGCTTACAAAACTAATGACTGTTAGTTGATTGTGTTGCGAATTGTTGTATAATTAATGCAGGTAAGTTTTGCTATACAACCACTCCAAACTGTTTTAGGTGGTGTAGCGCATGCTTGTATAATAACTGCACATTTTGTTCGAAGGTAAGCTCGCCAAAAAAGGCGTTGCTGGTAGTAGCGTTGGGGTTGGCTGCGAAGTGATTGAAAAAATCGGCAATACTTTTTTCTAAACGGCTGATGGCAGCCGTTACATTGGGCTGTCGAGTAGGGGCACCTTTAGCATCCATGTAAGGGTTTTGGGTGTTTTCTTTAAATGGTTTTTCGCTCATGAGAAAAGCTCTCATTTTTTCAAGTGTTTCGCCGCTGGTTAAAGGTGGTAATATCAATTTTCCGGCTGCATTTTTGAACGCATCGCCCATGTGTTCAATCATTTGTTGTAGGCTTAATACGCCCCATTGGCCTTTGGTGTTGGGTGGAATGGTTTGTAATAGTGGGATGAATTTGGTTTTCAAAAACTCAATTTTGGCTTCCATATAGCAAGTTTTGGGTAAATGTAAGTGCTTTCTGTTGGCTTGGTGCGTAGGCATTTACCGTAAGGTATACTTACGTAAAATGCCCACGCTAGGTGGGCATTTGTTTAGGGTTGTTGGAGATAATTATTGTTGTTACCAGTTGCTGAAACGAATACCAATGGCGTAAGGGTATTGTTCTAAACCAGTACGATCAGTTTTATGAAGGCTATTAAAGCTGTAGCTACCGTACAAGCGTACCGGACCGAGCCCTAGTTCTGCAATGGCTGCAAGGCGCCAAGGTTCTAGGTTTAAATCGCCGCGGTACTTTTCTTTACCACGTTCGCTGCTTACTTGTTTGTTGCGGCTTGCAATGAGGTAGCCTGCACTAATACCTACACTAGCACTAAAGCTATTTCGCTTATCGGGGTTGGCTTGAAAGTTAAGCATGAGCGGAATGGTGGCATAGCTTGCATAGAGCTTGTTTTTGCTGAAGCTAATGGTATCGTTGAATACAAAAGTAGCGGGGTCGCGGCGGTAGCTGATACGGCTATCGTAACGGTAGTTGTACATTTCTAAGCCTAAACCATATTTAAGGTTGAGTTTGTGTTTGGCAATGTTGAGTTTTTGCATGAATACCCAAATGTTCACATTGCTGCTTTTGCCATTACGAAGTTGAAAGCTATTTTCTGTTACAGGTGTGGCACGGCCTACAGTAGGGTAAAAATTTGGTGCTTGTGTACGGAAGGTGCCGTAATTGGTTTCATCGCGGAGGTTGGCAAAACCTAAATCTAGTATCCACCAATTGGTGCTTACGTTGCTTTTGTTGTTGCGTTTTGATTCGCCAATGTTGATGGTGAATGTTTTATCTTTTTTATCGATGGAGTTGGGGCTTTTGCCATCTTTATTTTTGATGATGATAAAGTTGCCCACTTTTAATGTATCGGGTTGTGTGGCCTTGGTTGTGTCGGTAGTATTGGTTTGGGCAAAAGTGTTGATAGACAACAGCGTGGCTGCTGTAAGTAAAGTTTGTTTCATAACAAATGTTTCTATTTTATAAAGTTTATTTGGTGCGTTGTACTTCGAAGCCGGCAATCTGCAGTTTGCCATTGTTCGATGTGTTGGTGTTGTTTGTTTCTTCTGCATCGGCGGCTTTGGCTTTTTTGTTGAACAGCCTGCCTGCCTTGCGTATAAGGCCTTTGACTTTAGTTTTATTGAGTTCAAAAGCACCGATATATACACTGTTATCATCGGCTTCAGTATCTACTATGTTGTACGATGCTTGGTGTATAATGTTACTGTTGTTGTCAGATTTTTTTTCAGTAGTTGCTACAATAGCATTTTCGGGGATAATGGTAGCAGTATTGTTGCTAGGAACATCGATACGGTAAGGTGCAATGGCATTAGCCACGATAGTGGTTGCTACAATATCGGCTGGTTGTATTGTGCTATTATTACTGCCAATTGAGCTGGTAACAGTTGGTTGGCTATTGGTGTTAACTGCGTTGCTAATGAGAGCTTTATTGGCTTTGCGGTTACTAGTGGTTGCTGCAAAGGTTATGGTACTGTTATTAGTAATGTTGTTAAGGTTGGGCTTGGTGCTAATTACTGTATTGCTACTTGTGTTATTACTAGTAGGTGTTGGGTTTTGTGCAATATTGTCATCATTTACCGTAAGGTTACCCTTATGTTGCATTAATTGTACACCTGTTGTTGCTAAAACGCCTATAACTAAAGCTGCGGCCGCATATTGCCACCAACGGAAATATACGATTCGGCGTTCTTTCTCATTTTGTAGAAGTGCTTCTTTATTGGGGCAGGCGATGTGTTCGGGCGTAAGCTTGGTTTGTTGGTATAATGCGAATGTGGCTGCAAGTGTTGGTTGTTGTTGCAGTGCTTGTTCAAAAGCCTTAGTGGCCTCGGCATCTAATTCATTGTCGAGATAGCTCAGTAAGGTTGATTCTTCGGCACTAATTGCTGCTGTTTCTGATTTTAGCAAATGGCTAATATCGCCAAAGGATAAGGTAGGCTCTTGTAAGTTGGTGAGTTGGGTATCTTGTAATAGGGCTAGCTCGGCGGCTACATCTGGGTTTTGTGCTACAAATGCATCAACGGCAGTACGTTCGGCAGCACTTAGCTCGTTATCTACATACAGTAGCAACCATTCTTCGTAATTTTTTCTGTTGATGTTTGTGTTCATGGTACTTGGTTTTGCTTACATCACGTGTTCGGGGCTCACTAAATAGTTTTTCAAGGTTATACGGGCTCGGTGTAGGTATACCTTCACTTGGCTTTCGTTGAGGTCCATTATTTTGCCAATTTCTTCGTAGCTGTAGCCTTCATAGTCTTTCAACATTACAAGGCTTCTTTGGGTTTCGCTAAGGCGGTTTAAGGCTTCTTGTAGTGTTTTTTTCAGTTGAGGGGTTTGTTGTTGTACGGTTCGGGTATCGTTGGTAAAGTCATCTTGCAAGCTCATGCGTTTTACTTTACGTAAGTGGTCAATCATTTGATTATACGCGATGGTAAAGAGGTAACTTTTTGCGGTTGCTACTTCTACTTGCTCACGGTTACGCCATAGCTTTTCAAAAGCCGATTGAACAACATCTCTAGCATCTTCTTCGTGCTTCAGGTTTTTAACAATGAACCTAAACACGTTGTCGGCATATTGATGCACACATTGGTTATACTCTCTCTCAGTCATAAGCAGCTATGGCAGTATAGATTTACAGAAGTGTTACGTAACGTGAAATTAAATGTTACACCTTGCGATAATTTTTTTTTGCGATGAGTGGTTATACCTTACGGTAAATGGTTTTCGTGCTGTTAATGTTGCTAATATGTTAAACAAAACAAAAAGCCATACAATTGAAAACCAAGGTATAATGTAGCTCGTAAGTATTTGCAAATTCAAACAAATACAATTATGAAAAAGCTTGTACAATCTGTAACCGCACTTGCCGCTGCTATATTAGTAACCATAGGTGCTGCTGCACAAGAAAAAACAGTTGAAGTAGGTGGTGCACCTATGTACCCTAGTAAGAACATTGTAGAAAATGCTGTTAACAGTAAAGACCATACAACTTTGGTAGCTGCTGTTAAGGCCGCAGGTTTGGTAGAAACATTACAAAGCGATGGTCCATTTACCGTATTTGCACCTACCAATGCTGCATTTGATAAATTACCTAAAGAGGCCGTAGCTAATCTATTAAAGCCCGAAAACAAAGCTGCACTTACCAGTGTATTAACCTACCATGTTGTTGCCGGAAAAATCGACAGCAAAACATTGGTTGGCTTAATTAAAAAGAATGGCGGTAAGTACACTGCCAAAACTGTACAGGGCGGCGAAATTACTTTCACCCTCAATGGCAAAAAAGTGGTTTTAACAGATGCTAATGGCAATACCAGTACTGTAACCATTGCTGATGTATTCCAAAAAAATGGTGTGATTCATGTAGTAGATACTGTGGTAATGCCAAAAATGTAATAGTGTGTTTGTTTAGTGTGGGTACATGCCTCCTCATTTTTGAGGAGGCATTGTTATTTTTGGGTATGCCTATACCAATAAAACAAATTTTTCTATGGCGCTTATTAACACTACTCTGGTGGATCATTACTTTTTATTTGATGATAATGCCGCCAAGCGACTTGCCCACGCTTGCTTTCTCTGAAGCATTACGCATTGATAAGTTCGTGCATATTAGCATGTTCGCTATTTTGGCTGTTGGTCTTATGGTTGTGTTTCCAGAAAGGTATTTGCCCGTAAGGGTGTTATGGGTATCTATTATTGCCGTAGGGTATGGCGTATTAATGGAGTTGGTACAATTATATTTTGTTCCATTTCGCAGCTTTGAATGGCTTGATATTGTTGCCGATACTGTTGGAACTATTATTGGCGTTCGTTTGGGTAAAAAGATAGGCCCTCGTAGAAACGAGGGCCGCAACCAAAACTAACTGCTTATGAGAAAATTGACTACTTTTCTTTATTGTTATATTTCAAATACGATGCCAAACTTGCTGTCTTTTGTTAAGGCTTTCTAAAACCTTGCGGTAAAAGTATGTAAGCCTTAATGCACGCATTTGATTATGCAAAGTTGCATAAACAACTAATAAAAAATTGTTAACGGATTGATTGATATGTTCATTTTAACATTTGCTGCCTACACAAAAAAAGCATTCACCGAAAACGATGAATGCAAGCTAAATAAAGCATAGTGTGTTAAACTTTAATGTATATTCTTTTTTTATCGAGCCAATAGGCAATAATCCAATACATGGTTATCATTACCAAGGCATAAACGAATGAACCCACCCTCGGATCGGCGGGGAAGATAGGATCACATACGTGTTTATAAAACCAATTGAACGGACTTAAATACAAGGGTTCACCTTTCTCATTCACGCCGTTAGCAATTCTAATCAAACTTACCAAACGAGGTAAGAAACCGCTCAGTACAAAAATGAATAATGGGTTTTTTCCAAAAACATCGAAAAAGCTACTCCAAACACCTTTAGCATTTTTAAATTCGAGCATAAAAATCATCATCGCAATTGTACATATCGCCAATCCGCTGGTATAAACAACATAACTGCTCGTCCATAATTTTTTATTGATTGGGAACACCATACCCCAAGCTTGACCTGCTACTATCAACACAAGGCCGGCAACAAAAAGGTTGCTCAACATTTCATAGCTTTTGCCTTTTTGCTGTATGTATTGCCCTGCCAAATAGCCAAAAATTACTTGAACAATGGCAGGCAGAGTGCTCACAATACCTTCAGGATCAAAGGGTACACCTTCGCCTTTATAAATGTGGTTGGGTGCAAGTATTGCCCTATCGATGCTGGTGCCCCAAAATCCTTCGAGGCTATAGGGATCGGTAGTGTTACCGAGCCACCAACTTAAAAACCAATATAATAGTAATAAGATGCTACCGATTACAAATGCACCTCGTGCTTTAAAATAATATACCAATAGCGATGCAGCACAATAAGCAAGTGCAATGCGTTGCAGTACGCCTAAAATACGGAGCTTCTCCCATGTTTTAAATATAAGCACATCGCCATCCCAACGTACAAATGGCGACCATGCCAATAATATTCCGATTAAGAAGATAACTAGTGTTCTTTTAAATACTTTTTTTAAGAAAAATGCATCTCCTTTTTCATAAAACTTAGGCATTACAAATGACATGGCGTTGCCGACTGCAAATAAGAAAAAGGGAAATACAAGATCGGTAGGGGTGCATCCATGCCATTCGGCATGTGCCAAGGGGGGGAAAATATGACTCCAACTGCCTGGGTTATTCACCATAATCATAAGGGCTACGGTGGCACCCCTGAACACATCGAGAGCGTAATAACGCTGTTGCATTATTGTGCGGTTTTAGTTAGTGAAAATACGTTTTGCATGTATTATGCTGCAATAAAACGCAATAAAAATGATTGCCTTGCGGTAAAAATGTACATTTTCATTTGCCGTAAGGCAATCATAATCTATTGATTATCAAATTCTTAGGAGTGTTCTTTTGATTTGATTGTTATTGGTAGTTATCTATATTTGTCGTTTATAGGTATGGTCAGAGCTCGGTGCCGTTTGGGACTGAGAGTAGCGAAGCTATAAGTAAAATTATCAAATGAAACATTTTATTACTATCAATCGGCTGTTTCTTGCAGTTGTTATAGTGATGTTTGGACTAACAGCCAACGCACAAGATTTGTTGCGTAATACCAATCTTTCTACGATTAAAGTAGATCAAATTTCTGATGCAGATATTTTAAAATATAGACAACAACTTCGGCAAAATAAAATTAGCGATGTTCAAGCGGAGCAGATTGCCTTGGCAAGAGGGTTTCCACCTGCTGAGTTTGAAAAATTGAAAGTTAGGCTTGCTAAAATTGGTAGCGTTCCCGAGGGAGGAAGTTCTAGTGCGGTAGGTAATGATTCAAAAGTTACTGGCGAAAGAGCCCAGGTTGGAACCCCAATAACTGATCCTGCTGTAGCAGACCCTATTGTAAGGTCGAATGCTGTGTTTGGGAGTGAAATATTTACAAATCCGTCTTTGAGTTTTGAGCCTAATTTAAAAATTGCTACACCCTCTAACTATGAGTTAGGTGCTGATGATGTTATTCAAATATTGGTGTATGGTATGCAAGAGGGTAGTTACGAATTAACAGTATCTACTGAAGGTAGTGTTTATATCCAGAATGTTGGGCTCATAAAAGTGGGCGGGTTAACGATTGAGGCTGCTACTCAAAAAATAAAGCAGACTTTGATGAGTAGTGTGTATGGCACTCTGAAAAGCGGAGCTTCTAAAATGTCGTTAACGCTATCGCGTATTCGAAGCATTAGAATTACTGTAATTGGTGCTGTAAAACCAGGTACATATACGGTATCTTCTCTAGCAACCTTGTTTAATGCTTTGTATTTAAGTGGAGGGCCAAACGAAGAAGGTACTTATAGGAATATTGAATTAATTAGAAATGGTAAAGTAGAGAAAAGAGTAGACATCTATAGCTTCTTAACAAAAGGCGATTTAAGTGATAATGTTCGCTTACGCGATAACGATTTGATTCGTATCCCTACCTATGATCGCCGCGTTAAACTGGTAGGTGAGGTAAAAAAACAAGGTGTTTTTGAACTTAAAAAGGGGGAGACTTTCGCAAATCTTATTGAATATGCACAAGGCTTCACCACGAATGCTTATCGGGCTAGTGTTAAAGTTACACAGCTTACAGATAAAGAAAAACGCTTTTTAGATATTAAAAGTGAGGCTTTCGCAACATATGTACCACAGGCCGGCGATGTTATTGAAGTTGGAAAAGTATTAGATAGGTTCGAGAACCGGATAACAATTACAGGCGCAGTATTTAGACCCGGTGAGTATGCTTTAACAGAAGGTATGACTGTGGCCTCTGTTATTGCTAAGGCAGATGGCATTAGAGAAGATGCTTATGCTGAAAGAGGGTTAATTGTAAGAACTAACGCCGATCTTACAAAATCGGCTATACCGTTCACGATTACGGAAGTAATGAATGGTACGAACAATCCGATACTTCAACGAGAAGATGTAGTACAAATAATTTCAAAAGAGAGTTTAAATCAATCCTATTTTATAGATATTCAAGGCGAAGTTAAAAAGCCTGGTATCTACCCTTACCTGAAAGGTATGAAGCTTAAAGATTTAATTTTGTTAGCTGAAGGTTTTACAGATGCTGCTTACGCTAAGAAAATTGAAATTGCCAGATTTATTAGTAGAGATACACTTACAAACACAGATGTAAGAAGTAGTGAAATTATTATTCTTACTAACACTACAAATGCTTTAGACTCTATTGAGGATGTAATATTGAAACCTAAAGACATTGTTGTGGTTAAAAGGCAGCCGGGTTATTTATTGCCACAAACGGTAGTTGTAACGGGTGAAGTCGTATATCCTGGTAAATATGCTATAGCAAGTAGAAATGAGCGTATAAGTGATTTATTAAAAAGGGTTGGTGGATTTACAAATGAAGCATTTACAGATGGAGCATATTTAAAACGCAATAAAAAAGAGTTGACTCTTAAAGATCAGGCACAGTTACAAACAGTTAGCAAGATTCAAGAGCAATTGAAAGATACCACACAAGAGGTGTATAATCAAATTATTAGAAATTACGATCAAATACCGCTTGATATTAATTACATCTTTGCCCATCCTGGAAGTCCTGAAGATATTTTGTTAGAAGCTGATGATCTTTTATTTATACCTCGGTTTGATGCACAAATTAGAATAACCGGTGAGGTACTCTTTCCAACTCAGGTGCCTTTTTCTAAAGAGAAACATTTTAAAACTTATGTAAGTGATGCTGGTGGTTTTACCGATGCGGCACGTATTGGCAAGAGCTATGTGGTTTATGCTAATGGTAAAGCTTCGAATGTGAAGCACTTCTTATTTTTCAAAAAATTTCCTAAGGTGAAACCCGGTTGTGAAATTATTATTCCAAAAACTGTTGAAAGAGCGAGGAAAAAGATTTCTACCGCAGAAACTATAGGATTATCTAGTGCGATTGCTTCTTTGGCGGCAGTAGTAATTGCTATTTTAAATACAACTAAATAAAGCATGGATTTGCAAGCACAAGTAACATTTGCACAAATAAAAACTTTAATGTTTAGTTACATTAAAGTAGTTCGATTACGCATAGTTTGGTTTTTATTATTGGGCTTGCTTGGAGGTGGCTTTGGATATATTTATGTGCATTACATATATAAGCCAAAATACACAGGTAATTTAAGCTTTGTGCTTTCTGGCGGTGATGGTAAAGCTGGTTCACTCTCTGGACTTGCTGCACAATTTGGATTTGATATTGGTACATCTGGCATTGATGCCCCTTTCGCTGGAGAAGGCATTATTCAATTACTTAGCAGTAAGTTAATGATTCGAAAAGCCCTTTTTGAACCAAGGGGTAACAATCAACCTAACCTTTTTACTGTGCTTGTTGAATCGGAAGGATTGATAGAAAGATGGAAAAGCAAAGCCCATTTAGTGAACGAATTATCTTTTAACAAGCTTGATACGCTTCAATCATTTACCGCAAGGCAAGATAGTTTAATATCATCAGTGATTGAGGGCCTTATCAAAAAACGATTGCTCTCCGTAGAAAGAGTTGACAAGCGATTGGGGTATTACAGAATTGTAGTAGTTTCAAAAAACGAAGATTTCTCAATTGCTTTTCCTCAAATACTTGCCGAACAAGCATCGGCCTATTATATAGAAACCAAAACACGTTCGGCTAGAAAAAATTTGAGCTTGTTACAACGTGAGTGTGATAGCTTACAGAATTTATTAGGAGGTTCAATTAGTGCTACAGCAGTAGCTATTGATAAAATCTATAATCTTAATCCTGCTTTGCAAAGAGAGCGAACAGTTGTTCAAAAAGGGCAGGTGAATAACAATGTATTAACATTGGCATACAGTGAAGTTTTTAAAAACCTAGAGCTTGCAAAACTTGCACTACAAAAAGAAACGCCACTTTTTCAAATAATTGATGTGCCTGACAGAAAATTACTTAGAGAAAGGCCGCGTGTAATTTTTATGGGTACTCAGTTTGCTCTAATATTTTGTTTTATAGCCCTTTTTGTTTTCCATTACCGAATGAAGAAAAGGGGGATTGTTTAGTTGATAACATGCAAGCTAATTTAACAACAAGTTCTTCGTTAACAGATACAAGTCATCAAGTCGGTTTTTTCTCACTTGTTAATAGGCTATTATTTCAATCGGCTTTTTTTACAGTACCCTTTTTATTTGTTTGGTTTTTTTTATTGTATACTGAAATTCCATTATCGTTGGGTGGTGGTAAGTTTATTCCTTCGGTAGGCTTTTTTATTTTAATGCCCTTTGTACTTCCTACAATATACGCTCAAGTAAAGTTACATCATCTACTTTTTATAATTGTAACTACATTGTTGGCAATAATAACCCTTGCGGTAAAATTTGATACACGATTAATTAGCACTAGTATTATAAAAATATTGCAACTGATATACTCGTTGAGCATCTTTGTAACTACTTATTTGTTACTTGTAAATTTGCCATTTGTTGTAGTAAAAAAAGCCATAGGAGGTTTTTTGCTTTTTATTATTCTAGGAACCATATTGGAAAGATTAGATATTACATCATCGCTAAGTCAAGCATTTAGAACATTATACTCTGATACTTTATACGGAGCAGAAATTGATAGTCAACGAGAAATAAATGTTGCAGGCTTTGTACGACCGTATGTATTTACATCTGAACCCTCGTTTGTAGGGCTAGGTTTTTTTGTGTTTTCTTCAGCCTACTTTTTTTTAGTGAGAAATATTATTACCGATTTATTAATACTTTTTTCTATTTTCTTGATGTTGGTACTTTTAGGAAGCCCAACAGTTGCTTTTGGCTTATTGCTGCTACCACCAAGTTTGCTTTTGAAAACAAACTTATCTACTAAAAAGCTTACGATACTAATAGGTACTTTAATTGTTCTACTAGGCATATTTTTTAGTGTTGGAGCTGCTGGAAATGTATTTACAACCATCGCAGAAAGAATTACCGAAGAACTTTTTGATGAAGCTAGTAGTATATATGTGCGTGTAATTGTACCATATGGAATTACGCTGCCACAAGTTTTTAGTGAGTATCCTTTTTGGGGCGTAGGATTTGGTAATTATGGCTATATAAATTTACTTTTTGGCTACCCATTTGATTATCTCGAGCCAGATTCTGTTTTTATACAAGGGGCTAATGGCTTTGTAACCTTAATCGTATATTTTGGAATGATTGGCACTAGTATTCTATTCTCACTTTTAGTAGCATTTACAAAGTATAACAAAATCAAGTACCCTGTGCTCTGCATCTTATACATTGTATTTATGTCGCAAATATTGGGCGGAATATCAACCCCACGCTATTGGGGTTTTATAGGGGTGTTTTTTGCTGCAGTTACTTGGTTTGGAAGAAACAAATCGAATTCAAATAAGGTTATTAATGAAGGGGCATAACAATAATATTTTTAATCCAAAGATTTCTATTGTTATTGTTAATTACAAGCAGCCGCAGTTTGTAATAAATTGTATTAATAGTATTATTGAAAATACTAAGGTCTTATTTGAGGTAATAGTAGTGAACAATGATAAAGACGACTCGCTTGGAAATAGCTTACAGTTATTTCAAGAAAAATGTGTTGTCAAATATTTTCATACAGCAGAGAATATTGGTTTTGCAAGAGCCAATAATATTGGCATTAAACATTCAAGTGGTGCATTTATTCTGTTATTAAATTCTGATACACTTATCATTGATAATGCTATTGATAAATGTGTTTCGTTATTTGAGCAATCAGACTTGGTTGCATGTGGTGTACAGTTATTGAATGCAGATGGAAGCTTTCAACATTCAGGAACACATTTTAACTTTAAAAATGCTGGTGTTGTTTTGAAGTGGCCTTATATTAAAATGATATATAATAAGATAAAAGATAGAGATAGAAAGCCCTATTCCTATCAAATTTTACCGAAAGGTAACCAACAATATGTACAAGTTGATTGGATTAATGGGGCCTTTTTAATGGTTAAAAGAGCAGTTATTGATAAAGCGGGATTGTTAGACGAAGAGTTTTTTTTGTATTCTGAAGAAACAGAATGGTGCTATCGTATTGGTAAAACTTGTGGTAAGTTAGGCTTATTTAGAGAACCTCAAGTAATTCACTATCAGGGTGTTTCTGCGGCAGAGGCATTTAAAACGGGTGTTACTGGCTATAATGATGTATTCACTAGCTTGGGTAAGCAAATGATTGTATCGGAGTTTTTGAGAACAAAAAAACAGTTTGGCATGTTTTGGATGTTGTTGATATACATAATGAGCATTGCCATGTTACCATTAATTTGGTTTATGGCGTTATTAGATAATATTTTTAAAGGGAAACGAGCTACTTACACTGTATCGCAGATACTTATATTTTCTGGCATCTTATTAAGTTGTGGGAAATATTGTATGCGAATGTTATATGGTAAGCCTTATTTCTATAAGGTAATTTAAGTTGTTGTGGAAGAAAGTAGCGCTAAACGAATTTTAAGAGTTAATAGCATTTGGTATTTTCTGCAGATGCTCACTACCGCCTTAGCATCGGTGGGTACTATCATTATAACAAAGCAGCAACTGCAATCTGATTTTATTTTTTTTACACTCAGTATTGGAGCTATTACATTCATAAATAATTTCACTTTATGTTGGTTGAATCAAGGAATTAATAGGTTTGTTTTCGCCTATGCTCAATATTTAACTATAAAAAATAGTATTTTGTATGCCATTGCATCGGTACTAACTCTTTCGTTACCTATTTATATTGCTTGGGCTTGGTGGGTTGATATGCTGTATAGGGTTGAACTGCCAATTCTATTTTTACTTTTTCATGGGATATACTCTACTGTATTAGCTTATACACAAGCAACGTTGCGGGCCAAGCTTGCTTTTTTAAGTGAGTTTATAAGAAGTGTTACTATACTATTTAGTTTTATATTTATATACCTAGCCAATATAAAGGCTTCCAATGAATTCTTTTGGTCTTTTCAAATATTGTCTGTTATTCTTGCAACTATTTTAATCGCTTGGAAAAATGGATTTGTTAATAGTCCTTTGAAAATACATTTGAATTTTCAAGGCTTCGTAAGTAAAATGAGTAGTGATATAAGGCTACGAGTAGTACTTCGAAATATGTTTAACTTTGGCCTACCATTAACTATTTGGTCATTCGTATCTTTTTGTCTCTTAAATATTGATAGGTGGTACATGTTGCGTGAAGAGGCCATTAATAAAACAAGTTTGGCAGATTACACAGCCTTATATGACTTGATTTTTAGAGGTGTTGGTTTTTCGTTTGCACCATTCGTAGCTTCTAGTTTTCCGATTATTGTTCGGCTTTATGATTCAGGAAATAAAATCGGAGCTAGAAACACTATTATTAGAGTATTGCTTATACAAACGCTTTTACTAATTGCTGGCATCATTGGCTTTTATTTCTTGCATGATATCATGTTTGAATTACTTCACTTTGATGAATCTAGCAAATCAGCTTTTTTATATGTTGGTATATTGCTAATTGTATTGATTGTACTTTGGCAGATGAGTGCTATGTTACAAAAGCCATTAGAGTTAGCTTTTAGAACAAAGCACATGCTAATTATGCTAAGCATAGCTGCAATTTTGACTACAGCATGTTTTTACATTGTTCGGCCTACTTCAATAGAAAACGCTGTTATGTGTTTTGCTGTAGGAATTATATTCTATTTCCTTTTTACTTTTTCCAATTTAATGCGGTTTAAGCATTAAGTACCATAAAATATTAAGTTGAAAAAAAAAATTGTTCTTATCAACGCCCGAAATTTATCAGTAAACGGTGGTGATAAATTACTTTCTTATTCTTTGTTAAAGCTCTTAAGCGAAATCGCCGAAGTAGTTTATATCAACATCATAGATGAAACTATCGACGAAAAAAATTACATGGCTGCTATACAAAGCTATGCTAGCGAAGCTTATATCCTTCAAGATGAACTTGCTACCGGTAAGAAAGCCATGTTAAAAGCTTTGCTATCAACAAAGCCATATTTTATTAGTCGTAGAAAGTATAAAAATAAAATTTCAAGTGAAGTTGCCCGTATTATCAATACATGCTCACCAGATGTTATACTTTGGGATCATATACGAACTACGGCATACTTTAAGCCAACACTTTTAGAAAACAAACAAGCAAAACATTGGCTGCTGCAACACAATAATGAAACATTTATTTACAAGCAAAAAATAGATAAAATAAAATCTAGGCTACTAAAATTAGTAGCAAGGTCGCAAGTTTATAACTTATATAACTATACTAAAAAGTTATCTTCAAATATTAATAAGTGCCTTTACCTTACGGCAAATGATGTAGAAGATGTTTTTGCCAATAAGTATTATACATTTCAACATGTTTATATTGATGTTGATTGTAAATATGTAGATAAAAATATTAATATAAATAAAAGCCAAATTAACTTACTTTTCGTTGGTGCCTTAGATTGGTATCCCAACTATGACGGAATAGTTTGGTTTTATCAAAACGTATTTAAGGCTTTGCCTGAATCGTATAGATTATTTATTATTGGACGCAACGCAAGTGTAATAGAATCTGTTGTTTGTAATAATCCACGCGTTGTAGTAAAGAGTAATGTACCAGATTTAGTTGAGTATTATAACAATGCCGATATCTTCATCGCACCAATACTTAATGGCAGCGGTATTAATGTGAAAATTGGAGAAGCGGCTTCTTATGGAAAAATGATTGTTGGAACAAGTTATTCTTTTAGAGGTTACGGTAACCAGCACCCTTTTATTGTAGCAGACGATGCAAATAGTTTTCTAATAGCTTTACAGCATGCCAAAATAAAAATAGCCAATCAACATATTCAAAACGATATAATAGAATGGTATCAAAAATACAAGCAAGCTTCTATTAGTGAATGGCAAAAACTGTTGAGTAATACTTAGTATAACCAACCTAAATTGCAATTGAATGACATTAAAACGTGATGTTCTCGTTTCAATAATTACACCTTGTTATAACTCGGCCGATTTCTTAGAAGAAACATTTGCCACAGTCAAAAATCAAACCTTTGAAAACTGGGAATGGCTTTTGGTAGATGATTGTTCAAAAGATAATACTGTTAGTTTAATAGAGTCGTTTCAAGCTACCGATCATAGAATAAAATTAATTAAGCTTACTGAAAATGGCGGCCCGGCAATAGCTAGAAATAAAGCGTTAGCGGAAGCAAAGGGCAACTTCATAGCCTTTTTAGATTCAGACGATTTATGGAACCACGATTTTTTAGAAAAATGTATTACTTTTTTGATCACTAACAATGAAGCATTTGTATATACTTCGTATAAAAGAGTTGATGAACAACTAAAACCTAAACTCTCCGATTTCATTGCTATTGATAAGGTTGATTATAAAAGGCTACTTTTCAATAACCCAATTTTTCCCTCAACAGTTGTGTACGATAAATCGAAAGTGGGAGAAGTTTGGATGCCGGTAAGTTGCCATTCCAGAGAAGATTTTGGGTTTTGGTTCGAAATCCTAAAAAATGTAAAATATGCAAGAGCTATAAAAGAGCCACTTGTAACATATCGTATTCGAGGCAACTCATATTCCCGAAATAAGTTTAAGATGATGAAAACACAATTTGCTGTTTATTACAAGCATCTAAACTTATCTCTTCTCGAATCTATCTTTTATACATGTACATGGGCCATTAGTGGTATTATAAAGTATAGTAAATAATTAGATAATAACAAACTATAATATTTAAATGAAAAAAGCACTTATTACAGGTGTAACAGGTCAAGATGGTGCCTATCTCTCAGAACTACTCTTGAGTAAAGGATACGAAGTGCATGGTATCAAGCGTCGTGTATCATTATTTAATACAGATCGTATTGATCATTTATATCAAGATCCGCACGAAAAAAATATACGCTTCAAATTACATTACGGCGATTTAACAGATAGCACTAATTTAATCAGAATTATACAAGAGATACAGCCCGATGAAATTTATAATCTCGGTGCTATGAGCCACGTGAAAGTAAGTTTCGATACACCTGAATATACAGCCAATGCCGATGGTATTGGTACCCTTCGTATTCTTGAAGCAGTGCGTATCTTAGGATTAAATACAAAAACTCGTATCTATCAAGCATCTACATCAGAATTGTACGGATTGGTACAAGAAGTGCCACAAAAAGAAACAACACCATTCTATCCGCGTTCTCCATATGCAGTAGCTAAAATGTATGCATATTGGATTACGGTGAATTATCGCGAAGCTTATAATATGTATGCTTGCAATGGTATTCTTTTCAATCACGAAAGTCCGCTACGTGGCGAAACTTTCGTTACAAGAAAAATTACACGTGGTGTAGCTAAAATAAAACTCGGTCTTCAAGAAAAGCTCTACATGGGTAATATCGATTCTAAACGCGATTGGGGCCATGCTAAAGATTACGTAGAAGCCATGTGGCGTATCTTACAACAAGATACACCTGAAGATTATGTGATTGCAACAGGTATTACTACAACTGTTCGTGAATTCATTGCTATGGCATTTGCAGCAGCAGGTATTACAGTTGCTTTTAGTGGCGAAGGTGTGAACGAAATTGCTACCGTTACTGCCGTAGCCGATAACGCCGATGCTGGCTTGATAGGCAAAGTTGTAATGCATATCGATCCAAAATATTTCCGTCCAACTGAAGTTGATCTACTCATAGGCGATCCTACAAAAGCCCAAAAAAAACTAGGTTGGAAGCCCACTTATACACTCGAGGCCTTGGTGAATGAAATGGTATTGTCCGATATTGAGTTATTTAAAAAAGAACAATTATTACAACAAGCCGGCTTCACCATCAAAAATCAATACGAATAATTATGAACTTCAATAGTAAAATATACATCGCTGGTCATCGCGGCATGGTAGGCTCTGCTATAGAACGCCATTTACGTAAGTTAGGCTATAATAACCTTACGGTAAAAACTAGCGCTGAACTCGATTTAACCCAACAGCAAGCTGTGAACGATTTCTTTGCACAAGAACAGCCCGAGTATGTGTTTTTAGCAGCGGCAAAAGTGGGTGGTATTATGGCCAACAATATTTATCGAGCCGATTTTATTTATCGCAACCTAATGATCGAGGCTAACATTATTCATGCAGCCTATGAGCATAAAGTTAATAAGTTACTTTTCTTGGGTTCCTCTTGCATTTATCCTAAAATGGCTCCGCAACCCTTAAAAGAAGAATACCTCCTTTCAGGTTATTTAGAACCTACCAATCAGCCTTACGCTATCGCCAAAATTGCTGGCATTGAACTCTGCGATGCCTATCGCCGCCAGTATGGTTGTAACTTCATTGCTGCTATGCCAACCAATTTGTATGGCCCCAATGATAACTACGATAAAAACGGTAGTCATGTACTTCCGGCACTATTGCGTAAAACTATTGAAGCCAAAAAAGCGGGTGCCAGCAGTATCGAAATTTGGGGTACAGGCACACCTCGCAGAGAATTTCTGCATGTAGATGACCTCGCCGAAGCTTGCGTTTTCTTGATGAATAATTATAACGAAGAAGGCTTTATAAACGTAGGTACCGGAACCGATGTTACCATTCAAACATTAGCCGAAATGGTAAAAGAAGCGGTTGGTTTTGAAGGAGATTTGGTTTTTGATACCTCTAAGCCCGATGGCACTCCAAGAAAACTAATGGATATTAGTAAGATTAGTAACTTAGGCTGGTCGCCAAAAATATCGCTTGAACAAGGTATTGCGGCTACTTACCAGTTGGTAAAAGACATGTTTTAACACCCTTGAACGTACTTGCTTAGCATGAAATTTCTCACACCCCTCCTCGTAACACTCTTTTGGTGTGCTTTGGCATCAGCCCAAATGGGCACTTTAAATGCCGACAACCTGAGTAGTGTTACATCTGAACAAATTTCAGATCAAGATTTAAATACCTATTATCAAAAGGCGAAAGCCTCTAATGTTAGCGATGATCAAATAGAGCAGTTACTACGTGCTCGTGGAATGGCAGCTGGCGAAGTCAGCAAAGTAATGCAACGCCTCAAAGGGTTAGGAGGTGTAGCTAACCTTACGGTAAATGCTAAACCCGATACAAAACAAAATAATACTCGCAAGCAAGCATCTACAAAAGAAACACTTGCCGAAGTAGAATTAGATAGTTTAGAACAAATGATTTACGGAATGGAGCTGTTCACCAATCCATCACTTTCGTTTGAGCCTGATTTGCAAATTGCCACACCGCTCGATTATGTAGTTGGCCCAGGCGATATGCTCAGTGTAGTTATTTACGGTCAAAGCGAGGCAAGTTATAGTTTAAAGGTAAGTCCCGAAGGCAACGTATTCATTCAAAATGCAGGCATCATCAACGTGAATGGGTTAACCATTGCCGAAGCCGATCAAAAAATTAAAGCACATCTTGCTAAAACCATTTATCGTGCAATCAATACCGGATTTACGCAAGTAAAAACAACCCTCGGTGGTATTAGAACCATAAAAGTAATTGTTATTGGGCAAGCTCGTAAGCCGGGTGTTTATAGTGTTAGTTCTTTTACAACACTCTTTAACTTGCTATACATCTGTGGGGGGCCATCCAAGAACGGATCTTTTCGAAATATAGAAGTTATTAGAGCAGGTAAGCGAATTGCAGTTGCCGATTTGTATCAATTTTTACACAACGGTAGCACAAAAGCTAACATACGCTTAACAGAGAACGATGTTGTAAAAATCAATTATTACGATAAACGTATTTATTTGAAAGGTGCTTTCAAACGACCGGGTATTTATGAACTTACAGCAAATGAAAATTTGCAACAAACCATTGATTATGCGGGTGGGTTTATTGATAGTGCTTACAGAGAACAGGTACGTATTACCGAAGTAGCAGGTAAACAAAAAGAATTAAAAACAGTAGTTGCAAGTAATTTCAATAGCTTCAAACCTGCCACGGGTAGCACCATCGAAGCGGAGTATGTGTATGCTCGCTTTAAAAACAGAATTTTTGCCGAAGGTGCCTTCAAGCGTGCTGGAACATACAGCGTAGAAAGTGCCAGTTCGCTATTAAAGCTGGTGCAGCTTGCCGATGGCCTGCGTGAAGGTGCATTTACAGAAAAAATTAGCATCTCAAGATTAAATGCAGATTTAACTTATAGTACTGTATCTTACAATTTAAAAGCAATATTAAATGGTGCAGAACCCGATGTTGCATTGCAAGCTGATGATAAAGTGTTTATACCTATCATCACAGATCTGAAAGATAAAAAAACAATATCTGTAGAGGGCGAAGTACGTAAGCCTGGTACTTACGAATACAAAACTGGAATAACTATAGCAGATGCTATAATTATTGCAGGGGGCTTCACAGAAGCTGCTACGGGGTTAAGATTAGAAATAGGTAGGCGTATTACAAACGCAGAAAGCAAAGACAACATAGAAATTGCAGAAGTCATCAATTTAGATACGGAGCGTAGCTTAGATCAAATCAAAACAAACATTGCACTACAACCCTACGATATTGTAATTGTGAGAACTAACCCTGGCTACTTTGTTCAAAAAGTAGTAACCGTTAAAGGAGAGGTGAAATTTGCAGGAAATTATGTACTCTCGAACAGAAATGAAAGATTGAGTGATATCTTAAACAGAGCAGGAGGGTTCACTTCTCTTTCTAATATTAAAGGTGTTTCCTTACGCAGAAGGGTAAGTGCCGATGATCCTAATGCCGACATTCGTCGTAATGCAGCCAAAAAACTGTTCAGCACTAAAAACGACTCATCTGCATTTACAGCCTTAGTTGATAGTGTTAGAGCCTACGAAACCGTAGCGATTGATGTAGAGGAAATATTAAAAAAGCCAAAGTCGTCAATAGATATTTTATTGCAAGATGGCGATATTATTAATGTGCCTGCTAAAGATGACGTAGTAAAAGTAAAAGGGGAAGTGCTGCTACAAACTCAAATCGCATATATACCCAATCGTAGATTGAGTTATTACATTGATTTAGCAGGTGGATTTTCTACACAAGCACAAAAGCGCAAGGCATTTGTGGTTGCAAGTAATGGTAATGGGAAGCGAGTGAAGAGCTTTTTGATGTTTAAATCAAACCCTATTATCAATGCTGGAGACGAAATTTTTGTACCAAAAAAATTAGAGCGTGACGGAAAGCGTGTATCTGTGGCCGAAATGGTCGGAATTACTACCGCTTTAGCATCTGTTGCAACCGTTGTAATAGCTTTACTACGTTTATAGATTAAAATAGCTAGATGGAAGAGGTTAAGCTCAGCGATGTTATTGAAAGATTAAAAATTTTCATTGTTTTTGTTCAAAAGCAGTGGTTTAAAGTTATACTCGCCGGATTACTGGGTGGCTTTTTATTCGGCTTATTCGGTTATTTAACAAAACCTAAATACACAGCAGCAATATCGTTCACTCTCGATGGCGAAGTAGATGCAGGTAGCGGGTTAATGAGCTTGGCAGCACAGTTTGGTGTAGATGCAGGTGGCTCAGGTTCAATGTTTGCTGGTAACAACTTAGTACAACTAATTACTTCTAGAAAGTTATTAGAACAAACGTTGGTACAGCATAAAATCGGCACTACAGAAACCTATGCAGACCGCTTTTTGAAGTTATATAAGTTAAAATTCAAAACACGGGATCTTACTTATCCTTGTTTTAAAATACAAGACACGGTACCAGCTAAGTTTACTCCATTTCAAGATTCAGTAATGTTCACACTGATAAATACCATTCAAAAAAAGCATATAGCAGCATCGAGGCCCGATAAAAAAGCTGATATCTATATTGTTGAATTTACAACACATGATCCATTATTTAGCATCGATTTCGTAAAGTCACTGATGGATAACTTAGGTAGCATGTATACCCGTATGAAAACTGCTAAAAGTGCCTCTAATGTTGCAATACTTGAAGGTAAGGTAGATTCTTTACGTGCTGTTATTACCGGTGCAATACGTCAACGTGCTGCAACGGTAGATGCTAATTTAAATCCTGTGTTTCAGTCGCCCATGGCCTCGGTACAAGAAAGGCAAATTGAAATTTCAATAGCAACAGCAGCGCTAACAGAAGTAGCTAAAAATTTAGAAATAAGTAAGTATCTATTAATGAAGCAAGCGCCTTTGTTCAATATCATAGATGAGCCAAAAATGCCTTTGCTGCGGCAAAAAGCCTCCACTATCTTATTAGCATGCGGCGGTAGCTTTTTATTTGTGTTAGTGCTTTTTATCTATTGGCTAACATCAAAACACTTTCAATCATTTACGCAAGTATATATAAAAGAAAAAAATAAATAATTTATGAGTAAGTCTATTCTAATAACAGGTGGCGCCGGCTTTATTGGCTCTCACGTGGTACGCTTGTTTGTAAATAAATATCCAGATTATACCATTGTTAATCTTGATGCGCTTACCTACGCAGGTAACTTAGAAAATTTGAAGGATATTGATCAGCAGCCTAATTACAAATTTGAGAAGGCAAATATCTTAGATGCAGATGTGCTTGATCAAATTTTTGCAAAGCATGGTATTACAGATGTAATTCACTTGGCTGCAGAAAGTCATGTTGATAGAAGTATTTCTAATCCGCTTGAGTTTGTACAAACCAATGTAATTGGCACTGTTAATCTATTAAATGTTGCAAAAAAATATTGGAAGGCCGATTACGCAACGCATCGTTTTCATCATGTATCAACAGATGAAGTGTATGGTACGTTGGGCGATACGGGCTTTTTCACTGAGTCAACACCTTACAAGCCTAATTCACCATACAGCGCTAGTAAGGCCGCCAGCGATCATTTTGTGCGTGCCTATGGCGAAACCTATGGTCTAGGTTATGTGATTACAAACTGTAGTAACAACTACGGTCCTAATCATTTCCCTGAAAAGTTAATTCCGCTCTTTATAAATAATATCATTAATAAGAAGCCACTTCCTGTATATGGTAAAGGTGAAAATACCCGTGATTGGTTGTTTGTAGTAGATCATGCCAGAGGTATCGACACTGTTTTTCATGCCGGTAAAAATCACGAATCGTACAATATTGGTGGCTTCAATGAATGGAAAAATATTGACTTAGTAAAATTGCTCTGTAAGCTTATGGATGAAAAACTGGGCCGCCCTACAGGCGAAAGTGAGCAATTGATCACTTACGTAAAAGATAGGCCAGGCCACGACCTACGCTATGCTATTGATGCCACAAAAATTAATAAAGAGTTGGGGTGGAGCCCATCTGTAACATTTGAAGAGGGCTTATCGCTAACCATTGATTGGTATTTAAATAACACAGAATGGCTCAATAATGTTACCTCAGGTAATTATCAAGCCTATTACGAACAGCAATACATTAATAGATAAATCATTGCTTAATTACCTTTAGTTGTATGAAAGTTGAAGCTACCCATTTAAAAGATTGTTTTATAGTTCACGATACTGTATTTACAGATGATAGGGGATATTTCTTCGAAAGTTTTCATGAGCATAAATTCAATAGTGCTACCGGACTTAATATACATTTTGTGCAAGACAATCAAAGCCGATCGGTTAAGGGCGTGCTACGCGGGCTCCACTTTCAATGGGGCGATGCTGCACAAGCCAAGTTAGTAAGAGTGTTAGAAGGGGCAGTATTAGATATTGCGGTTGATATTCGTAAGGGATCTCCTACGTTTGGTCAACATGTTGCTATAGAACTTACGGCTGATAACAAAATGCAACTTTTTGTTCCCCGTGGTTTTGCTCATGGCTTTGTGGTGTTAAGTGATGTTGCAACATTTTTTTATAAGTGCGATAATGTGTACAATAAAGCCGCTGAAGGTGGATTGATGTTTAATGACCCTGCATTGAATATTGATTGGAAATTGCCTACTTCTGAGTTAGTTTTATCGGATAAAGACAAGCAAAACCCTAATCTGGCTGCTGTAATTGAGCAGCTCAACCAATACTAACAATTATGAAAGGAATTATTTTGGCCGGTGGCTCCGGCACGCGCCTATATCCCATCACTAAAGGTATTAGTAAGCAAATAATGCCTGTGTATGATAAGCCTATGATTTATTATCCGCTAAGCATTCTCATGTTAGCCGGCATTAAAGACATACTTATTATTACAACACCCGAAGATAGTGCCCAGTTTCAAAAGCTATTAGGAGATGGTAGTAGTGTTGGTTGTAGTTTCTCATATGCGGTACAAGCTGTACCCAACGGACTAGCACAAGCATTTGTAATTGGCGAATCATTCGTGGGTAGCGATAAAGTAGCACTTATTCTTGGCGATAATATTTTTTATGGTGCGGGCTTCAGTAAGTTGGTGCAAAGCTTTAACGATATAGACGGTGCAGCCGTATTTGCTTATGAAGTAAGCGACCCCGAACGTTATGGTGTAGTTGAGTTTGATGAAAACTTAAAAGCTGTTTCTTTAGAGGAGAAGCCATTAAAGCCAAAATCTAATTTCGCAGTACCGGGCCTTTATTTTTACGATAACGATGTTCTAAGTATTGCAAAAAGTATTCCCCCTAGTGCAAGAGGTGAGTACGAAATCACTGATGTTAATAAAGTATATCTTGAGCGGGGTAAGTTACAAGTAGGGGTGATGAATAGAGGTGTTGCTTGGCTCGATACTGGTACTTTCGATAGTTTAAGCGATGCATCAGAATTTGTACGCGTAATCGAAAAAAGACAGGGTCAAAAAATTGGTTGTATTGAAGAAGTAGCCTATAGAATGGGTTTTATTAACCGAGAGCAACTGCTAAAACTAGCCGATGAATACCAAAAAAGTGGTTATGGAGCATATTTGCGCTCTATAAAGTAAAATAGTAAAAAAATATTTTTAGCCCCAGTTTGTAGAATAAACTGGGGCTTTTTTAATGTCTTCTATTGTACATGTGTAACTTTTACGCAATCATCTGTTGTATACTTACACAATATTAATAGCTTTGTGAGCAATTTAACGGGCAAATAAATTCTGGTTTCAAACAATTATTGCAAAAGAAGTGTTCTTCAAAGTATGAACGCATTTACCATAAAAGACCTTGAAAATCTTACAGGTATCAAAGCCCATACCATACGTATTTGGGAGCAGCGTTATACTTTTCTAAAGCCGCAGCGAACCGATACTAATATTCGCTATTACACCAACGAAGAGCTTAAAATGATTCTCAATATTGCTCTTTTAAACAAGTATGGCTTTAAAATTTCTCATATCGATAGAATGTCGGTAGATGAAATTAAAGACAAAACGTTTTCGCTATGTCAAACACAGGCACAGCAAGAACGTATTGTCAACGAGCTTATACAACACATGATAGATTTAGAAATCGAGCGTTTTGAAGCCACACTCGATAATTATATCATGGCAAAAGGGATTGAAAGGGCAATCACTCAAATTATTTTCCCCTTTTTAGAGCGTATCGGAATTCTTTGGATCACCAACCATGTGAACCCTGCACAAGAGCATTTGGTTACCAACATCATTCGGCAGAAGCTTATTGTTGGTATTGAAAGTACCGTTAGTCATATTCAAATCAATAAAACATTACTTCTCTTTTTACCGGAAGGTGAACATCATGAATTAGGCTTACTTTTCATGTATTATCTGTTGAAAAGCAAAGGTATTAAGGTGTTGTATATAGGAGCAAATGCACCTATAAAAGATATTGAATATGTAGCAAAACTTAAAAGCCCAGATGTTCTGTACACGCACCTTACCTCTGTAGCACAGAATTTCAATCTTGAGCGTTTTTTGAATAATATTCATTTAAAAATTCCAAATCATAAAATTATAATTTCAGGGCAATTAACCCAAGGTTATAAAAAGCAATTACCTGCCAATATAGAGTTTAAGAAAACACTGTCGGAAGTAATGGAATACATTTCAGCTTTATAGATAAACTCACTTACGTAAATAAAAAAGCGTATCGTAAAAAGCGATACGCTTTTTTCGTATTAGCCTGCAGAATGTTTTTTTGTTTGAACTTTTTAGCAAAATCTTAAACAAATATTTGGTAGCAAGCAAAATTTCTGTTTAACTTAGTGCAATAATTAATTAAACATTATTCGCCATGGCAACCGTTGAATTTAACCAAATGTTGTTGAACAATGCAGAGTTTCTAAAGCCATTTGCTATCACATTAACACGCGATAGCGAAGCAGCTAAAGACTTGTTCCAAGAAACCCTGTATCGAGCCATGGCGAATCAAGAAAAATATAATGTTGGTACCAACATTAAAGCATGGTTGTACACCATCATGCGTAATATTTTCATCAATAATTACCGTAGAAAGGCTAAACAGAATACCATTTTCGATAGCACTCCCAACGATTTTCTAATCAATCAAACTCAGTTGCTTACTAACAATGCAGCAGTTAGCAACATTAATCTGAAAGAAATTCATGCAGCTATTCACCAACTGCCTGAAATCTTTAAAAGTCCGTTCCTGCTTTACTTCGATGGCTTCAAGTACAATGAAATTGCAGAAATGTTAGGTGAGCCTTTAGGTACCATAAAAAGCCGTATCCACTTTGCGAGAAAGCTGTTAAAAAATCAAATTCAAAGACATTAACAGAATTTGTTTAACTTTCTAACTATAAATGCCCCAAAAAGTAATAATAATCGGTGCAGGCTTCGCTGGGATGTCTACCGCATGTTATCTGGCTAAAGCTGGGTATCATGTAACCATTGTTGAGAAACACAACCAGCCCGGCGGCAGAGCCAGAAGACTGCAGGCTGAAGGATTCACTTTCGATATGGGTCCAAGTTGGTACTGGATGCCAGACGTTTTCGAATCTTTTTTCAACGATTTCGGAAAACAAGTTAGCGATTATTACGAACTGCATCGTTTAGACCCGTCTTATAGAATTTACTGGCCTAACAATGCGGTGATGGATGTGCCTGCCAATTACCACTCGTTACAGCAAGTTTTCGAAAAAATTGAACCAGGAAGTGCTAACCGTTTAGATGCGTTTATGCATGAGGCAGCTTACAAATACAAAGTAGGCATTCAAAAGTTAGTGTATAAACCTGGTCAGTCTTTGCTCGAATTTGCAGATGTAGAACTGGTGAAAGGGTTGCTGAAGCTCGATGTATTCACTAACATGAAAAACCATGTTAAAGCACATTTCAAACATCCATATTTACAGCAGTTGATGGAGTTCCCGGTACTTTTTTTAGGAGCACTTCCTGAAAAAACACCTGCACTCTATAGTTTAATGAACTATGCCGATATCAAAGGAGGTACTTGGTATCCGAAAGGTGGTATGTACGCTATTGTTCAAGCAATGCATCAATTAGCCACCTCGCTTGGGGTGCGATTTTTATTCGAGGAAGAAGTGAAAAGTTTTACTTACGGTAAAAATAATCGCATCTCAGCAGTTACAACATATAATGCAACTTGCGATTGCACTGCAACACATACAGCAGATGTAGTGGTTGCCAGTGCCGATTATGCTCATATTGATCAAGAGGTACTAACACCCGAATATCGTATGTATTCACGGGCATATTGGGATAGCAGGGTAATGGCTCCTAGTTGCTTATTGTACTATGTTGGAGTGAATAAACGAATTAGCAACATACTGCACCATAGTTTATTCTTTGATACCGATTTTGGTGTACATGGTGCAGAAATTTATACTACCAAAAAGTGGCCAACCAATCCACTCTTTTACGTAAGTGCAACCAGCGTTACCGATGATAATGTAGCCCCTGAAGGGCATGAAAATCTATTCTTATTAATACCCGTAGCTACCGGTTTAACTGGCGATACCGAAAATTTGCGTAAGCAATATTTCGATCAAATTATGCAGCGAATGGAAGCCAGACTTGGTCAATCTATTAGAGAGCACATAGTATATTACAAAAGCTATGCTCAAAGCGATTTTGTGAACGATTATCATGCTTTCAAAGGAAATGCTTACGGATTGGCGAACACTTTACTGCAAACAGCTGTTTTAAAACCTGCTTGTAAGAGCAAAAAACTCAGCAACCTTTTCTACAGTGGTCAGTTAACAGTACCCGGGCCTGGTGTTCCGCCAAGTCTAATCAGTGGAAAGGTGGTTGCTAAACAAGTAGCAAAACATTTCAAAAACTAGCTTTTGAAGCTCAAAATTACAAAGCTATGATGCAGCTTTTTCATGAGGTAAGTCAGCAGAGTAGTCGCATTACTACAGAGCGATACAGTACTTCTTTTTCAAGTGCAATTAAGCTTTTGCATCAAGATTTAAGAACACCCATTTTTAACATTTATGGTTTTGTACGTTTTGCCGACGAAATCGTAGATACTTTTCACGATTACAATAAGCCCGATTTATTGGCTCGTTTCAAAGTTGAAACATACAAGGCAATTGCAGAAGGTATTAGTTTAAATCCTATACTTCATAGTTTTCAGCTTACCGTTAATCAATATCATATCAGCCACGATTTAATTGAAGCTTTTTTTCATAGTATGGAGCTCGATTTAGGCAAGCGTGCTTACGATGAAGCAGGCTACAACGAGTACATTTATGGCAGTGCCGAAGTAGTGGGGTTGATGTGCCTCTATGTTTTTTGTGAAGGCGATACAAAGCTTTATGAACAGCTAAAGCCCAATGCCAAAAGCTTAGGTGCAGCTTTCCAAAAAGTGAATTTCTTACGTGATGTGAAGAATGATGTAGAAAATCTCGATCGTATGTACTTCCCTAACTGCGATTTTGGAAACCTCACCGAGCGTCAAAAGCGAGAAATTGAAGCCGACATTCAAAAAGATTTTGACCATGCTTACAAAGGCATTTTACAATTACCTATGAAAGCAAGGTTCGGAGTATATGTGGCATACAAATATTATCTTAGTTTATTCAAGAAAATTAAAAAAGTACAACCACAACGTATTTTAGAGGAGCGTATTCGCATACCTAATTATGGCAAAGCGTTTATACTTGCTAAAGCAGGCCTTCGCAGTCAGTTCAACATTTTATAGCGGTTAATTTTAGTACATGGAGTTTGTGATATTGGTGAATGAACACGATGAGCCCATTGGGCGAATGGAGAAAATGGAAGCACACCGCAAAGGCTTACTTCACCGAGCTTTTAGCGTGTTCGTTTTCAATGAAAAAGGCGAAATGTTATTGCAACAACGTGCTAAAGAAAAATACCATAGCCCTGCATTGTGGACCAACGCCTGTTGCAGCCACCCACGCGAAAATGAAACTGTAACCGAAGCAGCAGAACGCCGCTTATTTGAAGAGCTTGGCTTTAGTACCAAAGTAAGTAAGGTCTTCAGCTTCACATATAAAGCGAGTTTCGATAACGGACTTGTTGAACACGAATTTGATCATGTATTAATTGGTCATACTACGAACGATACAGTGATACAACCGAATCCACATGAAGTGATGGATTACTGTTATATGGCTGTCGATACCATTCAAGTGGCATTACAATCACATCCCGAAAAATTCACTGCGTGGTTTCATATTGCATTCCCCAAATTAGTAGCACATTTACAACCAGCGTAGCAAGTAAGCTACTGCTCTCTAAACTGTAGTAGATATTATGTCAACCCAAAAAGCCATTGTTATTGGTGCTGGTGTAGCAGGCTTAGCTACCGCCATTCGCCTTGCGGTAAATGGTTTTCAAGTGAAGGTATACGAACAAAACAGTTATCCTGGTGGCAAGTTGAGTTATTTTGAACGCAAAGGTTACATGTTCGATGCAGGCCCAAGCCTTTTCACACAACCACAAAATATAGAAGAGCTATTTGCAATAGCGAACGAGCCCATAGAAGCTTACTTTAAGTACGAAAAAGTACCTGTCGCCTGCAAATATTTTTTTGAAAGCGGAAAAGTAGTAACTGCTTATGCCGATGCACAAGCTTTTGATGAAGAAGTACATCAACAACTAGGCGAACCCAAGGGAGCAGTACAACAATATTTACAACAAGCTAATACTGCCTACAATAATATTGGTAATGTATTTCTGAACTACTCGCTACATAAGCGTTCTACCTTGCGTAAAGCCAATATTAGGAAAGCAATTGCTGCAACAAAGGCTTCTTATTTACTGCAAAGTATGCATCGTTATAACAGTAAAGCATTCAAATCTAAAGAAGCAGTTCAAATATTCGATCGATTTGCAACGTATAATGGTAGCAACCCATACAAGGCGCCAGCTATGCTTACCATGATACCTCACTTAGAACATAATGAAGGTACATTTTATCCTAAAGGTGGCATGATAAGTATTACTTATGCATTGTATAACCTTGCGGTAAAAAAAGGGGTACATTTCGCATTTAACACCTCGGTACAAAGTATTATTACGAATAATAGAAAAGCTGTTGGTGTGGTGGTAGAAGGTGAGAATGAAATGGCTGATGTAATAGTAAGCAACGTTGATGTGTATTTCACTTACAAAAATCTCATTGGCGATGCTGTTATGGCTCAGAAAATTTTAAAGCAAGAACGTAGTAGTAGTGCATTCATTTTTTATTGGGGTATTAATAAGCAATTTCCTGCGCTTCAGTTGCATAACATTTTCTTTGGAAAGCAATATCAGCAAGAGTTTGCGAGTATCTTTGAATACAAAAAATTACATAACGATCCTACGGTTTATGTGAATATTACCAGTAAGCTAGAGCCTGGCATACAAGCACCTGAAGGCAAGGAAAATTGGTTTGTAATGGTAAATGTACCTGCTAATGTAGGGCAGGCATGGGATGCATTACAAATGCAATGCAGAAAGCTGGTAATCGATAAAATCAATCGGATACTACATACCGATATTGAGCGTTTTATTGAAGTTGAAGAAGTATTAACCCCACCTATGATTGAGGCAAAAACAGGTAGTTATATGGGTAGTTTGTATGGTACCAGTAGCAATAGTAGAGTAGCTGCATTTGTACGCCATGCTAACTTTACAAAAGCTATCAATGGGTTATACTTTGTAGGGGGTAGCGTGCACCCCGGTGGGGGTATACCGCTATGCTTAAAAAGTGCCAAAATAGCATCAGAAATAATAGCAGACGATTTCAAAAAGCAACATCAGCACCTATGATGGCAAGCATCAAAAAAGTATCAGTTGAACAGCGCAAGTATATAGCTATCATCATAGCTTTAGTAGTGCATTTTTTTGGAGTAGTTGGTATGCTATCGCCATATGCTGCTTGGTTCAAAGCTGCTACACCATTGAATTTGCTGCTAATGCTGGTATTAGTTGTATTTACGCAAGTGCAAAAAAATTTTTCATTCTGGTTGTTCATGTTTATTGCATTTGCAATAGGAATGATTACCGAAATGATTGGTGTAAATACGGGGTTACTTTTTGGCGACTATCATTATGGTAATGTGTTAGGCCCTAAGTTATATGGTGTTCCTTTTTTAATTGGTGTGAATTGGTTTGTTACCGTATACGCTGCTACTACCATTTCTGTTTGGATGCATCAATACATCACCCATAAATACGAAACTATTGGTGTAGTTTTTAACAAGCACCTCATGGTTATTATGGGTGTGCTCGATGCTGCTTTTATAACTGTTGTATTCGATTATATCATGGAGCCCGCGGCGATACAATTAGGAATGTGGCAATGGCATACCGCCGATATTCCGATGTTTAATTACACTTGTTGGTATGTTATTAGTGCATTGTTGGCTGCTGTTATGTTTAAGTTACAATTGCGGCAAACCAACCATTTCGTAATACATTTGTTATTTATACAGGCATTGTTTTTTATTGCAATCCGATTATTCAGTTAGTATGATGTACGTGTTATTAACATTACTAGTTTTCGTTATTATGGAAGGCATCACATGGCTTACACATAAGTATGTTATGCATGGCTTTTTGTGGTACCTGCACGAAGATCATCATCAGAAACGTCCGGGCTTCTTCGAAAAAAACGATGCATTTTTTGTGATTTTTGCTATTCCAAGTTGGCTCTGTATTATGTTGGGTAGCATGCATCAAGTGTGGTGGGTAGTTAGTATTGGTGCAGGTATTGCAATGTATGGTGCAGCTTACTTTTTGGTGCACGATATTATTATTCATCAACGATTCAAATTTTTTACACGCAGCAATAACAGATATGTAAAAACTATTCGCTGGGCACACAAAATGCATCATAAACATTTGGGTAAAGAACAAGGCGAAAGTTTTGGGATGCTATTAGTGGCAAAAAAATATTGGGATAAAGTACGTGCCGATGAAATGCGTATGAAAGCTCATCAAAGCAACAATGCAGCATAATTCAGTGTATGCTAACGCCTCATTACGATTACATTTTCACAGGTGCTGGTTGTGCAGCTTTCAGCGTAGTACTACGCATCTTACAAATGCCATCTTTACAACAAAAACGCATCTTATTAATCGATAAAGATGCTAAACAATCGAACGACAGAACTTGGTGCTTTTGGGAACAGTCGAACGGTTTTTTTCAGAATATTGTTTACCGTCAATATCAATATATACATTTTCGGAGTAGTAGCTTCAGTAGTAAGTTTAATATTGCACCGTATCAGTACAAAATGATACGTGGAATAGATTTCTATAATAATGCCTTACGGCAAATACAAACGCAACCCAACATCACTTTCATACAAGATACTGTAGCAGACATTACTACCCATAAACTTGGTGCGATTGTAACAACAACTAATGGCGCTAAGTACACTGCTACTTATGTTTTTAACAGTATTTTGTTTGAGCATCTATATCCGAAAAATAGCGTTAATAACATAGCTAAAAATCAGTACCACTTATTACAACATTTTAAAGGATGGATTATAGAGACAGATAGTGATGTTTTTAATACGAATGAAGCCACTTTTATGGATTTCAGTATACCTCAAAAGCATGGAACTTCTTTCGTGTATGTATTGCCATTTACCGCAAGGAAGGCGTTGGTAGAGTACACCTTATTTACCGAACAACTTTTATCACAAAACGAATACGATAATGGCTTGCAACATTACATACATCAGCATTTAGGCATCTCGCATTACTCCATTGTAGAAGAAGAGTTTGGCATTATTCCTATGACCAATTATCCGTTTGAAAAAGGCACAGCAAATATCATTCACATTGGTACCGTTGGTGGTGTAACTAAAGCTAGTAGTGGTTATACATTTCAATTTATACAAAAACATAGCGACGCAATCGTAGCAGCTTTATCAAAAGGTTTATCACCACAAACAACAACTTCTTTTTGGAAACAACGCTTTCAATTATACGATGCTACTTTGCTACATGTATTAGCTACAAAATCAATGCCTGGCGATGCGGTGTTTGCACAATTATTTGCCAAGAATACACCACAACGCATTTTAGCATTTTTAGATAACGATACTAATTTTTTAGATGAATTAAAAATTATGAGTACCGTTCCAACAACTATTTTTATGCCTGCAGCCTTACGGCAAATAGCTTCTCAATATAAAAAATAAATATATGTTTAAATTAATCGCTTCTACCTTTGTAGCAACATTGTTGAGCTTCTTTGTAGTAGATAACTTACGGTTGCAACCCATCAATGGTAATGCTACAGATGTAGTAACATTCACCATCAAAAACTTTGGGGTAAACGTAGCTGGCAATATTAGTGGTGTTAAAGGCATTATCGATTGGAATGCAGCCGATGTTACCAAAACAACCATACAACTAACAGCCGATGTAAGTACCATAAACACAGGCATTAAAAAAAGAGATGATCACTTGAAAAAAGATGATTTTTTTGATGTACAAAAGCATCCAGAACTTACTTTTAAAAGTACAAAAGTTATCTCAATGGCTACGGGTGGTTTTATGGCCGAAGGTATCCTTACCATAAAGGGCATTACCAAGCCTGTTACTATTCCTTTTAATGTTGGTATCGCTGGTAGTCAATACACTTTTAAAGGAGAATTCACTATTGATCGTAGAAACTTTGAAGTTGGGGGCAGTAGTATGACGATGGGGGATAATGTAAAAGTAGTATTCAACATTATAACCACAGCTAAATAATAGGCTGTGTCGCTTTTTACCGTAAGGTTATATTTGCTGCTTATACATATAGTATTTTATGGTAAATTATATTACGGTTAGTTATGATGCTTTATTCGCATTTACAAAATCTGTTTTCTCCTATATCGGATGTAGTGATGCCGATGCATTTGCTGCTAGTAAAGCACTGTTAAGTGCCGATATTAGAGGCATTGATAGCCATGGTGTAGCCCGTTTGTCGGGCTATATTCGTTTATGGCAAGCAGGCCGTGTGAATGCTACACCGAATATTCAAATCATACATGAAACACCCAGTACCGCTACAATTGATGCCGATGCGGCATTGGGTTTAGTTGCAGCCCAGCAAGCAATGCAGTTAGCCATAAAAAAAGCAAAGCAATGTGGTACTGGTTGGGTAGCAGTGGGTAATAGTAACCATTTTGGTATTGCGGGGTATCATGCCATGATGGCTTTAGAACATGATATGATTGGTATTGCTATGACCAATGCTAGTGCTTTAGTAGCACCTACTTTTGGTAAAGAAAAAATGTTAGGAACAAACCCAATTGCAGTAGCTATACCAGCTAAAACACAACCCCCTTTTGTGGCCGATTTTGCAACTACTACCGCTGCTAATGGTAAGCTTGAAATACTGCAACGCAAAAATGAAGATACACCTTTTGGTTGGGTACAAACTGCAGATGGAACACCCAGCACCGATGCTCATATACTTAAAAAAAATGGGGCATTGTTGCCCTTAGGTAGTGATCGAGAACATGGTAGCCATAAAGGCTATGCTCTAGGTAGCATTGTTGATATTTTCTCTGCGGTATTTAGTGGTGCATGCTATGGCCCCTGGGCACCACCTTTTCCTGCATACATTCCTATGCCCGAAAATATGCCTGGCACTGGCTTAGGGCATTTTATTGGAGCAATTCGTATTGATGCGTTTAGACCAGCCGATGAATTTTTACTACACATGGATCGTTGGATAAACCGTTTCAGAAATACAACCCCAATTGATGCACAGCAGCCCGTAATTATACCCGGCGACCCAGAACGTTTGATGGAGGTCGAACGTATGCAATCTGGTATTCCCATCATTGAAACAGTGATGAACGATTTAAATGCTTTGGCAACAAGCTTACAATTAAAACCTTTATCGGTATAGCTGAAATTGTTTTCGTTAAAAAAACTGTAAGCACTTACGTGCCAATACAATTGCTGCTAGTACACCAATAATTTTGCAGATCAAAGCAAGCAAGTATTTATGAAAATCATGAAGTTCGGCGGTACCAGTGTTGGTAGGCCAGAGCGAATGCATCAGGTAGCACAATTAATCACTGCCGATGCTACCTCTAAAATTGTAGTACTAAGTGCATTAAGTGGTACCACCAATGCCTTGGTTCGTATCAGTGATGCTTTAGCACTACACGATAAAGCCGCTGCAAAATTAGAAATAGAAGCTTTAGAAATTCATTATCATAGTTTTATAAACAGTTTATTAAAAACTGAAACAGCGAGGCAAGCTGCAAAAGCTATAGTTACAGAGCATTTCGAATTCTTACACATTATCTTACGCATATCTTTTAGCGAAGCTTTGTATAAAGATATTTTGGCGCAAGGCGAATTACTGAGTACCAAATTATTTTCCGTATATCTTACTGAGATAAATATACCTCATGCACTTTTGCCCGCATTAGAGTTTATGAGTATCGATGCGAATGAAGAGCCACAATTGCCCCTCATTCAACAACGCTTGGCGCAGCAAATAGCAAAGTACAACGGAATTCAACTATTTGTTACTCAAGGGTATATTTGTCGTAACGCCAAAGGCGAAGTCGATAATTTGAAACGTGGTGGTAGCGATTATACGGCATCGTTAATTGCAGCCGCTGTTAAAGCAGAGGTTTGCGAAATATGGACCGATATTGATGGTATGCATAATAACGATCCACGAATTGTGAATACCACTGTGCCGATTGAAGAATTAAGCTTCGATGAAGCTGCGGAATTGGCCTACTTCGGGGCTAAAATCTTACATCCTACTTGTATTTGGCCTGCACAGCAAGAAAATGTTCCGGTTAAGTTACTCAATACCATGCAGCCCAAAGCTAAAGGAACTACCATTACCAGCACCGCTACGCAAGCAGGCATTAAAGCAGTTGCAGCCAAAGATGGTATAATTGCCATTAAGGTTAAAAGTAGTCGTATGTTATTGGCTTATGGCTTTTTACGTAAGGTATTTGAAGTGTTTGAAAAATACAAAACCCCTATTGATATGATTACCACCAGCGAAGTAGCTGTAAGTGTAACCATTGATAATGAAACACATCTAGATGAGATTATACGAGAACTTAACCCATTCGGAACGGTAGAAGTAACCACCCATCAAACCATCGTTGCTGTAGTAGGTAATAACATTGCAAGTACAGAACATTTATTACAAAAGCTATTTACAGCAATACAACATATACCTGTAACTATGGTAAGCTACGGCGGTAGTAGTCATAATGTAAGTTTACTAGTTCCTAACAGTCACAAAGCGCCCACTTTACAAGCACTTAATAGCGGGTTGTTTGGCTTGTAAATAAGATATTATTTTTTATTGCAAGCGTTACGAACACAGTTATCTTTATTTCTTAAAGCTTTTGTATTATGTTCCGATGGCTTATTGTTTTTTGGGCAACTTATACAAGCATGCCATTGCAGGTACAGCAACTAATTACCAGTTTAGTTAAAGATGCAAGTAACCAACAACCCATTTGCGGAGCAAGTGTATTTGTTAATAACGGACAAGTATTGCTGCATGTGTGGAATTCATTACTTGTCCTTCCCGGAACCGATGCCTAATAAAGAAATAAAAGTAAAAGATAAAAATTAAAAGCTCAACAGAATTCTGTCTGCCGAAACCGCTGCTGATGGCGAACTATAGCCGAAGTTTACAAAGTCCAGCCACACTTGCAGCAATCCCCATGTTTTACGCATACCCTTGCTACTCGGTCGTCTATAATGTAGGTCTGGTCTTTGTTGGTGGTTGCAGTGCGTTGTGCAAGGCAGTCTCTTGGGCAGAATGGCTTCTGTGCTGTGGGTTTGTGTGCCTGCCTATGTGCATGAATTGCAGCGGAGGCTTGTTAGAGTTTTCTATTAGCAATTCAAATATGCTTTGTCAATTGTTGGTCTGTGTCTAACCATGAGTTACTTAACAAAAACTACTTAAAACTTATAGCTATAACCTAACCTGAAAACCTGTGTTTCATAGTAGTCGGTACTGGTTAATTTAAAGCTGCTACCATTTATGTCTTTCTTTATTTTTAGTGTATTAAAAATATCGCTTGCATTAAAAAACAGTTCTCCTTTACTTTTTTGAATTTGTTTTTTGATACCCATATCTACCGAAAACCTTGTGCCTATTTTGCCCTGTGGTATAATGTCTGGTGCTAAATAAATACTGGTGATTTGTATATCGGTTTGTTTTGGTAAGTGAAAAATACCATTGAGTTTTATATTACCCGACGTAAATTTTTCTTTACCTGCTGTGTAAATTGAAACAACTGGATATTTATTTTGAACAGTAAATCCATCAATAATATTGCGATAGATATTTACATTGGTGTTGAATGAAAATACTTTTGAAAAGTCTTGCTGCAAAATCATTTCAATGCCTGTATTACTGCTATGCCCTGCATTTTGAAATACAGTATAGATTAAAGTGCTTGGCGGCACTTGCGTTGCTATTCTTGTAATTGTTCCTTTTGTGCTGCGATGGTATAATGCAGAATAGAAATAACCTTTTTTTAAGTTTGTTTTATAACCCAACTCATAAGAATTGGTAAACTGTGGACGAAGTGCAGGGTTACCTACTTTAATAATTTCGGCATCATCATATTTTGGAAATATACGAATGTCCACTTCATTGGGTCTGTCAACTCTTCTGTTGTAAAACATCGAAATTTTATTTTGGTCGTTTATTTTATAAGCCAATCTCAGATTAGGAAAAGGCTGTGTGTAATTGTAGCCATCACTTTTATAAGTGTTGTGGTTAGGATTTACTTTGTACTGCAAATCCACATATTCAACTCTTAAACCAACTTCGGCTTCTATCTTTTTACTTTCATAAACATAGTTACCATAAACAGCAGGTATAACTTCTGTGTATGTTGCTGCTCCACCTGCATTGGTGTCTAAAGGGGAATTAAACCCCGGTTTGAATTGCATATTGGTAGGAATATCTCTGTAACGAAATTTTACACCACCTTCAATTCGTCCATGCTTTAATGGTTTTACATAATCAATATTAAAATCAGCAACATGTTCGTCTGATAATAATTTAAAAGAATCTAAGCCTGTGTAAGTGGGTAAGGTATTTACAAAATTATATTTTTCATCTTCCCGGTGGAATGTATAATTGAAGCCAATATTTAATAAATGCCCCGCTTGTTTAAACTTATGCTGATAGGCTACAGTTGCTACTGCTGTAGTTTTTAATTCATCTTCTACAAATTGCCAAAGCCTATTTCTTGTGGAAAAATCTTTATTAAAAAAGGGCTGGTCGCCACGGTCAATTATTTTTTCAATACCAAACAAACCCGATATAGTAAGCATATCCTGATTGTTAATACTCCAATCAATACCTGCTTTAGTAGTAACAAAATGTGTATTTCTGTTTCTTTTTGTTTGCTGGTTTATTATTGTACCATCATCAAAAGTTCTGGTTACAAATTCGTTTTTATTAAGTGTTTCTGTATATAGCCAATCTGATTGCAAAAATGCGTTCACTTTATTTTTTCGATAGTTTAAAGAAAGGGAAGGGTTGATTTTTGGCGTTGCCTGATATTGTGGACGGATAGTGGGCAGGTTTTCTTTTTTTTGCCACAATGCACCTACACCTGTTGTGAAACCAACTTTACCATTAAAGCCTTGCTGTTTATTTTTTTTGTAGATAATATTTATGATGCCTGCATTGCCGTTGGCATCATATTTAGCTGATGGATTGTTTATAATTTCAATTCTTTCAATGGCTGATGCAGGTATATTATCTAAACCTGTTTGGCTGCCGAAGCCTGTAAGTGCAGTTTGTTTACCATCAATTAAAATGGCTACTTTATCGCTACCTCTTAATTCTACTTTTCCATCCTGGCTGGTGGTTACGCCTGGTAAATTTTTTAATGTCTGTAAAACCGAGCCACCACTTTGACTGATATTTGAAGCAACTGAATAAGTTTTTTTGTCCATTTTATTGCTTACATCATCTTGCTTTGAGCTAACAACAACCTCCTGCAACTGTTTAGTATCTTGCTGTAATTCTATTGTGCCGAGGTCTAAGAAAGGACTTAATGAACCAACTAAAACTGGTTGTGATTTTGATGCAAAGCCTGTGTAAGAACAATGCAAAATATAGCTACCCGATTTTATATTGGTTAATGTAAACCTTCCTTCTTCATTACTCACTGTGCCTGTTACAAAAGCACTGTCTTTTTCTGTTTTCAAAACTATATTTACAAAAGGCAAAGCGGTTTTATCCGCTTTGCTTTTTATCATGCCTGATACTGTTACTGCCGAAGTTTGGGCTTGCAACTTTGAAAGAGTAAATACAAGTAATGACATCATTAAATTGAATTTTAACCGCATTGCTTTAACTTTTAAATTCTTTAACAAATTTTCCGTTGCTGTCAAAAATCAAATCCATTCCTTTAATTTCTACCTCGTAGGTTACTATGCCTTTTGCATCGGTAATTTTAGCTCCTTCTTTTGCTTGCTTACCTGCATAATGCGTTTTTATATAATCCAAAATACCTTTTGGTAACTGGGTCAATTCAATTTCTACTTCGGTTTCAACAATGTTGCCTTGTGCATCCATTAAAACAGAATTATCTGTTTTATTAAGGTCAAAACTTGCTTCGTACTTTTCACCTTCTTTGTTCCACTTTACTGCTGTAGCTGTTGGGTAGAGCTTTTTAAATGTTGATTTTACATTGGCAGGTACATTTTTTTCCTGCATTTTTTGTGCAAAGGTGAGTGTTGCAAAAAGCATTACTACCATTGTTACTGCTGTCTTTTTCATTGTTATTATTTTAGTGATTTAAAAAATGATATTGCAAAGCTGCAACATGATTTAGAAGAAAGATTGAATTTTAGAATAGAATGGAGAAAGAATGAAGATTATTTTCATAATTGTAGGTAACCGTCCAATTATTGATGTCAGCGATTTTCTTAACGATAGATAAACCTAAACCTGTGCCTTGTACGGAAGGATTTGATTTAGAAAATCGTTTGAATAACTTATCTGTGTTTAAAGGGCTGGGTTGTCCGCTGTTTGAAAATACAAGTTTGTTTTCCTGCATTGCAATGCATATTTGTCCTCTTTCTATATTATGCTTTATTGCGTTTAAAAACAGGTTGTTTATGAGTACCTCGGCTAATACAGGATTTGATTTTATTTCAAAATCCTTTTGATGTTCCATTTTTATTATCAACGACTTTGCTTTTGCCTGTTCGATAAAAAAATTAAAATTCTTTTGGATATAATTAGTTAATGAAATGGTTTGTTTGTCGCTGTAACTATCATTTTCCATTTTAGAAAGTAACAACAGGTTTTTATTTAAACGATTTAAACGGGAAACATTCTCATTTAATGATGCTAAAATTTCTGACTGCTCTTGGGTAAAATCAGAACGCTGGATAAGGGTATCAATTTTTGCCTGAAAAACCGCCAGCGGGGTTTGTAGTTCGTGTGCTGCGTTTTCTATAAACTCTTTTTGGCTTTTGTAAATAACCGTATTTCTTTCAATCAACTTTTGTATGCTGGTATTTAAACGGTTAAATTCTTCTACATCTGTCTCGGCAAAGTCAGGCTGTTTGGTTTTGTCAATTTCAAAACTTTCAATTTGCTGAAGTGTTTTATAAAATGGCTTCCAAAGATTTAAGGAAAGTTTTTTTGTTATATAGAACAAACCAAAAAGTAAAATTAAAATAATAGCAAAAAATAAAACTGCAATATTTTTTAAAAGGTCTTCTGTTTCTACTAAATTAATTTTCTCAGAATAGGTGTAATTTTTGCCTTGGATGCTAATAGGGAAATTAAGTTCTCTGTAAGGTTCAATTTCTGCATCTAAAGTGTCATAATAGAAACTAAAAAAAAGTGTGTCTTTGGTTACTTGCTTTACGCTGTCAATTTTTGCGTTTCGGTTAAATTTGTTCCAAAGGGGTATGTCAGTATATTCTAAAGTTGAAACAGCATATTTTAAAAATTCTTTTTTGTGCAGTAGTAATGTGTCGTCTGCTTCTTTTGTATAAAGCCTCTTTGTTGCATAATAAAACAATGGTGCTGATATAATTAAAATCAACACAGAATAAATAAGATAGGTCTTTAGTGTTTTATTTAAAAGTTTTTTATTCATTTTTCCACTTGTAGCCTAAGCCGTAAACTGATTTAATATAATCTCCACTTCCTGCATCGTTTAATTTTTTTTTTAAGTTTTTAATATGTGCATATACAAAGTCGTGGTTATCCAACATATCTGCCATGTCGCCTGATAAATGTTCTGCAATCGCACTTTTGGATAGTACTCTGTTTTCGTTTCCAATTAAATAAAGCAACAAATCAAATTCTTTCTTAGTAATGTCAATTATTTTGTTATTAACCTTTACAGTCTTAGAAAGAATATCAATGTGTATTTCATTAAAAGAAACAACATTACTTCCTTTAAAATTTTTTCTTCTTATCAATGCCTGAACCCTTACCAACAATTCGGATAAATGAAATGGCTTTGTGAGATAATCGTCTGCACCGCGATTAAAACCTTCAATTCTTATTTCCAATGTTTCTTTTGCTGAAATAATGATAATACCTTCAGTTTTTTTTTGGTCTTTTAATTCTTTTAAGATTTCAAAGCCATTACCGTCTGGCAACATGAGGTCAAGCAAAATGCAGTCATAGTCATAAATAGAAATTTTATCTATTGCTGCCTTAGTATTGTCAACCCATTCGCAAACAAAGTCTTTGCCTGTCAAGTATTTTTGAATACTTAGAGCAAGTTCCTTTTCGTCTTCTACGAGCAACAATTTCATGGATTAAATTTACCGTGCCAATTTTGAAGAAAGTTTGAATTTGTAAGGTAAGCGATATTGAGGGTTTTCATAGTATCATTAAAGTTTGAACTCATAAAAACAGAAAAGCCGGCCTCAGGGGCTGTTTTTTGCATCTTCTCTGCGCGAAGTGAAAGATATTTTTTGTGATTTGGCTATTGCCGCTCTTTTGCAATATTGGCTTCTGTGTGTTGGGTTACTAGAGACTTTGGCTTGAATGTCCTGTTACTTGAAGGTGAACGAAATTGTCAAATAGGGTTGCTTACAACACATCTTTTGGTACAGTAACCAATAGCGAAGGTGCTTTTGCCCTTACGGTAAATTATCAACAGTTCGATCTTGTGGTAAGTAGCATAGGATTTGAAAATGCAGTCATTAAAATCACTGCTACCAATGTTGCTATACCACAGCAAGTATTGTTAAAACCAAAGCCTAAAGAATTAGAAGCTGTTACTGTAGCCGCATTTGAAAAAGATGGATGGAACAAATGGGGCAGGTTGTTTACAGAACTTTTTATCGGTGTAATGCCAGAAGCATCTAGTGTAACAATTATGAATAGCGATAAAATAAAGTTTCGCTACAAGAAAAAAGAAAAGTTGCTCGAAGCCATAGCTTTTGAACCAATCATCATCAAAAACAATTATTTAGGATATACCCTACAGTACGATTTAGTAACTTTTGAGTATACCTTCAGTAATAAATCATTATTGGTAGCAGGCTATCCTTTGTTCATTCCAATGGAGGGTAACGAAGCCAAACAACGCAAGTGGGAGCGCCATAGAAAAGAAGCATACGAAGGTTCTACAATGCATTTTATGCGAAGCATCTACCGAAATAAACTTACTCAAGATGGCTTTCAAATTAGAGTGTTGCAACGCTTCGAAAATACTGAACGTACGAGGGTTGCATTACGAACTCAATCACTTTACAATAACAACGATTGGGTAGAACAAAGTACTCAAAAAGGAACGCAAGCATACGATAGCGCAAAGTACTACACCGATATTTTAAAGCAACCCAAAGTTAATAGCGTACTAAGCCAGCAACCAATAACACCCGATAGTATTGCGTATGCTATTGATAGTACCACCTTGGGGGTGTTCTTCAATCATTACATAGAGGTACGTTACAACAAAAAAGAAACCACAACATATGCCCAGTTAGAAGGCCATGAACCCTATCCCTTTCGCCGAAGTAACATTACGTTGGTAAAGCCCGATGAACTTGTAGTGCTAAGCAGTGGCATGCATTTCGAAGGCACCAATTTGCTAAGAGATGGTTATTGGGCTTATTCCGAAAAAATTGCTTACATGCTCCCTTTCGATTATTGGCCAAAGCCGTAAACTTGCGACATCATTTACCGTAAGGTATAAAACCATAAAAATGCACATCCAGTTTTTTAGCACACAACCCTACGATAAACTTTCGTTTGAAAAGCACAACGAACAATTTGGGTATCAACTGAGCTTTTTAGAAATTCCACTGAATAAAAAAACCGTCAATATCATAGCCGAAAATTGTGCGGCCGTATGCGTTTTTGTGAACGATAAAGTGTGTGCCGAAACCATTGCACACCTTGCGGTAAAAGGTGTTAAACTCATAGCATTACGTTGCGCAGGCTTTAATAATGTAGATATTCACGCAGCGAAAGCGGCAGGCATACATGTATGCCGTGTGCCTGCATACAGCCCCGAAGCAGTAGCTGAGCATGCAGTAGCCATGCTCTTAACATTGAATCGCAAAACACACAAAGCTTATAACCGTGTACGAGAACAAAATTTTGCCTTAAACGGGTTGCTTGGGTTCGATTTACATGGCAAAACCGTTGGTGTTATCGGTACAGGCAATATTGGGGCAGCTTTTTGTAAAATAATGCTTGGTTTTGGATGCACAGTATTAGCCTTCGATCTCATTGCTAATAAAGATTTAGAAGCTCTAGGAGTAACCTATCTTCCATTGCTAGAAGTATTACAGCAAGCACAGGTAATAAGCCTTCACTGCCCACTCAATGAACAAACCCATCACCTCATTAACACCGATACGTTGGCAATTATGCGGCAGGGGGCAACGCTCATCAATACCAGTAGAGGCGGCTTAATAGATACACAAGCTGTAATTCAAGCACTTAAAAAAGGAAAACTCGCCTACCTTGGTATCGATGTATACGAGCAAGAAGAAAAACTGTTTTTTAAAGATTTAAGCGGCGATATTATTACCGACGATGTAATACAACGATTAATGAGTTTTCCTAACGTACTCGTTACCGCACATCAGGCATTTTTTACGCAAGAAGCCCTCACACAAATTGCCCTAACCACCCTCGGAAGTGTACAATCGGTACTCGAAAATCACAATTTAACCCCTAGGGCAGCGTTATTGGTGTAGGTTGTATCAACTATCCATTAGATTTGCCAACAGAATTTAAACAATGACAACACGCATACAACAACTATCAACTGTGCTAGCACTTGTATTGTGCTTAGTAGCATGTTCAAAAGAGTATAGCCTAGAAGGCGGCGGAAGTACTGCTGCAACAGGTACCCTCAAAAATCCGGCGGGTGTTTGTAATACAATTACAATTGCAGGTAACTATCGGGCAGGCACACCTACCGACACTAGTAACTATCTTTTACTTACTGTGAATGTACTTGGTACAGGTAACTACCGTATTTTCACTAGTGCACAAAATGGAGTTTCATTTGCCGATTCTGGCTTTTTCAGTACAACAGGTACAAGAATTGTTCGCCTAAAAGCTTCTGGTACACCAACACTACCTATTACCAGTAACTACACTGTTACTTTCGATACTTCTGTTTGTTCTTTCAGCATTACCTATACTCCAAGTACAGGTGGCGGCGGTGGCGGTACAGGCGGCGGTACAGGAGGTGGTGGAACCGGCGGCGGCGGTACTGTTAGTATTAACGATAACGACAGTGCTTGGAGTTTCAGTGTAGGATCAGCATTTTATCATGGCCCCTTCGATTTAGTGAGTTACAGCACTTCTCCCATCGTAGTTGCTATGAATATGTTAGGTTCTTCAGCTGCAACTGGCGATACTACCTTCACGCTTACCGTAGGTAACACTACCGGTGCACCTGTGGCGGCAGGTGCTTACAATTCAAATAACACCACTAATGCAGGAGCCGATTTTATATTCGCTAACAATGCAGGAGCAACACCTGTACCTATTTTCTGGGCGGGGCCATCTAGTATGGCTACCACAGGCGTTAACCTTACGGTAAATGTGGTTTCTTACAACACCACTACACGTGTTATCGAAGGTACATTTTCTGGAACAGTACGTAATAGTCCTGCTACTTCAATTACCATTACCAATGGTAAGTTTAAAGGGCAGCATTTATAAGCATTACATACTTATATGAAAGTTCATTTACCGTAAGGTATTGATGAACGAGTTTTAAAAGGTATGGGGCTGCGAAGCAGCCCCATACCTTTTAATTATGTTAATACCCCAATGTTATATGTATTTTAAAATTTCGGACAAGGTAATCCTCTGCTTTCAGGCGGCCTGTGTACATAAATAAGCGATAACTCAATGCCTCCTCTACGTTCACTAGCGGTACGTAAAGTGCTGTTGTTAACATCGTAGGTTACAACCAGACGAAAATCGCTAAACTCCATACCAATGTATGGTATAATTGCATCGTTAAAGCGAACCCAACTACCGGCATAAAAACTAACTGGTTTCACTTCTTCGGGGTCGGTAGCAAAAAATTGTAGAGCACCACCAAGCATGGCCTCTGTTGCTTTAGCTTGGCTGCTGTATAAACCACTGAAATGAAGTGTGGTCATTTGTCCTAAAGGAAAATAACCTCCCGCATGAAACGTGGTACGAGGTTTTAAAATGTACAATGCACCAGTGAATTGTTGTTTCGGCTGGTTAATATGGTACATACTTACGCCAGCATAAAAATGGTTACGATCGGTGGTGCTGGCACTATACATAAGCCCTGCATTTAAATCGAAATAACTAGTATTAAGGTTGGCATTGTTAAAAATTTCGCTGGTTACACCCGTAAAGCCACTGGTGGTAAGTTGGTCTTCAAACTTTAACTGCGAGGTGTTAATGCTCATGTTCGCATAGGTTGCCTGAAAACCAATGCCAATTTGTTTGTAGCCATCTTCATCTAACCCTAAATGGTAGCTGGTTCCTAAACTGCCGTAGTTGAACATTACTGCCCCTCCGGCACTCCTGTCTGTATAGCCCATAATACCTACCCCCCAAGTATCTTTATTGGGTAGGGTATTTCTGCCCAAAGCCATATCTAAACTTACCGTAGAAGTGATAAAGGCTCTATTAATGGTTGGCCACTGGTTGCGGTGGTTACCAGCCACACGAAACTGACCATCAATTTTTCCGATATAAGCAGGGTTTAGCGTTAGCGGCGATGCAAAAAATTGAGAAAAATGGGGGTCTTGTGCTTGCACATGTTGGGTAAGCAGTTGTAACAACAGCACTATAAATATCAATCGCTTCATAAGCACTTTAATGAGTGTACTAATTTAAGTGTAACTACATATTCAGTAACAAGTTACTATGTTAATTATTGTACAGTGGTATTTTGTGTGTACACGGCGTAGCGTTTGAGCACTTTCACGCGAATACTTAATCTTGTAGCAATAACGGCTTTGTAGGGTTTAAAGTTGTTTTTATGGTCTAAGAAGCCAATAATGCAACTGTTGCTGCTTGTACCTGTCAGAAATTGTATAAGAGGCATGTTGCCAAGGTTCGGAAGGGTTAAAGTATCCTTATGTACATCTTTCAGTTGTTTGATCACGAGTGAAAATTGGTGTATTTGTTTGTTTTCAAACAATCGAACCATAAAGGGCACTCACCGCTATTAGGTGTTACTTTTCCTGCAAAAGTTGCAATAGTTGTGGTTTTAGGGTATTACAATGTAGCGTTACACGCACTTGCGCCGTAGTTGACATTGCCATTATTACCTTGGTGAAAAGCGATGAGAGCTTTTATAGCATAGCTGTTGCTAGGTTAGGGCTATGCATTTACCGTAAGGTTAACCTATTAGAAAAGCCACCTGAGGTGGCTTACTATTGATATTGTACTTGCGTAAATGCGTTTAAGCTTTGTTGGGCGATTTTTTAAAAATTGCATACACTTCTATCACAAAACCGAGGATGATAAGTATCGGCGCAACCGTAATTCTTGTTTTACTATACACCACATTATAATCGAATTGATCCACCGGATTTTTGCCACCACTCATAAGAAACATACCTAATGCTATCACCGCAGCACCAACGCCCATCCATAGATAGTTTGCTTTTCCGAAGAGTGGCTGCATCGGCGATTGGTTTGAAGTAGTTGCTGTTTGTTTTTTTACTACGGCCATAAATTGCGTTATTGGCTTACAAAGAAAAGCGTTTCAACAATAAAAAATACACTAATACAGATCGTCGAGCTTCATTTTCAAATATTTCATTACGCTACGGTGGGTACTAACCAACGAAATAAGTACGCCAAGTACAAGCAGGCCACCAAACAATAGTATGGTAAGCTCGTTGTTGCGAATTACTTTAAGCTGTGGTACCCAACTTTCGGCCCATTGCATTAGTGCGAACAGAGCTGCTCCAGCAATGAGGGCACTAATGGCCCCGTTCAATATAGCTCTTAAATCCATTGGTTTTACAATAAACCAACGCGTAGCACCTACCATTTGCATGGTTTTAATCAAAAAGCGATTGCTGAACATCGCTAAGCGAATGGTATTATCAATGCTAATAATCACCAAAATACAGAGTAAGGCGGCAATACCTACGAATATTAAACCGTAACTTTTTGCTTTTTCATCTAAACTTGTTACTAAGTTTTTAGGATAGGTTAAATCGTTCACCTGATTTGGAAACTTGCTCAAAATGTCGTTACTAATTAAAGCAAGGCTATCTTTATTTACGTAAGTTTCGGGAGCGTAAAAATCAATACTTTCAGGTAAGGGGTTGTAATCAAGAATTTTATCCCAAGCTTCATTGTTCTCCTTATTCCAAATGGCTTTTGCTTTTTCTTTATCTACAAAACTTACCTTTTTCGCGTAAGGTTGTTGTTCAATGTAGTTCTGAATAATGCGTATACTATCGTTGTTAAGCGTACGTAGGTATACACTAATACGAACATCTTCTTTTAAAGCCTTACTAACTTGGCTGAAGTTGAGAAATACCCAACCCATAATGCCCATGATAAGCAATATCAATGCAACCCCAACAATACTATAAATGTAACTGGGTTTGCTACGCCTTGCCGATGCTTTTCCAAACTGTGCCATGTTGCTAAAATAATTGATTTGCAGCGAGCCAATACGCCTGTTTTGGGCAAATGTAGCGGTTTCGCCTACATTTGCTATCCTTAAACGATTGGTTTGACATATTCTGTATGTTAAACCATTTTTTTAAAACAAATACAATAGTTTTTTCTTTGATACTTGGTGATGAACAAGTGCCTTACGGCAAATGTAAATGCACACTGTTACACCGCAACCGTTCTAGAGCAAGCAATGGAATACAAATTCAACGACATTGAGAAAAAGTGGCAAGCACATTGGAAAGCCACCAAAGCCTATCAAGTAAGCAATATAAGCGATAAGCCTAAGTGCTATGTGCTAGATATGTTTCCGTATCCTAGTGGTGCAGGCTTGCATGTAGGCCATCCGTTAGGGTATATTGCTAGCGATATATACAGCCGTTTCAAACGTTTAAAAGGGTTCAATGTACTACACCCAATGGGCTTCGATGCATTTGGCTTGCCTGCCGAGCAATATGCTATCGATCATGGTATTCACCCCGCTGTAAGTACCGAAAAAAATATCGCAAACTTCATCGAACAACTCAATAATATCGGCTTTTGTTACGATTGGGAACGTGAGGTACGCACCTGCGATCCGAAGTACTACAAGTGGACACAGTGGATTTTCTTACAGCTTTTCAACAGTTATTACGACCGCACCTTACAAAAGGCAATGCCTATCGAAGCCTTGGTAGCTGCATTTGCTAAAGAAGGTAATCAACAACATCCTATTCCAAACGATAAGGCCGTGATCGATGGCTTAGATGGTTTAGTATTTAGTGCCGCCGATTGGAATGGCTTTAACGAAAAAACACAGCAAGCCATTTTAATGGAATATCGTTTGGCATACTGTGGCTATGGTGAAGTGAATTGGTGCGAAGCTTTAGGTACTGTACTTGCCAACGATGAAGTGGTAAATGGTGTGAGTGAGCGTGGCGGCCATCCTGTGGTAAAAAAGAAATTACGTCAGTGGTACTTACGTATTACAGAATATGCAGGCCGCCTACAAAGCGATCTGGACAAGCTAGAATGGAGCGAAGCCATGAAGGAAATGCAAACCAACTGGATTGGCAAAAGCAGTGGTGCCGAAATTAGCTTTGCAATTGATGCACATCCTAACCAACAAGTAAGGGTATATACCACCCGGCCCGATACCATTTTCGGAGTTGATTTTATGGTGCTGGCACCAGATCTCGAATGGATTGATACTATTGTAACCATTGAACAACGTAGCGAAGTAGAAGCTTATATCGCATACGTTAAGAGCCGCAGCGAACGTGAACGTATGGCCGAGAAAAAAATCAGCGGATGCTTCACGGGGGCTTATGCAATTAATCCTTTCAAGGGTAAAAAAATTCCCATCTGGATATCAGAATATGTGCTCGCCGGCTATGGTACCGGTGCTATAATGGCAGTACCTTGCGGCGATGAACGCGACTTTAAATTTGCTCGTCATTACAACATTCCTATCACTAATATTTTAGGCGAAGCCTTTAATGGTAACGAAGCCAACCCAACGAAAGATGCTGTGTTACACAACAGCGACTTTCTCAACGGCATTCATATGCGTACAGCTATTGAAATGGTTATCGAAAAGGTAGAAGCCATGGGTATTGGCACCCGAAAAACCAACTATAAAATGCGTGATGCCGCTTTTAGCAGGCAACGCTATTGGGGCGAACCTTTCCCCATTGTTTGGAAAAATGGTATCGCCTATCCCCTTACGGTAAATGAACTGCCGCTTACATTACCCAATGTAGAAAGTTACAGCCCCGGCCCAGAAGGCGAAGGGCCGCTAGCGAATATTCCCGAATGGACGAGCCGCCAACTTGAAACCAATACCATGCCTGGTTACGCTGGTAGTAGTTGGTACTTTTTACGGTATATGGATCCGCATAACGATAACACATTTGCCGCACGCCAAGCTACCGATTATTGGAATCAGGTAGATGTATATGTGGGTGGTACTGAACATGCTGTTGGCCATTTATTGTACAGTCGTATGTGGACGAAGGTACTTTTTGATTTGGGGTACATAGGTTTCGATGAGCCTTTCAAGCGTTTAGTGAATCAAGGCATGATTCAGGGCAGTAGCCGCTTTGTATACCGTATTAATGGCACCCATACATTTGTATCGCATAATTTGATCGACACCGATGGTTTATACCAAGGTAAAACCGTTGATAAGCTTCATGTAGATGTTAATTTGGTGGATGGTTACACCCTCGATGTGAAAGCCTTTCAGCAATGGCGTAATGGCGAATATGCTCATGCTACTTTTATACTAGAAGATGGTAGCACATATAATGCAGCCGCAACCAATAATGCAGCTTACCTCTGTGGTAGCGAGGTCGAAAAAATGAGCAAGTCGAAGTTTAATACTGTTAATCCGAACGATTTAGTAGCCAAGTATGGTGCCGATACATTTCGCATGTATGAAATGTTTTTAGGTCCTATTGAACAAAGCAAACCCTGGGACACCAAGGGTATCGAGGGCGTACATCGCTTTTTGCGCAAGCTGTGGCGTTTATTCTTCGATGAGGTGAAGGGGGTTAGCATATTCACAAACGAAGCACCAACACCGGCAGCGTTGAAGATTTTGCATAAAACCATCAAAAAAATTGAAGAAGATACTGAACGTTTTAGTTTCAATACCGCTGTAGCTGCTTTTATGGTGTGTGTGAACGAACTTGCCGAAGTACAATGTAAGAGCAAGCAAGTATTAGAGCCGTTATTGGTATTGCTAGCACCATATGCTCCGCATATTGCCGAAGAATTATACCATGCATTGGGCAACACAGGTTCTGTATTAGATGCCCCATATCCGATATTTGATCCGCAGTACGTTACAGAAACTACAAAAGAATATCCGGTAAGTATTAATGGCAAAATGCGTGTTACCATGACCTTACCACTCGATGCAGATCAGGCTGCAATTGAAGCCGAAGTATTAGCCAACGATGTGGTTCAAAAGTGGCTCGAAGGTAAGCCGATTAAAAAATTTATATACGTTAAGGGCAAGGCTGTTAACGTAGTGGTATAAAATGAGTTAACATTTGCCGTAAGGCTTGTAATAGGTACCTTACGGTAAATGTGGTAACTATCTGGAACGCAGTGTAATGCATAACAACACTGCGTTTTTTATTTCTTATTAACCAAGTACACGCCACCTAAAATAATACAAAGGCAGCCGATTTGTAGCAGAGTAATAGCTTCGTCAAAAGCAAGTCCCCAAGCAACTGCAACAAACGGTATACCGTAAGTTACCAACGATGCAAAAATGGATCCTGCTAGCTTCACTAACCGATAAAAAATAATGGAGGCAATAGCCGTACCAAAAATTCCTAATACCGCACTGGCACCAATGCTATACCACTGATTTGTATTACTCATGGCAAGCTTATGCCAAAAACCAAGGTAGCTTAATACAATTAAGCAAAATGGTAATAAGCTCGCAAAAGCAAGCGAAGCAATATGAAGGGGGCTGATACCTTTCAAAAACTTGCTTACCATATTCACGTTAAGGGCATAACAAACTGTTGCTAACAATACCAATAAGCCATATTGCACCTCGGTGAAGTTGATGCCTTTGGCTGCTGCAAAGGGTAGCAGCACGAGGCCTACAAATCCAATGAATATACCAATCCATTTGGCTGCCGATGCTTGCATTTTGAAAAAACTAACGCCAATAATAATGGTAAATAATGGCGTTAAAGCGTTTAAAATTCCGGCTAAAGAACTATCGATACGTGTTTCTGCAATGCAGAAAAGAAAAGCAGGTATAAAGCTGCCTAAAATACCCGATAATACCACTAACAAGCGCTGTTGTTTAGGTATGGTTTTGATAGCTGCGGTAGCAAAAGGGAATAATACTAAGCCTGCACTTGCAATACGTATACTAGCCACTTCGTACGGCGACAGGGTTTTCATGCCCGCTAACATAAGTATAAATGAACTTCCCCAGATAAGTGCTAAAAGTGCGAACATCAACCACTTGCTGGCGCTATTTTGCTTGCTTGTATCCATTGTCCGGCAAAGATGCACACTAGTATGGCTTAGCTCATTTTTTTTAGGCAAAACAAGGTTTGTTAAACGGAACTGTTTAATTTGTAGCAATAATTGTACAAACCATCAAATCAAAACTGTTATGGGCTTTATTAAAGAATTTAAAGAATTTGCACTCAAAGGCAATGTAGTAGATCTGGCTGTGGGTGTTATCATCGGTGGTGCTTTTGGCAAAATTGTAAGTTCCCTAATTGAAGATGTAATTACACCTTTATTGCTAAAGCCCGCCTTAGATGCGGCACATCTTACCCAATTACAAGATTTATCGGCCTTTGGTGGCGTAAAATACGGGCTGTTTATTTCTGCTGTTATTAACTTTATTATTGTTGCTTTCATTTTGTTTTCTATTATAAAAGGTATGAATGCTATTAAACGTAAGCAAGATGAAGCTGCAGCTGCGGCAGCACCACCGCCACCAACAGAACCTAGCAGCACAGATAAATTATTAATGGAAATACGTGATGCGTTGAAAAAATAATTCTTTCTTCCATGTAACAGTATGTAATCTTGCAATCCCGTTGAATAGCGGGATTTTGTTTTGAACAAAGTAGGTTACACACCTACGCTAAATACAACTGGCGTGGCAACACAAGAGAATTATCAAATTAAGTTACCGCAATTCGAAGGCCCCTTTGATTTGTTGTTGTTTTTTATAGAACGCGATGAGCTAGATATTTACAATATTCCCATCACGCGAATTACCAATGATTTTCTAACCTATATACACCAACAAGAGAAGCTGAACATAGAATTAAGCAGTGAGTTCATTCTCTTTATTTCAACCTTAATGCGTATTAAGGCTAAAATGTTACTGCCTCGAAAAGAGGTAGATGCACAAGGCAATGAAATAGATCCGCGGCAAGAGTTGGTAGATAAAATTTTAGAATACAAGCGTTTTAAAGAAGCTAGCCTTCAAATGGCCGAGCTTGAAGCTACCCGTATGCTTATGGTGAAGCGTGGTAACCTAATACAAGAACTAAACGGTATTGGTGAAGATGCTGCCGAGGGTACCGAAATACAAAGCGTTACCTTGTTCAAGCTTATGAAAACTTTTGAGCGGGTAATGCAACGCCTGCATGAACGTAACCATAAGCCTGTACACACAGTTATACGCTACAACTATACCATGGAGGGTAGCCGTGAGCATGTACTCACCACTATTCGCAACGGCCGCACCGTTAGTTTCGAAAAAATATTTGAAGTGTGCGAAGATCGTATTCATGCTATCTTTTTGTTTTTAAGTTTATTAGAGTTAGCACAACAGCGTTACATGACTATTCTAGTAGGTGAGGGTAAGAATAATTTTATTGTAGAATGGAACGACAACCGAGCCGAAGAGCTTAATCTTACGGAAGCCGAGGCAGCAGCACCGCCACAAAATTTATATCAACAAGATACTGCCTTGCAATTCCCTGAATTAGCAAATAATGGATCTAACAACGAAAATGCACCAGACGATACTGCCATAACTCCTGAACTGTAACCTTACGGTAAATATAGCCGCCCATGGTAACACAGTTCAGGGGCTGCGGGATGTGATGGGCGGCGACCAACGGGAGCCGGTACCCTGTACCGAAGCCCATAACAGCCCGAACAAAAGCAGCACATGGTACTAAAAGTTGAAAGCCCCATATTACTTTAAAAGTAATACGGGGCTAATAGTTTCAGTAGTTATTTTGGTTACATACTCGCGAGCTGTACTTTTTGTGTGAGCTCCATCACATTCTCACGGAAAATGGTATCTGTATCCATTAAATCTTTAACAGTTTGGCAACTGTGAATAACGGTGGTGTGGTCGCGGCCGCCAAAATGCTCACCTATTGTTTTTAAGCTATTCTTAGTGAATGCTTTTGCTAAGTACATGGTTATTTGGCGTGCTTGTACAATTTCACGCTTACGTGTTTGTGCCAGCAACTTATCGTAAGGCACATTAAAGTATTCACAAACCATTTTTTGGATAGCATCAATGGTAATTTCTTTATTGCTGGTTTTAACAAAGTTGCGTAGTACTTTTTTAGCCAGCTCTAAATCAATCTCACGTTTATTAAGGCTACTTTGTGCTAGCAAACTAATTAATGCACCTTCTAACTCACGAATATTAGTATTGATATTGTAGGCAACGTACTTCACTACTTCTTTAGGCATTTCTAGACCATCGTTTTTCATTTTATGTTCTAGAATTTCAATGCGTGTTTCGTAATCGGGTAATTGCACATCGGCACTTAAGCCCCAACGGAAGCGGCTGAGCAAGCGTTCTTGCATGCTATCTAAATCTTTCGGTGCTTTATCGCTTGTTAAAACAAGCTGCTTGCCACTTTGATGTAAGTGGTTAAAAATGGCGAAGAAAGCATCTTGACTTTTTTCGGCTCGTGCAAAGAATTGTACATCATCGATAATGAGCACATCTATCATTTGATAGAAGTGTATAAAGTCGTTGATAGCGTTGTTACGGCTATGATCTTGAAATTGGTTAATGAATTTTTCGCTACTTACGTAAAGTACCACCTTGTTTTGGTGTAAGCGTTTTACTTCGTTACCAATGGCTTGTGCTAAGTGTGTTTTACCAAAACCGGTGCCACCATAAATTACAAGCGGGTTAAAGCTATTGGCGCCAGGTTTTTCTGCAACAGTTTTTCCTGCACGGCGTGCAACACGGTTACAGTCGCCCTCAATAAATGCGTCAAAAGTATATTTAGGGTTTAACTGCGGATCAATTTGCATTTTTTTAAGCCCAGGAATAACGAATGGATTTTTAACGGGGTTATTAATAACCAAAGGAAAATCCATTTCATTATTAGTGGGTACACGGTGGCCGCTGGCAGGTACATCCATACTGCCTCTGCCATTGCCACCACTATCTACCATGATGCGGTATTCTAGCCTAGCATCTTTGCCAAGTTCACGCTTTAACGTTTTGGCAAGTAAGTTCACATAGTGTTCTTCGAGATATTCGAAGAAGAACTGACTTGGCACTTGAATCATTAGCACACTATCCTTCAAATCAACAGGGCGGATTGGCTCGAACCACGTTTTGTAGTGCTGCCATTCCACAATATCCTTAATGATTTTCAGACAGTTGCTCCATACAGATTCGGCTGTTTTCGTCATACTATATGTCAAACTAAATCAGGTGTGATAAAAGTGGTTTTTCGAAAAATGCGCTAAAAAAAGTTATTCCATTTTGTGGATAAAAATTTCTCTAGCAAGAGTGCGAATATGAAACACTAACTGTTGAAAAAAAAATTTTTATTCACTTGATTTTTTGCTTATAACAACAGTTCTTGCTTCTGTCAAATTTTTTCTTCCACTACCAGAAAATTCATAATCTAAACGGCCTAATTGAATGCCTCCCCAACCTACCTGATTCACGAATACATCGCTGCCGCGTCGGTTTTTGTATTTGCGAGGTTGTTCAAAAAATCGGTGTGTGTGGCCGCCTATAATTAGATCTATATCAAATGTTTCTTTGGCTAAAATTTCGTCGCTTACTTTATCATCGTTGTATTTATCTCCTAGGTGGCTTAGGCAGATGATTAAATCACACCCTTCTTTTCTAAGTTGCGCAGCAGTATTGTTGGCGCTTTGGATGGGCTCCATGTATACGGTGTTACCGTAGAGGTTATCGGGTACAAGGCCTTTTAATTCTATACCTACACCAAGTATACCCACTTTTAAGCCGCCTTTATTAAATATTTTATATGGTACAGCCTTGCCTTCCATGGGGGTACCATTAAAGTTATAGTTACAGTTAATGATTGAGAAGTTTGCATGTTGTAGTTGTGTAGCAAAATTGTCGAGTCCTGCATCAAAATCGTGGTTGCCCATGGTTGCTGCATCGTAGCCCATTGCAGTCATGGCTTTTATTTCAGGCTCGCCTTTGTATAAGTTAAAGTAGGGTGTACCTTGAAAGATATCTCCTGCATCTAACAGCAATACTTCGCCTCCTTCTTTTCTAATATTGTTAATAATGCTAGCTCTTGATGCTACACCTCCCAGCCCGGCGTTTCTGCTACCATCGTTAGCAAAAGGTTCTAAGCGGCTATGTACATCGTTAGTGTGTAAAATGGTAATTTTTTTACCGTAAGGTGTAGCATTAGCACTACCTGAAATAAGGGATGCTGTAGCGAGTGCACCGCTAGCATATAAACTGTTTTTTACAAATTTTCTTCTGTTCATGTAGTGTGGCTTAACTATAAGGTAATTCTATTTTCAATTTTACTGTCGATGGGTTTGCCCATACGTGTGAGTACTTTAAAGTAGTTGATGAGGGCATCTCTAAACAGATAACCATTATTCATTTGTGGTATGTTACGGAGCATATCACAATCGTCGCCACCATTGGCAACATAATCGCTATTGGCGATATAGTAACTTTCGTTTATGTCGAGTGGTTTGCCATCTACCAGAATATCTGTTGCTTTTTTATCAACAATTTTCATTTGAATACCGCTGATGGGCCAACCACCACGGGCTGCAATATGGTTTAAAAATGCTTGTAATACATCGCCTTTTACTTGTTGTACAACTATAAGGTTATCGAAAGGCATTAACTCGTATACTTTTCCGATAGTAACTTCTCCTTTAGGAATATAGGTTCTTATACCTCCGTAATTCACGAAGGCGGCTACCACATTCACCTTATACACTTCTTTGGCTGTGTGTTTCATGGCATCGGCCATAAGATTACCAAGGTTACTTTCAGGTTGTTTTTTTTGTAATGTATTGGTTGCGAAACCAATAACCTGATTCATGGTTTTGTTGATGCTATCGCTGTAAGGTGCTAATAGCTTCAGCATTGCCGAATCGGGTTGTACATTTTTGGTTACTCTGTAATCGTTGTAGGCTACAGTAACGGTTTGTTTTTGTCCACCACAAGCAGTAAATACAGTAATGGTTGCGAGGGCTACTAATGTTCGTCTAAAAATGTAATGCATGGTCTAAAAAAAGATGGGGATACAAATTACATATTTGTACAGATAACCATCAAGAATTTTAGAGAAACAAGAAAGATTTACTTTCGAGCCATAAAACCAGCTTACATGTCGTTTGAAATTACCGGCAAATTAATTGCCAAGTACGAAGAAGTACAACGTAGTGCCACCTTTAAAACACGTGAATTCGTTATTGAAAAATCCGATGATATTAACGGTCGTACAATTACCAACTACATTAAATTTCAATGTGTACAAGATAAAACTGCTTTACCCGATAAAGTCAATGTTGGCGACGATGTTAAAGTGTTTTTCAACATTAAAGGCAGCAAATGGAATAAAAATGGCGTTGATAATTACATAACCAACCTCGATGCATGGCGTCTTGAAGCTGTAAAACTTGGTGGCATAACACCTGCTAACGAAATGCCAACCGAAACCTTCTCGAATTTTGAAGCAGCCGATGGCGAAGATTTGCCATTTTAAGGGAGAATACACCTGCAAATCAATACTTTTGCACCGCAACGCCAACAGCGTTGCGGTTTTGTTTTTAGGATAATTCCCTAACACAGTATGCCACAAACAGTTACACTTCGTTTATTGCCCGTTCAGGCGCACGATAGCACGGCTATTAGCGAGGCTATTGCACAACAATTAGGCGTTCATAACCTTACGGTAAATGGTTTTTACAAAACGCATCAATCTATTGATGCACGCAGCCGCCAGCAAATTTGGTATAATGTAACCGTACAAGCATTCATCAACGAGCCGTTTCATACGAGGCCGTTCGTGCCGATACAATATCCTGATGTTAGTGATGCCAAGCATAGCGTGATTGTAGTAGGTGCTGGGCCGGCAGGTTTGTTTGCTGCCTTAAAACTCATTCGCTTAGGCATACAACCTATTGTGTTGGAACGTGGTAAAGATGTTCGGGCTCGCCGCCGCGATTTGGCACACATGAACAAAACAGGCGAAGTGCATCCTGAAAGTAATTACTGCTTTGGCGAAGGTGGTGCGGGTACTTATAGCGATGGTAAGTTATATACACGTAGCAATAAGCGTGGTAGTATTAATGAAATATTGAATACTTTTGTGCAGTTTGGTGCCGATGAAAAAATTCTCTACGAATCACACCCGCATATCGGTACCAACAAATTGCCGCATATTATTACTGCCATGCGTGAGCAGATTATTGCTTCGGGCGGACAAGTGTTGTTTGAAAAAAAACTGGTAGATGTTACTATTCAACGTAATCAAATCAGCACTGTTATTACTGCCGATGGCGATAGCCTTACGGCAAATGCAATACTTCTGGCCACAGGCCATAGTGCACGTGATATTTTTGAACTCTTTTACCGTAAGGGCATACTTATTGAAGCAAAACCCTTTGCCTTAGGCGTAAGGGTAGAACATCCGCAAGCGTTGATTGATAGCATCCAATACCATTGTACCTCACGTGGCGAGTATTTGCCGCCGGCATCGTATAGTTTGGTACATCAATCTATGGGGCGTGGTGTGTTTAGCTTTTGTATGTGTCCGGGTGGTATTATTGCACCTGCAGCAACAGCACCTGGCGAGCTGGTAGTGAATGGTTGGAGCCCAAGTAAGCGTAATAACCCATACAGCAATAGTGGTATGGTGGTAAGCGTAGAACTAGCCGATGTAGTACAGCCCAAACAAGCTATAACTCCATTGAGCTTGCTAGCATTTCAACAATCAATAGAGCAAAAAGCCTTTATAGTAGGTGGTAGTAACCTTGCTGCACCAGCACAACGCTTGGTAGATTTTTGTAATTATAAAATAAGTAACAACTTGCCAGATTGTAGTTACATACCAGGCGTTACGAGTGCTAATTTGAGAGATGTATTGCCTGCATTCATCCACGAACGATTACGCGATGGCCTCATGGCTTTTGGGAAAAAAATGAAAGGTTACTACACCAATGAAGCAGTATTGGTAGCTACAGAAAGCAGAACATCATCGCCGGTTCGCATACCAAGAGATAAGAACACGTTCCAACATCCGCAGATTCAAAACTTGTACCCATGTGGTGAAGGTGCCGGCTATGCAGGAGGTATTGTAAGTGCAGCGATGGACGGTGAAAAAGTGGCAGCGGCTATTGCGTTACAGCTAAGCAGTAAATTTAACTAGCTACAATAGTAGCTACAAACATTGTATATGAAAAAGGTTAGAGTTCGTTTTGCACCATCACCTACAGGTGGCTTGCATTTAGGCGGTGTACGTACCGTTTTATTCAATTATCTCTTCGCCAAAAGCAAGGGTGGCGATTTTATTGTGCGTATAGAAGATACAGACCAAACACGTTTTGTTCCGGGTGCAGAAGCGTATATTTTTCAATGTTTAGAATGGTGCGGTTTAGTACCCGATGAAAGTCCGATACATGGTGGCCCGTATGCACCGTATCGCCAAAGCGAACGTAAGGCAATATACCGAGAATACGCAGAAAAGCTTGTAGCAGAAGGCAAGGCATACTATGCTTTTGATACGCCTGAAGCACTTGAACAAATGCGTGAACAATACAAAACTGCTGAAAACCCGAGTCCGCAGTATAATCATCATTTGCGTCAATACATGCGTAATAGTTTAACCCTACCAACTGCTGAGGTGAACGAATTACTGAATAATGGAACACCTTATGTGATTCGTATTAAAATGCCCGAAAATGAAACGGTTACTTTATCAGATATGATTCGTGGCGAAGTAAGTTTTCAAACATCGCAAGTAGATGATAAGGTATTACTCAAAGCCGATGGCATGCCCACCTATCATTTAGCGGTGGTGGTAGATGATTATTTAATGCAAATAACACATGCCTTTCGCGGCGAAGAATGGTTGCCTAGTGCCCCGGTACATGTTAAACTTTGGGAGTTTTTATTTGGGTTAGCAGCTATGCCTCAATGGGCACACCTACCATTAATTCTCAAGCCCGATGGTAATGGTAAGTTAAGCAAGCGTGATGGTGATCGCCTTGGGTTTCCTGTGTTTGCTATGGATTGGACTGATCCTAAAACTGGTGAAACCACTACCGGCTTCAAAGAACGTGGCTTCTTGCCCGATGCTTTTGTGAATATGTTGGCATTGCTAGGTTGGAACGATGGTTCAGAAAAAGAAATTTACACACGTGAAGAACTTTTACAACATTTTAGCCTAGACCGGGTACACAAAGGCGGTGCAAAATTTAATTGGGAAAAAGCACAATGGTTTAACCACGAATGGATAAAGCAAACAGATGCCTCATTATATGCCGAAAGTGTAAAAGCTATTTTTGAAGCACATCACCTTACGGTAAATGATGATGCCTACTTTATACGTGTTCTCAATTTAGTAAAAGATAGATGTACCTTTTTACCAGATTTTGTTGCGCAAGCAAGCTTCTTCTTTACTGCTCCAAGCGTGATAGATATGGAAGCAATTAAGGGCAAATGGAGCGAACAGCAGCAACAGTTCTTTGAAGCGTTAGTTGCATCATTCACAGCCATTACAGACTGGGAACACGATGCTATTGATGCTGCTTTTAAAGCAACTGCAACAGCACAACAAGTGAAGCCAGGGCAATTAATGCTACCATTACGTGTAATGCTGGTAGGTGGTAAGTTTGGTCCGGGCGTATTCGACATTGCTGCCATGATTGGCAAGCAAGCTACCATAGAGCGTATTCAACACGTACTTACCTTATTGTAATTGTCAAGTATCATGTTTCAATAAGCAATGGCGGCCTTTGGCCGCCATTGCTATGATGCAAGTTTTGTTGTACACAATAGCTTTTATCTAATGCATTTGCGTGGTACATTTGTAATTACAAGCTTGTACATATGAATCAACGCCCCATAAGAGTTTTGGTAGCTAAGGTAGGCTTAGATGGTCACGATAGAGGTGCTAAAGTAATTGCTACTGCATTACGTGATGCCGGTATGGAAGTAATATACACCGGCTTGCGACAAACACCCGAAATGGTGGTGAATGCTGCGTTACAAGAAGATGTAGATGCTATCGGCATTAGTATATTGAGTGGTGCACACAATACTGTTTTTCCTAAAGTAATTGCTTTAATGAAAGAAAAGGGAATGCATGATGTATTACTAACAGGCGGCGGTATTATTCCTGAAGACGATATGCAAGCGTTGCAAGCACTAGGTGTTGGTAAGCTTTTTGCACCGGGCACTGCCACAGCCGAAATAGCTACTTACATTACAGAATGGGTGCGTACACATAGAATTTTTTAAAATGCTTGAGCAATAATTGGTAGTTGTAGGGTAAATGAAAACTTACTACCTATATTCTGCTTGCTCTCTACCTGAAGGTTGCTATGAAATAGTTCTAACAAGCGTTGTACAATATTTAAACCCAAGCCTGAACCGGTTCCTTTTCGGTTGGTAGCATTATCGGCTTGCCAATATTGCTCAAAAATTTTTTTGATATTCTCTGCGGAAATGCCTACACCGGTGTCACTAATGGTAAATAATAACTTAACCGTGTGTTGTTGCTGCTGTAATACATTTACCGTAAGGGCAACACTACCTATTTGTGTGTATTTAATGGCATTGCTTAGTAAGTTATTGATGATTTGTGTTAATCGAGTTCCGTCTGTTAGTATAATTTCGGGTAGTGTATGATCGATGTGTAAATGCAACTGCAGATTTTTTTCTGCAGCTTTATAGGTAAAGCTTTGTACCGTTTGTGACAAGAGCTTTTGTAGCTGTATCGGTTGATGGTATAGTTGTAACTTCCCTAGTTCTAGTCGATGAAAATCGAGCAGATTGTTGATAAGTTGTAGCATGTGGTTACTACTATACCTTAGTATTTGAATTGGTTCTTTTTCCGTTAGCGGTAGTGTATCTTCATCAATAATGCTGAGTGCACCAATCATATTATTGATAGGGGCTCTTAATTCGTGGCCAATATCACTCAAAAACATAGCTTTCGCTTCACTGGCATCTTCAGAAGCTTTTAATAGCTGCATCAAATTAGCATTGTAATGCCTTTCGTTGGTAACAATAAAGTAAGCAAAAACACCACTTAGTAAAAGTGTGAGGGTACAATTACCTCGAAACAAAATATCATAGTCATCGTTTTTCATTTGCTGCCATGTACTTTCATAAGGAGCAATGATGATGGTTGCGGCATAGCAAACGGTGATACACGTAATTAATGCAATCAGTTCTTGTTTATAGTGCTTATGTATAGGTACTACTAACGGTAATGCAAAAAACATCCAAAAGAAAAACATATAGCTGCCTGCACGCAGGCCGTGTGCTATGGTAACTAACGACAGGCTTACTGATAACAAGCCAATGGCAGTAAGCCTTGCGGCAAATGTAAAACCGCGTATTAAGAGCAAAAAACTGGTACTCAAACCCAGCGTCATTATTGCTAAAATGCGAAGCGAAATTGGCAGGTCGAGTTGGTAATTTTTTAGCGTGGCAACAAACGACAATAACGTAGCTACGATTAAGAAGGTTCTTGTGTGTCGTAGGGTACGTTGGTGTTGTATGGTGTTAGCTTTATCGAAAATGGTTCCCTTAGGTTCACCCATAGTGATATATCATTTAATTGATATTAACCAAAAACTGCAGATGCTGTAACCGGCGTTACATTCATTAATGCTTGTGCTGTATGCACTATTGCCTGTGCATCGTAATTACATTCGCGATGTAATTCTTTTAGTGTGCCATGTTCTACAATTCTATCGGGAATACCAAGCATTTTTACAGTAGCAGTATAACCATTTGCTGCCATAAACTCTAAAATAGCGCTACCAAAGCCGCCAACAACGGTACCATCTTCAATGGTAATAACCTTAGTATGTTGTTGAAACACTTCGTGGAGTAATGCTTCATCAAGTGGTTTCACAAAACGCATATCGTAGTGAGCTGCATCTATGCCGAGTGTTTTCAACTCTCTAATAGCGGTAGTTGCAAAATTACCCGGATGGCCGAAGCTTAAAATAGCAAGGTCTTTACCTGCCTTGAGTTTGCGGCCCTTACCAATTTCAATGGCTTCGAAAGGCGTTCTCCATTCTGGCATCACACCTTCGCCACGCGGGTAGCGAATTACAAATGGATATGCAGTACTTTCTAACTGTGCGGTGTACATAAGATTACGTAGCTCTTGTTCATTCATAGGAGCACTAATAATCATATTCGGAATACAGCGGAAGTATGGAATATCATAAGCCCCATGGTGTGTTGGCCCATCTTCTCCAACTAATCCGGCTCTATCTAAACAAAGAACTACAGGCAGTTTTTGAATCGCAATATCGTGTACAACTTGATCGTATGCACGTTGCATAAAACTGCTGTAGATGTTGCAATATACCCGCATACCTTGTGTAGCCAAGCCAGCACTAAGCGTTGCTGCGTGTTGCTCGCAAATACCAACGTCAAAGGCTCTATGTGGCATTTTTTCCATCATAAACTTTAAGCTACTACCGCTAGGCATTGCAGGTGTAACTCCCATGATGGCTTGGTTTTGCTCAGCAAGTTCAATTATGGTGTGGCCAAATACGTCTTGATATTTAGGTGGTTGTGGCGCTTCAAACTTTTTCTTATAAATTTCACCTGTAACCTTATCAAACAAACCAGGTGCATGCCACTTAGTTTGGTCTTTTTCTGCAAGGGCATAACCCTTACCTTTTACGGTAACAATGTGTAACAATTTCGGGCCCGGAATATCGCGTAAGTCGTGAAGTGTATCTACTAATTTGGTGATGTTATGGCCATCTATAGGACCAAAATAGCGGAACTTTAAGGCTTCAAATAAGTTACTTTGCTTACTTACCATGCCCTTTACACTCATCTCTAGCTTACTTGCCATTTCTCGGCTAAAGTTTTTACCTACAGGTAACTTGCCAAGAATGTTCCAAACATCGTCGCGTAGTTTATTGTAAGTATGCGATGTAGTAATATCGGTTAAATATTCTTTGAGTGCCCCAACATTCGGGTCTATACTCATACAGTTATCGTTCAAAATCACCAACATGTCAGCATCTGCAACACCGGCGTGGTTCATTGCTTCAAATGCCATGCCTGCCGTCATACTACCATCGCCAATTACGGCCACAGTTTTTCTATCTTCTTGTTTGTATTTAGCAGCTATTGCCATACCCAAAGCAGCCGAAATAGAAGTACTGCTATGGCCTACGCCAAAAGTATCGTACTCACTTTCGCTACGTTTAGGAAATCCGCTGATGCCCTTATACTTACGGTTTGTAATAAAGTTATCGCGGCGCCCCGTTAAAATCTTATGACCATAAGCTTGGTGGCCTACATCCCACACCAACTGGTCGTAGGGTGTGTTATAAATATAATGCAAGGCAACTGAGAGCTCCACTACGCCCAAACTAGCGGCAAAATGCCCCCCATGTACGCTCACCACATCAATAATGTATTGCCTCAACTCGTCGCATACTTGGTGCAACTGCTCTTTTGAGAGTGCTCTTAAATCCGCAGGCTTGTCGATTTTTTTAAGCAATTCGCCGGGTGTAATTTCCATGCATTGTTGGTTTAGAAGCCGTAAAAGTAATATTTGTTACTGTTTGGCAAGCCATACAGCCAATGAAAGATAACATTTGTAAGTTATAATAGTTGATAAGTTGAACTTTAAATTTTTTGAATGGCTAAACGCCTTACGGCAAATGTGAACACGGCTACCAACAACCATGCTTATTAACCATTTATAAATTTGAATGAAAAGTCCTTTGAAAGCTATAAGTACATTTACAGAGATGCTTAGAAAAATATCGCTATATTGGTTGTGTCAGGTTGGTGGATGGAGTTCCTATGCCCTTATTTATACTTTTTTTTACCTCACCATCCGCACTAAGCCAACGCCCAACTTCTTTTCAATACTCTTGCTCGATACTTTAACGGGCTTGTTGGTTACACACCTTATGCGAACCGTTATTAAACGCTTCAAATTAATGGATAAAGAGCTACACCTACAAATTGGCTCTTTAATTGGCTTAACCTTATTATTCTCTTTCTTATATGGTTTGTTTATTACAGGCTTTAATCGCATATTTCCCATAGAAAGTAATCCGCGTGGCTATGGTTTTTTAAATTATTCAGTACGTGTAGCTTTTGGTGCATTTTTATTCTTATTTATCTGGAACAGCATTTATTTCATCTATTACTATGTTTCTAAGAGTAGAAAAGAGCTGTTAGAACGGTTACGCTTAGAAACTTTGGTGAAAGAGTTAGAACTTAAAACCATTAAAGCCCATATCAATCCGCACTTTATTTTCAATGCCTTAAACAGCATTCGTGCATTGGTAGATGAAAATCCGGGCAGAGCCCGTACCGCTATTACCGAATTAAGTAATATCTTACGAAGTAGCATGAAGGCCTATATGCAAGAAACAACACCGCTAGAACGAGAGCTCAACATCTTGAAAGATTATCTGGCATTAGAACAAATACGTTTTGAGCATCGCCTGCAAGTATCTTTCGATATTGATGAAGATACCCTCGATCAACCCATACCTCCCATGATGCTTCAAACCTTAGTAGAAAATGCTATTAAACACGGTATCAGCAAGCATGTTCATGGTGGCACCATACATATAATTTCTGATTTTAAAGCAGACCATCACGAAATTATTGTGCGTAATACTGGCGTTTTAACTGAAACAACATCTACCGATGGTTTTGGCCTAAGCAGTACTCGTAACCGTTTGAAAATATTATTCGGCGAAGCGGCAAGCTTTTCAATTCAAAATATTGATCCAAAAACAGTAGAAGCAAAAATTATATTACCTATACAACTCCATTCTCTTATAAAATAAACAGGTTAACAATGGCTACCATTAAAACCATTATTATCGACGATGAGCGTTTGGCTCGTAGTGAACTCAGAAAAATGCTGCAAGATTTTTCTGATATCGAAGTAATTGACGAGGCCGCTAATGTAGATGAAGGCATTGAAAAAATTGAAACCCTTCATCCCGACCTTATTTTTCTAGACATTCAAATGCCTGGTAAAACAGGTTTCGATCTGTTAGAGCAACTAGAAAAAGCACCACATGTGATTTTCACCACCGCTTACGATGAATATGCACTAAAAGCTTTTGAAGTAAATGCACTCGACTACCTTTTAAAGCCGGTTGAGCCCAAACGCCTAACCGATGCCATCCACAAATTGCACGACGAGCTACAAAAGCAATATGGCGCCAATGGTGCTCACATTCGTGGCCCATTAAGTGAGCACGACCAAGTTTTTGTTAAAGATGGCGAACGCTGCTGGTTTGTAAAGCTGAATGAAATTCGCTTGTTTGAAAGTGTTGGTAACTATGCCAAGGTGTTTTTTGGTACCAATAAGCCGCTGATTTTGAAAAGCTTAAATGCTTTAGAAGAACGTTTAGATACCAAGGTTTTCTTTAGAGCTAATCGCAAGCATATCATCAACCTACGATGGATTGAAAAGGTAGAACCTTACTTTAATGGAGGGTTACTGCTAGAATTAAAAGGCGGGGAAAAAATTGAGGTTAGTCGCCGACAAACAGTGAAGTTCAAAGAAATGATGAGCCTATAATACGTTCATTTACCGTAAGGTGGTATCATCATACCGGCATCCCATTACAGCATATGCAGTGGGATGTTTTTTTTATGCCTTACGGTAAATGTTTTTCGTTCTACACCAGTACTACATTTACCGTAAGGTGCTTATATTTTGGTGTTGGAGGCAGCCCATAAAAAGGCTGCTACTACACAGTAACAGCCTTTGTTCTATATGTTCTAAAACAGCTTATTTCTTGCTTCCGGTAACCAATTCGTCTTTCGTTACTACTTTAATTTTTCCACCATCTTTAAGGGTTTTGCTCACCACATCGTATGGGCCAACTACTACTTTAGTACCTAGTGTTAGGCCTGAAAGAATTTGAATGTAGTTGATATCTTGAATGCCAGTTTTAACAACTATCTTCTTTACGGTGCCATTGGGCTGTACTGCAAATACTACTTCTTGGATTTCATCGTCGGAAGATGTTGGTGTGTTTTCATTTTTCTTTTCGTCGGCTTTTACCTTGCTGTTATCTTTTGCCTCATCTTTTTTGTCGCGTGTGGTTACAGCATTTAAAGGAACTGTTATTACATCTTTTTCTGTACGTGTTTGAATATCGGCACTAGCAGTCATATTCGGGCGGAATGGGAAAGGCTTGCCATTGCCAATAAGGTCGGCATAACTGCTAGGCAGTAAGCGTACGTGCACTTTATAGTTGGTTACAGTGGTACTCGTGCTTACGAGGCTGGTGGCGGGGTTGGCTATTTTGTATACCACGCCTTTGAACTTGCGATTATTGTAGGCATCAACTTCTACCAAAGCTGTATCGCCAACAGATACTTTTGGGATATCATTTTCACCAACCTCTACTTGTGCTTCAATGCTGCTTAAATCGGCAATACGCATCATTTCAGTACCAACGTTAAAACTGTTACCAGCTACACGTTCTCCTTTTTTAACAGCTAGTAGGCTTACAACACCATCCATAGGAGCGGTTAAGGTTGTACGGCCTAAATCTTTTGCGGCACGTTGTAAGCTACTTTGTGCACTTGATACTGCTGCTTTGGAGGCTTTTACATTTTCATCGGCGGCATCGAGGTTGGCTTTGGCGCTTAGGTAAGCTTGTTCTGCTTGCTCAAACTCTTGGCGGCTTATTACTTTTTCGTCGAACAATTGTTTTTGGCGTTTGTAAGCGGCATAAGTTTGATTTACAACAGCTTTTAAGCCTGCAATTTGAGCTAGGCTATTGCTTACTTGTGCTTCTTGCTGGCGTACTACAGCTGCTGCTTGGTCTCTTTGACTCGCATAAATATCTGCATAAATACGAGCAAGTACTTGCCCTTTGCGAACGGTATCGCCTTCGGCTACGTTCAGTTCTACGATTTCTCCGGAAACATCTGGACTAATTTTAACTTCAACTTCTGGAAATATCTTTCCGCTTGCGGTTACTGTTTCTATGATGGTACGTTTTTGTACATCTTCCGCTACCACTTTAGTGCCTTCGTCTTTACCGAAAACACCGGCTTTGCTCATGGCAACTAGGGCTATTACTAGTACCACCAAAATGCCTATTGTCCATTTTAATCCTTTGCTCATATACTTAATAGTTCGTGTTGTTTGTAAGTTGGTTTAGAGTTGTAAGCCTTGGCCTTTATAAAATTCGAGCAACTTCATTCTAAAAATATAATCGTATTGATTATTGAGTTGCTGCAATTTAGCTCTGAGTAGGTTGTTTTGATTGGTAATTAAATCGATCGTAGGGAGTAGTCCGGCATCGTAACGTTTTAAAGCGAAATCATATGCTTTTTGAGCACTTTCTACACTTTTTTGTCCTGCATAAAACCTACGCATAGCTGCTTCGGCAGCTGTGTAAGCTGTGTACACATCTTGCTGTAACTTTTGCAAGTTACCTTGTTGTGCAAGTTGCTGATTTTGTACCTCTAGCTTAGCTCTCTTATAATTGATACGTGTATTGTTGGTATTATTAAAAATGGGAACACTTACCTGAAAAGCTATGCTTTGGCGAAAGTTTTGATCTATCTGACGGCCATAACCATCCCACCATTGACCAAAATTGCGTTGCATGGTTTTAAAAGCAACTGTTGGTTCTAGCACTGCATAATTTGTACCTCCTACCGTTACAAAGGAGCCTGTAGGTGATGCGCCAGTTATGGCAAATGAACTTGGATCTATTGTTTTTAGGGTATTGGCAAAGGCCGACGTTAGGTTGTAACCAAATGAAACTGTTGGATAAAAGCCAGCACGTACAATTTTTATGTTTTGCTTCGCTGCTGCAATGCGAAGGCTATCGGCGAGTTGTTGAGGTTGATTGTTGCGAGCTACGTTAAATACGTAGTCGGGCTGTAACTCTAACAAAGTTTGAAGTGGTATGTTGCTAACAGAGGGCGTATCAATGGCAAATGGCTCGGCCATATTAAGATTGAGCAATGCCTTCAAGCTTAACACAGCTTGTTGAAAATTAACCTCGCTGGTAATATAGTTCGATGAATCGTTGGCAAGTTGTGCCTCTAATTCTGCGACATTCAGTTCTGGCAAGTTGCCCGCTTCTACTCGCTTGCGGGTAATATCTAGTTGAGCCTTAGTTTGTCCGATTTGTACAGCACTAATTTTTACTTGTTCACGTGCTGCTAACGCTTGAAGGTAAAAGTTACAAACATTTAGGGCTATATCGTTAGCAGCTTTGGCTTTATCGGCCAAGCTTGCTTGTACTAATAATGCATTGTAGGCAATATTGTTCTTCAGCTGCCCGCCGTTGTATAACTGAATACCACCATTTACCGAAAGGTTATTAAATAATAATTGGGTTGTGGTGAACTGGTTGGTGGTAGGGTCAATACTACGGCCAAATTGCATACCAAGCCCTGTTCCGAAACTGGCACTTGGTAATTGGTTATACTTGGCTTGTTGTAGCAGCAATGCTTGAATACGAGCCTGTACATCGGCTTGTTTAACAGATATATTGTGTTGCATGGCATGATCTACCATACGGCGGAGCGTCCAAGTTTCTTGAGCGTTTGCTATGGTAGTTGAACCTGCAAGGGTTAAGAGTATTAGTAATTTCCTAAGCATACTTCAAAAATATTTGTGCCTAGCTTGGTGGCACAATGCTTTTAGATAAGCGGTATTTAGCCCTATTAAGAGGTTATTTATACCCTTACGGTAAATGTAGCCCCACGTGTTATTAGCATTTTTGCATGGCCGCAAAGCCGCGTTCTAGATCGGCAATAATGTAATCGGCTGTTTCTAAACCCATGTAAAGGCGAATCATACGATGTTGTTCGTTGTTAGCATCGAATTGTGTGTGGGTTATAAAAGCTGCTTTGGGCATAATAAGGCTTTCGTGGCCACCCCAACTTACTGCCATGGCAATATGCTGTAAGCCCTCGCAAAATGCTTCTACTTGTTGTAAGTTATTTGCTTTAAGTACGAAGGTTACTAAACCGAACGCTACTTTCATTTGCCGTAAGGCGAGTGCTTGTTGCGGAAAGCTAGGATGGGTTGGAAATAATAATCGTTCTACTTGGGGATGTTGTTCTAAAAAGCTTACAACGGCTGCCGATGTTTCGATGATGTGTTTTAATCGAATTGGTAAGGTGCGAAGGCCACGTAACAACAGCCAAGCGTTAAAGGGCATAATGCAGTTGCCCATAGTGTTGTATTCGTTATCGAATATTTTTTGCATCATGGCTTTGCTGCCACAGGCTACGCCTGCAACAACATCGCTATGGCCACTGATATATTTACTGGCGCTTTGAATGCCGATATCAATGCCCATACTAATAGGTTGTTGGTACAGTGGTGTGCAGTAGGTGTTATCAATAATGGTTACGATATTGTGTTGCTTGGCTAGTTGAGCTACCTCGGCCAAAGGTTGTAGCTCGTAGGTAAAGCTGTTCGGACTTTCTAAGTATATGAGTTTAGTATTAGGTTGTATTACGTTTAAGTAGTTGTTGATATCGGTGCCGTTGATGAAAGTGGTTTGAATACCAAAACGTGGCAGGGTGTCGGCAAATAACTTTTTAGCCCAGGTGTATGGGTTATTGATGACAATAGCATGATCGCCGGCATTAAGATTGGCCATTACACAGGCTGTAATAGCAGCATCGCCACTATTAAATACTAAACAATCTTCTGCCTGATCTAGTGCTGCAAGTTTTTTGCGAAGTATATCTACTGTTGGGTTAATACCTCTGCTGTATAAATAGCTGCCATACTCGTTAGCAAATGCTTCACGCAACTGTGTAACAGTATTAAAGGCAAAGTTGCTGGTTTGCAGAATCGGCGGCGTCATAGCATTGAAGTAATGCTCACGTTCTTCACCTAAGCTATTAATGATTTCTGAAAGCTGCATAAGATGATTTTAGTTTGTTGTTGTAAATTTTTTACGTAAGAAATAAAGTGCTATAAAAGCAAGTAATACACCTGCACCGATAAGTGCTGTTTGAGGTTTATCAATGGCAATGCTAATTCCAACAAATGCATAGGCAGTGATAAATACAATAGGTAGTAGTGGGAATAGCTTCATTTGATAGATGCCGGTATTGTTTAGATGTACTGTGTTTTTGCGTAGTTTGAAAATGGTAGCACTGCTTGCAATCATTCCAAAGCAATCTAAGAAAATAGTGAAGCTTAGTATTTCCTCAAACTCTTGTGAAAAGAATAGGATGATGATGCAAATGATTGTGAACACGGTAAGTGATGTAGTAAGTACACCGTTACTATTCTCTTTACCAAACCATTTTGGTAAGCTGTTTTCTGTACTCATGGCATACATAACCCGAGGGTTGCTCATAAGTAGTGCATTCACATAACTTAAAACACCAATGAATAAAAAGAAGCTAAAAATAAGTGCCCCTTTTGTACCTAAAATTTTATCAACTACTACGTAAGCAATATCCCTCTCGTTTTGCATGTTAGTAAAACCAATAATGTTGTAGTAGCTAATGTTAACAAGCAAGTATAAACTTATGATGATAAGAATGCCGCCGAAAATACCTTTAGGTATATTCTTTGCAGGGTTTGCAACCTCATTGCCAAAGTTGATGGTTTGCTGATAACCGCCATAGGTAAAACTTACAGCTACAAGGCTAATACCTAAACTTTTAATCCAGTCGGTTGCTTTAGCAGTACCACTAAAAACGGGTGTGGTATGAATGGCGTAAGCATTGGGAAATAACAAGGCACCTACCAGCAATAACAACATACCTATTTTAATTAGCATTAAAATATTTTGTGCTGAAGCACTTAATTTGAGCCCTTTAAGATTGATGAAGTAAAACAAAACAATGGCTATGGCACTAATACTTGCAATGTGTGTATTGGTGAACTGATATTCGGGAAACAATCTAGTAAAATAACCTACGCCAATAAGTGCTACGCTGCTTAAGCTGGCAGCATTTGAAACCAAAATAATGCAATTAATGGCAAAAGCAATACTAGGGTGGTATGCATAAGAAAACACTTTATAGTATCCGCCTGTAACCGGGTATCTACTTCCAATTTCGGCATAGGTGAGGGCGCCACAAAGGGCAATAATACCTCCAACAATCCAAGCAAAAAAATATACGCTTGGCTCAATGGCATATTTAGCACTGGTGGCTGCTGTTCTAAAAATTCCCATACCTATCACGAGGCCAACCACAATCATGATAAAGCTGAATAGCTTTAGCTGATGGTTCATATTATTTATCTAGTGTTAGCATTAAATTGTTGGCGTATCCAGCGGTTAGCGGGTTTTTCTATTAAGTAGTACAAACCAATACTCAATAAAATCAATGCTGGTAAATGAAGATAGTAACGTTTGGTAACCATTAGTAATAAACTTGATAACCAACCCATGTGTATTAGGTAAAACACGTAAGAACTTTTGCCTAGTATATCAAAAATCGATGTTGCTAAGAGTTGTTGCAGCCAGCTTTTCTCTGTGAGTAAGCCCCACATAAGTAAAGCCACTGCTAAGGGTACTAGTATATTGTTAATACCTACGCCCGGCCATGTGAAAAGTGCGAACGGGTAAAGGCTATCATTACTTCTAACAAGTACAAGCAATGTAACAGCTATGCCGATGCTGAGATTGCCAAGTAGCGTGAACCAAGGAAAATATTTTGGTGCTAATTTTTTTCTGTTTAAATACAATACGCATAAATACATACCTGCTAAAAAATCAAAACATCTACCGAAGAAAGTACTGGTACACAAATACATCCAATCTTTAAAAAATCCGCCCCATGTTAGTATTTTGCCAATTAGTACACATGCTATTCCAAGGCTATATAAAGTGGCTATCAATTGCCACCACTTTTTTTTACGTAAGAATATGAATAATATAGGTGCACTCAAATAAAAACATTCCTCCAATGTGAGCGTCCACCCTTGTGCCAAACCTGTGAAAATATAATTGCTAAAAAATGCTTTTGTTAAGGTGAGGTTTAAAAAAAGCGATGTAATAAAATTACCTTCTGTTATTTTATATGAATCTATAATATGAGGGAATTTTGTGCCAATAAAAAAAGCACCTAACGTGAATAGCAAATACATCGGATAGATTCTGGCAAACCGATTTGCTAAGTAGGTTTTCCAAATAATTGGTTTTTCATGGTAACGATACGTAATTAAAAAACCACTCAAAACAAAAAATACAGTAACACCAATGTATAGTTCAGATTGAAATGCATATAAAAATTTTCCAACACGTTCTTCAGGTAGCGGAAAATGATGTACAAATACCATAAAAGCTGCTATGAATCGTAGCCCTGTTAAATATGGTAAGTGCTCTTGCTTATTGTGCATGTATTTCAAACGTTAATAACCTTGCGGTAAATGTTGAATAAATTAATTTGTGTGTTCTTTACAAACGTATATACATTTGCAACGGTTTTGGTTTGTGACATTGATATTTTTTCAATGCTACAATTAAAAGGGAAGTAAGTGAAACTCTTACGCTATCCCCGTAGCTGTAATTAGCATTTACCGTAAGGTAAATAATCTATTCGCCACCATCTTTTGCCACTGTGAACAACGGGAAGGCTGCGATAAGATGCTAAAAGCCAGAAGACCTGCCAAAGCCGATATCTATCTTGAGCTTTCGGAGGAAAAGCAGAAGAAGTGTTTTAGCAGATGCTGCAGGTCTGCCCTTGCATTTCTACGTTTTTATTACTGAAAGTTCATTCTTTCTAACAAAAAAATTATTAGAAGAATGAGCAACAAATTAATGCTTATGACAGCCGCTATGCTTTTAGCGGCAGGTGTGGTAGCACAACAAAAAGACACTGCTACACAAACATTAGAACCGCTAATTGTTACCGCTAATAGGTACGAACAAAAGCAAAACACTACCGGTAAAGTAGTTACGGTAATTGATAAAGCAACAATAGAAAAACATGCTGGAAAAAATATTGGACAGCTACTTACCGAGCAGGCAGGTATTGTAGTAGCAGGGGCATATAATGCACCAGGTAGTGTTCAAACAATTTTCACTCGTGGTGCAAATGCCGGCCGAACGTTAATACTTGTTGATGGAATACCCGTTACAGACCCAAGTACCATTACAAACGATTTCGATATAAATCTTTTTAGCCTTAACGATGTCGAGCAAATAGAAGTGTGCCGTGGTGCTCAAAGTACACTGTATGGCAGCGATGCTATTGCAGGTGTTATCAATATAATTACTACAAAAAATAATGTTCGTAAGGCAATTAATGCTAAAACCACATTGAGTTATGGTAATCAAAATACCTTACGCAGCAGCACTCAGGTGTATGGAAAAATTGGTAAGTTACAATACAATGTTCGTTATGCACATATAGGCACCAAGGGCTTCAGCAGTGCCTACGATACTACCGGCGCAAAAGCTTTTGATAATGATGGTTATAATGGCAATGTGTTAAGTGCTACTTTGAACTATGCAGCAACCAAACAATTGCATCTTAGAAGTTTTATACAAAGCAGCAATTACATTGCCGATATAGATGCCGGAGCTTTTAGTGATGAAAAAGATTTTATCATTCGCAACAGAATGCTCAATGCCGGCAGCGGCTTTACATTTAAGAATGATATGATTACTCTTACGGGAAATTTTCAATATACCCGCATACAGCGTAATTATACTAACGATAGTATTGATAGGCCAGGTTTTACTAAGTACATGACGAACGATTATAATGGCGATTCTAAATTTGCAGAGTTATATGCTACTATTGCGTTGGGTAGTGGGTTCACCCTAGTACAAGGCGGCGATTTTAGGTATAACAACATGAATAATCAATATCGAAGTTTGAGCGGTTTTGGCCCATACAATACTGATTTTAAAGACACTAGTTTATCGCAAAGCTCATTGTATGCATCTGTAAATTATGCTAGTATAAATCAAAAATTTTTTGTGGAAATAGGCGGTCGTATAAATGTACACAGCCGTTATGGTAATAACAATACTTATACGTTCAACCCTAGTTATGCCTTTCACAAATACTGGCGTGTATTTGGTAGTATTTCAACAGGGTTTAAAAGTCCTTCCATTTTTCAATTGTACGATGGCTTTAGTGGCAATAGAAATCTTGCAGCCGAGGAGAGTAAAAGTTATGAGTTGGGTATAGCTTACCGCAAGCAAAAAACAAGTATTAGAACCGTGTATTTTAATCGTATCATAGATAATGGTATTGATTACAATTACATTACTAACAAGTACTTTAACTACATCACACAAAAGGTACAAGGGGCAGAAGTAGAAGCAAATATTGCCCTTACGGGTAAATGGAGCATCAATGCAAATTACACATATTTAGATGCGAAAGAAACTACGCAAAACAGAGCAAGCTTACGCGATACTATACAATACAGCTATTTACTACGCCGACCCAAGCATAGCATTAATGCCACCATCAACTATGCACCAATAAGTGCTTTACAGCTTAGTGTATCGGTACGTTATGTGAGTAGTCGCTTCGATGTTGGTGGCTACCGCAGCGCCGATGTTAAGCTCAGCGATTACACTTTATGTAATGCTTATGGTAGCTATACATTGAATGAGCATGTACGTTTTTTTGTAGACATTCAAAATGTTTTTGGTCAACAATTTTTTGATATTAGAGGATACACTGCAATACCCCGTATGAGTCAATTAGGTGTAACAGTTAATTGGTAATCTTTCTTACTAAAGGTTTGTTGGCATCGCCAACAAACCTTTAGTATTGTAAAATATATTTATGCCAAATTTTTCAATTGCGCAACTGCAACAAATCATAGATTTTAAAACAAAGCCACTTGGTGCTTTAGGAATGTTAGAAGCACTTGCATTGCAATTAGGCACAATACAACAATCTTTAACACCTGAAATTCGCTTGCCACACATGGTTGTTTTTGCAGCCGATCATGGTATTGCGGCAACAGGTAAGGTGAATCCATTTCCGCAAGCTGTAACAGCCCAAATGGTACTAAATTTTATACGAGGTGGTGCAGCTATCAATGTTTTTTGTAAGCATAACCAAATGCATCTGAACGTTGTTGACGCTGGCGTTGCATTTGACTTTGATAATAATATTACACAACATCCAAACTTTATTAGTGCTAAGGTAGCACATGGTACAGCCAATTACGAAACGCAGCAAGCTATTTCAGCCACACAGCTAACACAATGTTTCGACAGTGCTGCTAGTATTGTACAAAGCATTTACCGTAAGGGGTGTAATACCATTGGATTTGGCGAAATGGGTATCGGTAACACATCGAGTGCTGCACTTATTATGAGTAATGTTATGCAGCTTCCGATTAATGAATGTGTTGGCCGTGGTACAGGTGTAGTAGGAGCACAATTGCAATTAAAAATTGAAACATTAACGCAAGTATACCGGCATCATCAATTGCAACAGCAAAAACCACCATTAGAACTCTTACAGCGTGTTGGCGGTTTTGAGATTGCCATGATTACTGCTGCTATTATAGCAGCTGCTGCATTAAACATGATTATTATTATTGATGGCTTTATAGTAACTGCTGCATTATTAGTAGCAAGCCAAATACAACCAACAGTATTACATCACTGTGTATTTGCACATTGTAGCGATGAACAAGGGCATCAAAAAATGTTGGCATACTTGAAAGCTGTACCACTTTTACAGTTGCAATTACGTTTGGGTGAGGGCACCGGTGCCGCCCTTGCATTACCACTTTTACGAAGTGCATGTGCTTTTGTTGCTGAAATGGCAAGTTTTGAAGCTGCTGGTGTAAGTAATGTAACCGAATAATGCCTAGGTCGTATCTTCATACCATGGCTAGGCAATGGATATATTTTTTAACTGCAATACAATTTTTCACTCGTATACCCACAGGTGCATGGGTTGCTTATAAGCCTGAGTATCTACAAAAAAGTGCTCGTTATTTTCCTTGGGTGGGCTTACTGGTAGGTTTAACTGCGGCTGTAACTTTTTATTATCTCCAAATGGTTGTGAGCAGCAGCCTTGCTATTGCTACCAGTATGTTAGTAACCATATTGCTCACAGGTGCATTTCATGAAGATGGTTGGGCCGATGTTTGTGATGCCTTTGGTGGTGGGTGGACGAAAGAGAAAATTCTTACTATCATGAAAGATAGTAGGCTAGGTACTTATGGTACGGTAGGGTTAATAGCCATGTTAGGAGCTAAGTATTTGTTGTTGCAAGAGTTGGTAACATACCTTACGGTAAATGAAGTAGCGTTAGTAATGTTAGGCACACATGCATATAGCCGCCTTATGGCAGTAATGATGATGCAACTACTGCCTTATGTAGCCGACATAGATGCAAGTAAGAGTAAGCCACTAGCTAACCAACAATTACAGTGGTACGAATTACTTGTTGCAGCGATAGGTGGGGCAATTATTTGGTATTTTTTCGACCCTGTATGGTGGTTGGCACTTATACCAAGTGTGGTTATGTTATTATACTTAGTTTGGTATTTTAAAAAGTGGATTGGTGGTTATACAGGCGACTGTTTAGGCGCTACACAACAAGTAACAGAAATTAGCTGTTATGCAAGCTTTATCATTATATGGAAATTTATCTTATTCGGCATACTACCCCTTTAGTGCCTTATGGAACTTGTTATGGGCAATCTGATTTAAATGTTACCGACTCTTTTGAAGAGGAGGCTTTGGCAATTGCACAGCATTTACCGCAAGGTATTACAGCAGTACATAGCAGCCCTTTGCAGCGTTGTTATAAACTAGCACAGTTTTTATTTCCATCGCATGAAATACAACAGCATACTAACTTTAAAGAAATAAATTGTGGTGATTGGGAAGGCAAACTATGGAACGATATACCAAGGCATATCAGCGACCCATGGATGGAGGATTTTGTAAATAACCATTTTCCGAATGGTGAAAATTATGTGCAGTTGTTCAATAGGGTTGCAACACAGTTTAATCGTGTAGTGGCAGCTACAACTGCACCGCCAATTGCTATTGTTAGCCATGGTGGTGTTATGCGTTGCATACTTGCAGCTATTACCAATACACCTTTAAAAGAATCATTTGCTGCTTTTCGCTTGCATTATGGTGCTGTTGTAAAGCTGACTGCCAATGATAATAATAGCTTTGATTGGCATATTTTACATAATGATAGCAACCGAACGCCAGAAGTACACCGGCCAACACGCTAATAAGTTGCATCTTTACAAAAAACCAAACTCATGGAAGCAATATCATTAGATGCTATACTTACAGTAACCTTTACATTATTTGCGGTGATAGATATTGTGGGTTCTATACCATTGCTTATATCGTTAAAGCATAAGATGGGTGGTATTCGTGAGTTTAGAGCTACGCTTATTTCAGGGGCACTAATGATTGCATTCTTATTTGTTGGAGAAAAGCTCTTAAAAGTGTTAGGGATAGAGGTGGCATCGTTCGCAGTAGGCGGTTCTATTGTAATTTTTATACTTGGACTAGAGATGGTGCTTGGGCACGAGTTTTTTAAAGGAGGCGACGATCCAAAATCTGGAACAGTAGTGCCAATTGCATTTCCTTTAATTGCTGGTAGTGGTACGCTTACAACCATTATATCGTTGCGTGCTAACTATGAAGAAGTGCCAGTATTATTAGCCATACTTATTAACCTTGCGATTGTATATATTGTTCTGAAATCGCTCGATTACATTTCTAAGTTATTGGGACCTGCCGGATTGTTAGCAGTGCGTAAATTCTTTGGTGTGATATTATTAGCCATTGCTGTAAAAATATTTGCGGCGAATGCACCCGGCTTATTGAAATAGTTGGCAATTTTCGGTTGATGTTGCACATTTGCAGCTATGGCCTCGTAGTACAATGGATAGTATAAGAGTTTCCGGAGCTCCAGGTCCAGGTTCGATTCCTGGCGAGGCCACTTTCTAAGTGTTGTTAGAAGCAAAGCTCTACTATTATTCTAATACCCTTTGATGCGTGATACTTTTTTGTGGCCATTAGTTGTATGATTTTTATGATTGCATTTGCATATCATGATTGTTGTCAGGGTGTAGTGCGAGGTTCGCAACTACCTGGTCAATGTCTTTAGTATCATTTATATTCAATTTCTTTTTTATTCGATAGCGTAGAGTTCTTATAGCTTCATCACTAACGCCATGTAAGCTTGCCATTTTTTTAGGGCTTAGTTCGAGTTTGGTAAATGCTAGAAATCTTATTTCTGCTTGTGTAAGGTCTGCGTAATATGATTTGAAGTGGGGGAAAAATTGGGATATATTTTTTCGAAAAGTTGTTTGAATTTAGCCCAATCATTGTGTGTTAAAATATTTTGACTTTTAAGTCTTTTGAGTACATGAGATTGTTCTTGTTGAAAAGATGTTATAAGTTGCTGCTGTTGCGATATTATAAAAAAGAATGCTGTATGCTATGAACTTGCATCAAGATTGGATCAATAATTACTCAATGTAATAAGCCTATTGCTGTAAGCCCCTTTTTAGATTACTTTCTTTATTGGCAATAAATATTCATATAAAAAGCCATCATACTGAAATTGTATAATGGCTTTTTATGTTGTATACCTTGCGGTAAATGAGTACTTAGATAGACATGATTTCTTTTTCCTTCGCTGCAAGAATTTTTTCAACAGTACCAATGTTTTTATCAGTTAAATCTTGCACTGCTTTTTCGGCGTCTTTAGCAGCATCTTCACTCAAACCATCTTTTTGAAGCTTCTTAATATTTTCAATAGCATCACGTCTAATGTTTCTGATAGCAATTTTGGCTTGTTCTGCTTCGCCCGATGAACGCTTGGCTAATTCTCTCCTACGTTCTTCTGTAAGAGGCGGTAAGAACAAACGAATTTGTACACCATCGTTTTGAGGCGTAACACCAATATTAGCTTGAAGAATAGCTCTTTCAATAGGTGCTAACATGTTCTTTTCCCAAGGCTGAATGCTAATGGTTCTGGCATCGAGTACAGATACGTTTGCAACTTGGTTAATGGGTGTAGGGGCACCGTAGTATTCTGTATTAATGCCTTCTAACATGCTTGGGCTAGCTTTACCAGCTCTAATTTTTGTTAACTCGTACTCTAGGTGGCTCAATGCTTTCTGCATCGATGCTTGAGCATCATCTAAAATCAGGTCAATATCGGCTTGCATACAAGTTTGTTTTTGAAGTGCCGCAAAACTAAGGAATTGCTATGGCACAGCAATTCATTTACCGTAAGGTAGTGCATAATCAATAAGGTAATAATGCTCTTAATTTTCTTCAACCTTAGCCTTGGCTTCATCGCCAATGTTAGCAGAGCGGCGACCTGTGAAAATAGAAATGAGTTTCACTTTGGGGCTTTCAGTTACCAAAGTGGGTGCTTCTTTACCATCTTCAGAGCGAATTACTTTCATAATCATCCTTGGCTTGGTAATGTATAGTAGATATACCACTGCGAAGAAGGTGCTAATTTGTAAGGCTATGACATAAGTTGTACCAATATGTACAAACAAAAATGAAAGCAATGTGAATGCTAAGCTGCCTGCCCCCATAATAAGTGCAACGGCTCTATGTGATAAACCACGGTCAAGTAAGAAGTGGTGTAAGTGGTTTCTATCTGGCGAAAAAGGACTTTTTCCTTTTAGAATACGCATACTGAATACACGTAGGGTATCCATCAGCGGAAGCAATAAAATACCAAAACCTACAGCAGGTGAAGCTGTACAAGGAAAGTGTTGATAGGTAGGGGCTAAATCAATAAAGCGTATTACTAAAATGGCGTTTATAAGTCCGATCAACATGCTTCCTGTATCGCCCATGAAAATGCGTGCCGGCTGAAAGTTGTAAATTAAAAAGGCTGCAATTGCTCCCGCTAATGAAAATGCAAGTACAGCGTGCGGCCATTCGTTGTTAAGTGCAAAATACACGCCCAATGCAAGTGTAGTAACAGAACCAACAGTACCGGCAAGGCCATCGGCACCATCTAATAAATTGAAGGCATTAACGGTAACAACTATGGTAAAGAGGGTAAGTAAGCGGGCTATCGAAACATCTAGCTGATAAATACCTAAAAAGCCCTGCATGTTGCTAATTAGCAACTGCCCTTTAAACACCAAAATTGCCGCAGCCATAAGCTGGCCAATAAATTTTTTATGGGCACTTATTACCAATATATCATCCTTCACCCCTAAGAAGAAAATGATGATAGCCGCCAATAAATAATATTGAAAACCATATTGGTTCGTGGTAAAAGTGAGGGTAAGTAAGAATGCTACAATTAATCCGGCAAACATGCCAATGCCACCCAGCGAGGCAATAGGTTGTTTGTGAATTTTTCGTTCATCAGGTATATCGTACAGCTTTTTTTCCGCCGCTATTTCTATAATAACGGGTATTGAGTAAAAAGTGATAAAAAAGGCTATAGCCCACCCTACAATAATTTGCTCCATGCAGTCGGTTTAAGTTAACGTTTGCTTTCAACGTTCTTTGGGAGGTTCACATTGCAAAGTAAACGGTTTACTGGTAAATGAGTACTTTTTATCGGTTTTCGCTGCATACTCATTTTGGGGTTTCGTGAATTGATAAGCAAGTTTTGCGACACATCACATGTCTCAAAGCGTTAGCTTTGCCAGCATTATAGAAATTAACCCAAATATTATGGCCTCAATAGCTGAATTACAAAGCATTGCTACTCAAATTAGGAGAGATATTGTACGAATGGTGCACGCTGTTCAAAGTGGTCACCCAGGTGGCTCGCTCGGTTGTGCCGATTTTTTTACAGCCCTGTACTTTGAGGTGATGCAACACCAGCCCGTGCCTTTCGATATGGATGCAAAAGGGCAAGATGTATTCTTTTTAAGCAATGGACATATTTCACCTGTTTTTTATAGCACTTTAGCTCGTAGCGGATATTTCCCCATTAACGAGTTAAGTACCTTCAGAAAAATTGATAGTAGGTTGCAAGGTCACCCCACTACACATGAGCACTTACCAGGAGTACGTGTGGCCAGCGGTTCATTAGGGCAAGGCATGAGTGTGGCTGTTGGTGCTGCCTTAGCAAAAAAGCTAAATAACGATGCTACTATTGTATACAGCCTTTGCGGCGATGGCGAGTTAGAAGAGGGGCAAAATTGGGAAGCTATTATGTTCGCAGGTGCTAAAGGTGTAGACAATTACATTGCAACAATCGATTGGAATGGCGAACAAATTGACGGTCCGGTTAAAAAAGTAATGGATTTGGGCGACCTACGTGCAAAGTTTGAAGCCTTTAACTGGGTTGTAACCGTAATTGAACAAGGTAACGATATGGCATCTATCGTAGCAGGCCTGCAACATGCGAAAACACTATTGCATCAAGGCAAGCCGGTAGTAGTGCTCTTGAAAACAGTAATGGGTAAGGGCGTTGATTTTATGGAAGGTACACACGAATGGCATGGCATTGCACCAAACGATGCACAACTAGCCAACGCTTTAGCACAATTGCCAGAAACACTTGGCGATTATTAATATTACCTTACGGTAAATGATGATGCATATAAGCATCAAGTAAAAAATATTAAAACACAACGCTGCACGGTAAAACGGTGCGGCGTTGTTGCATTAAAAAGGCTACGCTAAAACAGCGTAGCCTGTATGGGGCAATTGTTAGAGGAGACTTCTATTGTTAGTATTGGCATAATGCCAATGCACGATGCATTTACCGTAAGGTAATTTTATTTCTTCAATACTTCGCGGGCAATCACTAACTTCTGAATTTCAGAAGTGCCTTCGCCAATGGTACACAACTTTGCATCGCGATAGAACTTTTCTACCGGAAAATCTTTTGTGTAGCCATATCCACCAAAAATTTGTACCGCTTCGTTAGCGGCTTTAACCGACACTTCACTGGCGTAATACTTAGCCATAGCAGCTTTTTCGGTTACCGATAAACCACGGTTCTTAAGGTCGCAAGCTTGCAGTGTAAGCAAATCGGCAGCTAAAATTTCAGTAGCCATATCTGCCAATTTAAAACTAATACCTTGAAAATTGCTAATAGGCTGATCGAACTGATAGCGTTCTTGTGAGTACTGTAACGCAGCTTCATAAGCACCTTTGGCGATACCTAAACTTAGCGATGCAATAGAAATACGGCCACCATCTAAAATTTTCATAGCCTGGCGAAACCCATCACCCACATCGCCTAAGCGATTGGCGTCGGGTATACGGCAGTTGTCGAAAATCATTTCTGCCGTTTCGCTGGCACGCATGCCCAGTTTATTTTCTTTTTTGCCCGCCGAAAAGCCGGGGGTGCCACGTTCAACAATAAAGGCAGTAGAGTTGCCACTAGTGCGTGGTTCGCCAGTACGAGCAATTACTACGACTACATCGCCGCTCTTACCGTGGGTAATCCAGCATTTTGTGCCGTTAAGTACCCAATGGTTACCATCTTTAACAGCAACTGTTTTCATGTTGCCAGCATCGCTACCGGTGTTAGGTTCTGTGAGCCCCCAAGCACCAATATGCTCGGCAGTAGCAAGTTTGGGTAGGTATTGTTGCTTTTGTGCTTCGGTGCCGAATTGTAAAATATGACCCACACATAAACTATTATGGGCAGCTACGCTCAAACCAATAGAGCCGCATACTTTCGCGATTTCTTCGATAATGGCTTTGTATTCGAAGTAGCCTAGGCCTGCTCCGCCGTATTGTTCTGGCACAAGTACGCCCATTAAACCTAGTTGTCCCATTGCTTTAAACACATGTACCGGAAACTCTTGGGTTTCATCCCATTCCATTACGTAGGGTTTAATGTGTTGTAGGGCAAAGTCTTTAGCGGTTTGTGCTACTTGTTGCGTAAGTTCTGAGCTTTGGAAGTACATATGCTAACTAATGTTAGTTATTTTATTTGCAAATAAACGAAGCTTCGTGCCTTACGGCAAATTTTTTTCGCATTTACCGTAAGGTAGCTGTATATAGGCAGTAGGTTATTTGCCGCAAGGCTATGAAAGCAGTAATTTGTTGCCATGCAACAGCGGTATATCATAGGTTGGGTGTTGGTGCTTACACAAATGTTGTGCATTGGCATACTTGTATGGCCTTTTAGCCATTGGCTGTATGGGCAATGGACTTTAATTCCGGCGATTATTGGTGTAATGATAGGCCTTTTAGCAGTTTGGGAGATGCGTAGCAGCAAGCTGAGGGTACACCCGTCGCCGGCGAAAGGGGCAATTTTAATAGTCACAGGTGTGTATGCTTATGTGCGGCACCCAATGTACACCGCTGTGTTATTGGTTACGGCAACGGGTTTGTGGGGTAATTATAACGTATTTCGCTTATGTGTATGGTTGCTGTTGGTAGCTGTGCTTGTGTACAAGTTAACTTTGGAGGAACAAATGCTGCAACAGCAATTTACCGACTATCAACAGTATCGGCAACACACTTATCGCTTAGTACCTTGGTTGTACTAACGTAAGTTGGCTTTAAGTACTGCCTTGGCTTTTTCGAGTTGTGCGATGTCATTTTCTATCCCTAACTCAAGGGGAACATATGATGGTACGGCTGCGTGGTGTTGTGCTAGCATCATATCCATTGTACTTGGAATGTTCACTTGTTGGTGTGCCAATTGCTGCATGAGTTGATTTGGCTTGATATGCATTGGAAGTAGTATTACATGCACCATCGGCAGGTGTGAAATAAGGAAGAGTGGTGGTAATAATATTAGTATTTAACGTAAGGTAAGTAATGGAGGGGTAGCAGTAATTGCAGAGAGGAAGGGATTCGAACCCTCGATACAGTTTCCCGTATAGCCGCTTTCCAGGCGACCCCCTTCAACCACTCGGGCACCTCTCTGTAGCAAGGCGGCAAAAATAAGCTTCCTTTACTGCGGTAGCTTAAAAATTTTCATAGCATTAGCTGTAGTAACTTTTGCAACAATTGCTTCTGAAACTTGAGTATGTTGGGCAATAGCTGCTACCACATAACTTAAATAGGCCGGCTCGTTACGCTTACCCCTAAATGGTACAGGTGTTAGGTATGGTGCATCGGTTTCTAGTACCAAAGGTTCAATACCAATTTTAGCAAGTACAGCACCCAATCCCGCATTTTTATAGGTTACTACGCCGCCAATACCCAACAAAAAATTCATGTCGATAATTTGTTTAGCACTTTCGTAACTACCGCTAAAACAGTGGAAAATACCTTGTAGTCCCTTACGGGCAAATGGCTGTACCATATCAATAGTACGCTGCATGGCATTACGGGTATGTATTACAATGGGTATGTTGTAAGTAAGTGCCCACTCCATTTGCTGTTCAAAAGCTTGTTCTTGTTGGGTGGTATAAGTAGTATCCCAATAATGGTCTAGCCCAATTTCGCCAATAGCCTTGTAGCTATGTTGCTTTAATAACTGTTGTACATGTGCCAATTCAGTAGCTACATTATCATTCACTGAACAAGGGTGTAAGCCTGCCATAGCAAATATTTTTTCTGGATAGGCAGCTTCTAGTGCATGCATAGCATCTGTATGTGTACTGTCTATTGCAGGTAATAAAAAGTAGCGAACGCCAACTTTTATTGCATTGTTGATAACGGTATCAATATCTTCTCTAAATTCGGTCAGGTATAAGTGTGTATGTGTATCTACTAATAATTGCATACGCAAATGTCTGAAAGAATTGTACAAGTTGTTTAAACCTATTGCAAGCACTGCAGTCTTTTTTATTGTATTAAACAGCACAACTTTAAACTAAAGAACCATGAAGCGTACATTCCCCACACGTTTTTGGCTTGTAGCATCGGCCATAACGTTCGCAACAGTAAGTTGCTCTAAATCTAACGATGATGCTAACAATGCGGTGCAAGCCGAACAAGAAGTACAAGTAACCACAGAAGCAGCTATCAGCGATGATGAAGCTGAGTTTATGTTCAACGATGTATCTGACATAGCTATGGGTGTGAACGATGAGGCTGGCCTCGATATGGGTATTAGTATTTTTGGCCGTGCTGCTACTTCGAACGAAACTGGCAAAGTTTATATTGCTAACCGCACAGATAGTGTGCCTCCAGGTGGTAGTGGTAGCGGTACCAATAACCCTCCGGCTCGTTGCTTTACCGTAACAGTTACACCACAAGCACCGAATGTATATCCAAGAACAGTAACTATCAATTTCGGTACAGGTTGCCGGGGTATGGATGGCCGTGTTCGTCGTGGTAAAATTATCACAGTATATACCGGTAGCTTACGCGTACCCAACAGCGAAGCCACCACAACCTTTGAAAATTATTTTGTAGATAGCGTACGTGTAGAGGGTACACACCGCCTAAAAAATGTAAGTACCTCTAATAACCGTAGCTTTAGAACTGTTGTACTCAATGGTCGCTTAACAGCCCCCAATGGTAATTACACTGCTTGGAATCGCGAAAAAACTTGGGTGCAAACAGAAGGTAATGGTACGCCTAACCTTCCTGCCGATGATGTATTTAGCATTACAGGTAGTGCTAATGGTACAATAGTGCGTGGTGCCAATAGTACACAATGGAGTTCTGAAGTTGTACAACCTTTAATTCGTCGTTTCAATTGTCGTTGGTTGGTGCGTGGTCAAAACCGTGTAGTGCGTAACTCTGGTAGCAATACTTATACTGCATTGCTCGATTTTGGTAATGGTACTTGCGATAACCAGGCCACCCTTACGGTAAATGGTGGTACACCACGTACAATTACTTTACGTTAGAACAACATTAAAAAAACTTAAAAAAATCTTTACCTGAAAATGGTTTTGTATGCTAATGCATACTAATTTTGAAATGTTTTCATAGGGTACGGATTAAAAAAACGGGCTAAGGTTTCTACCTTGGTCCTTTTTTATGCCGATATGTTAAGTGGCATCGCTGCTATTATCCAAGCATCGCACTCGATTGTTACCAGTTCGAAAGTATCTTGATGCATTTACCTCCATTTACCGTAAGGTGATACTACAAAAAACGTTCGACCTTGGTAATGTCGAACGTTTGAAAAATTATTGGCTATTCATTCATCGCAGAAAAAATCGTTGGAACAGCATATCGCGGTGGTCGCCGCTGATACTTTCCACAGTTGCTAGGGTTTCTAATTCAAAGTGTATACGCGTAGTAAGCTGTTGCTTAATGGAGATGTTGGCTTTTTCTGCAGGGCTGTAGGCATCTTTCCGGCAGCGGATGTAATAGTTGCCTTCAGGTAGTTTTCCAATAGAAAATTTACCATCGGCATTGGTTTTTACCACAACTTCTGCTTTGGTATTGGTATTACGAACAACAACGAGTACTTCTGCGACTGGTCGCTTGGTTTCGGCGTCAATAATGGTTCCGTCGAGTTGGTTAAGATTGGTACTTTTACTATTGCCATTGGTGCCAGCGAAAATAGCTGTGCATGTGATACAGGCAACAAGAAAGGTTGAAACATACTTCATAGCAGTGGTATTAACAGTATAACACTCCATTAGACGTTTCAAATTATGCTTTTGTTACAGCTTGTAAGATTAAATTTTTGGGTATGAGTATAGTAGTTGCTACTCGTTGCAGAGTTTGTGTTTCGCTGCTAAAAATTCGCTCCACACTTGTGCAACCACAGTGGCAGCCGGCTCTATGGTATTGATTAAACTTGCTGCCTGTCCGATTTCTAATTCGCCTTCCTGGATATCGCCTTCGAACATTCCTTTTTTGGCCCTGCCTCTACCGAGTATGCCTTTAAGGGTTTCGGCATCGGCGCCTTGTGCTTCTGCTGCTGCAATTTGTTCAAAGAAATGGTTTTTTAGTAAGCGCACCGGAACTGTTTTTTTCATCATCAGCATGGTGTCGCCTTCACCTGCTGCTAATACTGCTTGCTTAAATGCCAAGTGGCTACTTGCCTCTTCAGTAGCTACAAAACGGCTACCCATTTGTACGCCACTAGCGCCTAATGCGAATGCTGCCAGCATTTGCTGCCCCGTGGCAATACCACCTGCGGCAATTACTGGTATAGTTACTGCTTTGGCCACTGCAGGTATTAACACCATTGTAGTGGTTTCTTCGCGACCATTGTGTCCGCCAGCTTCAAAGCCTTCGGCTACAACGGCATCGCAGCCGGCATCTTGTGCTTTGAGTGCTTGTTTGGTACTACTTACAACATGTACTACTTTACAACCATAGTGCTGTAGCTGGTGTGTATATTTTGCAGGGTTGCCAGCACTTGTAAATACGATAGGAACTTGCTTCTCTGCAATGGTTGCAATATGTTTATCGATATCTGGATAGAGCAGCGGTAGATTAACGCCAAAAGGCTGTTGGGTTGCTTGTTGGCATTGTTGTATATGGTATATCAGCACCTCAGGATACATACTGCCGGCACCAATAATACCTAAGCCACCAGCATTGCTCACAGCACTAGCCAGTCGCCAGCCGCTTGCCCAAATCATACCACCTTGTATAATAGGTATTTTTATGCCAAATAGTTGGCATATAGCATTTTTATCAATCATCACTGTTTGTTAGTGCTACAAAGCTAACCAAAGTCTATTTCTGTATTATCGCCAATATTTAAGCTGCGGCTTAAACCTTTCACTACGGCATCGCTACCTATAAGACTATTATCAACTACTACTTCATCAAGTGTTGTATAACTACCAATAATACTATCTCTCACGATTGATGCCATAATAGTACTGTTAGCACCAACAGCTACATGCGGACCAATAATACAGTTCTTAAGCGTACAACCGCTGCCGATACTTACCGGCGGAATGATAATAGCATTCTCTTGCTGAATATTTTCTGCAACAACGCCTCCGAATTTTTTTAAAAGTGTGGCATTGCTCTCGAGTAAGCTCTCTTTTTTGCCACAATCAAACCAATTTTTAACCTTAAAAATTTTAAAGTTGGCACCACGCTTAATCATGCAATCTAGCGCATCGGTAAGGTTATATTCGCCATGGCTTTTAATATCGTGCGTGAAAATGTGATGTAAGCATTCAAATAAAAACTGCGTTTCCTTGATTTTGTATAATCCTACCAATGCCAAATTACTTTTTGGTATTGCAGGCTTCTCAACTACATGCACAATATTGTTATCATCGTCTACCTCGGCTACGCCAAAATTTCTGGGATCATCTACTTTTTTAACCCCAAGCATGCTGTAAGGGCTTTGTACCACCTCTTTCAGATCGTATTCGCAAATAGTATCACCCAATACCACAAAAACTTCATCGTCGCCTACAAGACTTTTAGTAAGTTCTATGGCATGTCCGGTACCTTGCCGCTCGTTTTGAAATACTACATGGCAGGTAAGGTGCGGGTAAGTTTGCTTTACAAAATCGTGAATCTTATCTCCCAAATACCCTACAATGAAAATGAATTCATTGATGCCTGCTTCGTGTAGTTGCTCTACAATAAAACCTAAGATGGTTTTGCCGGCAATGGGTATTAATGCTTTGGGTTGTGTATATGTATGTGGCCTAAGTTTTGTACCGGCTCCGGCCACCGGAATAATTGCTTTCATTGTTTTTCGTTTCACATGGCGGCTTGCCTAATAGCAAGATCAACAGCAAATAAATACAGCTTTCACTGTTATGTGCAGGCACTTCTTTTATCACCAAATTGCACTATTGCTGTGCCATTGCGGTGGCAAAAATAGCATACCTTACGGCAAATGCCCACTTTTTAAGATTAAGCTTTCCTCAAATGTGCTTGGTATGATGCTACCTTATTCAACTTTTTTTAAGCTAAAGGCACTATTTTTCGGTGTATGAAGCTACTTTTTTTGGTGCTTTTTAGCTTGATTTTGTGTTCTTGGCAGCATGCTGCGGCACAGCTACAATATCCACTACTACGGGTAGCATGGGATAGTGTATGGCAGTGCGATGCGCTACGGTTGTACCCTATTTATCATTTACCGCAAGGTTATGTAACTGAAAAAAAATCTTATGTATCGTTACCAGAGGCCATACAAAAAAGAAGAGTGCAAATTGATGAGGTAGATGGCGATAATGGTGCCGATATTAAAGTGTTGCGGTTACGTAACAAAGGCCGACAACCCATTTTACTTACACCCGGCGATATCATTAAGGGTGGCAAGCAAGATCGGATGGTTACGAACATGCAATTACTCATGCCCGATCATGAATGGACTTATATAGACGTGTTGTGTGTTGAAAAGGGGCGTTGGGCCGACTCGAAGGTGTTCAAATTCTCTAGTACGGGGCGTGCCGATTATCGCATGCAGGAGTTTATGCTCCATCAGGGTGCACAGCAACATGTATGGAAGCATATTGACAGTATGTACAAACAGTATAACGATAGTAGTAGTACGTGGAGTTACACTTATCTTTTCAATGCAACAAGTAAGGCTGATACCGGCTGCATTACAGCGATACAACCACTGCCATGGAGTAACGATTCCCTATTGGTAGGCTGGATTGCGGTAACACATGGTAGCATTATTAGTATTGATGTGTATGCAGCTCATAACTTATTTAAAGCAGCCATGGCCAATGCTTTTGTGGCCGCTGTTCGTAGCAGGCGTGTGCATGTGAAAAAATCGTTTCCTACGTTGGCCACTGTACAACAGTGGGCGTCCGAGGTGTTATCGCCAACAACGCAGGCTCGCTGGGTACAACAGCACGGCAAGCTTACTGTTGCGGGTGGCCGGGCAATTCATTTGCTAGGCTTTGGGCACTAATATTACCTTTGCACTATGTTCATAGTAACATCACCTTGGTGGTTACGTATGTGGTACCGTAACTTGCTTTGGCAAATGCCCGCCAATGGCAACACGGTGTACCTTACTTTCGACGATGGCCCACACCCCGAAGCCACGCCTTTTGTACTGTCTACCCTGGCAGCATTCAATGCTAAAGCAACCTTTTTTTGTATCGGCAAAAATGTGACTACACATCCAGATATATACCAACAAATACTCGAACAAGGCCATACAGTTGGTAACCACACGCAAGCACACACGAACGGCTTTAAAACCAATACCGAAAAATATGTGCAGGGTGTTATAGCCGCAGCACAACATATCAATAGTAGTTGGTTTAGGCCGCCTTACGGCCGCCTTACTTGGGCGCAAGCAAATGCCTTACGGCAAATGAACTATCGCATTGTAATGTGGTCGCTACTCAGCGGCGATTTTGATACTAGCATTGATGGTGAGCAGTGCTACAATTATGTACAACAACACTTGCAGCCTGGTTGTATAGTCGTATTTCACGATAGTGCCAAAGCCTTACCACGACTGCGTTGGGCACTTCCTAAGGTCTTGAAATACATACAAGCAATGGGCTGGCAAAGTGCAGCATTGTGAGTTGTGCTATCATGGCTTTATTTACCGCAAGGCATATCATCTGTTTTTCTATTTTTTGTTGATGGTTTTGTGCTTCTATCTGGCATTAAGGGTTTAACAATTTTATTGCCAAAAATTAATTTTTTAGTTACCCACAGGTGTGGGTATCGCAGCAAAATGAAGCCCCACAAGAACTTGCAAAAAATACACTTACATTATCCACAGACTGTGTACAAGAGGGGTTTATTTTTCTCGAAACGGCCGAATATTTTCGTTTCACCAGCCTCTACCCAACGAGGCTTTTTTTGACAAAACCACTCACCTAAAAATAAAGATTGTACCATGGCCAAGAAGCAAGCGCAGCCTGCATTGCAGTTTTCTCGCCGCTTTACAAAAGATGGCGTATCTCCGTTCGATTTGTTTGAGTACGATTATCGTACCAGCGTTATCAAAAACCCCAATGGCGAAAAGGTTTTTGAAATGAATAATGTTGAAGTACCGAAGCAATGGAGCCAAATTGCTACAGATATTTTGGCACAGAAGTACTTTCGTAAAGCTGGTGTGCCACAGCCCGATGGCAGTCTTGGTCGCGAAACAAGTGTGAAGCAAGTAGCACACCGTATGGCTCATTGTTGGCGTGTTTGGGGAGAACGTTATGGGTATTTTGCAAGCCCCGCCGATGCACAAGTGTTTTATGAAGAATTAGTGTACAGTATCTTAAATCAAAGCTGTGTACCTAATAGTCCGCAGTGGTTTAATACGGGTTTATATGAATGTTACGGCATAACCGGTAAGCCACAGGGGCATTACTACGTAGATGCTAAGGATGGACAGCTTAAAAAGAGTCAGAATGCTTACGAGCGCCCGCAGCCGCATGCCTGCTTTATTTTAAGCGTTAATGATGATTTGGTGAACGAAGGTGGTATCATGGATTTGTGGACACGTGAGGCTCGTATTTTCAAATACGGCAGCGGCGTTGGTACCAACTTCAGTAATATCCGTGGTGCAGGCGAAAAATTAAGTGGTGGTGGTAGTAGTAGTGGGTTGATGAGCTTTTTGAAGATTGGCGACCGTGCCGCTGGTGCTATTAAAAGTGGAGGTACTACTCGAAGAGCAGCTAAAATGGTGTGCTTAGATTTAGATCACCCAGAAGTACTTGATTTTATTAATTGGAAGGTAGAAGAAGAGAAAAAAGTAGCCGCTTTGGTAGCTGCCGGTTACGATAGCAGCTACGAAGGTGAAGCTTATGCTACCGTTTCTGGTCAAAACTCGAACAACTCTGTTCGTATACCAAATGAGTTCTTCAAAGTATTAGAAGAAGATGGCGATTGGGAATTAAAAGCTCGTACCGATGGTAGAGTAATGAAAAAAATTCCAGCTCGTGAAGTTTGGAACCAAATCGCTTATGCAGCATGGCGTTGTGCTGACCCAGGAACCCAATACGATACTACTATCAACGAATGGCACACGTGCCCTGAAGGTGGTCGTATCAATGCAAGTAATCCTTGTAGCGAGTACATGTTTTTAGATAACACTGCTTGTAACCTCGCTAGTGCCAATCTAATGAAATTCTTTAACCCCGATACCAAAGTTTTTGATGTAGAAGGGTTTGAATATACCTGCCGTTTATGGACCGTAGTGCTAGAAATTTCTGTACTAATGGCGCAATTCCCAAGCCGTGAAGTTGCACAGTTAAGCTACGACTATAGAACCCTAGGGCTAGGTTTTGCCAACCTAGGCACTATGTTAATGGTAAGTGGTATTCCTTACGATAGCGAAGAAGCCCGTGGCATCGCAGGTGCTATTACTGCAATTATGACGGGGATAGCTTACAAAACATCTGCTGAAATGGCTTCATTCTTAGGCGCTTTCAGCAAGTATGAAGAAAACAAGCACCACATGTTACGTGTAATGCGTAACCACCGTGCTGCTGCTTACGATGCTGCCGATGCTTACGAAGGTTTGAGTATTAAGCCGGTTGGTATTAATGCCCGTTATTGCCCAGACTACTTATTGAAGTCTGCAACCAAAGCATGGGACGATGCTGTACAATTGGGTGAACAATTCGGTTATCGCAACGCACAAACTACGGTAATTGCACCTACTGGCACCATTGGCCTGGTAATGGATTGTGATACTACAGGCGTTGAACCAGATTTTGCGTTAGTGAAATTTAAGAAATTGAGTGGTGGTGGCTACTTCAAAATTATCAACCAAAGCGTACCCGCAGCCCTAAAAAACTTAGGCTATGGCGAAAAAGAAATTGACGCTATTGTAAAGTATGCAGTAGGTGCTGCAAGCTTCGAGGGGGCACCCTTCATTAACCCTCAAACGCTTAGCGAGAAAGGGTTTATTGCAGAGGAAATTGCCAAATTGAACGATGCAGCTAAGAGTGCTTTTGAAATAGGTTTTGTATTCAACAGATATACTCTTGGTGATGCTTGTTTAGAACGTTTAGGGTTTACACCAGAGCAATACAGCGATTGGAGTTTTAATATGCTCGAAGCTCTAGGTTTTACCGATGAGCAAATAGATGCAGCCAACGATTACGTGTGTGGTACGATGACCGTAGAAGGTGCACCTTACCTAAAAGAAGAGCACTTAAGTGTTTTTGATTGTGCTAATAAGTGTGGTAAAAAGGGCCAACGCTACATTCATGCTCATGGTCATATTAAGATGATGGCTGCCTGTCAGCCCTTCCTAAGTGGTGCTATCTCTAAAACCATCAACTTACCACACGAAGCCAATATCGAAGAAATTGCTGAGTGTTACATGCTTAGTTGGAAGCTTGGTTTGAAGGCCAATGCATTATACCGCGATGGTAGTAAGTTAAGCCAGCCATTGAGCAACAAAAGCGATAAGAAGAAAAAAGAAGAAGATACTGCCATTGCAACTGCTGAAGCAACAGAAGAAGCTACAACATCAAATATTGTAGACCTAAGTAAGTTAACAGTAGATGAGCTGTTAGAAGAGGTTACCAAGCGTATGCAAAACGCACCTGACACACAGTTGAAGCGTCAGTTAGCCAAAATTGTAGAACGCCGTACCTTACCTGCTAAGCGTAGAGGTTTTACACAAAAAGCAAGAGTTGGCGGTCAGGTAGTGTTCGTACGTACTGGTGAATATAACGATGGTACATTGGGTGAAATCTTCATTGATCTTGCCAAAGAAGGTAGCACGTTGCGCAGCCTAATGAACTGTTTTGCCATAGCCGTTTCTGTAGGCTTGCAGTATGGTGTACCACTTGAAGAGTTTGTTGAAAAATTCGTATTTACGAAGTTTGAACCTGCCGGTATGGTAGATCATCCGAATATTAAAACAACTACTTCGTTGGTAGATTTCATTTTCCGTTGTTTGGCGTTTGAATATTTAGATCGTACCGATTTGGTGCATGTATTAAATCGTCCGACTGTTGAAAATGGCGATGATGAAGGCGAAGTGAGCATGTTAGGCAAGCCAGAATTAAGCAGTGTTCGTATTACACCTAATGCCGAAGCTGTGCCACAAAAACTAGCTATGCCGAAACCCGTAATGGCAGTGAAGGCCGAGGCTTCTGTTGGGCTCGATGCTGTGAATGCGGCTGCTAAAAACATGCAAAGCGATGCCCCCGCATGTAATGTATGTGGCCACATCACATTGCGTAGTGGTACTTGTTATAAGTGTTTGAATTGCGGTAACAGCATGGGCTGTAGTTAATAAATATACCTTACGGTAAATGATAGATGGGTTAATACAACAGGGAATGAGGCCGTAGGCCTCATTCCCTGTTGTATATTGATGATACCAGCGAGTAAGCATATCCTTACGGTAAATGTTACAGTGCACACAAGCATTTACCGTAAGGTATCAAATAAAAAAGGTAGCACCATGTGCTACCTTTTATCAATCGTTTCATTAAAAGATTTATTTGATGATACGTACTGTAGTGGTATAGTTACCATCAATCACTTTAACTATGTAGCTGCCTGCCGGAAGGTTAGCGGTTGATATGGCTTGTAGCTGATTCGTAATTACCTGTTGCCCAACAATAGCACCATTGTTATTGATGATTTGAATAGCGCCCTTGCCGGCCGGATATCTTACATAAGCTATATCGCTAACAACAGTAGGGAATACTTGTGCTTGCTGATTGCCATCACCGTAATACACAGCAGTTGTTTTTGAGTACTGCTTACTGCCATTGTTATCTACAATTACCAATCTGTAGTAGTTCCATCCCACAGTAATCTTGTTGTCAATGAACTGGTAGGCATGGTTGCCCGTTCCCACGGCTTTAACAGCACCAATATTGTTGAAAGTAGCACCGTTATTGCTTTTTTCTACAACGAATTGTTGTGTATTGGTTTCTGTAAGTGTGTTCCATTGTACAAGTGCCTGATTGCCTTTAATGCTTGCTTGTAAGTTAACAATTTGTGCTGGTAGGGTAATGCTGCTAGTGGTAACGCTCTCCCAAGTAGTACCAACCCTTACGAAATCTACACTGCCTGCACCAGCCGATGCCGAAGCCCCTTGGCGAATATTTAAAGCGCCAATTGAAGTTGCATCTGTTCCACCACTTGTACTTGCTGCAGGAGAATTAGGTTCAGTTGTAGGAATGCTAGTAGTTGAAAGGAATAATTGTGCTACATCATCGCCTGCACCGCTATTGAATGTATATTTTACAACTACAAAGTAGTTTGTATTGAAGTTAAGAGTGTCAGTTGTATAAATGGTTTCTGTACCTGTACCAGAGTTTTTGCTTATACCAACATTAAAGTTATTGCCATTTGTTGTTGAGCGAATAAAAAGGCGTCCAACAAAAGTTGATCCGTTAGTAGTATTAGCTAAGTGTAGAAAATAATCGCCACTGGTTTTGGCCTTACTTACGTTTATGATAGCTGAATAATAAATAGATCCGCTATTCACTGGTGCACTTAAAGCCTGAGATACATCTTGTCCGGTAGTGTCAAAAGTTACTCTACCACCTGTTGTAATTAGTCCTGGAAAGGTCAAACTATTACCACTGATATATTGTATGGGTAAAACTGTAGAAGTAGCTTGATTCACCCAGCTACTACCAGCAGTACCTAAGAGGTTGCCCGATGGAGCAGCTCCAAAGTCAAAATCTTCGGCTAAAAGTGGTGCTTGGGCAATAGCACTGCCAACTGTTAAAGCCAAGAAAGATAAAAGCGTAAAAATTTTCTTCATAAGTTCATTTTTTACAAAGTTAAGCCTACAGCTCATTTTATGGTAGTAATAACTTTAATTTAATGCTTGGCGTAATAAATTAAAGCTGTAGTTTAGTATTGTGTATGAATTACACGTTACTAACAACTGCATATGAAAAAGCTACTAACTGTATTGGTAATTGTTTCTTTGGGCTTGCTACAGCACCTGCAAGCACAAGTAGATTTTAGAAAAGAAACGATTTATTTTTTGCTCACAACTCGCTTTTTTGATGGTGATAGTACCAATAACCGACCTAACGAATGGTGTAGCTTTTTTCAGGGCAACCCCAACAATAACAATTATAGTGGGCCACAAGATGTTACTTGGCGGGGCGATTTTAAAGGGCTGATTGAAAAACTCGACTATATCAAGGGCATGGGTTTCACTGCTATTTGGATTACTCCTATCGTACAAAACAGAGGCCCATTAGATTACCATGGCTATCATGCATGGGATTTTACGAAAGTAGATCCAAGATTAGAAAGTCCGGGTGCAACTTTTAAAGATTTAGTAGATGCCGTGCATGCTAAAGGCATGAAAATAGTATTAGATATAGTAACCAATCACAGTGGCAGATTTGGTATCAAAGGTCAGGCCGAACTAAAATACAATACCGATACAACACAGCCTTGGGGCAAAAAGCTCGATGGTACTGCATTAACAGATAATCCTAATTGGGAGTACGATGGTAAAACACCCAACCCCGACGATGGCAAGCTTTGGAGTAGAGCCAACTTGGCTAAAATGCCACCGCCCTTTAACCAAGATTTGCGTCGCTTTAATTGGCCTAGTACAGAAACCTTTGTTACTACCAGTAACCCTGTATGGTTTCATCAATCAGGCAATGGGTTCGCTCAGGGTTGGGATGATACTACCAATTTATACCAACGTGCATTAGCCGATGATTGCCCAGATTTGAATACAGGCAGCCAGGCAGTGATAGATTACATGTTCAATGCCTATAAAACTTTTTTAGATGCCGGTGTCGATGCCTTTCGATGGGATACCTGGAAGCACATGAGCAAGCAAGATATTTTTGCTTTATACGATCGGTTTAAAGCGTATAAACCAGATTTGTTTGTGTTTGGTGAAGTAGCACAAAAACGCCACGAACTGCATCAGGTAGAAGAAATTAACCCACATTGGTACACTTGGCGAGGTGCTACCAATGCATCGCAACCAGCGGGTGTTGGCGTACTCGATTTTTATGCAGAGGCTACGTTTCATAATATTTTTGAAGATGGCGGCGGCTTTAGTGGCGTTATGGCTGCGGCTCGCTACGATCATTTATATGGCGACCCAAGCTTACTTGTAACTTGGCTTGATAACCACGATTTTGGCCCTAACAACGATTGGAACCGCAGGTATGGTGGTACCGATGAAAACCTTGCCGCCTGTATGAACTTTATGTTCACATGGCGTGGCATTCCATCGGTGTATTATGGTACAGAAAGTAGGTTCAAAGCGGGTGCATACTGCGACATTCATAATTCAGCAGCAACCCAACGTTCTATCGATGAAACAGGGCGAGCTTATTTTGGTAACGATTTGCCGCAAGCGGTTAATCACCGCATTTATAAGCATTTACGTAAGTTAAATGCCATGCGAGCAGCTATTCCTGCATTGCAAAATGGTACTTGGCAATGGGCTGGTAATGCACCTTGGAATGGCGTAGGCTTCACGCGCCAATCGGGCAGTAGTTTTGTATGTGTAGGATTAGCTAAAGATGGCAACGCCACCTTCAACTTTACCAATATACAAAACGGTGTATATCGCGATGCTGTAACAGGCAGTAGTATTACTGTAACAAATGGTTCATTACAATTCACCGTAACAAGTGGGTCTGCGGGTATATATGTACTGAACGGCCCTGGTATGATTGGTGCCAGTGGCGAAGGTTTTTTTGAACCTTGTGCTGCAGGTTGTGTAGATCCGTTACAATTAGTTATTAGTCCGGTTGGTACCAACTATTTACAGCCTGTTACCGTTACCATGCAAGCAACAGGTGGTACGCCGGGGTTAACCATTCGTTATACGCTCGATGGTTCAGAACCTACGGCTTCTAGCCCCGTGTATACGGGTAGCTTTCAAGTAAGCCAAACTACAACCGTGCGTGCTAAAGTATTTGATGCGGCTGGGCGTGTAAGCGATATACAAGCACAACGCTATACGTTTGAGTTACCTCCCCCTGCCATCAATATTACACCGGCAGGCGGAAATTATTTTGATAGCGTTAGTGTGCAAATGCAAGCTACAGAAGGCACAGCACCTTATACTATATTTTACACTACAAATGGTAATACACCCGATAGTAATGCTAATATATACACACAACCACTTCTTATAGGATCGGCAACTACTGTTCGAGCCATTGCTAGAGATGCTAACCGTGTGTGGAGCTCCGTAATTAGTCGTTCTTATACTTTTAATATTCCTGCTCCAACGGTAGCACTAGCACCTGCGGCTGGTAATTTTAATACAGGTACCGTAACCGTGAGCCTTAGTGCAAGCTCGCCACGTGGGCCTGCACGTATTTACTTTACAGTAAATGGTAACATACCCGATACCAATAACGCTGCACAATTATATACACAACCTATTACACTCACCGGTGGCGACCCCGATACTTTGCGTTACATAGCTGTAGATAGAGAAGGGCGCCTCAGTGCCGTACAAACAGCAGTGTACACTTTTTACCCGATACCCGATATTAAAGTATACTTTAAGCGTCCTGCGAATTGGGGTACTAACATACGCATTCACTATTGGCAAGGTGTACCAACGGGGGTGTACACACCAACTACATGGCCGGGTGTAGCTATGCAACGCGAGTGTGGCGATTGGTATAGCTTTACCTTTAGTGGTATTACTGCCACCAATCTCATTTTTAACGATGGGGCAGGCCGCCAAACACCAGATTTATCAACTACCACCACACGTTATTACGATAACGGCTGGCTTGCAGTTGCACCAGATATCTTTAAACCTACAGCGGCTTTTTCGGTAGAGCCGGGTTTAACGGGTACGGCACCATTTACCGTAAGGTTTAACGGAGCTACGAGTACGGCTTGCAACGGTGTTCAAACCTATGAGTGGAGCTTTGGTAACGGTATTACCGGTAGTGGCGCACAACCTACAACTACCTACACGCTACCCGGTACATATATGGTTCGCTTGATTGTTATTGATAATGCAGGCCTGCGTGATACCGTGCAGCAAATGTTACAAGTAACACCAGCGGGGGCAGGCTTTTGGGTGTACTTTAAAAAACCTACCGATTGGGCTAATACCGTACGCCTACACTTTACCAATAGGCAACCAAGTGGCGCACCTACCAGTACTTTTCCGGGCGTAACATTACAGCCTTACTGTGGCGATTGGTATCGTTATTTTTTTAGTAATACAACTGCGGTTAACTTGTTATTTAGCGATAATGCCAACAGGCAATCGGCCGAGTTACATGCCAACGAACCTACTACTTTCGTAGGTAACACCAGAGTGCCAGGTGCACCGAGCGATAGTACTACACAATTATTTGCCAACTTCACTATGAGTCCACCTTCGGGTAGGGCTTCCCTTACGGTAAATTTTAATAGTGCAGCCACCATCAACTGTAGTACAATTACCAGCTATGCATGGAATTTTGGAGATAATACCACCAGTAATATTGCTAACCCTAGTAAAACATATACTGCCAATGGCGTGTACACGGTTACACTAACGGTAACAGCTGGCAGCTTAGTAAGTACAGTGACCAAACAAGTTACTGTAGGTCCGGTGGGTGGTGTTGTTAAAGTACATTTTAGAAAACCAACTACTTGGAGTAATACCCCCAATGCTTATGCATGGGCTACTACACCTGCCGTAACAACAGCGGCTTGGCCAGGTGCGGCTATGACAAGTGAAGGCAACGGATGGTTTCTATATACTGTAACAGGCGCCAACTGTGCGAATATTATTTTCAATAACAACAGTGCACCCCAAACACCTGATTTGCTCGATGTGTGTGGCGAACAATGGTACGATGCTGGCTGGTTAAGTACCATGGCTATGGGTGGTAGCTTGCCAGCCGAATTACTACTATTTACAGGTGTACGTAAGCAATTACATCACGAATTAAATTGGCTTACCGATAATGAAAGTGGTGTGTTTCAATATGAAGTACAAAGAAGTTACAATGGTAATATGTATCATACCATTGGTGCAATCGCTGCTCGCAACATTAGTGGAAAGCAATCATATCAATGGAAAGATGCCGCCTTTGATGCTTCGGCTACAAAAATATTCTACCGCTTACTCACGGTTGATAAAGATGCACATATCAGCTATAGCAAAGTAGTGGTATTGCAGCAAGATGCCATACGTGTTACAATTGCCCCTAATCCGGCAACGCATGTAATGTTGGTAAGCCTACCTGCACAAGCTAAAGGCTATCAACTCAGTATAACCAATAGCATGGGGCAAGTTGTGTATGTGGCACGAGTAGCGCCTTGGCAGCAATCCCTTACCATACAACGTACTGGCGGTATGGTGGCAGGTAGCTACTATTTGCAAGTACTAGATAGTGATGGTAAAAATATGCTTACGCAAATGATTCAATGGCAGTAGTTGCAGTACAATTAATATTTACGTAAGTATAGGTATATTCAGGAGGCTGTCTCAAAAGTGGCAGCCTTTTTTCTTTTTCACTAATGGGTGTTTGAAAAGTCTGTGAACTATATTGCTCTCAAATCAGTCTATAGGGTATGAGTAAAGCAGTATTCAAAACATA
>JBKBLG010000001.1:0-369470 GCA_046296295.1 Chitinophagaceae bacterium | reverse complement strand
TTTGAAGCAAATTGCTAAACGTACTGCTTTGCTTACGCAAACACTAGCCGAAGCCTTGAAAGCACTTGGTTTTGAAGTAGTACACCAACATTACTTCGATACCATTACGGTAGTGGCTAACGTAGCAACTATTGAACAATACGCAACCGCTCAAAACATTAACTTCTACTACGGTAATGGTGCTGTTACCATTGCTTTAGATGAAACTACAAGTCGTAACGATGTATTAGACATTGTACACGTTTTTGCAGAGGCAGCTGGCAGTAGCTACAGTGCCGTTACTTTTAATTACGAAGATGCACTGCAATCAATACCAACCTATGCAGTTCGCACCAGTGAATTTTTAACGCATCCTGTATTCAACAGTCATCGTAGCGAGAGCCAAATGATGCGTTATATCAAGCAGTTGGAGAATAAAGATTTGAGCTTAAATACATCTATGATATCACTAGGTAGCTGTACCATGAAATTAAATGCAGCTACAGAAATGATGCCATTAAGCTGGCCTAACTTTAGTCAAATTCACCCATTTGTACCGGCTACACAAGCAATGGGCTACGCACAAATGGCACAAGAACTAAGCGATTATTTGTGTGCTATAACTGGCTTTGATGCTTGTAGCTTACAACCTAATAGCGGTGCACAAGGTGAGTATGCCGGATTATTAACCATTCGTAACTATCATTTGGCCAACGGTAATTCACAGCGTAATGTGGTGCTTATCCCTATTAGTGCCCATGGTACAAACCCAGCAAGTGCTGTTATGTCAGGAATGAAAGTGGTGGTAGTGAAAGCACTTGATAATGGCTACATTGATATGGATGATTTTAAAGCTAAGGCCGAACAATACAGCGATGTACTAGCTGGTACCATGGTTACCTATCCAAGTACGTACGGTGTATTCGAAGAAAGCATTAAAGAACTCTGTGCTATTGTTCATGCACACGGCGGACAAGTATACATGGATGGTGCTAATATGAATGCACAAGTTGGGTTAACGAGTCCTGCGAATATTGGTGCCGATGTTTGTCACTTGAATTTGCATAAAACATTTGCTATTCCGCATGGCGGGGGCGGACCTGGCATGGGGCCAATTTGTGTGAAAGCACATTTGGCAGCACACTTGCCTGGTCATTTCACCACCAATGGCAGCATTGGTACAGGTGCTGTATCGGCTGCACATTGGGGTAGTGCATCTATTTTATTAATTAGTTATGCCTATATTAGAATGTTGGGCGCCGAAGGTGTTAAAAAAGCTACTGAATATGCCATCTTAAATGCGAACTATATGATGGCTCGTTTAAAAAATCACTACAGCATTTTGTATACCAACCATCATGGTCGTTGTGCACATGAGTTTATAGTAGACTTACGTCCGTTCAAAGCCAGCGCCGGCATTGAAGCAGAGGATGTTGCCAAGCGTTTGATGGATTATGGTTTTCATGCACCAACCATGAGCTTCCCTGTGGCGGGTACTATTATGATTGAACCTACCGAAAGCGAGGATAAAGCCGAACTAGATCGTTTCTGCGATGCGTTGATTGCTATCAGAAGTGAAATTGCAGCGATAGAAAACGGAACAATGGATAAAACAAATAATCCACTTAAAAACGCACCTCATACACAATTTGCTGTAATGAGTGATGCTTGGGATAAACCTTACAGTCGCGAAATAGCGACATTTCCGTTGCCATACGTTCGTAACAATAAATTCTGGCCAAGCGTAGCAAGGGTTAACAATACTCATGGCGATAGAAACCTGGTATGTACTTGTGAACCAGTAACAAGCTACATGGAGGCAGAAGCATAACCTTACGGTAAATGAAAATATTCGAATAGAAAATAATGAAGGGGTTTGCCATGGCAAACCCCTTCATTATTTTCTATGTGGATTGTTGATCTTCGCAACGCAGTAAGCTTTTAACCATGCTTATCATCATTTACCGAAAGGTATGAATAATACTACTCGATATTTGTTGATACAAGGCTTGCAACTGCGGGTGAGTAGCTAATAGTGCGTGATGTTTTTCAATTGTTACAAAATCTTTTCTTACAGCCGGACCTGTTTGTAATTGCGATGGTGGTAGCCATGCCAATCTGTTGGATGTTTCGTGAATTAAAGGCTGCAGCATATCCCAAGGTAGATTTTCTTTTTCGCAGTACTCGTATGCCAAATGATACAAATGATTCACAAAATTGCTTACCACAACGGCACCAACATGTAATTGCGTTCGGGTATCGGTATTGGCATAAGCTACATGACCGGATAAAGATGTAGCAAAAGCAAAAATTTGTTCGCCAACAACTTTATCGGGTGCATCAATCAAAAAAGGAATTTTAGGTATATAAGGCATTTGACTCCGTAAGCTTTGCAACGGATACAACACACCCACTTTTGTAGCATACTTTTGTAGCACTTCATAACTTACCGATGCTGCTGTGTGCACCAATATGGCATTATCGGGTATAGATAGGGTTGCTGCAGCTGTAGCAATAGCGCTATCGTTCACGGCAATCACATACATATCGGCTACCGGAGTAACATTGGTAATAATAGTTTCCGCCGCAAGGGTTTGTGCTAGTATTTCTGTGGCTTTTATTGTTCTGCCTTTTACCCCAACCACGGTATGCCCTTGCTGTACGATGAGTTTCCCCAAAACAGTGGCCACATTTCCTGTACCTACTAGTACAACCTTCATACATTTACGCTTTAATTATGGAGTTAAAACTAAAGCAAAAAGTAGTGCTCAGCTACTTTCGTACCCAACTTAAAGTGAGGGCAGTGGTATCGCCCAAGCGGGCAGCCAAATGGGCTTTCGATTTGTTTTGTACACCTTTTAGCGGCAAGCCTAAACGTAAGCAACCGCCTTTATTCAAAAAAGCACAACACCTTACGGTAAATTTTGAAAACAAGCGTGTACGCGGTTTTGTATTTGCACCGCAAGGGGCAGCTAACGGCAAAAAAGTATTAATAGCTCATGGCTTTGATAGCTGTTGTTACAAGTTTGAACGATACATTACACCACTACAATCGAAAGGCTTTGAAGTGTATTTGTTTGATGCACCTGGCCATGGTTTGAGCGATGGTAAAACTATACACTCATTGGGCTATCGCAATCTGATGTTACAATTACACGAGCAATTTGGTGGCTTTGATGCGGTGATTGCGCATTCATTGGCAGGGTTAGCTACAGCCTTATCTTTAGAACAGTTGAAGGTGTTGCCAACAAAAGTGGTGTTAATTGCACCAGCTACCGAGGCAAGTACAGCCGTAAAACACTTCATCAGGTGGATACCACTGGCACCGCCTGTTTTAAAAGCGTTTCATCAACATATCAAAAGCTTGGGCGGCAATAATATTGAGTGGTATTCTGTAAGCAGGGTACTGCCTACCATTAATAAATGTAATATTCTTTGGCTGCACGATGAAGAAGATGCTGTTTGTTCTTATGCCGATACTGCCTCGATAAGAGCAGCACAGTTGCCTTATATACATTTCATCACTACACGTGGCTTAGGGCATAATCATATTTATCGCGATAATCGGGTGAAAAAGCAAATCGTTGCTTTTGTTGCCGATGAACCATTGCCTTTTGAAGATGAACGTTTTTTGCACCCACCCATAGAAAACAGAAAGCACGATAAACCTTAAATATAATTACGTAAATATTAAAACTAATATGAAGACCGTTTTATTACTCATTACTTCTAATATATTTATGACGATAGCTTGGTACGGCCATTTGAAACAAGAAAATGTGCCGCTGTGGAAGGCCATTGTTGCGAGTTGGCTGATTGCATTTTTGGAGTATTGCTTTTTAGTACCTGCAAATAGGTTAGGATACACACAATACCAATTCAATGGGTTTCAGCTAAAAATGATACAAGAGGTAATTACGCTGGTGGTATTTAGTTTTTTTGCGGTACTATACTTAAAAGAACCTTTTCATTGGAAGTATCTTGTAAGTTTCGTGTTACTACTCGGTGCCGTGTATTTTGCTTTTAAAAAATAAGGTAGCAGTTAGCCATGCTGGCGTAACTGTGGGGCTTCATTTACCGCAAGGTGCTCGGCCCTTTCTCTAGCTGCGGCAGTAGCTTTTAGCACCGATATACTCACGTTAAGTTCAAACCCAATGAGTATAATAAGTGCAATGATAAAAATAAGCGTCATGATGATGAGAATAGAGCCAATAGAGCCGTACACTTTGCTATAAGTGCTGATATTTTGAGCCCAATAAGCGAAAATAAGGGTAGCGAAACTGATCAGTAATGTTGCAAAAATGGCACCAGGGCTTGCTAACTTCCACCTTTTGGTAACTGTTGGGCCATACTTGTAAATGTAACCTATACTGTATACCAGCAATAATATTACTACCAACCATTGGGTGTAATGAATAACAGTTTGTGTGGTACTATTTTGAATGCCAAGCAAACGCATGATATTTTTAAAGATATAACCTTGCCCCATAGAAATGAGTAAGGTTGCAATAACTACAAAAATTAAAACGGTAGTCATACGAATGGCACGCCAGCGTTTTTCAAGGAAGTTGGTTTTGTTCTTATCTATTGTAATGCTTTTATCGAATGTGCGAATAATACCCATCATGGCATTACTACTATAAAAAACTACTAAGGCAAAACCGATAGAAAGTAAGCCTGTTTTGGGTTTATGGAAGAAATCTTCTAGAAAATTTACAATTACTTGTTTGGTTTGGCGGTTGGGTGTAAGGTCGCCAACAAAACGTAATAGTTCGTTATACAAATTGTCGAAAGGTAGATAGGGAATAAGTGTGAGCAGAAAAAGCGTTGCTGCCGGAATGGCCATTACAAAATTGAACGATACCGCTGCTGCACGTTCATTTAAACCTACTTTGTTAATTTGTTGAAAGAAGAAAATGACTACATCGTACAAGGGAACACCTTCAAAACCGGGCAGCACAATGCGTTTGCTTTTGCGAATTACAAAAGCTACCGGTGCGCTGGTTACTATGATACGTTGAATTTTAGTCATCGATTGATGCAAACTATTTGCTATTGTTTTTCTGTGCCATATAAGCATCTAACTTTTGTTGATAAGCTTTTGCATAGGCCTGGTGCTCTGCGTAAGTTTCGCTGAATTTATGATAACCGCTGAAATCGTCTTTAGCTACAAAAAAGTAATAGTTGGTTTTGGGGGCATTCAGTACAGCGTCTATCGTTGTTTTGCTGGGGGTACAAATTGGGCCGGGTGGTAGGCCTTTGTTACGATAAGTGTTGTAAGGACTCTTCACTTCTAAATGTCCAAACAAAATACGCTTGATCGAAAAATCTCTCAATGCATATTTAATGGTAGGGTCGGCACCAAGCGGCATGCCTTTGCGATAACGGTTAAGGTACACACTAGCTACATTGCCTTTTTCATCGTTCATATTGGTTTCTTCTTCAACAATGCTTGCAATGATATATACTTGGTTGGGTGTTAGTTGTAATGCTTTGGCTTTGGCTAACCTATTTTTTTTACTCCAAAAGTTATTACGCTCTTTTTTGAGTCGTTGCAATATTTTTTCAATGCTGGTAGTCCAATTAATATAGTAAGTATCCGGTATAAAAAGCGTGGTAACAGTATTGGAATCAACCTCAAATGGGGCAAGTGCTTCATTATTTTGCATGAAGGCTGCAACTGCGGCACTATCTAACTGAAATTGTTGTGCTAATAAACCTGCAATATCTTGCGGTGTACGTTCTTTATTCAGCACTAATTTTACTGGTGCTTGTTTGTTGTTACGTAGCTTACGCACAAAGCTTAATATGCTTTCGCCACCGGTTAATTCAAAACGTCCGGGTTTAATTTTTTCCCAAACACCTGTGGCATTAGCCACCATCATAAATATGCCGGGGTAACGTAGCGTGTTGTTACTCGCTAGTTGCGCTTTAAAAGCATTTTTAACATCAGTATCTGCTGTTACAAAAAAGTATTTGCTGCCTTGTTCAAAAGTAGTAGCACTACTTAGTAAAAGCCAAGCAGCTACCGCTGCTGCCAACACTAGAGCAATGAAAGTGTATTTTATTATTTTTTTCATGTATTGCAAAGTTGTTGTACTTACATATATAAAACAAAAACCCCCGCATTTTGCGGGGGAAAATATATTAACGGTGTTACAAATTATTTTTGAGTAGCAGGCATTGTTGCTGGTGCAGCGGCAGGAGGGGCTTGCTGGGCAGGAGCACCTTTAGTGTCAATTTCTTGTAATAAGGAACCTTTGTTATTGCCTGTTGCACCTTTAAAAAATAAAGTGCTGAAAAGACAAAGTATTCCAATTAAGCCAGCAAAAATCCAAGTGCCCTTTTCAAGCACATCTGTAGTTTGCTTTACACCCATTAATTGATTATTGAAACCACCTACAGCACTATTTAAACCGCCACCCTTAGGGTTTTGGATCAATACAACGAAGCCAAGTAATAAAGAAGCTAAGATGATTAACGCTAAGAATACGTATACCATGTTATTGTTTGTTTAACAAATTGATTTGGTTGGCAAAATAAGCAGATTTATCGGGATGTAACAAAATCAATTTCTTATAAATGCCAATTGCCGACGATTTTAGTCCTTGTTTAGCGAGTACTTGTGCCATGGCTTCTGTTACTACATCGCCAATAGTGTTGCTTGCTGTTGCCATATTGCTTACCAATGCTTCATTCTCTGGCGATGTACCCAAATCTGTTGGGTTAGCATTGTGGCGTTTCATTTGTTTGAGCCATTCTGTAAAAGTTTGCACTCTATTGGCAAGTACCACCACTTTTTCTGGTACAGCCTTATCTAACTTAATGCCTTGCGATGCAAAATAATCAATGCTGTGGTATGGTTCGCTTAATATTGGTAGTGTGGCATCGGCAGGAACGGCCTGTTTGAAAAGTGCTGCTTGTTCGCTCAACATGCTGCCGAGTTTGCTGATAGGTGCGGCTTCTACACTTGCATCTTCTTCTTTTATGGGAGGTGCATCTGTATCATTAATGTCTGTTGGCGAGGCATCTTCATTGAAGATTGTAGTAGCTGATGGGGCTTCATTTACCGTAAGGTGTACAGTAGTGTTGTTGTTAGCTTCTGGAAATAATGTGTCAATATCTTCTGTTGCAAAACGCTTCACCCAAAACGGATTACCAATATGGAGTGTGGCTGTTTGTAATGCTTCGAGGTGGTTATTGGGATTGGTTTGTTGTTGGAGCCTTGCGGTAAATAAGTGTGCCAGGCTGCACCACGGATATTGTGCTGCAATGGCTTGCCAGCTAGCTAAGGTGGTATGCTGCGGCGCTATTTGTTGTGCCCAAGTGTTGAGTTGTGTTAGTACCGTTGGTTGCATGTGCTTGTTTTAGCGGGTTACCAGTTGCTGAATACGCGGTTGAAAATTTCGTCGGTTAAATTGCGAACGATGCTTTCTAACAATTGTGTTTCGGCTTGGTTAAGACTTTGTGTTGCAGGAAAATCAAAATCTCTGGATATATCGAACTCCTTAGTATCGTTTTCAACAGTATTCTTAAAGGTAATATGTACAGCTACGGTTAAGCGGTTGGTTACGGCTTGTTGGCCTGCAACGCCCGAAGTTGTTACGTTGTAGCCATTGATGTAACCATCTATTTGATAATGTGCATCATCGGTATCAACACGTTTTAACTTGGTGAATTGTACTACTTTTTGTTGTATGTTATCGGTTAGGCGAGGACTTAATTGTGGGTTGATGTAGCTTGCTTTATTTTGAATAAAACCAATACGTACTGTTTTTACTTTACTGTAATCAATACTTACATCTTTAGTGGTGTAAATGCCACAACCACTTGATAGCAATGTTATTGTACAGATGCAAAGTGCAATTAATAATTTACCGTAAGGGAATCTCATATGTATCAAAACTAATCAAAAGCAATTGGTTAATCTTCAATATCGTATTCTTTTAACTTACGATATAGGGTACGTTCACTAATACCTAAATCAATACTAGCATCTTTACGTTTTCCTTTATGTTTTTTCAAAGCTTTGATGATGAGTTCTTTTTCTGCATTCATGATATTTAAGCTTTCTTCTACTTCTTCGTGTACATGAATGTCGCTAACAACTCGGGTATCGTTTGCTGTGTTGATAATTACAGGCTGTGCTGCCGTGTTGCTGTACTGTGGTTGTGTTGCGTAAAAATTTGGATGCGTTGCTGTGGCTGGTAAATGTACTTCTGAATTGTTAGCTTGTGAGGGGATACTAAAATCTTTCAATAGGCTTTCTTTTGTATAGGCAGCTGCTGAGCTTGCCAAAGCTGGATTTTGAACAATATCTAAAAACATTTTTTTGAGTTCTGTAACATCTTTCTTCATGTCGAAGAAAAGCTTATAGAGTAGTTCTCTTTCATTAGCAAAATCGCCCTGATGAGCAGTTGTATGAGCTAATATGGGTAGCTGTGCTATGCTTTTGGTTCCAGTTTTTTCTGGTAAGAACGATTGTAGCTCTGCTGCGTTCACAATACTGTTGTTTGACAACACCGATAACTGCTCTGCTATGTTTTTTAACTCACGAACATTGCCTTTAAAAGGGTAGTTGGTGAGCAGTTGTTTAGCATCGTCGGTAAGTTGTATGGGTGTTGTTTTATAACGTTCAGCAAAGTCTACCACAAACTTTCTGAATAGTAATAAAATATCTTCTTTTCTATCGCGTAGCGCTGGTACTCGAATAGGTACTGTACTAAGGCGATAGTACAAATCTTCTCTGAACTTACCTGTTTGTGTGAAATCTAGTAATTCTCGGTTGGTGGCTGCAATTACCCGAACATCTGTTTTTTGCACTTTTGAGCTACCTACTCGAATGAATTCGCCTGTTTCTAACACACGTAATAAACGGGCTTGGGTACCTAGTGGCATTTCACCAATTTCGTCTAAAAAAATGGTGCCGCCATTAACGGTTTCAAAGTATCCTTTTCTGCTATCTACAGCACCTGTAAAGGCTCCTTTTTCGTGGCCAAAAAGTTCGCTATCGATTGTGCCTTCGGGTATTGCACCACAGTTAACCGCAATAAAAGAATTATGCTTACGGCTGCTTAAAGCATGAATAATTTGAGAGAAGGCTTCTTTACCCACACCACTTTCACCTACAATAAGTACGCTTAAATCGGTGGCAGCTACTTGCGATGCCACGTTCAGTGCATGATTAAGTGCTGGTGAGTTACCAATTATCCCAAAACGGTTTTTAATAGATTGTATATCGGCCATGGTGTGGTTTCTAAGCTTTAAGTGTTTCAAACATTTACCGTAAGGTTAGGCTGTAACAATAGTGCCAATGAGGGTAGCCTGTGTACAATCGTGTACATGTACCCAAACATAATTGCCAGCTTGTAGCGTTTGTTCGTTTTTAGGGAACACAATTACTTTATTTTGACTGTTTCGGCCCATCCAATCGTTGTCGCTACGTTTGCTATTGCCTTCTATGAGTACTTTGAACGTTTTGCCAATATCTTTTTGATTGCTGGCTAAGCTTAAGCGGTTTTGAACATTCACTATTTCTGTAAGGCGGCGCTTTTTGGTGGCTTCAGGTATATCATCGGCATAGCGGCGTGCTGCCAGTGTGCCGGGGCGTTCGCTGTAGAAGAACATATAACTCATGTCGTATTTACTGTACTCCATGATGCTTAAAGTATCTTGATGTTCTTCTTCGGTTTCGGTACAAAAGCCTGTTATAATATCGCTGCTAATACCACAATCGGGGAGTATTTCTCTGATTCTATCTACTTTAGCCATGTACCATTCACGTGTGTAGGTACGGTTCATTAATTGCAAAATGCGAGTGTTACCACTTTGTACCGGTAAGTGTATGTATTTGCAAATATTTTCATACTTGGCCATGGTGAAAAGCACATCGTCGGTAATATCTTTGGGATGGCTGGTGCTAAAACGTACTCTTAGATCTGGAGCAATGAGCGCTACTTTTTCGAGTAGTTGTGCAAAGTTAACAGGGGCTTCATTATCGGCTAAATAATAATAGCTATCTACGTTTTGGCCTAATAGTGTAACTTCTTTATAGCCCTTGCGGTAAAGGTCGGTGCATTCTTCTACAATGCTTACTGCATCTCTGCTACGTTCGCGGCCTCTGGTAAATGGCACCACACAGAAACTACACATGTTATTACAGCCACGCATAATACTTACGAATGCTGTAATACCGTTGCTGTTCAAACGAACAGGTGATATATCGGCATAGGTTTCTTCGCGGCTTAGTAGCACGTTCACGGCTTTTTGTCCGGTTTCAGCCTCTTCGATTAAGCCGGGTAGGGTACGGTAAGCATCGGGGCCTACTACTATATCTACCAACTTTTCTTCTTCTAAGAGTTTAGCTTTTAAACGTTCTGCCATACAGCCAAGTACACCTATAAGCATACCCGGACGAGCTTCTTTTTGTTTTCTAAACTCAGTCAAGCGTTTGCGAACAGTTTGTTCTGCTTTTTCACGAATACTACATGTGTTGAGCAATACCAAATCGGCTTCCTCAAAATTACGCGTAGCTCCAAAGCCTTGCTCGTTAAGTATAGAAGCTACAATTTCACTATCGGAAAAATTCATTTGACAGCCATAGCTTTCTATGTAGAATCTCTTTTTGTACTGATTAGGGTCTTGGGCAAATGGAGCGTAGGCTTCGCCTTGTCTTGCCTCGTCGTGTACCTTTGTAGCCAAATCCAACATTTCCATGCGTTATTCAGAATTTGGCGACAAAAATAGGTAAAAAACCGAGCTGGTGACAGTTTGGCAGATTATTAACATCAACAATCGGTGATATTGCGTTTATATTTGACAAATTAGTTTGGCTTTCTACCCTTGCTGCAATGAAATATTACTTACTCTTAATTACTTTTTTAAGTTACCATCATTTAGCAAAAACCCAAGATATTACAGTCAGGCGATTACCGAACGAAGTGTTTCGTAGTGTTAAGAAAGATAATAATGATACTGCACAATGGTTATGGAAGCGGGGCGGACTTCTAAATCTAAATGTTTCACAGGGTAGTTTGGTGAATTGGGCAGCAGGTGGCGATAACTTCACATTAGCCATCAACAGTTATTTCAATTATTACATCTTACACAAAAAAGGCCGTTACACATGGGATAATAGCTTGGATGTGAACTTTGGTTTTATTCAAACAACAAGTTTAGGAAGTAGAAAAAACGATGATCGGTTTGATTTATTAAGCAAAATTGGTTACAAAATGGATACTATTAATAAATGGTATCTATCAGGATTATTCAATTTCCGCAGTCAGTTTTTTGATGGTTTAACCTATTCGGGTAGCAATGGAACATTATCAAGTACTTTTTTCTCGCCAGCATATGTAGTACTTTCTATCGGTTTTGATTATAAACCAAAGCCCAACTTCTCTTTGTTCATGTCGCCATTAACAAGTCGTTGGGTAGTAGTGGCAAGTAACAGGTTGGCTAGTAAAGGTTTGTATGGCGTACCTGCTGGTAGAAATTCTATTGGTGAAATAGGTGCATTTGCAAGTCTGAACTACCAAACTGAAATTATGAAAAATGTACATTACAGAGGTAAGTTAGATTTATTCAGTAATTACAATAACAAACCTGAAAACATAGATATTTTCTTAACCAATTTAGTATCCTTTAAAATCAATAAATATCTAAGTGCTACTTATAATTTAGATCTTATTTATGATGATGATGTAAAGTTATTTGGTGATAACAAAAACAGTCCGGCATTACAGCTCAAAAGTGTAATCGGAATCGGTTTCTTAATGAAATTAACTCCTATTTTGAAAACACCACCGCCACCTATAACTTTACCTCAAGCCGAGCCAACACCATTACCGCTGCCTCAGCAAAATATTTAACTCACCCACATTGCTTACACGATTAAACATAGTTACAACCTTTTTCTCGTTAATCATTTACAGCAGTGTAATTTATAGTCAACCACTACAACAGCGAAAAGCATTAGGGCTTGTTATGGGTAATGTAATAGATGCTGTTACCGGTAAGCCCATAAGTTATGCAGCTATTCAATTGAAAAGCTATAAAGCCGATAGTGCAACTTTCAACACAATTAGCGATGCAAAGGGTGCTTTTTTACTCGAACAATTGCCTTTTTCCTATTATAAACTTCGCATAAGTGCACATTCTTATGCTGTACTTGTAATTGATAGTATTTTCTTGCGCTACGATAGATACGATATCAATATTGGCGATGTTCAACTGAAACAGCAAGCTAATCAATTAGAAGAAGTGATTGTTTTCAGCGAACGTCCCCTCATTGAAAGTAAAGATGGTAACATTGTTTATAATGTTGGTCAAAGTGCTTTGGCCAACGGCAGTAGCACCGCTGAAATACTTAAAAGTATGCCGTTGGTGAATAACGATCCGAACGGTCGAATTCTTTTAAAAGGTCGTGAGCCCAAAATTTTGATTGATGAAAAACCTGTTGAACTGAATGCACAACAGTTACAAGATTTACTAGAAAGCTTGCCCGGTGGTAGCATTGAAAAGATTGAATTAATGCTCCATCCGCCACCGCAATATGCTACAGAACAAGGCGGTGTTATAAATATTGTCACTAAAAAGGGGAAGGTAGGTTTTACAGGTCGTATCACTGCGAACGTCGGCACAAGAGGCGATGCTAACCTTGCGGTAAATGTAAATTATAGAACCACTAAGTGGAATATAGCAGCCACTGTAGGTACAGGAGCCAATCGCTTGCCGGGTAATAATTATAGCCGACGGAGTAATTATTACCGCGATAGCACTAATGGGTTTAATACAGATGGTAATTTTCTGAACAAAAATATTCGTCCGAACCTTCGCCTTCAGTTAGATTACGAGCATAATAAACTGCACTTACACAGTTGGGTGTATCAAGGTAACGGTAATTGGTTCGATAACTTAAGCCATGTACAGTTTGTTAATATCAACCGTTTTCAACAACCGTATCGCGTTAGTACACGGAGTAATGCCACGAAGGGTAATAATAGCAGCCATAATTTCACGTACACATTTACCCGTAAGGGCAAAAAAGATCAGGCCGAAGTGTTTCGCATCATGGCAAATGCGGCGGTAAACACTACCAATAATGAACGTGATTTTTATCAGCAGTTTTTAACTGGCAACTACGTATTTACAGGTATAGATAGTTCGCAGCTACAACGTACCGATAACAATAATTACAATGTAGGCCTCAGGTTACAATACGATAAACCTTACGGTAAAAAAAGACATATTTTTAGTACAGGAGCAACCTATCAAATCAGTGGTTATCATAATGCACTACTAACAGATTTTTTACAAAAATCATCAGGTGTGTGGATTAATAACGGATTATTAAGTAACGATTTTTACTTTACGCAACAAGTATTTACCGCAAGGGTGGGGGCTACCTTCAACTTGAGTAAAACATGGCGATTGATAACCGGTATTCAGGCAGAGTACACGCATTTAGCATTTGAATTTATACAGCCAGCAGCCTTACCAGTGAATAATCAATATTGGAATCTGTTGCCAAACATAACCTTACGTAAAACATTTTCGAAGCAATTCAATATCAGTTGGGTGTACAGAAGCAGCATTCGCAGGCCGGGCATTGGAGAGTTGAACCCCAGCGTAGATTATGCTGACCCGTATAACCTTCGCTTTGGGAACCCATTTTTAGATGCTTGCCTTGCCGATAATTTTGATTGGAATATTAGCTTAACTAAAGGCAAATATTACATTAATGGTTCGCTTGGTTATAATCGTGTGAAAAATGTTTTCAATACCATTAGAACCTTGGTCGATGCCGGCAAAACCGAAATTACATGGCAAAATATTAGTGATCGAAACGAATACGAAGCAAGTGTTTGGGGTGGCTACACCTTTAACAAACAGCTACGAGCTAACGCAAGTGTTGGCTATACCTATAATCAATATAGCGATGCCGAGAAACGCTTATATCGCTACCGAGATGGAGGCAGTTTTTATGTTAACGGTAATTATAACTATACCCCCAATCAGTTGTTAACTTTAGAAGGTAATGCTCGGTTTAGCAGTTTTGCCGATCCGCAAGGGCGTACACGTAGCAATATTAATACAACATTTGGTGTACAGCACAAGTTTATGAATAAGCGTTTGGTGCTCGGCGTTCAAATTATTGATCCATTCACTCGGCAGCAGAACTTTGTATACACTTATGGAAGCAATTTTTATATAGAAAGTTTCAATAGTATACGTACGCGTAATTTTAGAGTGAGTATTAGCTATCAATTGAACAAATTGGTACAGAAATCTAATTTGAGTGATAAAGAAAAGAAGCGAGTCTTGCAACAGGTACAACAAAAAAATAATTGAGATAATTTTTTGTAATAATTTTTTGTTAGTATATGAAAAAAATGTTGTCTTTGTAATTCAAAAAGATAACATGAGAAAAATAATACTTGCAACTGTACTTCTGTTATCGCTACTTAATAGAGTAGAAGCTCAATTTGCAAAGGGCACTTATCTTACCGGTGCTGATATAGGTTTTGGCTCAAATACCTCAGATAATCTTCAGGGGAATATTAGTAAAGGCAGTAGCTACCGATTAGGTGCTATCGTAGGAAAAACTTTTAATGGCAGCCGGTTTTGGGGAGCACGGTTCAACTTCAATACAAGCCAAAGTAAGCAAAATGATGCGGTTACTAGCAGAACCAACACATTCGGTGGCGGTGTGTTTATGCGTCAGTATATAACTATTGCCAAAGATTTTTATGCATTTGGTCAAGCTTCGGCCGATGTTGGTGTGGGTAATAGTAAAAGTTTACAGCCCAATACCACCAATTTGCTTACCGTTGCACGCTCTACCAATGTGAACCTAAGTGTTGCGGTGGGGGCGTCTTACAGAATTTACAAAAAAATGCATGTAGAGCTAAGTTTACCCAATATTGCCATAACATATTATCAACATATGCGTTCTTTCAACAATGCAGGAAATGTAAATGGGAAATCGAGTCATTTCGGTCTTGAAACAGCATTCGCCAACAATTCAGGATTGAATAATGTGGGGCTGGGTTTTAGATTATTGTTATAGTTTATTTTTACCGTAAGGTGATGTTATACATATATAAATGGGTTGGCCTCAGGCCAACCCATTTATATATGCAGCAATTTTGCACATGCGTAAATGATAGTACTTTAAGATGCAGGAGTGGTTGCAAGCACTGGAAAGCGCTGTGCAAGCCAGCTATTTCGAACGGGTTGTAACCACTGCTCCATGAGTTGTGCTTTGGTGCTTACAAGATTGTTGAAATAAATGGTATCGGTAGTGATATAACCTTTTTCAATAGCGTAGGGTAGCTGTGCTAAAGGCAACAACTCAACTTTATCATTTTTAAGAAATGCAAGCATTTGCCTATCGAACAACTGCACCTTACAAACTTCTTCAATGCTCTTAATCATGCGAACACTGCTATCGGTGCTGCATCCGCTTACACCGGTGGCAGTTTCATCGGCCATGATTACAATGAACTGTCCGAAAAATAAATTAGCATAACCTTTTACAGGTGTACCATGACTATTCCAGTGTTGTATAAAATCAGTAAAAACTTTATCAAGTTCTAATGCTTCGCCAATACCAAATCGGCGACTACTTTGATAAATCCACACCCGTGAACTTGGGTGAAAATCGGTTGGGATATGATCTTGTAAATGAAATTCCATAGTGTAAAAATAAATAAACCACACGAGTTGTACTTTGTGTGGTTTGATTTAACGATTTATGTAAGTGTATTTATCCCTTTTTTTCTTTTTTTGAACTAGCTACAAAAAAGCCAATAATTGCAGCAGTAATACATTTGAAAATGAGATTTTTAACACCTAGTATCTCATTGGGTTGAACGCCATTCTTGCTTGTGATAGCATCGTATACCACATCAATCACTAGTAAAATTGGGACCGCTATCAACGAAATCATACCAAATTTTTTCCAATTCATAAATTACATCGATTGAGCTATAATTTCGGCAATATCTAAAACTTGTACTTCGTTTTCTTTTTCGCGGTTTTTAACACCGTCACTCATCATAGTGTTACAAAAGGGGCATGCTGCCGCTATCACTGCCGGTTGTAAGGCTAAAGCTTCGTCGGCACGTTCCATATTAATACGCTTATCGCCCGGTTCATCTTCTTTAAACATTTGAGCACCGCCAGCACCACAGCACAATCCATTGGTACGGCAACGTTTCATTTCTACCAATTCAGCATCTAAAGCTTCTAACACAGCTCTTGGTGCTTCGTAAATGTTATTAGCACGGCCTAAATAACAACTGTCGTGGTAGGTAATTCTTTTGCCTTTAAAAGTACCGCCACCTTGCAATACAATTTTACCATCGTTAATTAATTGTTGTAACAGTGTGGTATGATGAATTACCTCATAAGTGCCGCCTAGCTCGGGATATTCGTTTTTAAGCGTGTTAAAACAATGCGGACAAGTAGTCACAATTTTTTTGATGCCATAGCCATTCAAAATTTGAATGTTGTTATAAGCCATCATCTGAAACATAAACTCGTTACCAGCACGGCGTGCAGGGTCGCCAGTACACATTTCTTCTTTGCCCAAAATGGCAAATTTGATACCTACTTTGTTGAGAATTGTTGCAAATGCTTTTGTTACTTTCTGCGCTCTCTGATCGAAACTGCCGGCACAACCTACCCAAAACAAAATATCGGGCGTTTCGCCATTGGCCATCATTTCTGCCATGCTAGGAACCTTCATACAGCAATTGATTTTGCCAAAAATAAGGTACTGCTTTGTTTTATGTTCGTTATGCTAAGAATAACCTTACGGTAAAAGAAAAAATGGCATACAAAATACCTTCTTCCCGTCAAATCAGGTGCATTTACGTAAGTAAATTGATGGTTGCTGTCAAAATTGCATGTGGCAATTGCGTGGCACATTAGTTGCCTTTTGTAAAACAGTCAAACAAATTTAAGAATACAATCAGCATATTATGGGAAAGATTATTGGTATAGATTTAGGTACAACAAACAGTTGCGTTTCTGTAATGGAGGGTAACGAGCCTGTTGTAATTGCCAACGATGAAGGTCGTAGAACTACACCATCGGTGGTAGCTTTTATGAAAAATGGTGAACGTAAGGTGGGTGACCCTGCAAAGCGTCAGGCAATTACTAACCCCCAGAACACCATTATGAGTGTGAAGCGCTTTATGGGTCGTAAGTTCGACGAGGTTACAGAAGAAATTAGCCATTGGAGCTATAAAGTAGCTAAAGGCGACAATAACACCGTACGTGTAGATATTGATGGCCGCCTATATACGCCACAAGAAATTAGTGCAATGGTATTGCAGAAAATGAAGAAAACTGCCGAAGATTATTTAGGTCAGGAAGTAACAGAAGCTGTTATTACAGTTCCTGCTTACTTTAACGACGCACAGCGACAAGCAACTAAAGAAGCTGGAGAAATTGCTGGTTTAACAGTACGCCGTATTGTTAACGAGCCTACTGCTGCTGCTTTGGCTTATGGCTTAGATAAAAAGAATAAAGATCAAAAAATTGCTGTATTCGACTTAGGTGGTGGTACATTCGATATCTCTATTCTTGAGTTGGGCGATGGTGTATTTGAAGTTAAGAGTACGAACGGAGATACACACTTAGGTGGCGATGACTTCGACAAGGTAATTATGGATTGGTTAGCCGATGAGTTCAAAGCTGATGAAGCTATAGACCTTCGCAAAGATCCAATGGCATTACAACGTTTAAAAGAAGCCTCTGAAAAAGCTAAGATTGAACTTAGTTCTTCTTCTGAAACCGAAATTAACCTTCCTTACATTACAGCCGTAGACGGTGTGCCTAAGCACTTGGTGAAAAAATTAACCCGTGCTAAGTTTGAGCAACTAAGCGATAGCTTATTTGAACGTTGCTTACGTCCTTGTGAAGCTGCTTTGAAAGATGCTGGCTATCGTACAAGCGATATAGATGAGGTAATTTTAGTTGGTGGTAGTACTCGTATCCCTAAAGTACAAGAAATTGTAGAAAAGTTTTTTGGCAAAAAGCCTAATCGTGGCGTTAACCCCGATGAGGTGGTGGCTATAGGTGCTGCTATTCAAGGTGCGGTATTAACAGGTGAAGTGAAAGATGTGTTGTTACTTGATGTAACACCGCTTAGCTTAGGTATTGAAACTATGGGCGGCGTAATGACAACTATGATCCCTAGCAATACTACCATACCTACCAAGAAAACAGAAGTGTTCTCAACTGCTAGCGATAACCAACCTGGTGTACAAATTCATGTACTACAAGGTGAGCGCCCAATGGCCAATCAAAACAAGAGCCTTGGTATCTTTAACTTAGATGGTATTCCACCTGCACCACGTGGTGTACCTCAAATTGAAGTAACATTTGATATTGATGCGAATGGTATGTTACATGTTAGTGCTAAAGATAAAGGCACCGGTAAAGAACAAAAAATTCGTATTGAAGCGGGCAGTGGCTTAAGCAAAGAAGAAGTAGAGAAAATGAAAGCCGAGGCTAAAGCTAACGAAGCTGCCGACAAAGCAGCTCGTGAGAAGGTTGAAAAAATCAATCAGGCCGATAGCTTAATTTTCCAAACCGAAAAGCAGTTGAAGGAATTTGGCGACAAAATTCCTGCGGATAAAAAAGCACCTATTGAAAATGCGCTAACAAAGTTGAAAGAAGCTCATAAAAGTCAAGACGTTGCTGCCATTGATGCTGCCCTTACCGAAATGAATAACGCTTGGACTGCCGCTAGTGAAGAAATTTACAAGGCACAACAAGCAGCAGGTGGCAATGCTGGTACACAACAAGCACAACAAGGTGCTAATAACAGCAACGATACTGTTGAAGATGCTCAGTTTGAAGAAGTGAAGTAATATTTACCGTAAGGTAAAACCCTATTTAAAATAAAAAAATCCCCATCAAGCGATGGGGATTTTTTATGGTATGAAGTTGATGCATATACTGTAACTATAAAATATGTTCTCCGATATCGTTGTTGGTTTGATATTGCATTTGTAGTGTTGCAATTCTGTTTTTATGCTCGTGTATTTGCACCCAATAAACGATGAATAAAACAAAAGCTGCAATAGCAATAAATGAGCCAGCCATAGGTACCCATGTTAAGCAACTTGCAATGGAGTATGCTAAACCTAGTTGATACGCGGGTGCTGTTGTTGGATTTTCGCCTAATTGTTCATACTCGTTTTGTAACGATTCACTAATACCTTTTACCACAAAAAAGTTGTACACCAACGAAAACAAAGGAATCAATAATAGCCAAGTATTATTTGGTTCGAATCTTCTATTTTCTGGTCGTACTTGGCGCAGACAATTGCGTAAGGTAAGAATGAAAAAGATAGTAACGGTAAGTCCGATAGCTACTACAAATGCCAAAATAACTAGTAGAAAGGCCATACCTGCAAAGGGTAATTCTAAACTTTCTAACATGGTTGTAATGTTTTATTGATTGTTGGAAAGTAACGATTTCTTCTGTTCTTTTGAATAGTGAAGGCAAAGTATTACAATTTTTAAAGCTTTTAAGTACTAATTTCTAAATTACAATGGCTAGGTATTGAATTGATGATATTTATTACTTACGAGCTACCAACGGTACTTTAGATAATGTTAAGTTATTACCCTATAAGTTACTTTTAGCATATAAAAAATCGGTGCTATTTTATAAATAAAAAGGGCCGATTTTCTTTGAACTACCTTACGGTAAATGTAGTGTAGCCACACCATTGTTCCAATTTACATATTGTAAAGTGGGAATTATTGTATGCAATTCATCTTCATTACAATGAAATATAAATATGGGCTCTCGTAAGCGCTTAGCCAAGTAACGCAATGCGTCATCATTGTCAGGAAGCCAAACGCCTAAAGCTTTGATATCAACATTTGTTTCTAATAAAAAATCATGGTACACCAATGCTGTGGGTTGAGTTTGTAAGGCCAACCAATCGAAAGCCTCTAAATCTGGGTTGGTAACATATTGTAGTATAGTACGTTCATCACTTATAACACAAGTATATAATTGATGGGGATCATTTACCGTATGGTGTGCCAAAGTAGATTCTAAACAGGCAGCAACATTACCAACGGTGGTGTTAAGTGTAATTACACAACCTTGCTTTAATGTAAGTAGGTATTGTTCTAACAGTTGCACTTGCATGTTAGTAGCTACACATTGTTTGTTGATATACTTTCATTACTTCGGCTGCACATGCATGCGGTGTGAATTTTTGTGCATGCAAGTAACCTTTAGTAATAGCTTCGGTTCGAAGTGTCGCATTGTTGGCTACTGCTTCCATAGCCTGAACCATATCGCTTACTTCAAATGGATTAACATAAATAGCAGCATCGCCACCAGCTTCGGGAAGGCAGCTAATATTACTAGTAATAACAGGAATGCCTGCCGTTAAAGCTTCTAATACCGGAATGCCAAAGCCCTCAAAAATACTTGGGTAAATCATGCATAAGGCTTGCTTATAAATGGCAGGAAAATCTTTCGCTGTTACAAAATCAATATCTTTTGCAGCAGCTGTATGCGATAAAAAAATTACACGTTGGGTAAGTTGGTGTTCTTGTACAAATTGTTGTACTTTTTTTTCGTAACCATCGCCTTTGCCAATAACTACTAGTGGGATATTATTCTTTATTTGCGTTAATGCTTTGCAAATAGTTAATAGATTTTTACGTTCAATAATAGAACCAACATATAAGTAGAACTGCGGAGGCAATTGGTATTTTTGTTGTATACGTAGTTTATCGTTTGTAGTAATAGTATTGCTGAATGCAGGGTTACAACTTTGATAGCAAACAGCTATTTTCTCTTCAGGAACTTTATACCAAGTAATCAAATCGTTTTTGGTTTGCTCGCTAATGGCAATTACCCTATTAGCATGCTTACAAGCATATTTAAATTTACGCCTGTAAATACGAACATCTATTGGGTTGTATTGCTCGGGGTAGCGTTCATGAATAATATCGTGCATGGTTACTACCGATTTGATACTTGTATTATGAATACCCAAAGGTATCTCGTGGCTAAGGCCGTGATAAAGATGAATCTTATACTTACGTAAATCGGTTTTTACCCAGCTGCTACGCCATGCACTTTTAAAACGCTGATGTAACCATTGCGATGGTGTAACAGTATGCATATTAGCAAAAGCATTGGTACTGAACATGGCAGATGTACTTGGTGTAAACAAATAATACTCATGTTCAGGAAAACCATTTGCCAAACTAGTTACCAAAGTTCTGCTATAGTGGCCTAAACCGGTACCATTGTTAAATACCCGTTTTGCTTCAAATGCGATATTCATGCTGCGAAGGTAATTGCTTGCCTGTAGCTTACCAACGGCTGCTTAACCAACGATAAAAATCGTCGAACGCTTGCTGCCAAGCTTTTTCATTATGTTGCCCCAACGGGTTAACAACTCGGCGAATATCGTACTGTGCTTTTTTTTCAAGCAATGTTACCATCGCCTCCATGTCTTTTACCATAACTTCCGGATTAGTACCTTCTCTACCACCGGCATAAAAGTAAAAACGAGGTTGTTGAGTTTTCCAATGGGCATTGGCTACGTCTGTATATAGCGATGGTGCTACCCAAAACGCCGGCGAGAAAATACCAGCAGCACCAAAAACATCAGGGTGCTGCACCATAGCAGCTACACTAATTACGCCTCCCATGCTACTACCAGCAATGGCCGTATTAGCGGCATCTTTTCTAGTACGATAAGTTTTATCGATATAAGGTTTTAAAGTGCTTACAATGAAGTTGAGGTATTGCTTGCCTTCGCCTTTACCAAACTGTGCATGATCGTAAGGGTTATATTCTGTAAGTCGTTTATCATTCCCATGATTTATGCCAACTACGATACATTCTTTGCCAGTTAAACGTTGTAAGCTATCAAGGCATTCATCAACGCCCCATTCGCCATTAGGTGCTGTTTGTAGGTTAAAGAGGTTTTGAGCATCGTGCATGTATAATACAGGGTAATTTTTGCCCTTTGTAACGTTATAACTTTTAGGTAAGTACACCCAAATTGCACGTGTACGTTGTAATTGCGGTATTTGAAATACCGAATCTATCAAATGAACCTGCGCCGACGCAGTGTTAGGGATAGGCTTTTTCGGAAAATCGTCTTTAAAGCCAGCAATGGTAATATCTATACTTACATCAGCATCGGTAATGGCAAAGCTGCGGTTGCTCAACTCATCGCCATTGTCTTTAGACTCAACAGTAAGCCAACTACCTCTAGTAATTTTAAACTCATAAATGCCAGGTGCTAAATCTTTCAGTACAATGCCTTTTCTATCTTTACCGAAAGGTTTGAGTTTATATTTTTCTTCTTTTGGTTGCCAATTATTAAAGCTTCCTGCAATATATAAATCGTCTAGCTTTTTAGTAGCCACTTCACTCACAACAATACGAGCACTGTATTGTGCTATAACAAAAGCAGGCAGTAACACACCTACTACAATAATTAACCATTTCATAGGTTTCATATCAAGTTCGTAAAATTAATATTCATTGCAAGTTAAGTACTGTACCTTACGGTAAATATGAAACGCAAAAAATAAACCATGATACATACAACCTTACACGATGATGGTAAAAAAGGTTGCTGGCTAGCTTACGACGATAACAAAGAAGTTGGCTTGATGGATGTTGTATATGATGGCACCGATAAATTAATTATTGAACATACCGAAGTGTACGAGGGCCATGAAGGCAAAGGTTATGGAAAGGTATTGGTGCAGGCAGCGGTTGATTTTGCTCGAAAAAAGCACCTGAAAATTATGCCACTATGTTTGTATGCAAAAGCAATGTTTGATAAAACGCCTGCTTATGCAGATGTGTTATGATAGTGTTTTGAATCATCATTTGCCGTAAGGTATGTGTTACAAGCTATGGGGCTCGCCGAAGGCGAGCCCCATAGCTTGATATTCCTTTAAAAAAAGGGTTAACAAATACCATGTAAGCTACCGCCTTTGGCAAATAGCCTATCAATTTTTTTTTCTACTGTTGCATCTGTTTGTACAGGCGGTGCATGGTGTGGCTTAATGCGAGCATCTATTACTAACGAACCATTACAGCCCCAGTGTTTGTGTTGCACAAAAGCATCGATACCATGCATGTCGTGGCTAGGATTACAACGGGTATAAGTAACCCACAAATAATTACGCATATTGGCCGCTGTAAATGTGGCATCGTCGCACAGTACAATAATGGGGCAGCCATGTAGGGTAGTAGTATGTGCCTTGAGTTGTTCGTTCAATGCTTCAATGGTTGCAGCTGCATCGGCATAAGTAGTGAATGCTGTTGTTTGTAATGCTACTACACCAGGCATACACAATGCAGCTTTACCAAAACCTTGTAATCCTTGCAATACACTTGGCACCTCTCTTGTAAGAGTACGTATTACTTCGCCATAGGCAGCAAATACTACCTTGCTACCGCTATTTAATCCTGTGCCAGAATAATCTAATGTGTCAATGGTAGTATTGGTATAAAAATGTATATCTCTATCGAGGTGTAAGCGTTCTAAAACGTACTCCATAAAAGGCTGTACATGATGCACCGATAATTGGTTGGTAGGGTCGGCAGTAATAAATAAAAACTTAGCTAAACTCAATTGTCCGGTACCAAGAATGTGGTTGGCGATGGTAAGTAATTCGGCGGGTTGTTTGGTAGGTAAGTAAGGTGTGTAACGTTCACTACCAATGGCAAGTAACAATGGGTGTACACCCGCAGCATCTACTGCATGAACTGCTTTAACACCGGGTATTTCTGCAGGTATGGCATCGCCTGTTAATTCATGAATCAGTTCGCCGAAACTTGTATCTTCTTGTGGAGGGCGACCAACTACCGTAAATGGCCAAATTGCGTTCTGGCGAGCATACACTTTATGTACTCGCATTAAAGGAAAAGGATGCGTTAAACTGTAATAACCCAAGTGGTCGCCAAAAGGGCCTTCAGGCTTGTTTTCTTCAGGATACACTTCTCCAGTTATAACAAAATCTGCATCGGTGCTAACACAAAAGCCATCGCGATAAGTATATCTAAAACGGCGGCCACCTAATGCACCTGCGAAAGTTATTTCGCTTAAGCCCTCAGGTAGTGGCATTACCGCAGCTACCGTATGCGACGGAGGCCCACCAACAAAGCAACTTACTTTTAAAGGCAGGCCTTTTTTATTAGCTTTGGTTTGATGCACACCAATACCTCTGTGGAGTTGATAGTGCAAGCCAATTTCTTGATTAAGTTGGTAATCGTTACCGGTTAATTGTATTCGATACATACCCAAGTTAGCCTTCATGATACCAGGGTTATCAATATCTTCAGTGTATACCTGTGGTAGGGTTACAAAGGCACCACCGTCCATTGGCCAATGTTGTATGAGTGGAATGTCGCTAATTTTTATTTCTTGATGCAGCACAGGCTTCAGCAAGGGATTTTTCAAAGGCAAGGCTTTTAAAGCTGCCATTGCGGTAGCAAAATTAGCAAGTGGGTTTTTAATGGCTTTGATTGGATCATTTTTCAAAGCTACCATTTGCTGTACTGCTTTAAAAGTGTCTCTAAAAATGAACTTACTACGATCAAGCGTACCAAAAATATTGCTCGCAGCTCTGAACCGGCTACCTTTTACATTTTCAAATAATAGGGCTGGCCCTTTGGCTTCATACACGCGTAAGTGTATGGCTGCCATTTCTAAATGTGGGTCAACTTCTTCTTTAATGCGAACTAACTGACCGTTTTTTTCTAAATCTATTAAACAAGCTTCAAGTGAACTGTAATGCATGTAGTAGTAACAAGAATGTATTAAAAGTGTTGTGCCTTACGGCAAATGTACAATTGCTCGATAACCAATGTTATTGTTGCCCTTTAGCAAGTTTAGTAAGTCGGTCATATAATGTGCATTAACATTTACCGTAAGGTAAGATGCATACAAGATTTAAGTAAGCATTTCTACTATTTTTGCGGCTTTTGAATCTGTGATGTAATGAATAGAACCTTTCTTACCATATATAGTATTTGTATTCTTTTTTATACTGCAAGTTGCCAGCAGCCTCACAAAAAGCAACAAGCATCGGGTCCGCAGCCCGATATGGAGTTTGTGCCGTTAGCTTCTGTAGCAAAACAGCGTTATGCAGCAGAAGCCAAAGCATATTGCGAAAAATATCTGAACGATAATGTGTTTAGTGGCGCAGTGCTCGTAGCCAAAAACGGCGAAATTGTATACGAGCAATACAGCGGTTTTAAAGATTATCGCAATAAAATAACGGTAACGCCTGAAACACCTTTTCACTTAGCGAGTGTTTCAAAAACATTCACCGGCATGGCTATCATGCGGTTATGGGAGCAGGGTAGAATTGGGTTAGAAGATAGTGTACAAAAATACTTTCCATCATTCCCATATCATGGTATTACTGTTCGTATGTTGTTGAGCCACAGGAGTGGGTTGCCCAACTACTTGTATGCTTTAGAAACCTATTGGAATAAGAACGTAAAAGCCACTAATCTCGATGTAATTAATTATCTCACGCAATTTCAACCACCTAGGCAACAATGGCCTAACCGTAATTTTCATTATAATAATACAAACTATGTTTTGTTGGCCAGTATTCTTGAAAAGGTAACAGGTATTAGTTTTCCGCAATACATGCGTGATAGTGTTTTTGTGCCTTTAGGTATGCATCATACGTTTGTATTTAGTATTGCCGACACCGCAAGCTATGTGCCTACTTACAGTTGGAATTGGCGGGAATATGGTATGGATCATTTAGATTGTACGTATGGTGATAAAAATATTTATAGCACTGTTAGAGATATGCTGCTGTGGGATAAAGCCATGTATCAACACACTTTCGTAAAAAAAGCAACCATGGATACCGCATTGGTTCCGCAAAGCAACGAACGTAAGAGCATGCATAATTATGGGTTAGGTTGGCGACTATTTCAAAATGCTACTGATTCGGTGGTGTACCACAACGGTAAGTGGCATGGCAGCAATACCGTTTTTTGCAGACTGGTACAAGATACTGCTACCATTATTGTACTGGGCAATCGCTTAAATAGAAATATTTACGCAAGTAGGCGAATGGCTGCAATTTTTTCAGGCAAGTCTGAAGAAAATGTATTAGAAGAATAGTTTTATAAAATTGCTGTACAAGCCTTAACGCCAACCCCTATATTTGAGAAAATATAAGTGTACATGTTTGGGGTAACTATATTGGGTAACAACTCGGCGATTCCTGCTTACGACAGGCATCCGACAGCTCAGGTAGTTACTTTAAATGAACAGTTATTTTTGATTGATTGTGGTGAGGGTACACAAATGCAATTAGCTCGTTATCGAGTAAAACGTAGCCGCATTAATCATATTTTTATTTCACACTTGCATGGCGACCACTATTTTGGCTTGGCAGGTTTAATCACAAGTATGGGTTTGATGAGTCGTGAAAGCGATCTACACCTATATGCACCTGCTCCGCTAAAAGATATTATTGATTTACAACTTAAGGTTGCTGATACAATTTTACCCTTTACACTACATTTTCATGCACTAACACCTGAAGCACAGGTGCTAGTTGAAAACGATAAGTTTCTTATCCGTAGTTTTCCGGTACGTCACAGAGTTGCCTGCTGGGGCTGTGTGATTGAAGAAAAGAAAAAGCCTCGTAAAATCAATAAAGAAGCTGTAGTTCAATATCAAGTGCCTGCTGCCTATTATGAAAGTTTAAAACTCGGTAACGATTATGCCCATCGCGATGGTACTGTTGTTAAAAACGAATGGGTAACCATTCCAAATACACCCGGTCGTAGTTATGCATATTGTGCCGATACACTTTTTACACCCGATATTGCAACACAAGTGGCAGGTGTAAGTATGCTTTATCATGAAACTACTTACCTAAAAGATTTAAAAGATAGAGCTGCATTACGCTATCATAGTACTACAGAAGAAGCTGCTACCATTGCTCAAATGGCCAATGCTAAACAATTAATTATCGGTCATTTTAGTAGTAAGTACGAACAACTTGACGCTTTTTTGGAAGAAGCCCAAGCAGTTTTTCCTTCCACGCAGCTTGCATTAGAAGGTGTTACTTATATTGTTACCTAATTTTTTACCGTAAGGTGTAATATTTCTATTATACACGCTACATATACTTACGTAAATAATCAGTTATGAAGCATGTTGTTTTGGTAGCTTGCTTGTTCCTAAGCTTATTCACTATAGCTCAATCGAATCAAAAAAGCCTACTTTGGAAAATAGAAGGTAAGGGCTTACAGCAACCATCTTATCTATTTGGTACTATACATTTAATTTGTCCTACGCAGTTGAAAATAGATAGTGCTATCGTACAAGGTTTAAGAAGTACCAAGCAGCTATACCTAGAACTAGATATGGATGACCCCGGTGTGATGGTAGAAATGCAACAATATATGATGATGAAAGATACTGCCGGTTGGAAGCAATATTTAACAGCAGAGCAATACCAGATTGTATGCGACTCTTTAAAAGCTAAAACCGGCATGAATGGCGCCCTGCTCAACAGGTTTAAACCATTTATGGTAATGAGTATGGTTATGCCAAAACTTTTACCATGTGCTGCACCCGCAAGTTGGGAGGGTACTTTAATGACTTACGCTAAAAAAAATAAGCAAGAAGTAAAAGGCTTAGAAACAGTTGCTCGCCAAATGCAAGCTGTCAATGCCATGTCTGACAAAGAAACTGCCCAACAATTGTATAGCTTGGTTACCAATACAGATAGTAGTAGCAAAGCCTTCACACAATTGATGAATGTGTATTTAGCAAAAGATGTAGAAGCCATGCAAGCCATTACACAACAGCAAAGTAATAGCACTTTTGAAAAAGAATTATTGGTAAAGCGTAACGAAGAATGGGTACCATTAATTGAAAATATTGCTAAAGAAAATGCCACTTTCTTTGCTGTAGGTGCAGCACATTTGGGCGGACAAAAAGGAGTAATTGCATTGCTCAAAGCAAAAGGATATAAGGTTACTCCTATAGTATACTAAGAAAACTCATGATGCTCCTTGCGGTAAATGCTATATGCCAACAACACAAGAACAACATTTTATACAGCAGTTACAAACTCATCAGGCTATTGTACATAAAGTGTGCAACATGTACGTGAATGATGTAACTGAACGAGAAGATTTGTTCCAAGAAATTAGTGGACATGCATGGAAAGCTTATGCAAGTTTTAGAGGTGATGCTAAGTTTAGCACTTGGTTGTATCGGGTAGCCATTAATACCGCAGTAGCACATTACAGAAAACAAAAGCGAACCATTACTACAATTACCGCCGATAGTTTTCCTACAATAGCACAATCCGACGATACATTAGCGCAACAGCAAGCCATAGCCATGTATAAAGCTATTGCATCATTACCACCCGTAGATAAAGCATTGGTTATGTTATACCTCGATGATTTTAGCTATGCCGATATTGGTGAAACGCTTGGTATTACAGCTAACAATGTTGCTGTTAAAATGAATCGATTAAAGCAAAAGCTTAAAGTAGATAGTGAAAAAATATTAGAAACGCTCTAACGCAGTGTTGCTATGGATTTAGATGGACTTAAAAATGAGTGGCAAGCGATTGCCGGAACCCAACAGCAAGTAAGTGCCGACTTTATACAAAAAAGTATAAAGCAGCAACCACTTACGGTGCTAGGTAAAATCAAGCGTAGCCTGCTATTTGAAGTAAGTATTTCTTGGCTAATGCTTGCGTTATTTGCTGTGTGGGGTGTTGTTACCGATATACCTTTCATTCGCTGGTACATGGCAGCTGTTTTGCCTATCTTAGTTGTTTTTTATGCTGTGATAACCCGTTTATATCGTTACATTAAACAACAAGAAAAACAATATGATGCCGATTTAAAAACGCATTTAACATCGCTTCATAAGTTGCTGTTGCTATTCCAGAAAAGATACTTGCAGTTTAATATAGCATTCGCCTTACTATGCCTTTTATTAGCTACTTTTTTGCCCTTAATGTTTGCAGATAATAATGCTAGAACTGTTTTACAAAACATTATGCACGCTCCAATTACCAAGCAATTAACATTAATTGCCGGAGTGCTTTTGATGTATGCTATTTTTATCACACTTACTTATTTATTCGTACGGTTATGGATTAAATATTTGTATGGCAATTACATACTACAATTAGAAAAAAGTATCAACGATTTAGAAGCATTATAACATCATTTACCGTAAGGGATCTTCTTTTTCATAACCATAATCTATTAACAACTGATTACTATCGGCGGCTTCAGTAGCTAATTTATCGCAAAGGTTGTTATACACATTATCGGCGTGGCCCTTCACCCATTTAAATTGTATGTTCAATCCGCGGCTAATTTGATAATATTCACGCCACAAATCACTGTTTTTTTTGCCACCAGCAAAGTTGGTTTTTATCCATTTGTCTAACCAACCCTTTTCAATTGCATTTACAACGTATTGGCTATCGGTATAGAGCACAATAGGAATGTCTCTTCTTTTTAAGGCTTGAATAGCTTTTATCACCGCCAACAGTTCCATTCTATTGTTAGTGGTATGTCGGTAACCTTCACTAAAATGCTTCTCCCACTTGCCATATAGCATCACTATACCATAACCACCCGGGCCGGGGTTGCCTCTGCTACTGCCATCTGTGTATATTTTAATAGGTGCTACTGTTGCATTCGTCATGCCTGCAATATGCAGTATAGTTGCACAATAACAAAAAGCACCTTGTGGGAGTTTTGCTTGGGTAATTACCTTGCGGTAAATGGTGTAATCATTTAGATTATAAAGTCATTTAACGAGGCCGGCTCAATAATACTACCAAGGCTGTTAATGCAGCAACGAGTAATATGCAACTATACCCATTAAAAATGTAGCGATGAACTTCTTTGTAATATGATGTAACCACTACAAATGAACAAGGTAGCAGGCCTAGTATGAAGGCAAATAGCATACGCTTACCTTTATTCAGAGTGTTTTTCATGAGGTAAACGTATGCTTTTTTTATATAAACACTAGTTATGATGAATTTTTTGTGTTGTTATACTTGAAAAACACCTGTTTTCAGTTCAGGAATGGTTGGGTTATGGTTCGCTGCTTCTATGGCCTTACTAATGCGGTTGCGGGTATCTGCGGGGTCAATAATTTCATCTACCCAAAGGCGTGCTGCTGCATAATATGGGCTCATTTGCTGCTCATACTTCTGTTTAATGCTATCTAATAAATTTTTTTCAGTGGTAGCATCAATTGTTTCTCCCTTTGCCTTTAATGCAGCAACCTGAATTTGTAGTAGCGTTTTTGCGGCTTGTTCGCCACCCATTACAGCAATTTTTGCCGATGGCCAAGCATAAATAAAACGAGGGTCGTAAGCCTTGCCACACATTGCATAATTGCCTGCTCCAAAGCTGTTGCCAGTTATAATAGTTATTTTAGGCACTACACTGTTGGCTACGGCATTTACGAGTTTAGCACCATCTTTAATAATACCACTATGTTCGCTACGGCTACCCACCATAAAGCCTGTTACATCTTGCAAGAAAACTAGTGGAATACGTTTTTGATTACAGTTCAAAATAAAACGAGCAGCTTTATCGGCACTATCGTTGTATATCACGCCACCCATTTGCATTTCACCTTTCTTACTCTTTACAATCATCCGTTGGTTGGCTACTATACCTACTGCCCAGCCATCTACACGAGCATAGCCACACACAATAGTTTTTCCGTAATCGGCTTTAAATTCATCGAAGCTGCTTTTATTGGTAGTAGGGTCGGCATCTACCACAGCATCAATAATTGTTCTTACGTCGTAAGGTTTAGCATTATTCATCGGCATGGCTTGGTACAGTGTGCTTACTTCATTTACCGGAAGGTAAGCTTGCCCTCTATCGAAACCTGCCGTAGGCGGGTGACCAATTTTGCTGATGATTTTTTTAATGTGATCGAGGCATTGATGTTCTGTATCGAATTTGTAGTCTGCAATACCGCTAATTTCTGTATGTGTAACGGCTCCGCCTAATGTTTCATTATCTATGTCTTCACCAATAGCTGCTTTCACCAGATAGCTACCAGCTAAGAAAATACTTCCATTGCCGGTAACCATAAGCGTTTCATCGCTCATGATAGGTAGGTAGGCACCGCCTGCAACGCAAGCACCCATAACGGCAGCAATTTGTGTAATGCCTTTGGCACTCATTTGGGCGTTGTTGCGAAAAATGCGACCAAAATGTTCTTTATCGGGGAAAATTTCGTCTTGCATGGGTAAATAAACGCCGGCACTATCTACCAAGTAAATGATAGGTAGGTTGTTTTCTAACGCAATTTCTTGCATACGAAGGTTTTTCTTACCTGTAATCGGAAACCATGCCCCCGCCTTTACAGTTTGATCATTCGCTACAATCATGCAGAGTCGGCCACTCACATAGCCTAAGCCGCTCACCGTACCACCCGCAGGGCAGCCACCTTCTGATTGGTACATATTGAAACCAGCAAATGTGCCGAGTTCGATGAATGTTGTATTTGTATCTATCAAGTATGCAATACGTTCACGTGGGGTGAGTTTATTGCGTTCGTGCTGTTTTTCAATAGCTTTTTTACCTCCTCCCATATGAATTTTGGCTGCATATTGCTGCTGTTGGCTCACCAACAGTTTCATCCAATCTTCGTTTTTGTTAGCCTCGATATTCATTTTGCGAACGTTTGTTAGTTTTTTGGGCGAAAATAAGTGAAAACAATTGCGATAAATACAAAAGCATACTATTAACTTGTACTGCAACACAAATGCGGTTAATTATCTATCCTTTACAGTAAAAAAGGCGAGCCCTTAGCACTGTAACGCTAATTTTGTTAGAATACTAAAACTACTGAGAACTTATGAGTGCCACGCCCGGAGGTAGCCCTAAGATTAAGCCTGCTTACATTATTGCTTTGGTAATACTAGTGTTTGTATTATCTTTTGTTGGACACATACAGTACTTGCACGGCCCAGAGCATCATTTCAGTGTTTGGGGCGTATTTTACGCTACTACTTTATTTTTTTTCTTGCACCATGCCGATCCTGAACCGCATAATACCTTGATACTCGTTGCAGAATTGCTGGCCATGTTTTTATTCTTAGCAGGAATTTTTGCGTTTGTATTTAAGGGCTTACGCAAAACATGGTTGCTCCAACGTATCAAAAAGCAATACAAAGGCCATGTTGTAATACTACATCTAAGCAAGCTTACAAAACAAATTGCCATAATGCTGGCGAAAGCAGGGTACAAGGTAATAGTTATTGAGCCTCATGCAGATAATCATTTTATAGAAGCAGTAGAAAAAGCAGGTGTAATTGTATTACATAGCGAACATGGTATCGATAGCCATGTACTTACTGATGCCCGATTGCAAGTTGCAACAACTTGTATTATAGCTCATGCTAACGATGAAGTTAATATGGCATTGGCTTCGCAGGTGGCACAGTTTAAGAAAACACATGTACCTAACGCTGATTCACTACTCAAAATATTGGTGCATGTACAGGGTGCTGACAATGCAGATTTACTAAAAGACTTTTTTGATGTACAGCAAGAAGGTAATGTGTATGATATAGAAACCTTTAACATCCATCAAATGGGTGCTGCAAAGTTGTACGATTTGTTTCCGCCGCATCAATATTTGCATTTTGATAAAGAAGGCGAAAAAAGTATTGCCATTATCGGCTTTAATGCCACAGCCGAACGCTTTCTTTTAGAGCAAGCTATTCTCAGTCACTATCCTGAAATGGAAAATATAAAAGTGTATTTGATTGATGAAAATGCAGATACAGCCTTCCATCAGTTCAACTTCTTGTATCCATTTCATAAAGAGTATATCGATATTATTCCTGTTAAGCTTATTAATCGAAGCTTTTTTGCTCATTTCAGTTGGAACAAAGACACTATAGAGAAGATAAGCAAAGTAAGAGCCGTATATATTTTTGGTGAAAGCGATGCTGCCTTAGTGAACATGGCCAACAGTTTCAGACAGTTTTTGTATACTCAAACACGACAAATAGCGCAAGTACCTATTGTAGTATGCTTACCTGAAGATACAGGGGTGCTCGATTTAATAGCGACTAACCAAAATAATCAAGGTGGCTTACAGCAATTATTTACCGAAAGGTTAAACATACAATACTTTAAACTTATTAGCGATGTATGTACCCCACAACATTTATTAGAGCATAGAGCATTCACAGATAGGCAAGCTTATGTGTTAAATTATTACTATGCGTTGTTGTACGATTTCGAACACTTATTGCAACAATATTTTAGTATTACCGATGGTGCAGTATTGAAGGGCATTGCCGATAGTGTATTACAATTACCTTATGAGCAAAATAATGTTTCGGAAGCAATTATTGAAAAGTTAGTGCTAGAGCAGTTGGCTCAACGAACCGGAGTACCTTACGGTAAATTATACGAACGCTTGAGTATTATGGCTTTGTGGCAGCGATTATCAAATCGAAAAAAAGATAGTAACCGTTATGCTGCAAGGCATATAGCTGTTAAGTTACACAGCTTGCAACGAATTGGATGCTGGCCAATAACGAAAGAAAACTTAATTACATATTATCCTCGGCTAGCACCTTTGGAGCACAAGCGTTGGTGTGCCGAAAAAATGGTGTTCAATTTCAAGTTTGGGCATTACAATACCAATGAACATAGTGAAAAAGCACTATTAAAAGATATACTTAAAATTCATGATCAACTCATTCCATACGATCATTTAACAGAAGCAGAAAAACGAAAAGATTTAAACATCTTTTTGATTTTACCTCTCATGTACGGTTTACAAAAAGTATCAAGCTAAAACTCCAAGCGTATCATCATGCAGTTTGAAAAAGATATATTCATAAGCTATGCTCATATCGACGATGAGAGTTTGGTAGCATCACAAAAAGGCTGGATTACTGAATTTCATCGTTCGCTTGAAATACGATTAGCACAGTTGCTTGGTCGCAGGCCAGTTATTTGGCGCGACCCATCTTTACAAGGCAACCACATATTTGATCAACAAATCATAGACCAATTTTCAAAGGTTGCATTAATGATTTCAATACTCACTCCTCGCTATGTTAAAAGCGAATGGTGTACTCGTGAGGTAGAAGAGTTTTATGAAGCTTGCAGGCAGAACATTGGTTTTAGCGTAGATAATAAAGCCAGAATTTTTAAGGTTATCAAAACCCCTGTAAGAGTAGATATACATCCTGAAAAAATTCAAAATATTTTAGGGTACGAGTTTTACAGTACCGACCCAAGCACTGGTCGTGTTAAAGAGTTCAGTTCAATTTTTGGCCAGCAATACGAGCTAGCATATTGGGAAAAACTAGATGATCTTGCGAACGATATTTGTAGCTACCTAGAACATCTTGAGCAAATCGGAAATCCCCTTACGGGTAAAATAAACACTGCTACTACTGTAGCAACACCTATATACAACAACAGTAGTACTAGCCATAATAATAAGAAAATAATTAAAATATATCTTGCAGAAAGCAGTTACGATACACAAGATTTTAGAAACAGCATTAAACGAGAATTACAAGATGCCGGATGTTATATTTTGCCTGATAAACAGCTGCCATTAATTGCACCAGCATTACAATCGGAAGTAAAGCATTTCATTGAGCAGGCCGACGTGGCCATACATATTGTTGGTAGTGGTTACGGTGTAGTACCTGAAGGTATTCAGCAAAGTATTGTTGAAGTTCAAAACAGTATTGCAAGTGCACAAAGTAGTATTGTTAACTTACCTCGACTTATTTGGGTACCCGAAGGAACAGAGCCTTCCGATGATAGGCAAATTGCTTTTTTAGAAAAACTTAATTTAGGAAAAGAAGGTGTTACTGGAGCCGATTTAGTGTATAGCGACCAAGAAAATTTTAAAGGTATAGTTTTAGATAAGCTAAAGAAGTTACAAGAGCCACCCCCTCCGGCAGTTGTAACTGAAGCATCTAGCACCGCTACAAATACTACAACGCACGAAACAAAATCGGGTGGCGGTATTGTGTATCTAATTTGTGACATGCAAGATGTAGATGCCATTAAACCCTTAGAAGACTTTCTCTTTGACAACGGTTGTGAAGTATTAACACCACTCTTTGATGGTGATGAAAGCGCCATTCGTGAAGATCATATTGAAAATCTTAAGTTATGTGATGCAGCTATCATTTTTATGGGTAATGCCAACGAAATATGGTTGCGAAGTAAAATGAGAGATTTCTTAAAAATTAACGGATATGGTCGCACTAAACCCTTGCATGCTAAAGCTGTGTTTTTGGCACCACCATTAAATCCGAGTAAGCAACGCTTTAGAAGTGTTGAAGCGGTGGTATTAAATGGTAGTGAAGCCATGCCTAAAGATGCATTAAAAGCATTTTTAAACAAAATGTAAATCAGCCTAACATGTATGCAGCAAATAATATAGAAATAAGTAATCCATTTCCGGGGCTGAGGGCTTTTGAGGAGCATGAAGATGTATTGTTTTTCGGTAGAGAAAAACAAGTAGATGAGCTATTAAAAAAATTACGAACAGCCCGCTTTATGGCGGTGATTGGTAGTAGTGGAAGTGGTAAAAGTTCGCTCGTAAAATCTGGTTTGATTCCAGCTTTGTATGCAGGCTTTATGAGTGGTGTAGGTAGTCAGTGGCACGTGTGTACCTTCCGACCCGGTAACGATCCTATTGGCAACATGGCAAGAGCACTTGCCCAGCCAGGCATTTTAAATGAGCCACAGAGCGAAGAGGAACAACTTACCATATCGGCCATTAACGAAAGTGTACTTCGTAGAAGTAGCCAAGGATTGGTTGAGGTATACCGCCAAAGTGCGATTGATAAAAAAGTAAACCTACTTGTACTCGTAGATCAATTCGAAGAAATTTTCAGATTCAGTAGAATAGAAAAAGATGCTAGAGAGGGTAAGCGAGACTCCGTAGCCTTTATTAATCTACTTTTAAAAGCAACAGAACAGAGAGACTTACCCATTTATGTGGTCTTTACCATGCGGAGCGATTTCTTGGGTGATTGTACCGAGTTTAGGGGCTTGCCTGAAGCAATTAACGAAGGTCAATATCTTGTACCCAGAATGACTCGTGATGAACGAAGAGATGCCATTACCGGTCCTATTGCCGTAGGAGGTGCAAGTATTACACCACGCTTACTAAATCAGCTCTTAAATGATGTTGGCGATAACCCCGATCAATTACCCATACTACAGCACGCTTTAATGCGCACTTGGAGTAGTTGGAAGCAACGTAATAACCCTCTTGAAGCTATAGATATTAGCGACTACGAGAGTATAGGTACTATGAAAATGGCATTAAGCCTTCATGCCGAAGAAGCTTATGCAGAATTACTAACACAAAGAGAACAACGTATTTGCGAAGTACTTTTTAAAGCAATAACAGATAAAGGAAGCGATGCCAGAGGTATCCGCAGACCTAGGCAATTAGGAGAAATTTGCTTGCTTGCAGAAGCTACTATAGATGAAGTAGTGAAAGTAATCGATGTGTTTCGTCAGCCGGGAAGGGCATTTCTAATGCCTCCTGCAAGTGTGCACTTAAACCAACATACCATTATCGATATTTCACACGAAAGTTTAATGCGTGTATGGCATCGTTTAATGGCTTGGGTAGATGAAGAAAACGAAAGCGCTCAGGTGTATTTGCGTTTATGCGAGGCAAGCGATTTATATGAAACGGGGCGTGGTGGTTTATGGCGTGATCCTGAGTTGCAAGTTGCTTGGAAGTGGAAAGAATCACACAACCCAAACGCAACATGGGCAAGCCGTTACAACGATAGCTTCGATAAAGCAATACTCTTTTTAACAACAAGTAAGCAAGCCTTTGAACAAGAGTTGAAACTCAAAGAAGAGCGTCAGCGTAAGCGTTTGATAGCTGCACGGCGGGTTACTGCTGCTGTTGGTGTTGCTGCTGTATTTGCCCTATTTCTAGCAATTTATTCGTTCCAACAAAAAAACCTCGCAACCAAACAAACATTGCTAGCACAACAAAAAACAAAAGAGGCGCTCGAACAAAAATTTATTGCTACACAGCAAAAAAACCTTGCGGTAAAAAATGAAGCACTTGCGAAAGAACAAAAACTGTTAGCACAGCAAAAAGAGCAGGAAGCACTTGAGCAAAAAGAAATAGCCGAGCAGCAACGTAAGAAAGCCTTAGTAAGTGAGCAAAATGCATTGTTACAAAAAAACATCGCTGAGCAGCAAAAAGCATTTGCCGAAAGGCAGCGAAAAATTGCAGAAGAGAATGAAAAAATTGCCAGTGAGCAAAAGCTAATTGCAGAACAACAAACCCAAAAAGCTGTATTCAACGAGGGGCTTGCAAGAGAACAAGAACGTATTAGCACTCGCTTAAAAGAGTTGGCACAAGCTCGCAATTTAGCTTATCAGAGTAATTTATTACTGCAAGAAAATAGAGTAGTTGAGAGTAAGAAGCTTGCTTTTGATGCTTTCAATCTTAACGCTAAGAATAATGGCCCATTGCAAAATGCGGATATATATAATGCATTAATGTTTAATTATAACAATAAAATAAATAATAATAATCAAAATTTATTTCATCAAATGCCGGTAAAGGCAGTTACTAGTTATAGCGATAATTTAATATTAACTGGCGATGAAGGTGGAACATTAGCATTGATGCAAGTGAACACTAATGGAGCAATAGTAATTGCCAAACTTCAATTAAAAGAAGATATCCGCTTACTGTGTACGAATAAAACAAACAAGCATGTGCTTGCTGCTACTGCTAATGGCATTGTATTTGTGTTCGTTGTTACTGAACAGAATACACTACAATTGTTACAACAATTTAAAGTATTAGGTACACCTAAGGCAACAGCCGTATTTAAAGAATACTTTTATATTGCTACAACTGAAGGTCTTTTGAAATGGTCGTATCAATCGGGTCAATATGTAGCAGATGGCATGTGGAAGAGAAAAGATATTAATCACTTTACAGTAAGTACTTCAGGTAATTTTTGGATTGCCAACGGCAACAAAATAGAAAAGTTTAATACCTGGGGCGATTGGAGCAACGTTCAAAAGTCATATTCACTTAATGCGGCTATAACAAGTGTTGCTATTGATGCCTCTGAAACGTATTTAGCTATTGGTGCATACAATGGTACGGTATGGCTTAATAACATTAAATCTACTACAGCACCTTACAGTACTGCTTTGCATTTAAGTAGTGTAGATGATGTTAGGTTTAGCGAATTACCTTCCGGTAAAATACAACTCGCCACGGCCGGTTACGATCAAACTATTAAGCTGTTAGATGTGCAAAGCGTGTTGGGTAATAAAACAGAAGATGTTATCACGCTAAAAGGTCATACCAAATGGATATATCAAATTACTTATTTACCGCAAGGTAATCAGCTTATTTCTGTTAGTGAAGATGCTAAAGTAATTGTTTGGTACACTTCTGCTGAGGCTTTATATACAGCACTTAAAAATTAAGAACATTTATGAAGTTTAAAATAATCGTCTTACTCTCGCTGTTGGGCCTAACTCAATGGAGTAATGGCCAGGCTAATAATTGTGGCGCCGTATCTGTAGAACAATCGGAGTACTTATATAATATTGGTAGATTTAATGAAGCCATTGCCACTATAAAGGCATGTGAAAATGCGAAAGGTTTAACCTATAGTAATAAGATAGAGTTGTATAGAATTTTGGCAATGTGTTATTTGGCAATGGATAGCGTAACTGCTGCTGAAATAGCTATTACAAATATTCTTCAATTAAAAGATAATTATGAGGCCGATGCTAGAGATCCTCAACGCTACCAAGATGCAGTAGTAAGATTGAAGTCTTCCTTACGGGTAAATTTGGTATCATCTGTATCTAAAAAGGCTGAAGATATTCGTAGAGCACCGGCCAATATCACTGTAGTAACGCAAGAGGAAATGTTGAAGCGTGGCTATACCGATATTATTGAGCTATTAAATGATGTTGCGGGGTTCGATATTTCTATTGCCTATGGGGTGAATTATGCAGCGGTATACCAAAGGGGCTTAAGAACTACCATTACTGAAAAAACATTGTTATTGGTAGATGGAATTGAAGAGAACGACCTTTGGAGTAATGTTGCCGATATTAGTAGACAATACCCAATTACAAACATCAAACGTATTGAGATTATTTATGGGCCAGCAAGTACCATGTATGGTCCGAATGCTTTTGTTGGTGTTATCAATATCATCACCAAAGAGCCAGACGATCAAGTAAAGGTTACTAAAAAACGAAATTTTGGTATTCATGCTAATGTTGGGTATGGTACTTATAATAGTCGTTATGCCGATGTTACACTAGCTTATAAAAAAAATATTTTTGGTGCTATGGTAACCGCGAGGATGTATGAAAGTGACCGCCACGATATGAGTAGTCAGCCTTTTTTTGATTACAACCCCGATGTGTATAACAATATTAACTACATAAATAGTATGAGCATACGAACCAATGCTCAACAATATATTACAGCGAATAACTTACCCACAACAAGTCCGTACTACAATATCTTCAGAACAGGAGGTATAGCCGATAGTATTGTACTTACTGCTGCAGGAGCCGATAGGGCAAGAGCACTTGATAAATCGGCATATAATTTAACGCCACTTGGGTTAAAAGTTGGCTGGGGTAACCCATCTCGTAGTACACTTATAAATACTAAAATAAGTGTTGGTAATTTTTCTATGGGTATGCAAACATGGTTAAAAGAAGAAGGTGCAGGTACGTTGTATACCGATCAGTTTGCGGCCATCAACAATGTATATTGGATACCGAACAGATCTTATTTCTACTTTAAATTCGAGCGTCAGTTAAGCAATACGCTGCAGTTTAGTGCTTTAAGTAATTATCGTGTACATGCATTAGATAACAATACCCGTGTAACAAGTGTTAGTAATTATGCTAGAGGTAACTTAGGTATCAGGGATTTAGTCCGCGATGTTAACCCTGCTTATAACACTACTTACTTCTATCAAAATAGTAAGCAATTTAGAACGGAAGTTAAAATGCTCTATACACCAACTGCAAAGTTCTACATGTTAGCTGGTATAGAATATCGTAACAGTCAGTTACAAGGTAATTACTTAAACTCTATCAATGTAGTTACCCCTGAAGAGCAAGGAACATTTAGCGGCGACCCAAGAGGCGGTAATCAATTCTCATTAAACGATTATGGTGTTTATGCTCAAGCCAACCAACGCTTTGCTAAAAATTTCGGTATCACTGCAGGGGTGCGTGTAGATAACAACCGTATTCGACAAAATGGTGGTTTTGGAACAGAGTTTAGTTCTCGTTTAGTACTTGATTATGGTGCTAAAGGGTGGGTAGTTAAAGCCATTTACAGTCGGGGTATTATGAACGTGAGTAATTTTACTAAGTTTAGTACCGCAGGCGGACGTATTCCTAACCCTAACTTAAGCACAGAAACCATCAATAACTTTGAAGCATTTGTCAGTAAAAAAATATCAGATAATTTTGAGGTAGACGTAAATATTTATGAGCAAGTTATCTCCAATGTAGTAGGGGTTAGAGCATTGCCTAATAATACTTCGCAGAATCAAAACCTAGGTGAGTTCAACATACTTGGCGTACAAGGTAACCTTACCTATAAGTATAGAAATTTCAATGTGACCCTCAATTACGCTTACACCGATCCAAAGCAAACCAAAAATGATAGTGGACAAAATGTAAATTTGAGAGTTGCAGATATTGCCGATTACCGTATTAATATTATTGCGAATTATCTAGCATTTAAAAAGTTGAATATCAATGTCAGAAGTAATATAGTAGGTGCAAGACCAACAGGTCCGGGCACGTCAGTTCCATTAAACAATGCACAATTTCCAGCGGTAACACTTATGAATGCTGCTGTTACTTATCAGCATATAATACCGGGAGTAAGCATTCAAGTTGCAGTAAATAATGTGTTCGATAAGGTGTTTTTCCATAACGGTGTTAGAGCAGCCGATGGTATTAATACTCCTAATGCATTGCTACAACCAGGTCGTAATTTCTTTATTCGGATGAACTATGATTTTTAACTCATATAAATGTTATCATTTGCTTGTATAGGCAAATGATAACCCTATACAATACCATGCAAATATTTACCGGAAGGGCATTCACATCAACAGTTACAGATTCCATTCATCGGAAAGCAATCGGTAATCCGGCTGCAGTAGTAATATGTGATGGTAGCTTCCCTACTTATGAAACCATGGCAGCCATGGCAGTACAACAAAAAATGCCTATGACTGCTTTTGTGTATCATACAACCAACGAGCAGTTTGAAATATGCTTTTATACTCCTAAAGGTGAACCATTTGGTTTATGTGGTCATGCTACCATTGTAGCAGCATGGGTGTTGCATCAATTACATCCTAGCATGAAAAATTTTGTATTCAAACGTTCTGCAACAGCAATTCATGTCAGCGATTATTTTATTCCTTGTTGTATTTCCAAGGATGGTGAGGTACAAATTACCATGATGGCATTTCCGCCGGTACTGATAGATGGTGATTGTATTAACACTGTTGTTGAACCCGCTGGTATTTCTTGTAATGATGTTGCTGCTACTTATTTCTGTAAATACCTGAACGATTTTATCATAGAATTAAAATCGGTAGTGGCACTCCGTAATGCACAGCCCAATTTTGCCATTTTAGCAAAACAACTTGCTGTTCGCAAAGTACGTGGTTTATTTTTAACAGCACGTTCAAGCGATGTTAATGCAGATTATGAGGTGCGGATTTTTGCACCACATTATGGTATTAATGAAGATATCAGTTGCGGTTCTGCCAATTGTTCGCTCTTACCATTATGGCATCGCTTACTTTCTAATGGAGGTGAAAAAGCCTATCGCATTTTATGTCCTTACAATAATAGTACTATTGAATACGGCGGTTGGGAGCATGGTAGTTACAACCCTATGCAAAATACCATACAAATTGGTGGGTTCGTTGCTGCCAACTAACATAGCTGTTTGTTGAACACCTGCAGAGTATTACTTTCGCAGCATTGTGCATAGTATACATTATTTAATACGAACAATAATTATTGGTATTATAGATTGGTTTTATCCTTGGTTTAAAAGGCTAATGCCTTTACAAACTTTTAGGTATGCTGCTTGTGGTGGTTTCAACACAATGTTAGATATCAGTTTGTTCTATGTGCTCATGAATTTTGTATTGCCCCGACCTTTAATACATCTAGGGTATGTAGTAATGGAAACACATATTGCCGCTTTTTTGCTGGCCTTTGTAGTAACCTTTCCGGTAGGCTTTTATTTGAGTCGCTATGTAGTGTGGGAGTCTACCGATACCAAAAAGCGAGTGCAACTTTTTAGGTACATGCTAGTTGTTGCCGCATGCATTGTATTAAATTACCTATTCCTGAAATTGTTTGTAACCAAATTAGGCTGGTGGCCAACAATTGGTAAGGTTGTTACTACCATTTTTGTAGTTGCATTCAGTTATGTGGCGCAACGTAATTTTTCTTTTAAAAGCGTAAGCAAATAAGCTACGATTACTGAATCACAACCTTTTGTATAGTGTTCGCACCCAGCTTTTCGTTGATGCGTAGTTTTATTTCGTTACTCTGAAACTGCAACTCTTGTTTGAGTGGTGCTACATTCGTTTTGATAACGAGCGTTCCATGAACAATATATATCTTCTCAGTGTATTTAGCAATCGTTTTACCCATCAGTTCTTCCCATACAGTTTCTAGTTGTACTGTAAGCAAAGCATTTTTCATGCGACTATTGTCGATGAACATTTTTAAGGCATCGCCTAATGCGTACTCCGCCATAGTATTTATGCTTGTTAAAAATCTTTACTAATATAAATTTTATTTTTCTCTTTTAGTACGTTGTTCTCGTACAGTTCAAACCAAAACCAGCCCGATTTCAAAAAATTAGATTTCTCTATGAATAATTCAGGTTCTTGTATATCAATGAGTTCAAAAACTTTAATTCGTTGCTCGTTCATTACCTTCAGGCGGTAGGTTTTATGATGGCTAGCCTGCGGTAACTTCAATATGGCAATTCCATTCTTTTGGGTATAAAAATAGGCCGATGGCTTGTACACTTCTACCGGTTTATACCGCTTTAAAAGCAGCTCATCAAAGTGAACGGTAAGCAAGGTATCTTTTGTTTTCAACAAAATAGAATCTCTAAATCTCTTAAAAGCTTCTCCTCTAAATGTACCAATGGTACTGTCGGGCGTTCTTATGGTTATTACAGGTTCTTCAATTACAATTTGCGAGCCACCACCAATACTATCTTTTTTTATGCCAGTTGTTTTATCTTTCTTATCCGTTATAATAAGTCGGTCTTTACCAATTTGTAAGCGCTTGTAATCTTCTTGCTCCGTTGTGGCTTTTGGTATAGTTGCTATTACAGGCATAAGGTCGCGTGCAAGCTTACTCTGTGTAAAAAAATAGGCGCCACCTTCTAGCACATAAAAAATGCGATAGTACACTTTTTCAATCGGAGCTTTATCGGTAAATCCATTCGTAGGTAGTTGTGGAGAGGGGGCTGTATAAATGGTTCTGAAAAACCTCAAACTATCAAAGCTCCTTTGAATGTTTAGTTGAATTACATTCTTATGAGGGTTCACCCAACTAATTTGCATGCGATTGTTACCCAAATTCCTTGCGGTAAATTTTGGTAGCGTATCTTGAGCATACCCTTGTATACCCACAACAAGTAACAAAATATAAATGAGATGATGATAACGCATACAATAAGAATGAAGCAAATATAAGCTCCGCCTTAGCAAGGAAATGATAAAGTACCTTGCGGTAAAGATTGATTCCCCTGTAATCCACCCGTATGAACAAGTACCACATTGCTACCCGAAGGAAAATAATGTTGCTTAGCTACATCTTCGATAGCTAACCATGCTTTCACGGTGTACACCCAATCTAATGGTAGCTGGTATTGTTCGTATACACGATTCATTGTATCAAATAATAGTTGCTTTGGTTTGGCATAACCACCAAAATGGTAGGCATGTAGCCATTCTATCTCAAGCAATTTCTCTGGCATTTGTTGTTGTACATCTTTATGAATAAGGTCATAACCTTTAGTTACTGATACAGCTATTACTTGCTGATGGCTTTGCTTGTTTAATGCAATGCCTGCTGCCGTTGTTCCGGTACCCGCTGCAACAACAATATGCGTGGCGTTGTTAGGTATATATGCATTTATAATACTAGCACCTTCTATACCTTTACGGCCACCACCGCCTTCTGGCACCCAATACGCACCCTGTTGATGGTATTGTTGCATTAACGTTTCCTTTTCCCGAAAGGCAGCTCTCGATACAAAAAATAGTTCCATGCCTAGCTGTTTACAAGTTGTAAGGGTATGCGAAAGTGTAGGTGCTGCTTCGCCTCTTACAATCCCCACACAGGGCATACAGGCTTGCTTACAGGCGTATGCCATTGCTACCAAATGGTTACTGTAAGCACCGCCAAAACTCATCATGCACGATGCTTTTTGTGTTTGGGCAGCTTGTAAGTGTAAGTGTAGTTTAAACCATTTATTGCCGCTAACAACAGGGTGTAGTATATCGGTTCTGAGTACATGTAAGCGAACATCATTTACCGTAAGGTAGGGGTGTGCTATTGCTTGCAACGGCAAATGCTCTGGGAAGGTTATAATAGAATTTACTTTTTGCAAAATGCCTGTCGGTTTTGGTTGCAATTAAGGCTAAATTATAGTACAACATACCTTTTTAGGTAGTAGTTTAGCGGCAATCTTATAATAAAGAACATTCTAAAACAATCATAGATGATACAACCTACATTAGTTATTTTGGCGGCAGGCATGGCCAGCCGCTATGGAAGCATGAAGCAAACCCAAAGTTTCGGCCCAAGTGGCGAAACCATTATGGAATATTCTATTTACGATGCTATTAAAGCAGGCTTCAAAAAAGTAGTATTTATTATTCGTGAAGATTTTGCTGAAACTTTTAAGTCGTTGGTAGAACCCAAACTGGCTGGCAAAATTGAGATTGATTATGTGTTTCAAAAGCTTGAGAGCTTTACAGAAGGGCATCAAATTCCTGCCGAACGTACCAAGCCTTGGGGTACAGCACATGCGTTGCTATGTTGCAAGGGAACAGTGAACGAGCCATTTGCTGTTATTAATGCTGATGATTTCTACGGCCGAGATGCATTTGAAAAGGCAGCTTACTTCTTGCAAAACAAGGTGAACGATAGCACGTGGGCTGTAATTGCATATCATTTGAAAAATACCTTGAGCGAAAATGGTAGTGTGAGTCGTGGTGTAATAGATGTGAGTGCCACCGGCGATATGGCTGGTATCAACGAACGCACCAAAGTATATGGCAGAGCCGAAGCTATGTTTTACGAAGATGAAACAGGAGAACATGCCTTGCCGAACGATAGCGTTGTTAGTATGAATATGTTCTGTTTTGCCAATAGCTTTATTAGCCTAAGCGAAAACATGTTTCATACCTTTTTAACCAACAATGTTACTAATCCTAAGGCTGAATTCTTTATTCCATTAGTAGTAGATGAGTTTATCAAAAAAGGCCTTGGTGTGGTGAATGTAGTACCTACCGAAGCCAAGTGGTTTGGTGTAACCTATAAAGAAGATGCTCCTATTGTGCAACAAAGTATTGATGCTTTGGTACAATCGGGTGAATATCCAAATAATTTATGGGCATAATACATTATTGATGATGCTTTCAAAAAGGTGCCTCATTGATATGAGGCACCTTATATTTTATAACAACTACCTTGCGGTAAATGTTGTTTTTGTTAGCTAAAGCTCACTAGAAAATAGTTTTTTTTGCCCTTTTGTACCAGTAAGTATTTGCCATGTAATAATTGTGCAGTTGTAACAACATGGGTAGCAGCATCTACTTTTTTGCGGTTAATGCTTACGCCACCACCTTGTACCATTTTTCTAGCCTCTCCACGACTAGGAAAAATACCTGTATCGGCGAGTAAACTCACCACATCGTATTGCTTATTTTCCAATAAACTCTTAGCAAGCGATTTCTTTACAATGCCTTCCATTTGCTCCAAATCATCTACACTCAGGCTTTCTGCGGGTGCATTTTGATTGGCAAACAGCTTTTGGGTGGTTTCAATAGCTTGTTGCAGCGCGGCTTCGCCATGTACCAAAATTGTTACCGCTTCTGCTAAGCTACGTTGCAAGTGCCTATTTGCTTCATTTTCGCGGTGCTTAGCAATAATTTCTTCGATGGTAGCAGCACTTAAAAAAGTGAATTTTTTGATGTAGGCTTCAGCATCGGCATCGCTAGTGTTAAACCAAAACTGATAAAATTGGTAGGGTGTAGTTTTATTTGCATCGAGCCAAATGGTGCCACTTTCTGTTTTACCAAACTTGGTACCATCGGCTTTTGTAATGAGCGGGCAGGTAATAACAAAGGCTTCTCCTGCTGCTTTGCGGCGAATAAGTTCAGTGCCTGTGGTCATATTGCCCCACTGGTCACTACCACCAAGTTGTAATTTGCAATTTAAATTTTTATACAACCAATAAAAATCGTATCCCTGCATTAATTGGTAAGCAAATTCTGTATAGCTGATGCCCGTTTCACCTTCGATGCGTTTTTTAACGCTATCCTTTGCCATCATATAATTTACCGTAAGGTGCTTACCAACATCTCTTAAAAACTCAATAAAGCCCATGCCTTTAAACCAATCGTAGTTGTTAACGAGTAATGCAGCGTTTGGTGCATCGGTATTAAAATTTAGAAAGCGTTCAAGTTGTGCTTTTACGCCATCTACATTTTTTTGTAAGGTGGCTTCGTCTAATAAATTACGTTCGTTGCTTTTGCCGCTAGGGTCGCCTACCATACCGGTAGCGCCACCCACTAATGCTATAGGTCTGTGTCCGGCTTTTTGCAAGTGCACCAATAATAAAATGGGAACTAGGTGCCCAATATGCAAGCTATCGGCAGTGGGGTCGAAGCCAACATAGCCTGTTGTCATTTCTTTGGCAAGTTGTTCTTCGGTGCCAGGCATTTTATCGGCCAATAATCCACGCCATTGTAATTCTTGTATTAAATTCATTATTGTTATTTTAAATCGCAATGTAGGTTGGTGGGCAAAAATAACCTTTCGGCTTTTTCTAATAGAATAAAGTATGCAAGCTGCTTTGGTACTATTTTTAGCATCTTAAGCGTTATATTAACCGCATGAAACATTGGTATGTTGCTCTGCTTACAGCAGGATTGTGTGTATCGAAATTGGCCGAAGCACAATTTCGCAAGTATAGTAATGAGTTTTTGAACATTGGTGCCGGTGCACGTGGTTTAGCCATGGGCGGGGCACAAGTTGCTAGCACGAGCGATTTAACGGCCGCTTATTGGAACCCAGCAGGGTTGGTGCAAGTTAAAGATGTACCGCAAGTGGGGTTTAAACATGCAGAATATTTTTCTGGTATTGGTAAGTACGATTATTTAGGGGTGGCTATTCCGTTAAGTGGTGGTAATAGAACACTAGGCATTACTGCTTTGCGTTTTGGTGTTGATGATATACCCAATACACTTTTTTTAGTAGAGCCCGATGGCACCATTAACTACAATAACATCCGCAGTTTTTCAAGTGCCGACTATGCTTTTCTTATGAGTTATGCCCAAGAATTGAAGCGTGATAACGATAATTTTTTAAGCGTTGGTGGTAATGCGAAAATAATTTACAGGCAGGTAGGTACTTTCGCAAAGGCATGGGGTTTTGGTTTTGATGTTGGCGTGATGTATCATAAAAACGATTGGCGTTTCGGTGCAAGCTTGAGAGATGTTACTACAACATTTAATGCTTGGCGATTTACATTTACAGACAGAGAAAAAGAAATACTATACCTTACCAACAACGATATTCCGGTACGTAGTAGCGAATTAACAGCACCCCGATTGGTACTGGCAGCAGCCCGCAATTTTAATATTAGTGAAAAGCTACAATTATTGGCCGAAGCCAACCTCGACTTAACATTTGATGGGAAGCGTAATACAGTGGTTAGCACTAGCACTTTGAGTATTGATCCACGCATTGGTATTGAGGCAAGCTTAAACAATGCATTGTTTGTACGTGCAGGTATCAATAACTTTCAGCGTGCATTAGCCGATGGCGATACTACTAATCAGAAAAAGGTATGGATTTATCAGCCAAGTATTGGTGCTGGCTTTAAAGTGGGCAACCTTAGAATTGATTATGCGTTTACCAATCTTGCCAACCAATCGGCAGCATTGTACACACATATTTTCAGCTTGATGGTTGATTTAAAAAGAAAAGAAAAGTAGAGCACTTACGTAAATGATGTACTGCGAAGTACTATTTACCGCAAGGTGTTTTAAATATATCGTGGTTAATAAAACATTGTCGCAAAACCAGAATAAAGCATATGCGAATTGGTAAAATTCTGTTGAGTGTTGTGTTGTTATTTATGGCTTTTATTACGAAAGCACAACCCTTAAATAATGAGTGGATAGATTATAATAAAACATACTATAAATTTTCAATTGGTAGCAATGGGTTGTACCGAATTACACAACCGATATTAGCCGGCTTGGGGCTCGCCAACGTTGAGGCACAACACTTTCAACTATGGCGCAATGGTAAGCAAGTGCCGTTATTTACAACTACCAACACGGTATTGCCTAACGATGGCTTTATTGAATTTTATGGCCAACGCAACGATGGAGTTGTTGATAAAGATGTATATCGCTATGCTCAATATCAAATTAGTGATAGGCTGAGTTTATTTACCGATACAGCGGCTTTTTTCCTTACGGTAAATACGGCAACGCCCAATTTAAGAATTGTAAGTGTATCGAACGATGTTGCCGGTAATACATTGCCAGCCGAGCCTTGGTTCATGCACCAAGAGCGTGTTAATTATAATAGTCAAATCAATAGAGGAGAGGCCAATACAAGTTATGGTGAAGCTATTTATAGCAGTAGTTTCGATAAGGGTGAGTTTCTTAGCAGTTTCGATATTAATCCGGGCACACCGCTCAATTCTTTCTTTTTTAATGTAGGTGCGGTGAATGTACCCAATACTACGGCTAAGTTAGAAATAGGTGTTGCAGGTGCTTCTAATCTCGGTACTAACCGCCGATTTGAAGTAGTGATTGGAGGAACAACTTATATCAATCAACCGCTTACCCGATTTGATTACGGGGTATTTACGTCTGATGTACCTATGAATGTGTTGCCTAATGGTTTTAATGTTAATTTACCATTTACCGTAAGGAATTTATCGAGCAATCCTAACGATAGAATGGTGGTTGGTTATGCACAACTTACCTATCCACGTATGTTCAACTTCAATAACCTTCCGGTATACGAATTTGAATTACAACCCAATACACAGGGCAACTTTCTTGAAATAACTAACTTCAATAACAATGGGGTAGCACCTGTGTTGTACGACCTTACCAACATGCAACGTTACATTGGCGATATTCAACAATCTGGTTTGGTGAGGTTTAGGCTCTTGCCATCTGCATTGCAACGTAAGTTGGTATTAATGAGTGCTGCCAGCAATGCTATGCAGCAAATAACTCGTATTACCATTAGAAACTTTGTGAATTATGCTCAGGCAACTGCTCAAGGTGATTATTTAATTATTTATCATCCGAATTTGGCGAGTGGAGCCAATCCGGTAGAGCAGTATAGAGCATACAGAGCAAGTGCAACCGGTGGTGGTTACAATGCTAAACTGTACGATATCAATGAACTTATAGATCAGTTTGCCTTTGGTATTAAGAAGCATCCTTTAAGCATTCGCAATTTTGTACGAATGGCAAGGCAAGTGTATGCCCAACCACTCAAAGCAGTGTTGCTATTGGGAAAGGGTGTGAGTTACGATGAATACCGACGTTTTGAAAGTAATCCTGATATTGAGCGTCAGAGTTTAGTACCTACCTGGGGCTGGCCACCAAGCGATAACTTATTGGTAAGTAATACTATTTTAACGCAAAATCCTGTTGTGCCCATTGGTAGAATTGCAGCCATATCTCCTCAAGAACTACTCGACTACTTGAACAAGGTGAAGGAGTATGAACAACAGCAAACTACCAATAATAATAGTATTGCCAACAAATCGTGGATGAAAACATCGGTGCATGTAGTGGGTGCAAATAACAACGATGGATTGGAGTTTGTGCTTACTGCTTACCAAAACGGCTACGGTAATATTATCAGAGATACTGCCTTTGGCGGTAATGTGTTTCATTTTAATAAAACTGCAACAGGACCAGTATCGCCTACTACCAATGCATTGATAGAGCAATTGTTCAATAGAGGTATTGGTGTATTAAATTATTTTGGTCACTCATCGGCAACGGCGCTCGATTATAACCTCAACAATCCGAATCAATATAACAACCAAGGTAGGTATCCTGTTTTTCTAGTGAACGGTTGTAATGCTGGTAACTTCTTTTCTTTCGATGTAGGGCGTTTCTCAATTGTAAGCTCATTAGCCGAAAAATTTGTGTTAGCACCTAACAGAGGTGCCATAGCATTTTTAGCAAGTACACATTTCGGTGTTACTACTTTCTTAGATTACTTAAACAGTGGGTTTTATAGATCATTGGCTCGTAGTGGTTATAACAAACCTATAGGTTTGAATATTCAGGAATCTATCGCTTATGCAGGTCAGTTTAATTTCGATACTTTAACCACTAGATTACATGCAGAAACAAATACCTTACATGGTGACCCGGTATTGAAAATAAATGCAGCACCCTCACCAGATTTTGCTGTTGAAAATGCTACGGTTACTTTAAGTCCGCAGGTGGTATCGGTGGCAGACAATCAATTTACAGTAAAATCAGTTTTATATAATCTCGGAAAGGCTACTGGCGATAGTGTATTGGTAAATATTAGACGACAATACCCCGATGGTAGTTTCGCAACTGTGTACAATAGCCGTATTCGTAGTATCCGTTTTGCCGATAGTATCACCTTGCAATTGCCGGTATTGCCGAGCAGAGATAGGGGAGAAAATCGAATTATTGTTACTATAGATGGCGATAATCGGTACGATGAAGTTACAGAAACCAATAATGTTGCTACTGTTAGTTTTTTCATTGGTGAAGATGATGTGAAGCCCGTTTTTCCATTGAATTACAGCATCGTAAGTACCCAATCGGTGAAGCTCACCGCAAGTACTGCCAGCCCCGCATCGGCGAGCCGTACATATTGGATGGAAATTGATACCACAGAAGCTTTCAATAGTCCGCTAAAGCGTAGTACCGTAATCAGTAGCATTGGCGGTGTGTTAGAATATAGTCCGGGGTTAACATTCACAGATAGTACGGTGTATTATTGGCGAGTGGCAACGGCCGTTCCTACAGGTCAGGTAGCGAGGTGGAATATGAGTAGTTTCACTTACATGTCGGGTAATCAGCATGGTTTTAACCAAAGCCATTATTTTCAACATGCACGTAGCGGTGGAGAACGAATTAGATTAGATAGTGCAACAAGGCGTTGGCAGTTTGTAGATATTTTATCGGCATTTTCTATTAATCAAACAATATTCCCAACTGGCGGTACGCAAGATGTTGACTTCTCAGTGAACATAAATGGTGTTATTGTTTCGGCAAGTGCTTGCTTAGGTAATAGTATTATTTATAATGTGTTTGATCCGGTTACATTAAGGCCATACTTTAATCAGGCTGTTCCTTCCACCATTGGTACAGGGGCACCTTATGGAGGATTCTTAGGCAGTGTTGCTGCATGTGCCGGCAGAACAGGGGCACAGTACAATTTTGAATTCAGTTACTTAGACACAACCGGCCGCCGCAGAATGCGTGATTTTTTAGATTGGGTTCCGGCGGGTGCTATTGTAACGGCACGCATTATTGTAGATGTTAACAATGCAGCTACACCATTTGCAGATGTTTGGCGTAACGATGAACAATGGTTCGGTGCCGGCAATACTTTTTATCATCGGTTAAAAGCGGCCGGCTTTAATGATATAGATAGCTTTAACAGGTTCAGGGCCTTTGCCTTCATTTACCGTAAGGGTAATACTACCTTCAATCCGGCAAGCCAATTCACGCAAGGTATTTTTGATCGTTTTACCCTTACACGTAATGTTCCCAAGCCCGATAGTTTAGGCTACATTACTTCGCCTGTTTGGGGAGCAGCAAGGGCTTGGAAGCGTGCTCAATGGCGTGTTACCTCACTCGATAATAGCGGAGGCGACCGTGTTTCAGTAGATATTATTGGAGTGAATGCACAAGCGCAAGAAACTGTACTGCGAACACTCAGCAGTACCGAAACCAACGTTGATATCAGTAATATAGATGCAGTACAATTCCCACGTTTGCGTTTGCGAATGATGAACAAAGACAGTGTTCATTTCACACCAGCACAATTGGTGTATTGGCGTGTGTTATACGATGCCTTACCCGAAGGGGCATTAGCTGCCAATGTATTTACTGAGATAAAAGATACACTAGAGGTAGGCGATAGAATGCTTACCAGTATTGCCTTTAAGAACGTAAGCGATATTGCTTATACCGATAGCCTTACGGTAAATATGACGCTCTTTAACGCTGCTAACCAAGCAACGGTTGTAAGCCATCCTAAGTTAAAGCCTTTGCAACCCGGCGATACTGCTATCATTAGAGCAAGCTTTGATAGTCGCAATTTTATTGGCAACAACAACTTATTTATAGATGTTAACCCCAATAATACACCGGCAGAGCAATTTCGTTTCAACAATGTACTATACAAAAACATCTTAGTACAGCCCGATGTAGTACGCCCAACACTCGATGTAACATTCGATGGTGTACACATTCTTAATAACGATATCGTAAGCAGCAAGCCACGCATTGTTGCCAAATTGCAAGACAATGCTCGCTTTTTATTACTCGACGATACCACTGTACTTAACGTACAATTACGAATGCCAAATGGTGTGCTCAAGCGTTACAATTTTGGTGGCGATACTTTACGTTTTATACCTGCCACTAATGGTGCGAACAATGTAGCCTCTATTGAGTTTAATCCGGCCCTGCAAGAAGATGGCGATTACGAATTATACATACGTGGCCGCGATAAAAGCAATAACCCCAGCGGTATTATTGAGTATAGAGTTGCCTTTAAGGTAATCAACACCCCAATGATTAGTCATTTGTTCAATTACCCCAACCCATTCACCACAAGTACCGCTTTTGTATTCACCCTTACAGGCAGCCAAGTACCACAACAACTTCGAATACAAATCTTAACAATCACCGGAAAAATTGTGAAAGAAATCAATAAAAACGAACTAGGGCCACTGCAAATTGGCCGTAACATCACCGAGTACAAATGGGATGGAACCGATATGTATGGCCAAAAACTAGCCAACGGTGTGTACTTGTACCGTGTTATTACCAACCTCAACGGCAAAGCCCTCGATAAACTTCCAAGTTTCGATGGCGCCGGCGGCACTGTTAATACTGATCAGTACTTCAATAACGGCTACGGCAAAATGTATTTAATGCGTTAAGGTATTTTCCTTACGGTAAATACCAACGCTTCCGAAATATTTCCTACTTTTGCACCCCCGATTTAAACCAACGGGGGTTTTTTATGAATTTTATTCTAAAACAATTAAACGCAGATGCACAGGAGAACGGTGCCGCAGCTGAACAACCAGCTGAAACCGCTACTACTGCGACAACAAATGCACCTGTAGCTGAGCCAGTAGTAGAAACTGCTCATGATGATTTCGATTGGACTGTAGACAAGCGCAACGTAGCCCATTACAGTGCCGACGAAAAAGCCAAATACGATGCTGTATACGAAAACACCTTCGTACAAATCGAAGATGGCGAAATCGTTAAAGGTTCAGTAGAAGCTTTAACTAAAACAGATGTAGTAATCAACATCGGGTTCAAAAGCGATGGTTTGGTTAGCTTCAACGAATTCCGCGACTTACCAAGCCTTCAAGTGGGCGATGTAGTAGAAGTAATGGTAGTTGAAAAAGAAGACCGTAACGGTAACTTACACCTTAGCCGCAAAAGTGCCCGCATTTTCCGTGCTTGGGAACGTATTGTGGAAGTACACAAAACAGGTGAAGTTATTACAGGTACTGTTACCAGCAAAACAAAAGGTGGCTTGATCGTTGATGTGTTTGGTATGGAAACATTCTTACCAGGTTCTCAGATCGATGTGAAGCCCGTTACAGATTACGATCAATTTGTTGGCAAAACCATGGAATTCAAAGTGGTTAAAATCAACGAAGCGATCAAAAATGCTGTGGTATCTCACAAGGCACTTATTGAAAGCGATATCGAAGCTCAACGTGCCGAAATCATCAGCAAGTTGGAAAAAGGTCAGGTGTTGGAAGGTACTGTTAAGAACATCACCGACTTTGGTGCGTTCATGGACCTTGGTGGCTTAGATGGCTTATTATACATCACCGATATCTCTTGGGGTCGCATCAGCCATCCTTCTGAAGTATTGAAGATGGATCAGAAGTTGAACGTAGTAGTATTAGACTTCGACGACGACAAGAAGCGTATCAGCCTTGGCTTGAAGCAATTAACACCGCATCCTTGGGATGTATTGCCTGAGTGGATTCACGAAGGTGCAAGCGTGAAAGGTAAGGTAGTGAACATTGAAGATTACGGTGCTTTCTTAGAAATTCAACCTGGTGTTGAAGGTTTAGTACACGTAAGTGAAATTACATGGGCGAACACACCAATCAATGCCAAAGAATTCTTTAAGTTAAATGACGAATACGAAGCTAAAGTAGTTACCCTTGATAAGGATAGCCGCAAAATGAGCTTAAGTATCAAGCAATTAACTGAAGATCCTTGGAATACCATCGAAAACAAATTCCCAGAAAACAGCAAGCATAGCGGTTTAGTTAAAAACATTACACCTTACGGTGTATTTGTTGAACTTGAACCAGGTATTGGTGGTATGATTCACATCAGCGATTTAAGCTGGTTGAAGCGTTACAACCACCCAAGTGAGTTTGTAAAAGCTGGCGAAAACATCGATGTTATTATCTTAAACATTGATAAAGAAAATCGCAAGCTACAGTTAGGCCACAAACAATTAGAAGAAGATCCTTGGAATACCCTCGAAGATACTTTCGCTATCGGAAGTATTCACGAGGGAACGGTAACACGCCGTGACGACAAGGGGGCTACAGTACAATTACCTTACGGTTTAGAAGGTTTTGCACCTGCTCGCCACTTAAATAAAGAAGATGGTAAGCAAGTAGCTATCGACGAAACAGCTCAATTTGTTGTAATCGAGTTCGATCGTAACGAAAAACGTATCGTAGTTAGCCACAGCCGTATCTGGGAAGCTGCACAAGAAGAAGTGCGCGAAGCAGAGAAAAAAGAAGCAAAAGCACAAGCCGATGCTACTAAAAAAGCTGTGAAAAACCTTCAATCTAAAGTTGAAAAATCAACCCTTGGCGATTTAGGTGCTTTAGCCGAAATCCGTGCTAAGTTAGAAGGTAACGAAGGCAAATAATTGCCAGTAGTTAGCATACAACATCAAAACTCCTCTACACAAGTAGGGGAGTTTTTTATTTACCGTAAGGTATTGATACAAAATTCAAAGCACTGCAATGCTTTGATTTTAAGAAAGAAGCACCACAATGTGCAAAACCTTAATCGTTTTGTATGCCAATGTTAAGAATTACGGTTTTGCTCGTTAACCTTAAGGTAATATTTTTACCGCCCGAATTTATTCGATTATGCCGCAATACCCCAACCGTCAGTTTCTCGATTTTGAAAAGCCCATTAAAGAGCTTTATGAAGAAATTGAGGAAAATAAACGACTTGCAGAGAAAAATCCGAAGGTCAATTACCAAGCTATCATAGAACAGCTCGAAGCCAGTATCATAGAGAAGCGAAAAGAAATCACTGAGCACCTTACCCCATGGCAGCGTGTACAACTAAGCCGCCATCCCGATAGGCCATATACTTTAAAGTATATTGAGAAAATGACAACCGATTTTCTCGAATTACATGGCGACCGTAATGTGAAAGATGATAAAGCCATGGTAGGTGGCTTTGCCAACTTCGATGGAGAAACTGTTATGTTTATTGGCCAGCAGAAAGGTGCTAACACCAAACTACGCCAACTCCGAAATTTTGGTATGGCCAACCCCGAAGGCTACCGCAAGGCATTACGTTTAATGAAGTTGGCCGAAAAATTCAATAAACCCATTGTTACACTGATCGATACACCCGGGGCCTACCCAGGTCTTGAAGCCGAAGAGCGTGGCCAAGGCGAAGCCATCGCAAGAAACATCTATGAAATGATTCGCCTAAAAGTTCCGGTTATCTGCGTAATCATTGGTGAGGGAGCAAGTGGGGGGGCTTTAGGTATTGGCGTTGGCGACCGTGTTCTTATGATGGAAAATACTTGGTACACCGTAATTTCTCCTGAAAGTTGCAGCTCTATATTATGGCGTAGCTGGGATAAAAAAGAAGTAGCCGCCGAGCAATTACGCCTTACGGCAAATGATATGAAATCGTTTGGATTGGTAGATGAAATTGTACCAGAACCTGCCGGTGGCGCCCATTGGGATTACACAGAAGCCGCCGAAAAACTCAAACAATGTATTAAAAAAGCACTTGCAGAAATAAGGCAAGTACCATCTGAACAAAGGGTGCAGGAGCGCATCGAAAAATTTAGTCGTATGGGGCATTGGGAAGAAGTTTAGTTTTATTGAAACAGTATTTTTTTAAGCATTTATACTAGCATATGCGTTCCGTAACTACCGCTCTACATGGAACAGGGGTGGCATTAGTAACCCCTTTCAAGCCAAATAACGAAGTAGATTTTGAGGCACTAAGTAAGCTTATCGACTATGTAATAAGCCATGGTGTAAATTATGTAGTAAGCTTAGGTACTACCGGCGAAACGCCTACACTTACAACTGCCGAAAAGCAAGCTATTGCAGCATTTACGGTAACGCATGTGAATAATCGTGTACCAGTTGTTTTAGGTGTAGGTGGTAATAATACCCAACAACTCATTGACGACCTGCAGCATTTCAACTTACAAGGCATAACAGCCATTTTAAGTGCCGCCCCTTACTATAACAAGCCTAGTCAAGAGGGCTTGTATGTACACTACAAAGCTTTCGCAGAAGCGAGCGATAAACCCATACTACTGTATAATGTACCCGGCCGTACCGGAAGAAATATGACAGCCGAAACTACCATTCGCCTTGCCAACGATGTGCCAAATATTGTAGGCATTAAAGAAGCAAGTGGCGATATGGCACAGTGCATGGAAATCATTAAAAACGTACCCAGCGATTTTTTAGTAGTTAGTGGCGACGATAACTTGGCCATGGCACAAATTGCTTGTGGCATGCAAGGTGTAATTAGTGTTGCAGCAAATTGCTTCCCCAAGCAATTTAGCAGCCTCATTACACATGCTTTAAACTACCAATTCAAAGAGGCGCAAGCAATACAGTATCAATTATTACCAGCATACGATATGCTCTTTGCCGAAAATAATCCTGCTGGTGTTAAAGCATTTTTATACGAGCTAGGCATTGTAAGCAACATTGTGCGCTTACCGGTTACCCCCGTAAGCAAAGGCTTACAATCAAAAATAAAAGCAATGGTAGCCACCTTACGGTAAATGATGTTGTTATTGCCATCATAGTTGCGTATACATTTACCGTAAGGTATAATTCTAAGTGCACAATATTTGAAAGCCAAGTATATTGCCGCATTGGAAATTATAACGCTTGTATAACTTAGATACTCCCATAGAATATTTAAAAGGTGTTGGGCCTATACGTGGCGATATGCTGCGTAAAGAGCTCAACATTTTCACGTTTGGCGATTTATTAAACCATTTTCCGTTACGCCATCTCGATAAAACTAGCGTAAGTCGTATCGCCGATATCAAACCCGATACCGATTATATACAAGTAGCAGGTGTTATTGTACACGTTGAGTTAACAGGTGCTGGCCGTGCCAAACGCCTGATAGCTCATTTGAAAGATAGTACCGGAACACTAGAACTCACATGGTTTCAGGGTATTAGTTGGGTACAAAAAGCTTTAGAAGTTGGGCAAAGCAAGTTGGTATATGGCAAAACCGGTTATTTTAACGGTAGGCCACAAATGGTGCATCCCGAAATGGAAGCATTTAATAACCTTGCGGTAAAAGGCAAGCCCGTGCTCGACCCTATTTATCCGAGTACAGAAAAATTGAAAGTAAAAGGGTTGAACGGAAGGCAATTAGCCAAACTTACAGAAGTATTGCTGCAAACCATCCAACCTGCCGATCTGCCGGAAAACTTACCTGATACATTGTTGCAGTCGTTACGATTAATAGGGCGTTATGAGGCTTTTAAATACATACATTTTCCACCAACCCCAACCGATTACGATGCCGCATTACGCCGCCTGAAATTCGAAGAACTATTTATAGCACAAGTAAGGCTACAACTGGTAAAAGTGCAACGCCACCAAACTAGCAGAGGGGTAGTGTTTGAAAAAGTAGGTAACCTTTTCAACGATTTTTATAATCATTACTTACCATTTGAGTTAACAGGCGCTCAAAAGAGAGTTATCAAAGAAATTAGAATAGATACAGCTAGAGGCAAGCAAATGAATCGCTTATTACAAGGCGATGTTGGCTCCGGAAAAACCATGGTTGCCTTATTGAGTATGCTGTTAGCGGCCGACAATGGTTACCAAAGCTGCTTGATGGCACCTACCGAAATTTTAGCACAACAGCATTTTAACGGACTGAGCGAACTTTTAAAAGACCTGCCGGTTACAATTAAACTTCTTACAGGTAGTACCAAAACAGCCGAGCGTAAGGCAACATTAGCGGGCTTGCAAGATGGCACTATACAAATGGTAGTGGGCACACATGCTATTATTGAAGATAAAGTGCAATTTGCCAATCTCGGACTTGCCATTGTTGATGAACAGCACCGTTTTGGGGTAGCGCAACGTGCCAGGCTTTGGGAAAAAGCAAGCTTACCTCCGCATGTGCTGGTAATGACTGCAACACCCATACCACGTACCTTAGCAATGACAGCCTATGGCGATTTAGATTATTCAGTATTGGATGAACTACCGCCAGGCAGGCAGCCCATTCATACCGTACACCGTAATGAAATGGCTAGAGCATCTGTAATGGAATTCGTTAGAACCGAAATCGCAAAAGGCAGGCAAGCATACTTCATTTATCCTTTAATCGAAGAGAGTGAAAAATTAAGCTACGAAAGCTTAATGGAAGGCGTTGAGCAAGTGAAATCTTACTTTCCTGAACCAAAGTATTGGATCAGCATGGTACACGGCCGCCAACCTGCCGATCAAAAGGAGATGAATATGCAACGCTTTGTTAAAAACGATACCCAAATTATGGTGAGTACAACCGTAATTGAAGTAGGGGTGAACGTGCCAAATGCAACAGTAATGGTGATTGAGAGTTCTGAAAAGTTCGGTTTAAGTCAGTTGCACCAGTTACGAGGCCGCGTTGGTAGAGGCAGCGAAAAAAGTTATTGCATACTCATAACTGGTAGCAAGCTAAGCAACGAAGCTCGTGAACGTATTAAAATAATGTGTGCCACTAACGATGGTTTTACAATTGCAGAAAAAGATTTAGAACTACGTGGCCCTGGCGATATCGAAGGAACGCGGCAAAGTGGTGCACTTAATTTTAAGTTAGCTAGTTTGATAAATGATAAAGCAATGTTAGAAGTTGCAAAAGAACAAGCCGAAATGCTGGTTACTAGCGATGAAAACCTTAGCTTGCCACAGCACGAAAGATTAAAACATTACTTGATGTCGCAAAAAGGAAAAACAGGTTGGAGTAAAATTTCTTAGCAACATTGAGTAGGTTTTAACGTTACAATATTTATTGTTATATTAACCTAAGATTGTTGAAAGTACACACCACATATTACCCCCAAGTATTTCATACTAAGCGAAAGCCATTATTGGCCAAATCCAGCGATGCAGAGCGTCAAAAAAGGGTAGCATTGGCTTGGTTTTGGCGGATGCTCATTATAACTGCTACTCTTGCATTTGTTATCGAAAGTAACGCACAATACATTGAGTTTGTAGAGAATAAAGGCCAGTGGGATACACAAGTTCGTTTTAAAGGTCAGCTATCGTTTGGTGCTATTTTTTTGCTGTCTAACGGGTATAAAATGGCACTGCATCATCCCGACGATATTAATACTATTACAACGTTTTATGGTGGGCATTATCATGGAGAAAAAGAAGGTATTGGTAAGCCGCATCAACCTTTACCCGCAAGGGAAGAAGACCTATTACTCAGAACGCACTATTACGAAGTAAGTTTTGCAGGCGCCAATTCAAACGCCATTATCGTACCTGAAAAAAAGTTAACAAAATATAACAATTATTTTTTAGGTAATAACCCTAACCAATGGGCTAGTGGCTGTGGTATTTTTCAAGCAGTAACCTATCAAAATATTTACAATGGAATTGATGTTCGATACTACACCGATAATGGTAAAGTGAAGTACGATTTTATTTTGAAGCCCGGAGCCGATATCAATCAAATTCGTTTGCAATTCAACGGTGTAACTAACCTTACGGTAAATGATGGTACGCTTGTAATACCTACCAGTGTAGCCACTATAAAAGAAGCAAAGCCATACAGTTACACTTCTGCTCCTGAAGGCCGCAAAGAAGTGTATGTGAAATATGTAGTAGACAGTGGTAACATTGTACGGTTTGTGGCTGCACCCTACGATAAAACAAAAACACTGGTAATTGATCCGGTGCTTATTTTTTCAGCCTATTCTGGAAGTAGTGCTGATAACTGGGGATATACTGCAACCTACGATGGATTAGGCAACTTATATGGCGGTGGTGTAGCATTTGCAACTGGTTATCGTCGCATTAATGGTATTGCACCTAACCAATTTCAAGGAGGTGTAGCAGAGGGCAGTTCTGGTGGTTTTGATATGGCAATCACTAAATTTTCATCGAACGGTTCTACCCAGTTATACAGCACTTATTTAGGAGGCAGTGGTAACGAGCAGCCTCACAGTTTGGTAGTGGATGGGTTCGATTTAATTATCGCCGGACGGAGTTCTAGTAGCAACTATCCAACTACTGTAGCTAATTATGGTCCCGGTGGCCAGAACGATATTGTAATAACCAGATTTAACGCTGCCGGTACAGCACTTGTAGGCAGTAGAAGGCTCGGTGGCACAGGCGATGATGGTGTGAATATTCGTCCGAAATTTGTGAATCCCACTGGTTTAGAAACCATTCGCCGCAATTATGGCGATGATGCTCGCAGTGAAGTAAATGTTGATGGCAGAGGTAATATTTTGTTGGCAACGAGTACACAAAGTACCGATTTCCCCACTACAACAGGAGCTCCGCAAGCAAGCAATGCCGGTGGCCAAGATGGCTTATTACTTTTATTGTCTAGCAACTTGAGTAATGTAGTATTTGCAACACACTTTGGTGGTACAGGGCAAGATGCATGTTTCGTGCTCGATGTTAGTCCTATCACAGGTAATATTTATGTAGCTGGTGCAACCACAAGTAGCGACTTACCTGGGGTTAATAATCAATCTGTACTTCACAATACTTTTCAAGGCGGGCAGACCGATGGTTTTATTGCTATGTACAATGGTACAACTGGGCAGCTAATGGCAGCTACCTACATGGGTACCAACGGTAATGATATGTTGTATGGTATACAATGCGATAAAGCCGGTTTTGTATATATTATGGGTACTACTACAGTAGCTTGGACGGTACGTAACAGTCCTTTCAACAACAACAATAACCAAGTAGCAGGCAAGCAATTTGTAGCCAAAATTAACCCCGATTTAAACGCTTGGGTGTACAGTGCTAATTTTGGTAAAGGCCAACAAAACCCAGATATATCACCTATTGCATTTCTGGTAGATCGTTGCGAGAACGTTTACGTAAGTGGATGGGGGGGGGGCATTAATAGCTCGCAAGGTTACCCCCATGCCGGCACCAATGGTATGCCAATAGTGAACCCTGTTAACCCAAATTATCAGGGCGATGGTAGCGATTTTTACTTATTTGTGTTAGAAAAAAATGCCGTTCGGCAGCTCTATGGCGGGTTATATGGTGCATTTGGCGGTTTCGGCGATCATGTAGATGGTGGAACAAGCCGGTTCGATGCACAAGGTGTAATATACCATGCTGTATGCAGTTGTAAAGGACAAGGTGGAAGCGGCTTCCCTGTTACAGCAGGTGTTGATAGCGATGTAAATAATAGTGGACAAGGTGCTCAATGTAACCTTGCAGTATTTAAAATAGCACTTGATTTTGCTGGAGTGGGTAGTGGTTTAAAAAGTACTATTCCGGGCAGTACAAGAGATACTTCTGGGTGTGTACCGCTATTAGTGAATTTTTCCGACACTATTGCGATAGCCCAAAAATACGTTTGGAATTTTGGTGATGGGTCTGGCGATTTTACCACTACCACGCCAACTACAACTCATACTTTTAATACTCCCGGTACCTTTAGGGTTAGGTTAATTGCTATCGATAGTAATACATGTAATATTGCCGATACCAGTTTCGTGAATATCAGAGTTAGAAATGATGATGCTGGGGTTAGTTTCAATAGTATTAAGTTACTACCCTGCGACTCATTAAAGTACGAGTTTGTGAATACCAGTGTGCCTCCGCCCAATAAGCCATTTCGTAACAATAGCTTTACTTGGTTGTTTGATGATGGTACCACACTTACAACAGGTAACCAACGCGTAACCAAAGCTTATGCCTCATCAGGAACTTATAATGTTCGCCTTATTTTAACCGATACCAATTACTGTAATGCACCCGATACTGCATTCGAAGTAATTCGTGCAGCAGCAGCAGTAGTGGCACGATTTACAACCCCTCTAAGTGTTTGTATTCCTAATAACGCAAGTTTCAATAACATATCTATTGCAGGTCAAACATTTTTTTGGCGTTTAGGCGATGGCACTACAAGTACCGAGCGAAATCCAACTCACTTGTATAATACGCCGGGTAACTATCGTATCACCCTCATTGCAACCGACTCAGGCACTTGTAATTTGGTTGATAGTACCTCTTTTAACATTACGGTGAGTAGTAGTCCTACCGTTAGATTTAGCTTTTCACCCAACCCACCAGAAACCAATACCCCAGTTAGTTTCGTAAATACAAGTTCGGGCGGTAATTATTATCGCTGGCTTTTTGGTGATGGCGATAGTTTGGTTACCACTAGAACCGACACGTTAGTGCAACACACCTATCAACGTAGTGCAACGTTTCAAGTATGTTTAAAAGCACGCAATCAATTTGGGTGCGAGGCCGATAGTTGTGTGAACTTACGTAGTAGTGTAGAGCCTTTGGTAGATGTAGCTTCTGCTTTTACGCCCAATGGCGATGGTGTTAACGATGTTGTACGTGTGCGTGGTTTTGGTATTACGCGTATGAACTGGCGAATTTTTAATAGATGGGGCCAGCTTGTATATCAAGGAACCAACCCTAATCAGGGGTGGGATGGAAAATATCAAGGTGTATTACAAGCACAAGATGTTTTTAACTACGTGCTCGACCTAGAATTTTCAGACGGTACTAAACTTCAAAAAAAAGGTGATATCACATTACTAAGATAAATTACCCATAACTACTGCTTGCAAAAGCAACCCTAATGAAGCAACATATACAACATATTATCTATTACACCGGCAAACACATCTCTTTAGGGATGTTCCTTATGGGTATTTTATTTACGCAAGTAAATGCTCAAGATCTACACTTCTCGCAATATTTTAATGCTCCTTTGCTAGTGAACCCTGCCAACACAGGTTTTGCACCTGATGTAGATTGGAGGGCAGGGGTTAACTATCGCAATCAATGGGCTACCCTTACACCTTTTCCATATAAAACATTTAGTGCTTGGGGCGATGTACAATTATTTGCCAACCGCTTTGAGAACGGATGGGTTGGTGTAGGGGGTGCTGTAAGTACCGACCGTGCAGGCAGTGGTAATTTAAGTGCAACACGTATTCAGGGCAGTGTTGCTTATCATCAGGTACTGGGCTTGGCAAGCCTTATAAGCATTGGCTTTCAGGGTGGGTATGTACAAAAACGTGTAGACCCATCGAAGCTTACTTTTGATAACCAATGGAATGGTAAATTTTTTGATGTAGCACAGCCTAATGGCGAGTTGTTTTTAAATAATAACGTAGGTTATTTCGATTTGAATGTTGGTTTAAATTATGCCTACTTCCCATCTGAGAATTCATATATCAATGCTGGTATTGCTGTTGCACACATTAATCAACCGAGTGAATCTTTTTTTAGTAACAGCCCCGAAGCTAAGGTTCCCATGCGTTACACCGCTTTTTTAAATGGCACCTTTAAGCTCAATGATCAGTGGATTATAAACCCTAACTTGTATTATAGCCAAATGGCAAGGGCTACAGAAACGGTGCTGGGCATTAATGCCAATTACAACCTTAGTGGCGATGGCGCAACACAACTTATTGCCGGAATCTATTATCGTAATGCCGATGCCATTATACCAATGGTTGGCTATCAATGGAACGATTTTAAGCTAACCATTAATTACGATGCCACAAGTAGTGCCTTAAGTTCATTCAACGGTGGACAAGGTGCTTATGAATTTAGCTTGGTTAAAACAGGCGTGTTTAACACCGGCAAATCACTGAAATGTCCGGTGGTACGTTTCTAACAAATTCAAAAAATCAATGAGCTTTATCATATACCTTACGGTAAATGGCTGATAATCATTTACCGTAAGGTGATTTGTGTTAGCTGTTCTACAAAATCTCGTCATAAGGCTTGAAATATTTGTTTTTTATGCTGCAAATGCTTTGTGGCGATGTACTTTTGCGGTGCAAAAAATTCATCAACCGCTTATAAATTTTAGTCGTATGAAAATTACCGTAGTAGGTGCTGGCGCAGTAGGTGCAACTTGTGCCGATAACATTGCACGCAAAGAATTATGCCAAGAACTAGTGTTACTAGACATCAAAGAAGGATTGGCCGAAGGTAAAGCTCAGGATATGATGCAAACCGCTACCTTACTTGGTTTCGACACTAAAATTACCGGTAGCACTAACGATTACAGCAAAACCGCAGGTAGCGATGTAGTAGTTATTACAAGTGGTATTCCGCGTAAGCCGGGTATGACGCGTGAAGAACTTATTGGTACTAACGCAGGTATTGTAAAGGGTGTATGTGAAAACATTTTAAAGTATAGCCCTAATGCTATTATAGTTGTTATTAGTAACCCAATGGATACTATGACTTACTTGGCATTACGCAGCACAGGGTTACCTAAGCACCGCATTATTGGTATGGGTGGTATTCTCGATAGCAGTCGTTTCAAATATCAAATTAGCCAACGGTTGGGTTGCAGCCCTGCCGATTTAAATGCAGTGGTAGTTGGTGGCCACGGCGATACTACCATGATCCCTTTAATTCGCTTAGCTACTTGGAATAGTGTTCCAGTAAGTAACTTCTTAACAGAAGAAGAACAACAAGCTATTGTGAACGATACAATGGTAGGTGGTGCTACTTTAACGAAGTTAATTGGTACAAGTGCTTGGTACGCACCAGGTGCAGCCGGAGCTGCCTTGGTTGAATCTATTGTACGTGACGAAAAGAAACTATTTACTTGTTGCGTAAGTTTAGAAGGCGAGTATGGCCAAAACGATATTTGTTTGGGAGTACCTGTGATTATTGGTAAGCAGGGCTGGGAAAAGATTGTTGACTTTACATTGAACGATGCAGAGCAAGCATTGTTCAACAAAAGTGCCGATGCAGTTCGAAGCATGAACGATGTTTTGAAAACATTGTAATTAATAGCACATTTACGCGTAAGTGTATACTATAAAAAGTAAAGGGGTTCGCCATTGGCGAACCCCCTTACTTTTTATTCTATGAATATAACCTTACGGTAAATGTATTCACACTTTGCAATTCATCATCATATATATCCGTTCTTCAAAACGCTAGTATAAGCGGTAACCATATATCCGCAAAAAATGGGCACTCGTCCATATTTAGCTGGTTGCGTTGTAACAAAAGAAGTCGTTTTGCATACAGATAACCCAGAAACCTTAAAAAAACAAAACAATGAGAAAGCAATTTGTATGGTTGTTAACCATACTATTTTCAACTCTAACTGCTGCAACCTATGCACAAAACCCAGCTATCAGTGGTAAGGTATTAAGCGAAGGTGGTAAGCCTGTAGCAGCTGTAACCATTCAATTATTAAAAGCAAAAGACAGTACGCTTGCAAAAGCAGGTGTAACAGACGCTAATGGTACATTTTCGCTAGCTGCAGTTAAGCAGGGTAGCTACTTCATCAGATACACCTTGCTTGGTTACGAAACAACTGCATCTAACGTGTTTGAATATGCAGGAACACCTATTACAGTAGCCACAATTACGTTACAACAAACATCAAAAAAATTAGATGCTGTTACAGTTACTTCACGCAAACCATTAATTGAAGTAAAAGCAGATAAAACTGTATTTAACGTTGAAAATAGCATTAATGCTACGGGTAGCAATGCATTAGAATTATTACAAAAAAGTCCGGGCGTGCAGGTTGATAATAATGATAATATTACCATGATGGGCAAAACCGGTGTTCGTATTTATGTTGATGGAAAAATGATGCAATTAGATGGCACTAGTTTGGCTGCCTATTTAAAAAGTTTGAATAGCAATGATATTGAAGCTATTGAAATGATAAGTAACCCAAGTGCTAAATACGATGCTAGCGGTAACGCTGGCGTAATTAATATTCGTTTAAAGAAGAATAAAAAATTTGGCACCAACGGTAGTGTAAATGCGGGATTTGTGCAAGGTGTTACTCCCAAAGGCAATGTTGCTTTGAATTTAAATTATCGTGATAAAAAGGTGAACATATTCGGTAATGCAAGTGCTAATTGGGGCATCTATGAAAATACGCTCAATTTAGATCGTACACAAAAAGATACCTTATTTATTCAGCGTAGTACTAACAGAGCCAACTTCCCGAATTATAATTTCAAAGTAGGTGCCGATTTCTTTGCAACTAAACGTAGCACCTTCGGTGTAATGATGAATGGTAGCCTAAGCGATGGTAACTGGGGTTCGTACGGTGTTACCGATATCTACAGTGCAAACAACAAAAACTTTGCACGCCGATTGCATGCATTCAACAATGTTCCAGGTAGTAGAACTAATTTGAATAATAACCTAAACTATAAATATGCCGATACTGCTGGATTAGAAATTAATGTTGATGCCGATTATGGTTTGTTTAGAGGCACAGGTCGTAGTATGCAACCGAATTATTATGTAGATGCTAATAACAATCCTTTATACACTGCTATCTATAAAAACAGCACACCAACCGATATTGATATTTATACCATTAAAGCCGATGTTGAAATGAATAAATGGAAGGGAAAACTAGGCTTTGGTGTGAAAAGTTCATATGTAATTACAAAAAATTCATTCGATTTTTGGAACGTTATTAACGGTAACGATGTGAAGTTACTCGATAAAAGCAATAGCTTCAAGTATACCGAGAATGTGAATGCTGCTTACGTAAATTATAACCGTCAAATCAACGCCAAATGGAGTATTCAAGCAGGTATACGTGCAGAACAAACTAATAGTGAAGGCGATTTGCAGCGTCAAGATGGTATCATACAAGCCGATCAGGTAGTGAAGCGTAATTATCTCGACTTTTTTCCAAGTGGTGCATTAACGTACAACATCAATCAAAAGCACACATTAAACTTGAACTATAGTCGTAGAATCGATCGTCCTACCTATCAAGATTTAAACCCATTTGAAAATAAACTTGATGAATTAACCTACCAAAAAGGGAATGCATTCTTACGCCCGCAATACACTGATAATATTCAGTTAACTCATACTTTTTTGGGAATGATTAACACTACTATCGGTTATAGCAAAGTGAAAGATTTTAGTACTCAAATTACGGATACAATCGGTAATGCCACCTATATTCAAGAACGTAATTTGGCTACACAACAAATATGGAATTTGAATATTAGTGCTCCGTTACCTATTACAAAATGGTGGAATGGTTATGCCAATGTTTGGACGAACTATCAAAAGTATCAAGGTACTTTTGGACCGAATAAAATTGACTTAAACATTTGGGGTGTAGGTGCTTACATGCAACAAACATTTACCCTTGGTAAAGATTATACGGCAGAAGTAAGCGGATGGTTTAATGGTCCGAGTGTGTGGGGTGGTACATGGCGTACGAAGAGCCAAGGTGCTTTAGATGTTGGCTTACAAAAGCAACTGATGCAAAAAAAGGCTACTGTTAAAGTGAGTGTTACCGACATATTCTTTACAGCACCATGGAAGGCTAATAGTAACTATGCTGGTACAATCATTAATGGAGGTGGTACATGGGAAAGTCGTACAGTGCGTATCAACTTTACCTATCGCTTTGGTAGTAATCAAATCAAAGCAAGCCGTGAACGCCAAACTGGTTTAGAGAGTGAAAAAGGTCGTATTAAAAGCTAAATCAGTTTTGTAAGTAAATACAATAAAAAAAGGCATTCTATAGAATGCCTTTTTTTATACATGTTTTCGCTGCTTGCCAAGGTAATAAAAGGGTACGCCTAAAGCAATTATGCCAATGCCAATACAACTTTCAAACGGTCTATCGTACATGGTATAGGCGAGTACATAAGCACTAAAAAGTAAAAAAATAATTTGCGGCCAAGGCTTCAATGGTGTTATGAATGTTGCCTTTGTTGGTTTTAAAAGAAGGCTGCTGGCTATGGTCAGAGCAGTCATTAACTGCAACACAAAACCTGCATACAAAAGTATTTTTTCAAATGAACCGGTTAGCACCATAACAATACTTATTACCGCGTGAATCCAAATGGCGGTAACAGGTATTTGATGTTTATTAGCTTTATGAGCATGGGGTACAAAAGTATAGGTTTGTGCCATGGTGTATGTAACTCTTGAGCCTACCCAAACATAAGAGCTAATGGTTGCTAATAATTGTAGTGCAATAAAAATACCAATCCATCTGCCACCATTTTTGCCAACAATATTTTCAAATGCAATAAGACTTGCTTCTTCTTTACCTTCAAGTTGGGTAAATGTTGCGTTATATAAAACTGCAATTTGAAATAGTAAGTAAATGGCAGTTACAATGAATGTGCTGTTAATTAAAATTTTTGGTAATTTGTATTGGGCATCTTTAATTTCATCGGCAATGTATGCAGCCGCGTTCCAACCAGTGTAAGCGAATGAAACATAAATCATGCTTACAGCAAAACCGCCACTGCTCAGCTCCGTCCAAAAGTTTCCATTCCATACTACTGCGTTATTCTTAGAAGTATCTATTGCTGCAAAACCAATTGCTATTAGCACTACAATAAATACTACCTTCAGTAGCGTTGTAATGTTTTGCAGCTTACTACTGTGGCTAAGTGTGAAGCTATGTAGGGCACTGATGATGATGATGATAATTACAGCAACTACATTCGATGGTAGTCCGGCAATAGGAAAGTATTTGGTAAATGCAATTGCAGCTAAACTTACAGGAGCCGAAAAGCCAACCAACAAACATGCCCATGCCGATAAATATCCGGCCATGGGATGTATATTTTTTGAAAGATATATGTAATCGCCGCCGCTGTTTGGGTAGCGTGTACCTAGCTCTGAATAGGCAAAAGCCCCTAACAATGAAAGGATACCGCCAAACAACCAGAGTAACAGTATAATCCAAGTGTTATGCAGGCTGCTTAATTGAAAGCCAATACTAGTGAAAACACCCGTACCAATCATGTTCGATATTACAATCGCCTGAGCGGTACGGGTGCTTATTTGTTTATGCATGTAACAAAGTAGTGCTTATGGTAACGTATATGTTATACGTGTGTAAAAATAATTACCGGCTACACCCATTTGTACAGGTGCGTATTTAAATACACCGAAATATGAGTTTTCGTATGCTTGCACATCTGGAAATACATCAAGTAAGTTGTTAACACCTACAGTTATAGTAGTATTCTTTTTAAGCGTATATGCTGCTGCCAAGTCGGTAGTAACTTTAGGTTTGTGATCTTGTACAATACCAAATGGGAATCCATCTCTTGTTACTACACCCCAGTATGTGTTCCTTACGGTAAATGTAAATGGCTGCAATGTATAATTTACCGTAAGGGTATGCTTAGCCTGCGGGAAATTGGTTTCAATCAAACTACGTTGGTCTGGACCGAAATATTGGTTCGGATCGATATTGTTTAATGAAGTAGGGAAGTGGCGGTCTTTAATTTCAGTTTTATTGAAATTGGCTGCTAAGGCAATATCAAAGCGCTGTTTCGAACTAATAGGTAACTGATAGGTTGCTACAACATCTAAACCAACAGTTCTAGTATCGATAGCATTGGTGAAAAAACGACCACTCTCAACACCTAAAGCAGTGATACGTGGGTCAGTAATGCTACTTGTAATTACAATACGATCATTAATATCAATCAAATACGCATCGGCAGTAATCACTATATTGGTCGTAGGCTTGGTAGTAATACCCACACTATAGTTCACCGAAGTTTCTTCTTTTAATTCAGGTAATCCTAAAGCTTTAGCTGCAGCACTATTACCATTGAAAATACCTTTATTCACAATACCACCACCATTTTGAGCAATATCAGAATAAAAGTTACTAAAGTATTGTTGATGTAACGATGGTGCTCTGAAACCAGTGCTTACAGCGCCTCTCAATGCAAAGCTATTGGTGAAGTTGTAACGTAATGCTAGCTTACCATTTAGGGTATTACCAAAATCGGTATAATTTTCAAAACGGCCTGCAAGTGCAACAATTAATTTGTTATTAAAACTCCAATCGGCATCGGCATAAACTGCAACGCTGCTTCTATCGGCTTTTACTGCGTTGGCCGGACTAAACCCGGGGAATGATTGCACACCTGCAACGCCATTCGGATTGTTGTTATACAAGCGCCAGCTTGCTTCTTCGCCAGCTTTTATTTGATATTGTTCCCAACGATATTCTGCACCAAACGCTAAGTTCAATATGTTATTTACTTGCGTAAATGTTCTACTAATATCGAAGTTGGTAGTATTTTGGGTGAAGGCATGGCTACCAGCCTTAAAGTTGATGGGGCTATTATTACCTAGCGAACTATTATTACTGTTTTTAACCTCATACTCAAAGTTGTTGGTACCAGTGGTATTGCTAAAGTCTAACTTCCAATCTTTAATTGATTTTCTGATGCCTGCAATGAGTGAATAATCGCCAATTACGCTGTTTAAACTGGGTTGAAAGCCGTTTGGGTGTAAGGCTGTAATTACATTTGAGGTTTCGCTTGGTAAGCGGCGAAAGCCAAAGCCTTTACCATTACGGTAACTGGCACCTGCGGTAACATACAACTCGGTAGTGGCGTTAACCTGATAACCAGCATTTACAAATAGTTGTTGGTTAAGCGATTGTGCATCGCCAACTCGAAAGTTAAAGTCATCTCTCGTTAAACCTCTGGCCACAAGCTCTGCATCATCAAAAGCTCTTGAGTCAGCCGGATTATTCGCAAATGCGTATGCAAAAAAATTGCCTTGAGCAGATTGATCAAATATAATCAGGTCGTGGTTTTGCGTGCGGTTGGTTGCACCACGATTGTTAGATTCAAATGTAATATTTACAAAGCCTTTATTTTTTGCGAAACCAAAGCCATAGTTGGCATTGAAGTTAATGCTTTCACCATCGCCCCGGCCCGTAACACCTGCGGTTAAACCTACTGTAAATCCCTTGTTTTTCTTTAAAATAATATTTACCACACCTGCAATAGCGTCTGAACCGTATTGGGCTGAGGCACCATCTCTCAACACCTCAATTTTTTCGATGGCAGAGGTTGGAATACTGTTCATATCAGTTCCTACAGCACCATTACCAACGGTATTTTGATAGTTTATTAATGAGGTGGTATGCCTACGTTTTCCATTAACGAGTACCAAAACCTGGTCTGGCCCCAAACCTCTTAACGATATAGGATCAATATGCTCTGTACCATCTGATGCCGATTGCTTTAAAGCATTGAATGATGGCACAAATTGTTGTAATAGTTCGTTCACGCCAGCTTGTGGTACTTGCGTTTTATAGTCGCTGATACGAACAACATCTACCGGCGTGGTACTGTTGTACACAGAACGCTGGGCTCGGCGGTTACCAATAACTACTACTTCATCAATTTGGCTTAGTGAAGCGGTAAGTACAATATTGTTCAATTCACTTCCATTGTTCAAAGCGATAGTTCTACTTCCAAAACCAATGTGGGTTACTACAATAGCGGTATCTCCGGTTTTTGTATTTACCGTAAAGGTGCCATCGGTATTAGTGATGGTTTTTGTTTTAGAAGGTAAGGCAGTGATGATGGCCTTCGGAAGTGGGGCATTGTTATTACTCTTTACTGTTCCTTGAATCACTTGCTGTGCCCACAGCGTGGTACTAAACAGCGTAATAGCTGCCAGTGTTAATGCTTGCTTTCTCATTTGTTTTGTTCAATCATTTATAGTCTTCTAAATTGGTGGACTAAAGTACGAGTTTTTAGCTTTACCATTTCCGAATTTGGTTAAATAGTAAAAAAGAGGCAAGCAATGTTGTTGGTTGTTGTTAAAGTTGGGTGCGTTCGGCCACCCAATGTAATGCTTTGCGAAGTTGTTGTTCGCGGGTGAGGTTAGAATTATCGAGTATGAGTGCATCGTCGGCTTTTCGAAGAGGGCTAACTTCTCTATTACTGTCTATATAATCTCGCATTTCTAAATTAGTACGAACTTCTTCAATGGTAATTTGCGGGTTCTTATCGTACAACTCTTTGAAGCGACGTTCTACACGTATGGTAGGGTCGGCGGTTACAAAAATTTTAAGCTCTGCATTTGGGAACACCGTTGTACCTATATCTCTACCATCCATTACAATACCTTTTTGTTCGCCCATTTTCTGTTGTTGAGCCACAGCAAACTCGCGTACTTCTTTAATAGCAGCCACCGCACTCACATTTTCACTTACTAGCATATCTCTTATGAGTGGTTCAACATCTTCATCGTTCAGGTGAATATCGCTGTTGCCGGTAATAGGGTTGTAAGCGAAATGAAGTGAAATGGATTGTAGGGCTTCAATTACTTCTGCTTGGTTCTCCCAATTAACGTGATTGCGTAAAAAATATAATGTAATAGCACGGTACATAGCACCGCTATCTATAAATACATAATTCAATTCACGAGCTAGTTGCTTAGCAAGTGTGCTCTTGCCACAACTCGAGAATCCGTCTATCGTTATTATAATTTTTTTACTAGCCATTTGTGGTTAAAATAGTGCCTTGCGGCAAATGTATTTACCGTAAGGTACAAATAATTCTATTGTGCTATGGTAATGATACGAGGTGTAAAGAGTTGTTGCAACGAGTCTTTTAATTTGAGTGTATCACCATTGAGGCGGCTGGCTGATATAAACAACCTGTATTTAGTAACCGTAGTGCTAGGGTCGGTAATACTGTCGAAGTCGGCATTATAACCATAGGCTTTCAGCTTTGCGGTTCTGCTAATGGCTCTGTTACGCGATGCAGTTGTTTCGTGAATAAACTTGTACAGCACTGAGTCGCTAGTGGGTTGTGTTTGGCTGTTGCTATTTAGCAACAGGGTATCGGGTTGTACTAATGTAGCGGTAGTATCGGGAATAATAATTTCTGCGGCTGCGGTATTTTCTACATTATTACTATTGCCTGTTACCAGTGTATATACAAAATAGCCTATACCAGCAATAACTAGTACACCTATAAAAATGGCAGCGATAGATAACAAATTTTGCTTACTTGTTTTATTCGTTGTTTTTTGTGCCGTTTCGGTTTCGTATGCTGTTTCAGCTTTTGTATCGTTGAAATTAGGTTGTGGTTTAGGAACGGCAGCGGGTGGAGGGGTTTCGTTGGGGGTGAAATCGTACTGCCCAATTTTAAGCATACCAATCATACCAACGCCAGGAATTACATACTGCTTACCAATATTTATGAATTGCCGTACCTGTTCAAAGTAGCTTTCAATATCGCTGGCTACCAAACTTTTGTTTTTGGCAAATCGTGCAGCTGCAAATTCAATAAACTCTATTGAGGTAGTTGCTTTTTTATCAAAATTAAATTGTATAACATCTTTTAAAGAGGGTAGTACATTGTCTTTATCAGCAAGTGGAATATTACCTATTACTTGCAGCGTACCAATTTTTTCAATACTAATTTGCTTATGCTCAACCAGAAAATCGTATAACAGTGCATCGTACTTACTCACAATTCATGATTTTTTGCAAATAAAACGTATTCCGTGTTAATGATAAAACAAAGCCTTACGGCAAATGCTATAACGCCGTTGAAGCCATTATATTTGCGTTATGCTTACGCCAAGTGAAGAAAAGTTTATTGCCTTTTGGCAACAACGCAGAGAACAAGAGGGGGGTATCAGCAGGCCAATAATTAAGGGTTTTTCTATCGGATTAGCCATAGGATTATTGATTTTGCTTGCTTTAAATAGCGGTTTTTACGAGCGGGCTTCTATGCAGGCCGCTAGTAAAATGAGCCCTCTAACGTTAATGATGGCGATTATCATAATCTCTATTTTTTCTGCTATCTTTTTTCAACGGTATCAATGGGATATGAAAGAGCAGCAGTATCAGGAATTGCTAGCGAAAAAGCGGCGACTTGAAAATGCAGCTAAAGCAACCGAAAATGCGTCTTAGCATATACACACAAGCATTCTATTACCATATTTAAACTACATTTCCATTTATGTTACTGAAAAAACTGGGTGGCTTACTTTTAATTACACTTGTATGCTTAGGAGCTGCCTGCAATGATCAAACACGTACAGGCTGTTCTAACTTAGACCCAAGTAAAGAAGATGCTGCTATGCTTGCTTTTTGCAATGCCAACGGTATGGTGGGAGCTACAAAAGATGCCAGCGGTATGTATTTTACCATTGTTGCTCCTGGTTCAGGGTCGCAGCCAAATAATGGTTCTACCGTAAGGGTACTTTATACAGGTAAGAAAATGGATGGAACTGTTTTTGATAGCCAAACCGATATTAACAGACCGGCCTCTTTCAGTATGACTGGCGTAATTCAGGCGTTTCAGCAAGGGTTGCTGAAAATAAGAAAGCAGGGTACTGTGCGTATTGTAGCTCCGAGCTACATGTGTTATGGCTGTCGTGGTAGTGGTAATATTGGCCCGAACGAGCCATTATACTTCGAAATTTATTTGGTAGATGTGCAATAAGTGCAGAAAAACATTTACCGTAAGGTGAAAATTCACAAAAAAGTTGTTTATTGAACGCCCATTCGAAATGCGAATGGGCTATTTTTTAACTGCATGTGGTTGGTATATGCAAACGCATATCTTTGCCGCTCACAAAAATTTTGTTAATACCTCAGTCTTATGTTAAAGACATTGTTGAAAGTTGTAACTGTAGCGTTAATCGTGTTCAGTTGTATTCAATTAAGCCACACTTGGTTTGTGAAGCAACATGAAGCAGCATTAGCAGAAAAAGCAGACAAACAAACCAAAGCAGCCTACCCAGAAACTCCGGAACAGAAATTTCCGAACGATGCACAGGCAAGAACTGCTTACGAATTAGAAGTTGAGGCGTACCGCGAAGACAGACTTCGTAAGTTGCAAGACAGCACTAAGGAAGAGAAAATTTTCTTTGGTATTGGTACGTATGAGTATGCAAAAAACCAAGAGTTACTACTTGGTTTAGACTTGCAAGGTGGTATGAGCGTTACAATGGAAGTTGGTTTAGAGGGCTTAATTCGCTCTTTATCTAATTATTCTAAAGATGCTAATTTCAACAAAGCGTTATCTGAAGCCGCTGCTCGTAAAGCCAATAGTGGTGCTGATTTAATTACCTTATTTGCCGAAGAGTTCTCCAAGGCTGATGCTAATGCTAAGTTAGCTCCGCTTTTTGCTCAACGTAGCAATGGTAAAATTAAGTTTAACGATAGTAACGATAAAACCTTAACATACTTGCGTGAGCAAGCATTAATTGCTTTTGATAATACGTATCGTATTTTGCGTACACGTATCGACCGATTTGGTGTTGCTAGCCCTGCTATTAACCCAGACCCGGCTAAAGGCATTATAACCATTGAACTTGCCGGTATTAAAGATCCGCAGCGTGTTCGTAATTACCTACAAAGCACTGCTAATTTGCAGTTTTTTGAGGTATATAACATTGGCGATATCAGTGAAGGTGTATTAGCCGCAGATAAGGCGTTAAGCGATTTCTTAAACGGCAAATCTGCCTCAGACTCTACCAAGGCCGATTCGGTTATTGCTGCTACCACTAAGCCTGCGGCCGATAGCAATACCATTAAATTTAATGAAGCACCACTACGTAATTTAATTGCCTTTGTACAGCCACAGCAAGATCCACAAACTGGTAAAGTACAAATGCCATCTAATATTGGTTATGTACAAACGAAGGATACTGCTCGTGTGGGTGAGTTCTTGCGTTTGAGTTTTGTAACTAATAAATTCCCTTCGAACTTAGTGTTCATGTATGGTAAGCCTGAGAACAATGACCCTCGTTTTAAAAATATCTTACCATTATATGCTATCAAAACTTTAGAAAATGGTCAGGCTCCGTTGGAGGGAGCTTATGTTTCTGATGCCAAGCAAGATTTTGACCAGCGTGGTAAGGTAGCCATCAAAATGTCGATGGATGCTACTGGTACACGTTTATGGGCTAAATTAACAAGCGATAATGTAGGCAAGCCTATTGCCATTGTATTGGATAATGTAGTGTATAGTGCACCTTTTGTAAATACTCCTATTACTGGCGGCCAGTCTGAAATTACTGGTAACTATACCATTACAGAAGCTAAAGATTTAGCAGATATCTTACAAAGTGGTAAGCTCGACGCTCCTGCTAAAATTGTACAAGAGCAATTGGTGGGTCCAACTTTAGGTGAAGATGCTGTTAATGGTGGTAGTATGGCATTTGCGATTTCATTCATTGTGATTTTTGCTTTGATGCTTATTTACTACAATACAGCAGGTTGGGTAGCTAACATTGCTTTAATCTTAAACTTATTGTTTACAGTTTTCGTACTCAGCTTACTTGGTTTCACGTTAACAGCTCCAGGTATTGCAGGTTTAGTGTTAACCATTGGTATGGCTGTAGATACCAACGTAATCATCTTTGAACGTATTAAAGAAGAAATTACCAAAGGCAAAACGTACCAAAATGCAGTAGCAGATGGTTATAAGCGTTCTTTAGCACCTGTGTTAGATGCTCACGTTACCACTTTACTTACCGCTATTATTTTAGTGTACTTTGGTTTGGGCCCGGTACTAGGTTTTGCTACAACACAAATCATTGGTATTTTATTGAGCTTGTTTTGTGGTATCTTAGTATCTCGTTTAATTAGCGATACCTACACCAACAAAAACCGCCACTTCAATTACTTTACAGGTATTAGCCGTAAGGTGTTTCGCCATGCTAATTTCAAGTTCATTGAATATAGAAAAATTGCATACGGAATTTCGGTAGTGGTACTAATTTTAGGTATAGCATCATTCTTTAACGGATTTGATGAAGGTGTTGAATTTGCAGGTGGTCGTTCATATACAATATTGTTTAAAACTAAGCCCAATATTGAAAATGTTCGTCAAGATTTAGCTGCTGTATTTGGTGAAGCACCCATTATTAAAACCGTAGGTAAAGACAATCAGTTGAACATTACTACAGCTTATAAAATTCATGAAAGAGGTAATAATGTTGATGTTGAGGTAGAACAAACATTGTTTAAAGGATTGCAAAAGCATATTCCTGAAGGTGTTGATTTTAATAAGTTCAGTTCAGAATACAAGCAAAGCTCTCAAACAGTATTACCTACCATTTCTGACGATTTGAAAAAAGGTGCTACTAACGCAACCATTTTCGCTATGTTGGTGATTTGCTTGTACATCTTCATTCGTTTCCGCGATTGGAGATACTCGCTTGGTACTATTATAGCTTTATTACACGACGTGTTTGTTACCTTAATAGTATTCAGTTTCTTCAGAAATATTGTACCATTTCCGCTTGAAATTGATCAGCACTTTATTGCTGCAATTTTAACTGTAATTGGTTTCTCGATGAACGACACCATTATTGTGTACGACCGTATTCGTGAAGATAGTAACATTATGGATAATGCTTCTAAAGCTTCTATCATTAACCGTGCTATTAATGAAACGCTAAGTCGTACCATTATGACGAGCTTAACCGTATTCTTAACCATCTTAATTTTATTCATCTTCGGTGGTGAGGTTACACGAGGTTTCGCCTTTGCCATGCTTATTGGTGTAATAACAGGTACTTATTCTTCCATATTTGTAGCAGCGCCAATTCTGGTAGATTTTGCCAAGCGAAAGCCACTCGGTAAGAGTAAAGAACCCGAAGGTTCATCGAATGGTATTGATACTTCAATTGCATAACATTTACCGTAAGGTTTATTGAGTAATACAACGGCAAGTACATTGTACTTGCCGTTGTTGTTTTATGTAAGTAACCTTACGGTAAATGAGAAACTTTGAAGAACCCTGCTTCTTTTATCATTTTATTGATGGTGGTGCAACGTGCATTGCGATACTAACTACCCCTCTAATCCAATGCCGTTCTATATTTTGGTAATTGTGGTTAATTCTATTCATTTTTTTTCTGTTGGCTGGTATAATAGGGTGAAGGTATTGAAGAATACATTGGTGCTACCATTATTGCGAATCATACGGAAGAAATAAAGCATATGATTATTAATACCATTGGTAGAGGTGTAACTACTTATCAGGGTAAGAAGGGATTTACAAAGCAAACAGTACCAAGAGATACCGAAATTATTTTTACAGTAATCACTCGTTTAGAACTAAGTAAGTTGAATGTTGAAATTCAAAAGATTGATCCGAATGCATTTGTAGTAATGCATAGTGTGAAAGATATTAAAGGCGGGGTTATCAAAAGAAGACCATTAAAAGGGTAGTATTTATTTTACATTTTACAACTAAACGTGTATAACGAGTTATGGGGCAGCGAAGCTGCCCCATAACTCGTTATACGTGTGCTTAAACATTTACTGTAAAGTAAGCTTACCCCATTTTCTTAGCATCTTCTAAGAACTTAGCTAGGCCAATATCAGTTAATGGATGCTTCAATAAACCTAAAATGCTTTCTAAAGGCGATGTGATAACATCGGCACCAGCTTCGGCACAAGCAATGATGTGATTGGCATTGCGAATGCTCGCAGCTAAAATTTCTGTTTTAAATCCTTGAATTTGATAGATGTTGGCGATTTGTGCAATTAACTGCATACCATCCCAACCGCTATCATCGATACGACCAATAAATGGACTCACATAACTGGCACCTGCTTTGGCTGCCAAAATAGCCTGACCAGCACTGAATACTAAGGTGCAATTGGTTTTGATACCGTTATCGGTAAACCATTTAATGGCTTTAATACCATCTTTAATCATAGGAACTTTCACCACAATATTGGGGTGAATAGCGGCTAATTTTTTACCTTCCTCAATAATGGCATCAAAGCTAGTACCAAGAACTTCGGCACTAATATCGCCATCAACAAGTTCGCAAATGGTTTCGTAATGCTGCATAATGGCAGCTTCACCTTTTATACCCTCTTTCGCCATTAATGAAGGGTTGGTAGTAACACCATCTAATATTCCTAAATCGTTGGCTTCTTTAATTTGAGCCAAGTTGGCTGTGTCTATGAAAAATTTCATTGCTAGAATTTTGTTATGCTAAGTTATTACTGTTATGGATTACTCTTAAAGTAAATATCGCCAAAATCGTACTTTAAGAATTCTGCTGTTGTGGTATGTTTTAACATATCGCTGTAGTTAAGCCATTGGTTTAATTGTAAATCCATGGTTTCACCTACGCTGTAGTTGAATACACCATTTGGAGCTAAACTATGCAGTAGTGCCATACATGCTTCCATTTCCTTGGTCATTTCTGGAACGCAGTATTCTATTGAAATACAAGGGATAGGCTGTGTTAAGCCCTTGAGTACTTCTTGTTCAAAACCTTCTACATCAATTTTGCAGAAACTTGGTACGCCATATTTTTCAATGAGGCTATCAAGTGTTACAATAGGTACTTGTATGGTGTTTTCCCAACGGCAGTGTTTGAATCGTGTTGAGCCAGTTTTTTCAATAAAATCTTTATTAAAGGTTGAAATAGTGCTTTCGCTTGCAACAAACATTTCAAGTGTTCCGAAACTACTTCCTAAACCTACTTGCTCAATAGTGATGGTGTTGCCGAATTTTTCTTGTAACAATTGAACACAGTTGGGCTGCGGTTCTACTGCAATTACTGTTGCTCCTATGTTCAATAAAGGTTGAACTCTGTTGCCTTCGTTAGCGCCTACATCGAATACCAATTGACCTGGTTGTACAAATTTTTTGTACATTTTCTCCTTTGCAGGTAAAAGTTTGGCTTCGAAGATTGCTTTTTCTTGTTTGTATCTTTCAGCTTTTTGTATTTGGCGTTTTTTATACCAAGCTGTTGATTTTACCCACTGTTTAATATTACTAATCATATGTTTACTACTGATGCTATTAACGAAAGTAGTTATTCCTACTAAGTTTAATTGTTTTCTTGTGTTACTACTTTAACTTCAATAAAGGGTTTATTGTATAAGTAGTTGGTTAATTCTTCATTCATTTTAATGCCTTTGCCCATTGTTTGTAGGCTTAGTTTTTGTTGGTCGGGTGCATATAGGTGGAAGCGTAAGGTGGTGGTACCATTATTGTGTTCTTTTGCATTATTCACAAAAAAGCTAACTACATCTTCTGTTAAAGAAGCAATATCTAGATGTAAGTCGAGCTGTTTTGTTAGCTTCTCTTTTACCATTTCTAATAAGGTAATATTGATTACTTTAAACTCGTAGGTACCTTCTTTCCATCCTGGTTTAAAAAAGCCATTTACCATAAGGTTATAACCTTTTTCGAAATAGTTTTTAAAACGAGCATAATCATCTCCGAAAAATGCAAATTCTGTTTTACCTGAAAAATCTTCAACGGATAGTATACCAAAATTTTTACCATTTTTGGTAACCCTATGGCTGCAATCGGTTACCAAGCCTGCAACACGTATAGTTCTATTAAGCATGGCTTGTATTCTGGTGGTATCATCTTTAATTTCATTAAAGTCGGCCAATGAAATAATACCGTAATGTTTGAGTTCAAATCTGAAGTGGTCGAGCGGGTGGCCACTCATGAACATACCTGTAACTTCTTTCTCGTAGTTTAGTTTTTCTGTAAGTGTGAATGGCTCGCAAGGGGCAATTTTTGGTACTGGAATATCCATGGTGCTGCCTAAATCGCCAAAAAGGGTATTGCCTACATTGTTCTTGTTGCTTTCTACCATTTGTCCGTAAGCAATAATTTTTTCAAGGCCACTGGTTTTATCGCCTTCGGCGGTGAAAAAATATTGTGCTCTGTGTAGTTCAAATCCATCGAAAGCACCGCTGTAAGCAAGTGCTTCAAGACTTCTTTTATTCATAACACGTTGGTTAACCCGTTTAATGAAATCGAAAATAGAGGCAAAGGGGCCATTGGCACTTCGTTCAGCAACTATGTTTTCAATGGCAGCTTCGCCAACCCCTTTGAGGCCTGCTAAGCCGAAGCGTATTTCTCCTTTTTTATTTACAGCAAAGCCTTTCTGCGATTCGTTAACATCGGGGCCAAGTACTTTTAACCCCATACGCTTACACTCTTCCATGAAGAAGGTAATTTTATCGAGGTCGCTGGCATGGTTAAGTACTGCTGCCATGTACTCGCTGGGGTAGTGTGCTTTCAAATACCCTGTTTGATAGGCAACAAAAGCATAACAAGTACTATGACTTTTGTTGAATGCGTATTGAGCAAATGCTTCCCAATCGGTCCAAATTTTTTCGAGTTTATCGGCCGGATGCCCTTTGCTAGAAGCACCTTCGATAAACTTTCCTTTCATTTTATCGAGTGTTTTGCGGTCTTTTTTACCCATGGCTTTTCGCAACACATCGGCATCGCCTTTGCTAAATCCTGCGAGTTTTTGCGAAAGCAGCATTACTTGTTCTTGGTATACTGTAATGCCATAAGTATCGGCCAAATGTTCTTCCATTTCTGGCAGATCGTATTCAATTTTTTCGCGGCCATGCTTACGAGCAATAAAGTTGGGAATATAAGCAAGTGGGCCTGGGCGATATAAGGCGTTCATGGCAATAAGATCTGCGAAAACGTCGGGCTTGAGTTCGCGGAGATACTTTTGCATACCTACACTTTCGAACTGGAATGTAGCGTTGGTTTCGCCTCGTTGGTAGAGTTCGTAGGTTTTTGCGTCGTCGAGTGGAATATCATCTATCGCAATAGTAATACCATGATTTTGACGGATAAGCTCTAGCGCAGTTTTAATGATGGATAGGGTTTTAAGCCCCAGAAAGTCCATCTTAATAACGCCTGCTTCTTCAATTACGGAGCCTTCAATTTGTGTTACCCACAAATCAGAATCTTTAGCGGTTGCAACTGGTATAAGCTCTGTTAAATCTTTTGGTGCAATAATGATGCCCGCAGCGTGTATGCCTGTATTACGTACAGAACCTTCTAAGCGTTCGGCTTCTTTCAGTACCTGGCTTCTAGGGTCGGTATCACTTGCGTAAATGGAACGCAGTAGCCGAACATTCTCTAAATCGTCGGGGCCGAGGCCTTCTTTTTCTTCTAAGCTTTTTTCGCCATCTTTTACCGTAAGGGGGGCATTTAAAATTCTGCCCAAATCGGTGCCGGGCTTATCGGGCACTAATTTAGCAAGGGCATTGCTTTCTGAAAGCGGTAGATCAAGTACACGAGCTACATCTTTAATACTCATTTTAGCAGCCATGGTGCCATAAGTAATAATTTGTGCTACCTGATTTTGGCCGTATTTTTTAACAACGTAATCAATTACCCGTTGGCGACCTTCATCGTCGAAATCGGTATCGATATCGGGCATGCTTTTTCGGTCGGGGTTCAAGAAACGTTCAAAGAGTAAGTTGTACTTGATGGGGTCGATGTTGGTAATGCCAATACAATAGGCAACGGCACTACCAGCAGCCGAGCCACGGCCCGGGCCAACAAAAACGCCTAAGTTGCGGCCTGCTTTGATGAAGTCTGATACAATTAAAAAGTAGCCTGCGAACCCCATGGTTTTTATGGTGAACAACTCAAAATCGAGGCGTTCGCGTACTTCCTCACCTATTTCGCCATAGCGTTTTTTGGCTCCTTCGTAAGTGAGGTAATGTAGGTAGTTCCACTGGTTAAGGTTACTATCGTCGGAGGTTTGAAACTCTTTCGGGATAGGGAAGGCGGGCAGTAGAATATCTTTTTTTAAGTTGAGTACTTCTACCTTATCAACAATGGCATTGGTATTGTCAATTGCTTCTGGAATGTCGGCAAATAAGTCCGACATTTCATGCGTAGTTTTAAAATAAAATTGATCGTTAGGGAATTTAAAGCGGCGGTTTTTGATTTGTAGTTCGTCGTTCACAAAATCGTCAAAGCCGGGCGTACTTTGTTTTTCGCCGGTATTGATACATAATAATATATCGTGAGCATTAGCATCGTCTTTATCAACGTAGTGGCTATCGTTGCTGGCTATAACGGGTACATTATATTTTTGGGCCCATTTAAGCAACACTTCATTAACTTGATCTTGCTCTTTTAGGTTGTGACGTTGTAATTCTATGTAGTAATCTTCTCCGAAAAGGTTAAGCCACCATTGAAATTCTTTTTCGGCAGCTGCTTCGCCTTGGCGTAAAATGGTTTGTGGTACATAAGCCCCAATACAGCAAGTAGTAGCAATAAGGCCATCGTGGTATTGTTCAATGAGTGCCTTATCTATACGAGGGTATTTGCTATACATGCCTTCTATATAGCCAAGTGAAGTAAGTTTCACTAAGTTTTGATAGCCCGTTTTATTCTTAGCTAAAAAGAGCTGATGAAAGCGATCGTCTTTTTTATCTTTTGAGAATGTTTTCTGATGCCTATCGGCAACCACATAAAATTCGCAGCCAACAATAGGTTTTACAGTAGGTTCGGTAATTTCTTTGCCACTAGCATCGGTTCCTACAACGCGTGTATCTTTCCAGGCTTGTGCTACGAATGAAAATACACCAAACATATTACCATGGTCGGTAATGGCTAGCCCTGGCATATTATCACGCTTAGCTTTTTGAAATAAGCTATTGATGGGGGCAGCACCATCGAGTAATGAGTATTGGGTATGTACGTGTAGATGTGAATATCGAGGCATAGTAGTTCGCTTTACTTCTATTTCCGTTAACAACAACTGCAAACTTGGTCTAAAAAACGGGTAAAAAAAAGTTCGTTTTACTCACATTATTAATATTTACGTAAGTAAGTTACAACCCTTATTGGTATTAATGTTGCACATATACAAGTATTATTTATGCAATAATTGAGTACCTTACGGTAAATGAAAACACAGTTATTCAACTTGGGTGTTAGCTCATGAAAACTTATAAACCATCGGTTAATTTTTGCAAGCTTCGATTATATTGCAGCCATGACGTGGTTGCAAAGAGTTAGTCCTGTTTTATGTTTAATTGTTTTGGCAAGTTGTCGTAATATTAAAAGCCTTACGGCAAAAGATATGAGCGGTAACAAAAAGGTTAATATAGCGGTACGAAAGCAACCCGGAAAGCCAGTATTTATTGAAGATATTACTATTAAAGGCGATGCCGAAACAAAAGCACAAACAACTACCGTTCGTAAGGTGATAAAAAAGCCTAAAACCAACCAAAGCAGTGATGAAGTAGATAACAGTCCGATGCCAACAGTTGGTTTTATTAGCACAGAAGAACTTACCGGCTTACAACTCAAATATGCTATCGAGTTAGACGCAACTGCCGAACGTTTGAGGAATCTTCCATTATTGCAACAAATTGATTTGTGGTGGGGTACCCGTTACTGCTTAGGTGGTAATACGCAGAACTGTATTGATTGTTCCGGATTTACAACGGCAATTCTTCGTGATGTGTATGGTGTAAGTATTCCGCGTACATCGCAAGAGCAGTACGATAGAAGCGAAAAAATTGAAACTGAGCAATTACAAGAAGGCGATTTGGTATTCTTTGGTTCTGGTACGCGTATTAATCATGTAGGTGTATATTTAACAAATAATAAGTTTGTGCATGCAAGTACCAGTCAAGGAGTTATGATCAGCGATTTAAACGATCGTTATTGGCAGCCAAGGTTTAGAGGTGGAGGTAGATTTATCAATCGTTAACTGATAAAGCCGATTATTACCTTACGGCAAATACAATTACTTATGTTACTTCCATTGTACTTGTGCTCGGTGTAGTCTATCGTTAATAGCTAAGCCCAAGCCTGTTTCTGGAAATGTTTCGGCTAATATAACATCGAAATTGCCACCGTCTATTGTATGCATTACTTCAAATAAATGCGATGCAGCTGTGGCTATATCACCATTTTCTGAAAGTGTAAAAGTGGTGATGTTCGGTTGTGTGTACATTTGCCGTAAGGCTATTACTGCTACTCGCTTTCCTTTACCATATTGTTCGTACAACTGGTTAATATCGCCAACGTATAGTGGGGTGTGCGGTGCGTAATGACTTTTTAACTGTCCGGGTGTTTGTACCTGTTGCGATGTATGCTTTTTAACTACTTGAACTGGTAAGTTGGTTACATTTTGTATGGCTTCTACTGCAACACCACCTACACGATGCACCATTACAACTTGTGGCAAAACTTCAATGATGGTACTTTCTACACCAACACTACAAGTACCGCCATCAAGAATATAAGATATTTGATGTTGTAGGCCTTTTAATACATGTGCTGCTGTAACCGGACTAATATATCCGAAAGGGTTAGCACTTGGTGCAGCAAGAGGAAAGGGTAGTTGTTGTAATAATGCCAGCGTTACATGATGATTGGGTATACGAACGGCAACTTTGCTACTGCCGGCAGTAAGTAAATCGGGTACAATTGATTTTTTGGGTAATAGCAATGTAAGTGCACCTGGAATAAAATGTTGTGCAATGGCAATGGTGGCATCGCTTATTTGAGCAAATTGTTCTATTGCAGCTATACTGTGTGTATGTAATATGAGTGGATTGAAAAGCGGCCGCTGTTTTGCAATATAAATTTTTTCAATACTATGTGTGTCAAGTGCATTACCCGCTAATCCGTATACTGTTTCGGTTGGAATGGCCACAACTTCGCCTTGCTGCAATAGTGTAGCAGCGTACGAAATATCAGTACCAATTTTTGTTTCCAACATAATGCAAAGGTAGGGATTGTTGTTTTTGTAGCAGTAGCATCGGTGTGCAGTACTTATATTCGTAGCCTATGAGTTTGCAAAAAGCATTACAACAAAGCATATTATGGCGAGGGCTGTATTTTGTTGTGATTTTATTGCTCAACATAATGGTAAGTAGGTACTTACAAGCAACCATAAGTGGTTGGTTATTTTATGTGAGTAATGTATTTGCATTTATGGTAATGCTTACAGGCTTTAATGTAGAAAATGGATTGAGCTATGTAGCTGCAAAAAATGAAGCATTACCACCTTTAGTTACATGGGGTACGATGGCAACCATTGTATCGGCATTGTTGTTGGGAGTGTTGTATGTATTTGGTGTAGAAGTTCCGCAAGCACCACTTGGCATATCAGTATCTGATAGTACTACTTATGCTTTCGCTTACGTACTCGGTATTTTAATGCAAAACATTTTTTGTAATCTCTTCTTTGCAAAAGGCTCTTTTGTAGTTCCGCATACCATATTGGTAGCAATTAACTTGTTATTGATTGTTTATTTATGGCACTTAGGTAGGCCACCAGACCACCTGCATATCAAGCCTTATCTCGATGCTTTTTTTTATGTACATCCTATACAAGGCTTGGTATTGCTACTTGTATTTGCAGTATTGTATAAAGCCTGGCCCATGGTGCAATGGCCAAAGTGGAATACATTAGTAACTGTTTTGCGTTTCTCCGCCATGGCATTTTTGGGTAATGCTATTTTTTTTCTGGTATATCGGGTAGATTATTGGTTTGTACAACAAGCTACACTGCAACAACCTGAAGCACTAGGTAATTACATACAAGCGAGTAAGCTTGGACAAATGTTATTGATTATACCTCAAATACTTGCTACTGCTATATTTCCACAAACAGCAGGAAGGTCTAATTATGATGAAATTATTAAAAGCGTTGGGAGTGTAAGTAGGTTGCTTTGGCAAGCATTTCTTGTAATTGCTATAACCCTAATTGTTACAGGTGAATGGCTTTTTACAAACGTTTTCGGTAGTAGCTTCGCAACTATGCATGTTCCTTTTTTATTATTGCTGCCAGGCTTATGGGGCTTATCGGTATTAGCGTTGCTTTCAGCTTACTTTAGTGGACGTGGTAAGGTTTGGGTAAATATTGTAGGTGCTGCTATTGCATTGGTTATAGTACTAGTAGCTTGTGCTATATGGGTACCAGCTTATGGGTATGTAGCAGCAGCTATTATAAGCAGTATTGCATACTTAGCTAACACTGCATTTGCTTGGTATCAATTACAACAATACGAAACAATATCTTGGCGTACCTTACTCGGGTGGAGGGTTACTGACTACCAATGGCTTTGGCAATTAATTACAGGAAAACATAACACACACCATGCCTCAAAAAGCTAACTACATATTATGGTTGGCAAGTTGGTATCCGAATAGTTACGATCGGTACAATGGCGATTTCATTCAGCGGCATGCCGAAGCTTTAAGCACATACCTTACGGTAAATGTGATTCACATACAACTCGTACCTCCAAACACACATTGGCCACTAAAGGAAGTCAATCAAAAAGAACAACTTACCGAGTACATTTATTATTTACAAGCCGTAGAGCAAGGAAGTATATGGCAGAAAATTTTATTGCAATTGCGATACATGTATTGCTTATACCTTGCGGTAAATGAACTTTTGCAACAATGCGGATTACCTCGTTGGGTACATGTACACGTTCCTGTAAAAATGGGGATAGCAGCACTTTGGTTAAAGTGGCGTTACAAGCTGCCGTATGCACTAACCGAGCATTGGGGCATTTATAACAAGTACGCCTTAGATGCATTTGAAAAACGTAATGTTTGGTTCAAATGGTTGGTAAGAACTACTTTAAAGCATGCTTCAGTGTTTGCTCCGGTAAGCAGTTATTTAGGCAATGCCATGTTACAGCAAGTATTACGTACAAATAAACCATTTACACCCATATTAAATGTGGTAAACACTAGTATCTTTCATTATAAACCATTTGTATATAAGCACGATAAAGTTTGGTTGTTACATGCAAGTACTATGAACCATCCTAAAAACCCCGAAGGTTTGTTACGAGCTTTTGAAAGTGCCTATAAAAAAGCACCCCAATTACGCTTACGTATGTTAGGGTTTGCACCTGAATCTGTAATTGTTAAGGCAAGGGAACTGGGATTAGCCGATGTTGTTGTATTTGAAGGAATGCAACCGCAGGCTGTGCTTGCTGCTTTTATGCAGGCTAGCGAGGCTTTTATACTATTTAGTAATTATGAAAATATGCCATGTGTTATTTTAGAATCCTTGTGTTGTGGCTTGCCTGTTATCAGTACTAATGTAGGTGGTGTGTCAGAAGTGATTAATGCCACTAACGGTGTATTAATAAACACTCAAGATGAAATGGCACTTACCAACGCAATGCTAGCGGTAGCAAATGCACAATATACTTTCAATAGGGCTGCAATAGCAGCGCACGCACAAACACATTTCAGTTATGCAGCTATTGGCAAGCAGTTAACAAACTTGTATCAATAAAAAAGGTTCCGCCTTCGGCGGAACCTTAAACCAAAACCAACTGCTATGAAAAACCTACTACTCAAAAATTATTGAATGTTAATTGCTTTTGGTAACACTTTCACTTCTTCTTTTTTAGGGAGTAACAATTCTAGTACTCCATTGGTGTAACGAGCTTGAATATTATCACTATCAATTTTATCGTCGATAGTGAATGAACGTTTAAAACTGTTGAAACTAAACTCTCTGCGATGGGTTTTATTATCGTTCTTTACTTCTTCCGCTTTTTTCTCGTAGCTAATAGTTAGCAACCCTTTCTCGAGTTGTACTTTGAAATCTTCTTTTTGTAAGCCGGGGGCAATCAATTCTACATGATAGCCTTCATTATTTTCATGAATGTTCACCGGAGGTACCTGAAAATTCCATTGGTACAAATTGGGTGTGTTGTTAAAGAAATCTTCAAACAAGCTGTTCAAGTTGCGGTAATTGTTTTTAACGAGTGTCATAGTTGTATTTTTTTGGGTTAACTTTTTTTGATTTCAATTAAAACATTGCAAAGGGTGTGCCAGTGGCATAGCGTATTGTTCTGAAGTAAAGAATGGCATAAATTGCTTAAATTTTACGCCAAAATGTCAAAAAGCTGTTTTAAAATGCGTCATATTGACAAAATTAAATACTTTTGGGGCGATTTGCTAGGTTCGCTATTTTTGTCATCTAAACGAAAACGAGACTAAGAATATGTATCCAGCAGAAATTGTACTGCCCATGAAGGCAGAGCTTATAGATAATGGTTTTGAAGATTTAGCTACACCTGAAGCTGTAGCAGCTACTTTAACACAGTCAGGGACTACTTTAGTAATGATTAATTCAGTATGTGGTTGTGCCGCAGGTAGTGCCCGGCCGGGTGTGGTAATGGCGGTGAACAACACCACTAAACGCCCCGACAGACTAGCTACAAGCTTTGCTGGTTTTGATAAAGAAGCCGTTCAAAAAGTGCGTGAGTTTTTATTGCCTTACCCGCCAAGTTCACCAGCCATAGCTTTGTTTAAAGATGGTCAGTTGGTGCACATGGTAGAGCGTCATCAAATTGAAGGTCGCTCCGCACAAACTATTGCCAACAATCTTATTGCTGCATTTGAGCAGTATTGTTAAATAATTCAGTGCTTTCTATTAGCTTTGGAGCATTGGATGGGTAAGTAAGGCCACCTGAATGGTGGCTTTTTTGTGGGATATACCTTACGGTAAATGAAGCTGCTGGCGTGTTGTTACTTTGCCCTATTCTAGAGTATTGTTACCTGCTTGCAAATAATAATGGCGGCCGAAGGCCGCCATTATTATTACTTATTCTATTGTTATTTCATTTACCGTAAGGTGCATTTATACATCTATGTTGGCATATTTCGCATGTGTTTCTATGAACTCGCGGCGTGGTGCCACCTCATCGCCCATGAGCATACTAAATACTCTATCGGCTTCGGCAGCACTTTCAATAGTAACTTGTTTTAGAGTTCTACGGGTGGGGTCCATTGTGGTTTCCCAAAGTTGTTCTGCGTTCATTTCACCCAAACCCTTATAACGTTGTGTTGTTACACTATCTTCTTTACCATTGCCGAGTTTCTCAACTAAGCTTTTGCGTTGTTCTTCGGTCCAGGCATATTCAGCTTCCTTACCTTTCTTAACTAAGTAGAGTGGTGGGTTGGCTATGTATACATAGCCCAATTGTACCAACTCTTTCATATATCTGAAAATGAAGGTAAGAATCAGGGTTGCAATGTGGCTACCATCAACATCGGCATCGGTCATGATGATGAGTTTGTGGTATCGCAACTTGCTTAGGTTGAGTGCCTTCGGATCTTCGGGTGTGCCAATGGTTACGCCCATTGCAGTGAAGATATTACGTATTTCTTCGTTCTCGTATATCTTGTGCTCCATGGCTTTTTCAACGTTCAAAATTTTACCTCGTAAGGGTAAAATGGCTTGATAGCTTCTGTCGCGGCCTTGCTTAGCGGTACCTCCGGCCGAGTCGCCCTCTACTAAGAACAATTCACATTTTTCAGGATCACGTTCTGAACAGTCGGCCAATTTTCCGGGTAGGCCACCGCCTGAAAGCACCGTTTTGCGTTGTACTAGTTCGCGGGCTTTTTTAGCAGCTACCCTTGCTTGTGCAGCAAGAATGATTTTGCTGATAACATTTTTGGCTTCCTTAGGGTTTTCTTCAAGGTAGTGTTGCAGCGATTTGGCTACGGTAGTTTGTACAATACCTGCAACATCGCTATTGCCGAGCTTTGTTTTGGTTTGGCCTTCAAATTGAGGCTCAGGCACTTTTACTGAAATAATAGCACTTAAGCCCTCTCTAAAATCGTCGCCTTCTACTTCTATTTTGGCTTTTTCAAAAAGTCCTTCTTTATCGCCATAACTTTTGAAAACGCGTGTTAATGCCTGACGAAATCCGGTAACATGCGTACCACCTTCAATGGTGTTAATGTTATTTACATAGCTGAATATGTGCTCTTTGAAATCGTCGTTGTAAGTCATGGCTACTTCAACGGCTACGTTCGAGTTCTCATCGTGCCCTTCGAAGTAGAGTGTTTGAGAAATAAGTGGCGAACGATTGCTGGTTTTATCGAGCATTTCAACAAACTCAACAATACCACCTTCGCTGTAGAATTCAACGGTGTAAGGCGTGCCATCTTGGTTACGTTCGCGTAAATCGTTCAATTGAATTTTAATACGCTTGTTTAGATAGGCTAGTTCGCGTAGGCGACCTTCAAGAATGTCTCTGTTGTATGTAGTAACTTGAAAAATGCTACCGTCGGGCCAGAAATGCACTTTTGTACCAGTGTTCTCGCTGGTACCAATTTCACGAACAGCGTATTGTGGGATACCTGTTTTGTATTCTTGCTCAAATATTTTGCCCTCACGTTGTACGGTTACATGCAAATGGGTACTCAGTGCATTCACGCAACTTACACCCACACCGTGCAAACCGCCAGAAACTTTGTAGGTGTTTTTATCGAATTTGCCACCAGCGTGTAATACTGTCATTACTACTTCTAAAGCACTACGTTTTTCTTTCGAGTGCATGGCTGTGGGAATACCACGGCCATCGTCTTCAACGCTGATGCTATTATCCTCGTGAATATTTACAGTTATGTTTTTACAATAACCTGCTAAAGCTTCGTCGATAGAGTTATCAACTACTTCGTACACAAGGTGGTGCAAGCCTTTCACGCCAACATCGCCAATGTACATGGCCGGACGCTTACGAACGGCCTCTAAACCTTCTAAAACCTGAATACTATCGGCACCGTAACCGGGTTGTGTTAATTCGTTTTGCGCTTCACTCATGCGAAAATCCGCTTTTTTGGTTGTTGTTGCGGGCTTGCGAAAATAAGGTTTTTACACCCAAGATGCGGGGTTAAAATACCCTTTCATTGATGTGTGGAAAATATCTATACCTTACGGTTAAAGATATGTTTCATAGTGCATTTTGTTCTACCATTTACCGTAAGGTAATTAGCTTCTGTGGCCAAATAAAAGGCTGCCAATGCGTACCATATTGCTTCCATGGCTAATGGCTAGTTCATAATCGCCACTCATGCCCATAGATAGTGTATTAAAACCAAGATGTTGATATTGTTGATACAGTTGTTGCAGGGTGCTAAATTCTTTCGAAAGTTGTGTTGTGTTATCGGTGAAGCTAGCCATACCCATTAATCCAACCACTTGCACGTGAGGGAGTGGGTGATTGCTTAGGTGGTCTAGTGTTGTAGCTAATTCATCGGCATTCATGCCATATTTGGTATCTTCTGCGGCAATATGCACTTGTAACAAACATTTAATGATACGTTGATTTTTGGCAGCTTGTTTATTCACTTCTTGCAACAGTTTTAAGCTATCGATGCCGTGTATAAGGTGCACAAAAGGAGCGATATACTTTACCTTGTTGCTTTGTAGATGGCCGATAAAATGCCATTGAATATCGTTGGGGAGTTGTGCTTGCTTATCTACTAATTCTTGCACATAATTTTCACCAAAGTGGCGGTGGCCTTCGTTATAAAGTGCCTGTATATCGGATGCTGGCTTTAGTTTGCTCACGGCCACCAAGGTTACTTGCTTTGCTGTTAACTCGGTTTGAAGCGACCTATATTTTTCAACTGCAACTGCCATATTTTTCAAAAATGTAGCCGCAAAAATAGATGGCTTTACAGTAAAAGCTGATTTTGTTCAACTGCCATTTACCGTAAGGTGTTTATTACATGTATGATATGGCATAATTGTGGTGTATTTCTGTTAACTTAGCCACGCAAAAAACAAGTGTTTTGGGCAGATCCTTATTACACTAACTACTTAAAATTAGAATCATGGGTAAGTACAGAGCCGGTGTGTTACACGGCGAAGAATTAAAAGCTTTGTTACAAGATGCTAAAGCGAACGAATTTGCATTACCAGCTGTAAACACTATTGGTACCAACAGCATTAATGCAACACTTGAAACAGCAGCTAAGGTAAATAGTCCTGTAATCATACAGTTTTCGAATGGTGGTGCTCAGTTTATTGCTGGTAAGGGTATGCCAAACGATGCATTGCAAGCAAATATTTATGGAGCCATTTCTGGTGCCTTACATATTCATAATGTTGCTAAGTACTACGGGGTTCCTGTTGTATTACACACCGATCATGCTGCTAAAAAATGGTTGCCTTGGATTAGTGGATTAATAGACGCTGGTGAACAATATTTTAAAGAAAAAGGACAACCATTATTCAGCTCGCATATGCTAGATTTAAGTGAAGAGCCTATTGAAGAAAATATTCACACCTCTGTTGAGTTTTTCAAGCGTATGCAACCTTTAGGCATGGGTATTGAAATTGAACTTGGTGTAACCGGAGGCGAGGAAGATGGTGTTGATAACAGCGATGTAGAAAATGAGAAGCTGTACACCCAACCGCAACATGTGGCTTATGCTTATGAAGAATTAGGTAAGGTTGGTGATTTATTTACAGTTGCGGCTGCCTTTGGTAATGTACATGGTGTGTATAGTCCTGGTAACGTGCAGTTACGTCCTGAAATTTTGAAAAACAGTCAGGTGTATATCCAAGAGAAGTTTGGTACCGGTGAAAAGCCTGTATATTTTGTATTCCATGGTGGCAGTGGTAGTCCGCAACATCAAATTCGTGAAGCTATTAGCTATGGTGCCATCAAAATGAATATTGATACCGACTTACAGTGGGCTTTTTGGGAAGGTGTATTAGATAACTATAAAGCGAAAGAAGCTTACTTGCAAGGTCAACTCGGCAACCCAGAGGGTGCCGATAAGCCCAACAAAAAATATTATGATCCGAGAGTTTGGTTGCGTAAAGGTGAAGAATCATTTATCAAGCGTTTAACTGTAGCATTTGAAGATTTGAATTGCGTTAACCGCAATGCGTAATTCATTTACTGTAAAGTAAAAACCCCTCATTTTTGAGGGGTTTCTTGCTTTAGAAAGCCATTATTATTGTAAATCTTAACCAATTGCTGTGTCATTTTCTGCTACCGATATTAACCTGAAAGCCTTACGAAATAGGGCTTATAACTTACGATGGGCAACGCTTCCAGAAGATGTTATTCCGCTTACTGCAGCCGACCCCGATTTTAGTAGTGCTCCGGAAATTGCTCATGCAATTAAGCAATATGCCGATGAACGTGTGTTTAGTTATGGACCGGCAGAAGGCTTGCCTGAGTTTCGGAAAACAATTGCAAGTACCTTACACCAACGCAAGCATATTGTTACCAACGAACAGCTGGTATTACCCGTAGATAGTGCAGCGCAAGGTATGTTTATCATTGCTAAATATTGCTTGCAGCCGGGTGAAGAAGCCATTGTGTTTGACCCGGTAGATTTTTTGTTTAAAGCTGCTGTAGATAATGCAGGCGGTGTAGCCAAACTACTACCTATTGATGTTACAACGGGCGTTTTTGATATAGACCTACTTGAAACAATGATTACACCTAGCACTAAAATGTTGTGCTTGTGTAATCCATTGAACCCAATTGGCAAAGTGTTTTCGCGTGATGAGTTATGGGCCATAGGTAACCTTGCGGTAAAGTATAATCTGTGGATTATGAACGATGAAATTTGGAGTGATATTATTTTTCCAGAGGCATCGTTCGTGAGTATGGCTTCTCTCGATGCTGCAATTGCAGCAAGAACGATAACGGTGTACGGGTTTAGCAAAAGCTTTGGTATGGCAGGCTTAAGAGTTGGCTTTGTAGTAAGTCCGAATGCCGATGTACATGAGGGCTTATTGCAAGTATCGCAAATGCGAACTACTGCTTACGGTGTAAGCACCTTATCGCAAGTGGCTGGGCAAGCTGCTTTTGAACATGCATGGTATTGGGTAGATGCTTTTTTAGAACACCTTACTGCTATGCGTAATTACGCTGTTGAGCGGTTGAATGCCATGCCCGGAATTACATGTCATTTACCGCAAGGTTGTTACTTGGTTTTCCCTAACATCAGCGGCACAGGCATGACGAGTACCGAATTTGCAAGCTTCTGTATGGAAAAAGCTAAAGTGGCTGTTGTACCAGGGGCTGCTCGTTGGTTTGGCCCTGGTGCAGAAGGGCATATTAGAATTTGTATTAGCACAAGTAAAGCAGTGTTAGAGGAAGGATTGAATAGAATTGAACAAGCGCTATTAAAGCGTTTATAAATATTGTTATTAATTTTAATGTTATGCGTATTTGTCTTTTCCCTGGTACTTTCGATCCTATTACATTGGGTCATATTGATATCATTGAAAGAGCCTTACCCTTATTCGATAAAATAATTGTTGGTATTGGTGCTAATGCTGCTAAAACTCCGATGTTTAGTGCGGAACAACGGGCTGATTGGGTACAACAAATTTTTGCAAATGAACCTAAAGTTGAAGCTGCCACTTACGATGGCCTTACGGTAAATTATTGCCAAAGTATTGGTGCTAGTTTTATACTGCGTGGTATTCGGTTTGTAAGCGATTTTGAGTACGAGAAAATGATTGCCGATGCGAACAGAACATTAGATCGGCACATTGAAACAGTATTTTTAACAGGCGAACCTAAATATACCTCGGTAGCAAGTACCATTGTGCGAGATATTATTAAAAATGGGGGAGATGCTTCTCCGTTTCTTCCACAAGTAGTAATAGATAGCTTACAACGATAATTCAAAAAGATGGATACCATTTGGTTTAAGAAAGATTTGAATGTATCAGATTTTGAACATTGGGGCAAAAACACACTAGGCGAGCATTTAGGCATGCGTTTCTTAGCGGTTGGTGCTAATTTTTTGCAAGCATCAATGCCGGTAGATCATAGAACACATCAACCATATGGATTACTACATGGTGGTGCAAGTGTGGCATTGGCCGAAACAGTTGGTAGCGTTGCGAGTGCATTGGTTGTGAATCACAATAAATACTATTGTGTAGGCATGGAAATTAACGCCAACCATTTGCGCAGTGTTAAAAGTGGTATTGTTATAGCCACAGCAACACCGCTACACCTTGGCAGAACTTCTCATGTTTGGGATATTAAAATTACTGATGAACGCAATAGGCTTGTATGCGTAAGCCGACTTACGGTTGCTGTTGTAAAGCGTGATGTTGCAGCCACCTCGTAACTACTTCAACAATGTTAGGATAGGTATTTTTAAGCTTGGTATGTATTTCGCTTATAGGTACCCAGGCAACATCGGTAATATCTTCTTCAGTTTGAGGTAATAGGGCAGGCTTGCCTATAGTATTCATCCCATACCAATGTGTAGCTTTACGAACATTTTGCTGCTGCCAAGCATCAAAATAATCGTGATAGGTAACATGATAAAAATTGTTAATTGTTAATGGAGTTACGCCCGTTTCTTCGGTAACCTCTCTGGTAGCACAAACTTTAATGTCTTCATCGGGGTCTAATTTACCTTTTGGTAAATCCCACTTGCCCCTTCTAAAAAGCATGAGTAGTTCTTGCTTGCTGTTAACTACAAGACCGCCAGCAGCAGTAATAATTGGCAAAGGTTGCGTCATATAAAAGTTAAAACACAAAGCTAACTATTTTGGTAGTTAGCTTGAGCAACAACTGCTAGAAGCAGCCTTATGAAAAATGTACTTGATATTATAATACTTCTTTTCTAGTCATTAGCATCTTTCTTTTACCGGCAGTAATTTCTTGCTTCCACAGCGTTCTATCTTGTTGATCTATGTAGTAAATGCTGCTACTTGTATTACTATCGTTAAGCTCATCAGTAACAGTAACAGCCCATACTGTACGCCTGCCTAGTTGTTTGTGTTCAATAGTGCTTGTAGTTACATTCGTAATGTACGCATGTACTACACCCATCACACCATTCGGGTTGTAATCAAAAATTGGAATTGCAGCAGTATAATTTTCTTTGAACGATAAAAAGCGTAGTAAGTAAGGGTATAGGTTGCTATCAAAAAAGCTTACCGCTGAGGTTTCATTTACTATGTTATACTGACTTTTCGTTTTATCGTGATAATAACCTGTTACATTATCGTTGAAATGCAACGCCATATCTCTTTGATTGTTGTATGAAGCATGATACACTGGGGCTAGTGTATTTGCATTAGCAATAGAAGTATCTATCCACTTGTCAGGCATTTGTTTTAACGCAACATTGGTAACCAGATACAACTGATTTTTTTGAATCGTTACATTGGTGGTTACAGTACCAAGCATGTTTTTATTACCATTATTCAGCATGTACCACTCCATTTCATACTGTTCTGATCTCATCCACTTACGTTCAGCTGCATTTCTCGATGGCTTAATTTGTAAAGGTTGCGAAAAACAAGTAATACTACTTGCAATCAATAGTGTTGTTAGCATGTGTTTCATCGCTTTTTTTTGCTGTGAAACTAATGTTGTAATCATGGATGGTACTACCGTTGGTGTAATGTTTTATTAGATTTACAAGAGCGGCAATTATATACTATAATGGGAGGCGTTTGTTAAGAAAACCTTACGGTAAATGAATAATAGGCAGCATAAATTGCGATTAGTAATACAAGTTAAATGATTTTGTTACCATTTACCGTAAGGTGAAAGATGGCTTGATATACTTTTCGAAATACCAAACTGTTGCATTTATAGATAAAATCTATATTTCTATAAAAACAATCAATTCTATTGATTTGTTTAATCGTGTAATCTTGTCTTTTAATAAGGTACTCAACAAAAAAATACCTTGTAAGAAACAACACAATCAAATTCTTACACAATAAAATTGTACACAATGGCAGAAAACACACACAGCCACACCTCTTACAACGTGAATGGCGAGAGTAAATGCCCATTCTCTGGAGGTACTCTTAAGCAGGGAGCAGGTGGCGGCACTCGTAACCGCGATTGGTGGCCGAATCAATTAAAATTAAACATCTTACGTCAGCACTCGAACTTATCTAACCCCATGGGTGAGCATTTCAATTATGCCGAGGCTTTCAAAAGTTTAGATTACGATGCTGTTAAGAAAGATTTGGCGGCGTTAATGACTACTTCGCAAGATTGGTGGCCCGCCGACTATGGTCATTATGGTCCATTTATGATTCGTATGGCTTGGCATAGTGCGGGTACATACCGTATTTCTGATGGTCGCGGTGGTGCCGGCACAGGTACACAGCGATTTGCCCCGTTGAATAGCTGGCCTGATAATGCTAACTTAGATAAGGCTCGTTTGTTGTTGTGGCCTATCAAAAGAAAGTATGGTAAAAAGCTATCTTGGGCCGATTTAATGATTCTTGCAGGTAATGTAGCCCTCGAAACAATGGGTTTTAAAACCTTTGGTTTTGCTGGTGGTCGTGAAGATGTTTGGGAACCTGAAGAAGATGTATACTGGGGTTCTGAAAAAGAGTGGTTGGGCGATAACCGTTACACAGGCGACCGTGAACTAGAAAATCCATTAGCAGCTGTTCAAATGGGCTTAATCTATGTGAATCCAGAAGGACCTAATGGCAACCCCGACCCAATTGCTGCTGCTCGCGACATTCGCGAAACTTTTGGTCGTATGGCGATGAACGATGAAGAAACAGTTGCTTTGATTGCTGGTGGCCACACTTTCGGTAAAACCCACGGTGCCGCCGATCCAAGCAAATATGTAGGAGCAGAGCCTGCCGGTGCAAGCATTGAAGAGCAGAGCACAGGATGGAAAAATACTTTTGGTAAAGGGCACTCTGAGCATACCATTACCAGTGGGTTAGAAGGTGCATGGACCACAACACCAGCACAATGGAGCCACGATTACTTCAAGCATTTGTTCGAATACGAGTGGGAACTTACCAAAAGCCCTGCAGGTGCATATCAGTGGAAGCCAAAAGGTAATGCAGGTGAAGGAACTGTACCCGATGCACACGATGCCAGCAAGCGTCACCAACCGATGATGTTAACAACCGACTTAGCACTTCGTTTTGATCCTGCATACGAAAAGATATCACGTTATTTCTACGAAAACCCCGATGCTTTTGCCGATGCATTTGCACGTGCTTGGTTCAAATTAACCCACCGCGATATGGGGCCGCGTGCTCGTTATTTAGGGCCTGAAGTGCCGACGGAAGAATTGATTTGGCAAGATCCTATTCCTGCTGTCACACATACTTTAATAGATGCCAACGATATTACAAGCTTAAAAGCTCAAATTTTAGCTACAGGGTTAACAGTAAGCGAGTTAGTAGCTACTGCTTGGGCTTCAGCGTCAACCTTTAGAGGTTCTGATAAGCGTGGTGGTGCCAATGGAGCCCGTATCCGTTTAGCGCCTCAAAAATATTGGGAAGCTAATAACCCTGCCCGTTTGGCAAAAGTGTTAAGTGCATTAGAAGGTGTGCAGCAAGCATTTAATGCAGCACAAACCAATGATAAAGCGGTATCATTAGCCGATATAATTGTGTTAGCAGGTGCCGCAGCAATTGAAAAAGCTGCAAAAGATGCAGGTAATAATATTACTGTTCCTTTCACGCCTGGCCGTACCGATGCCAGTGAAGCACAAACCGATGTAGCATCGTTCGCAGTACTAGAGCCTATTGCCGATGGTTTCCGTAACTATTTAAGCAAAAGAGCTACTGCAACTGCAGAAGAGCTATTGATAGACAAGGCACAACTACTTACACTTACTGCTCCTGAAATGACGGTTTTAGTGGGTGGCTTGCGTGCACTCGATGCCAATTACGATGGTTCTAAGCATGGTGTATTTACCGATAAGCCCGGCGTATTAACCAACGATTTCTTTGTGCATTTGCTCGATTTGGGCACTACCTGGAAAGCTGCCGATAGCATGCAACAGAGTTTTATTGGAAGCGATAGAGCTACAGGTGCTGTTAAATGGACTGCCACACGTGCCGATTTAATCTTTGGTTCAAACTCAGAGCTTCGTGCTATTGCCGAAGTGTATGCTTGTGAAGATGGTAAAGAGCAGTTTGTACACGATTTTGTGGCTGCTTGGAGCAAGGTAATGAACCTCGATCGTTTTGATCTAGCTTAAGGATAGATAGTGCATGATGTATGTATGGGGCGGCCTTCGGCCGCCCCATTTTTTTAACACTACCTTACGGTAAATGAAAAATCGGTAGGAACATTTACCGTAAGGGAAGAACAGAAAATATTTTTACTTTGTATTCCAAAGTGCTTTTTATATTTGCGTCTTAAAGTGTATCAACATGATTAGTTTCAAACGATTTAGCTGGATTGCGGCTACAGTAGCACTACTATTATTGATTCCATTCATAGCAATGCAATTTTCTAGTGAAGTTCACTGGAGTGTGCTTGACTTTGTAGTTGCCGGTGGCTTGCTACTTGGTACGGCATTAGCCTGCGAATTCATTTACCGTAAGGTACAGGCATCGCCGCTAAAATGGCTTTGGATTGGGCTGGTACTATTGGTGTTGGTACTTATTTGGGCCGAACTTGCTGTGGGTATTTTTGGTTCGCCATTGGCTGGTAGCTAGGCTACATGAATAGGGCATCGCTTACATACCAACGAAAGAACATCATGCTTACAATACCTGTGAGCATCACTAGTTTGATACGTGAACTTAATGCGTGAAAATCGTTGGGTGAAGTGGCTCGTTTGAGTTGCATCAGGCTTTGAACACAAGGTAGAATGATGGCTACCACACAGTACAATGCACTTAACCACCAGCCAAACGTTAGTACATACAATTGTACTGCTAGTAAGGTTACGATTAATATCATCAGCCAAGTGGCGGTGAATATTTTGCTTACTTGTATGCCCCAAACTATAGGCATGGTTTTGCAACCATAGCGGCGGTCGCCTTCAACATCTTCTATGTCTTTTACTACTTCTCTAATCAGTGAAATGATAAATGCGAAAGCACCGTATAACAAAGATAAACGTGTGATTTTTTGAACATCTAAAGCCGATTGTCGCAGCAATTGGCTACTTTCTGCAAAGGGAACGACTAATATTACCCAAGCTGTAAGTAAGGATATGACTACGTTACCAATGAGTAGCTTTTTCTTGAGGGTAATGGAGTACACAAAAAGTAATACAACACACATGGTATTGGCCCAACCTAGTAATGCGATAGAAGAGGAGGTATCTAAATAAAAACTGATGCCAATGCCGAAACCACTGAGTATTAAATGCCAAATAATAGCCCAGCGGCGACGTACATACTTATCAATTACTACCTTCTCAGGCTTGTTAACCTGATCAATATTTAAATCGAAGTAATCGTTGATAATATTGCCTGCTGCTGCAATACAAACACTTGCCAGCATGAGCCACCAAAGATTAGCGCCGGCAAGATTAGCGGGTACTTGGGCATGTTCGTATACGGGCAAAATAACCGCCCACTGAAACAGTCCTTGTGCAATAACGATGAACACCAAATTAGGCCATCGGATGAGTTGCAGAAAAGCTTTTAAATGTTTCAATGGACGGGTTTAAAAAATTAACGAGCCTGAATGGTTGTATCTAGGGGCCAATGTTGGTTCAGTTTAAGTACCTTTTCAATTACATCTCTAACGCACCCCATTCCTCCGGCTATTGGCGAAATGTAATGCGCTACTTGCTTAATATCTACACTTGCATCGGAGGGGCAACAATGTAGGCCTGCTAATTGCATAGCTGCGTAGTCAGGTATATCATCGCCCATGAACAATACTTGCTCTTTCGTAACATTTAAGTTTGCAAGGCATTGTGATAAAACAGATACTTTGTCACTCACTTTCATATACACATCGTTCACACCAAGCTTGCGTAGGCGGTCTTTAACTTCTATACTATCGCCTCCGGAAATTACCAGTATATGATAACCTTGTTTGATGGCTAATTGCAAGGCATAGCCATCTTTAATGTTCATGCGGCGAGCCATGATGCCATTACCAATGAGGTATAAGCTACCATCGGTAAGTACACCGTCTACATCAAATACAAAGCATTTGATACCCGCAAAGGCTGGTAAAATGTTCATGGTTATTGGCTTTTGGTGTTAGGTTAGCTGCTTATTAGGTTACTTTTGATTGTCTCTCCATTCGTACACCCACGAACTTTGAATCATTTCTAAATGACCTTCATTACATTCTTCACGCTTGCCTTCGAAGTTAGGTAAGGATAACACCCATTCCAACAAATCTGTAAAGCGAACGCGATAAATTTTTGATTCAGTGAAATCATCGCCGAACTTTTCATATAACTTTAAAGCAATGTCTTCGTAATCGTTCCAATATATTGGTGGTTCGTACATAGTATTTTGTTTATTAATGATTGATTGGTAGTACTTTAGGTAATTACTATTCTCCTAAAAATTGTGTTTGGTCGGGTAGGGTAACACTTATTTCGCCGCTACCGTTCAGTAAAATACACTGGCAACCTAAGCGACTATTAATTCTTGGGTTCACCGCACGGTCTATAAAATCTTCCTCGCGGTCGCTAAGTTCTTCGATATGCTCTTCACCTTTATTTACATAAAGATGGCAAGTACTACAAGCACAAACAGCACCACAGTTATGGTGTAGTTCAATATTATTATCGAGCAATACTTCTAGTAAGCTCTGATCTGGGGCAATATTAGTGAGTGTAACTGGGGCTAATCCTTTTTGTTCAAAATTAACATGGATGGTATACATAGCTGCTTTGTAATTTGGGATGGCAAAAGTAGTTGCTAATAAGGCTTGGCATATACCAAAAACGAAAATTTACCGTAAGGAGAAAAAAAAATTTTACGAACATTTGTTTGTTTTCAAAGAACCCTATACTTTTATGCTGTTAACGATTTGATAATAAAAAGTAGTTAACATATAAATTTGGGATCGGTTGCTTGCTCATAATGCCCTGTTAGATTTTATCTGGCAGGGTTTTTTTTATCCTTACGGTAAATATAATATTGATGAAAAAAAGAGTGCCATAATTGACACTCTTTACTGTACGAATTAATTCGTTGATTGCTATTGAACTGTTTCAACCATTTCTGTAACAACTTCGGTAGGTATACTTGCACCCATTGCTTCAATGGTTCCTTTCAAGGTAAGTTTAGCAGTACGCTTTTTAATGAGTAGTGTTACAGGATCTACTTCTAAAATGCCTGAACCAACACCAGCCATTTCGCTGGTCATTTCCATACCCATACGTTCCATCTTTGTTTTTTGCGTTACTGTGGTACGATATTCAATTTTAGCAACACCACCTACATTACCCGCATAGGTATAGAAAGTAACTTCTTTTGTGCCATTAGCTTCTGTACTGTCGGCCCAGTTAGTGCCTACTTTAACTTCATTGCCTGGCAAAGTAAGCAATAAGTTTATGCGTGAACCTTCTTTAATGGTCATATTAGCGTTGCCACCAAGCATAGTAAGAACAGCATCTGCATTTTCATCGCCTTTGTTAGCTGTTTTTACAACCAAGCCTTTATTGTTCACCCAAAGAGTGTTTGGTTTGTTGACGATGTTTGCAAGCGTTTCTTTAAGTGGTCCATCATTATTCGTTTCAGAATCATATTCCATAGTTTGCCCCATCGCCTCAGCTTTCACACTTGCTTTGGTTATAGTAATAGTAACCTCTGTTGTGGTATCTACTTGTTTGGCAATACTAATAGTGGCAGTCATGCTATTTTCTGCGAGGTTAGTCATGCTTTGTCCCATCATTTCAGTGTTACTAGTCACTTTCGATTGATTGATCTTTGTGATGGTTAAGCCTTCTGGTAATTTGGTATTGCTTTTTAACGTTTGTGCATTGGCTAACATGCTGGTGCTTGCTAGCATTACAACGGCAAATAATCTCATACAAGGTATTAATTTAATGGCTCGAAAATAAGCAATAGTTTATTGTAATAGGGTATCATGTTTTTAAACGAGGTATTTTGTTAAGGATGGTATTTGCTTACTTTGCAGTATGCAAAACAAACCAGCAGCAATGAGGTTTATTTTTATAACCTTATTGATAGATGTAACGGGCTTGGGCATTATTATTCCTGTAATGCCACAGTTAATAGAACAATTAATTCAGGGTAATTTAAGTGAAGCAAGCAAAGTTTCCGGATGGCTTACATTTGCTTATGCCATAACGCAGTTTTGTTGTGCACCAATTATTGGCAATTTGAGCGACCAATATGGTCGCAGACCTGTATTATTGCTAAGCTTACTCGGTTTTGGTATTGATTATATTTTATTAGCATTTGTACCAACCTTAGGTTGGCTTTTAATAGGTCGAATTATCGCAGGGTTCACGGGGGCAAGTTTCACAACTGCAAGTGCCTACATTGCAGATGTAAGTACGCCTGAAAAAAGAGCTCAAAATTTTGGTTTAATTGGTGCTGCTTTTGGTATAGGCTTTATACTAGGCCCAACACTTGGCTCAGTGTTATCGCATGTAGCAAGCGGTGCTAATTTTAAAGCTTGGGCAGCTAACCTACCAATACTTGGTTGGGTAGATAATATTACTGTACGTTTTCCTTTTCTGGTAGCAGCTTTACTGTGCTTGGTTAATGCAATGTACGGTTATTTTATTTTACCGGAGTCGTTGGCTGTAAATAACCGTAGAAAGTTTCAATGGGTTAGAGCTAATCCAATTGGTAGCCTCAAGCATTTGCGTAAGCACCCTGCTATTATGGGGCTCATTGCATCGTTAATACTAATTCATATTTCTGGGCATGCGGTGCAAAGTAACTGGAGCTTTTACACCATGTATAAGTTTCACTGGTCGCCTGCACAAGTAGGGTATAGCTTGAGCTTTGTTGGATTGGTTATCGGCTTAGTGCAGGGTGGATTGATTCGATGGATATTGCCCAAGTTAGGTGTTGAAAAATCAATTTATGTAGGGCTTTCGTTTTTTGCAGCGGGCTTTACGCTATTTGCTTTTGCTACAGATGGTTGGATGATGTATGCCTTCATGATTCCTTATGGTTTGGGAGGTATTGCTGGTCCTGCAATTCAAGGGTACATCTCCAATAATATACCTGCCAATGAACAGGGCGAATTGCAAGGTGCATTAACCAGCCTGATGAGTGCTACAGCCATTGTAGGTCCGCCACTGATGACCAATCTATTCGGCTTTTTTACTGCTGCAACCGCACCCATCACATTCCCAGGTGCCCCCTTTTTAGCGGCTGCATTATTAACAATAACAAGTGCATTTTTGGCATACAGAACGCTAAAAGCAGTAATGGCTAAGCGATAAATAAGACTAACATTACCTTACGGTAAATGAAGAGCCTCAACTTATGATTGAGGCTTTTTCTTTAGTTTATGTTTGAATACTTGTTCGAATTTTTCAATTTTAGGACGTATTACGAATCGGCAATAACCTTGATCTGGATTTTGATTAAAGAAATTTTGGTGATAATCTTCTGCCGGATAAAAATTCTTTAATGGTTCAATTGTTGTAACAATGGGTTTTGAAAAAGCACCACTTTTATCAAGTTCAGTTTTATAGTGTTCGGCTTTGGCACGTTGCTCTTCATTATGATAGAAAACTACACTTCTGTATTGGGGGCCTACATCGTTACCTTGACGGTTAGGGGTGGTAGGGTCGTGTGTTTTCCAGAAAACTTCTAGTAATTCATCAAAGCTAATTTTGCTAGCATCGTAATAAATACGCAAACATTCAGCGTGTCCGGTATTTTTTTCGCACACTTGCTCGTAAGTTGGGTTCTCTACATGGCCGCCACTATAGCCACTTACCACTTTAACCACACCTTCGAGGCGTTGAAATACTGCTTCGGTACACCAAAAGCAACCATTCGCAAAGGTTGCAGTGTCAAGGTTTTTACCAGTTTTTGGTAAATCTGTATACATAGATCGATTACTTTTTGGTTCTGCACAAGCCATCCATACAAAACTGGCTGCCAATACTCCGTATAACCACTGAACCATTCTAGTTGTTTTAACCGTCATATACGCAAGTAACAAAGAATAGATGTTGTAAAAAGATGAATTAACAATTTTGAAGGATTCTTGCCGGGTAAAGCGTGTATAATTTTTGTGCTTTTGTACAGCAAAGGGTTTTCTTTGTGTTATCAATATTTGACCATGATCATGAGAATATTTTTAATAACATGCAGCCTTGTGGCCATTGTGCTAACAGGCTGTGGCAATAATAATGAAAGTTCCGATACAAAGAACTCGGTAGCAAGTACCGATTCTTTAGTATTCACGATGGATTCTATTTACCGTAAGGGTAGTAGTGGCACTGCCAACGAAGCAGAGGCAAGTATTGTATATCCGAATATTTCAACCAAAGGGCCGCTGGCCGATAGCATAAAGCAATATCTAAAGTTGGCTTTTAGAGGTGCCAATACGGCAAGAGCTGGTTTAGATAGTTTTATGCGTGAATATGAGTCGTATGCCAACCAGATGAAACTGATGGGTAGCGAACCTCATGGATGGTACTATCATGCCAAAGCTAATTTGTATAACGCTTACAAAGGTTTATTCACGTTGAGCCTATCGCTAGAAGAATATGCTGGTGGTGCACATGGGAACTACCTAACGCAGATTTATTTGTTTGATAATAAAGGTAAAAACCTTACATGGAATGACGTAATTGTACCAGATGGTGAAAAAAAATTATCACCCATTCTACAAACTTACATTGCTCAGCATTTAAAACTGCCGATTAATACTAAAGTTGCCGATATGGGATTACTGATTATTGGTGAAGCTATTCCGTTATCACAATATTTTCGACTATCGCCAGCCGGGTTAGAAGTAGTGTACAATCCATACGAAATAGCAGCATACGCTGTGGGTAGTATCAGTTTTACAATACCATATTCACAACTAAAAGGCATTTTAAAGCCTGAATATTTATAACTTATTGAATGATTCGAATACATAAAGGATAGCGATATGGCTTGCCTTCTGATGCTTTGATGGTGCCAACAATAACGGTAACAAACGATAAGATGCCAATAAAATAAGTAAAAATAAATGCCGCATACATTATAGCATAAATAAAAATGCTTATTTGAAAGTTCAATGATTCTTTTGCATGTTCTCGAACAAAAGCCGATTTATATTTCACTAATAAATAGATAATTAAAAGAGCAATAAAGCCTGCAACAAAAGTTAAAACGTGCCATAGTATTTCCAAAGACGTTCATCTTCTGTGGCAGGTTCCTGTTTTTGGTAAGTTATATCGTTCGGTTCCATTGGAATAATTATGAATCTGTAGTTTTTTTTAGCAATTGTTGTATGCAGTGATACCCCATTTACCGTAAGGTAATAATTGTTATTGCCATTTTGCTAAAGCCACATGGAGCAATACTTTTGCGATATGCATATAGATATCTTAAGTGTAGTGCCCGATTTGTTGGCGAGTCCTTTCAGCCACAGTATCATGCAACGTGCACAACAGAAAGGGTTACTAACAGTAACAACGCATCACTTACGTAAATGGGCGGTGAATGAGTACGGACAGGTAGATGACTATCAGTACGGTGGAGGTGCGGGCATGGTTATAATGTGTGAGCCCCTGCATAAAGCAATTGAAGCTTTACAAGCCGAAGGTGGTACTTACGATGCTATTATTTATATGACACCCGATGGCGATACCTTTAATCAGAAAACAGCCAATAGTTTAAGTTTAAAAAAGCGATTACTGATTATTTGCGGGCACTACAAAGGCATTGATCAACGCATTAGAGATGCCTATGTAACTATGGAAATATCCATTGGCGATTATGTGCTCAGTGGTGGCGAATTGGCGGCTGCTGTGGTAGTAGATGCTGTTGGAAGGTTACTGCCCGGAGTTTTGAACGATGAAACAAGTGCACTCTTCGATAGCTTTCAAGATAATTTGTTGGCACCTCCAGTGTATACACGTCCGGCTGTGTATAACGGCTGGAAAGTACCCGACATACTTTTAAGTGGCAACAGCAGAAAAATTGAAGAGTGGCGATACGAGCAAGCACTTATACGTACCCAAGCACGCCGCCCCGATTTGCTCACCGATTAATACCAACTTATTTGCATAAGCTCATTTTTATTATAGCCATACTTGCGACTCAGGTAATAACAGCACAACCAAACACTGAAACCCTCCTGTTACAGCGTATCATAGGGTGGCAACAGCATGGCGGTGCTTTTGTACGAGGTGTTTTCCCGGCATATCGACAATACGATAAAAATGTTCGAAGTATCAAACCAGATATTAATATCTTCTATAATGGGTTGATAGGTTTTACATTGCACCAATATCAAACCCAGTTATGCCCAACATCGCAAGGCTATGTTAGCACAATTGATAGCCTTACGGCAAATGTTGCTACACTTTTTCAGAACCAAAAAGGGCGTGATACTTATAATTTTTGGCGTACTGATACACCGCAAGTGTTCCCAAATAGTGGGTGGCTCAATTGGTTTGATCAAATCAACGCCTTACCCGACGATTTTGATGATACAGCTATTATGCTAATGGCATTACATGCCGATAGTACAAAAGTTGCCAATGTACATCGGTTAATGCAACAATATACCAACGGGTATAACAATAAATGGATTGCTAATACCGACAAACGCTATCAAAAAATAAAAGCTTACAGTACTTGGTTTGGTAATAAAATGCCCATTGATTTTGATGTGTGTGTATTAAGTAATGTGCTGTACATGGTTAAGCATTACAACTTACCATTTACAGCAGCCGATAGTGCTAGCCTGCAACTCATTGAAACCGTTATTGCCAATGGCGATTTCATTGAAAGGCCACATTATGTAGCGCCACATTATGCTACTACACCTATCATTATTTATCATGTAACACGATTGATGGAGAAAGTGTATTCACCCACCTTAGAAGCACATAAACCCATGCTTGTAGCGTTGGCACAAAAGCTGTACGATATAAGTGATAACATCATTGAAAAAACAATATTATCTACTGCTTTACACAGATTAGGAGCACCAAAAATACATGCAGAAATAGTGATATCTCAGAATAATTTATGGGAGCTATTAGAGCAAAACGATTTTGTTTTTTTTATTGCTAATATGGCTAGTATGGCACCTAACCCCTGGAAGTTATGGATTGGCAATACCGGTATTGGTAAGTTTTATTATTACTGTCCGGCTTATAACTTAACCTTGCTTTTAGAGAACCATTTACGTTATAAATCTGCAAGTAATCGCTGTAGGTAAGCAGGTGTTTGTAACAATCTACTGCCATACCAACTAAACATTTCACCATCTACCAATTTAATAATAGCATTTGGTAAAGCTGTTTGTAGTTCAGCAATATGTGAGGCTTTAAAAGGATAAGGTTCGCTACTCAGTAATATCAAATTTACATTATTTACCGCAAGGTGTTCTATCGAAATTTCGGGGTAACGTGTAATATGTGCAAAAGCATTGTTTAAACCAGCAGCCGATAACATTGCATGAATGAAGGTGTTACCTCCGGCTACCATATAAGGCTTACGCCAGATGAAGTAAGCAGTATTATAATGCCGTTGAGGTAGCGAAAGTTGATTAAAAGTGTAGGCTATAGTATCGGCAATTTGAGTAGCCTTGGCTACGGTATTTGTTAGTGTACCTATGCTAGTAATCATAGCTAGGGCATCGTTAAGGTTGTTGATATCGCTAACCCAAACAGGTGCAACATGGCTACAAGCTTGTACAATTGCTTCTGTATTTTCTTCTTTATTGGCAATGATAATTGTAGGCGCCAATTCTTTGATACGGTTAATATGTATGTTTTTAGTGCCCCCAACAATTGTTTTTTCGGTTCGCCAATGTTGCGGATGAATACAAAATTTAGTGATACCAACCACTGCCTCATTCAAGCCCAAATCAAACAATAACTCAGTTTGAGAGGGTACTAAACTTACAATACGTAACGATGACAATGTGCCAATGTTCGATATCGGTTGCTGATGTTGTAGTACAATAGGATGGGGCATAAAAGCTGCTTTGGCGTTTGTAAAATTAATAAGCCTAAGATTTCCGGTTATTCACATGATTAATGTTTTTGTTGTATTTTATGCAACAAAAAAGCCCTTCGATAGTGATTTGTTCAACGTGTAATGCTTACATGATATTATTGCATGATAAAAGCCTTTCGGTAAAAATTACTTTTGCAACACATCACTTACTTGCAATCCCAAACAACTATGCTTATTAACAGAAAAGTATTAACTCTCGATGAATTTACCATCCAACAGTTACGAACCGTACCTAATGCAACAGGCGAATTAAGCTCTCTACTCCGCGATATTGGTTTGGCTGCTAAGCGTATAAATGTTGAAGTGAATAAAGCAGGCCTTGTAGATATTCTTGGCGATGCCGGCACCACCAATGTACAAGGTGAAGATGTAAAGAAGTTAGATGTGTTTGCTAATAACCAGTTCATGGGTGTATTACGCCATGGTATTAGCTGTGCTGGCATTGGTAGCGAAGAAATGGAAGAAGAAGTAATTTTCGATGATCCGGTAAGTAATCAAAGCAAATACGTGGTATTGTTCGACCCACTTGATGGTAGCCAGAATATTGATGTGAATGTGAGTATTGGCACTATTTTTAGTGTATATCGCCGTTGCAGCGAGGTGGGAACACCAGCTACTAAAGCCGATTTTTTACAACCAGGTATCAAACAAGTGGCAGCAGGCTACATCATTTACGGAAGTAGTACCATGATGGTGTATGCCACCCGCAGGGGAGTGAATGGGTTCACTTTAGATCCATCTATTGGAGAGTTTTGTTTGAGCCACCCGAATATTCAATGTCCTAAAAATGGAAAAATTTACTCTGTAAATCATGGTAACTTTTTTCAGTACGATGAAGGTGTTCGTAACTACATTAATGCCTGTCAAACTAAAAACAACACTAACGGTGGCCCCTATACCCAGCGCTACATAGCAAGTATGGTAGCCGATGTTCATCGTAACCTTATTAAAGGCGGTATTTTTATGTATCCTGGTACTACTGATAAGCCTCAAGGCAAGCTACGATTAATGTACGAGTGTAATCCTTTTGCTTTCATTGCCGAGGTGGCTGGTGGCCGTGCCACCGATGGTAAGCAGCGTGTACTCGAAATTATTCCGAGCAGCCTGCATCAGCGTACACCGTTTTTTGTTGGTAGTAGCGATATGATGGATGAGTTAGAAACTTATTATCCTTTAGCAAATGCTTAAATAATAACGGTACCATTGTTGCGTTAATAGGTTATAGCTTCTTCTACTATGACCTATTTTTTTTGGATACTCTTTTATGTACAAACAATATTTTTTGCCGCAAGCAATGTTCCTCATTTACCGCAAGGTACAAAGCAGTTAGCTGCATCAAGTAATGCCCCTGTAACCGCCGACGCAGTTGTAGCAGAAGTGAATCGTTATAGGGTAGAAAAGGGTTTAGCACCGCTCAAAATATTACCATTTGCGAACGAAATGGCACAACAGCATAGTACTGCCATGGCACTGGGCAAAGTACCTTTTAGTCATAATGGTTTTGAACAACGTATTCAAAGCATTCAAAAAAAGGAGTCAAGATTTATTGAGCGTTCTGCCGAGAATGTAGCCTACGGTTACCTTACGGTAAATGATCTGGTAGCGGGATGGATACGGAGTAATGGTCACCGAAAAAATATCGAAGGTGCCGGTTTTAACTATACAGGTGTTGGTATTGCCGCAAATGAAAATGGCATGTTCTACTACACACAAATTTTTTTATCGCTACAAGAATAACAAAAGCGGATAATTGTGCTGTAAATTGCCCCATGCAACCAATTATAAGTGTACAAGAACTCGTAAAAAAGTACGATCAGTTCGAGGCTGTTAAAGGTATTAGCTTCGATGTTTTTGAGGGTGAAATTTTTGGTTTACTTGGCCCTAATGGTGCAGGTAAGAGTACCACACTTGAAATTATAGAAACCCTGAGAACCAAAACATCGGGTAAGATAACCGTTGCCGGCTTCAACATAGATACCCATGCAAGCGAAGTAAAACAGTTGATTGGGGTACAATTACAAACTGCCGGCTTTTATCCTAACCTCAACTTAATGGAGTTGTTAGAACTGTTTGCAGGTTTGTACAATCAAACCATCGATCCCATGGCTTTGTTAGCTATGGTGCAATTAGAAGAGAAGGCCAAAAGCAAATACAAAGCACTCAGTGGCGGACAAAAACAACGTTTCTCTATTGCCACAACGCTCATTAACAAGCCAAAAATTATTTTTCTCGACGAACCCACAACAGGCTTAGATCCGCAAGCAAGGCGTAACCTGTGGGATTTAATCCGCAATATTCGAGCTCAAGGCACCACCATTATTATTACTACGCATTACATGGATGAGGCCGAAGTATTATGCGATAGAGTTGCCATTATAGATAGTGGAAAAATTCTTAAACTAAACACTCCTGATGGCCTTATAGACGAATTGGTAGCCACAGGTTTTGAAAGGCCCAAAGAGGTAAAACAAGCTAATTTAGAAGATGTGTTTATACACTTCACAGGTAAGCAACTACGCGACGAAAATTAATACTCGGCAGCTTTCCATTTACCGCAAGGTACACTTACGTAAAAGATAATAAGCAAATGGTTTTGTTCTTAGCAGACTTTAATATTATTTTCATCCGTCGAAAACATACGGATATTAAAAAGCTACCCCTATTTTTGTCGACTTTTCTAACTAAAATCTGAACTTGCTATGGCAGCAAAAATTAAAGTGGCCAATCCTGTTGTTGAGTTGGATGGCGATGAGATGACGCGAATTATTTGGAAGTTCATTAAAGACAAATTGATACTACCTTACCTTGACCTCGATATAAAATACTACGATCTGGGCATTGAGCATCGCGATGCTACAAACGATCAGGTAACGGTAGATGCTGCCAATGCTATTCGCGAATTTGGCGTTGGTATCAAATGTGCTACCATCACACCCGACGAGCAGCGTGTACAAGAATTTGGTTTAAAACAAATGTGGAAAAGCCCTAATGGAACTATTCGTAACATTCTCGATGGTACAGTGTTTCGTGAGCCTATCGTATGCCAAAATGTACCTCGGTTAGTTCCTAATTGGACAGCGCCTATTTGTATTGGTCGTCATGCATTTGGTGATCAATATCGTGCAACCGATTTTGTAACTAAAGGCAAGGGTAAGCTTACCATTAAGTTTGAAGGCGAAAATGGCGAAGTAATAGAACATGAAGTATACAACTTCAAAGGCGATGGTGTGGCTTTAGCCATGTACAATACCGAAGAAAGTATTAGAGGCTTTGCCCGAAGCTGTTTTAATGTGGCATTGCAGAAAAAATGGCCTTTGTATTTGAGTACAAAGAACACTATCTTGAAAAAGTACGATGGTCGTTTTAAAGATATTTTCGAAGCAATTTATCAGCAAGAATTTAAGGCTCAATTTGAAGCTGCGGGTATTACGTATGAGCACCGCTTAATTGATGATATGGTTGCAAGCGCTTTAAAATGGAATGGTAACTTCGTTTGGGCTTGTAAAAACTACGATGGCGATGTACAAAGCGATACCGTTGCACAAGGCTTCGGCTCTCTAGGGTTAATGACGAGTACTTTAATAACCCCCGATGGTAAGGTGATGGAAGCAGAAGCAGCACATGGTACTGTAACACGCCACTTCCGTGAGCACCAAAAAGGAAAACCAACAAGTACCAACCCAATTGCCAGCATTTTCGCTTGGACACGCGGATTGGAGTTTCGTGGTAAGTTAGATAACAACCAATCTTTGATCGATTTCTGTCATACACTTGAAAAAGTATGTATCGAAACAGTGGAGAGTGGTAAAATGACGAAAGATTTAGCGGTTTGCATCTACGGTAATAAAGTGAATCATGGTGAACATTATTTGTACACCGAAGAGTTTTTAGAAGCGTTAGATAACAACTTGAAAGCCAAGCTAGCTCAATAATTGCTTCTGTATAATATTTTAAAAGCATTATGGCGCCCCTGCGGGGCGCCATAATGCTTTTAAATAAAATAAATAAAGCCTAACTCTGTTCTATTCTTTTTTGTAGTATTTCTTGTACTTGTTTTTGGTAGCTACTACTCACCGGTATTTGCTTATCGCCTAACTGCAAAGTGTTTTTATTGAAGCTCGTAATACCATCTACCGGAACAATATAACTTCTGTGTACTCTCACAAATTTTTGGCTCGGTAGTTTTTCTGTTACAGCCTTCATACTCATGTGTACCAACAACGATTTTGGCTGCATATGAATTTTAATGTAATCGTCTAACGCCTCAATGAGAATAATGTCTTTAAAGAAAATTTTATTCCACTGATAATTGTACTTCACAAACAAATAACCATCATTCATTTCTTTATTCTGATGGTATTCTTGCAACTCCTTAGCCTTTGTTACAGCCTTGCTAAACCTTTCAAACTCAATAGGTTTAACCAAATAATCAATAGCATCTAAATTAAAACCCTCCACTGCATATTGGCTAAAAGCGGTTGTAAAAATTACAGGTGGTTTTTGCGCCAATTGGCTATAAAAACGCATGCCATTAATATCGGGCATTTGAATGTCTAAGAATAAAAGATCAACATTATTGTCGTCTAAAAAAATTTTGGCCGAAACGGTATCTGTAAATGTGGCAACAATATCAATATTGTTGAGTTTGCCAACATAGTTACGAATAATTTCGAGTGCCAAAGGTTCATCATCAATTGCAACGCATTTAAGCATATCAGATATTTAAAGTGAGCCTTACGGTAAATGTTTGATGCGCTTCAGTAATATCTAAAGTGTATTGATTAGGATATAATAATTCTAATTTTCTTTTGGTATTGGTAAGGCCCGTGCCGGTGCCTTGTTGTTCTGGTAAGCTGTATGGAAATACATCATTCTCGCAATAAAAATCTATCTGCTTGTCATTTACAGTAATGTGAATCGTAATAACACTTTCTTTATGTGTGCTCACACCATATTTGAAAGCATTCTCAATAAATGGAATGAATAAAAGCGGAGCTACCTGAACCTTTTCAACATCGCCTTTGGTTTCAAAAAATACTTTCACCTTATCTGTAAGGCGAACTTTTTGTAAGTCGATATAACTATTGATGAATTCTATCTCATGCGATAGTGTTACTACATCGTTTTTACTTTCTTCAAGTGTATAACGCATGATACGGCTAAGCTTTAATACAGCACCCGATGCTCTATCGCTATTAGCTAAGGTTAAACTATAAATACTATTTAAAGTATTAAACAGAAAGTGTGGGTTCACCTGCGATTTTAGTAAAGAAAGCTCTGTTTGTAGTTGTTGTCTACTAATAGCTTCTTGCTTTTCTTCAGCACTAAACCACTGCCCAATAATTAAGCTTCCGGTGCTAATTACTACTACCAACAAGTATAGCGACATTGGGCCCGGACTAAAAAATCGTACTTGCAGCGTGTAGTAAGGAGTTTTAGCATAAGGACTCTTTAAAATTTCTTGTATTTGCGTATCTGTAATGCCGATGTAATAAATAACGCCTAAATAAGCAAACAAACAACTGGTAACAATAGCAGTATAAAGCGTAATTTTTTTAGCGGCAAGTATCTTAGGAATAAGATGCCAGCGATTTATGAAATAAAACAATAGCAAAAAAATATTGCTAAACAAATACGAGCTAACAAAACGTTGGCTTTGAAATGGCGAGCTGTTTCGATTGTAAGGAAATAACATGAAAGGTAACAGTAGCACCAATGCCAATGTTACTATGGTAAGCAAAAATTGTGCTGTAATGTTTCTTTCCTTCAAAATAAATGATTTATGGCAGTGTTAACGAACTTACACGCAACTGCTAGCACCAGCAATTTAAAATAGACCAGTAATAAAAATACTTCGGGGAAGTATTTATGTGGTTAAACTGTGTAAGTGTAATGCACCAAAATTGCCTAAACTGGTTAATTGAAGGTCGGCAGCAGCCCAGCGTTTTTCTTGTCGTTGATGTGCTGCAGGCACTACCACGCATTTCATACGAGCAGCTTTAGCAGCAATCATGCCATTAAAGCTATCTTCAAAAGCAATGCATTGTGTTGGGGCTACACCCAGTTGGGCAGCACATTGCAAGTACACATCGGGGTGAGGCTTGCCATAAGGTATGCTCTCTGCACTGGCAGTAGCCTGAATAGCAGCACCTATACCAAGTTTCGCAACCACTACATCAATCAGCGATTGTGGCGATGAACTGGCAATACCAATTTTAAAGTTGCGTTCAATAAAAAAGTTTAAGATAGCAACCACACCTGGCATAGCTACTGCTTTGCGTTGCACCTTTTCGGTAACAACATGAATAATAGCCGCTTCGGCAATGGGTATTTCCGTTGCCGGAATTTGATAGGCTTGTAACCACCAACTTACAAATTCGCGAGTTCTTAACCCCGTTGTTGTAGCATATTGTTCAGGCGAGAGCTTAAAGCCGTATCGTTCAAAAACAGTTGTGGCAGCTTCATCCCATATCGGCTCACTATCAATCAAAAGACCATCCATATCGAAAATGGCAGTATTCACTTGTTGTTGCATGCTGGCAAAAGTAGTTATGTTGCCACAAGTGTTTCAACTTTTACCGTAAGGTATATTATAAAAAAAGGTTTCAGCGGCAATACTTATCTTCATTGCCACAGACGAAGATTATGCGCTACTTTTTGCAACGGTTATGGCTTTTATTGAGTGTATTTGTATTATGCCTTACGGCAAATGCACAACGCGAACTTACAGCCACCATTACAGGTAATGTATTGAACGATGATATGCAGCCGATAGCAGGTGCCTCCGTACAAATTTTAAATCAAAATAAGGGCGTTATAACAAATGCCGATGGTAGTTTTTCAATAATAGTGCCAGCGCAGAAGGCCATAGCGCTTGTATTCAAAGCTGTTGGATTTAGTACAAAACAATACAGCTTTTATTGCACACGTGGAGAAAAAGTTACCATTACCATTAAATTAATACCTAATGAGCAAACCCTCGATACCGTTGTAGTTCGAAATACCAAACGCGATAGGGTAGAAGCTGGTTTAATTACCATTGAAGCTGAAAAAGCGTTGTTGAACCCGAGCCCAATTGGCGGTATCGAGAGTTTAATTAAAGTGTTGGTTGGTAGTAACAACGAACTATCGAGCCAGTACAATGTACGGGGTGGTAGTTACGATGAAAACCTCGTGTATGTGAACGATTTTGAAGTGTTTCGGCCTTACTTGGTTCGTAGCGGCCAGCAAGAGGGGTTAAGTTTTATTAATCCTGAACTTACGGGGGGTGTTAAGTTTTATAATGGTGGCTTTCAGGCTCGTTATGGTGATAAAATGAGTAGTGTATTAGATGTTACCTATAAAAAGCCTGTTCGTAACGGTGGCAGTGCTTACATGAGCTTACTGGAGCAGGGAGTGCATATAGAAGGTGTTGCTAAAAAGCAACAACTCGCTTACATTGTTGGTGCTCGTAACCGTAGCAATCGTAATTTATTAAGCAGCCAAGAAACGCAAGGCAATTACATTCCATCATCGGCCGATATTCAAGGTTTGGTTACATGGCAAGCAGCACCGAAATGGCAGTTGGATGCTTTGGTGAATGTTTCTCAAACCAAATTCACTTTGTATCCGGAAGAAAGCAAGTTAACAAGTGGCGTATTTTCACCACTATTTGCTGCCGCTTTAGGCCTCGACATTTTTTTTGAAGGACAAGAGAAAGATCAATACAATACATCTTTCATTGGGTTGAGTACCACCCATCAGCCCCGCAAAAACATTCGTTTGAAGTGGATGCTCAGCTACTTTAATAACAAAGAGCAAGAGAACATTGATATCACAGGCGCCTATTTATTTGGGGAAAGAGATTTTGATAATAGCAGTAGCACATTCGGATTAATTACCAATCCGCTTGGGGCAGGGGTGTTTCAGCATTACAGTAGAAACCATTTGAACATACGTGTACTCAATGCCCAACATAAAGGTAGTTACGAGCAAGGCAAGCATTTTTTGCAGTGGGGTAATAGCATTGAACAACAACACATTGCCGATAAGCTACACGAGTGGGAACGCAATGATAGTGCAGGTTATACCTTACCCTATAATCCAAATGGTGCATTACAACTAAGTAGGGTGGTGAAATCTACAAGCGATATTCAGGTTACACGTTTTTCGGGCTACATTCAAGATAATATTCGCTTTGGTGATAGCAGCAACTTTACATTACAAGCCGGATTACGTTATAATTATAATACATTAAATCATGAATTGTTGATTAGTCCGCGTATTGGTTTTTCGTTCAGACCAAAAAATTGGCAGAAAAATATCATTTTTAGAGGTGCCCTTGGCAAGTATGATCAACCACCGTTTTATCGGGAAATGCGTAGATACGATGGTTCGGTGAATACACAATTACGTGCACAAAAAAGTTGGCAGGCAAGTGGTGGTTTCGATTATAGCTTTGAGTTGTTTCAGCGCCCTGCACGTGTTACTACTGAGTTGTACTACAAGTATATGACCGATGTAGTGCCTTATGATATTGATAATGTACGCTTGCGCTACTTTGGCGAAAATATGGCAAAGGCTTATGCCATGGGCTTTGAAACACGCTTATTTGGTGAATTAGTAAAAGATGCCGAAAGTTGGGTGAGTATAGGATTTATGCGTACTCGCGAAAACTTGAACAACGATACCTACACAACTTATCGTAATGCAGCAGGTGAAGTTATTGGGCCTAATTCTCAAGATCAAAAGCCGGTAGATAGCAGTAGTACAGCTATAGGCTGGTTAAGGCGGCCTACCGACAGGCTCATTACTTTTGGTATGTTTTTTCAAGATTATTTGAGTACCAATAAGAACTTTAAAGTGTACTTAAACAGTATTTATGGTACCAATTTACCTTATAATATTCCGGGTAGTACGCGTTACAGAAATGCCTTGCAAATAGATCCATACATACGTATCGACATTGGTTTTAGTGCTTTGTTGCTCGATAGTGATAAAAGCAATCGTAGAAGTAGAAGTCCGTTTCGCAACTTCGATAACATTTGGGCTAGTTTCGAAATATTTAATTTAATTGATAGAGCCAACACCATCAGCTATTTGCTCATTAAAGATTTTGCGAATAATACGTACACAATGCCGAATCGTTTAACACCTCGCTTAGTGAATGTGAAGTTGGTTGCTAAGTGGTAGTAGTTGTTATGCTTTACCGTAATATTATGGGGCGATGCATTGCATCGCCCCATAATATTACGGTAGTTACGATAAGCATTTACCGTAAGGTGTTTAAAAAGTCAACTGCATGTAGAATGGTTAAAAAATTAAGTAAGGGTTATCGCTCCAATGATCTTTATTGTTATGCTTCTTACACCAACTTTTAAAGCTATGTTGTAATAATTGATACACTTTTTTAAAGGCTGTTGTTAAAAGCATCATAGATACACAGTTTATGTATAGTGATGTACAAAACAATGAATACGATAATTAAAAAGCCCCTTGCGGTAAATGATTACAGCAAAGGGCTTTGGTAATATAACTGTAAAAAGGTGGTAAAGCCCTTCGACAGTGTTGTGCTTGATTGATTCTATATTAGTAATCCATACCCATACCACCACCTGGCATGCCAGCAGGAGCGGCAGGAGCCTTAGGTTCTGGCTTATCGGCAACTACACACTCAGTAGTTAATAACATACCAGCGATAGAGGCAGCGTTTTCTAAAGCAACACGGCTTACTTTGGTTGGGTCTATTACACCAGCTTTGAAGAGGTTTTCGTAAGTTTCAGTGCGAGCATTGAAACCAAAATCGCCTTTTCCTTCTTTGATTTTTTGTACTACTATAGAACCATCGATACCTGCGTTAGCAGTTAATGTACGAATTGGTTCTTCCAAAGCACGGCGCACAATAGCCATACCTGTTTGCTCGTCGGCAACTTGGCCTTTTACTTTGGCTTCTATGCTTTCGATAGCACGAATGTAAGCAACACCACCACCAGGTACAATACCTTCTTCAACGGCAGCACGTGTAGCATGTAAGGCATCATCAACACGGTCTTTCTTCTCTTTCATTTCAACCTCGGTAGCAGCACCTACATAAAGTACAGCTACACCACCAGCTAATTTAGCCAAACGTTCTTGTAATTTCTCTCTATCGTAATCGCTAGTGGTAGTTTCAATTTGAGCTTTGATTTGGTTAACACGAGCAACGATGTCTGTTTTCTTACCCTTGCCGCCAACAATAGTTGTATTGTCTTTATTGATGGTTACACTTGCTGCTTGGCCGAGATAACTTAAATCGGCATTTTCTAATTTGAAGCCTTGCTCTTCGCTAATTACAGTACCTGCTGTTAAAATAGCAATATCTTGTAACATTTCTTTTCTGCGATCGCCAAAGCCAGGAGCTTTAACAGCAGCAACTTTTAATGTGCCGCGAAGCTTGTTCACTACTAAAGTAGCTAGTGCTTCGCCTTCTAAATCTTCTGCAATAATTAATAGCGGACGGCCGCTTTGAGCAACTTTCTCTAAAATGTGAAGGATATCCTTCATGGCAGAGATTTTCTTATCGTAGATAAGAATGTATGGGTTCTGCAACTCGGCTTCCATTTTTTCGCTGTTAGTAACGAAGTATGGTGAAATATAACCGCGGTCGAACTGCATACCTTCTACTACTTCAACTGTAGTATCAGTACCTTTTGCTTCTTCAACGGTAATAACACCTTCTTTACCCACTTTAGCGAAAGCTTCGGCAATTAGCTTACCAATGGTTTCATCGTTATTGGCAGATATTGTAGCTACTTGCTGAATTTTTTTACTGTCGCTACCAACTGTTTGGCTTTGGCCTTTCAAGTTTTCAACAACTAAGCTTACCGCTTTGTCGATACCACGCTTTAAATCCATGGGGTTAGCACCGGCAGCTACCATTTTCAAACCTTCGCTGATGATAGCTTGCGCTAAAACAGTAGCAGTAGTAGTACCATCACCTGCAATATCAGCAGTTTTGCTAGCTACTTCTTTCACCATTTGTGCACCCATATTTTCGATAGCGTCTTCTAATTCAATTTCTTTAGCAACGCTAACACCATCTTTTGTAACGGCAGGTGCGCCGAATTTCTTTTCAATAACTACGTTACGACCCTTAGGGCCTAATGTAACCTTAACAGCGTTGGCTAATGTATCAACGCCTTTTTTCATTTTATTTCTAGCTTCGATATCGAAGAAAATTTGCTTAGCCATAATATCAACAATTTGAATTTTGATCTTTAATGTTGTGAGATTGTTGCGAAAGCATTGTATGCTTTGGTAATTACACAATTGCTAAAATGTCGCTTTCTCTCATAATGAGGTAATCGAGACCCTCAATTTGAATTTCGGTACCAGCGTACTTGCCATATAATACAGTATCGCCAGCTTTAACTGTCATTGGTTCATCTTTTTTGCCCGGACCAGCTGCAACTACAATACCACGCTGAGGTTTTTCTTTCGCTGTGTCTGGAATAATAATTCCACCCGCTGTTTTTTCTTCTGCAGCAGCGGCTTTCACAATTACCCTGTCGTGTAATGGGGTTACATTGGGTTTTGTTGCCATAGTAACTGTATTTTTTGGTTTAGAAATCGTTTTTTGTGCTGCGGCTTTTTTAGGAGCAGCTTTTTTTGCAGTTGACTTTTTCATGTTCCCATCCATTGCAATTGGCTTGCCAATGCTCACAAGTAGCCATTTTTTCAGTTTTATTGCCTTACGGTAAATGACGAATGCGACAAATTGAACAAATACACTGTGCATCTGCATTTGCCGTAAGGCATGAGACTGACAAAATTGCACTGTTGTTTTTTTTAGGATTTGTAAAACCATTGTAAAAAAGTATGCGTATGTGATTGAAAACAACGCATATGAAAAAGACTGCAAAATTTTTACGAAACAGTGCTATCATCATCGCTGTTGCATTTGTGGGGTTAGTAGTGTATGCCAACCGCTATCCTAAACCATTGAGTGCTCGTGTATATGAAATTGATTATAGGTTATATCAATGTAATAACCTGAAAGATAGTGCTAGTGCAATTCAGCTAGAAGAATATCTAAAATCAATAGAAGGTGTTTCATCGGCATCAGTGAACTGGGAATCTAAGTTGGCATCTATTGTTTATAAAACTGCTTTAGCCGAACCTGAAAATATAGATGCCTTTGCATCGAACCAGTCTTTTGCAAGCCTTTCGCTGGCTACCACAGTGGGCAAAAATGCAAGCGGTGGCTGCCCTGTATCTAAAGCTGCATTTGCCTTCAACAAACTTTGTAATCAACTCAATTTTAGAAACTAGTTTAATCAACAACCAAAAACCTTCATTATGAAAAAGTTATCGCTCAGTATGGCGTTCGCGGCAATTATACTAAGCTGTGGTTTTGTAGCTTGTAACAAAGACGATGATGCGCCAGCACCAAAATCTTTATACACTAGAATGACTAACAACAGCCCAGCAGCATTAGCAAAAGTTGTAGACGATTTTATTGGTATTGTAGTAGCCGATAATCGTATCAATGGTGTGTTTGTTGCTTTTGGTACAACCAGTAGCCAAGAAAAAGTACTAAATCTTCGCAATCATTTGATTGACCAAATTGGCGAGGCCGCAGGTGGCCCTTTCACTTACAAGGGAAAAGATATGATTACTGCTCACCGTGGTATGAATATCACTGATGCTCAATTCAATGCTTTGGTGGAGGATTTAGGTAAAGCCTTAACTCAAAACGGTGTAAGCATGGCCGATATTAACGAGTTGGTGGGCATTTTGGCACCTTTAAAACCTCAAATTGTTGGTAGATGATTTTTTGCACAAGCAGGTGCATTACGATCGTGTACATATAATGTTTTATTAGGGGAAAACAAGTTTTCTAACTACCAGGCTGTACTTCTGTACCGGCCTGTTTTGTTTTAGCGGTATTTTAGCATTTACCGTAAGGTATTACAAGCGATGCTAGTATATTTGCTGCCAAAATCTAACAAAGTTCTTATACATGATTAGTCGCAGAAATATTCGGGTTAAAGTAATGCAAGTGCTGTACAGTTTAAGTGCATTAGAAGGTAAGCCAACGCAAGAACCCGTTAAGTTGCTAAGAAAACAATTAGATGCTTCAAGAGAGTTGTTCGTGTATCTACTTTACATCATCAACAATGTGGCATTGTATGCTGAAAAAGATGCCAAGCTAAAAGCTTCCAAAAATTTGCCATCTTACGAAGACTTACATGTTAATACTAAAATTTCAGGCAATTCCATCGTTTGGAAGGTGCTGGAAAATGATACTTATCGTACTGCTTTAGAAAACGATAAGCCACTTAAAAACGAACCCGAAGAGCAAATTCGTAAAATATACCAACAGTTAGTACAAACTGAGATATACAAAAAATATATAGCTGCCGAACAGCGCGACAAAAAATCAGATACTGAAATACTCAAATTCATTTTCACCGATTTAATGTTGCCTAACGAAGATTTTGTAAGTCATATTGAAGAATATTACCCCAATTGGGATGACGACGCTGAGATGATGAACCTTTTAATGCTGAATTATCTTCAAAAGCCAGGTTCTTATAACCTTACCGACATGGTAAGCGCAGAAAAATGGTTATTTGCAAAAAATCTGCTCAACAGTGTATTAGAAAAGCACGAATACCTCATGAGCCTTATTAAACCAAAGCTCAAGAATTGGGATGCCGATCGTATTGCCATACTCGATATGTTGATGATTCAAATGGGGGTTAGCGAACTTTTGTACTTTGAAACCATACCTACCAAGGTAACCATTAATGAGTACATAGATCTTGCTAAAGACTATAGTACCCAACAAAGCGGACAGTTTATTAACGGCATTCTCGATAACATTCATAAAGAACTGTTAGAAAAAGGTGCCATTCAAAAAATAGATTTTAAACAAAAGGCATAAGCATTCTATTATATTTGCCAAAAGCAACCTACTACCGTATGCGTTTAGCAGCTTTAGTAATGGTTCTGTTCGTTGCATTTGCTTGTAAGCAAAACAACAAACCGAATCCTAAAGACCCTACAACAATCGAACGTTCTATTCGAGATACCGCTGTGTTTACCCAAATTCAGTGGCTCGATAGCGTGGTCAATTTTGGTACCATCAACTTTGGCGAAAAAGTTGAGATTCGATATAAGTTCAAAAATATTGGCGATTTTCCATTGGTACTAACCAATGTTGTTCCCGGTTGTGGATGCACCGTAACAGCGTTTACCAGTGCACCGATAGCCCCTAAAGAAGAAGGTTACATCACCGCTACTTTCGATAGCAATCGAAGCCATGGTGGTGTTGTTAGAAAATCAGTTTATTGCCAAACCAATACCAAGTTCAAGCAAAAGCATGAGTTAGTATTTACAGGAGAGGTAAGAGATTGTAACAGTTGCGATTATTAAATAAGCATAAAAAACATGAACTCAATTTTCTTTCTAATGTCACCACAAGGTGCAGGTGGTCAGGGTGGTGCAGCCACTACACAGTTTTTATTAATGGGAGGTATCATTTTAGTATTCTGGCTATTTATGATTCGTCCGCAAGCTAAAAAAGCAAAAGAGCAAAAAAAGTTTATCGATAACCTAGGCAAAGGCGAAAAAATTGTAACCATTGCAGGTATTCACGGAACCATCAATAAAGTGAATGAAGATGGTACGCTTACTTTAGAAGTGAACCCTGGCAGCTATCTTAAAATTGAAAAATCAGCAATTAGCATGGAGTGGACTGCCGCCATCAACAAGCCAGCAGCAGCCGAGAAAAAATAATTTTACCTTACGGTAAATGAAAATAATAATGGGGAACTGCGCAGCAGTTCCCCATTATTTTATCTATTTGCATTGCACAAACATTGGTAATGGCAACACTGGCAGTAGGTATTACAGGAGGTATTGGCACTGGAAAAAGCAAAGTATGTATGCTTTTTAAAGTGCTGGGTATTCCCGTTTGGGATGCCGATTATGCTGCAAAAAAAATAATGCAACAGAACCCTACAGTAAAAGAAAAAATCATAGCTACATTTGGCAAAGCTACCTACCATCCCGATGGTACTTTAAATAGAGCTTACTTATCGAAACAAGTATTTGATAATACCTACAAACTTGAGCAGCTCAATCAAATTGTACACCCCGCAACAATGGCCGCTGCAGCCGATTGGATGCGGCAACAGCATACCCCTTACGCTATTAAAGAAGCAGCCTTAATGTTTGAAGCGGGTAGTACACAAGGGCTCGATTTTATCATTGGTGTAGATGCACCCTTAGCGGTTCGAATGCAACGAGTAATGCAACGCGATACAATAACTAAAAACGATTTTTTTGCACGTGCCACGCATCAGATAGACAATACCTTGAAAATGAAACTTTGCGATGCGGTTATCATCAATAACAATATAACAGCATTGCTGCCACAGGTATTGGCTTTGCATGAACAACTGCTACAGTTAGCAGCTATGAAAGAAAACATTACCAATTGAAAACCTTCGTTTTTATACTATATCTAGTTTGCTTTGGTACGTATTTGCTTTTTACCAGACAGCCAGACTTTTTTGATGGTGAAACAGCACCGGCAACCATTGTAATGGTAGCACAAACATCGGGCAAAATATTACCCATGGCAGCCTATCAGGTAGATGGTAAAATGTATCAAACCAATGCAGCCTATTGGTTACGTAGTTGGAATGCCGGCGATACCACCACAGTTATTTATGAAACCAACCTGCCATCAAAGGCAACAGTATACCATTGGTGGGGGTATTTTATAAGTGTTGGCGAAATTATTGCAAGCATTGTTTTATGTGTAGCCTTATTTCAGGTAGCCCATGCTGTAGTAAGCAATCCAACACCAGAAGCTTTAATCGAACAATTAGAAGAAGATTTGCCACGTCGCAAACCCAAATACGATTTATAGATGTACTTTTAAAGCACTATGAATTATAACACAACGCTAAAACGTTTCTTTGGCTCGCAGTACCTCTACGGCGGCGTAAGAATGACGATAAGTGTGTTATTGCCTGCTTTAATACTTTTTCACTACAAGCTGTTAAGTACCATGATGGCACTGCCATTAGGGGCACTTTGTGTTAGCCTTACTGACTTACCAGGGCCGCTACATCATAGGCGTAACAGTATGTTGGCAAGTATTGCTATTAACGCCATAGTTGTACTTATAGCTGGGTTTAGTAGAAACTATCCTTGGCTTATTGCTATTGAAATTGCCTTTTTTGGGATGTTTTTTTCTATGATGGGCGTATATGGCAACAGGGTTAGTGGTATAGGATTAATAGGATTACTCGCTTTTATTTTTAATATCGACAGGCAACTAGAAACGCATAACATTTGGAAGGATGCATTATGGTTTTCGGTAGGTGGAGGCTTCTATGTTTTGCTTACGGTGCTTTTAACATCACTCAGACCCTATAAGCCTGTACAACAGCTCTTAGGCGAGTGCATTATGGAAACTGCAGATTATTTAAGTATCAAAGCAACTTTTTATTTACCGCAAGGTAATTTTTCTGATGCGTATGTACAGCTTGCCAAAAAGCAAGTTCAAGTACAACAACTGCAGGCCGATATCAGGGAAATGTTATTTAAAACACGCCGTTTTGTAACCGATACCACACACAAGGGGAGGGTATTAATGTTGATGTATTTAGATGCGGTTGATTTATTTGAACGCATAATTACAAGCCAGCAACAATACGAAACACTGCATAAAGCTTTCGATCAGTCAGATGTACTGCTTACCATGCATCGCAGCATAACTCAGTTAGCGAACGAAATAAGAGCTGTTGGTTTAGCTATTCAAAATAACGAAGCCTATTTTAATGCCGATGCGATTGAACAGGCTACACAACAGGCAGTTACTGCATTTGCCAAATTACGGGCCGAGCAACTTAATACAGATAACTTAGAAAATTTTATTCGCCTACGAAGCGTAGTTTTTGCACTGGAAGATATTGCTGAGCGTACCAAACGATTGCATAGGGCAAGTAGTTACGATGTTACTGTGAGTAACAAGAAAGCAGTAGCTGCCTATCAACACCATAAGTTTATGGTGAAAGGCGAAATAAATCCGCGACTTTTTTTCGATAACCTGCATCTTGCATCTGGTCATTTTAGGCATGCCATACGTAGCACTATTGCCTTGTTAATTGGGTATGTTTTTTCTCTGTTTTTCCCCTTTGGGCATAGCTATTGGATATTGCTTACCATCGCCACTATTATGAAACCAGCTTATAGCACAACACGAACCCGTAACGTGCAACGTTTAGTGGGTACGTTACTTGGTGCTGGTATCAGTATGGTTTGCTTGTGGCTGCAACCTAATAATAGTGTTTTGTTGGGTGTAATGCTGGTGGCCATGTTGGCGGCTTACAGTTTCATGCGAATACAATATTTAATTGCAATAACCGGGTTAACCACTTATGTGTTACTTAGTTTTTATTTTTTAAATCAGGCAGGCGTGCCACTGGCACTGACCGACCGAATTATCGATACACTTATTGGAAGCACCATCGCCGCATTCGTTGCTTGGAAGGTATTACCACATTGGGAACATCAGCAGATGAACAGCTTGTTACATGCCTCTATCGTACAAAATCAACAATATTTCAATGTAGTAGCAAAGGTTTTTACAGGCGAAGCCCTCGATATTGCTCAGTATCGGCAAGCCCGCAGGGGTGCGTTCACAGCACTTGCTAACTTGGGCGATGCGTTCCAACGCATGTTAAATGAGCCCAAAGCGCAACAGCAAACTTTATATTACGAACTTGCCACAGCTTGTCATTTACTAACAGGTTATGTTGCCTCATTGGCGTACTATGCCGAAAAATCAGGTGCGGCCCATGCTTCTAACGACTTTATACCGCTTATTCAAAAATTAAATCAAGCTTTTGTGGCAGCAGCCACATTGAGCTTGGGCGAAAAAACGGATTACCTTACGGTAAATGCTGACGCAGAAGCCGTAAGAGAACGAAAACTAACTGAAAAAGTGCAACACTTGTTAGAACAGCGCCGCAAGGTGCTTGTTAGCGAAGGGGTAACTAATGATACACAGCAAGGTTTGATACAGCAGGTATCGGAACTTAAAAGTATTGCCGATCAATTTGAGTTGATTTACACGTTAATAGTAGACATTAAAAAGCTGCTACAACAGCTGAATTCAGCAAAATAATACACGCTACAACAACTTTTTATGCGATAAAACGTTTAAGCACTTATACACATTCGGTATACAAACAGAGGTTTTCTGCGGATTTATGCACAGAATCGGCAATTTTTACTTACTTTTGTATTTCGTTTACGAAGCAAAATCGTTTTTATCAAGCTCTTTACAATAAATCTGAAAAACTCGTATGAGGCAGCTTAAAATTGCCACCCAGATCACCAATCGTGATTCGCAGGCGGTAGAAAAGTATCTACAGGAAATTTCTAAAATTCCTATGATCACTCCTGAAGAGGAAACTACACTCGCACAGCGAATTAAGATGGGCGACCAGAGAGCTCTGGACAAACTGGTGCAGGCCAACTTGCGATTTGTGGTATCTGTTGCTAAGCAATACCAACACCAAGGCCTTAGTCTTAGCGATCTTATTAACGAGGGTAACCTCGGCCTTATTAAAGCGGCACAACGCTTTGATGAAACCAAAGGTTTCAAATTTATTTCTTACGCAGTATGGTGGATTCGCCAGTCTATCTTACAAGCGTTGGCAGAGCAGGGTCGTTTAGTCCGCCTGCCTCAAAACAAAATTGGCACTTACAACAAGGCAAATAAAGCCTATATGGCTTTTGAGCAAGAGCACGAAAGAGAGCCTAGCACGGAAGAGCTTTCTGAGATCCTTGAAATGAGTGAAACGGAAATCAACAACATTTTCCAAAGTAACACGCGCCATACCAGCCTCGATGCTCCGGTGCACGAAGCGGAAGATGTTGCTATGGGCGACTTACTAGAAGGTAGTGATGATACCGATGAAGATGTAATGAAAGACAGTCTTCGTGAAGAAATTAAGCGTGTTTTGAAAAGCTTGAGCCCTCGTGAAGCTGAAATTGTGAATGCTTATTTTGGCCTCGATGGTGAAAATGGAGTAACCATTGAACAAATAGGTGTGAAGTACGATCTTACAAAAGAGCGTATCCGCCAAATTAAAGAGCGTGCTATCAAGCGTTTGCAAAAAGCTCGTTACAGCGGTGCACTCAAATCGTATCTTGGCTAAATTCATTTGCCGTAAGGCGTTTGAGCTTACATAAAAAGGCACAACCATTTGGTTGTGCCTTTTTATGTTTTAAACATTTACCGTAAGGTTACCTTTCGGTAAATAGTTACTATAAATGTGCTTGTATTTTCTTATCAAGAACGCTTTTAGGAACTGCACCAATTTGGCGATCTACTACTTGGCCATTTTTGATGAAAAGTATTGCAGGAATTGAAGTGATGCCATAATTAACACTCACTTGGGGGTTGTTATCTACATTTACCTTACCTATGTTCACTTTGCCTGCATAATCTTTACTCAGCTCTTCAATTACAGGGCTAATTGCACGGCATGGGCCACACCATTCTGCCCAAAAATCTACCACGGTGAGCTTATCGCTGGCTAACACTTCTGTTTGAAAGTTAGCATCTGTGAATTCTAAAGCCATTGTATTAAGTTTTATGATTGTTGATATAGCAAAAATACATCCAAAAGTATCAATGTATTGCTAATGGATTGTTAGTGTATATTTTTTGTAAAAATTGACATGAAGGGTGCTGCCAGATTGCCATTTTATGAAAGCAGTCTGCCACGAGCTAGTAGTTCTAATTTGGTGTTCGCATCTATGAGATCGTTGGTAAGTTTTTGTTTTTCGCGGCGAAGTATTACTACCTCAAAAGCTTTGAGAACAAAATTTATGATGTCGCTTTCTATCCAGGGTTTGGTAAGGTATTTATACACTTGCCCTTTATTAATCGCATCGATAACGGCATTAATATCGGCATAGCCGGTGATAAGTATGCGTATTGGTTCTGGATTGATGTTGATGAGCTTTTCAAACAATTCAATCCCCGTCATGTTTGGCATACGTTGGTCGCTCAAAATCACATGAATATCGTGTTCTTGAATGATTTCTAACCCACGGGCGGCAGAATCGGCAATGAAAACGTTAAAGTTACGCCTGAAACTAGCTTTAAAAGCAGTGAGATTATGCTGTTCATCATCGATATAGAGTACGTTGATATGCTTATGATCCATAGTAACTTGGTGTTGGGAGATTGCGTTGCTAAATATAGCACACTTTATTAAGCATAGCTTGATTGATGTTTGAACTTTTTTTTAAACCTTTCCAATATTTTTATAATAGTACTATTCCTTCACCCTAGATTTGAAAGCACAATATGGATACCTCAATACGCATAAGAGCATTTAGAGCTACAGACGATCCGGAAACTTGTTTAAAGTTTATCGAAGGGCACCGAAGAGTACTTGAAATTTACGGTATCACCAATATAACTACCAATACCCAAGATTGGATGTACCGGAAAAGCATTTTTGTGATAGTGGTAGAAAGTTTAGATAAAACAAAATTGTATGGTGGTGCCCGCATTCAATGTGCCGATGGCGTTCACCCACTACCGATTGAAGAGGCTACCGGCAAAATGGATCCTAGAATTTTTAAAGAAATTCAGCAGTTTGCCAAAAAGGGTGTAGCGGAGTTAAGTGGTTTGTGGAACTCTAAAGAGGTAGCTGGTTTTGGAATTGGTAGCTTGTTTCCTAGTAGAGTAGCAGTAGCCATTTGTTCTCAAATAGGTATTGATGTTTTGGTAACTTTATGTAGCCCTACAACGGTACGTTTTAAAACATGGATGGGAGGTAAGCTAATGCGAAATATTGGTAATGAAGGTACCTTTCATTATCCAAAGCTCGATTTAATTGCAACAGCTTTGTATAATGATGATGTGTATAACTTGCCAGAAGCGCATCCTAGAGAACGAGATAAAATCATGTATTTAAGACAGCATTGGCAACATGTTGCAGAAGAAAAATCGCCATTTAAAAATCAAATGGTTCATGTGCATTATGAGATGCTGCTGCCTAATACCGATGTGCAAGAGTTTAAAATACATTATCAACTACCAAGTGAAGTGGTAACTAAAATCTTACAACATGAAGAGGTTGTTCCTGGCGTTTTGTAGTAACATTATCATGCTCGTAATACCCCTTATGGGTAACATAGGGTTATTATTACATCCAAAAATACTGCTTTTATTAACGGCTTCTATGTTGGTATGGCTAACACAACCTCCTGTTAGTGCTAGTGAAACAAAAAATCAGCAAACCACCGATAAGCATACTGTATTACTCATATTAAGTATGAGTTCTTTAAGTATCATATTACCCATAGCAGATTGGGCATACCTTACGGTAAATAAAGATGCGTGGAGCGTTACCCAGTACATAGGTTTATTGATGATGTTGGTTGGTATTATTTTTAGAGCATGGGCGGTACGGTATCTTGGCAAATACTTTACCCCAACGGTACAAATACAAACAAACCATCAGTTAATAACTTCTGGCCCTTATCAGATTGTAAGGCACCCCAGTTATACCGGAGCTTATTTAGTAATTGTAAGTGCTGCACTTGTATTAAATAGCTGGGGTGGTTTTGTGCTTGCCAATGCTTGTATGATTATTGCATATTATTTCAGAATAAAACAAGAGGAGGCCGTACTTACAGCACATTTTGGTAAGGCTTATCACATTTACGCAAGTAAAACAAAAAGAATTATACCTTTTGTTTGGTAATAGTTATATGTATTTACGTAAGTATATAAATATTGTATTATTTTTTTTGGTGTTTTTGCTGCCTTGTGTAGCTGTAGTAGCACAGCAACATAGCCAGCAAATTATTATTGATAGTAAATCCGATAAAATTAATCTTAATGCTCATGCTGCTTTTTGTTTAGAAGATGCCTATAATAATATTGATAGTTTTATTGCTTCGGGAAGTAAAACATGTTTATTGAAAAAAATTATTGTATTCCCTTTACATGTTTCTAATGCGTGGGTACAATTTGAAGCTACCAATAAAACAGATGAACGTATTTATTTAGAAGTGAATTATGCAAATATTACTTCACTGAAACTTTATAAACACGTTACGGGAAGAAGACCTATTTTGATAGGTATAGCTGGTAATGAGGCACCAATTGATGAAAATGCACCGACTTCAGCAGATTACTTTTTTGATATTAAGTTGCCAAAAGATAGTACTGCTAAGTATTACTTGCATGTAGAAAGTAAGCATCCGATTATTTTACCAATTTCCCTTACGGCAAATACAAAGCTAATTCGCAATGTTACCATACAAACCTTTATTATGGGGCTTTACTTTGGTATACTTGGAATTATGTTTTTGTACAACCTGTTTGTTTATGTATTTACCAGAGACAGAAACTATATATATTATATATTTTATATATTTGTATTGGCTGTTGCACAGGCAACTTCAATCGGTTATGCATATAGGTATTTTTGGCCTGGGCATAGTGGAATTAATCAATACGCTGTTATTGCTACCACGGCTGCGGCAAGCATAGCTGCCATGACATTTGCCGTGTACTTTCTTGATTTACGAAATACGGCTCCATTTTTTAGAAAGATGCTGTTTGCGGCTATAATTGCCTATTTAGCAGCTATTCTACTGGGTTTATGGCAACAGTATATTATTGCATATCATATCATTAATTATGTTACCCTTATTGGCGGCATTGGTTTATTCATCATCTCGTTGAGTTTAGCTATTAATGGTTCTAGGCCGGCCTTGTTTTTTATGATTGCATGGGGGGCATTATTGTTAGCTGTTATTGTAGTGGTAATGCGTAATTTAGGTTGGTTACCTTTTACAACGCTTACACAATATGCCTTGTACTTTGGTTCTGGATTAGAAGTAAGCTTACTATCGGTAGCTTTAGCAGATAAAATCAACACATTACAAAAAGAAAAACAGGCAAGTCAGCAAGAAGCACTAGAAATTTCTAAAGAAAAGGAGAAAATTGTAAAAGAGCAGAATGTTATGCTTGAAGCCATGGTACAAGAAAGAACGGAGGAGTTGCAAGCAAGTAATGAACATTTAAGCGAAGCTCTAAACGATTTAAAAGATGCACAAACGCAGTTAGTAGAGGCTGAAAAAATGGCTTCTTTAGGGCAGCTTACTGCTGGCATTGCCCACGAAATTAATAACCCAATCAACTTTGTAAAAAGTAACATCAAGCCACTACGACTCGATTTAAAGGATATTTTCAGCATTTTAGATGCGTATGAAAAGGTGCATCATTTAGAAGGTGAAGCACTTCAAAACGGGCTGAAAGTAATTGCTCAAGAACGGAACATTTTAGATGTTAACTTTTTAGAAGAGGAGATTTACAGCTTAATTCAAGGAATAGAGGAAGGTGCGGAGCGTACCGGCGAAATTGTGAAAGGACTTAGAACTTTCAGCAGGCTTGATGAGAGTGAGATTAAAACGGTGAACATTCACGATGGTTTAGATAGTACAATTGTACTCTTGCGAAACAACATTCCTTTTCATGTAAAAATTATTAAAGATTACAAAGCTGTTGAGGAGATCGAATGTTATCCGGGTAAGCTTAATCAGGTTTTTATGAATATCATCAGCAATGCTATTCAAGCTATTGCTATGAAGCCGGTGCAAACAGATAATGAGTTCATTAAAATAGCAACCTATAATTCGAGTAGTGAAGACATAACCATAGCCATAACCGACACAGGTAATGGGATGACGCCAGAGGTGAAGCGCAAAATTTTTGAGCCATTTTTTACTACAAAAGATGTGGGAGAGGGCACTGGGCTTGGTTTAGCCATAGTTTTTAAAATTATTCAAAAACACTTTGGTAAAATTAGTGTTGAGAGTGAACCGGGTAAGGGGGCTACCTTCATAATCACTTTACCTGTATCTTTAAGCAAGTTTTTACCGTCCTAATGAAACACCTTAATCCAATATCAAACCCTATTTAAGTATGAGTATGACCATCACTCGAAAAATTCGAGTACTTTATATTGATGATGAGCCTAACAACTTAAAGGCATTTACGGCGGGGTTTCGTCGTAACTATATCATTTTTGCAGCTAACACAGTGGCAGAGGCAATGAAGGTTTTAAGTGAAGAAGAAATTCACATCATCATTGCAGATCAACGCATGCCACAAACCACAGGCGTTGAATTTTTCAAAATAATTCGTAATGCATATCCAGATCCTATCCGAATGCTCATTACAGGATATGCCGACATTGAAGATTTGATTGTAGCGGTTAATGATGGAGAAATATTCCGCTACATCAGAAAGCCATGGGATGAATTTGAGTTGAATACAGCTATGCAAACTGCATACGAAATGTACCTCACTCGCCGCGATTTAAAAACTAAGGTACTAGAACTACAAAAAACGAATGATGAACTTAATCGTTTTGTATATAGTACTAGCCACGATTTGCGTGGCCCTCTTTCTAGTGTACTAGCAATACTCAACCTAATTAAAGTAGAACAATCGGTAGAAGATCCGAACGGTTATATGCAATTGATTGAAAGTTGCATGCGTAAAATGGATTTATACGTACAGAAAATTATCGAATATTATAAGAGTGTAAGAGTTGCCGAAGAGCCAGAAGTAATTGATTTCGACGTGCTATTGGATGATATCATTAAAACATCTCGTTTTCAAAATACCAATATTCAGTTCGATGTGCATGTGAATGCAAATACAGTGTTTAAAAGCGATGCTTTTAGGGTTAGTGTAATACTGAACAACCTTATTAGCAATGCAATTAAATATCAACGTCCTGAAGAACCCCAACCGAAGGTACTTGTGCATGTTAGTGTCGATGAGACAGCCGCTTACATATCTATTGAAGATAATGGAACCGGTATTCTAGAAGATCATTTGAACAGTATTTTCACAATGTTCTTCCGTGGGCAGTATAGCGTTAGTGGCTTAGGTATTGGTTTATATATTGTAAAAGAAGCGTTACACAAAATTGGTGGCGAAATTAGCGTAAGTAGCAAAGTAGGCGAGGGTACCCGCTTTGATTTAGTAATACCTAATAAAGATGAAAAAGCTGTAGAAAAGCAATTAGAACTTGTAGTAGCTGTGAATGATGCTAACGATTAGCAATCATAGTCGTTCCCAAGAGGCAGGAATTAAATCTTGTGTACTCTGTTTATTCTGAGGAGCAAACCATTGCATTGGTGCTATCACATGTTTATGATCATGCCTATTTAACCATGCCGCCCACCATGCGAAACTACTATTCGCAATAATGTTATGTTGGCAATATTGCATGGCATAAAAATCTTCAATAGCATTATGTGTAATGTAGCCACTTACAAACACATAACTCATATCTTTTAGCGGTAAGTTTTGTTGTACCCAATCAATATCGTCTGAAAAAAAGTAAAAGGTACAATTTCCATATCGTTGCTGCATTGTTTGTATGGCTCGTTTATAATAAGCCACATCTAACACTCCATGAACATTTACAAATTCGGGTCGTAGGTAATCGCCTCTGCGAATATGTACTGCAACACTATTGTGTTGGCTCATATCCCTAATAAGTGCTGCTAAATGTTGTATGTATAACTCCCTTACGGTAAATGCTTCAGCAATTACAGAAGCGAATGGTTCAAAATACTTTGCCGATTGCCAGTAACCTTTTAGGTAAATAGGCGGTTGTAGTGTATTAAACTTCGGGTCGTAAGCAAATGAAGCTTCTCTATAAACCCTTTTAAAAGGCATAGGTGCTATGCGGTTCCACACCTTGCGGTAAATAGGTAATTCGAACTTACGCAGTACCGCTGCATCGGCAACAACGTAATCAATATTCAGATAGTCTAAATCAAATTTTCGTTCTTGTGTAGTGGTGTAAAAAGAAGTATCAATGCGTAACTCGCAGTTGTGCATTTGCCGTAAGGCTAACCCAGCTGCGTATTGAAATAATTGATTACCTAATCCGCCCTTAAGTTGTACAACAATCATGGTGCTACTTTCTGTATCCAAAAATATTTAATTGAACATCGTGAGCTGTGCCTGTAACCTTGTTAACATAAGGTTGAGATAGATTGTCGGCCGCCATTTTGATGTATACAGAAAAACCAGCTTTTTCTAATAAAGCAAGTATGCCAATAAGTTTTGATGTTTCGTGAACTGTACCGTGGTATTCTACAAAAATATTTTGCACCATGTGTAGCTGATCTTGGCAGTCTGCTAACACTACATCTTCAGCCCCTTCTATATCAATTTTTAAAAAGTCTATTGGCTGCTGTAGGTAGTTGTGCAACCGTTCTGCTTTTACTTCAATGGTATTGGTTGCATGTAAATCTATCTTACTTCCTTGGCCAGCCACGGCTGAAAACCGTAGTGTAGTGTTCTCTTTCCAAACAGCTGCTGGTATTACTTTAACGTCTGATAACTTATTTAATGCAATGTTTTTCTCAAGTAATAATCTGTTAGCTTTATCGGGTTCAAAGGCAATTACTTTGGCATTGGGGTAGCGTAATTTGAAGTATACAACGCTCATGCCAATGTGGGCACCGCAATCAATAATAAAGGGCTGCGATTCAGCCGTTGTGAAATGATAAATTTCGTCTTGAAACAGCTCGGTATAGGTGTGTATAATTTCGTAAGGTCTTGTATACACAAGTTTTACCTTGCCTATTGAAAATTGCTTTTCTTTAATATCATCTAAATGCTTAAGTACTTTTATGCTAGCCCATGATAGGGGAGGGAAAAAATGTTGTTTTTGCGCTGTAAATTTTTTTACTACACCTTTACCCAAATTTGAAATCAAGCTCATTATGAGTGTTGTTACGTTAAGTATTTGTATTCCTGCGTATGAACAGCCTGTGCTATTGGAACGATGCTTGGCTAGTTTGGCAATGCAAACTTACACTAATTTCGAGGTTATCGTAACCGACGATTCGCCTACAAATAGTTCTGCAACAGTTGTTGAAAATTATCAACACCTACTTCAAATTCATTACGAGAAAAATATGCCAGCCAAGGGCTTTCCAAATAATTGGAATTATGCTTTGAGTAAAGCAAGCGGAACCTATTTGTGGTTATTACATCAAGATGATTGTTTGATGCACCGAAAAGTAATTGAAAATGTAATTGCCCAACTTCAATCAACGCAATGCGATGTACTTTTTGGTAGTTTTGAGCAACCTCAGTATCAAGGCTTCAAGGCAATTAATCAGCACTTCACATCTAAGAAGAAAATACCATGGCATTTTTTAACAGGTAATACCATTGGGCCACCTAGTAATGTGATTATGAAGCATAATAGTGTACAATACGATGATAGATTTCAATGGTTAGTAGATATTGAATACTATCTACGCTTACATAGAAGTATGCCTAATTGGTATTACTTACAATCTCAAATTATTGAGGTAGGTGTTCATGAAGGCCAAATGACCAATATATGTATTGCAAATCCGGCAATAGCATTGCGTGAATATACTTTGTTGGTGGGAATGTATGCAGCAAAATATCTTAATAACATTTTGTATTTTGATTTTATTTGGAGGCTTATTCGAAATAACATAGCCATTAATGCAACTACAACGCTTGATGTGTTGATTACTAATGCTCCCCCAAAAAGTTGGTTATTTGTTGTGTATCATTGGCAACAACTTATGCCTGTTGTGTTACAGAAAAATCCTGTTGCTTCTAAAATACTAATGTTGCTTTGTTACCTGCGTTTGAACTTGTTTAAAGCTACATAATAAAGTTGCGTTGCATCGGGTGTAATTCTTGTTACTAACACTAAAATGGAACTCAGTAGTACAAACGATATTGTTCTTACTAATAGTCCTATAATACCATCAATATGGTACATTACTTGATGTATTATAAAGTATACAAGTATAAAAATAAAAGGAGCAAAGAAGGTCCTTACGGTAAATGGTTGTAGTTTAAACTTATACCAAATAAACCAAAGCCTCGCGGCATTATAAATCAAGAAAGAGATCAGGTTACTAATAGCTGAACCATTATAGCCCATGGATTTTACTAAAAAGTAATTCAATGGAATTAACATAGCAAGCAGAAAAATACCAGAAAACACTTCGAAGCGCCAGTAGTTACTGGTACCAATAATTTGGCTGTTAACCCCTGTGCCAGCGTCTATTATTCTTGCCATACCTGCCAATAGTATTACAGTTTTGCCAGCAGCAAAATCTTGTTGAATATTTAAAGCCTCAAATAGCTGATCCACATTTACCCAAATAATCCCAAATATCATTAGGCTTAGCAGTAATAGATTAATGCTACTTCTTTTATAAATACGATCAATTTCTTGCAAATTTTTCTGCTTCCACGCAAATGATAAGGCGGGTATTGTTGCTGCAATTATACTACGTTGTGGCACCTGTACCGTACTAGCAATAAAACTAGCAAGTGTATAAATACCAACATCTTTTAAGCCATTGCTACTGAGTGTACCAATAAAAATACTATCAACATATTGTGCCAATGTGGTAATAATCAATCCTCCATAGAGCAAACCCATTAAGCTTAAGGCCTTTTTATAAAATTTTTTGGTTACAATACTCCAAGTGAAGTTGAATACAATCAATTTTTGGTGATAGAGGTATCCTATTAATGTAATGGCAATAATTGGATAGCACAGCGAAAAGAACTTAATGAAAGTGTCAAAGTTGATGTAATTAAAAACAAACAAAACAATCAGTATTGTTTGTAGTAATCTTGTTGCTGTTTCTTTTAAAAAGCTACTAACAACATTTTTCTGATTAAACCATGCAAAACCTTCAAAAATGGTAAATGCAGCAAGCCCTATCGCTATTGGAAAAATCCAATAATAGTAATTGCCAAGTAGTTGGTTTTTGTTTTGACCAAAATGTTTGATGAACCAAGGTGCAAAGGCCACGCCAAGCATGGTTACTATGAAACAACCTAGCGATAATATGCTTACACTAATGGCAACCTGATCGTTTTTAGCTTTGGGTAGGTTATCGTGGTAGTATGGATAAAATTTATAAATAAAGGGAACAACACCTAAGGTTGAAAAAGAAAAAAACACATTAGCAATATCGTTCATTAGTCGTGTAAGCCCATACTGCTCGGCGGTGAAATTGCCATTACGAACAAAAAAGTAGGTATTCAAAAAGCCAATAAAAAAGCCAATGTATATTACAATACTACTGTAGATTGCTTGCTTTCTTATTGTTCCCATGACTTAACGAATAAGCACCAAATTGCCTTTTCTTATAACAGTTCCTTTACAGGCCGATTGTGCTTTAATGCTGTAAATATAAGTTCCGCTGGGTTGTTTTACACCTTTTAAAGTACCATCCCAACAATTACTTGGGTTTTGGGTAGAAAAAACAACTTGCCCCCATCGATTGAATATATCGAATTGTAATGCTGTTACACCTCCCCAATATTTTAAACCGAAGCAGTCGTTTAGGCCATCGCCATTGGGTGTAAATGCGTTAGCAACCTCAAAGGTGCTTTCGCCAATACTAAAATCAACCTTTACGGTAATAGAATCTCTAATGGTGCATCCACCACTATTCATCACTTCTACATAGTAAGTGGTAGTGACGGGTGGTTGCACCTGAATGCTTGGGTTACGTATAACGGAACCATTAGGTGTTGTTGGCTGCCAACTGTAAGCGATACCACCATTTGCCGTAAGGCGTGCCGTATTGGTGATACAATCGATATCGTTCGATTTGGTAATGCTTGCAACCGGTAATCGTTGAACGGTTACCGTGGTGGTGAGTGTATCTTCAATATTGCATCTTGGAGCACCTATAATTACCCTGTAAATGCTGGTGCTGTTGGGTGCAACACGTAGGGTATTGGTGGTATTAAAAGGTATAGCATTGCCATTTTCAAGCCATTGGTAACGTTCGCCGCCATCGGCTCTTAGGGTTACATAATCACCAATACAAATATTGTTATTGCTTACTTGTAATCTAAAATTCACAGGTGCAGTAACCGTAACTGTAACAGTATCTTTAGCAATACAACCATTAGATGCTGTTGCAGTAACGGTGAACCGTTCAGTGTTAAAAGGGCTCACCAGGGCTATGTTGCTGTTACTGATAACAGTATTGGTGGCATTGCGCCAAACATAAGTGGCAGCTCCTGTGGCTGTTAGTGTAATTTGACTATTGGCACAAATAGTGGTATCATTTGTTACACGCAATCGAGGTAGGGGTAGTACGTTTATGGTAATAGAATCAATAGCTGTACATCCGTTGCTGGTAGTAGCTCTAAGTAAGTAAGTGGTAGTTTGTTGTGGAAATGCTAGTGGGTTCGCAATGGTTGTGTCGTTTAAAGTTGAAGCTGCTTGTAGCCATTGATAGGTGGCGCCACCACTTGCATTAAGCATCACTGTATCGCCACTGCATATGCTGTTACGGCTGCTGCTAATGCTAATGCCACAGGTATTTTGCGCTTGTAAGCATTGGCATAATAGTAACATTGTTGTTACAATAATCGGCAGTATGTAGTTGAAACGATTCATGCGTTAGCAATGCCGTTGTAATACAAATTATATAACAAAAAAGCATTCAGAACGTTCTTTAGTACCACAATCTGGCTTCAACGCTTTTTAAATAAGCCAAGGTACTAGGTTTCAGGGGCTTACGTGCTGTATGTTTAGGAATAGCTATAATTTGCCGTAAGGCATGTATAAAACCACCCATGTGAAAGCCTGTAACCTTCAAATAATTCAATGCCCACATAAACGCGGTGGAATAAAAGTACCTTATGGGTAAATAGGTGTATGCCACAATACATTTGTTTACCCACATCGATTGTAGTTTTTGGTGGGTTGGTTTGCGGCCTAGCGGACTTTCTTTATGCAGCATTACAATGCTATCGTCGTAAGCAATACACCAACCAGCGTCTAGCACTCTGTAGCTAACATCGTACTCCTCCATGCCATAAAAAAAATTTTCAGGTAGTAGTCCAATCAGTTCAAAAATTTCTTTTTTTATAGCATGAGCACCGCCGGCAAAATAATAAGTGAAAAAATGCTGCTTTTGATGGTATTTATTAAAATTTTTGTGAGGTAGAGCATTCACCTGCATAAAACCTGTACTATGGTATACCACTTTGAACGATACAATACCAATAGGTTTGTTTTGGTATCCCTTACGGGTAAATGCTCGTTGAATTTGTAACAATGCATCTGTTGGAGCCAGTTCTGCATCATCATCCAAGAAAACTAAGATGTTACCAGTAGCAAATTGCATGGCTTTATTGCGGCCACGCGTAACACCCAAGTTTTCACTGCTTTCAATATACTTTACTGGTAATGCCGTTGGATTTTGTGTAAGCCAATCGGTAACAATTTGATAGTCGGCAGTGCTAGCATTATTTAAAAGTACCAATTCTGTAAGTAATTGCTTATGCTCAAGCAATGCCAAGTTTTGCAGCAATGCTAAGCAATCGGCAGGTCTATTGTAGGTTATAATAATAATAGAAATGCTAGACATTGTTAGTTCATGTGTTGAGTTTTTTACTCAATTTATTTTATATACTAAGCGTTTGTAATATGGTAACTTTCATTACAAATAATATTAACATAGGCTTTCATATGCTCATTACTATCAAAGTTTTTCTTAGCATAAGCAATTGCATTACGCTGATGCGATTCTAATATATGTCGGTTGCTTAAATAATGTAGAATTTGCTTTTTTATTTCTAAAACTATCAGTGCTTCGTCATTAATGCTTGAAGTACAATAGCCTGCCTCAGCAGAAGAAATATGTGAGGCAATATCTCCAACCGGGGTTGCAATAATGGCACAGCCGTTAGCCATAGCTTCTGCTACTACCATTGGCATTCCTTCGGTATTAGACGTAAGTATTAACAAATCGTGTTGTTGGTAGATGTTGGTCATTGTTTTCTCGTCGTTAACAATGCCGATACATGTTACATTAACAGGTATTGTATCCGTAAAATTTTTTTCTATACCCGCCAATGAAAAATAAACTGTCGAATAATTAACCAATGCTGCGGCAATGTTAAGTATTAGATGTATTCTTTTCTCTGCACTATTTCTTCCAACAAACAAAAGCTTTAATACCTCATTTTTATGTTTTACAACTTGTTTTGGTACATTAACTCCGTTAGGGATGTATCTAATACGCTTACCTAATACAGCGGGTATTTGTAGTTGTTGGTATTGTATAAGGTGTTCCTTAATCTTAGATAGTGCAATCATTACCGATACATCAAACTTATCAATATAAGGCAGCCTTATCCAACTGAAGCTATTGAAGCTATGAATTAGTTCGTATTGTTTGATATGCTTGGGTAGCCAAATACTGAGTTTATAAGCAAAATTGCATTGCCCGTTAAAAACCCATTTGCATTGGCGTTGTTGCGATAGTTGTTGGGCAATTTTACCCCTATAAATCACATTTACCGCAAGGTTTTTAAAGCCATCCACCTTACGGGAAATGTCGATAATAGCAACACCACTTTTTTCAAATGCACTTAAAAAAGTAGTATCAACAGATCTGCGGGTAAATACAACCAACAAGTTAGGTTGCACTGCTGCCAACGCTTGTACAATTTGGCTATGTACTTTTTCTGCACCACCCGTATGGTAAAAAGGAAAGAATAAAACACCCTCATATTGTTTAGTCAAGGGTTGCAAAAAGCCCCAGCATCGGCCAATGGCGATTAATGGCCAAAGCATTACAGATTCAACTTTGCGTTTAGCGATATACCATGTGTACGATGGTAGTTGCAGCGGATGCAATTGCATGTGGTAAAGAAAGCAATTTTATCATCATTTCTATGCTGGAGTTCATATTTTCCTAAAAAGCAAATGGGTACACAACTATTCACTTTACTTCGTACGCATGAATGCAACATTCGATACGCTTACGCAAATAATAACACAGCGCAGAACCACAAAGCCCGCTCTAATGAATGGGCAACTGATACCTAACGATATAGTGGCACAAATATTAGCACTAGCCAACTGGGCTCCCACCCATGGTAGAACAGAACCCTGGCGTTTTGTAGTTTTTGCCCACGATAAAGTGGCGCAGTACTGTAGGCTACATGCCGAATTATATAAGAAACACACTCCGGCAGAGCAATTTGTAGAAGCTACCCACCAAAATTTGCTTCACCAAGGCGATAAAGCAAGTCATGTTGTATTGGCTTATATGCAACGAGGCAATCTTCCTAAAATACCTGCCATTGAAGAGGTAGCAGCCGCCAGTTGTGCTATTCAAAATGTATTGTTGGGAGCGCAAGCACTTGGCATAGCTGCGTATTGGGGTAGTGGTGGTATGATTTTAAAACAACCTTTTAAAGATTGGTTGCAATTGCAACCTGAAGATCAAATATTGGGCGCCTTATTTTTAGGCTATACCAACGAAGTAGCCATGGGTAAGCGTAATACCGATATCGATGCGAAAATAAAATGGTGGTAGCAACTGTAGGATGGTTAAGAAAAGTACTAGCTTAATTTCAGTATGCATAGCAAAGACTGTACATTCGCCCATACAAGTGTCACAAAATAGTTCTAATGAAAATTGTTGTAATAGGGGCAGGAATTGCAGGCTTGTCATGTGCAATAACGCTACGTAAGGGCGGGCATGAAGTTGTTATCGCTGAACGGTATCAATTTTTTAGAGAAGTTGGCTTGGGCTTTGTAATTATGCCTAACGGACTCGCTGCGCTCGATGCCATTGGTGTTGGCAGCGCTGTACGTGATAATGGTTGCATGTTACAACATGCTATTTTACAAGATGTACAAGGAAATACCATTAAAACCGATGCCATCCCAAATTGCTTGGGCATTAAACGTTCTAGAATTATCGATGCTCTGAATGCACTGTTGCCACAAGATATTTTCGTGACAGGTTTTCATTTTTCACATTTTAATTTCAATGCTTCGGGCAAAGCGATAGAAGCCGTTAGTGAAGATGGCAAAACATTAGCCGCCGATTTGTTTGTAGCTGCCGATGGTGCCAATAGTTTTACCCGTAATTCACTTTTTCCGGAACATACACTACGGCAAACCAATATCCAAGAATTGGTGGGTATTGCAACCGTGCCGGCATTAATGCATCAAATCAATGCCAACTTATTAAAAACACAAAACTTCGAAGCAAATTTGAGTTTTGGAATTTTGCCTTGCGGCAAACATCAGGTGATTTGGTACATGCAATTCAACAGCGAAAAGTATCCGTTGACAGATCTTACCGATATTGGCAAAAAGCAATTTACCAAAAAGCATTTGGCGGGCTGGCCCGAAATGGTACAGAAGGTACTCGCAGCAACAGAATTTTCAAAAGTGTTTTTATGGGTTACTCGCGATATGGATGTTATGCCACAGTGGCATAGAGAAAACATTGTACTAGCTGGCGATGCGGCACACTTAGCACTACCTTTTACAAGTCAGGGTACCAATAGTGCTTTAGACGATGCTTTTGAGTTAGGCAAGTTGTTGGCGAATGCCAATGCCGATAGCGATTTTAATGCATTGTTTCAACAGTATCATGCACAGCGGGTTGAGGCTATTGAGCGCTATCTGCAATTTGGTCGCATGCTCGAACAGCGGTTTTTATATCCGGAGCAGTTTGCACAAGAAGAAATGCCACTTCCATTAGCAAAATAGCTGTTATGGCTGCTAGTTGTGCACCAATAGCTTTATTTACCGTAAGGTACTTATCTTCACCGCCCGATTTTGAAAACTTTGATATGAGAAACGACGAAGATTTTGAAATAAACCTCACCGGTAGCAACAACGATTTGAACAACCAGTTACCTGCCCAAGAACAAAAAGAATCTGGCTGGTTCAAGCGCTGGCGTAAAGGTATTACTACCAATACTTCTGAAAAGAAGGAAATGCCCGAAGGGCTTTGGAGTAAGTGCCCCGAGTGTAATTATATATGTACCACTAGCGAGCTCGAGGAAGCTAAATATGTATGCCCTAAATGTAGCTATCATCACCGCATTGGTAGTCAAGATTATTTTGATATTATTTTCGATGAGGGCAGCCAAACAGCCTTATTTGAGAATATTCGTAGTAAAGATTTCTTAGGTTTTACCGACTTAAAACCTTACGGTAAAAGATTAGAAGAAATACACCAAAAAGCCAGCCACCTCAAAGATAGTATGCGTGTAGCTGTTGGTACACTCAATGGAAAGGGTTTGGTTGTAGCATGTATGGATTTTGAGTTTATTGGCGGTAGTTTAGGTAGTGTAATGGGTGAAAAGTTCAGTCGTGCTGTTGATTATTGTATTGAGCATAAGTTACCGTACCTCGTAATTAGCAAGAGTGGTGGTGCCCGTATGATGGAAAGTGCTTTCAGCTTAATGCAATTAGCTAAAACAAGTGGTAAGCTTAGTCAGCTAAGCGATGCTGGGCTACTATACATTTCAATGTTAACCGATCCTACATTCGGCGGCATTAGTGCCAGCTTTGGTATGCTAGGTGATCTTAATATTGCAGAACCTGGTGCATTAATTGGTTTTGCAGGCCCGCGTGTTATTAAAGAAACTATTAAGCGAGATTTGCCAGAAGGCTTTCAACGCAGTGAGTTTTTATTAGAACACGGATTTTTAGATAAAATTATCCCACGAACTGAACTTAAAGAAAAGCTTTATCAAATTATTAGTTTGATTGAAGGCTAGCTACTAGTGTAGGTTTTCAAGGCATGGCCAAAGAATTAAACAACCGACAAGCATATTTCCATTACCATATATACGATAAATATGTGGCAGGAATTGTATTGCTTGGTACAGAAGTAAAGAGTATTAGAGAAGGTAAAGTGAGTTTTAACGATAGCTTTTGTTTGTTAGATAAGGGGGAGCTATGGGTTAGAGGCATGTATATTGCCGAGTATGCTTTAGGTACCACTAATAACCATATTGCCGTTCACGACCGTAAGTTGTTGCTCACCAAGCGTGAACTTAAGCGAATTGCTGCCAAATTAAAAGAACAAGGCTATACCATTGTACCGCTCCGTATTTTCTTTAACGATAAAAACTTAGCCAAACTAGAAATAGGTATTGCTAAAGGCAAGAAGTTGTACGATAAACGTGAAACCATTAAGCAACGCGATACCGCTAGAGAAATTAAACGCTACGTTAAGTAAAATCTTCAATACCTTTTCATAAGCATGCTATTACGCCAACTACTAATGTTTGTACTATTGCTATTGTGCACCATATGTACAAAGCTAGCGGCACAAAACACTGTAAAAGGTAAGTGGTATGGTGTTGGTAATGTTGAAATTACAAATGTTACCAGCAGTTATTTATGCGAACTAATATTAGACCAAAAAGGAACCCTTGTAACCGGTGAGTTTAATTATTATTTCAGAAACGGTTATTTCAGCAATAAGGTTAAGGGTAAGTATAACCCTACTACACGAACTCTTACCTTACAATTTTTCCCGGTCATTTATCACAAATCTGTGAATACGGCCATGGGTGTAGATTGTATGATGGAAGGTAGTTTTAACATGCGTATCTCAAAAGTAGATCAACAGTTGGTGGGTCGCCTTACGGCAGATGAAACACACGCATACACTTGTCCGTCTATTGCTATTAGGTTTAAGAAGCAGTTCAAAGAAACTACACTCGAAGCAGTAAAAGCAAGTGTAGAAACTGATACTGTTGCTATACCAACAGCCCCGATTACAGCTTCTAAACTACCCAACGATACACCTGATGTTGCTGAAGCTGAAAGGCCCGAGGTAGTTGCAACGCTTAAGCCGCCTGCAGCATCTTCTATAGTAGTGCCTAACGAGGCTCAGTTAAAGCAAAAATCGGCAGTAGAGTTTATTACACGTACCAAGGTGTTTATCAAAGAACTTGATGTAGTTGACGATTCTGTAACAGTTGAGTTGTACGATAACGGCGAATATGATAAAGATTCGATTTCACTATTCTACAACAACAAAATGGTAGTGTTTAAGCAAGAGTTGAATACCAAAACGCCTATTGTAGTAAAGTTGCCTGTTAGCAATATGGTAAGTATGAATGAGCTTTCTATGTTAGCAGAAAATTTAGGTCTCATACCTCCGAATGCTGCTGTAATGATTATTAGAGATTCTCGTAACCGATACGAGGTTAATCTCACTTCCAACCTTGAAAGAAACGCTACTATACTGTTGCGAAAAGTGCCTAAAAAATAGCATTATATCATTTACCGTAAGGTATAAAAACAAAGCCACCGCTACTACAGCGGTGGACTTTTTTTATTACTCTTAAAACAAACAACTATGATAAGGCGGGGGGCATTTTTTGCTGGTATTTAGTATTGATGGTACGACCCAATAAAATGCCCATTGCTTTCACTAAAAGTTTAAAGCCCTTGTTCATGTAATGCAATTGCATGTAACGCAATACACGCATGTAGTTGAATGCAATAAACAATACTAACCTTAAAGCAAGTTTGAAGGAGTATGCTTTGTGTTGGTGCAACATTTCTAAAGCCATCATTCTGCTAAGGCACTGATGATAATAATATTCCGCCCATTTAGCATTGGTTTTATTACTCGTCATACGTTCATCGTGATAGCGCACAAAATAAATCACCTCATCGGTACACATAAAACGTACATTTCTGAGTAACATTTTAAAGTGCATAATCCACTCTTGCGAGTTTTTAAGATGCACATCAAAAGGTTCGTTAGGTAGGCATTGCTTACGCCACAAGCCTGCAGCAGTTTGCCATTTGATATTGTTAAAAAGATAATCTTTAATAGGGTCGAAAGCATAAATTTTGGGGCTCCAAGTAGCGTTACTAAATACCTGCTTGCCACCTTCTACATGAAAAAAGCCGATTTGACTAATACAAACATCTATATCAGGATTGTATTTCAGGTAATCAACTTGTAAGGCCAAAGCTTTCGGTGTTAAGATGTCATCAGAATCAATCCATTTTATAAACTCGCCCCTTGCAAGCGATTTGCCATAGTTTCTGCAAGTATTAGCACCTTTCGGTAAATGCGATGGACGCGTAAAATAATGGATGTTGCTATATTGTTGTACATACTTACTAATAACTACAGCAGTTTTGTCGGTAGAACCATCATCGATAATAATGAGTTCCCAATTTTTATAGGTTTGAGCAAGCACACTTTTAACGGTTTCTTCAATCAAGTGTGCCCTATTAAAAGTGGGCATAATAAGCGATACGAGCATGCTTACAGTTTTAGGTGGAGAAGATTTTACCTTATTGTTAATGAAAACTGTGCCACTACTATCGCAATGCTTTTGCCGGGTTTTTTGAGAAGAAGTATGGTTAAGCTGATTTTTATAGGAAGGATTGTTTTTACCCATTTTTTAAACTTTTTTGTTTTTTTATTCAAAAGGCTAAACAAATGATACCCTGCAAGTAGGGATATTTTCATGTTTTTTTAAAGTGTTAAGTGGTATTACAATCACCCAAAAAGACATATCTTTCCATTTTTAGGAAAATTGTTCTTTTTTGGGAAAATATTCCACTCGGGTAATGTTAATTGCTATTACATTTGCCGTAAGGCAGGCTCGCTTCATCGCTGTGGTTCGACACAGAGGAAAGTCTGGACAGCATAGAGCAACCCACCGGTGAATAGCCGGGAACTACTCAGTAGTTACAGCAAGTGCCACAGAAAATAACCGCCTTCGGGTAAGGGTGAAAATGTAGGGTAAGAGCCTACACTATTAAAGGGTAACTTTTAATAGGGGTAAACCTTGGGTGCTGTAATGCCATGTATAGGTTCGCTAGAAGAGCGGCTCGTTCAATGAACCAGGGTAGGCAGCACGACCTTGCTGGTAACAGCAAGGCTAGATAAATGATGAAGTAGAAACAGAATCCGGCTTATGAGGTCTGCCTTTTTTTCTTAAAGTCTGTTTCTTGTGCGTGTTTCTTGTGCAGCAATGTTGTAGTTGGTCCCTAACTTTTAATGGTACACCGCACATTCAGCAACTATTTGATAAAGGGTATCTAAATTTCTGTATTTTTCACCCCATATAACTCCATTTTGAACTGCTAATTAACTGTATGAGTCTATTTGCAAAAAAGAGTTTGGAGCATTTGCTTGCTCAAGCTAATGACGATGAAAAGGGTTTAAAACGTACCCTCGGTGCTGGTAACCTGATAGCACTTGGTATCGGTGCCATTATTGGTGCAGGTTTGTTTGTGCGTACAGCTGCTGCGGCTGGACAGGCGGCGGGCCCTGCTGTAACATTATCGTTTGTTGTAGCTGCTATTGGTTGTGCCTTTGCAGGCTTGTGTTATGCCGAATTTGCGGCCATGATACCTATTGCTGGTAGTGCTTATGCTTACAGTTATGTAACCATGGGCGAATTAATTGCTTGGGTTATTGGTTGGGCACTTATTATGGAATATGCTTTAGGAGCGGCAACCGTATCTATTGCTTGGAGTGAGTACTTGAGCAAGCTCTGTGAAGATGTTTTTCACTTTAAGATACCGTACGAGTGGTGCCATTCGCCCTTTGAGAGTTTTACCGATGCTAGTGGTGTGTTGCATAGTGGTATTTTAAATGCACCGGCATTGATTATTTTATTTTTATTAACCTTATTATTAATTAAGGGCACTCAAGAAAGCGCTTTGGTAAATGCAATAATTGTTTTTGTGAAGGTTTCGATTGTATTGGTATTTATTGCTGTAGGTTGGCAGTTTATTAACCCAGCTAATCATACACCTTATTTAATTCCGGAAGGTACAGCGCCTGTGAAAGATAATGCCGGTAAAGTAATTGCAGAATATACAGGTGTATTCAAGCATGGCTGGGGTGGTGTTATTGGTGGTGCGGCTATTGTATTCTTTGCTTTTATTGGTTTTGATGCGGTAAGTACAGCAGCCCAAGAAGCTAAAAACCCGAAGCGTGATATGCCTATTGGTATTTTAGGGTCTTTAGTAGTTTGTACTATTTTGTATATCCTTTTCGGTCATGTATTAACAGGTGTTGCAAATTGGAAAGAATTTGCAGATCCGGCTCAAGGTCGTGAAGCTTCTGTTGCTTACGCAATATCAAAGTATATGACTGGCTTTGGCTGGCTATCTAAAGCTGTAACAATTGCCATTTTAGCTGGTTTTAGCTCGGTAATATTGGTAATGTTGATGGGTCAAAGCCGTATTTTTTATACCATGAGTAACGACGGGTTAATTCCTAAAGCTTTTGGTGAGTTGCATCCTAAGTATAAAACGCCTTATAAAGCTAACTGGATTCTATTTGTGTTTGTAGGGTTATTCGCTGCGTTCGTACCCGGCCACGTAGCCGGCGATTTAACGAGCTTTGGTACGTTGTTAGCATTTGTTTTGGTAAGTGCCGGTGTGTGGATAATGCGTGTGACAGCCCCCGATATTGAGCGCCCGTTCAAAACACCTATGGTGCCATTAGTATCAACTTTAGGCGTGATTATTTGCGCTGGAATGATTTTCGCTTTAGACAATTTTACTCTAAAAGTTGCTTTTGGTTGGATGGCGTTAGGGTTGATTGTGTATTTTGGTTATAGCCGTAGCCGTAGTAAGTTGCGTAATCCATCAGAAATTTTACCACACGCTAAAGATTTCAACTAGTATTTCACTTGCTTAATTATAGCCATGTATGTTGTAGTGCATACATGGCTTTTTTTTGATTTCCTTTCAATTGATCATTAAATTGCTGCAATGACCTTGAATTACATTTGGGTAGGTTTTTTCTTAATTGCTTTTGTGGTAGCTGTAGTGAAATCTATACTTGGCGATACTACGCTTTTCACCACTATTACTACCAATATGTTCGATAGTGCCAAAACGGGTGCAGAAATTAGTATTGGCTTGGTAGGTATTATGACATTTTGGTTAGGCATTATGAAAATAGGAGAGCGGGCGGGATTGATACAGGCGTTTGCAAAAGGTATGAACCCTTTTTTCGCTACTTTATTTCCGGGAGTGCCTAAAGGTCATAAGGCCAATGGTAGTATGGTAATGAACTTTAGTGCGAATATGTTGGGGCTCGATAATGCTGCAACACCGTTGGGTTTAGCTGCTATGAAAGAACTGCAGGAATTAAACGAAACACCAACTACTGCTACCAATGCTCAAATTATGTTTTTAGCATTGAATACAGCAGGGTTAACTATAATTCCCACATCGGTTATTGCAATGCGATTGAGCAACGGTGCTGCTAATCCTGCTGATATTTTTTTGCCTACATTATTGGTTACTTTCTGTAGCTTTTTAAGTGCCATGGTAGCCGTGGCGATATTTCAACGCATCAACATTTTCAAGTTGCCAGTATTATTGTTTGTAGGTGGTTTTATGAGTTTGATGGCATTGTTGTTTTGGTGGTTGCAAGGTAAAGATGCTGTGTATATACAAACCTATACCGGCATGCTGGGGGCTGTTATTATCTTTAGTATCATCATTGCATTTATTGTGGCTGGTGTTTTCAAAAAAATTCAGGTTTACGAGGCGTTTATTGATGGTGCTAAAGAGGGGTTTAGTACTAGTGTAATGATTGTTCCCTACTTAGTGGCTATTTTAGTTGCCATTAGTGTGTTTAGAACTACTGGCTGCATGGATTATATTGTTCAGGGTTTGGGTAGTGTATTCGCTGCTGTTGGTCTGAACACCGATTTTGTGCCCACCTTGCCTGTAGGACTCATTAAAAGTTTGAGCGGTAGTGGTGCACGTGGTTTAATGGTAGATGTGTTTAAAACCTATGGTGTTGATAGCTTTCAAGGTAAGTTGGCAAGCATTATTCAAGGTGGCACTGAAACCACTTTTTACGTGTTGGCTGTTTATTTCGGAAGTGTTGGTATTAAAAAAACACGTCATGCAGTTGCTGCAGGTTTAATTGCCGATGTTGTTGGTGTAATTGCTGCTATTCTAGTAGCGTATATATTCTTTCATTAATGCGTATGTATGCAAAATTTCTATGCAGATATTGCAGCTTTAGAAGCACAGTTGGCACATGTAGAATCAAAACAAAAGCGTCGTATTAGTGCATTTGCTTTTCGCCTTATTGTAAATGTTATGCTACTGGTATACTTCTGGCATATCTGGTGGGTTCCTTGGTTGGGCTTACTCTTATTGGCATTTACTTGCGTAAATGTGTATCTTATTTTTATGATGCCTAAACAGCTAAAACAAAAGATAAATACACTCAAGCAACGTATGCATCAGGTAGAGCAACTTTATAATAATTGCGAAGATTAAATCATTATTACCTGTTAACTCGCTTATTTTCTTGCACGTAGCATGCGGTCTTTACCTTGCATATCTTGTTGTACAACAATATTAGTGTAGCCTAACTTTTCTAAAAGCACCACAGTTGCGGCAGCATATTGCTCATTAATTTCAAAGAACAACCAACCATCTTGTTTCAAATACTGTAACCCTTGTGTAGCAATAGCTTGATAAAACAACAATGGATTTGTATCGGGCACAAATAATGCCAAATGTGGTTCATGATCTAACACATGCGGCATCATCGTTTCGGCTTCTGAAAGCAGTACATAAGGTGGGTTGCTTACCAATACATCAAGTGGTGGTAATACTTGCCATTCATTTGCCCTTAAGGCATCTAATTGCTTAAAATGAATGGTGGTTTGTTGTGCTATTGCATTCGCTTGCGCTACTTGTAATGCATTTGCATCTACATCAATAGCATATACCTCACCTTGCGGTAAATGTTTCTTAAGATAAATGGGAATACAACCACTACCGGTGCCTATATCTGCAATACTCAAAGGGGTATCGTTAGCAACACTTTTTACAATCCAAGCAGCAAGTTCTTCTGTTTCGGGCCGAGGGATAAGTACATGTGCATTAACTTTTAACTGCATATTGCCCCAATAGCAATAACCTAATACATATTGTACAGGTTGCCCTTTGGTTAGAGCCTCGCCCCAGCTAGTAATAGTAGTTTGTTGTTCAACACTAAGTTTAAAATCTTTGTTTATAATTCTATCTATTTTGGTAAAGCCCGTGGCCTCTTCCATCAACCAATTAGCAATGTTAGCCGCCTCTCTGGTATCGTATCGTTCGAAAAGCTGCTGTAATAACCATTGATATGCTGCTTGTATCGTCATGCTACTGCAAAGATGCTTTGTTTTCAGTTACTTTTGCAGCCATTGCATGCAACAACACACGCAACATATCAAGTACATGCAGCGGTGCTTGCAACTAGCAGCATTAGGTAATGGTTATGTAGCACCCAACCCCATGGTTGGTGCTGTATTAGTGTATAACGATATCATCATTGGCGAAGGCTATCACCAACAATACGGTAGGGCACATGCAGAGGTGAATTGTTTGCAAAGTGTAGCCCAAGAACATCAATGTTTAATAGCAGAAGCTACATTGTATGTGTCGTTAGAGCCATGTAATCATTTTGGGAAAACCCCTCCTTGTGTAGATGCTATTTTAAAGCACAACATTAAGCATGTAGTTATTGGTTGTGTTGATACATATAGTGAGGTGGCGGGCAAGGGCATTGAACGCTTACGTGCTCATGGTGTTAATGTTGTGGTTGGCATATTAGAAGATGCGGCTACTTATTTGAATAGAAAATTCTTCACTTACCATACACAACAACGCCCGTACATAACATTGAAATGGGCACAAACAGCCGATGGCTTTATAGGTATGCCAACACAACGCGTTTTAATTAGTAATGCTATATCGCAGCGTTTTAACCACCGATTAAGGAGTAGCAGTGCTGCAATTTTAGTTGGTAGTAATACTGCATTGGTAGATAATCCGCTGTTAGATAATCGGTTGGGTTTTGGGAGGCCGCCTGTTCGTATGCTTATTGATCGTTATGGTAAGGTGCCTGCAACGCATCATTTACTACAAAGTACGAGTGCTCCTACGTGGGTATTTACCGTAAGGGAAAATTATAATACTTCTGATCAGATTAGTGTTATTAAAATTAACGAGCAAGAAAATACAATTCAACAAGTGTTGCAATATGCCTATGATAATGAAGTACAAAGTATATTGGTAGAGGGCGGTGCAGTATTGTTGCAGGCATTTATTGAAGCACAATTATGGGACGAAGCTTATGTAATAACAAACACTGCTATGTATTTGCAACAAGGGGTTAAAGCACCCAAACTGCAAGGGAAAACAAGTATTGTACACCAGTTTGAAAATGATTGTATTACCCTAATAGAACCTGAAAAAAATTAATGGCTATACCTGATTTTTATACAACACTTACTCAAAATGCTACTGCCGAATTTAAAGACAGAGGTAGTAAGTTTATTGCTTACGCCTATCCGGTAAGCCATACCGATGCTATTAAAGCACAACTTCAAATTCTTAAAAAAGAGCATCCGAAAGCGGTGCACTTTTGCTATGCCTATCGCTTAGGAATAGATGGTAACAACTTTCGTGTAAATGATGACGGTGAACCCAGCGGTAGCGCTGGCCGGCCGATTCTGCAACAAATTGATAGTAAAGGGCTTACCAATATTTTAGTGGTTGTGGTGCGTTATTTTGGCGGTACATTGCTTGGTGTACCCGGGCTAATTAATGCTTACAAAACAGCTACTGCTTTGGCATTGCAGCTAAGTCCAACACAACAACTGCCCGTTACTATATCGTACGAGTTGCAGTACGATTACAGTCGGCAAAACGAAGTAATGCTTTGGGTAAAGCAAATGCAAGCACAGGTGTTGCAGCAAGAGCAAACACTGTTTGTTTTGCTAACAGTAGCCATACCAAAAAGCAGGCTCGATGAGGCCTTGTATCGATTACAAGAAATGCACTTTGTTACCTATAGAAAAATTGATTAAACTTACGCCTTGCCCGTTAGGCTGTAGGCAAGAATACCTACCCATTCTTTCAATAAGCGTTGCCAACGGTGTATTACCTCTACCTGCGGAATGAGGTAATACTCTATGTTCGGTTTTTGTTTTGCTGCTAAAAAGTTAGCAGGATAAGGTATTAGTTGCGTAAAGCCTGCTTTCTCAAAAACCTTTAAGCTACGTGGCATGTGTACGGCCGAGGTAATAAGTACATAAGGTGGTTGTAATTGGTGCTTAGCTAAAAGCTGCTTAGTGAAAACACCATTTTCATAAGTATTGCGAGATCGATTTTCTACTAAAATTTTGTCTTTAGGTATACCACAAGCAGCTAGCTGCGAAGCAACAAATGCACCCTCATTATAAGCATTGTCTTTATAGCTATTACCACCCGAAACCAAAATATAATCAATATGCCTCTGGTAATAGAGTTTTATAGCTTGAATAAAACGGTCGCTATTGCTGTTAAAATGGCCTTTGTTGTTGATATCTCCGCCGGCCATACCACCCAATAAAATACCACAGCTATATTTTTCTCCTATTTTCAGTTCACGTTCAGGTGTTTGATACCAATGCACCACTTGCGTAAATATCCATTCATTGCTAAAGAATAATAACATTACAATTACCGTGGTTAAGAGTCTTTTTCTGACAAACTCTTTTTTCGTTCGCCAACGCCACACCAAAAGCAATAGTGCCCAAATAAAAGGAGAGGTAAGAATAGGGTAAAGTAGCTTGCTAAGAAAGAAAAACATAGACTTCTGAATTATCGCAAAGATGTATGTAGATAACTACAAATGAAACTACTTATTTTGCAAGCATGCTGCAATACCATCAATTACTACAACATATTTTAGATTACGGCGTTCAAAAAACCGATCGTACCGGAACAGGTACCATCAGTTATTTCGGTTATCAAATGCGGTTTAACTTGCAAGAGGGCTTCCCCTTGGTTACCACCAAAAAAGTGCATTTGAAGAGCATTATTTACGAATTATTATGGTTTTTGCAGGGCAATACCAACATTGCATATCTTAAAGAAAATGGCGTATCTATTTGGGATGAATGGGCCGACGCCGAAGGCAATCTTGGGCCAGTATATGGTAAGCAGTGGCGTAGTTGGCAAGGTGCTAATGGTACCACCATCGATCAAATTAGCGATGTAATTCAGCAGATAAAAACCAACCCCGATAGCAGAAGACTAATTGTAAGTGCATGGAATGTGGCCGATTTGCCAGCCATGGCATTAATGCCATGCCATACCATGTTTCAGTTTTATGTAACACCACCCAATACAGCCAAAGGAGAAACAAAAGGAAAGCTAAGCTGTCAGTTATACCAACGTAGTGCCGATGTGTTTTTGGGAGTTCCTTTTAATATTGCCAGTTACGCACTGCTCACACAAATGATAGCGCAGGTATGCGATTTAGAAGTGGGTGATTTTATACACAGCTTTGGCGATGTTCATATTTACAACAACCATTTGCAGCAAGTACAGCTACAGCTAAGTAGAAAGCCTTACCCATTACCTACCATGAAGCTAAACCTTGCGGTAAAAGATATATTCGCTTTTCAATACAGCGATTTTACCCTTGAAAATTATCAATCACATCCCGCTATTAAAGCACCAGTAGCAGTATAGAATTTTATCTATGATTACAATTAGCATGGTAGTAGCCGCAGCCGACGACAATGCCATTGGTAAAAACAACGACTTGCTTTGGAAACTTCCGAACGATCTAAAATTTCTCAAAAATATCACCTGGGGTATGCCCGTATTAATGGGTCGTGTTACTTACGATTCTCTTAAAGGTTATTCCATGCCCGGACGAAAAATATTAGTATTAAGCCGACAACCCAATTTAAACCTACCCCATGCTACCGTTTTCACTGCTTTTAACCATGCCGTAGCATGGTGCGAGCAACATGGTTACAAAGAACTGATGGTATTAGGAGGTGGTAATGTGTACAAAACTTATTTGCCGGTAACACATAACATCTATCTTACCAGAGTGCATACCAGCTTTCCGGATGCCGATGCACATTTTCCACCGATACCCACAAATGAATTTTCATTGGTGAAAGCTATCAAACACGATGCCGATGCCAAACATGCTTATGCCTATACCTTTGAGCATTGGCAAAGAAAAATAGCTTAAACAAAAGCATTATTTGTGCCTAATAACTCTTTTATTAACATTGTAAGATGTATTCTGCATTTCAATTGGCTTTTAAATATGCTCACTATTACCTAACTGCACATAACAGTAAAGGCCATGGTATGCATTCGCCTTTTGTATACAATTACATTACCAAAGTAATGAACGATGATAAGCAGTATTACTGTTACACAGCAGCAGAACATTTGCGTAAGCAGCTACTGAAAGATACTACTTTATTAACTCTCACCGATTATGGTGCGGGCAGCCGTATACATGCCGAAAAGCAACGTACCGTTCAACAAATTGCTAAAAGCAGTTTAAAGACAACCAAACTTGCACAACTACTTTTTAGAACGGTTAATTATTTTCAACCTGCTACCAGTATAGAGTTAGGCACCAGTTTGGGTGTTACCACAGCATACTTAGCACAGGGTAATGTACTTGGGCATTGTTATACCTTAGAAGGTGCCGATACAGTGGCTTCACTTGCTGGTAAAAATTTGCATGCATTAGGCGTTCATAATGTTACCCAAATTGTAGGCAATTTCGATGACACCTTACCCGTGCTATTGCAACACCTGAACAAAGTTGATTTTGCTTACGTGGATGGTAACCATCGTTACGAGCCTACGGTACGCTATTTTGAACAATTGCTTGCAAAGTCGCATGAACACACGGTATTAGTATTCGATGATATTCATTGGAGTAAAGAAATGGAAGCCGCCTGGAGGTTCATACAATCACATCAAGCAGTTACACTAACGATAGATCTTTTTTTTATAGGATTGGTGTTCTTACGTAAAGAAAACAAAGTGCGTCAGCATTTTACCGTAAGGTATTAATGTTCAGCCAGTGCCAAACCAATAGGAAAATGGTTCATAAGCACTTCGGTAATGCTTGCTTGATGCCACTGCGAAGCCTCTTTTACCCACATTGAGGTATGGTCTTTCACCTGCATTACAATTTGCCAACCTTGTACAATGTAGTGTTTCATTTCATCGGTACTAGGTTGTAAGTGCAAGTGTTCATCCCCAATCATACCTAATAATTTTCCGTCGGCATTACGAAAATTGCCATGTAACAGTTTGCCCACCGGTTTATTATAATAGCCATACACAATATCGCCTAATACAATTCCAATCACTTGCTGCAGACTATTATCAATAATCATGTGATGATAGAAGTAGGCAATTACCTTTTGCTGTTGGTTGATGATTGGGTACATATGGTAGTGTTTGTGTAAAGCAAGGCATGTAACATGATGCTTTTGTTAACCAATAATTAGTAAAAAGTTACCTTACGGTAAATGACAACGCTCAGTATTATGGTTTAGTTATGTCAGTCAATATTTTGTTAACAATAGTTAGTTTAACCGTACTTTTGCGAACGGAATTTTCTTTATATGCAAAAAATAACCTTTTGTGGTGTTTTTTTGTTGCTCGGTTTGCTTGCCAACGCCCAGCAACAACCTTCACCAAAACCAGTACAAGATACGCTAGTCCGTAAAGACAGCGCCTTGTTGGAGGAGATTAAAGACAATGTGCTGGATAACATTCCCGTTGTTTCGTTAGATGAAAGCGATTTAAGTGATGGTAGCGCACAGAACGTAAGTTCAGTACTTACAGCAGGCCGCGACCCATTTTTCTCGGCCGCAGCCTTTAGCTTTTCGCCGCTACGCTTTAGAATTCGTGGTTACGATGCCGATTGGAACACCACTTTAATGAATGGTATTCCTGTAGATAACCTCGATAACGGTTTTACTCCTTGGGGGCTCTGGGGTGGTTTGAACGATGTAATGCGAAACCGCGATGTAAGTGTTGGCCTACGTAGTAACACCTTTGCCTTTGGCGATTTAGGTATTACAACCAACCTCGATAGCCGAGCTAGTAAGCAACGTAAGCAAACTAGTATTGGTTACGCCATCAGCAACAGAAACTATAATCACCGTATTTCCATTACACATAGCACTGGCGTAAGTAAAAAAGGCTGGGCTTTTACCTTCAGTGGTAGCTTCCGTGGTGCAGATGAAGGCTATGTACCCGGTACGTACTACAACAGCTTTAGCTATTTTGTAGCTGTAGATAAGCGCATTAATCAAAAGCACTTGTTAAGTTTTACCGCTTTTGGTGCTCCCACCGAAAATGGTCGGCAAGGTGCAGCCGTTCAAGAAGCAATGGATTTAACCGGTAGCAACTATTACAACCCCAACTGGGGTTATCAAAATGGTAAAAAGCGAAATGCCAGTGTTGCTAAAACACATCAGCCATTTTTAATTCTCACACACGATTTTAGAATCAGTAATAAAACCAACTTGGTTACAGCCGTCGGTTATAGCTTCGGAGAACGTTCAGTATCGGCACTTGATTGGTATAATACAGCCGACCCTCGTCCAGATTATTACCGTTATCTACCCAGCTATCAAACCGATTTGAACCAGCAAGCGCAAGTGATCGATGCGTGGAGAAACAACCCTTCTGTAAGTCAAGTTAATTGGGATCGTTTGTACGATGTTAACCGTAACAGTATTGAAACCATTCGCAATGTGGGTGGCATACAAGGTAATAATATAAGTGGTCGCCGCAGCCGCTACATTATTGAAGATCGTGTGATAGACACACGCCGCTTTAATTTCAATACAGTATTGAACAGCCAAGTTACCAAGCACATGGAGTTTATGTCTGGTATTAGCTTTCAGCATCAAAAAAATAACTATTTCAAGCGCATCAACGATTTGTTAGGTGGCGATTTTTATGTGAACCTTAACCAGTTCGCTGAAAGAGCTTTCCCTAATAACGCTACCGCCAATCAGTTTGATATCGACAATCCTAACAGAGTGCTATATAAAGGTGATCGTTATGGTTGGGATTACGATATTGACGTTACACGTTATGCAGCTTGGGCACAGAGTGTGTTTCACTACAATCGTTGGGATTTCTTTGTTGCCGGCGAGTTAAGCCAAACATCTTTTTACCGTGAGGGAAAAAACAGAAATGGCTTATTCCCGAACAATAGCTTCGGTAAAAGTGCTACACAAAACTTCACTAACTACAGTGTTAAGGGTGGTTTCACCTACAAGCTCGATGGACGTAATTACTTTTATATGAATGGTGCTTATATGACACGTGCACCTTACTTTGAAAACGTGTTCATAAGTGCAAGAAGCCGCGATGTTGTACAAGACAATATTACCAGCGAAAAAGTACAATCTATAGAGGGTGGTTACATTTTAAATGCACCACAATTAAAAGTACGCCTCACAGGTTACTATACGCGCTTCCAAGATGCGATGAATGTTATTAGCTTCTATCACGACGATTTTAGAAATCTTGTTAACTACGCTATCAACGGTATAGATCGTAACCACTTTGGCGGTGAATTCGGCTTCGATTGGAAGGCTTTCCGTAACGTGAATATCACGGGTGCCGCTTCTGTAGGTCGTTACTTCTTTAGTAGCCGCCAAAATGCAGTAGTTACTTTAGATAACGATGCCAGCGTATTGCAGCGCACCACCGTATACGCCGAAAACTTTAGAGTGGGTTCAACACCGCAAGAGGCTTATAACCTTGGTATTACTTACCGTAGCCCCAAGTTTTGGTTTGCTAGCCTTACGGCAAATTATTTCGATCAAATGTGGTTAGAGTTTAACCCCATCAGAAGAACTTCTAGTGCCGTAGATGGGTTAGACTTAACCAAGCCTGGCGATGTAAATACATACTACCAAATCATCAACCAAACACAGTGGAAGCCACAGTACACCCTCGATTTCTTCTTTGGGTACAGCTACAAGTTACCACGTAGCATGGGGTTGAAAAAACCTACTTTCTTAATTTTTAATGTAGGTATTAATAACTTAACCAATAACCAAACCATGGTTACGGGTGGTTTTGAACAACTCCGTTTCGATTTTGAAAACCAAAACGTAAATAAATTTCCACCACGCTTATTCTATGCCTACGGAATTAATTATTTCGGAAGCATCAGCCTGCGTTTCTAAACAACCCCGCCTCTTTTAAAAATTATAACCGCATTATACGATATGAAAAAGTTGAGTTTATATTGGATTAGCTGTATGGCCACGGTATTGGCGAGTATAGCTATTGTGGCTTCTTGTAACAAAAAGTTCGATGAGCCTCCAACGTTTGAAGAACCTAACGTTAATGTTAACTGTAGCATTAGAGCCTTAAAAAGCTTGCATACAAAAGACAACTTCGAACAAATCATGGGAGATACCATCATCAGTGGTATTGTGGTAGCCGATGATAAAAGTGGTAACTTCTACAAAAGCATTGTTATTCAAGATGCTAGTGGTGGTATTACTGTTCGTTTAGATGGTACGGGCCTTGCGGGAAATTACCCGGTTGGTCGCCGAATCTACATCAAGTGTAAGGGATTGTACCTTGGCGATTATGGCGGATTAATTCAGCTTGGTGGTGGTGTAGATCTAACTGATCCTACACGCCCCGGATTGAGCCCCATTGCGAGCAGCTTGTTCGATAAGTACATTTTAAAAGGTAGTATTGGTAATGCCGTAACACCACGTCAGGTTAGTTTAGCACAGCTTACTACCAATATTCAAGATAGTTTTCAGAGCACACTTATTCAAATTGCCGATTGCGAATTCGCTGCTGCCGATACCAATAAAACCTGGGGTGATATTACATTAGCAACAAGTGCCAGTAACTTCACCATCCGTAGTTGTAGTAATAGTGGTTCTATTGTATTACGTAACAGTAGCTATGCCAGCTATTCTGGTCAGCGTGTACCGAAAGGTAATGGTACTTTAGTTGGTATTTATAACATATTTGGTAGCACACGTCAAATTCAAGTTCGTGATACTGCCGATGCTCGTTTTAATGGTCCACGTTGCGGAAGCGGGCCTGCTACTAGCATCAATATTGCCGATTTAAGAGGTTTGTTTAGCGGTACCTCGGTAACCATTCCTAATGGTCGTAAAATCAGTGGTGTAGTTATTTCTGATCGTAGCACAGGTAATATAGTAGGCCAAAACGTGGTGATTCAACAAGGTACAGGTTTAGCTGGTATTGTTGTTCGCTTTACTACTACACACACACTTAACTTAGGCGATTCTGTTGAAGTAAATGTTAGCGGACAATTACTAGAAGAATTTTCTGGAACCTTACAGGTAAATAACGTTGATACATCCGTAGTAACAAGATTGGGTAGTAACCGAACCATTACACCACGTGTAGTTACACTAGCACAATTAAACACTCAAGCCAACTTTAACAACTGGGAAAGCACTTTGGTAGAAGTTGCCAACGTAAGCTTTAGTCCTGCCGGTGCTTGGAGTGCCAACAGTGGTAATACTACTGTAACCGATGCAACAGGAACCATTATTGCATTTACACGTACTTCAGCAACATTTGCTAACCAAATAAAACCAACTACCGCCGTTACTTATGTTCGTGGTATCGTAGGCGAATTCAATACAACCAAACAAATTCAGTTACGTAACACAACTACCGATTTAGGTACAGCTACTTCTGGTGGCGGTGGTGGTGGTGGTACCGGTTCGGGTATCAACCTTACTACGAGTCCTGTTACTATTGACTTCGATGGTATTGGTAACGGCTTGCCAGCAGGTGTAACTGTTAAAACTGGAGTAAGTGCTACATCATTAGGTAATGATGCTGTTTTAACTACCGCTCTTAGCTTATGGAGCAACGTAACAGGAGCGTTCAAAAATTTTGCTAGTGCAGATGGTCTAACAAGTACTAGTGATCAAGCTGCTCAAGATGCATCTAGCGACAGAGCACTAGGGATAAGACAAACTAGTGGTGTTGGTGATCCTGGCGCTGCATTTGTTTTTGAAATTGCAAATACAACTAGTCGAAATAACATTACAATGTCATTCAAATTACAAAACCTTGATGTTGCGATTACGAGAACTACTACATGGAGATTACAATATGCAATAGGTGACAATCCTGCTGCTGCTGATTTTCAAGATATAGTAAATGTGACTGGTAACTTGATTGTAGGTAATAGTACTTTCACAAGTAATAACATAACAGCAATTTTACCTACTGCTGCGAGTAATCAATCTACAAAGGTATGGGTACGTTTAGTTGCCTTGACAGCGACAAGTGGTTCTGGTTCACGCCCTACAACAGCTATCGACGATGTTGTTTTCACTTGGAACTAAGCTTTTATCAAAATATAAGCATATCAGCCCCGCAACTAGCGGGGCTTTTTTGTGGAATGCCTTACGGCAAATATCAACGCAGTCAGGCATTTACCGTAAGGTAGTAGCGCCAACATTTACCGTAAGGTATCCTTGCAAATTCACATGGGTAAGCGGTTGAAATCAGCTACTTTTGCCGCCTGAAAAGCGAATAGGCTTTTTTATTGTTATGAAGTACGAAAAAGAAATTCAACGCCGCAAAACATTTGCAATTATATCGCACCCCGATGCTGGTAAAACAACGCTTACTGAAAAGCTCTTGCTTTTTGGTGGCGCTATTCAAACGGCAGGTGCTGTAAAAAGCAATAAAATTAAAAAACATGCTACCAGCGATTTCATGGAAATTGAACGCCAGCGTGGTATTTCGGTTGCAACTTCGGTAATGACTTTCGAGTACAAAGACAAGCTGATTAACCTCTTAGATACACCAGGCCACAAAGATTTTGCAGAAGATACTTACCGTACACTTACCGCCGTAGATAGTGTTGTATTGGTTATTGATAGCGTGAACGGGGTTGAAGATCAAACACGCCGCCTGATGGAAGTGTGTCGTATGCGTGATACACCGGTAATGGTATTTATCAATAAAATGGACCGCGACGGAAAAAACCGTTTCGACCTACTCGAAGAAATTGAAAAAGAATTGAGTTTGAGCCTGCACCCTATGACTTGGCCCATTAACAGTGGTAAAGACTTTAAAGGTGTATATAACTTACACAGCAAAGCACTACGCTTGTTCACCGCCAATACCAAAGCCGATGATGATGATGTAATGGCAATTGCTGATATTAACGATACCATACTCGACCAAAAAATTGGCGACCGCGATGCAGCTACCTTACGAGAAGATGTAGAACTGATTGACGGGGTGTATGGCGAACTTGCAATTGAACAATACTTGGCAGGTAAAATTGCACCTGTTTTTTTTGGTAGTGCAGTTAACAATTTTGGGGTGAAAGAACTGCTCGATACATTTATTGAAATTGCTCCGGCACCACAACCACGCCAAACAACTGCCGAAGTAGTAGCACCTGAGCATGAAAAAATGAGTGGTTTTATTTTTAAAATTCATGCCAATCTCGATCCTAAACACCGCGATAGAATTGCCTTTTTACGTATTTGTAGTGGCAAGTTTGAACGCAATAAGTACTACCATCATGTACGGCTCAATAAAGACTTACGTTTTAGCAATCCGTACAGCTTCTTAGCTCGTAGCAAAGATATTATTGACGATGCCTACCCGGGCGATGTTATTGGTTTGTTTGATACCGGTAATTTCAAAATTGGCGATACACTCACAGAAGGAAGCAATTTTTATTTTACTGGTATTCCTTCTTTTTCGCCTGAAATTTTCAAAGAGTTAGTGAATAAAGACCCAATGAAAACCAAGCAGCTTGAAAAGGGTATTAACCAGCTTACCGACGAAGGGGTGGCACAGCTATTCACACAATTTGGAGGTACTAAAAAAATTATTGGTTGTGTAGGTGAGTTACAGTTCGAAGTAATTCAATACCGCTTATTGCAAGAATATGGAGCGGCTTGCGAGTTTAGAACATTGCCTTTCTACAAAGCATGTTGGGTAACCTGCGACGATAAAAAAAAGCTAGACGATTTTTTACGCTTTAAGCAGACCAATACAGGTGAAGATAAAGATGGCCATCCGGTGTATTTGGCACAAAGTGAATGGTTTTTAAATACTGAGCGGCAAAACAATCCAGATATTAAGTTCCATTTCACCAGCGAAATACATAAATAAGTAGTGCCTTGCGGCAAATGATTTACCGTAAGGTAATAACGCATAAAAAAAGGAGCTTGTTACAAGCTCCTTTTTTACTAGAAATTGTTCGATAATTAAGGCATGATAATTAAGCTACTGCCTTTAATTTCAACTAACTCTAAATCGAAAGTTAGGTCTTTGCCAGCAAGCGGATGGTTAGCATCTAACACAACAATATCTTCACGTACATCGGCTACCATTACAGGGAATTGTTGGCCGGTTTGGCTACTCATCATTAATTGCATACCTATTTCAGGCGTCATATCTGCTGGAAATCTGTCGCGAGGAAATTCCATAATCATTTCCTCTTGTTTTTGTCCGTAGGCTTCATCTGCCGGGATGTTAATGGTGCGCTTTTCGCCTACAGCCATGCCCAACACGCCATTATCGAAACCTGGGATAACCATACCGCCACCCACTTCAAACTCAAGAGGTTCGCGTTGTAAGCTGCTATCGAAAATTGTACCATCAGTTAGTGTTCCGTGGTAATGTACCTTAATAGTGTCGCCTTTTTTTACAGCACTCATTATTATAAATTTTAGTGTTATGTGCCCTACATGTGAACTACTTTGTAACTTTTGTGGCGTTGGCACCGTTCAACAGTGGTACAAGTGTGGAGCAAAAATCGCTGCAAATTAGTGTTTTTTGTTGGAATTCTGCTTTGAGCAGGCCATCTAACAAGCTATGTACTGCCATAGTAGTATCGTTCAGCGCTTAACTTCTAATAAAATTGTGGGCTAGCAATACATAAAGTTGCGATTGTGTGTATATTTAAAATGTTTAATACAATTGATGCTGCTAAACCCAACTCTTATGTAGCAACTGTGAACACAAGATGCCACTATTGTGATGTAGCTTACTGCCGCTATTTATTACATGAGAACGATCAATTTTGTAGCCACTGCGTAGAGGTAAATTCCATATCGGTGTGTCGCTCAAAAAAATACATTACAGCAACGTGGGTTGATTTCGTATGAGCCATGCTGTAAGTACATAGGGTATCATTTTTAGCTTCTATTAGTTAAATTTTAATAAATTATTTTGTTTTTGAAGTAGCAGCATAATCGAAAACGAGTTGACAAAATGCTTTCACACCAACGTGCAATTGACTATCGTCGATAAAAAAATCGGGTGTGTGGTGAGGTGGTGCTTTGGATGGATCGTTACCAATTGGCATACCTCCAAAATAGAAAAAGAAAGCAGGTACTTTTTCACCATAAAACGAAAAATCTTCTGCACCAGTTACCCAATTCATCATGCGAACATGATCTTTTCCGGCAGCTTTTTGCAAGCTTGGCAACATGCGATCAACTAGTTCAGGGGTATTGTAAGTAACGAGTGTTTTATTTTCAAAGCTTACTTCGGCAGTAGCACCTTGTGTGGCTGCAATACCTTCTGCGGTTTGTTTGATTTTAGCTAAAACTTGTGTACGCATATCTTTATCAAGGTTGCGTATGGTACCAATCATTTCCGCTTCTTCGGGGATGATGTTGAAACGAACACCACTGTGAATAGCACCCACTGTAATTACCACAGGTGCCTTGGTTAAATCGCTTTGGCGGCTTACAATATTTTGCAAACCTTGAATGATAGAACTACTTACAACAATGGGGTCTACGCCGTTCCAAGGCTGCGAACCGTGGCTGCCTTTACCCTTTACTTTCACTTTGAAAATATCTGCAGAAGCCATAAATGCACCATGCTTGTATTGAATATCACCAGCGGGTATGTTACTGCTAATGTGTAATCCAAATATGGTTTCCACTTTGGGTTGATCAAGTACCCCTTCTTTGATCATGAGTGAAGCACCGCCTTCTTCACCTTCGGGTGCACCTTCTTCGGCAGGTTGAAATATAAAAACTATGGTACCTGGCACCTGAGCTTTTATTTGTGTAAGCACTTCTGCCGTACCCATTAAAATTGCAGTATGAGCATCGTGGCCACAAGCATGCATTACGCCTACTTTTTGGCCTGCATATTCAGTAGTTACTTTACTTGCAAATGGAATGTTCACTCGTTCAACCACTGGTAATGCATCAATATCGGCACGTAATGCAATAGTTGGTCCTGGTTTTCCGCCTTTTAAAATGGCTACTACACCAGTTTTAGCAACACCGGTTCTTACTTCTAAGCCCAGTGTTTTTAAGTGTGCAGCAATGTAAGCGGCTGTTTTAAACTCACGATTACTTAACTCCGGATTTTCATGTAGATGCCTTCGCCATGTAATAACTTTGTCTTTGATGGCATGGGCTGGTATATCGAAATTTTGAGCCATTGCAGCTACGCTTAATACACAACTACTTGTTAGTAAAAAACTGTTTTTCAGCGATTTCATGTGATCTTGATTGCGTTAGTAGGTATGATTTATTTCACTTTCGTAAATGTATAAGGGTCGTATTCAACAAAGTCGCTCACTTTTACCGTAAGGTGTGTAACAATGCCTTTTTCTAATGTGAATTTCATAGGGGCGTTGCCATACACAGCGTTATTAAAAGTAGGTAGCCATTCGTTATTACCTAGATATTGTGCTGTGGCGGTTAAATTGTTATGACCATGAAATTTAAATTGTATTTTCTGTTCCCTTACGGTTACAGTAACCTTGCCATATAAAGGATGTTCGTAATTGCCAGCATATTGTTGTAGTGATTGGGGTGGTTTATTGTTACCTAGGCGTTCTTGTAGTTTTTGGTTAGCAACGGCTTGTGCTTCTTTTTCTTTCAAGTATGCTTGTAGCATGGGAGCATTTCTGTCGGTGTAAGGCATGCCTGTGTAAGCATCGAGTAGTTGAGCCCAAAGTGCCGTGAAAAAGTTTTGATCGTCTTTGTTGGTAAGAATAGCAAAACCAACTTGCAAAGCCGGAATAAAAGCTAGATAACTTACCATGCCGCTAGCACCACCACTATGCCAATATACTTGATAGCCGTTCCAATCTTGTACAAACAAACCCAGTCCGTAACCTCTATAAGTGCTAGGAAAAGTATTGTTTTTTCTGCTACTAATGATGGTATTGATATCTCTTGTTTGAGCAATTACCGACCATGGTAGTATTTGCTTACCATTGTATCGACCACTATCAAGTTGCATTTTGAGCCAGTGTGTTAAATCGTTGGCATTACTGATCATACTAGCGGCTGGGGCAAGATTATCCCAATCGTCGTAAGGTACTGCTGTAAGTTGGTTATTAATAGCAGTGGTGTAAGGTGTGGCAATATTATTCATGCGTGCTGCACCTCTGCTAAGGCTATGGGTTTGTTGCATTTCAAGTGGCATTAAAATACTATCGTACACATATACTTCCCAAGGAATGTTGGTTGCTTTTTGCAGTACTTCGCCTGCCGTTAAATAACAACTGTTGCAATAGCCAAAGGTTTGACGGAATGGTGCTGATGGTTGCATAAATCGCATACGATACATGATTTCGCTACGACTAATGTTGCCATTGAAAAATGTAAAATCGCCTTGAAAGGTTTTTGTACCAATACGATGCGTAAGCATATCTCTAACACTCACCAATTGCGAAGCAGAAGCATCGTATAGGCTGTAATCGGGGAAGTAACTTATTACTTTATCATCTAGTTGTAGTTTTTTTCGATAAGCTGCATGTGCTAATGCAGTTCCGGTAAATAACTTGCTATTACTAGCTATAAAAAAAAGTGTGTTGGCATCTACAGGGTCTTTGGTAGTTACATCTTTAACGCCATAACCTTTGGCTACCACTACTTTTTGCTGATGCACAATTGCTAAAGCCAAGCCCGGTATTTGCCATTCGGCTAAGCCCTTGTTAATGTATTGGTCTAAACTGTCTGTAACAAATGCAGGGGGTTGTGCTGCTGCAGGTAGCGTACAACTAATGATACAGGTACAAACAGCAACGAACAATCGAATCATGGCGTGTAGTTAAAATGTGAGCAACGAACTTAATTATTCTCAGCCATTCTGTGTAACTCCATTTACCGTGAGGTAGCGATAAACCTTTTAGTGCTTACACTTTTTTGGTGGGTAAGTTGGTAACAGTATTTTTGCATCATGAAATTAAACAACAACATTCACGTACATGTACATCATCTCCAAGGTTTGGGGTAAGTTGTGCTATGTGAATGTTAATAATAGTAAAGCTTACCCTTGGGTAAGCTTTTTTATTGTACTTACGTAAATGAAAATTAAATCATGCTCAAATTAGCGATTCAAAAAAGTGGCCGCTTGCACGATGATTCTATGAAGTTATTAAAAGAATGCGGGATTGATATTAGTAATGGCGTGAACAAGTTAAAAGCCGAAGCGAACAACTTTCCTTTAGAAGTTTATTTTCTTAGAGATGATGATATACCGCAGTATGTAGAAGATGCCGTTGCCGATATTGGTTTTGTTGGCGAGAATGTAGTGTACGAAAAAGCTAAAAAGGTAAGTGTGGTTGAAAAGTTAGGTTTTGGAAAATGTAGACTAAGCCTTGCGGTAAATAAAGGAACTACTTACACCGATGTAACTACACTACAAGGCAAACGCATTGCTACAAGTTACCCTGTAATAACTCAGCAGTACCTACAACAGCATGGAGTAACAGCCGAAATTCATGAAATTAGTGGCAGTGTTGAAATTGCACCTGGCATTGGTTTGGCAGATGCTATTTGCGATTTAGTGAGCAGCGGTAGTACCTTGTTTATGAATGGTTTGAAGGAGGTAGAAGCTATCTTGCAATCGCAAGCTGTGTTGATTAAGAACAATCAGTTAAGCGATGAAAAACTGATGCTGCTCAATAAACTACTTTTTCGCATACAAAGCGTAAAAAAAGCCAAACACAATAAATATGTGTTGATGAATGCTCCTAATAGCAGTCTTGAAAAAATCATTGAAATACTTCCTGGCATGAAAAGTCCTACGGTATTACCATTAGCCAAAGAAGGGTGGAGTAGTGTACATAGTGTTATCAGCGAAAATGAGTTTTGGGATTTGATTGAGCAGTTAAAAGCTGCTGGTGCAGAAGGTATCTTAGTATTACCTATCGAAAAAATGATTGTGTAATTGTATGAAAGTATATGTAGCTCCGGAACGAGCATTATGGAATGAAATTATCAAACGGCCAGTGTTAGACACTGCACCTTTAATGGCCACAGTACAACAAGTGTTTGAAGCCGTGCAGCAAAACGGTGATGCTGCCTTGCTCGCATACACACAACATTTTGATGGCGTATCATTAAATAGTTTGTTGGTAAGTGGTGAAGAAATTACTGCTGCGGTGGCACATTTACCGCAAGGTGTTAAGCGTGCTATTGATATGGCTGCAAATAACATTCGCACCTTTCATGAAAAGCAATTACAACCACCTGTTGTTATTGAAACAATGCCGGGTGTACAATGTTGGAGGAAAAGTATTGGTATTGAAAAGGTAGGTTTATATATACCCGGCGGCTCTGCACCATTATTTTCAACGGTGCTTATGTTGGCTATACCTGCCAGTATTGCCGGCTGTAATGAAATTGTGTTATGTACGCCACCAAGTAACGATGGCACTATTCATCCGGCTATTTTGTATGCTGCACATATTACAGGCGTTACTACTATTGTAAAATTGGGTGGCATTCAAGCCGTTGCTGCTATGAGTATTGGAACCGTTTCGGTGCCTAGGGTGTATAAAATTTTTGGGCCTGGTAACCAATATGTAACCGCTGCAAAAAAATATGCACAGCAGTTAGGTATTGCAATTGATATGCCGGCCGGCCCTAGTGAGGTATGCGTATATGCCGATGCTACTGCTCATCCTGCATTTGTTGCAGCCGATTTGTTAAGCCAAGCAGAACATGGTGCAGATAGTCAGGTATTATTAGTGGTGAACGATGAACATGTGTTACCGCCTATTCAAGCAGCTTTAGAAGAACAACTAGCCATTTTACCAAGAAGTGTTATGGCCACAAGTGCCTTACAACATAGTGCCGCAGTTGTTTTGCCGAACATAGAAGATGCTTTTGCCTTTATAAATAGTTATGCTCCCGAACATTTTATTATAAGTACTAACAACGCCCTAGCATTGGCAGAGAAAGTAATTAATGCAGGTTCTGTTTTTATAGGCCACTATACACCTGAATCGGTAGGCGATTATGCGAGTGGTACCAATCATACACTTCCAACAAATGGTTTTGCAACCGCTTATAGTGGTGTAAGTGTTGATAGTTTTGTAAAGAAGGTTACTTTTCAACAGTTAACTAAAGCTGGTTTAGAACAGATAGCCGATATTGTTGTTACCATGGCTACTGCTGAAGGATTAACAGCACATGCCAATGCGGTGCAAGTAAGGTTACAGTAAATAGTGCCTTACGGCAAATGCATGTACATTAAGTTATGCTATGATAAAAAGAAACATCATGATTTTTGATATACAACAACTGGTTAGAAAAAATATAGCTGCATTAACACCTTATTCAAGTGCTAGAGATGAATTTAGTGGGGAGGCAAAAGTATTTTTAGATGCGAATGAAAACAGTTTAGGTTCGCCATTGAAAAAATGGTATAACCGTTACCCCGATCCACATCAATTGAAATTAAAATCAGCCATTGCATCCATCAAAAAAGTAACATCTGAACAGATTTTTTTGGGTAATGGAAGCGATGAGTGTATTGATATCTTGTATCGTTGTTTTTGCGAGCCAGGTATTGATAATGTAGTGATTTGTCCGCCAACCTACGGTATGTATCAGGTAAGTGCCGATATCAATAATATTAAGGTGCTAAAAGCTCCTCTGCTGGATGATTTTCAACTGAACCTGGCACATATTGAACAGTTGATAGATGCAAATACAAAAATAATTTGGTTATGTAGCCCTAATAATCCCACAGGTAATGCACTCAACAGAACCGATGTTGAAATGGTGCTTAACAACTTCAATGGCATTGTTGTAATAGACGAGGCTTACATTAATTTCAGTAAGCAACAATCATTTACCAAAGATTTGTTAGAGTATCCTAATCTAGTAGTGCTGCAAACCTTTAGTAAAGCATGGGGATTAGCGGGCTTGCGTTTAGGAATGGCTTTTGCCAACGAAACAATCATTACCATTATGAATCGGGTGAAACCTCCTTACAATATCAACCAAGTTACACAAGAATTGGCTTTACAGGCATTAGAAGAAGTTGGACAAGTGAATGATATGATACGAGAATTGGTAGATATGCGAGCTGCATTAGCAGAAGTGATTATTACAATACCGGGTGTTGAAAAAGTATATGATTCTGATGCTAATTTTATTTTGGTTAAGGTTGATCAAGCAAAAGCTTTGTATGATTTTTTTATCACAAAAGGAATTGTAGTACGAGATAGAAGTAATGTGCAGTTGCTTGACAATTGCTTACGCATTACTATTGGAACTGAGCAAGAGAATACTTTGTTGGTAGATGCTTGGGCAGCATGGGTATCAGCAGCCTATCAATTAGATGCATTTGAAAATTAGTAAAATACAAGTTATGTTTTTAAAACCTTTTATCTCTGTACTTGGGTTAGGTATGTGTATGGCCTTACAAAGTCAGGCATGTACAGATAGTTCGCAAGCAACAAATAATAGTGTGGCGAGTATTACCTTACCCCAAGGTTTTAGTGCTACTGTATTTGCCGATGGGTTCGGAAGAGCCAGGCATATTGCTGTGGCACCTAATGGTAATGTGTATATTAAATTAGAACGTAAAAAAGATGGCAATACAATTTATTTTTTAAAAGATACCAATAATGATGGTGTTGCAGATATTGTTAAAGGCTTAGGCGATGCTACCGGAACAGGCACAGGTATTGCTATTAGTAATGGTTATTTGTATGCTAGTAGCGATGAAAATGTGTATCGATATAAACTTAACACAGCATTTGAAGTTGAAAATGCTGCTACGCCGGAATTGATTGTGAAAGACTTATGGAGCCGCAGGCAACACGCTAGTAAAAGTATTGCCTTAGATGGAAAAGGAAATTTATTTGTTAATATCGGTGCACCGAGCAATAGTTGTCAAGAACGAGATAGAAGTAACGGTAGCATAGGTATGTTACCATGTCCTATTTTAGATTCTGCCGGTGGTATTTGGGTATTTAAGGCCGATGTTAAAAACCAATCTTACGCACAAGGTGTACGCTATGCAACAGGGCTTCGTAATGTTGTTGGTCTCGATTGGAACACACAAACGAACAGTTTATTTGTAATGCAGCATGGTAGAGATATGTTGTATCAAAATTGGCCACAGTTCTACGATGCTACAAGTGGTGCTAATAACCCTGCCGAAGTAATGTTCGAAGTGAAGCAAGGTTTTAATGGCGGATGGCCTTACGTGTATCACGATTACGATAATAAAGCTATTATGATGGCCCCCGAATATGGTGGCGATGGTAAGTTAACCTACGAAGCTTTTGTACAAGCAAAGGGTAATCAAGCATTACCGAACATAGCTGCAAGCAATGCGAAGAACGATGCATCGGTAACGCCGCCTGTTGCATATTACCCAGCACACATGGCGCCCAATGCGTTGCAATTTATCCATCATAAACAATGGCCGAGTAGTTATCAAAATGGCGCTTTCATTGCTTTTCATGGTTCTTGGAATCGTTCGCCACAACCTCAAGAAGGTTACTATGTAGTGTTCCAGCCATTTAAAGATGGTAAGCCTTACGGTAAATGGGAAATCTTTGCAGACGGTTTCGCAGGTGCGAATAAAAGTCCGGGCAAAGCAGAACATCGTCCTTGTGGTTTAGCATTAGGTGCCGATGGAGCACTGTACATTACCGATGATGTTAAGGGTACTATTTATAGAGTTACATATAATGGTAAATAATGCTACGAAGTATTTGTATAGTTTTAATGACTAGTGCTACGTTCGTTACTTTAAGTAGCTTTCAACAGAAGACAAAGCCCGATGGTAAGGCATTATACCAGCAATATTGTTTGGCATGCCATCAACCCGATGGAGAAGGAGTGCCACATTTAGCACCGCCGTTAGCGGGTAGTAAAGTTTTATTAGGCAAGCCCAATATTCCTATACAAATTGTGCTCAAAGGCAGTGCTGCTCAATGGCAGCGAGAAGATACTTACGCCAATCCTATGGCGGCACATAATTTTTTAAAAGACGATGAAATTGCTGCCATCTTAACTTTTGTTCGAAGCAATTTTGGCAATAAAGCAACTCCCGTTACCGCTGCTACTGTTGCAGCAGAGCGTAAGCGTTCTTAACTAACTATTTTAAACATCATTTACGTAAGTGCAACCAATATTATTTTTAGATAGAGATGGTGTGATTTTGCAAGAGCCACCTACCGATTACCAAATAGATGCCATTGAGAAAACATCTTTTGTTGCAGGTGCTATAACACAGCTTGCAAAAATTGCTAGCACATTCAATTTCTACAAAGTTCTCATCACCAATCAAGATGGTTTAGGTACCAGTAGTTATCCAACAGAAACCTTTGAGCCATACCAGCAACTCATGTTACGAACATTGGCTGGCGAAGGTTTTGTATTCGATGAAATACATGTAGATGTTACGTTTGCACACGAGGATAAGCCTACCAGAAAGCCAGGTACAGCACTCTTACAACACCTCATGCAAAATCCTGCATTTGATATGGCTAATAGCTTTGTTGTTGGCGATCGTTGGAGCGATATTGAACTGGCTAAAAACTTAGGTTGTAAGGCTATTTATCTGCAATCACCTTTGCATACATTAACTGCAGAACAAGCAGCTGCTTATGCCGATGTTATTGCTTTTTCAAGTGATCGTTGGGAGGCAATTTATAGCTTCCTGAAACTTAAAATGCGTCAGGTTGTACATGAGCGTAATACACACGAAACAAAAATTAGTATTCAGCTTAATGTTGATGGCGAAGGAAAGGCTAACATCACCACAGGAATCGGTTTTTTTGATCACATGTTGCATCAAATTGCACGCCATGGTAATATGGATGTACACCTTACGGTAAATGGTGATTTACATATCGACGAACATCATACCATTGAAGATACGGGTATTGCACTAGGCGAAGCTTTTGCAAAAGCGTTGGCCGATAAGCGTGGTATGGAGCGTTATGGTTTTGCACTTCCTATGGACGATTGTCTTGCGCAAGTAGCTATTGATTTTGGCGGTAGGCCATGGATTGTTTGGGATGCAACATTTAAACGTGAGAAAGTAGGTGAAATGCCAACAGAAATGTTCTTTCACTTTTTTAAATCGTTTAGCGATGGAGCTCGTTGTAACTTGAACATTAAAGCCGAAGGTGAAAATGAGCACCATAAAATTGAAGCTATTTTCAAAGCCTTTGCTAAAGCGATTCGTATGGCAGTGCAACGCAACCCCGATAGCAATCAGTTGCCAAGTACAAAGGGGATGTTATAAATTCATGTAAGTACTTAAAAAGTTTTGGTAATTACGAAGCACTATTTCATTTTCGCAACATGAATGTACAAAACAAACATTGGTGGTGGCATACCAACCTCGGTCGAGGCAGGTAGCTACATGTCCATAGTTTACCCATATTCTAAAGCCTCGATTGTATAATCGGGGCTTTTTGTTTTCAAATGCAACAACCGTGAAAAAGAAATTACAATTACAAACAACTGTTACGCCGCTTTTGGCCGACGTATATACGCCTGTAGGAATTTATCTGCGGTTGCGTGATAAATTTCGTGATACTATTTTGTTAGAAAGTACCGATAACCATGCGGCTGAAAACAGTTTCTCATTCATAGGCATCAATGCTATTGCAGGTATTGAGATTACAAATGATAGCGTTGGCGAATACAAATTACCCAACTTACCAGCCGAAACTTTCGATGTTAAAGCAGCCGATATTCCCGAAATGCTTTGGAATTTTGCACAACGTTTTGAAGTGGCTGGTACGGTGCCCGAAGCAGCGTTCGCACAAGCGTTGTACGGTTACACTGCTTACAATGCAACACAGTTGTTTGAACCTACCTTACAGCAACAACATTTACCGCAAGGTGTAACAATTCCTTGGGTAAGGTATCGTTTGTATCAGTATGTAATTGCTATCAATCATTATAAAGACGAGTTATATGTTTGTGAAAATCATATAGCCGGTATTGAGAGTGATTTTGATAGTTTGTTATCACTTATTACAGCGAAAGATGTACCTAGTTATCCGTTTGCAACTGTTGGTGAAGAAGCATCTAATTTAACTGACGATGCCTTTGTAAGCATGGTGCAGCAAGGTATAGAACATTGTTATAAAGGCAATGTATTTCAGATTGTTTTAAGCCGCAGGTTCGAACAAAAGTTTATGGGCGATGAGTTTAATGTGTATCGTCGTTTAAGAAGCATCAACCCATCTCCATACTTGTTTTTCTTTGATTATGGCGATTATAAATTAATGGGCTCTTCACCTGAAAGCCAGTTGATTATTCAAAACAATATTGCAACGGTGCATCCTATTGCCGGTACGTTTAAACGCACTGGTAACGATGCAGCCGATAAAGCAGCAGCAGCCGATTTGCTGGCAAATGCAAAAGAAAATGCAGAACATGTAATGCTGGTCGATTTGGCTCGTAACGATCTTAGCCGACATAGTAATAATGTACAAGTAAGTGCATATAAAGAAGTGCATTATTACAGTCATGTAATACATATGGTGAGTGAGGTGCAAGCAAAACTCAATGCTCATGCAAATCCATTCAAAGTAATGGCCGATAGTTTTCCGGCAGGTACTTTAAGTGGTGCTCCTAAGGTTAAAGCAATGGAACTTATTCAAGCATTAGAGCCAACACAGCGTGGCTACTATGGCGGTGCTATTGGTATGATTGGATTAAATGGAAGTTGCAACCATGCTATTATGATTCGTACTTTATTAAGCAAGCATAACACCCTATACTATCAAGCCGGAGCAGGTGTAGTTGCAGCTTCGGTACCAGCGCAAGAGTTGCAAGAAGTACATCACAAATTACAAGCACTTAAAAAAGCAATTACGGCTGCAAGCAGCCATGTGTAAAGCTATTGTTACGAGCTGTTGTACATAACGCTACTTCGTTGCGTCGCACACTTCAACAGTAGTACATTTTCAACCATAAAGTTATCCTTAGTATGAACATTGTGATCATAGATAATTACGATTCATTTACATATAATTTGGTACATGCAGTACAGCAAATAACAGGCGTACCTCTCACCGTACTTCGTAACGATGCTTTTGCATTAAGCGACCTAGAACAGTTTGATAAAATCATCCTTTCTCCTGGCCCTGGTGTTCCAACAGAAGCCGGCTTACTGATGGATGTATTGCAAGTATATGCAACTAGAAAGCCTATTCTTGGGGTATGCTTAGGGCATCAAGCTATTGGCCAACATTTTGGAGGCACACTTAAGAATCTTACTAATGTGTATCATGGGGTTGCAACCGCATGTAATGTTAAAGGTACTTACACAAATGAAACTTGGGTTCCTTTAAGTCCATTGTTTAAAGGCTTACCTGAAACCATTGAAGTTGGGCGCTACCATAGCTGGGTAGTGTTTAATGATAAGTTACCTTCTGAATTGGTAGTAACAGCAACAGATGCCAGCGGCTACATCATGGCAATGCAACACCAAACCCTGCCGGTTTACGGGGTGCAATTTCATCCTGAAAGTGTGTTAACGCCTAATGGTGTTCAAATTATTAATAATTGGTTAGTAGTAACAAGTAAATGATCCATGAAAAACTTATTACAATATTTATTTAGTCATAAAACACTTAGCAAGCAACAAGCTAAGGAAGCCTTATTGGCTATTGCACAAGGTGCATATACGGAATATGAGGTTACAGCTTTTGTAACAGTATATCTCATGCGTACCATTACTATTGAAGAGTTACTTGGTTTTAGAGAAGCACTATTAGAATTATGTATCCCTATACATTTTAATGAAGATGTACTAGATATTGTTGGTACCGGCGGCGATGGAAAAAATACCTTTAACATTTCAACATTGGCTTGCTTTATTGCTGCAGGTGCGGGTGTTAAAGTAGCTAAGCATGGTAATTACGGTGCTTCAAGTATTAGCGGTGCTTCAAATGTAATGGAGGCTTTAGGATACAAACATAAAAATGATAACAAAGCATTACAGCATGAGTTAGATGCTGCTAATATCTGTTTTTTACATGCACCCATGTTTCACCCTGCATTAAAATCAGTAGCACCAATGCGTAAAAGTTTAGGTGTAAGAACTTTTTTCAACATGCTTGGCCCTTTAGTGAACCCAGCACAACCTGCATATCAACTTATTGGTGTGTATAATGTTGAAATGGCAAGAGTATACAATTATGTTTTGCAGCATCTTGGTAAGCCATTTACCATTATTCACGGATTAGATGGGTACGATGAAATTTCACTTACCAACGATACCAAAGTAATTACACAACAAGGCGAATTTATTATTGATGCAATTACGTTGGGTAAGCGATGGGTTACACCCGATGCTATAGAAGGGGGCACTACTGTAGAAGCATCGGCTACCATATTCAAAAATATTTTAGAGGGTAAGGGTACTTGGTCGCAAAATGCTGTAGTGCTTGCGAATGCAGCAAAGGCCATGGAGTGTACAGGTATTTTCGCTTCTTATAAAGATGCTTACGCTGCTGCGGTAGATAGCTTAGAACAAGGGAAGGCACTTGAAAAATTAAACACATTAATAGCTTTACAACAATAGCAAATGAATATTCTCGATACCATTATTGCAGCCAAACAAGTTGAAGTGCAGCAAGCAAAAACAAAAGTAACTATTGAGCATTTGCAACAGTTACCGTGGTTTTATGCACCAACTTACTCGCTGAAACAACGATTATTGCAACATAATACTACCGGCATAATTGCTGAGTTTAAGCGTCAGTCGCCTAGCAAAGGAGTGATCAATGCTACTGCTCATTTACCGCAAGTAATACAAGCATATCAAACCGATGCCGCAGGCATATCGGTACTTACAGATCATGATTTTTTCGGTGGTAGCTTACACGATTTGGCTACTGCACGTTCATTTACGCAAGTACCTTTATTAAGAAAAGATTTTATTATAGATGAGTATCAGATAATAGAAGCAAAAGCGTACGGAGCATCTGTTATTTTATTGATTGCTGCATGTCTTTCGCCGGCTAGGGTTGCAGCATTAGCAAAATTTGCTCAATCACTTCAACTAGAAGTTTTATTAGAAGTGCACAACGAAACTGAGTTGCAGCACTACTGCGAAGCTGTAGATATGGTGGGTGTGAATAATAGAAATTTAAAAAACTTTACAATAAATGTGGAAGCAAGTATCCGATTACTCAACAAGTTGCCTAAAAATATTCCCGTAATTGCTGAAAGTGGTATTGATAGTGTTGCATTGTTATTATCTTTAAAACGTTCGGGGTTTCATGGCTTCTTAATGGGTGAATACTTTATGAAGCAAACCCAACCAGCGATTGCCTTTGCCGATTTTGTAACCGAACTAAAAGCAACCCAACATGAGAATTAAGGTGTGTGGTATGACCGACCTTGATCAATTACATCAACTTGGTGATATAGGTGTACAATTCGCTGGCCTCATCTTTTACCACAAAAGTCCACGCTTTGTGTTAAAGCATTTAAAAGGACATGAAGTGAAGAAAGAAAAACTGAAAGTGTACAAAGTAGGTGTATTTGTAAATGCCTCGTACGATGAAATAATGAATCATATCGACAACTTTGGTTTAGATATGGTTCAACTACATGGCAATGAAACACCCTACCAATGCGAGCAAATAAGTAACTACATACAAACCATTAAAGCATTTCGTATTACAGAGTACGATCATGTAGAGTGGAAAATAAAAGACTATTACGGCGATGCAGATATGTTCTTGTTCGATAGCGGTATAACAGCCGAAGGCGAAGGTGCCTATGGTGGAACCGGCCGAAAGTTTAATTGGAATCGCCTCAGAGGGCTCAACTTAGGTAAGCCTTTTTTGTTAAGTGGTGGGTTGAGTGCCGAAGATGCTCCTGCAATTCAACATTTTTTGAAGGAGCCGGTAGCCAAAGATTTATTTGCACTTGATGTAAATAGTAAGTTTGAGTCGCACCCTGGTGTAAAGAATATTTCTATGATTCAACAGTTCATTCAAGAACTTAATATAACCACTGCTTAAAGTGATATTGACAAAGTAGTATATGGAAGCAAAAATAAATAAATCGTTTCAAAAGCCTAACCAATATGGTTATTATGGTGATTTCGGAGGTGCCTATATCCCCGAAATGTTGCATCGTAATGTAAGCGAATTACAAGAACAATATCAGGCTATCATTAACGATGAAGCCTTTCAACAGCAATTCCATTATTTGCTGCAGCAGTATGTGGGTAGGCCAACGCCCTTATATTTTGCCGAAAGGCTAAGTGCATTGCATCGCACTAATATCTACCTCAAGCGAGAAGATTTATGCCATACAGGAGCACATAAAATTAACAATACCATTGGGCAAATACTGATAGCACAACGCCTCGGCAAAAAAAGAATTATCGCCGAAACGGGGGCCGGCCAGCACGGCGTAGCTACCGCTACTGTTTGTGCACTCATGGGGCTGTCTTGCATTGTGTATATGGGCGAAAAAGATATTGAACGCCAGGCACCTAATGTAGCTCGTATGAAAATGTTGGGTGCAACAGTAGTGCCTGCAACAAGCGGCAGTAAAACTTTAAAAGATGCAACCAACGAAGCCATTAGAGATTGGATTAACCACCCGCTCGATACACATTACATCATAGGCAGCGTTGTAGGGCCACACCCTTACCCCGATATGGTAGCACAATTGCAAAGTGTTATCAGTAAAGAAATAGCTACCCAACTATTGCAACAAACGGGTAAGGATCAACCGAACTATGTTGTAGCTTGTGTGGGCGGTGGCAGTAATGCTGCCGGTGCTTTCTATCATTTTTTAGATGCTGTTAATGTACAATTAGTTGCCGTAGAAGCTGCCGGCGAAGGTGTGCACAGTGGTAAGTCGGCTGCAACCTCTCAGTTAGGAAAACCCGGCATTTTGCATGGTAGCAAAAGCTTACTTATGCAAACGAACGATGGGCAGGTAATAGAACCGCACAGCATTTCTGCCGGGCTCGATTATCCGGGTATCGGTCCTTTGCATGCGAACTTGTTCAGTACGCAAAGAGGCTTGTTTTTGAGTGCTACCGACCAACAAGCAATTGATGCTGCATTAGAAGTAAGCAGGCTAGAAGGTATTATTCCTGCGCTTGAAACAGCACATGCTTTTGCAGCGTTGCATCAAATGAAGTTTCAACCTAACGATATTGTGGTGGTTTGTTTAAGCGGTAGAGGCGATAAAGATTTGGCAACTTATATGCAGTATTTATAATTTATGAATCGGCTTAAGTGCATATGGCAGCTTCGTTGCGTCGCACACTTCAACAGTAATTTCTATTATGAGTAGATTAGAAAAAATATTTGAACAACAACAACATCCCATACTTAATATCTATTGTACAGCAGGCTTTCCTCAAAAAAATGACACCTTAACCATTATGCAAGCACTGCAAGAAAGTGGGGTTGATATCATTGAACTTGGTATGCCTTACAGTGATCCACTTGCCGATGGGCCTGTTATTCAGCAGAGTAGCAATATTGCTATACAAAATGGCATGACCTTAGCATTACTGTTTGAGCAACTAGCTACCATGAGGTCAACCATTCATGTGCCTGTTATATTAATGGGATATGCTAATCCGGTAATGCAATTTGGTTTCGAACAATTTTGTGCACAGGCTAAAGCTGTAGGTATCGATGGCCTAATTATTCCAGATATACCTATGTACGAGTTTGAAACCACATATAAGCCTATTGTAGAAAAATACGAGCTCAATTTTATTTTCCTTGTAACACCCGAAACATCTGAAGCACGCATTCGTAAGATAGATGACTTAAGTAGTGGGTTTATTTATGCGGTGAGTTCATCTTCAGTTACAGGTTCAACACAAGATACATCGGGTGTAACTACCTATTTGCAACGCCTACAATCATATCAACTTAAAAATAAAATTTTAGTAGGTTTTGGTATTAGCGACAGTGCAAGTTTTAAAATGGTAACAAAATATGCCAACGGTGGTATTATTGGTACTGCATTTATTAAAGCATTGTTACAACAACCCACAGATGTTGCACTTACCACTAAAAATTTTGTTCAATCTATCCTACGATAATTTATGAATATAGTAATTGTACAATACAATGCTGGTAATATTCGTAGTGTTAGTTATGCACTCGAACGTTTGGGTTATACAGCGGTTATAACAGATGATGCTAGTACCATTCAACAAGCCGATAAGGTAATATTTCCGGGTGTGGGTGAAGCAAGTTCTGCGATGCAATACCTGAAAAATCGTAAGCTAGATGTGGTAATTAAAAATTTACAGCAACCTGTTTTAGGCATCTGTTTGGGGATGCAACTCATGTGTAGTTTCAGCGAAGAAAATAATACTCCTTGTTTAGGCATATTTACCGAAAGGGTTCAAAAATTCGTTTCCAACCAACAGGCTATAAAAGTACCACACATGGGTTGGAGCAAAACATATCAATTACAAACACCCTTATTTCAAAAAATTGATAACAACAGCTTTTTCTATTTTGTACATAGCTATTACGCTGCAAAGGGTAACGATACTATTGCTACAACCAACTATATACAACCATTTAGTGCGGCATTGCACAAACAGAATTTTTATGGGGTACAATTTCATCCGGAAAAAAGTGCTAGTGCGGGTGAACAATTGTTAAAAAATTTTATCGAATTGTGTTAAACAATTCAACGCTTAATTGATAAGTATGATTATTATTCCGGCGATAGATATTATAGAAGGCAAGTGTGTTCGCTTAACACAAGGCGATTACACACAGAAAAAAATATACAACGAGCATCCACTTGAGGTGGCTTTACAATTTCAAGATGCTGGTATTCAAAGGCTTCATTTGGTTGATTTAGATGGTGCAAAAGCCGGCACTGTTAAAAACTGGAAAGTGCTAGAAACCCTGGCAAGCAAAACCAACCTTATCATCGATTTTGGGGGCGGTATCAAGCAAGCTTCCGACGTTGATATTGTGTTTAACTCAGGTGCTGCATTGTGTACTATTGGTAGCCTTGCGGTAAAAAACGAAGCATTGTTTGTACAGTTCCTTCAGCAATATGGTGCACATAAATTCTTCTTAGGTGCCGATGTAAAGCAAGAAAAAATTGCCATTAACGGTTGGCTTGAAACTACCGACCTTTGGGTGTACGATTTTTTAGAAAACTATTTACAAAAAGGCATACAACAAGTGTTTTGTACCGATGTAAGTAAAGATGGAAAAATGGAAGGTCCGGCTACCGAACTGTACCGTAACATTATCCAAAAATTCCCATCTATACAACTCATTGCAAGTGGTGGTGTAGCTAATATGAACGATGTTTTAACACTTGCCGAGGCGGGTTGCACAGGCGTAATCATTGGCAAAGCCATATACGAAGGTGCAATAACATTAGCAGATTTAAAACCATTCTTAAACTAAATTATGACTGCTACAACGCTTACCAAACGTATTATTCCTTGTTTAGATATTAAAGATGGCAGAACTGTTAAAGGTGTCAACTTTGAAGCTATAAGAGATGCTGGCGACCCAGTACAATTGGGGGCTTTGTATGCACAACAAGGTGCCGACGAATTGGTTTTTTTAGACATTACAGCTACCGTAGAAAAACGTAAAACACTTAGTGATTTGGTATTAGCCATAGCTCGTTATATCAACATTCCATTTACTGTTGGCGGAGGTATTACCAGCATTAACGATGTAAGCATATTATTGAATAATGGTGCCGATAAGGTAAGCATTAATTCTGCTGCATTTCGTAACCCTACACTTATTAGCGATTTAGCAAATGCGTTTGGTAGCCAATGTGTAGTATTAGCTATTGATACCAAGCAAGAAGCCGATGGAAATTGGTATGTATATCTTAACGGCGGTAGGGTTAAAACCAATACACTTTGTTTCGATTGGGCAAAGCAAGCCGTTGAGCGGGGGGCTGGTGAAATCTTACTCACTTCTATGAATAACGATGGCACCAAACAAGGTTTTGCACTCGATATTACGGCACAACTAGCTGCCACCTTACCGGTACCTATTATTGCATCGGGTGGCGGTGGTACCATGCAACATTTTACCGATGTTTTTACTATTGGTAAGGCCGATGCAGCCTTAGCAGCAAGCATCTTTCACTTCGGTGAAATTGCTATCCCCGAATTAAAACAATATTTGCAGGCACAACAAATTAGTGTGCGGCTATAACATTTACTGTAAAGTAAGCTTATGCAATTCAATATAGATTTTTCAAAATATTCCGACGGACTTGTACCTGCTGTTGTACAAGATGCTCAAACCAATAAGGTGCTCATGTTGGGCTTTATGAACGCCGATTCGTTGGCTACGACAAAGCAACTAAATAAAGTTACTTTCTTTAGTCGTTCTAAACAACGCTTATGGATAAAAGGCGAGGAGAGTGGTAATTACCTTGCGGTAAATGAAATACTGCTCGATTGCGATAACGATACCTTACTCATAAAAGCAACACCTCAAGGCCCCGTATGCCATACCGGTGCTGATACCTGCTTTAATGAAACGAATATTGCTTCAGATTTCTTGTTGTATCTCGAGCAAGTGATTGAGCAGCGCAAAAACCAAGCACCTGAAAACAGCTATGTGAGCAAGTTGCTGCAAAAAGGCATCAATAAAGTAGCGCAAAAAGTAGGTGAAGAGGCCGTTGAACTTGTAATTGAAGCGAAAGACAATAACCATGAGCTTTTTTTAGGCGAAGCAGCCGATTTGTTGTTCCATTATTTAATTTTACTTAACGCTAAAGGCTTTACCTTGCAGCAAGTGTTGCAAGTATTACAGCAACGTCATTCAAAATAATCGCATGAAAAAATGGTTTTTTGTAGCATTGTGCGTACCCATGTTCAGCTTTGCTCAACAAGGCTTCACCATTAATGCTACCATTGCAGGTGTAGAAAATGGAACAGCTATTAAATTGGTATCGGCCGAAGCACCCGATAAAGTAGTAGCCGAAACAAAAGCTAATGCTAACAGTTTTGTGTTAAAAGGTGCCGTGCCTGAGCCGGGCGTATATCAACTGCAATTAGGCAAGTCTAGTGTTACCATTTTTTTAGATAACACTGCTATTACTTTAGAAGGCAATGCCGCCGATACTCGCAATGTTAAAATAACAGGTTCAAAATCACATGCCGATTTTGAATCGTTTATTAACACCTTCAACCCCATGTTTGGCAGGTTGCAGCAGTTACAAGCCGAAGCTCAAAAAAGCGGAAATGTTACACAGCAAATGCGTACAGAATACGATAATATCAATGCAGAAATACAGTCTAAGGTAGATGCTTTTATTGCACAAAAAAATAATAGTAACGTAAGTGCTTTGCTGCTCGTAGTCACACTAGAAATGGAAGGCGACGATAAAACACGCCTTGAAACACGCTTTAGCAAATTAGCTCCCGAAGTTCGAAATAGCTTTTATGGTAAGTTCATCAAAGAAAAAATTGATGAATCTAAAGTGGGGGCTGTTGGTACACAAGCAATCGATTTTGAACAGGCCGATCCTAACGGTAAGCCTATAAAACTCAGCAGTTTTAAAGGCAAATATGTTCTGGTAGATTTTTGGGCAAGCTGGTGCGGACCATGCCGCAGAGAAAACCCGAATGTAGTTGCCGCTTACGAAAAATATAAAGCTAAAAATTTCACCGTTTTTGGTGTTTCTTTCGATCAAGATAAGCAAAAATGGCTCGACGCTATAAAGGCCGATAAGTTAAACTGGCCCCAAGTAAGCGATTTAAAAGGTTGGAGTAACGCCGTAGGCCGCATTTATCGTATTTCATCTATCCCTCAAAATTTATTGATAGATCCTAATGGTAAAATCATTGCTAAAAACTTACGTGGCGAAGAACTCATGGCCACATTAGAGCGTATTTTAAAATGATTAATTCATTTTTTTATCCCATATGGCCATCTTTAAGATGGCCATACTTATTTTAGAGCCATTATTTGGTTACTTTTATTTCGAGCAAGTACAAAATCAAATCCTATGTTATCGCTTTCACACGATTTTGCTTACCAAACTTTCTACTTTCCCGACGATTACGAAGGGCAAGTAACGGCAACACTTATCGCTTATAAAAACAACATAGGAAATCGCCCTGCCATTCTTTGGTTACCCGGTTATAACGACTATTTTTTTCAGGTACATGTAGCAGCTTATTTTATAAGTGTTGGAATTGATTTTTATGCTTTAGAACCTCGCAAATACGGTAACTCCATTTTGCCTGTACACCAACACCCTAACTATTGTCGCAGTTTTACTGAATACTTTTCAGAGCTCGATAAAGCTATTGATACCATTGTTCTAAAATTTTCTGCCGAAAGCTTAACACTACTCGGGCACAATACAGGCGGTGTTATAGCATCGCTGTATGCCAACCTCGGTAAGTATAGGCATAAACTACATAAACTCATTTTAAACGCACCGCTACTAGGTATTCCTATTTGTAATCCCTTACAAAAGCTATCGTTGCCTTGGATAAAACTGTTGGCGAAACTGTTCCCTTTTAACGCCAGCAGTAACAGTATTATTTCACCAAAATATTTAGAATACCTTACGGTAAATGATCAAAGCGAGTGGCAGATCAATCAACAATGGAAGCGTCCACAAGGCTTGCCAACCTATTACGCTTGGTGGCTGGCACTGTTAGATGCACAGCATTACCTGCATCATCATTCTATTATTGAAAAGCCCATACTTATCGTTCATGCAGCCACTAACGATACTTGTGGCAATAATGCCAATGTTGCTGTTAACGATGTTGTAGCTGCCATAACCGATTACAAGCGTTATGGAGAGAAGTTGGGGCCATATGTAAGTTGGTATGCAGTACAAAATGCCTGTCACGACGTTACACTATCAAAAGAGCCTGCTCGTTCAGAGGCGCTAACTATTATGGGTAAGTTTTGTTTGGAAACAGTGGTATCTGCTTAGAACCAATACCTGCCGATGTATCAATTGTAAGGTATGCATTAATTTTTTACCGTAAGGTTAAATAAATATGGCTTTAAGTGTGCATATTTTGCATTTGTAGTTGTAAATTGTGAGCAACTAAAACTGCAAAAATGAGAAAACAACTACGCTTCACGTTGCTGCTTTTTGCTATGTGCTACTTTAGTTCCCAAGCTCAGGTGAGTATTGGTACAAGTACATATACCACTTTAAAAGCAGCTTTCGATGCCATTAATGCTGGTACCCATACGGGCAGTATTAATGTTAACATTACAGGTAGCACCACAGAAACTGCCACAGCCGAACTTGTTGCAAGTGGCGTAGGTGCAGCTAGTTATACTAGCATTTTAATAAAGCCCACCGTTGCTGGTGTAACTATTTCAGGCAACATTTCGGGCGGCGCCTTAGTGAATTTGAATGGTGCAGATAATGTTACCATTGATGGTAGGGTTGGTACAAACGATACACGACAACTAACCTTTATAAATACAACCACTACTACGCTTTCAGCGGTTATTCGCTTATCAAGCGTTAGTGCACCCGGTTTGGGAGCTACTAACAATGTAGTGCAGTATTGTAATATTAGTGGTGGTATCTCTAGCACAACGGCTATTATTTATGGTATCTATGCCGGGGGTACAACAATAACAGCTACCGGTGGTGGTGCTGATAACGATACCCTCAATTTTTCAAACAATGCTATCCAGCGAGTACATACAGCTATTTATGCTAGAGGAACCACAACTGCCAATCCGAACGACTCTTTGGTTATAGCAGATAACCAATTAGGTGCCGATATCGCCACAGACTTTATTGCGGTTAACGGCATACAAGTTACTAATAGTACAAGAATTAATATTTCACGTAATAGAATTTTTAATATTAAATCTGATGGTTCAAATGCATGTGTTGCTGTGAATTTGTCGGGCGGTGGTAATAGCAACATATTTATTAGTAGAAATGTTATTAGAGATATTGTTAATACTACTACTATTAACTTTAGAGGTGGTCAGGGTATTTATGTAACCGGAACCGGAAACGTTAATGCCATTATTGCCAATAACCTGATTTATGGCTTACAAGGTCATGGTTCAGGTACAAATACAAATAATGCTTGGGGTATCATTGTAGGTGCTGGTAATAATTTCAATATTTACTACAATACCATTATTAGTAGTGGCACCGGGCCTACTTCAACTTCTACAGATAGATCTGGCTGTATATTATTGAATAACACTAGTAGTAATGGCATTAACTTGTTGAACAACAACCTCGTTAATTCAAGGGTTCCCAGTAATACCACATCAGGAGGTACGTATTGTATTTATTCAAGTACCCCTGTGGCTAACTTAGGTAATTTCAACAATAATAACTACTTTTCAACGGGTACCAGGGCTAGGGTAGGTTATATTACCGGTGTCGATCGAAATACTTTAGGCGATTGGATCACTGCAACCTTAAAAGACAGTAGCTCTTTAAGTGTGAATCCAAAATTTTCAAGCTCAACTCAATTTAGTGTATCCACTGCATCCAGCTTATTAAATGCAGGAACCCCGGTTGCAAATGTTACTACCGACATTTTAGGCGTAACCAGAAGTTTAACAACTCCAACCATTGGTGCTTACGAAACCCCTGTAGATGTAACAGATGCTTCTGTATTAGCCACCTATACCCTTGGTTCTTTGGCACTAAATTATAGTGCTAATCATGTAGTAAGTGCAAGAGTGTTGAATTCAGGTAGTAGTAGCTTAACCAACTTAGCTGTTACACTTTCAATTACGGGAGCCAATACCTTTAATAATGTTCAAACAATTAGCAGTTTAGCTCCGGGAGATTCAGCTACTGTTAGCTTTAATGGTTTTACACCAACAGCCGATGGTATAAATACTGTTACTGTTTCAGTGGGTAACGATGATGATACTAGCAATAATAGTAAGTCTGTAACACAGTTGGTAACCGGTAACAGTTTAACATATGCTGTTGGAACTAATGCTGTTGGTGGGGTAGGGTTCAATTCTGCTACAGGCGACTTTGTTGCTAAATTTAATACAGCCATTGCTGCACAGTTAAACCAGTGTGTTGTTAACTTTTTTGTTGGCGGCCAACAGTTTCAATTAGGTGTGTGGGATGCCACAGGTGCTGGCGGTACACCGGGTGCTTTACTTTACAGCTCGCCAACCTATACCTCTACAGCCGGTGCATACACTGTGTTAATTGATCCTACGGTGAGCATTCCTGCTGGCGATTTTTATATTGGTGTACGTCAAATAAATACATCTAACGTTTCTTTTGCGTATCAAACAGAAACCCCAATTCGTGCAGGTAGCTTTTATTTTGCAAGTCCATCGGGTAGTACTACTTGGATAGATTTTGCCCCGGCGAACTCCTTCCGGTTTATGATTAACCCTCGCTTCGCACTCAATAATGATGTTGCTGTATCTGCGATTGGCGTAAGCGGTTCAAATTATCTTGCTGCAGGCACAACAAGCATTAATATGGTTGGTAGTGTTCTAAATGCAGGTACGCAAACGGCTGGCACAATTACGGTTACAAGAACTATTGTGAATGCCACAACGAGTGCTCAAGTGTATACCAACACTCAAGTAATTAATAGCCTTGCTGCTAATGCAAGTAGTCAGGTAACTTTTGCACCATTTAATAATTTTATTTCAGGTACAGGCTATCGCATTAAAGATTCTGTTGCCTTGGCGGGTGATCAAAATAGAGCCAATGATACCACGTCTGTATTTTATCAACCTATTCTTGCAAAACAAAATCTAATATTAACAAGTGATCTTGGAAGTAGAGATTCTATCATTAACCACTTTGGCATTATTGGTCAATCTAATAATTACGATGTGCTGCCGCTAACATTCACTGGTAGCTTAAGGCCTTGGCGCACTGTATTTTACTTACCTGCTAGTGCGGCTAACTGGACTGCCGCCTTGAGAGACTCAATGCGTGCCTTTGTAGATGCAGGTGCTCCAACTGCTAAAAAATCTTTGGCTGTATTTGGTAATGATATTGGTTATCAAAACGATCCAACTCGTAATACAAGTGCACCGCCTGCCGATACTGTATTCTATCGTCAGTATCTCCGTGGATCTTACATTGCTGATAGCTGGCTTACAACTATGCCTGCATCGGATAGAAAGTTCAAAAGTATTGTTACCGAATTCGGATTGAATGCTACAGATTCAACCAACGATGCTTATCCAGATTTAGTAAGACCAACTAATAACGGTATACCTGCATTTACACCTATTAGTGAATCAGGTAATGGCGATTCTGCGAATGCCATTATGTTCACTGCAACAGGCGGCCGAATCTTTTACTTCACCAGTACATACGGTAATATATTACCGTTAGCATATCCGAATGTACCATTCATTAATATATACAACTATCTTAATGAAACTACTATTACGCTCCCGAACGATGTTAAAGACATTCATGCTTCTTTAAACAGAGATGGAGTTTTAATAGATTGGCGTAATACCAATGAAACTAATGTTGCACTTTATGAAGTGGAAAGGTCGGCCGATGGTTATAAATATGTGAACATTGGTAATACATTGCCAAAAGGTAACGGTATGAATGGTTATCAATTCTTAGATAGAAATCCATTCGCGGGTGGTAATTATTATCGCATTAAAACCATTGGAAAAGATAGATCGGCCAAGTATAGTGCGGTAGTATTTATTAAAACGAATACCAACACCAGTGATATTGCTATCTATCCTAATGTAATAAAAGATGTTACATTTACATTACAAATGAACAATAGCCCTAAGGGTAAATATTCAGTTCGCATATTCACTCAGAATGGCTTATTGGCCGATGCTACTGATTTTGAACATGCAGGTGGTTCTGCAACACGTACTATTAATGCCTATGGTATGATGTTGAGTGGTACTTACATTGTTGAGGTAATTGGTGTTAACGGTTACAAACAATCGTTCAAACTGATTAAACTTTAATGTAACCTATCAATAACATTCATAAAAACGCCGCTTAAACATAAGCGGCGTTTTTTATTACAGTGTTTCGTGTGCGTTTTTCCTTAGATAACCTTGCGGTAAATAGCGGTGCTGATTGAATGATAGTAACATTTACCGTAAGGTAAGAATGACTATTAATATGATTTGTTCTTAGCCTCTATACTCACCAAAAACATTTCGTAGTTCGTTGGCAATTTCGCCTAAGGTACATTGAGCCTCTACCGCAGTTATAACATGGGGCATGAGGTTGGTACCATCTATAGCTGCATTACGAATATGTTGTAAGCAATTGGTTGCCAAGGTAGCATCTCTATTATTGCGTAATATTGCTAGTCGTTCACTTTGTATTTGTCGGATGCTATCATCAATTTTAAATACAGGGGTGTTATGTAACTCTTGTACCTGAAATTTATTAACACCTACAATAATTTTTTCGCCACTTTCAATACTGCGCTGATATGCATAAGCACTAGCAGCAATTTCATCTTGCATAAAACCTTGCTCAATAGCACTTACGCTGCCGCCCATAGCATCAACCTTACCAATTAAGTCCCAAGCTTTTGCTTCAATAGCGTTGGTGAGTGCTTCTACAAAGTAACTACCTGCTAATGGGTCTACGGTATCTGGGGCTCCGCTTTCAAATGCTACTATTTGCTGCGTGCGTAAGGCAATGCGTGCAGCCTCTTCTGTTGGTAGGCTCAAGGCCTCATCGTATCCATTGGTATGTAAGCTTTGTGTGCCACCTAATACAGCGGCAAGGGTTTGAATGGTAACACGACTAATATTGTTCAGTGGTTGCTGTGCTGTAAGTGTACTACCGCCTGTTTGGGTATGAAAGCGGAGCATCATGGCTTTAGGGTCTGTGGCACCTAAACTTTTCATCATAGTAGCCCACATACGGCGAGCCGCTCTGAACTTGGCAACCTCTTCAAATAAATTATTATGAGCATTGAAGAAAAAGCTCAATCGCTTTCCAAAAACATTTATATCTAAACCTTTTGCTAACGCAGCTTGTACGTAAGCTTTGCCATTACTTAAGGTAAAAGCAATTTCTTGTACTGCCGTGCTGCCAGCTTCGCGTATGTGGTAGCCACTTATAGAAATGGTATTCCATTTCGGCAAGTCGGTACTACACCATTCAAATATATCGGTGATGATACGCATACTCGGCTTGGGCGGATAAATGTAGGTGCCACGGGCCGCATATTCTTTTAAAATATCATTTTGAATGGTACCACTAATTTTTTTCAAATCGGCACCTTGCTGTTTGGCTAATGCAACATATAAGCTTAATAGAATAAAACCAGTAGCGTTAATCGTCATGCTGGTACTTACATTTTCTAATGTAATACCTTTAAACAAGCGTTGCATATCTTCAATGCTGTCAATTGCAACACCCACTTTTCCTACTTCACCATCGGCCAAATCGTGGTCGCTATCATAACCAATTTGTGTAGGAAGATCAAACGCAACACTTAAGCCGCTTACACCCTGGTTAAGCAGGTAGTGATAACGGGCATTACTTTCTTCGGCAGTACTAAAGCCAGCATACTGTCGCATTGTCCATAGCTTGCCCCGATACATATCTGGCTGTATACCTCTTGTGAATGGAAATTCGCCCGGCTGCTCGGTAGGAATTTCATGAATATCTGAGGCATTATATAATGTTTTGATTTCAATTCCGCTGTCAGTGTACTTTGGCATCGTCGTTAGAATTTGTGGTGTAAAGTAAACAGCAAAACGAAAGTTTTGACTGATTTTAAACAGTACTTATAATAATTTTTTAGCCTCGTAACTTAATACTTCGCTAACCACCTCGTGCAAGGTGCCTACACGGTTATTCATTAAATAATCCATGATATTTTTAGCGAGGTCTAAGCCTGTGGCATTGGCTGGAAGTGTACTTGCAGTTTGGTTCACAATAAGCATGTTTTGCTCTTTCAGATTTTTAACTGCACTCCAAGCATCGGCACTCACATAAATTTGCTGACTAATATTATATTCAAACTCTTCTCTAATACTTTGTGTTAATGCCTGTTGCAAATCTCTTGCAGAAAAATTAGCATTATTTAATCTTGGTATTATATTTTGAAGTGCAATTCTATCTACCAACAACGTTAAACGTTCATAGGCCGTAAGTTGAAGTTGTATTGAATAACCATCTTTAGCTTTCGATTCAGTTTGAATAATAGCTTCATTTCTGCGTTTCAAAAAAGTAAGGTAAGCCACTAAACCACCAATTCCAATGGCGAAAGCCACTGCAAAAACCCATTGTGTATCGTTCATAGAAAATTACTTGTGCAACAAAAATAAGTCTGTTAGGCTGTGGTTGTTAAATTTCCTTTTTAGTAAAACAAGCAAGCATTGATATGTGTGCCTTGCGGTAAATGTTGATTATTTTTGCAACTAAATTTTGGTTACCATGCAAGCAACCACCGATACCATTACAGCACCGGTACAACTAACAGCAACTGCTGTAGAAGAAATAAAACGATTAATGAACGAGCCAAACTTCGATGCCACACAACGCCTACGTATAGGTGTAAAAGGTGGCGGATGCAGTGGCTTAAGCTATGTATTAGGCTTCGATACCATTCAAGAAGGCGATGTTGCCTTTGAAATAGAGGGCATTCCATGTATCATGAATAAAGCACATGAACTTTATTTATTTGGTATCAGTATTAATTGGGAAAATGGTTTGAATAACAGAGGTTTCACATTTAATAATCCAAATGCCAGTAGTACCTGTGGTTGTGGCAGTTCATTTGCTGTATAAGTTTGATACTAATTGTAAGCTCTTATAATTAAAAAGCCGCTTGTAAAAGCGGCTTTTTAATGCCATAAAAAAATCCCACTGCAAAGCAGTGGGATAGCAATTAGTATTGGTTTGGTTTTAAGACTCTAGATTACCATTTATCAACCGCTTCGTTACTTAAATCACCGAAGCCATGGTTTGTTTTTGCAACAGCAGTTGCGTAGTTGTTGTCGGTAATAATATCAATCACAGTTGCAGCAGTAGCATTTTCTGCTTGTTCTTCTTCATTTTCTGGGTATTCATGGTTGAATGCATCAAAATCGAAATCGGGCATCAACTCAGTTTTTACGTAAGCAACTGCTTCATTCAAGGCTTTTAAAAACTTGTTGAAATCTTCTTTGTATAAAAATACTTTGTGTCTATCATAGCCGTCGCTATCGAAACGCTTACGACTTTCTGTAATGGTAAGATAGTAATCGTTACCACGAGTCGCCTTCACATCAAAAAAATAAGTGCGTCTTTTTCCGGCTCTAATACGCTTGCTGTACACACTATCCATTTTCTTTTCCTGATTATCGTACGCCACAGTTGTTGAGTTTTTTGTAAACAAATGTTGGTTTGATTAATACAAATATAATGATGTAATTGAATTGTCAAAACTTTGCTAAAATCCTTATTTCGATCAACTAAATGGCATTTTCAGATTGCTTTAAAATTTGTTTCTCGTAGAGTTGAGCATAGTACCCTTTTTGTTGTATTAGGGTTTCGTGCGTGCCAATTTCTGCAATTGTGCCATGGTCTAACACCAGAATTTTATCGAATTGAAAGCCATTGAAAATACGATGTGTAATCATCAACACCGTACTTTCTTTTAAGTGTGTGTACAAGTTGGTAATAATGGCATTTTCTGTTTTTGTGTCAACAGCACTTAAACTATCATCGAGTATAATTAGTTCAGAGGGCTTCATTAATGCTCTGGCAATGGCAATACGCTGTTTTTGTCCGCCACTTAACGTTACGCCTCTTTCTCCAACCAAAGTTTGATATTGTTGAGGTAATGCTTCGATATCATGATGCACATAAGCTAGTTGGGCTGCATGTTCAATGGCCGTTTGGTTAGCCTCTTCAGCTATACCAAAAGCAATATTGTTGGCAACGGTGTCGCTAAACAAGAACCCATCTTGTGGTACGTAGCTAATACACTTACGTAAATGTTGAAGTGGTATGGTATCTAGTGAATTGCCACCCCAAGTGATGCTACCACTTTCGGGTTGAAAGCAGCGTAGTAATAATTGTGCAAGTGTTGTTTTGCCGCTTCCTGTTTTGCCAAGTATCATCCATTTTTCGCCGGGTTCTATGGCGATGCTTACATTTTTCAAAGCAGTAATACCTGTGTGTGGATAGGTGAATGTTACCCGATCGAACACAATTTTACCGTAAGGTATATGTGTTGATACTGCTTTGCTATCGTTGATTTCGGGCTTGGTTTGTAAAAACTCGTTGATACGTTTTTGCGATGCTGCTGCTCTTTGAATCATGCTGGCGGTCCACCCAATAGCACTTACCGGAAAGGTGAGCATGTTGATATAAATTACAAATTCTACAATCAATCCAACATTGTTAATAGGGTCAACGATAGCCATTTTGCTACCAACATATATGGTAAGCAGCGTGCTCAAGCCTATCAATAAAGTCATACTAGGGAAGTAGATGGCTTCAGTTTTAGCGAGTGCTACTGCATTTTGGCGGTATGCTTCGCTGTTTTTAGTAAAAAAACCGAGCATGGCTTTCTCTTGCACAAATGATTTGATAACTCTTATGCCTGAATAGCTCTCTTGTGCATTGGTAGTTAAATCGCTTAATAAACTTTGTACTTTTTCGCTACGTTTATTAATGATGGTGTTAACCGTGTAAATAGTAATGGCTAAAATAGGCAGCGGGGTAAGTACCAAAAAGGTGAGTTCTTGATTTTTGGTGGTCATTTTTACCAAGCAAAAACCGATAAGCGTTACAAGGTTTATGAGGTACATAATGGCAGGGCCCGTGTACATACGAACTCTACTAACATCTTCTGTAATGCGGTTCATTAAATCGCCGGTGCTTTGGCTTCGGAAGAAGCTAGCATCTAACTGCTGATAGTGGTTGAATATTTCGTTTTTTTGGTCAAACTCAATGTGGCGGCTCATTACAATAATGGTTTGCCGCATAAAAAACATGAGCACACCTCTGATAATTGCAACAGTAAGAATTGTAATACTACAAATAATGATGAGGCTGGCGAATGATTTATGCTGTACCCATTCAGTGAACTGGTGCATGAGCCAATCGTGGCTTACTGCGTATTTGTTATTGGCTGCGCCGCCGCCTGGTAAGTTTTTCTGTACCTGACTTACTACAAAGCCTGTAATTTCTGGTGCAATTACTGCGAAATAGTTAGAAGCAACTACAAAGAAAATACCGATAAAAAAGCGGTATTTGTACTTCCAGAAATAGTGATGTAAGGTAGCTAAATGCTTCATGAGGCGCCAAAGCTACAGCGTAAGCATTTGCCGTAAGGCATTGTTAGTATAAAAGGTAAAAATTATCGGCCGGCCAAAAACTCTTTGTAACGCAATACAGCTCTCATAATGGCATAGGTAATTTCTTGTTGGCCTTTTTCACTCATCATGTAAGCTTCTTCTTCATCGTTACAAATGAAGCCTGTTTCTATTAGAATACTCGGCATAGCGGTGGCTTGTAGTACCCAGATACCGGTATGGTTTCTCTGTTTAACACCTAAACTTCTACGGCCTTGTTTCACAAACTCTTCTTCTACCAACTCGGCAATGCGAAGGCTACGATCAAAAAATTGTTTGGTTCTCAAACTTGCTTGTATTTGTGCCACCGGATCTTCATCTTCAGGCATTCCACCGCCTTGCTCACCAAATTCATCGGCAGTAGCGTTGGCATACTTGCGTTTGATATCGTTTTTATTGATTGCCCAAATGTATGTTTCGGTACCATAAGCAGCACAGCCCAGCGATTCTCGATGGTAAATAGGCACTTGGCGTGTACGCTTTTTACGCTTCTTGCCTTTGCCGGTATAATAGGTTTCTGTTTTATAGCCTACAACGGTAGATTTATAGCGTGTTTGAGCACTGTTACAATGGATGCTGATAAATAAATCACCTTTGTTTTCATTGGCAATACGAGCTCTAATTCTATTCGCTTCTTTGTGATCGCTAACGCCACCGGGTAGTGCTTCATCATCACGGGTAAGAATAATTTTTACGTCTGGCAGCACTTGTTGCAATCTATCTCGTAGTTGTAATGCTAGTTGTAAGGTTACAGTAGCCTCGTTGGTATTACTACCGCGGGCGCCAATATCGTTACCACCGTGACCAGCATCTATAATGATGGTTTTAATGGTTTTTGTTTTTTGTGCGAAAGCATTTACGTAAGTACCTACAGCCAATACAAGTATGGCTGCACATTTAAGTAAAAGATTCATTAATTGCTTCATATTCACTTTTCGTTATCACTGTCTACTCGTAGAGGTTGTTTCAAAACCCTATTTTTGCCAGCATTACAAATAGAATGGGTAGTAGTTGTTATTCTTTTCGCAGTTGGCAGGTGGCTTTGGCGCTCTTATTAGCTGTAAGTGCATTTGCCTTTGGCCTACCTACGCATACCTACAAACATAAGGGTAACAGCTTTTTGTTACGTAGATTGTTAGCAGATACTAGCAAGCCAACTACTAGGCGTAATCAAAATGTGAATAACCTTACGGTAAATAACGCTAAGCCCAGTCCGCAGGTTGTTAGCGATACCACAATTAACAACATTATTAACGATTCGAGTCGAACGAAAATGGATAGTGGCAAAGTGGCCAAAGTAGATACACTACTCATCTCTAAAGACTCACTTGATGCGCCTGTTGAGTACAGTGCCGATGATAGCGGTGTACTCATTATTAATACCAATCAATTTTTTCTGTATGGCAAGGCATCGGTAGCACAAAAAGATGTAAAGCTCGATGCGGGTACCATTTTCTTCGATCAAGGTACACAAGTGGTCAAAGCTTTTGGCGCTAAAGACACCGCCACTGCCAACATGAGCGATAAGCCTACAATTACACAAAACGGTACTACCAGTATTAACGATACCATTTATTTCAACCTACAAACGCAAAAGGGATTACTTAAAAACTCGTACTATCAAGAAGGAGATATGTTTGTGAATGCCGAAAAGCTAAAGAAAATAGATAAAAATGTGGCTTTCGGTTATCGTACTATTTTCACTACCTGTAACCTCGATACCCCACACTTTAACTTTCGAGCAAGGAAAGTGAAGTTGGTAGCCAATAAAGTGGCAGTAAGTGGGCCGGCACACCCTGAATTTGAAGGTGTTCCCATGCCCATTGCTATTCCATTTGGTATTTTCCCGCTTACATCGGGCAGGCACTCTGGTATATTACCACCACAGTTTGCAACGAATGCCGATTTTGGTTTAGGACTCGAAAATTTTGGATATTATAAAGTACTCAGCCCTTATTGGGATGTTACCACACGTGCCAGTTTTTATAGCTACGGTGGTTGGAACCTTACGGTAAATCCTAACTATTTCAAACGTTACAAATACCGTGGTACATTCAATTTAAATGTTCAAAATACGCGGTTACTCAATCGTAACTTTATTGCAGTGGGGGCTGGTGCAGGTGCTAATGAAGAATTTATCAGCAATAGAAGTTTTCAAGTATTTTGGACACACACGCAAGATGGTAAGGCCCGACCTGGAACAAATTTTTCTGCCAACGTACGTGCCGGTAGTACCAGATTTAATCAGTTTGTACCCAACAATGCTATTCAGAACGTACAAAACCAGTTGAACAGTACCATTAGCTATAGTAAAAGTTGGGGAGCCGGAAAGTACAACCTAAGTGTAAATGCTAACCACAGCCAAAACAGTATCGATAGGAGAGTGAATTTGCAATTGCCTACCATCAACTTTAGTGTGAACACTTTCTATCCTTTTCAAAGCCAAAAAAGGGCTAATAGCGATAAATGGTATGAGAAAATAGGAGTGTCGTATAATACAACCGTTAATACGCAAGCAAGTTTTTTTGATAGTACCTTCTCATTACGTAAGCTGCTCGATACCACACAGTGGGGTATGCAGCACAACATACCTATTACTTTAGCATTACCCGCCGTTGGCCCTATTATTCTATCACCGAATTTGGGTTTTTCAGAGCGTTGGTATGGTACCGAAACGCTCTTGCGATGGAACAATGCCGCTAATAAGTTAGATACTACCATCAACAGAGGTTTTTTTACCGCAAGGGAAGTTACTTTAGGTATTAATGCAAGCACTCGAATTTTTGGTACGTTCAATTTCAAGAAAGGTAATGTTAAAGCCATTCGCCACGAGATTAAGCCCTTCGTTGGTGTGAGCTACAAACCCGATATGGCTCGAAAAGATCATTACACGGTGCAGGTGAACCAGCAGGGCAGTACGCAACGTATTAGCCGATTCATTAATTCTGTAGGCGGTGCTTATGGTGAAGGCCGATTTGGGGGTATGAACTTTGGTATCGATAATCTTTTTGAGATGAAAGTAGCCGATAAAACCGACTCAACAGGAAAAGCTACCAAAAAGGTTCGTTTAATTGACGGTTTAAGTATTAACAGCGGATACAACTTTTTGCAAGATAGCCTGCAATTACAGCCTTTTAGCATTCAAATGCGTAGCACCCTGTGGGAAAAGGTGAATATCACTGCTACTGCTAATGTTGATCCATATCGTTTAGATGCGCTCGGCAGAAGAATAAATCAGTTACGCTTGCCGGGTAATTTCACTAGTGCCAATTTAGCCATTAGTACACAACTACAAAGCAAGAAAAAAGATGATAGAGACGATAAAAAGCGTATTGGTAACGATGCTACAATGACACCCGATGAACAAATGCGTCAGTTAGAATATGTACGGCAGAACCCGGCTGAGTTTGTTGATTTCAATATTCCTTGGTCGGCTCAAATACAATTTTCACTTAATTACAACCGTATTTTCAATAGCACATTACTTGGTTTTCAAAACGTATTGAATGCCAATATGAACCTAAGCGGCGATTTCAGTTTAACACCTAAATGGAAATTCGGGGGTAACACTTACTTCGATTTTAAACAACGCCGACTCGAAAACCTTAATGTATTTCTGACCCGCGAAATGCACTGTTGGCAAATGGCCATTAGCCTTAGTTTAGGGCAGTTCCGCAGTTTCAGCATTACTATCAATCCTAAAAGTGGTATTCTACGCGATTTACGTATTAACCGTAACCGTTTCTTTTACAATCAATAACCCATGGGATTTACCGTAAGGTTACCATGTACAAAAATACCTTGCGGTAAATGGTTTCAACTTTTCATGTTCCCTTTTGTTGTATTACTGTTAAACGTATCTAAAGATTGGTTGATTATGGCTACCTAATACATTTAAGTTTTTCGATACAATGAACATAAACTAATTTTACACGCATGATGCAAAACGTCCTTGATATTTTGAAAGTAGCTCATCGTAATACGATAGAGCCGTCACTGCCGTTGCTGCACATGAAAGAACAGCACATTCCAGGCTCTATCCAATATGTTATTCGCAGGTACTTTGCTCAAAAAGTTTGGATTAGCGACGATACCGGTATGTTGGTATACCACGTTAATGAAGAAAACCCAACCGAAAACTTTTTAGAACTACGATTTTGTATTTCAGGTAACAAGTATTGTTTCGAAAAAAGTTGTGCCCAATGCGAAGAACTTCCTACCAAAAATTGCAGTGGTAAGCACGATACCATTGATGTGTTTAGCTTTCATTTCAGCAGCACATTTTTACACCAGTTTGTACATAACGTTAAATTAAGTAACCGGAAAGATGAGGTGTTGGCTTTCAAATACCCAGCCGCCTTTACCAAAACCTTCCCGCTTTGTGCCAAGAAGCGTCGGGTACTTGACGATTTGTTGAACCACAGCTATACCGGTGCCTTAGAAAATATATACACCAATGCTAAAGTGCATGAATTATTGTTGTACAGTTTAGATTGCTTGGTAGATGAAAAAGAAGAAGGGTTCACGTGTAAGTTTCTTGCCGACGAGTTTGGCCGCGAACGCATTATGAATGCCCGCGAAATTTTATTGCAACATATTGGCGACCCTATTACCATCAAAGAATTGAGCCGTAAGGTTGCCATTAACGAGTGCTATTTGAAAAAAGGTTTCAAAGAAATGTTTGGCACTACCATCTTCGATTTTTATCAGCAGCAAAGAATGGAACATGCGAAATACTTGCTGTACGAAAAAGGTTTGAGTGTTACCGATGTTTCGGCCTTGCTAGGTTACTCTTCTATTTCGCATTTTAGTGCTGCTTTCAAAAAGCATACAGGTTTAAAACCTTGCGATTTACTGAAATAATAATTTCGATAAGCTTTTTTTAAACTCCGCTTCGGCGGAGTTTTTTATTCCCTTCGTTTTGAATCTATTATAATAGTAACTGGTCCATCATTGATTAAACAAACCTTCATATCGGCGCCAAAAATGCCAGTAGCCACGGTTATATGTGTTCGCAAATTTTCAACTAAAGCTTCGTACAAAGGAATAGCCACGGGTGGTTTTGCAGCTTGTAAAAAACTAGGGCGATTTCCTTTTTTAGTGCTTGCATGCAGCGTGAACTGACTAATAAGTAGGATGCTGCCGCCAACATCTTTTACCGAAAGGTTCATTAATCCGGCTTCATCGTTAAAAATTCGCATTTGAAGTAGCTTGCTGCTTAGCCAAACAATATCTTCTGCTGTATCGGCATCTTCAATACCCACTAGCACCATCAATCCGTGTTTAATAGCACCAACTACAGCATCGTTAACCATAACACTAGCTTCGCTAACTCTTTGAATTACCATTTTCATACTTCAAATATGCTTGTTTGTGGTAAAAAATAGGTACTACCTTACGGTAAAATTCACACCGTTCATTTGTAAATGCCGAACCCTTATATTTGCCACTCAAAATTTAGAGCAAGTGCCAACCAAGTTTTCAAGAGAAACTTATTTATACTGGTATGAGTTAATGCAACTGATACGCCAGTTCGAGTTGAAAGCAGAGGAAATGTATAAAATGGCCGGGAAAATTCGCGGCTTTTTCCATGCTTATGTAGGTCAGGAAGCTATTGCTGCCGGTTGTATGACTGCAACACGCCATGAAGATCCGTTTATTACTGCCTACCGCGACCACGGTTTGGCTTTAGCCAAAGGTACTAGTGCCAATGCTTGTATGGCCGAACTGTATGGCAAAGCCACTGGTTGTGCGAAAGGAAAGGGTGGTAGTATGCACTTTTTTGATGTGAAAAACTATTTTTTTGGTGGCCACGGTATTGTGGGAGCACAAATTGGTACAGGTGCAGGTTTAGCATTTGCAGAAAAGTACAAGGGTACCGATAATGTAGTATTAACCTTCTTTGGCGATGGTGCTGCACGCCAAGGTATGTTGCATGAAAGCTTCAACTTAGCTATGTTGTGGAAGCTGCCTGTAATTTTTATTTGTGAGAATAATAATTACGCTATGGGTACTTCTATTGAACGTACCTCGAATGTAAGAGATATCTATAAACTAGCCGATGCTTATGAAATGCCTGCCGATCAGGTAGATGGTATGCACCCAGAAGCAGTACACGAAGCTGTTGAAAGAGCTGTACGAAGAGCTCGCCAGGGCGATGGCCCAACCTTAATTGAAATGAAGACCTATCGCTACAAAGGTCATTCTATATCTGACCCTCAAAAATATCGTTCAAAAGATGAAGTAGAGGAGTACAAAAGCAAAGATCCTATTCAATTAGTGTTGAAAACTATTTATGAAAATAGCTTTGCTACAGAAGCAGAAATAGCAGCAATAGATGCACGCATTAACAAAGTGGTAGAAGATAGTGTAAAATTCGCCGAAGAAAGCCCTTGGCCAGATGATAGCGAGGTATTAAAAGATGTATACATTGATCAGAATTATCCTTTCATTGTAGACTAACTATTCGTAAAACACCACCATTTACTTACCCTAAGCAAATTCAAGAAAAGTATTAACAATGGCAGATCAACAAACAACGCCAGTACAGGAAACCATAATAGAACCTAAGAGTACCGATGTTCTTGCATCGGTTGGTAGTTTTTGGGAAAAAAATAAAAAAACCATCAGCGGCCTGTTAATTGGTGCCGTAGTGGTAGTTGGTGGATACTATGCCTACAATAGTTTTGTTGTAGCACCTAAACAACAGCAGGCTAATGAAGTTATTTTCAAAGCCGAGCAACTTTTTGCTGTGGATAGTTTTAAAACAGCAGTTGAAGGTGGTAATGGTATTAAAGGGTTCAAGTACATTGCCAGCGAATTTAGTGGTACGCCTACAGGCAACAGAGCTAAATATTTAGCAGGTGTTAGTTATTATCGCTTAGGTGAATACAATAAAGCTATTGAATATTTGAGCGACTTTAAAACCGATGCAGCTCAAATACAAATGATGGCTTATGGCGTACTTGGCGATTGCTACAGTGAATTGAAAAAGAATACCGAAGCCATTACAGCTTACAAAAATGCAGCTCGTATTTTCACTAAGGACGAAGTAAATGCTTCTGAGTATTTATTCAGAGCTGCACTTCTTAGCGAAGTAACCGGCAACACAAAAGAAGCTCTTGTATTATATAAAGAGTTAGAAGAACGTTTTCCTAGAACGGATAAAGGTTTTCAGGCTAAAAAATATATTTATCGTTTAAGCATTGAGCCTAACGATTTTAGTACCAAATAATTTATGGCAACTACCGGAAACATTAGTTTGCTCAAAGGCATCCCAACAATTGAGGATGCCTTTGTAGTTATTGTTAAAACAGAATGGAATGCATCTATTGTAGATGCCTTAGAAAGTGGTGCTATTAGCATTTTAAATGCAGCTGCTGTAGCCCACGAAACCTTAGTAGTACCTGGTGCAGTTGAGTTAACATTTGCCGTAAGGGCACATGCCTTACAAGCTAGTAGAAAGGCCGATGCTTACATTGTACTTGGCACCGTAATCAAGGGCGATACGCCCCATTTCGAATACGTGTGTCAATCGGTTACCGACGGTGTTACAGCACTCAACTTACAGTTGCAAGTCCCTACTATTTTTGGTGTATTAACTGTATTAACAGCAACACAAGCTGCAGAGCGTATTGGCGGTATTCACGGCCATAAAGGCGAGGAGGCTGCTATTACAGCTTTGAAAATGATACACTTACAACGCAACCTTCAGTAAGCCTAAATGTTGATGTAGTATGATGAAATTGCAATCTAAAGAAGCAATAAAATCGGTGCAGTTATTCGTACCCTGTTTTATAGATCAGTTGTATCCGCAAGTGGCAATGTCGATGGTGGCGGTACTGCAACACTTAGGTATTGAGGCCAAATACAATCCCAACCAAACTTGTTGCGGTCAACCAGCATTTAACGCCGGCTTTTGGGGCGATGCTAAAGAAGTTTGCAGCAAATTCATCAGCGATTTTTCTGGCGATGAATATGTAGTGGCACCTAGTGCCAGTTGCATTGGCTTTGTAAGAAATTATTATACTAAACTATTCGATAACAGCAGCGTGCACAACGGAGTGAAATTTTTGGCAGAACGTAGCTATGAATTTTCAGATTTTGTAGTGAACGTACTCGGTGTTACCGATATGGGTGCTCGCATGAATACCACAGTAACGTATCATGATAGTTGTGCAGCATTGCGAGAATGTAATATCAAACAAGCGCCGCGGCAATTGCTTGCAGCAGTAGCAGGTTTAGAGTTGGTAGAGATGAACGATGTTGAAACCTGTTGCGGCTTTGGTGGTACTTTTGCCGTTAAGTTTGAACCTATTAGTGTTGCCATGGGCGACCAAAAAATCGACAATGCCACTGCTACAAAAGCAGAGTATCTGGTAAGTACCGATATGAGTTGTTTGATGCACTTGCAAGGTGTTGCCGATAACAAACAAGCAGGTATCAAAACCATGCATTTAGCAGAACTGTTGGCTAAGGCTATTACCTAATACATATACCTTACGGTAAATGAATGTTCGGTTATGCATTAATATTTAAAGATTTGTGATATGCAATACTGGTTAATTAAATCTGAACCATTTAAATATTCATGGGAACAGTTCACAAAAGATAAAAAAACCTTTTGGGACGGTGTACGTAATTATCAGGCTCGCAATAATTTGAAAGCTATGAAAAAAGGCGATTTGGCCTTTTTTTATCATAGTAACGAGGGCTTAGCTATTGTAGGTATTGCCATGGTAGTGAAAGAATATTATCAAGACCCTACCACCGATGATACCAATTGGGTAGTGGTAGATGTAGCACCCGTTAAACCAATGGTAGTACCTGTTACTTTAGCAGCTATGAAGGCTAACCCTGCACTCAGCAATTTATCACTCATTCGCCAAGGTAGGCTTTCTGTTTGTAGTGTAACAGTTGATGAATTTCATACTATTTTAGCCATGGGAAATACTGTGTTGTAGCAGTATTTCCCATTTACCGTAAGGTGTATTGCTTAGTTGGCCTCTAATAACATTATTTGTTCGAACAGTTGCTCGTACTTTTCTGCTGCTTCTTTAACTTGTTGCTGCACTTGTTTGTAATTGTTTTCAAGCGTGGCAAATTGTTGCGGATTACTATAGCTTTTGGGGTCGGCAAGTTCTAATTCAATGGCTGTTTGCTTGGCTTTTAATTGTTCCAGTATTTCTTCGGCTTTTTGAAACTGTCGCTGTACTTTTTGCAACTCTTTCTGTTGCTCTCTGTCTAAATTATTTTTTGGTTTAGACGTTTCTTTTGCTTCTGAAGTTGTGGTTGCAGCAGGTGTTGTATTTACCGTAAGGTGTTGTTGCTTTTGCTGTTTTTGCATACGCTCTTTCCAAGCTACCCACTCATTGTAATCGCCTTTAAATTCTTTGATTTCGTGATCAACGATTTCCCAGATTTTATTCGCTGTTTTAGAAATAAAATAGCGGTCGTGACTTACCAAAATATATGTGCCTTCATATTTGTTAAGGGCATCGGCGAGTAATTCAACCGAGTGCATATCGAGGTGGTTCGTAGGTTCATCGAGTAGTAAAAAGTTAGCTTTACTACTAATAACCTTGGCCAGTGCCACACGAGCTTTTTCGCCACCGCTAAGTACACGTATTTTTTTATCTACATCGTCGCCACCGAATAAGAAACCACCCAGTAAGTTGCGGTATTCTTGTTCTGTTTTGCCAGCACCGCTGGTTTTCATTTCATCCAACAAAGTGTTATTGATATCGAGTGCTTCTAACTGATGCTGGGCGTAAAAGCTAGGTTGCACATTGTGCCCCCAGTTGCGTTTTCCCTCATGTGTTTCGGTGCCTGCAATAATGCGTAAGCAAGTACTTTTTCCTTTACCATTGGCACCGATCAGTGCAATTTTGTCGCCACGATTAATCTCGGCAGTAGTATTTTTCAAAACAATGTTGTCGCCAAAGTGCTTACTAACATGTTCTAATGTAACGAGCACTTTGCCCGGCTGCTGTTCAACGGAAAAGTTGATACGAATATCTGGGCGTTCTAATTGTACATCTTCAATGCGGTCGAGCTTATCTAATCGCTTCTGTATACTTTGAGCTTGTGCGGCCTTACTGGCTTTGGCTTTGAAACGTTCTATGAAACGTTCTTGCTGTCGAATATAATCTTGCTGATTTTCAAAAGCCTTTTGCTGTAACTCTATACGAATCGCTTTTTCTTCTTGGTAGAAATCGTAATTGCCACTATAAATATGCAAGCGTTGTTGATATAGCTCTACAATTTTATTGACCATTCTATTGAGGAAGAACTTATCGTGGCTTACGATAACAACACTGCCTTGATAGTGTAACAAGTATTTTTCTAGCCATTCGATAGATGGTAAATCGAGGTGGTTGGTAGGTTCATCGAGTAAGAGCACATCGGGTTGTTGCAAAATCATTTTTGCCAACAATACCCGCATACGCCAGCCGCCGCTAAAGGTTTTGTAAGGTCTTTGCAATTGGTCGTTTTCAAAACCAAGGCCATGCAATACTTCATCGGTTTTATGTTCAATATTGTAGCCATCAAGTACATCCATTTCATGGAGGGCATCGGTATAGCGTTCTAACAAATGATCGTTACCGCCAGCTTCAAGTTGTGCACCGAGTGTTTCAATTTCTTTTTCGAGTGCCTTTACTTTTTCAAAAGCACCCATCGCCACTTCACGAATACTTTCGTTGGTGTCGAAACTTAACAAATCTTGGTGCAAATAACCAATGGTAACACCACGGCTACGCTCAACAGTACCTACCGAAGGTTGATATTCGCCTGTTAAAACTTTTAAAAGGGTACTTTTTCCGGTGCCATTATAACCCACTAAACCTATGCGTTCGCCGGGCTGTATGTGCCATGTGGCCTCATCTACAATGGTTCTGGCACCAAATTCAAACTTAACATTGTTTAATCCAATCAGCATGGTGCGAAAATAGGTATAGATGGGTGTAGTTTACTTACGTAAATGAACTAATTGATAGCTATTATAACATCGACTTATGTAAAAAAGCGACATGGTAGCGGAGTTGATTTACCATTGATAAAATGGAAGTAATGCTTAATCATTTTAATCTACGATTTTTTACGTAGATAATTCATTTTGCAGGCAAATGCAAATAGAATGAAAGCAACCCTAACCTTTGTTTTTTGCATAGCGAGCACCCTTATAAGCTATGCACAATTACGCGGCACCGTATTTACGCAAGTAAAAAACAACCAGCAAAAACCTTTAGAAGGCATTACAGTTCAACTGTTACGACAAAAAGATTCGGTAATAGCCAAGCTTGGTATTACCGATGCTGAGGGCAAAGCCACTTTAGTAAGTGTTGCCTTGGGTGATTACTACCTCAGGTATGTTGGTAATGGTTTTGAAACAACGTACAGTGCACCATTTTCATTAAGTGAACAACAAACTACTTATCAAGTTCCGCCACAAATATTGCAACCGCAAGCAAAAGATATTGGTGCAGTAACCGTAACCGCTAGGAAGCCATTTATTCAACGACTTTCAGACAGAACTGTTTTAAATGTTGAGAGTAGCATTTTAAGTGCAGGAAGTTCTGGTTTTGAGTTGTTAGAAAGAGCACCCGGAGTGGTTATTGATCAAAACGATGTTATTAGTTTAAGTGGCAAGCAAGGTGTGTTGGTGATGATTGATGGTAAAATTTCGCCACTTTCAGGTGCCGATTTAGCCAATTATTTGAGAGGCTTACCAAGCGGAAGTATTGAACGTATAGATTTAATTACCAATCCGTCTGCCAAATACGATGCAGCAGGCAATGCTGGCATTATCGACATCCGTTTGAAAAAAGATCAACGCTTAGGTACCAATGGCACATTGAATACTTTTTACGGACAAGGTGTGTATGCCAAAGTAGGGGCAGGTGTTGCCCTTAATTATAGAAATAAAAAAGTGAATGTATTTGGCTCTAACAACACTGCCTATCGCAAAGGATTGAATCAACTGTTTTTAGATAGGAACTTTTACACCAATGCTGGTCAGTTCACAGGTTCTGATTACAAAGACAACTATGGTCGCTTTCCTATACTTAGCAACAACTTTCGTTTAGGTGCCGATTATTTTCCATCGAAGCGAACAGTAGTTGGTGTAGTATTGAATGGCAGTGGTACAGGTATTGAACGAATGAACGATAACAATGCAGTTGTTTTTGATCAACAAGGTAAGCCTGCTTCAACTTTTTATACGATTGCCACTAATAACGATTTTAATAATAACTTGGTAGGTAATCTGAATTTTAAACACAGTTTTGATTCGTTGGGACAAGAGCTCACCGCCGACTTTGATTATGGCAGTTATTGGAGTGGTTCGAATGCTCAAACCGGAACGAAATATTTTAAAAATGATGGTACCACATTAGCACCCGATTACGTGCTTGATGGTGTGCAAAGAGGTAGCCTGAAATTGCAATCTTTTAAAACCGATTATGTACGTCCGTTGAAAAAACAATCGAAGCTTGAAGCTGGCTTTAAATGGAGTAAAGTGAATACGGATAACGATGCTAAATTTTTTGATGTGAGTAATGGAACACGTGTAGTTGATGCATCAAAAACCAATCATTTCTTGTATGAAGAACAGAATGTTGCTACTTACGTAAATTATGCCAAGCAATGGAAGCAGTGGAATGTACAATTAGGCTTACGTGCCGAAAGAACTGCATTACACACCTATCAAGCCATGGGTAATGTAGCATTTGACTCAAACTACTTACAGCTATTTCCATCGGCATTTGTGAATAGACAAATAGGCAAACAAAAAACCATTGGATTTTCAATTAGCAGACGTATAGACAGGCCAAGCTACAACCAACTTAATCCGTTTTTATTTTTGATTGATGTTACTACCTATGCAACGGGTAACCCTAATTTATTGCCACAATTCACCTGGAATTACGAAGTGAATTATAACACGCCCAAATTGAATGCAACACTAACTTATAGCAAAACCGATAAAGTACTCAATACAGCTATTGTTCGTTTTAAAGATGCCTTCCCCAACTTACCGAGTGATGATAATGTTACTGTTCAATTACCAATCAATATCAGTACCACCAATTATGTTGGACTAACCTTATCATCGCCATTAAAAGTGAAGCCTTGGTGGAGTATATTAAACAACGCTAATGTATTCTACAGCAAATTTAACGGTCAGCTTGCGGGTACTCGTTTAGATAATGGTAGGGCAGCAATCAACTTAAATTCTACGAATAACTTTACTTTCAAGAATGGATGGAGCATGGAAGTAAGTGGCAACTTTAACAGTGGTGGTCGTAGTGGCTTTATGGTAGTAAGAAGTGTGTGGAGTGCCAACTTTGGAGTGCAAAAACAAGTACTCAATAACAAAGGCACATTACGCTTAAATGTAACCGACATTTTCTGGACAAACAGACCAGGAGGTACTATTACTTACAACAACTATATTGAAAAATGGTATAGCAAGCGAGAAACAAGAGTAGCTACAATCAGCTTCAATTATCGTTTTGGAAAGAACAGCGTAGCACAAGCACGCCGTAGAACAACAGCTTCAGAAGAAGAACGCAACAGAGCTCAGTAACACCAATAGCATGCATATTTCAAAGCGAAATAGTACAAGAACTATTTCGCTTTTCTTTTACTGAAAATACAGCTAGCATCTTCTTGCAAAAAGGCACAAGCATGTTTGTAAAAATGGCTGTAATCGTAATAGCCAAATGCTGCTGGTTGGAATGCATCATTTACCGTAAGGTAGTTTTGTAATGCCTTACGTATACGAATGGTATTATATACCTGTTTGGGTGGTATGCCTACCGCAATCAAAAAATAACGTTGCAATGTTTTAGTAGTTATTGCCAAGTTATTGGCAATAGTTTGAATTGGTATTGTTGCATGTACGTTGCTTTCAAAGTATTGTATAGTTTGTGTAACTGCAGTTACAATATTGTTATCAGCCTGATGAATCAAGCTGTTGAAATAGCTTTCAATGATATGCACAGTTGTTGTGAAATTAGTAGCCATTTTTATGGCTTGAACAACATTGGCAGGCATCAGATAACTCAATGAAAACATAGCATGTTTGTACTCAGAAAAATCAACTTTCTTATCTAATAAAATAGGAGACACTTTAAACTTGATACCCAATAATTGATTGCCTATACTGTGCTTACAAGCAATGGTATGAAAGCGAGGCAAAAAGCCATCTGCTTTCATAGGAAAAGGTTGGTTCTGAATAAACATGGTATAGGGCGTACCTAAGTTAATAAGATACGTGTAGCCAATATTAGGATAGAGTTTATCTGTAAAACCATGCGGATGATCTTGCCATAAGGTTTCGAAACGCGTCGTCCAGATGTAATCAATGTAATTACTTAGCCTACCAGTTACATAGTAGCGTTCGTAAAACTGTTCAAAATGAACTGCGTCTATAAACTCTTTATGTTGTATTGGCATCATACATTGAAACTAGCTTATTATGGCTAAGCTGCACCAATGTTTTATGCTATTGGTTGCTTTGCAGGATAAGATGTAGCACTTTGTAAAAGCAACATTACACGATGTAAGTACACGCTTAATGTAAGTGTATCTGCTGAATTAAAAATACCCATTTATGGGTATTTGCTACGCGTGTTGCACCATCTACTTTTGATTAGCGAAAAGTGGGTTCCTGTTGTGCCGTTCTGACATTTACCGCAAGGTATGCAACTGCATGTTAGAAACCTACGCAAGCCTCTATTACTGAAAACTATTTATCATGACAAAAAAACTGCTGCTGCTGTTGCTGCTCGTTGCAATAGGTGGTACAACTGCGCAAGCAACCATTCGACGTGTAGGCTTTATAGCCACTGTAGAACGAATTGATGGTTTCGATTTCACCACCTTTCAGGCGGCACACGATGCTTCTGTGAACGGCGATACCATACAGTTGTATCCAACCACTTCGGGTACAGTATCGTACAGTGGAACTATCACGAAACGATTGGTAGTGTTGGGGCCTGGTTATTTCTATAACGTTTTCCAAACTTCTGGTGCTGAAATTACCAATCCTAATTTGCAAAACTTAGCGGGTAACATTCAAAGTGTATCCCTCACCATGAATTTGGGTAGCGCTGGTACTATTTTAATGGGATTGAATAACCTTACGGTAAATGTGGTTAACAGGCAAGAAGCACTGAACAATATTACCATTACAAGATGTAGAAATGTTGTTGTAAACTGGGATAATTCAGGCATTTTGAACAAGTGGACGATTTCACAGTGTTACGGTTTAAGCATTGCACAAACGGGACCAAGTGCAGGGTTCACTAGCGATAGAACGGTAGATAGTTTAGATATTTACAATTGTTTGATTAATGGTCCTATTAACCTCAATACATCACCATCGGGTACGTATGTAGGTAATAGAATTTATAATTGCGTATTGATTTCAGGTACTACGCTTACACTTAACAATGCTGCTTTTTTAGTACAAAATTGCATTTTCGAAATTCCAACGAATAGCTTATCTGGCCTAACAAACACACGTTTCATTCGCAACATTACAACAGCTGCTACTGCATCAAATGGTATTAATAATACAGCGCCTAACGCAGGTAATATTTTCGGTCAAGTGCTTAATAACATTTTCGTGAATTACCCAACAATGGGTACTACCAATGGCGTGAACAACAGCAGTTTAGATGGAAGATTCCAATTAAAAACGGGTACCAACCCCGCTGCAAATGCAGGATTAAGTATTATAGATAATACTACTGCGGTAGATATGGGTATGTATGGCGGAACTACACCTTATATACTTTCAGGTATTCCATCTATTCCCATATTCTATCAACTAGGTGCTGCTAGTGCCGTAACTGTTGGTAGTAGCTATACCGTAACCTTTAGTGTTCGTAACAACAACTAAACACCATCAACTATATTCAAAACTTTTTCAATTATACTACTATGCAAAAGCATACTTTACTAAGTCTAGCCATTATTGGTACTTTATTATTAAGCCTTACGGCAAATGCTACCATACGCAGGGTAGGTTTTACAGGAGCTGTATCTCCTGTAAATGGAATTGATTATGCTACCTTGCAAGCAGCCCATGATGCAGCTGTTGTAGGAGATACCATTCAGCTATATCCATCTACGCAAAGTAGTGGTGCTACCTACAGTGGTAACATCACAAAGCGCCTCTACATTGTAGGGCCAGGTTTTTTTGTGAATAGTTACAATTTGCCTTCTCAAGCCATCATCAACAATGCTTTGCAAGCCCTGCCAGGTGCTATTGCGTCAACAAACGTAACCGTAGGTAGAGGTAGTGCCGGAACTATTTTCGCAGGTATTGATAACTTAAACGTGACAACAGCTGATATCTTAGATTCACTAAACGACATTGCCATCTATCGTTGTAGAGATGTGAATGTTAACTTCAACAATTCAGGTGTTTGTAACAATTGGATCATTTCCCAATGTTACATGGCTCAGGTAAGCCAAGGTGGGTATGCAGTTGGTTTTAGTGGTAATCGTTCTATCTCTAACCTGCGTATCGAGAATAGTGTAGGCATTGGTATTAGTTATTCAGCTTCTACTGCACAAACCCCGGTAGGTGTAAATAGCGGTCAAATTTTGAATTGTGTTTGGTCTTCAGGTGGCCAAGGCGTACCAAGTACTAATAGATCACTAAATTTCAATAATTCAGTTTTTGTTATTCAAAATTGCATCGATTTAGGAGTTGTATTTACTTCAGGAGGAGGATGGTTAACAGGTGCGAGTAATTGTGTTTTTGTCAATAACATTACAGCTCAGTCTGGTGGTGCTACGCCTGTAGCCAGTAACCCTGGTAGCAGTGGTAATGTATTTAATGCTAATACATCAAGTAACGTTTATTTTGTTGGTATACCTAACAATAATTCTGCTGGCCAAACGATTTACAGTCCAGATGCTGCTTATCAATTGGTAGCCAACAGTCCTGCTCGTAACTACGGTATCATTCCGGGTACAACTACTACAACAGATTGTGGCATTTATGGTGGTACCAATCCTTATAAATCTTCTGGTATTCCTAACATTCCTGCTTTCTATCGTCTCAATGCTGCAAGTACAACAGCAACGGGTAGTACGTATACCATCACTTACAGTGTACGAAGCAATAACTAAATCGTTCAATTGAGCGATTGGTAAAGCTTTCGGCATTAGTACGTTTTGTATACCGTTTAACACACATTATCATGCAATTATTTCATAACAATAAAGCGTTGAGTAGTATACGCTTGTCTGCAATGGCAAAGGCGGCACTGCTACTTGTTGCATGCTTTGGTTGCTTAGAGCAATCGAAAGTAATGGCACAAGCAAATATTACTTACGTTGAATACTACCTCGATCAAGATCCTGGTCAGGGTAGGGGCACGCCTGTTACCATTACGCCAGGTGTGAATCTTCAAAATATACCCATCACCATTAACGTGAATAACATTTCACGTGGGGTACACATTTTAGCAACCAGAGCAAGAACTGCCGCAGGGGTATGGAGTTTTAGCCATTATTGGTATTTATTCAGACCATATATCGAGTTAGCACCGCAAAGTGTAACCAATATCACGAAGGTGGAGTATTTCGTAGATACTGATCCTGGGTTTGGTAATGCTACTAACGTTCCCATTACCAACGGAACTAATTTGGTAGATCTTACTTTTAACATCAACGCTAATAACTTGGCGGTTGGTCCGCACATTGTTGGTGCCCGTGCTATGAGTGCTAATGGTGCTTGGAGTAAAACCAATTTTTGGTTGTTCTACAAGCCTTATGCGAACATGGCTCCTTCCACAACACCTAATATTAACAGGGTAGAATATTTCTTAAATACCGATCCTGGCTTTGGTAGAGGTACACCTCTAACGGTTACACCCGGGGTGAATCTAGAAAACCTTACGGCAAATATTCCAGTAAGTGCATTAGCGAGCGGACCGCAGTTGTTGGGTATGCGTGCATTAACAGCAAATGGTAGTTGGAGCATGACAAACTATCTCATGTTCATCAAGCCTTATGCTAACCTAACCACTGCAAGCTCACCTAATGTTAGTCAAATCGAGTACTATTTAGATTATGATCCAGGATATGGTAATGGTATTCAAGTGCCTGTAACACCGGGTCAGAATTTTGCAGATTTAACGTTCAATGTTAACCTCACAGGTATATTGCCTGGTACTCACTTTGTAGTTGCAAGAGCAAGAGATGTAAATGGCAGCTGGAGTAAAATCAATAGCTGGCAGTTTACCATTCCTGGAACAGCTCCAGTTTTAGAGAGTATAGTTAACGGTAATAACTTCTGTGCTGGTGGTGCATTAAATGTTGGCTTTAACTTACCTGCTACCATTAGCTTTAACAGCAACAACCTCTTCATCGCACAGATTAGTGATGCAAATGGCAGTTTTGCAGCGCCTAGAGTAATCGGTAGTTTGAGAAGTACTAGTATGAGTGGTGTGATACCATCCGTACTGCCAGAAGATTTACCGCAAGGTAGCGGGTATCGTATCCGTGTGATTTCTACCAACCAATCTATTGTTGGTGCTAATAATGCAACTTCATTAATGGTTTATAGCCTACCGCCGAAGCCTGTGTACACAACACCTTTGGGTGGTGATACTACAATTTGTGCTGGTAATCCGTTAACCTTTAGAGCCACTAACATTGTTACTAATGCGCAGTGGTTGTTCAACGATCAACCTATTACCAATGCTATTAGCAGTAGCTACACCATTAATAATGTGGCAGCAGCAAATGCGGGTACATATCGCTTGCGATTGAACAATACCACATGTATCACACTCGGCGATCCTATCGTGGTGAATGTTAATACAAACGTGCCACAACAACCCAACGTTTCACCAAGTGGCAACATTGGTATTTGTTTAGGCAGTAGCCAAACCTTAACATCATCGGTTGGTACCAATAACCAATGGTTCAGAAACGGCGAAGCTATTCCTGGTGCAACCAATAGTACTTTCAATGTAACAAGCAGTGGCACTTATACCGTTGTAGCCACAAATCCTGCAAGTGGTTGTACGCTAACATCGCCTAACAGTGCTGTAATTGCATTAGGTGCTCCTTTAACGCCGCCAACTATTTTAGCGAATGGCCCAACCGCTATTTGTTCTAATAGTTCGGTAATGTTAACAGCATCAAGTGCTTCTAGTTATCAGTGGACTAGAAACAACGTGAATATTACTTCTGGTGGTAATTCGCAAAACTTAAGTGTAACACAAGCTGGTGTATACCGTGTAGTGATTACAGGTAATAACTGTACAGCAACTTCTGATTCAGTAGTGGTTACGGTGAGTAACCCTGTAGCACCAAGCGTGCAGTTAAACACTGCCGGTGCAAGTGGTCCCGCTGGTACAACCTTTACCTTCACTGCAGTACCAACCAATGGTGGTCCTGCACCAACATTCAATTTCTTAGTGAATGGTAATTCTGTACAAAACAGTACCTCGAATACATTTAGCAGTAACAGCTTGGCAAATGGTAGTACTGTAAGTTGTGTTATGACAAGTAATGCTACTTGTATTACACAAACAACAGCAACATCTAACAGTATTCCTGTTACTATTATTTCTAACGTGATATTAAGTGGTCGATTCCAGCACCCAACGAACGGAACAGTGCCAAGTATCACCGTGAGAATTAGTGGTGGTCTTACAGATAGTGTTGTTACAGATGCTACTGGCAGATATAGTTCAAATATCTTCCAACAGCGTAACTACAGTATTACAGGTAATAAGAACAACGATGCCAATAAAACCAATGGTATCAACGTACTCGATGTACTACAAATGCAAGCACATATTCTAAACAGAACATTGTTGAATTCACCTTACAGAATCATAGCGGCTGATGCTAATAGTGATAATGCAGTGAATATTCTTGATGTCCTTGCGGTAAAAAGAATGATCTTAGGATTTGACGATACGTTTGCAGGTGGTAAGCTATGGTCGTTTGTAGATAGTACGTATACGTTTCCTAACCCAACCAATCCATTCCCATACAACAGTAGCAGAAGCTTAACCAATGTGAGTGGTAACCAATCTAACGTTAGTTTCTATGCCGTTAAGTTAGGCGATGTGAACTTCGATTGGGCAGCAGTACCTGGGCAAAACCGTGCTAGCAACAGCAACAAAGTGATGCAGTTGTACTACGATACTGTGGTAGCTGAACGTGGTGAAACAGTTCGCTTGAAACTGAAGGTTCGAAACTTTACCTCATTGGTAGGTGCTCAGTTTGCTATCAGTTACGATGCTACAGTATTTGATTTCGTAGGTATAGAGAACAAACACATCAATATCGATCATAATGCAACGAAATCAATGCAAGGTGTGATTGGATTTGTTTGGGCCGATGCAACCAATACTGCACGTACACTTACCGATGGTACCGTTATCATGGATGTTGTACTTCGCAAGAAGCGTAGTGTAGCACAAACAGGCTTATCACTTGATGAAGTGGTTATTCCTGGCATGGCATTCAACCAAGCAAGCGAACCAGTGAAAGTAGCTATTGGATCAGGTGTAGTACTTGATAAGCCACTTCCAACCAATGCTGCTGTTGCCTTCGAACGTTTAGAAGTGAGTCCAAACCCTAGCAGAGGCTATATACGCTTGGTACTTGCTGCTAAAGAGCAGAAAAAAGTAACCGTTATTGCTACCGATGCGAAAGGCAAACTAATTCTTCAAAAAGCTTTCGAAGTAATACCTGGTGTGAATGTATTCCAAATGAATTTGCAAGAGAAAAATGCTATCGCCGATGGTATGTACTACATCAAAGCCATAGGTTTAGAAGGTACGCCTGCAAAGTCGTTGGTAATTGCACAACAATAATTTTCAAGTGAGGCACAGTGTATCACTGTGCCTCATCTATACAACAAATAATAGAACATGCACTTCAAAAAACATATGCTACCAAAACTGCAACTATTACTGTTGCTGTTAGCATGTAGTTTTATGGGTAAGGCGCAAACTCCAAGATTCATCATTGGTACTGCCGATAATTTGAATGCTGCTACTGTTGCTATTCCTGTAACTGTGCAAAATTTTAACCAAATTGTTGCCATCCAAGGAACAATCAGTTGGGATAACAGTAAACTAAATTTTAGCAGTATTACCAATGCCGCTTCGCAACTTGCTGGCTTACAAGTGAATGCAAGCACCGCTGGTGGCGATGGGCGACTTAGCTATGTTTGGGTAGATAACAATCTTAACGCACAATCATTACCTAATAATACGGTGTTATTCACCATTAACTTCAATGTGGTGAGTGGTGCTTTTGGTAATACTAATATTAGTTTCGGTAGCATTCCAACACAGTTACTAGTAGCAGGTGCTAATGCAAGTCCCATCAGTAATGTTACCTACACCAATGGGTATGTTGGTTTTGTTGGTTTGCCAGCAGCTCCGCAACTTATCATTGGTGCTATAGCACAGAACAATCAGGCTACTGTAATAGTGCCAGTTACAACACGCAATTTTTCACAGTACATTGGTTTTCAAGGAAGCATTAACTGGGATACTACAAAAGTGCGTTTTGCTGGTTTAAATAACATTCATCCAACATTACAAGGCCTAGATTTTCAGCGATACAACAGTACTTCTAGTACAACAGGAGGCGTTAGTTTCTTATGGCTGAACGATACTTTGCAACCGCAAAATATTACTGATAATTCCGTTTTGTTCAACTTGGTGCTTAGTGTGGTGAATGGTGCTACAGGCAACGCAACGCTGGCATTTAGCAACGAGCCTACAACGTTATTATTAACCACTGCACAAGGTACAGCTGCAAGCAATATCACTACGCAAAACGGCACAATCGCTTTACAAGGTGGTACATTGCCGCCAACGTTTACAATTGCCTCTCGTTCGCATGTGAGTGATTCTACAGTAGCCCTTACGGTAAAAGTGAATAATTTTTCACAACTACTTGCCATGCAGGGGAGCATACAGTGGGATAATACTAAAATGCAACTCATCAATGTAACACAAGTGCATAGTACCATTAGCAATACATTGTTTAATAGTTCGGTGAATGGTACCACTGGCATTGTAAGTTATTTATGGACCGACGACAACCTTGCTGCGCAAACCATTGCCAACAACCAAACTGTATTCGTTTTGAACTTCAGGGTTACACCAGCTTCAAGCGGATTATCCTTTGTGTCTTTCAACAATAATCCAACAAGTTTGGTCGTAAGTAATGCAAGCGGCGATGTTGTTCCGAACGTGGTGTACAATAGTGGTATCGTTACTTTTTCAGCACCGATGTGTTTGAATGGAACCACTACCATTACATCTGATATTCAAGGTGCTACTTATCAATGGCAACGCGATACGGGAACAGGTTTTGTGAATATCACCAATGGTACTGCTTTTACTGGCGTAAATACACCTACACTTACGTTATTAAATGTACCATCTACGTCAGGCGGCCATGTATATCGTTGCTTAGTTAATGGTAACTACAGTACACCTTACGAAATTGTATTTACCAATTATTGGATTGGCGGTACAAGCACAGCATGGGAAGTGCCCACTAACTGGAGTTGTGGTGTAGTGCCCGATAGAAATACAGAGGTGGTACTCTCTCCACGAGGTGGTAATAACCCTGTTATTAATACCAATGTTACTGTTAAAAAAATATTGATACTTCCTGGTATAAATCTAACGGTGCTTCCTGGCATGTTAGTTACTGTACTCGGACAACCATAAATCAACATTATGAAGCCACATATTTTATTCACTGGTTTATTATTGGCGGCTACGTCATTTACCGTAAGGGCACAACTTGTTATCCAAGGTGGTACGCTTACCATAGAGGCCAATGCTACAATACAAGTGCAAGGCGGTATTCAGTCGAGCGCTAACATTAGTGGTGCTGGTAAAGTGGTGCTTATTGGCGATGCACCACAAGCGATTGATATGAATGGTTTTTCCATTCCGAACCTCGAGGTGAATAGTACTGTGCCTGCTTTTTTGGCAAGCAATTGTGTGGTAGGTAATAGCTTACTGTTTTCGCAAGGTCGTATTCAATTGAACGATTATCATTTATCCCTTACGGCAAATGCTAACGTAACTGGCACTGGTGCTGGTAAGTTTATTGAAACCAATGGGCTCGGTGAGTTACGCCGTTTAGTGAATGGTAATGGCACCTTTACGTTGCCTGTAGGTGTTAATGGTGAATTGATGCCTTTGAGTGTAACAGTAAGTGGTGCAACTACTGGAGTAGGTGCGTATGTTGGAACACGCTTGGTAGGTAATGCACATCCGAATAGGCATGTTCGCATTAGCGATTATTTGAATGCTTACTGGCTGCCTGCTACCAATGCAATTACAGGTGGTACGATTACTGCAACTGCTACTTACAATGAAGCAGCAACAGGCTTAACAGGCACAGAAGCAGCATTAACGCCTGTTGTGAGAACTGGTACAAGCTGGGCGTTAAACAGTGGTACTATCAATACTACCAATAACACGGTAAGTTTTAATAACGTAGCTGCTGGTCAGCAGTTGTATGCTATGAATAAGTTTGTTTTAGCGAGTGGCAGAGCTTTCTTACAAGGAGCATACAATGCAACTACTGGCAAAATGAATGATAACCTTCGCACGCCAAGCAATCTAATACCGCTTGCAGATCCTTATCGTGTAGCTCCGTACAATACCGCTTTTGTACACAATAATAACAGCGATGCCGAAACAGCTGCAAGTGCTGTATTTAGCACCCAAACCAACGATGATAACAACATTGTAGACTGGGTATTTTTAGAGTTGCGCAATAGTAGCAATCAGTTACAACAAACACGTAGTGCATTGTTACAAAAAGATGGTGATATTGTAGATATTGATGGTGTAAGTCCTGTATTGTTTAAGAACATAGATGCTGGTAGCTACATACTAACTGTGCGTCATCGTAATCACCTTGGTATGGGTGCCGATGCTACAACGTATACAAAAACGCTCAACCTGAATACACCTGATCCCGATAACGTATTCAATTTTGTACAAGCTAGTGATGCTCAATTGTTTGGAACAGCAGCAGCCTACACCACGGGAACACATCCAACACTTACCACGGTTAATTTAATGTGGGCAGGTAATGCCAACTCTAATGGTAATGTGCGTTATTCAGGCTTACAGAACGATAAAGATTTTATTCTAGTAACCACTTTAAACAATACACCTACACAGTTATTATCAAACGTGTATCATCAGGCCGATGTTAATATGAACCGCAACGTTCGTTACGCCGGCTTACAGAACGATAAAGATTTCTTACTCATTACGGTGTTAAGCAATATTGCTACCACAATTCGTACACAAGCCATTCCCAATTAATCAATTATCATAAAAATCAACAAACATGAGGTCAATTGCTACATTTATCTTGTTCTTTTTCGTGGCATGTTTTAGCTTACAAGCACAGCCTTTAATGCAGGCAAGCTTGGGAGCAGGTTCTGCACCTAACCGTGTAAAAATTTATATTAGAGGTGCTGCCACACAAACACCTGCTGTAATTTCAACTTTACAGTTCAATATTGGTATTCCAACTTCGGTAACGCCAAAGCCAACCATGACGGTTGTTTCTACCACATTTGCAGGTGTTACTTGGGGAGTAACAGAAGCTACTGAAGGTGGTTATTACAATTATCAAATTGTAACCGCTGCATCACCGTTACAACCTAACATTGTTGCTAACACAGAATTAGAAGTGTTAGAAGTTGCATTTACTGGTGGTCCCCTTACGGCAAATAACGTATCGCTAGTAACCTTGCCCGATGGTGGCTTAGGCGCCTCTAACGGTTTATCACTGTTCTTATGTACAGGTACCACACGTTCTGTAGGTAACAATCTTTACTATACAAGAACTGGCACTACAGTGAACAACCAATTCAGCTATGATGAAAATGGTGTTAACAGTGGTACAACAACTTCTACAGCAACTGTAAGTGGCATTATTCTACCTGTTACTTGGTTAGATTTTACTGCTGTTAAAAAAGGGAATCAAGCACAACTCGATTGGTCTGTTGCCAACAATAGCAATAACGATCGTTTTGAAGTACAAGTAAGCACTAACAGCAACAACTTTGAAACCATTGGTGCCGTTGCTAACAGCACAAATACGAAATACAGTTTCATCCACAACAACATCGAAAAGTATGCAGCGCCTGTTTTGTACTATCGTATTAAGCAGGTAGATAAAGATGGTACTGTAAGTTTTAGTCCTGTAAAGCAAATCCGCATCAGCGATAAAACAGCCATGTTTAGTTTGTTAGATAATATTGGTGCTAGCACTTTGTTACAGTTGCGTATCAATGCTACCAATAATGGTAAGGCTGTGGCTACAGTGTACAACATGAACGGACAGGCCGTTAAAACGGTTGATGTGCAGTGGGGTACTGGTACTACGCAAAAGCAAATTCAGCTACCAGCCTTAGCTGCTGGCAACTATATGCTACATGTAAATACCGATGATGGTATCATTCGCTTGCCATTTACAAGAATGTAATCAGAGCGTTTCAATTGTATTGCTAATGGGTAGCCTATACGGGCTACCCATTTTCATTTGATTCACATACTATTTTTGAAAACAGTCAATCTTTATACCTTTGTGCAAACACAATAACGCATGAAAAAACTTCTTTCGATTGCTTTGATAGCCACTACACTTTGGAGTTGTGGTAGTAGCGATGAACAAAAGCAACCTGCTGCTAACGATGCACCTTTAGCACAAAGCGCCAACAGCGATGCTTTCAACCAACAATTTGAAACCTTACTCACCAGTTATTACAGTCTTAGCGAAGCCTTAGTGAATTGGGATAGCACCAAAGCCAATACCCAAGCTGCAGCACTTGTACAAGCCGCCGATGGTATTGCTTACGCAGAACTGAAAGCCGATTCTATGATTGTGAATACCGCAAAAAGTTTAGGATCAACAGTAGCTGCCGAGGCGAAAGCAATTGTAGCAGAAAGTGGCTTAGAAAATAAGCGTCGTTCTTTTTATACGCTTAGCGAAAATTTATACAACCTCATCCGTACCGTTCGATACGATAAAGCTGTGGTGTATCACATGAACTGTCCGATGGCCTTTAACGACGAAGAAGAGGCTTTTTGGATCAGCAAAACTGCCGATGTGGTGAATCCTTATTTGGGTACGTTACATCCGCGTTATAAAGCAACCATGCTTAACTGCGGTAATGTTGCCGATAGCATTGATTTTCGAGCTAAATAATCAAGAAATAAAGTATACCTTACGGTAAATGAAAACGCACATCGAAATGTAGATGTGCGTTTTTTATTAAAGGCAACTTTCTACCAACCCATACTTTCTTTCAATTCGTTCACATAAGCGTTATGATGCCTGCCATGCAATCATAACTACAGGGTATATTTCAAAACTTAATATACTTTTGTTGTTCAGGATGATACACTTTTTTTCGAACCAATCATTTACCGTAAGGTGTTGCAAAAAACCATTCAAATGTTGATGCATACAAATCAACAATGTTAACGATACATGGATGGGAATGGTGGCTACATGTTTATTTTCCTAATAGTGCCATCTGAGTTCCAACATACATCGGGCTATTTTATATAAAATAATTGCGATTATGAAACTTATAAAATTTTTTTTATTACTCTTAATAAGTACAAAAATAAACGCACAATTTACAAAAGATACATTATATATAAATAAAAAATATAATCATGTTGTTTTTATAGACACACCTCATTCTAAATATCATGATCTTGTTTTCAAATTTTTATTATCTGATTTGAAACAAAATGGAGCTGCTAAAACCATTATTACCAGTACAGAAAATTTAAGTTCAAGTTATTTGGGTGATTGGATTACGGTTAGGAAATTCAAAAAAGAATACTTTGCTTATTATCCATCAGAACCTTTTTACAATGTATTTTTTCGATTATCTGATAGTGTACTTTTAATAAATGACTTTAACGAAGGTTTTATTACTTACAGAATTTCTGATAAAAAAGAAAAGATTAAAAAAGTAAAAATAAAACTAATGGGGAATGATGACGTGCAACATTATATATCTATTAAACAAAAATCAAAAACGCTCTTCCTTGTAAAATCTACCTTGTTGAATGTTAATAAGCTATACTTCGTCAAGAGAGATAGTTATTTTGATTATCCTATTATCGTTAACTATTGTCCATCAAATAGATGTGAAGAATTTGATTTTAATAGATAATAAAAGTAGTATTGGCTACAACAAAAGTATTTGCAAACGCAGGGCTTAACTATGTAGCATCAGCAGTGCAGGCAGTAGTAGTGGTTCAGGCTCTGCGTTCAATGTGCAGCTTTAGTGCTTAACTTCAACAATATTTTTTCAATTGGGCATTTGTACCGGGCTGAAGAATCAATGAATTCCCAGCCTACGCAAATATTCAAAGCGAACGTGAAAGTATTTAACATCTAGCAACCATGCATCTAATTGCACTGTACTTAAGGGTAGTGGTTCAAATAAGCCTATGGGGTACTGCGGTTGTAGTATTTTCATTTGAATGTATTTATGCTGATGAAAGTAAGCGAACTAAACTACGTTTTGCCACAGGTAGTAATGTTTCTTCTATCGGATAACACAGCATTGTTTCAACAGCATAAACCGCCGGGTTGGGTAATTGTTGATTGCGTTTTATTAGGTTGTGTTTAATGCTGGTGTAAGAATTAGAAATACTATGCTGCCAAGTACCAACAAAGTTGGTTCGTATACTGCGATAGGCTTGGTGGTGCTTTTCAAAAATGCTGAGGCGGTATTGATATGCATGTGTTTGCTTTGTGCCATCACTTAATAAGAAATAACCTTCTTCTTTACGTAATGGTTCTACACCTACAGTTTGAATATTTAAACTACGCTCTACGAAATCATAAATTTCGCTACCACTTTCAATGGCGTTTTTCATGTGTTTAGATGCGAATTGTATGATTGCTTCTAATTCTTCCATGAGGCTATCATCGGCTATGATTTGTTCGTATAAAAGTTCTAGTTGCTGTATTTGTATACCCGTGAGTTTTTTAGGAAATTGTTGTTGTAAATGCTGTTTGTTTTGTTTAAAAGCAATGAGGTTGTTGTAATGAAATATCAAATCGCTGAGTTGTGGGTACAAACGTTGTGCTTCAAAATGCTTATGAATAGCCTGTAAATAGGCTAGTAGCGTGTACTTCTTTAATTCATAATCAATAAAGCCGTCGCTGAACCAAGTATTACTAAGCTGTTGCATCTTATACCTCTTTTTGCGTTAAGATACAAAACAGACAAAATTGTACAATTTTATGTGTAATAAAATTTTTAAAAAAGTTAATCGACTGGCGCTGGGTGGCGTTCTCTATCTTTCGACCAATTAGATAAGGAAAGTAGTAGGTTCACTTGTATAAAATGTTTCGATTGTGCTCTTCTAATGGTATAGTCGTACTGATTGAGCCAGCCCATCATGAGTGTTACCTGATCGTTGAATTCGTATCCGGTACCTACATACAAACGGTTACGTTCAAAGTGCGATGGCTCATTGTTTAAAAAAACTTCGTTGTAAGCACTTACAAAAAAGGTATTGGGTAATAAATCAGTTTTATTAATAGGAACTGTAGCATTGATACGATACCTGAAACGGTTACGATACTGCGTTGTGAAGTATCGTTGTTCAATTCTGAAACGGTGCTCTAGCTTTAGTCGGTCTAAGCTGTTACTGAGGTTAAACTGCTGCCATACACGTAGTTCTTGTGTGGCAACGGGGCTTGCGAAACTTTCATCGCCAACAATGGGGTAAGTTGTATAATGCCCCACACCCAAGGAGCTAGTAATAGTTTTATTCAAGGCATAAGTAATACCACCTTTGTACTCGTGGTAAAAGAACGCTTTATTGGGCTTCCATGCACGAAACTGTGTTTCCGCAAAGAACGACCATCGCGTTGCAAAGTTACCCTTTAAACTCAAAATATACCAACCACCTAGAGGATATCCCTTATCTATAGCTTGAGCATTTACCGTAAGGTAGGTACAGCATAAAAAAGCCATCGTTATGATGGCTTTGGTTACATATGTTCGATGTGTTATGTGTACTTTCATCATTGCAGGGGCAATATAAATTGTTTTACCACTCTCTTTCTAAATCCCAGTTTTCAAATTCTTTAGCTACTTCGGTTAAAAAGCTAGCGCCAATGCTACCATCTACAATGCGGTGGTCGTAGCTTAGGCTTAAATACATCATGTGGCGTATGCCAATGGTATCGCCATGCGATGTTTCTATTACTACAGGGCGTTTTTTGATAGCACCAACGGCTAAAATGGCCACCTGCGGTTGGTTGATGATGGGTGTACCCATTAAGCTTCCGAACGTACCCACATTGGTAAGTGTGAATGTACCGTTGGCAGTATCGTCGGGTTTTAGCTTGTTGTTACGTGCATTATTGGCTAATGAATTAACCTGCTTGCTTAAGCCAACCAAATTTAGGTAGTCGGCATTGCGTATTACAGGTACTATAAGGTTACCCGATGGTAGGGCCGTAGCCATACCAATGTTAAAGTCTTTCTTTAAAATTATTTTATCGCCATCTACTGAAGCATTAATCATAGGGAAGCGCTTCATTACACGAGTAATACAATCGATGAACATTGGCGTGAAAGTAATTTTGGTACCCTCACGTTTTTCGAATTCTTTTTTCACTTTATCACGCCATAACACCATGTTGGTTACATCGGCTTCTGCAAAACTGGTTACATGCGGACTCGTATGCTTGCTATCAACCATGTGCTTCGCAATTAATTTACGCATGCGATCCATTTCAATGATTTCAACATTGCCTTCGTAGCTTTTTGTACTTACTACCACCGGCGTAGCCGCTGTTGTTGCCGGGGTTGTTGTAACAGGCGTTGGTGCAGGAGCTGCAATAGATTGAGGTGCTGCTTTACCTGCTTTTTTATTGGCTACATATTGTAAAATATCTTTTTTCGTAACACGGCCTTCATTGCCGCTGCCGGCAATGGTTTCAAGTTCGCTCATGCTAATACTTTCGCTATTAGCAATATTCAACACTAGCGGACTGTAAAAGCGACCACCTTGGCTTGGTACATGTGCCGTTGGTGTAGGAATATAAGGCACTTCTGCCTCAGGTGCAGGCGTTGGTACTGTAGCAGTAGCTGCAGTTGCAGTTGGTGCAACGGTAGCTGCCCCCCCTGTTTCAATACGTGCAATTACAGTACCAATGGGTACAACATCGTTCACATTAAAAAGCACTTCTGTAATAGTTCCGGCAGCTGTGCTTGGTACTTCACTATCAACCTTATCAGTGGCAATGTCTAATACTGTTTCATCTTGCTTTACGGTATCTCCGGGCTTTTTGTGCCACTTTAAAATGGTAGCTTCCATAATGCTTTCGCCCATTTTGGGCATCACCAAATCAACGAGTGCCATTGTATAAAAAGTTTAAATGCTTGATGATTATATGTACTTGTACCTTGCGGTAAATATTACTTTTACCGTAAGGTACGAACCTTTTTTGCCGGCCAAAAGTAGGGTTTTTAATGCAGAGGAGAACAGTTGTTAGTATTGTAAATTTTATGCCTTTACAGGCAAATGTTATTTCGTTATCAGATAGCACCACCTTTTGAGCTTGCCTTCAAAATCAAATGGGGTGGTTGCTTTGGTGATGTCTTTAATGTTAGTGGCCTTAATGGCACTTGCATCGAGTTGAAACTTGGTATAATTGGTACTAAAATAAATGACTCCTTGTGGGGTTAATGCTTGCAGTACATCGTTGAGTAAAGTAACATGATCGGCCTGAATGTCGAGAAAATCTTTCATGCGTTTGCTATTACTAAAAGTTGGAGGATCCATCACCACCAAATCGTAGCTATTCGGGGTAAGTGTTTTCAGGTATTGCTTACAGTCGGCATGAACAAATTGGATGTGTGCACCATGCAGTTTATTGAGTTGTATGTTTTTTTCGGCCCAATGCAAGTAGGTTTTGCTTAAATCAACACTTGTAACAAGTGCTGCTTTTCCGGCGGCTGCATACACCGAAAAAGCACCCGTGTAACAAAACAAATTAAGTACTCGCTTGCCTGCACATTGAGCTTGCACCATTTGCCGGGTAATACGATGGTCTATGAACAAGCCTGTATCTAAATAATCGGTGAGGTTAATATAAAATTTCAAACCACCTTCTTCTGCTAACAAAAAATCACCCTCCATGCCCGTTTTTTGATATTGGCTATGTCTGTTCGCTTTGCGCCTTCGTTCTTTGATAAAAACATTTTCGTTAGCAACACCTGTAACCATACAAATTACGTCGACGGCCTGCTCCAACCATGCTTCATGCTCTTCATCCGTCATGCCATGGCGGCGTAGGTACACACTCAGATGTACAAATTGCTCGTAAATATCAATGGCCAGCGGAAACTCAGGCAAATCGTGGTCGTACACACGCCAGCAAGTTACCCCTAAACGCTTGGCTTGTTTGGCCTTGTGCTTATATACCTTCACAAGGCGGTTGCGAAACATATTGAATTTATCGGCTGCTAGTAAGGTACTCAAAAGTTATAAGTGCAATGATGAAAGCAAAGGTTATTGTAACAAAGCTAATGCAGTTTTAATTCTTCGGTAGCCTTCTTCAATTTTTTCCATACTGTTAGCAAAGCTCAATCGAATACAGTTAGGTTCTCCAAAAGCCTTACCGGTAACGGTGCTAACGTGGGCGGTATGCAATAAAAACATGCATAAATCTTCCGCTGTTTCAATGGTAGTATCAGCATAGCGTTTTCCGAAATAACTTGAAACGTCGGGGAAGGTGTAAAAAGCACCTTCTGGTGCAAAACATGTAATGCCCGGTATTGATGCAATAAGTGATAATACATGCGTTCTGCGGCGAGCAAATTCGGCTACCATTTCGGTGGTAGGTTGCAGGCTGCCATTCATGGCAACAATGGCGGCACGCTGTGTAACAGAATTAGCACCGCTCGTGAATTGGCCTTGTAATTTTTCGCAGGCTTTTGCTATAGTGGTATGTGCTGCAATATAGCCCAAGCGCCAGCCCGTCATTGCAAAACCTTTACTTAAACCGTTCACAATAACAACACGCTCTTTTATACTTTCAAAGCTGGCAATACTTTCATGCTTGCCTACGAAGTTGATGTATTCATAAATTTCATCACTAATTACGAATATTTGCGGATGCTGCTCTAATACAGCCACCAACGCAGCAAGCTCTGCTTTGCTATATACGGCACCGGTTGGGTTGCAAGGACTACTGAACATAAAGAGCTTGGTACGTTCATTGATGTTAGCGGCAAGCTGTTCCGGCGAAATTTTAAAGTTTTGTTCTGCAGTGGTGCGTACCAGAACAGGTTTTGCTTCGGCAAGCTTCACTAACTCTGAATACGTTACCCAATAAGGCGTTGGTATAATTACCTCATCATCTTTATCAACAATGGCAAGTATCGCATTGGCCAAACTTTGCTTGGCCCCGGTGCTTACTACAATATTTTCAGGTTGGTAGTGCAATTGGTTGTCACGCAAGAATTTATCGCAAATGGCTTGGCGTAACTCTGGATAGCCTGCTACTGGCGGATAGTGTGTCCAATTATCTTCAATGGCTTTTATTGCAGCATCTTTAATGTGCTGCGGTGTATCAAAATCGGGTTCGCCTAAACTTAAATCTATAATATCAAAACCTTGTGCTCGTAATTCGCGGCCTAGCTTGGCCATTTTTAAAGTTTCAGGCTCGTTAAAACGCTCTAAGCGGCTCGAAAGTTCCATACGCTTTGCTTTAAGGTAAAGCACAAATCTAAGGGGAAAGCTAACAGTTGTTCAGTTTTTTCGTAACAATTATGTAGTGTAGCACTTACCTTACGGTAAATGAATGACAGGGTATGCATTTGCCGTAAGGCATAAAAAAATCCCCAATCGAAAAGATTAGGGATATGCCACACACTAAACAGCCCTCTCCACAAAAAACAAACACAATGCTGTAATTAGTTGTGTGTAATAATACTTGCGTTTAACGCTTGGTTGCCGCTGCCATTCAATAGGCCTCGGGCAAATATGGTATAAATTTTACCGGCTTGTAACGTTATGTTTGGCACAGATAACGCAATAGTTGTAGAGCCATTCACTCGTACGTTAAGTGTTACAGTACCAGCATCTACCGGTGTAAAGTTTTGAAAACTTACATTGGTAAATTGATCGTTAAAGGATCGGTTGCTGAACAATGCGGTGGTGCTGCCTTGTGGTACAATGTCAACTGCAGGTGCATCCGGACTGAAATGAAAGAAACGAACATGGGCTTTGCCTGCTGCCGGAGTAGTTAGGTCGTCGGTTACAAGTGCTGCACCTATAGACGCTACACGGTTGATGGCAAATACAGAGTAGGCTTTGTTGCTTTCTAGGTTGGCTGTTGCATCAATTACATTGGTAGTGGTGCCTGTTGGCGATACTTGAATGCGTGTGGTGCCGGCATTTACCGTAAGGTAATCACTCACGCCGGGGAAAGGAACATTGGTAAGGGCACTGGGTAAGCTGCCATTCACACGTACATCTACCGCAGGTGCATCGGGACTGGCATGAATAATACGCACACTGGCTTGTGCTGGTGCCGGTGTTGCATCATCGTTGTTACAGCTAGCAACAAAACTGGTTAGGCCTGCAAGCCATAATAGGCTTAATAGTGTTTTTTTCATACGTAACAATTTGGTTTTTTAGTGTTGAACTAATAGAACCGCCTTGTTTAATTTTTGTTGCCTAAAGGTTAAACACTTTAAGGAATCATTAACTTTTTGAAATGAGGTTGCACTTTTTTCGGATGTGCTTTTTCGTAGTTATAAATGGCTTGTCCGAGTTGTTTCATGAAGGGGAAGCCAACGGTTTCATACTCATATTGATCGTCGTTATAAATACCATCGCTATTACAACTGATGGTTGCACTTAGCATAAACTCAGTATGGTGCTCTGTGTCAACGAAATATGCTACATCAATTAAAAATCCATATGCGTCTCCTACTTTGTTGAAAATGTGCAGATTGGGGTTCGGTGTTACTTTGTCGCTGCCATAATACAGGAACTTGCAATAAGTATCCCATTGATCCTTCGGATTGTAATTACCTGCTCGTGGATAGCTTCGCATCCATTTGTAAAGTAGGGCGTAATCGCTATCGCTAAGGTTAAAGCGCTGCCGCTGAGGTACTGCTTCGGGGAACATCACTGAACGTAACATTTGGTGTAGGTTGGCCAGTGATACTCTGTTTTTGGTAGTGAAAGAAAATGGCTCGTTTATGAGTTGGCTACCACGCATATAGCCTTTGCCCAGTGCTACCGGTTGCTCAGGAAAAACTACGGTACTGTATGCAGCGGGCTTTTCAAATAGTATGCGGCCGCTAGTATCTATAAAACGTATGGCATTGGTATGTCTATTTTGTTCGTCGGTCATTGATACTGATAATCTGTGCCTGATAACCGCGTTCGGATAACCTTTGGCAGTGAGTTGGTGGTGAATGTATTGCTGGCCTAGTAGTTCGTAGAGTCGGTTGTAAGCATCGTTATCGCTTACGAGAAAAATTTCTTTAATGTAATTGGCAACAGTTGGTGCTCCATTCGAGCTTAGTGGATCATTGATAACATATTGTTGTGCTTTAAAACTACTATCGGTAAGCATGGGTGTATTTGCATTTACCGTAAGGAGCTTTAACGAATTCAAATATTCTAAGGCCAAAAAAGCAACAGGCATTTTAACTGTGCTGGCAGGGTAGAAATAATTGTTATCGTTAACATTATAGTAGTAATCGGTGAAGTTTGGATGATTGTTTTTATCTCTGTGCACTTGCGTGTAAATGATTTGAATATTGCGTTCCTTTTTTGCAGCAGCAAAAGGTTGTAGTTGTGGGGTTTGCATAATACTATCGAGTATATGCGGTGGTGGCGCTACCATTACATGTCGATTATTTACAGAACAACTGATGCTACTAATAATTGCGAAAGCAATAAAAATACGTTTCATATGCTTGAGGCTTAGCACAATAGTACTTCAAAATATGCTGGCTATAAAGACTGTATTTTTGCATTATGCAAAAAGTTTGGTTAACGCACTTAGGTACAAAACCTTATAAAGCGGTGTGGGACTTACAAGAGCAGTTGTTACAACAGAATGTACAACGTAAGAGTAGGGGTGAAGCTACACAGCATCATTTGCTTTTGGTTGAACACCCACCTGTGTATACCTTAGGAAAAAGTGGTAAAAAAGAGCATGTACTGATTAGCGATGATGAACGAATAGCGAAAGGAATTGAGTTTTTTCACATTAACCGTGGTGGTGACATTACTTTTCATGGGCCCGGACAAATAGTTGGTTACCCGATTTTAGATTTAGAGCATTTTAAAACCGACTTAGGCTGGTACCTACGTACACTCGAAGAGGTAATGATACAAACCTTAGCACATTATGGCATTGAAGGTGGCAGAAGTGCAGGCGAAACCGGTGCTTGGATTGAGCCCGAATTGCCTAAAAAAGCTCGTAAAATTTGTGCTATGGGTATTAGGTGCAGTCGATGGATTACCATGCATGGCTGGGCTTTTAATGTGAATACCGACTTGCGTTACTTCGATTATATTGTTCCATGCGGCATTAAAGGAAAAGCGGTAGCTAGCTTACATCAAGAGTTGGGGCATGAATTACAAATGCAGGAAGTTGAAAATGTAATGTTGCAGCAGTTTTCACAGTTGTTTAATGTAGCATTTGAGCCATTGAATACCATTGATCTCCTGTCGATGGTTCAGGATAATCAACCCTAACACTCATTAGTTTTTGCCGAATTTCATTACTTTTGCAGCCTAAAATTGGCAATAATGATAGCACAAGTAGCAGTAATAGGCGCAGGTACCATGGGTAATGGTATTGCACACGTATTTGCGCAGTATGGTTTTAAAGTTCAGTTGATTGATGTTAATGAAACACAATTACAAAAAGCACTCGCCACCATCACTAAAAATATGGATCGCCAAGTGGCGAAAGGTACTATCAGCGAAGCCGATAAACAAGCTGCATTAGCCAATTTATCATTAGAAACTAACCTAGCTACAGGCGTGGCCAATGCCGATTTAGTGATAGAGGCAGCCACCGAAAACGTAGCCATAAAGCTTGATATTTTCAAGCAAGTCGATGCTGTTGCACCGGCTAATTGTATTTTGGCAAGTAACACTTCTTCTATTTCAATTACAAAAATCGCTGCGGCAACGCAGCGTCCGAATAAGGTGATTGGGATGCATTTTATGAATCCTGTGCCTGTAATGAAATTGGTAGAAATTATCAATGGATATGCTACTGATACCGCTGTTACTGATACGATTGTATTGTTAAGCAAGCAGTTACAAAAAGTACCTTGTGTAGTGAACGATTATCCTGGTTTCATTGCCAATAAAATATTGATGCCAATGATTAATGAGGCTATTTACAGCCTTTACGAAGGCATTGCTGGCGTTGAAGAAATTGATACTATCATGAAGCTAGGTATGGCGCATCCTATGGGGCCGTTGCAGTTAGCCGATTTTATAGGCTTAGATGTGTGCCTCAGCATTTTAAACGTATTGTATCAGGGGTATGGCAATCAAAAGTATGCACCTTGCCCGCTGTTAGTGAATATGGTTACCGCTGGTAAGCTAGGGGCTAAATCTGGAGAAGGTTTCTACACCTACACACCGGGCAGCAAAGAACTTGTAGTAAGTGCTCGCTTTCAATAATATTTATTTCACCTTACGGTAAATGATAGCTCAATCCACCTCCTGCATCTACATTTACCGTAAGGTTCCTTTGTTCATCAAAGCAAACAGCTCATTGGCTGAAAAATATAAATATGGATATTAAAAACAACATTCTAGAAACTATTGGTAATACACCTTTAATAAAGCTCAATAAAGTTGCAAAAGGCTTACCTGGAACTATTTTAGCAAAGGTCGATTATTTTAATCCGGGTAATTCTATTAAAGACCGTATGGCATTGAAAATGATTGAAGTTGCCGAAGCTGAGGGCAAACTCAAGCCCGGCGGCACCATCATTGAATGTACTAGTGGTAATACTGGTATGGGGCTTGCACTAGCTGCCGTGGTGAAGGGTTACAAATGTATTTTCACCACTACCGATAAGCAGAGTAAAGAAAAAATGGATATTCTTAAAGCTGTTGGTGCCGAAGTAATTGTTTGTCCCACCAATGTTGAACCCGATGATCCTCGCAGCTACTACAGTGTAGCTCGCAGGCTAGCGAAAGAAATTCCAAATAGTTTTCATTGCAATCAATACGATAATCTTGCTAACAGGTTGGCTCATTATGAGAGTACCGGGCCCGAAATTTGGCGTCAAACAGATGGTAAGATTACCCATCTTGTTTGTACCGCGGGTACAGGCGGTACCATAACTGGCACAGCAAAATTTTTAAAGGAAAAGAACCCGAACATTCAGGTTTGGGCGATTGATGTATATGGTAGCCTGCTTACTAATTACTTCAAAACAGGTGAGATAGATATGAGCTACGTACATCCTTATATCAGCGAAGGTTTTGGGGAAGATTTCGTACCTGAAAATTACGATATGAGTGTTATTGATCATTTCGAACAAGTTACCGATAAAGATGGAGCTGTAATGGCTCGTCGCTTGGCCAAAGAAGAAGGTCTTTTTTGTGGATACAGTGCTGGTAGCTGTTTTCAAGGGTTATTACAATTAAAAGATAAGCTCGACGAAAATAGTGTAGTAGTATGTATATTTCATGATCATGGAAGCCGCTATGTAGGTAAGATATATAACGATCAGTGGATGATGGAGCGTGGTTTCTTAGAAGTGAAAACTTTTAGAGATATTGTAAATGGTCGTGCACACAAAAAACTCATTACAGTTAATCCTTCACACACAGTTGCCGAAGCGGTAGCACTCATGAAAAAATACGATATCGAACACATCCCTGTAATGGATGCCGATAACTTGGTGGGTAGTGTAAGCGAAGGTTTGTTATTCGATGCTGTTTTTAACAATGCCGATATTAAACAACAACCAGTAAGTGCTGTAATGGGTGCTGCCATGCCTGTTGTAAGTTTTGATGCGCCTGTTGAGAAATTAGGCAGCCTTATCACAAAAGACAATGGTGCTGTATTAGCCAAAGATGAAAGCGGCAACTATCACATTGTTACAAAATACGATGTTATTCAAAGCTTAGCTAAATAAGCTGTACAACCTATATTTCAAAAAGCCAACGTAATGTTGGCTTTTTTGATGCAGGTACAACAAGCTAAAGTTATGTTGTTTATAAACTGGCAGATGGTATTAGTTTATCTACAATAGCAAAGCAGGCGAAGCCTGCACCTATATTTGTGCTATGCAGTTACCTCCAGCACTGTTACATAGCTTAATAGGCGTGCCCGGCTTCAATGCTGAAGCATTTGTAGCAGTGCACAACAGCGATACACAGGTAACCAGCGTTAGGGTACACCCCAATAAAATGGTACCGGAGCAACCATTTACGCAAGTACAATCTATTCCATGGTGTAGTTTGGGTTATTACTTGCAGAGTAGACCCTCTTTTATCTCAGATCCTTTGTGGCACGCAGGTGCTTATTATGTACAAGAAGCCAGTAGCATGTTTCTTTGGCATATTTTACAGCAACTAACATTGCCCAATACTGCTCATGTGCTCGATGTTTGTGCTGCACCCGGTGGCAAAACCACATTGTTACAAAGCTATTTTCAAGCAGGCGTTGTAGTAGCTAATGAAGTCATCAAACAACGTAATGCCATTTTGGTAGAAAACCTAGCTCGTTGGGGTAGTAACAATACCATAGTAACACAAAACGATCCGCAACAATTAGGCGCCTTACGGCAAATGTTTGACCTTTTGGTAATTGATGCTCCCTGTAGCGGTAGTGGTTTGTTCAGGAAAGATAAAGCGGCTGTAACTGAATGGAGCGAAGCTAATGTGGCATTATGTAGTGCCCGCCAACAACGGATTGTAGCCGATGTGTTACCTGCGCTTGCCGATGGGGGCTATTTAATATATAGCACCTGCAGCTATAGCGAAGCTGAAAATGAACAAGTAGTAGATGCTATTTTATCGCAGCACCCAACGCTCAAGTCTGTACCCATAACCATAGAGCCGGAGTGGGGTGTGGTAGCAACAGCTTCGCCTCAAAAAGGTGGTTGGGGCTACCGTTTTTATCCGTATCGCTTGCAAGGTGAGGGTTTTTTTGTGAGTATTTTTCAAAAAGAAGGCAGCGTTGGTGCCTACCTACCTTATGGTAAAATACCAGTTACTTCGAAAACCACTACACAACTGTTAGCAGCACAAGGTATTGATACTGAGAGCGTTCATCTTTTACCGCAAGGTGAATATATTTTAAACATAGCGCAACAGGCGGTTAACTTACTAGCTGCTTTACAACAACAAGTGTATGTTCGAAAAGCAGGTATTACCATTGGTAACATTGTTAGAAGAGAATTGATACCGCATCCGGAATTAGCTTTGAGCATAAACAATAGTGGTAACTTCCCACGTGTAGAAGTGGATTTAGAAGATGCTTTACATTACTTAAGAAAACAGCCTTTGCCAGCTAACAACAACCCAAAGGGTTGGGTAATAGTAACTTACAAAGGGCTTGGTTTAGGTTTTATGAAGGTGCTACCGAACCGAACCAATAATTACTATCCAACAGAATGGCGTATTTTAAAGCATTAATTTGCGATATTAAAACCGTTTTAATTCATGCACATGCAATTGAAAAATTATATAGTAGCTTTTTTAGTTTTAATTAGTGCTTCGGCGCTTGCACAGCATACCAAAGTGCAAGTTTTGGGTGCAACACCTAATTTGTACATTGTTCACGAAATTCAATCGGGTGAAACGTTGAGTGCTATTAGCAAAATTTACGGAACTGCCGTTGGCGATATTATGCGTTTAAACGGTATGAATGCACAGAGTAAGTTAGCTATTGGGCAAAAAATTAACGTGCCTGTTGCTGCTTCAAATCTTGTTACTGCCGATCCTATTCCTGCTAATGCATTGGCATTGGTGCATACAGTGCAAGCGGGTGAAACGCTGTATCGTATCAGTTTTAATCATGGTAAAGTACCAGTTGCAAGTATTGCTAAGTGGAACAGCATAGCCAATAATGCTATTAGTGTAGGGCAGCATTTAGTGGTTGCTTATTTGAAAGTTTCGGGTAAGCCAGCCGGAGCAGTTGTTTTTAATGGGGCAACCAACGGTAATACAAGTGTGCCAACGGTTGTTACAAGCATGCCCAGCACACCAGCCAATCAGCAGCCTGCTACAATACCTGCTACAGCACCTACATCAAGTACCAATACAACCACACCACCACTAAGTAGTGATGGTAGTAGCACAACAACCACAACCAACACTGCTCCATCTGCCACCAATACATCGCCTACTGTAACAATAGCACCTTCTGGTAATGCACAACAGGTAGTCAATACGCCACCTGAAGTCGATTATTCGAAGCGAAGTGTTAGTGGTGAGGGTGTATTTGCAAGTTCTTTTGGGAAGGGTGTAGAAGGTAGGGATAAAACCACCATCACAGGTATGGCAGCAACTTTTAAGAGTACCAGTGGCTGGACAGACAAAAAGTTTTATATTCTAATGAACGATGTGCCGCCTGGTCAAATTGTAAAAGTAACTACAGCCGAGGGCAAAACTATTTATGCTAAAGTACTTTGGAGCATGAAGGATATGAGAGATAGTGATGGCTTGCAGTTTAGAATTTCTAATGCTGCCGCTAGTGCTTTAGGTATAGCAGAGGGCATTGCTAAGTTCTCAGTTTCGGTAACTTACTTTGAATAATCAAATAGCTGGCAGTAGCATAATTAACTAAGCATAAAGTGTGGATTAGTAATCTGCAGCCTTTGCTTTGCCGCCCTTATTTTTGCCCTTTATGATGAGCATAGAACCATATATTGGCATTGGTTTATTCATAGCCTTTTGTATTGTAATAGTTATCCAACTGTTTTATTATTTATTTTTCTTTCGTAGGCTTGCTTTTTATAAAGCACCAGCAGCTGAACAGTACCAAGAGTATCCGGTAAGCGTAGTTATTTGTGCTCGCGACGAAGCCGATAACCTAACAACACACTTACCAGGGGTATTATTACAAGCATATAGAACTACACACGAGGTGATTGTGGTGAATGATAATTCTATTGATGAGAGCAAGTATTTGCTCGAAGAATTCAGAAAAACATTCAAGCACTTACATCCAGTAGAGCTAACACAAGAAGCCAAAATGATACCGGGTAAAAAATTCCCCTTAAGTATGGGAATTAAGTCGGCAAAATATGAGGTAATACTTCTAACCGATGCCGATTGTATGCCCGCCTCTGAATTTTGGATAAAGCACATGCAAGCCGCGTATAAGCCGGGTATTGACATTGTGTTGGGTTATGGTAGTTACAAGAAAAAGCCTGGCTTGTTAAATAAAATCATTCGTTTTGAAACATTCCATACTGCTTTGCAATATTTAAGTTATGCCCTTGCGGGTAAAACCTATATGGGCGTAGGAAGAAACCTTAGTTATCGTAAAAGTTTATTTTTTAATAACAAAGGTTTTAGCAGTATCAACCAAATACCCGGCGGAGATGATGATTTATTCATCAATATGGTAGCAAAGCCAAACAATACTGCTGTTGTGTTACACCCTGAAGCTTTTACGGTAAGTGAACCAAAACGTACTTGGACGGAATGGATACGTCAGAAAACAAGGCATTACTCTGCAAGTCGCTACTACAAAACGTCACACAAGTTTTTACTTGCTGGTTACAGCATTTCACATGCCTTAGTGTATCCTTTACTAATAGCTTCGGCTATTATGTATTGTTGGTGGATGGCTTTGGCAGCATTTACCGTAAGGTTAATCATACAGGCCATTATTTGGTATAAAGCCATGAAAAAACTCCAAGAAACCGATTTGTGGCCAGCTTTTATTTTGTGGGATATTTGGATGTTTTTGTATTATTTCATTTTTTCTGCCGCTTTATGGAAAAAACCGAAAAACAATTGGAACTAGTTACTAAATATTTTGCCGATTTTACCCCAACGCAATTGGAGCAGTTTCAGGCGTTATTGCCATTGTACAAAGAGTGGAACGAGAAAATCAATGTTATTAGCAGAAAAGATATTGATAGCCTGTACTTGCACCACGTATTACATAGCTTGAGTATTGCGGCAGTTATTCAATTTCAACCCGGTACAAAAGTGCTCGATATTGGTACTGGTGGAGGTTTTCCGGGTATTCCGTTGGCTATTTTTTTCCCCGATGTTCAATTTCACTTGGTAGATAGTATTGGCAAAAAATTAAAAGTAGTTCAAGCTGTTGCCAACGCCATTGAGTTGAAGAATGTTACAGTACAGCATACCCGTATTGAAGATATTGTAAATCGTAAATTTCAGTTTGCCGTGAGTAGGGCTGTAGCACCCTTGGGCGAACTATGGAAATGGTGCCACAAGCTATTACACAAAGCAGATCAGCAAGATTTGCCGAATGGTTTAATTTGTTTAAAAGGTGGCGATTTAGCGCAAGAGATTTTTGAAAGCGGTTTAAAACCTGGTGTGGTGCATATTCAAAGCCTTTTTCCTGAAACATATTTCGATCAGAAATACGTGTTACACGTAGCTCGATAACCCTCAACCAACACCAACATGGCAGGCATTTTTACTATTTCACTCGATTTTGAATTGCATTGGGGTGTGTTCGACAAGCGATCTCGAGAGCAACGCATTACTAACTATAAAAACACAGTGAAGCTGGTGCCACAAATGTTGGCTTTGTTCGAACAATATGGTGTTCAAGTAACCTGGGCAACTGTTGGCAGCCTCTATTGTGCCAATAAGCAAGCTTGGGAGGCGGTAAGCCCATCTAAAGATTTGCAACCCGCATCTCATTTACGCAAGTACTCTGCTTACCATTATGTGCATGAACATAACATTACTCTCGAAACTTCAATAGCTCACTTTGCTCCCGATATTGTACAACAAATTCCTCAATACGAAGGACAAGAACTGGGCACACACACTTTCGCTCATTATTATTGTGTTGAGCCTGGACAAACAGTAGCACAATTCGATGCCGATTTAAAAGCACATATTGCCGCAAGCGATGCCCTTGGTATGCCACGGCCAACCTCATTAGTGTTCCCGCGTAACCAATATAACGAAGCATACTTGCAATGTTGCATTCAAAATGGTATTACAGCCATTCGAAGCAATCCGAATGTTTGGTATTGGAGTGGCGTAAGCGATGCCAATACATCATTGTTACGTAAGTTGGTTCGTACCGGCGATGTGTATTTTCCCGTGGGAAAGCAAAGCTGGTATTCTTTAGATAGCCTTACGGCAAATGCAAAAGCAGCCGGCATCGTAAGTATTCCTGCAAGTCGTTTATTACGCCAGTACGATGCTAAACGTACTTGGATTAATGGTATTAGGTTAAAAAGACTGTTACACGAAATGCATGCTGCTGCCAAAGCAAATGCCTGTTATCATTTATGGTGGCATCCAGAAAATTTTGGCGATCATCCGGAGGCTTGCATGCAAGAACTACAATTGATTGTACAACATTATCAACAGTTGCAACGTAGCTACGGCATGCAAAGTTGGAACATGCAAGCTATAGCCAAGCAACTCCTAGCAAATTAAGTTATAGATAAGTTATAGATTTGTAACAGCATGCGATTGTAACATAGCAAAACTTACATACTGCAAAGCCTTTTCGTGTGTGCAAGCTAAGTACACCGGTGGTGCCACACCTGCATCATAAGCCTCTTTCCAGCGTAGGGCACAAAGGCACCATTTATCGCCAGCTTTCAAGCCCGGAAAGCGATAGGCAGGGTTGGGGGTTATTAAATCGTTACCTCTACTCAAAGTGAATGCTAAAAATGCATCGGTAATTTCAGCACATATTACGTGCCTTCCAGTATCGTAAGCATCTGTTTTGCAGTATCCATCTCGGTAGAAGCCCGTCATTGGGTTAGTGCAACAGCACTCTAGTTCGGTTCCTAAAACATTAAGCGGCATACTACTATAACAATATGCCTAACATAAAGTTGATATGGTATTGTTCTAATATTTATGGGAACAGTTGCTGTTCTACCAACTCACATAAAATATGTCCAATAAGAATATGGCTTTCTTGAATGCGGGGTGTATCGGTACTTGGTACATCGAATAAAAAGTTACTCATTGCTTTCATTTGGCCACCATTGGCTCCTGTAAGCCCAATGGTGGTTAATCCTTTTTGTTGAGCTACCTCAAAAGCTTGAACTACATTTTTGCTGTTACCGCTTGTACTCAAACCAACAAGTATATCGCCGCTTACACCAATGCCATCAATTAAGCGAGCATAAATAACATCGTAACTATAATCGTTGGCTACAGCCGTTAAATAACTGGTATTGCAGTGTAATGCTTCGGCAGGTAGTGCCTTACGATCTTTATAAAACCTTCCACTAAATTCGGCTGCTAAATGTTGTGCATCGGCTGCACTGCCACCATTGCCGCAAAATAACACCTTATTACCCTTAGCAAATGCTGTGGCAATAGCAGTAGCTGCCGCATCAATAGTTGAAATAAAGGCTTCGTTTTTTAGTATTGATTGCTTTACCTGTATCGATGCATCAATAATGGCTGCGATTCTTGTGTTCATATCCGTTGCTTGCTTCTTTCGTAACAAATGTAGGTAACAACCCCACATATACCACTATGTATGGGCTTTAAATTACACCAATAGCAACATCATTGGGTTGTTTGTAGTAGTCGTGCCTTACGGCAAATGCAAACACTAGCAGAAATATGTTCAAAATCGGCCTAAGCCACCTAATTTTGCGGCCGCAAAGGGTCGTGTAAAATCCTTGCAAGCAACAACGATGTTAAGTGCTAAAAATATAACGCTCAGTTTCGGTAAGCGTGTTTTGTTTGATGAGGTAAATATCAACTTTACCAAAGGAAATTGTTATGGTATAATTGGTGCCAACGGTGCCGGTAAGAGTACCTTTTTAAAGATTTTGAGTGGCGAAATAGAACCCACCAAAGGAACAGTAGAAATTACGCCCGGCGAACGGATGAGCTTTCTAAAGCAAAACCAGTTTGAGTTCGATGAGGTTACTGTTTTAAATACAGTGCTTATGGGGCACAAAAAAATGTGGGATTTAATGCATGAAAAAGATGCCATTTATGCCAACCCCGATGCCACAGAAGACGATTACATGAAAGCTTCTGAATTAGAAGCAGAATATGGCGAAATGGGTGGATATACTGCAGAAAGTGATGCCGCTAGTTTGTTGAGCGATTTGGGTGTGAAAGAAGAATATCATCATAGCTTGATGAAAGACATACCCAGCAACTTGAAACTTCGAGTATTGTTAGCCCAAGCCTTATTTGGTAACCCCGATATTTTGTTACTCGATGAACCTACGAACGGTTTAGATATTGAAACTATTGGCTGGTTAGAAAATTTCTTGGCCGATTACCAAAATATAGTATTAGTGGTGAGCCACGACCGTCACTTCTTAGATGCCGTATGTACCCATGTTGCCGATGTGGATCGTCAGAAAATTAAAATCTTTACCGGTAACTATACTTTCTGGTACGAATCGTCGCAGTTAATGGCACGCCAGATTAACGATAAGAATAAAAAAATTGAAGAGAAGCGTCAGGCACTACTTGATTTCATTGCTCGCTTTTCGGCCAATGCTTCTAAGAGTAAGCAAGCAACCAGCCGTAAAAAAGCTTTAGAGAAATTAAGCATCGAAGAAATTGAGCCAAGCAATCGTAAATATCCGGGTATCATTTTCCAACCACAACGCGAAGTGGGAAATCAGATTTTAAATGTTGAGCATCTGAAAAAAACTATCGATGGTCGTGTGCTGTTCGATAAAGTGAGTTTTAGCATTAATAAAGGCGAAAAAGTTGCCTTCTTGAGTAAAGATCCGTTGGCGGTTACAAATTTCTTTGAAATTATCAACGATCGAATCAAAGCCGATGCAGGCCAATACGAATGGGGTACAACAATTACCAAAGCATATTTGCCTTTTGAAAATGGAGAGTTCTTTAAAGAAGGCTTAAGCTTGTTAGAATGGTTACGTCAATTTGTACCACCACATGTAACCGATGCCGACGAGCCTTTCTTACGAGGTTTCTTAGGAAAAATGCTATTCAGTGGCGATGATATTCAGAAGAAAACTAACGTACTCAGTGGGGGCGAAAAAGTACGTTGCATGATTAGTCGTATGATGTTGCAAAACCCTAACCTTATTATGTTAGACCAGCCTACCAACCACTTAGATTTAGAGAGTATTCAAGCCTTCAACGAAGGTTGCCAAAACTTCCCGGGTATTGTGTTATTAACCAGTCACGACCATACCTTTATGCAAACGGTAGCTTCAAGAATTATTGAACTTACCCCTAAAGGAATTATTGATCGTTTAATGACGTTTGATGAATATATGGAAGATGCACGTGTAAAAACACTAAGAGAAGAAATGTATGCCTAATTGAGTATATGCTATAGTGCAATAAAGAAGGGCTTCCTGTAAGAAGCCCTTCTTTATATTAGTTAATGCACCTTACGGTAAATGCGTTAGTGCTACGTACAATGTGCTATTGCATTTGCCGTAAGGCATATAAAATAAATTATAAACCAAAATGGAAACCCGCTTTTAAGCCAAACCAACTGTTCCAACCGTTTTGTGAAAAGCCCTCATAAGAACCCGATAACTCAATGCCTGCCAGCTTTGCACCAATTACAACATCGCCAACAAACACGCCATCTGTACCAGTAGCACCTTTGGCTTTAACATTACCATAGCCACCGTTTAATTGCACAAATACACGTTTTAAAAGCATGGTTTTGCGAATACCAAGCTTGGCGGTAGTAAGTTGTAAGTTGGGAATATTGTTATTGCCTTTAAAATTTTGATACCCTAAAGTACCTACAAAAAATGAACTGCCTAGCCCAACCCCTACACCAGCTTGTGCACCTAAACCATATTGGTAAGCATTGCTCATATTATCTGAAACGGGTAGGTTGTACTGGCCATGCCCGTAGATAAAAACAAGGCGTTGTGCTTTCACAAGGGTAGTACTGCCACATGTTAGTGCAGATACTAAAAATAAAGATATTACTTGCTTCATAAATGCATTAGTTTAACACAAAATAAGTAGCTGTTGCGTATTTGCCCAACAAAATGTTATTTTGAAGCAAAACAACATAACTATAATGCTAAGTAAGAAGTCGCAGTATGCCTTCAAAGCACTTACCTACATGGCACAACAATCGAACGGTGTACCTATTTTGATTGCTGAAATTGCTAAAAAAAAGAAAATACCTATTAAGTTTTTAGAGAATATTTTGCTAGAGCTCAAAAAGGCTGGTTTGCTTGCTAGCAAAAAAGGAAAAGGGGGTGGTTACTACTTTGCTACACCCCCTGAATCAATTACTTTAGCTCAAATAATGCGAATCATTGATGGTCCTATAGCATTGCTACCATGTGTGAGTTTAAACTTTTACAAAAAATGTAAAGATTGCGATGAGCAATGTTGTGGTTTAAACCATATTATGCGTGAGGTACGTGATGCTTCGCTGGGTATTTTAGAAAATAGAACAGTAGCTGATTTGGTATAATCCATTTTTTGCTTGTTTAAACACCCTATTCATAAAACTTATTACCTGAACACATACACCAAACACTATCTTTAAACCAACTAAAACTAACTGTATCAACATGAAACGTGTAACTACCATTTTTGGTGCTTGCCTATTTTTAAATACGGTGCAAGCCCAGGAGCCAACTTTAGATTCATTGGCTACAAAAACTACAGCCGAAATAGCAGACACAACCGAAACTGCAAAGCCAACTTTAGAAGTATTACCTAAAAAGCAAACGCCGGGCAAGAATATTTTTAAAATAAACTTAGGAAGCCTTACGGTAAAAAACTACAGCTTTATGTATGAAAGAGCTTTAGGAAAGCACACCAGCATAGCAGTGGGTTATCGCTTTATGCCAAAGGGTAGCTTGCCTTTCCAATCGAATATTAATGATATTGTAGGGGATAACAGTGTAGCTATAAACCGAGTAGCAATAGGCAATAATGCTATTACGGGAGAGTTTCGCTGGTATCCTGGTAAGCGTGGTTGGATGCGTGGTTTTTATGTAGCACCTTATGTACGTCAGGCCTCATTTGATTTGTCGGTGCCGGTTGACTTTTCTTACACTGTTACCGTACCATCACCCGGTGGCCCCATAATAGTTCCACGCCCAAATGAAGCCACCTTTACAGGTAAAATCACTTCGTTTAGTGGTGGTCTAATGCTAGGTACCCAATATACTTTTGGTAAGTTTATTACCCTTGATATTTGGATTATTGGTGGGCACTACGGAAGTTCAAATGGCGACTTAACTTTTAGAGCTGCAAATGGGCTAGATGCAAGAGAACAACAAGAACTTAAAGCACAACTTGAAAAAATTGAGTTTCCAACTTTTAAGTTTGAATCTACTGTAGATGCTAATGGTGGTACTGTTAAATCAACTGGTGGTTGGGCAGGCCTACGTGGTCTGGGCTTTAACTTAGGTATTCGCTTCTAAGAAGCAGCATTTACCGTAAGGTATAGCTCTTATAAATGCCGCATTCAATGCGGCTTTTATTTTACATGAAAAAAATGTGAAAATATGTAGGTACTTACATAAATTTACCGACTTATAACCCGTGGAATCGCCAAACTGAATTTTCTAAATTTACTAATGCAATGAGGCAAATTTTAAAGCAATGCTTTGCGGTGGCGCTGATAGCTGGCACTGTATCGGTGGCTGCAAATGCTCAAAAGGGCATACAGCCTTGGAACCAAGTGGGCAATGAAAAATCTGGAACATCGGTAACACAAGGGTTACTAAAAAAGCCGGAAATTTTTGGTGTGTTTGAATTAGATACACTTGCTATTAAGCGGGTACTTTTTTCGGCGCCCATGGAAAACCTGCAAGACCCATCAAGATTTAATCGCTTACCTCGCATTCAAATTCCGCTTGGCGATGGTACTTTTCAAGAATTTGCTGTAGAGCATGTTCCAACACTAGCCCCCGAATTAGAAGCTCGCTTTCCTTTGATGCGCAACTTTGCGGGTGTTGCAACCGATGGTAGTGGGGCCTTAGCTCGTTTTAGTTGGGGTTATTTGGGTTTTTACGGCTATGTATTTAATAATGGAGAAAAGGGTGATATTAGAATTGATCCGGCCTACGCTAATAATAAAACTACTTACATTGCTTTTGCGAAGCGTAATGCCAAAATGATTGGTAATTACGTAGAAGGTGAGATTGTAGGCATGACGGAGAAAATGCGTGCCGATATGATAGGCTCTATGCCTACTGCTAACAGAAGCACGGGTAATACATTACGTACTTACAGAACAGCTATTGCTGCCAATGCCGAATATTCGAACTTTTTCACAGCCGTGCAAGATGTGGCTGTAGTACAGTCGGCAATTAACGCATCGGCCAACAGAGTTTCTGGTATTTATGAAAAAGAAGTAGGTGTGCGTTTGCAACTGATTGCTAACAATACGTCTATCATTTTCTTCGACACTAACACCGATGGTTATACGAATAGCAATGGTGCCACGATGCTAGGACAAAACCAAACTACCCTCGACAATATCATAGGAAATGGTAACTACGATCTTGGGCACGTATTTAGTACTGGCGGTGGCGGTATTGCTAGTTTAGGTTCTATTTGCGTAAGCACTCGAAAAGCACAAGGCGTAACGGGCTCTAGTAGTCCTGTTGGCGATCCTTTTGATGTAGATTATGTAGCCCATGAAATGGGGCACCAATTGGGTTGCGGTCACACATTTAACGCTGCTACTGGTAGTTGTGCCGGTAATGGAAGCACTTCAACCAATGCCGAACCTGGTAGTGGTAGCACTATTATGGCGTATGCTGGTATTTGTGGTGTAACCAACGATTTACAGAATAACAGTAACCCATATTTTCACTTTGTAAGCTTTGAGCAAGCAAGGGTATTTTTAACTACAGGTTCTGGTGCTAGTTGTGGTAACTTAACCAATGTTACCAATACGATTCCAACGGTTGATGCTGGACTTGATTATACTATTCCTATTGCTACTCCGTTTGTGTTAACAGGTACTGGTAGCGACCCTGATGCTGGTGCTAACCTCACGTATTGCTGGGAGCAGTCGAACGTAGGAGGTACTTTCAGTAACTGGAATGCACCAACTGGTGTTAACGCTCCATTGTTCCGTAGCTTTTCTCCGGTGGCAAGCAATAGTCGTACTTTCCCTCGTATGCAGAACGTTGTGAGTGGTACTACTACGATTGGTGAGTTGTTACCCGGTATCAACAGAACCATGCGTTTTGCTTTGACAGTAAGAGACAACCAGCCTGTGGGTGGTGTTAACAACGATGAAATGGTAGTAACCGTTGCTGGTAGTACACCGTTTAGCGTAGTAGCGCCAAATACATCGGTAAGCTGGACTGCAGGTAGCTTCCAAACGATTCGTTGGGATGTTGCTGCAACCAATATTGCTCCTTTCAATGTTAGCAACGTAGCTATTGAGTTATCTACCGATGGCGGGTTTAACTATCCATTTGTTTTGGCCGCAAGTACCGCTAATGATGGTGTTGAAGAGGTTCGTATTCCTACTACCATCAGTAGTACGGCACGTGTGAGAGTGCGGGCATTAGGGAATATTTTCTTCGATATTTCTGATGTTAACTTTTCAATTGTAGCAAGTACGCAAAGCACTTTTGCTTTCAACAACCCTGAAGTTCGTCGCTTGTGTTCACCATGGCCAAGTAGTACAACAGTGGTGTTGCGTACCAGTAGCTTAGGCGGTTTTAATAATCCTATCACATTAAGTGTATCTAATTTACCGCAAGGTGTTACTGCAAGCTTTAGCGTTAACCCTGTAACGCCTGGAGACTCAACAGTGATTACATTGAACGGTATTGGTGGTTTGCCGGTAGGTCCATATAATGTTACCATTACGGGTAGTGCTAGTGGTACAACCAACGTTGTAAGAACTATTGGTATTGATCGTGGTGATTTGTTGGGCAACGTTACCATTGTATCGCCCACACAAAGTACTAATGGCTTAAGTTTAACGCCTACTTTCCGTTGGAGAACTTTAAATGGAGCAACATCGTATACTGTTCAAATCAGTACAACTAACTTTTCAACGCCTTATGTAACAACGATTACCACTACAGACACTTTTGCGGTATCAAATGTTACCTTAAATCCTAACACGGTGTATTATTACCGTGTTATTGCGAATAGCACAGCTTGTGGAGGTACCACGCTGGCTAGTAACGTTATTGGATTTGGTACTGCACCTATTGGTTGTGCTAGCGATGAAACCACACCTTTTGCTGCAATAAACGATTTAGCTACTATTACCAGTAATATTTTTGTTGCTAATGCAGGTAACGCAAGCGATGTGAATGTTACTGTGAATATGACACACACTTATATGGGTGATTTGGTATTAAGTATTGCTAATCCTGGTGGTACATCCGTTAATTTGAAAGATTTTTCTGGAACATGTAGTCGTAACGGTACTGTTACAGTTACTTATAACGATTCTGCTGCAAGTTTGATTGCTTGTCCTGCACTTGGAACTTCATCCACCAAACCTTCAGGTAGCCTAGCTACTTTGAATGGTTCAGAAGTAAATGGATTATGGACATTAACGGTAACAGATGCTGGTCAGGGTGATGTTGGTACCCTTAATTCTTGGAGTATAAGTTATTGCCGGAATGTACAATTCGCCTTACCAGTAGCTTGGTTAAGCTTCACGGCCAAAGCTTCAGGTGCTAACAGTGCAGCGTTACAATGGGAAGTTGCCAACGAAGTGAATGTTGCGAGCTACGAAGTACAAGTTGCTACCGATGGTATTAACTACAAATCGTTAGGTGTAGTAGTGCCACGCAACAGAGCTAATACTATTGCTACCTATAATTTTGTTCATAATAATGTGAACGCACCTGTGGTTTATTATCGTATCAAACAACTTGATGCAGACGGTAAGTTCTCTTATAGCAAAGTAGCCCGCGTTAATTTTGGCAAATCAACAGAGCTGCAAGTATTACCAAACCCGGCAAGTAACTATGTATTCGTACAGAATACAGTTAATATGCAAGCTTTACAATTATTTGCAATTGATGGAAAGTTGGTTTGGAAACAACAGAATGTTAAAGCCCAAAATGCAACCATACCTGTAGCTGGTTTAACCAACGGCGTATACCAATTACAAGTTATAGATGTAAATGGCAAAGTTGAAAATGTGAAAGTAATTGTACAACACTAATGGTGTTGCTGCATACTTAAAAGGGCTGCCATCGGCAGCCCTTTTTTTATAATAGCATCTTAAGAAAATACCTTACGGTAAATGTAGATGCCTTTGCGATAGTGAATGAAACAATCAGTTCACTAGCACTCACTTAGGCTAATAGGAATGTGCACTGCGAGGCCGCCATCGGCAGTTTCTTTGTATTTGTGGCTCATATCTAGTGCTGTATGCCACATAGTAGTAATAACCTTATCTAAACTTACTTTGGCATAATCTGGACTACTCTGTAACGCCAATTGCGATGCCGTGATAGCCTTAATTGCTCCCATAGTATTGCGTTCTATACAAGGTACTTGAACCAAACCTGCAATGGGGTCGCAAGTGAGCCCAAGGTGGTGTTCCATGGCTATTTCGGCCGCCATTAAAGCTTGTCGTTGCGTGCCGCCTAAGCATTCTGTTAAAGCGGCGGCAGCCATGGCACTGCTCACGCCAATTTCGGCTTGACAACCACCCATAGCCGCAGAAATGGTAGCACCTTTTTTAAAAATGCTTCCTACTTCGCTGGCAGTTAATAAAAATCGAACGATTTTATCTTCATCTAAACCATCACAAAAAGTAATATAGTATTGTAACACTGCCGGAATTACGCCAGCAGCTCCATTGGTTGGTGCTGTTACTACGCGGCCGAAGCTGGCATTTTCTTCATTTACCGCAAGGGCAAAACAACTAACCCAATCTAAAATGTATTGAAAGTTATTACCCCCTTTGCGAATAGCATCAACCCAAGTTTCAAAGTTGTTATAAGTACGATTAGCCATGAGTTTTTTGTTAAGGTCGAAGGCTCTTCTGCGTACTTGTAAGCCGCCGGGCAAAATACCATTGGTATGACAACCTCGGTACATGCATTGCTTCATTACTTCCCAAATGCGTAGTACACCTGCTTTGGTTTCATGTTCAGAACGCCAGGCAAGTTCGTTTTCGGCTACAACTTCATGAATACTCATACCAGTTTTCATACACCAATGCAATAAATCGTTGGCGGTATTAATAGGGAAGGGTAGCTCAACAGTTGGAGTACTTGTTGGGTTACTTGCAGCCTCTTGTACCACAAAGCCGCCGCCGATGGAATAATAGGTTTGAGCAATAGCTTCGCCATGTTGTAATTGTACCAAAAACGTCATGCCGTTCGGGTGAAAGGGTAGCGACTCGTTCATGAGAAACACTACATCTGTTGAGGGGTTAAGTGTGATTTTATGTGTTTTTCCCAGCAACATATCATGCGTTTGTTGCAGCTTTTCTATGGTTGGTGTAATGGTGTTAACGTCTATTGTTACAGGGTCTTCACCAGCAAGTCCGAGCAGTACTGCAATATCTGTACCATGACCTTTACCAGTTTTGGCCAATGACCCATATAAAAGTACTTGTATGTGTTGTACTTGATGGATAAGTTGTTTTGTTCGTAAATACTCGATACACTGCAAGGCTGCACGCCAAGGACCAAGGGTATGGCTGCTGCTAGGCCCAACACCTATTTTAAACATATCGAATACTGAAATGGCTTCGTGTGGCATGGCAATGGTAATTGAAAAATCAAAGTATCGAAAATCAATTGAAAAATGTACTTATCTGCTATGACTGCATTTTTTGTTGGCGAAGTTTATTGGTTGTTAGTGTATTCAAGGTATGCGTGGTGCATGATGTTGTACACTTCATTTTTCAGTTCGTCTACACTTTTACCGTAAGGTGACACGGGGGCTAAAAAATTAATGCTCAAACGTTGCGGTAATAAAAAGAACGGGATGGTAGCAGGCATTGCTTTTTTGGTGCCGGTAATAATGGCAGGAATGATACTGTGACCACTATCTACCGATAGCTTGAAGGCACCGTCGTAAAAGCTTTTGAGGGGTTCTTTACTTCTGTTGCGTGTGCCTTCGGGATAAATGCACATGTGCATGCCCTTTGCGAGCACTTTTCGCATTGCATCGTAGCTTCTACGCCTGCTGGCATCGCTTCTGCGATTCACGAGAATACTGCCTTTACGGTAATACCAACCAAAGATCGGTACTTTGGCAAAGCTATCTTTAGCGATGGTTTTGTTGGCAGCGGGAATGAATGGCGATGAAAGCGGAACATCGAGCAGGGCATTATGGTTACATGTAACAATATAGGCTTCGCCGGGTTGAAAGTTGCTTTTACCAGTTACTTTAATGGGGCAGCCAATGAGGGTTAACCATACACGCATCCACCAACGGGCAATGGCTATGAACAAATGCATGCCTTGAGGCTCTGGTATAAGATAACATGCCATAGAGGGCAAAAAGAACAATAGAAAGGTTACAATAAATGTTATCAAACCCCATAGTGCCCAAATTCGTCCGAATAATAAGTTGAGCCAACGCATTTATCAATGTTTAATTTTATGTAGCCGCAATTAAGGAGTTATTTTCCAATCTATTGGTGTTTTGCCTTGTTGTGTTAGCAATTCGTTGGTTTTACTGAAATGTTTGCATCCAAAAAAACCATTGTGTGCACTTAAAGGCGAGGGGTGTGCCGCTTTGAGTACATGATGCTTGGTTGCATCTATACAAGCTAATTTTTCTTGAGCACTGCGGCCCCATAACAGAAAAATCAATCCTTCATGTTGCTCGCTTAACCTACGAATGGCAGCATCGGTAAATTGACTCCAGCCAATTTTGCTATGACTTTGCGGCTCGTTTTTTCGTACAGTTAAACTGGCATTTAATAACAGTACACCTTGCTTGGCCCACGGTGTTAAGTCGCCACTTTGTGGTATAGGCATACCAATATCGGTTTGTAATTCTTTATAGATATTTTGTAGCGATGGCGGTATGCGAACACCTTGTGGTACACTAAAACTAAGGCCCATTGCTTCGCCTGGGTTATGATAAGGATCTTGCCCAAGTAATACTACTTTAACATCGTTAAAAGGGGTTTGAGCAAAGGCATTGAAGATAAGCGACCCTTGCGGGTAAATGATGCGCTGCAAGGCTTTTTCAGTTTTTAAAAAAGCAGCTAATTCTTGAAAGTATGGCTTTGAAAATTCTGCTTGAAGTTGTGTTTTCCAACTTGCTTCCATTTGTACATTCATGACCGAAAGTTACGTTACACCGAGCAATTTAGAATTACACCAATGGTATACGATTATTTTACAGTAAATGGTAGTTTTAGACGATGAAACAAAAGATAACACAACTTTTTTTGGTAATAGTGTGCTTCAACATTTACGGCAACGTATTCTCCCAATCTTCATTGCAAGATACTGCAGCCGTAGCGCAAGTAATAAGAACTTTTTTTAAAGGAATGCAATTGGCCGATACAAGTATTATGAGGCGTACTTTATGTAACGATGTTATTTTTCAATCTGTGGCAACCACCGCAAAAGGGAATATTGTACGAACAGAACAAATTGCTCACTTCTTTAAAAGTATTACACAAACAACTGCGGGCAGCTTGAATGAACAACTTGACAGCATCATCATACAAACCGATGGAAAGTTGGCCAGCGTTTGGGCACCCTATCATTTCTATTATCAAGCGAAGCTGTTGCATTGTGGTATCAACAGTTTTCAACTAATTAACACAGAAGTAGGTTGGAAAATTCAATATATCATAGATACACGTTACAAGTGTACTCTTTAGCTAAATTGGTTCGCCATTGATATATACTTGATGAATTAAATTAGTACCAAAAGCATACGGAATATATGCAATGCTCGGAATAGGTTGTGTTACTATAAAATTGGCTTTTTTTCCTACCGAAATGCTGCCCACTTGTGCAGCAACCTCCATTGCATGAGCACCTTGGATGGTGGCCGCATTGATAGCCTCTTCGGGCAACATTTTCATTTGAATACAAGCCATGCTTACAACGATATTCATATTGCCGCTTGGGCTACTTCCTGGGTTAAAATCGCTAGCTAAGGCTAATGCACAGCCGGCATCAATCATGGTGCGGGCAGGTGGGTAGGGCATACGCAAAAAATAAGCCGCCGTAGGTAACATAGTACCAATGGTATTGCTTTGTGCAAGAGCTTGTATGGCATCTACATCCATACTTTCCAGGTGATCAACACTGATAGCATTGGCTTGAATGCCAGCTTGTACTCCGCCACTTACATGCAATTGATTGGCATGAATTTTTGGTCGTATTCCGTATGTAGCTGCCGCCTCGCAAATTCGTAATGTATCGGCAACACTAAAAAAACCTTGCTCACAAAATACATCTACATAATCGGCTAGTTGCTCACTAGCAATAGCTGGTAACATTTCGTTGATAATAAGATTAATGTATTGCGCTGGCTGATGTTTGTAAGCTTCGGGGTAAGCATGTGCTCCTAAAAAAGTGGCTTTAATGGGAATATTGTAGCTGGCTTTTAGTTGGGCAATTACACGTAACATTTTTAACTCACTTTCAAGTGATAAACCATAACCACTCTTAATTTCAATAGCACCTGTACCTAACCGCATTACAGCTTGTAATCGTTCGCTCGCTTGTGCAAATAATGTAGCTTCGGCTGTTTCGGCAACTTTACGAGCCGAATTGAGAATGCCACCGCCTGCGGCAGCAATTTCGGCGTATGTTTTTCCTTGCAGTTTGGCTACAAATTCTTGTTCTCTACTTGCGGCAAAAACAAGGTGTGTATGGCTATCGCACCAACAGGGTAGTATGCTTTTACCTTGCAGATCAATAACTTGATCGGTGGGTTGTAGCAAGCTGGCATCCCAATCGGCCATCACCCCTATATTGGTAATGCATCCATCATTTACCGTAAGGTAGGCATTTGTTAATATTGGTAATTCGGCTAATGCAGCATTACGCAATAACTTAGCATCTTTATGAACACCTGCCAGCAAATGTATATTCGTAAATACCTTTCTCATAATACAACAATAAGCAAGCTTACACATTTTAGTGCAAGTTGGTGCTATTTTATTGCTTATTGTATGTTGCTGTGTTTTCACCTTACGGTAAATGGACAAGCACCGCAACAACGACCTAAAGTTGGAATTACCTTAAGCGGTGGTGGAGCGAAGGGTTTAGCTCATATTGGTATTTTGAAAGCCATTGATAGTGCTGGGTTGCAGGTAGATGTGGTAACCGGTACTAGTATGGGAGCTATCATTGGTGCTTTGTACGCCAGTGGTTACACCGCCGACAGTATTGAACAAATGGTACGTGCTATGGATTGGGAAGCGCATTTGACCAACACTTCTATTCTGAGCCGACAAATTATGGAAGAGAAAGATGAGTATAACCGCTATGCTATTGAATTACCATGGATTAAAAATAGGTTTCGATTACCGAGCGGTGTACTTGAAAGTCAGGAAATTTGGTTGAAACTAAGTGAGCTATTTTTTCCTGTACATAAAATACAAAATTTTAATTCGTTGCCACGCAAATTCAGATGTGTTGCAACCGATGTTAGTAATGGTAAAGCAGTTATACACGATAGCGGATTGTTAGTTTATGCATTGCGAAGTAGCATGGCTATACCATCGGTATTTACTGCAGTTGATTACAAAGATCAGAAATTGGTAGATGGAGGTATTGTTCGAAACTTTCCGGTAGAAGATGCAAAGCAATTGGGTGCAAGTATTGTTATCGGAAGTAATGTAGCAGGTGGCTTATTGGCGAAAGAAAAAATTCAGAATGTATTTCAGGTAATGCTTCAAATTGCTTTTTTCAGAGAAGATGAAGACGCAAAAAAACAGCGTACATTATGTAATGTATACATCCATCAACGATTAGATGATTATAACATGGGTAGCTTTAACAGTGCTGCTGCTATCATAGATAGCGGTATTGAGGCGGGAAGAAAAATGTACCCCATATTTAAGCGTATGGCCGATAGTTTAAATGCCATTTACGCAAGTGAAAAAACTACATACACCTTGCCCGATGTAACCCATGCTTATGTTGAAAGAATTATTGTAAAAGGCTTACAACAAACTGATGAACGTTTTTTCTTACATCGTACGCAGCTGAAAGACCATCGCTACTATACAGCCGAAGCATTGAGTGAGGCTGTTCGTAGGGCTTTTGGTACACGCTACTATCGTAAAATCGTTTATTACTTAGAGCCTGGAGAAAATGGAGCCGTACAACTAGTATTTGATGTAGAGGAAAATCCTTTAACTTTTACAAAGCTTGGTATTCATTACAACACATTCACAGGTGTTAGTTTAATCGGTAATGTTACGAGTCGTAATTTCTTTTTACCATACAGTCGTTCTATGGTAACTTTAAACTTGGGCGAAAATGTACGTGTACGTGGCGAGCATACACAGTTTTTTGGTAAGCTAAAAAACTTTACGCTCAACGCATCGCTACAGCTTGAAGAACTAAAACACAACCGCTACAACGGTAATTTTGATAATGAAGGTAATTATCGGCTTGCTTATGTAGCACATGATATGAATATTGGTTTTAGCAATAGCCTTCGTAACAGCGTTAGTATTGGTAATCGCTACGAACATTTTCGCTACAAAACAACCTTACCAACGAACTTAAATATTGATGGAACTTATGATGTGAATACCGCCTATCTCATTTATAAACACAATTCACTCAATAGTAGCTTTTTTCCGAAATATGGTGCAAAGGGGTTTGTTGAAATAGGTTGGGTGCATAATCAAACGCCACGATTACAATACAGCGTGCAAGAACGTACAATTAATGGCTTTGATAGCTTGCGAATTAGTTTTAATAATTATCCAATTGTTCGTATGCGGTTTGAAACATATGTACCCATTAGTAACCGGCTAACTGTTTTTTCATTATCGCAGGCTGGTATCAACTTTAATTATAAACAGCGTTTTACGAACGATTTTTATGTAGGAGGATTGCAATCAACCTATCGTAATCAAATTGTTTTTGCCGGTTTAGATGAAGGAATGGTTGCAGCTAATAGCATTGGTGCTTTTCAGCTTGGCATTCGTTGGCAAGCTTATAGTAATTTTCATGTAATGGTACGTTCTAACGTTGCTATGTACAATTTTATACCTACTAATTACAGCTATAAAGAACCGGTATTTTTAACCGGATATGCGGTTGGTATTGGATATAATTTTGTACTTGGGCCTCTTGAAATTAGTGCCATGTATAGCGATCAGGCGCAGCGTTTATTACCATATTTAAGTTTAGGCGTTTCTTTTTAAGTTGTAATAATAAGTATTTGCGTAAGTTTTCATTACTATTTAAGTAGGGTGACAACTAGAAGTATTTACATTTATATCGTACATTTAATCCATATCTCTGTTAAACTAAAGCGATGCTTACCCAATATAGTTATCATCAATTAGTTACTGAAAGTCAAACTGCCTTTCAGTTTATTGAGCAAAATGCCAACTATGGCTTTGTGTTGTATCAGCCACATACAAAGCATTATTGGCTAAGCAGTACTTTACAATTCTCCATTAATAAAGCTTGTACCAATCGTGTACATGCCAATACTATTATTAAAACTTTTATAGCACAATTATTAAAGCGTTCAGAGGTATCACTCACCATTGGCTTTGCTCACAAAGAAGGTCATCTTACAAGTCAATGGCAATTTGAGGTACAGCAGCAGAACTTTATTACCTCGGTGTTTCAAGAAGGTATTCATGTCGCTGTAGTTACTGATATACGATGTACCACGCATCAATTCAATGATGAAAAAGTAGATCATATTTGTTTTGATCTCGAAAAGTTACAAGCTGCAACTGCACTTGGCTTATGGTGTTGGGATATTACTACCGACGAGTTCATAATGAACGAGCATTGTGCAGCCATGTTGGGCTTATCGTTAGAGGAAGTCAAAAAAACTTCATTAGCTACATTGAAAAAATGGGTACACCCCAATGATTACGACATTGCTTATAAAGCTATTACCAATCATATTCAAGGCAAAAGCCCTTATTATGAAATTGATATACGATTTAAGCACAAAACCGGAAAATGGATTTGGGTACTCGATAAAGGGAAAGTAATAGAATACGACGAAAATGGCCTTGCGGTAAAAATGATTGGCTATTACGTAGACATTACGAAGCTTAAGCAAACAGAACAAATGTTTGAAGGCATCTTCAAGCAAAGTGCAGCATCTATTTGTATGCTCGATGATAACATGAGATATATTGCTGCATCAGTTAAGTGGATCAGCGATTATCATCTTGGTAATAAACCTATCATAGGTAAGTCGCACTATGAGATATTTCCAGAAATATCAGAAGAATGGAAAGCCATACATCAACGTTGCTTAAAAGGTGAAACCATCAGTTCCACTGAAGATAAGTTCGTACGAGCCGATGGAAGTGTTCAGTGGATCATGTGGGATGTTCGGCCTTGGTATAAAGCAGATGATAGTATTGGCGGACTCATTATTTCATCGTCCGACATTACTCACATCAAAGAACGAGATGCCGAAAAACTTAGAATTGAGGAAATATTAAACGAAACCAACAAAATTGCTAGAATTGGTACTTGGGAAGTTGATTTAAAACACAACCGTGTTATATGGTCTAGCATTACCAAAGAAATTCACGAAGTTCCACACGATTATATTCCTGATATAAATACTGCCATCAACTTCTATAAAGAGGGAGAAAGCCGTAATCTAATATCGGCAAAAGTCAACGATGCTATTTTACATGGTGTTCCATACGATGTAGAACTTGAATTGGTAACAATGAAAGGTAATCATGTTTGGTGCAGGGCTATCGGCAAAGCCGAATTAAAAAATGGCGTTTGTACCCGATTATATGGCGTGTTTCAAGATATTTCTGAACGTAAGAAATCAGAAGAGCGGCAACAATTGTTATTAAGTATTGCCAATAAACAAAACGAAAGCCTACGCAGTTTTGCTCATATTGTATCGCATAATCTCAGGTCGCATGCAAGTAATATTAGTATGCTAATAGATGCTATTAGTAAAGATTTTCCTGAAATTACCCAAAACACATTTGTTCAATTGCTCTCAAAAGCATCTAATAACTTAATAGATACCATTGCCAACCTACAAGAAATTGTGCGTGGTACTGCAACACAAAAAGAAAACTTGGTAGCGATTCAGCTACAACAACCCCTAGAAACTGCACTTACAGCCGTAAGAGGCTTAATAACACAGTATGAAGTTACTGTTAATACCAGCATACCACCTAACGCTTGGGTTATGGGCATACTGCCTTACCTCGATAGTATTTTTCTCAATCTAATTACCAATGCTATTAAGTATCGTTCGCCGAAGCGTAAAGCAAAGATCGATATTGTAGTAACACTACTTGAACAAGAGTATCAAATTCGAGTTGCCGATAACGGTTTAGGTATTGATTTGGCCAAGCATGAAAAACGCATATTTGGCTTACACGAAACCTTTCATGGTAATACCGATGCTAAAGGCATTGGTTTATTTATTACCAAGCATCAAATAGAAAGTATGGGAGGCCGTATAGAAGTAGAAAGCACTGTAGATGTTGGGAGTACATTTACCTTCTACCTAAAAAAAGCGGATACCTAAAAGGTAACCGCTTTTTTTTGTAATTAAACTACACTTACGTGTAAATGACGCCCTTAATTGTATAAAGGATTTACCGCAAGGGTAGCAACATCAACATCTTTATAATTTTTAATTTCGTTATACAACGTATCACGCTCAACAGGCTCCCTGCGTACCTGTTGTATTAAACCCACGAGCTCCGCTGTTGTTAACGATGGCGATTGCTCTTCGCTACCTGCCATACTATAAATTTTCGTTGTATCATCTATGGTGCCATCTAAATCATTCACACCAAAACTCAGTGTAAGTTGTGCATTATGCCTGCCAAGCATTGGCCAGTAAGCTTTAATATGTGGAAAGTTATCTAAATACAATCGAGCAACAGCATACACTTTCATGTCTTCAATTATCGATGTTTCTGCTATATGGCTCATTTCGTTATTCTCATTTCTAAACTTCAATGGAATGAACGTGTTAAAGCCCTTAGTTTCGTCTTGTAACTGGCGCAACTTTTCCATATGATCAATACGATGTTCGTATGTTTCATAATGGCCGTACAACATGGTGGCGTTACTGTGCATGCCTAATAGGTGTGCTGCTTTATGAATAGCTAACCAACCTTCGCCATCAACTTTATCATTACAAATTTTGGCTCTCACCTCAGCATCAAAAATTTCTGCACCACCACCAGGTAAGCTATCTAAGCCAGCTTCATGTAATACACGCAAGCCTTCTTCAACACTCAATTTGGCCTTGCGGAACATATAATCTAGCTCAACCGCTGTGAAGCCTTTAATGTGCAAGTCGGGGCGGTGTGCTTTAATTTGGCGTAGCAAATCGGCGAAAAAGTTCAAATTCATCTTAGGATGAACACCACCTACAATATGCACTTCGGTAACAGGCTTGCCATCGTATTTTTTAACGATATCAAGCATTTGGTCAATACTTAATTCCCAGCCTTCTTCGCGGTGTGCATACAATCGGCTGTAACTACAAAATTTACAACTGAATACACATACGTTGGTTGGTTCAATATGAAAATTGCGGTTGAAGTATGTTTTATTACCATGTAATTGTTCTCGCTTCCAATTGGCTAGTGCACCCACATAAGCTAAGGGTGCATCTGTGAACAGTAATAATCCTTCTGCAGGTGTTAAACGTTCGTGGTTCAAAACTTTCCTTCCTATTGCTTGTAATCTTTCGTGTTGTTGAGCAGCTATTAAGGCTGAAATATCTGTTTGCATACTTATTATCATTTACCGTAAGGTGCTATTATAACACCCTTTATTACCGATGGTTGCAAATTTATTGCATTAGCTGCAAGCCACTTACAATTATTACCAAGCCCGATAATTTAATTGGCCGTAAGGCAAAAAAAGCAGCCGAAGCTGCTTAAATTATATTCTTCCTTACGGCCAATGTTGTTATACTAAAATGCCAGCCAAAGTAGCACTTAAATAACTGGCTAAAGTGCCGCAGAGTAAGGCCTTCATACCTAGCTGTGCTAAATCGGCACGGCGGCTTGGTGCAATAGCGCCAATACCACCAATTTGCATGCCTACGCTACTGAAATTGGCAAAACCACAAATAGCAATGGTAATAATTAAAGTGCCTTTTGCTGTTAATGCGGGTGCACTACCATCGGTTAGCGATTTAAAAGCTACAAACTCGTTAATGGTAAGTTTTTGCCCCATTAAAGTAGCTGCAAAATTAACATCGCTACTTGGTACACCCATAGCCCAAGCCATGGGATAGAATAACTTGCTGAACAACAAATCTAATGAAAGTGGTGTGCTCATACCTGCCCACAAGCTGCACTTTAACAATACGAAGTTGATTAATGCAATTAAGCCAATAAAACCAATGAGCATGGCAATTACGTTCATGGCAATTTTAAAGCCATCGGCTGCACCATGGCTAATAGCATCAATAACATTGCTGTACTCGCTTTTAACATCGAGTTTTACTTTGCCCATTGTTTGACTCTCTTCTGTTTCAGGATATACAATTTTTGAAATCACTAATGCTCCTGGGGCTGCCATTAAACTAGCCGTTAATAAAAACTCAGCTTTTGCACCCATGTTAGCGTATACAATTAAAATACCTCCTGCAATGCAAGCAAGGCTGCCACTCATACTTGCAAGCAACTCGCTTTTAGTCATGGTAGGTAGGTAGGGGCGTATCATTACTTGTGCTTCTACTTGCCCTACAAAGGCACTTGCCACGTTACTTAATGCTTCTGCACCACTTACACGCATTACCTGGTTCATTGCTTTAGCAATTACTGCAATAATGCGTTGCATGATACCAAAATGATAAAAAATAGCTACCAAAACACACACTAAAATAATGGTGGCCGTAACACTAAAGGCAAATACAAAACCACTTTCGCCATAGTTTTTAACACCGTCGGGTGTGCTTACCATTACGCCATTATACACGAAGCCCGCACCTTGTTTGGCGAACTGTTCAATTTTTTCAATAATATGCCCAAGACCTTGAAAAAAGCGTGTTACAGGAGGTACTTTTAATACTAAAACGGCAATAAGCAATTGCAAGCCGATACCACTTATTACCAATCGGTAATTAATTTTTTTACGATTGTTCGATGCTAAAAAAGCAATTCCTAGAATGAGAACAATGCCTAATAGTCCTTGAAATCTTTCCATACAGCAAGTGAGTAATAAAAATAAGGCGTTGAAGATAAGGCTTTTATACATGTTGTCTTAACAAAGCCTTCACAAGGTTGCAAGCATTCCGTAGAAAACCAATTTATAGCTGCCAATTACCTTGTAAGATATGTTCTAATCTTGCAAGTGCTTGGTGCAAAGAGCCATCGTTAATAGTTTCAATAAAAAAACCAGGGGCCACTTTATCAGTCCATATAGTGTAAGAAATATACTTGATTATTTGCTCAAGCGGTGCTTGTTCTAACCAGTCTGCTACTGAACCATACCCTTGCTGACTAACCTGCATGCTAAAGTAATCGTTATCGGCAAGTTCGTAGTTACAAAATACATCTACAAAATTTTCTATATTTTTATGAAGTGTTGCAATTTCTTGAGTAGCATTTTTTTTGCCGTTAACAGCATATGCTAACGACGGTTTTAACTGCACCAATTGCTGCAACCCTGCAAGTTGATATTTAGACCAAGTTTCTGGCATATAGTTCGTAAGAATACATAACAAAATACTTAGTTAAATCGGTAGGTTACTAATAATTACAAGCATTTTAAAAACAATTTAACCTATTACTTAAAAGCACATTAAACCACCCTTAAGTTGTTGTAATTACAAAGGTTAATAGATGTAATAGATACATGTTGTTTGTGGTGGCAATTACTTATTTGCCGCAAGGCACCAAATCCGTTTGTTGTTATTTTAGCGTGTTAAGCCTTATTTTTGTTGCACATTTTGCCCAACCTGTAATTGGGAGCTATTTATTAACGCCACATTATTACCTTACGGTAAATGATGTCAAAAAATGTATTATGCCTTTATTGCACAACCGCATTAGCAATGCAGAACTTAAAGCATTGTTATATGCCGAGCCCTTTAAGCGAATAACCATTAGTTTCTACAACTATTTCGCTATTCAAAATCCACAAGCCTTTAGAGACGATTTGTACAAACACTTACATGCACTACAAGTGTTTGGCCGTATTTACGTTGCTTTTGAAGGTATTAACGCACAAATAAGTGTGCCCGAGCACAACTTTGAAGCCTTTAAAACTTTCTTGTACAGCATTCCGGCTTTAAATAACTTGAGGCTCAATATTGCGGTAGATGATAATGGTAAGAGCTTTTGGGTACTCAAAGTGAAAGTGCGTGAAAAAATTGTAGCAGATGGTATTACCGACCCCAATTTTTCGATGCAAAACAAGGGTAAATACGTAGATGCTGTTACCATGAACAACCTACTGCAAGACCCTAATACTCTGGTAATTGATATGCGAAACCATTACGAATACGAAGTGGGGCATTTTGAAAACGCTATTGAAATACCAAGCGATACGTTTCGCGACCAACTGCCCATGGCGGTAGATATGATGAAGGGTAATGAAGATAGAAACATTATTATGTATTGCACGGGTGGCATTCGTTGTGAAAAAGCTAGTGCCTACATGTTACATAAAGGCTTTAAAAATGTGTACCATTTAGAAGGTGGCATTATTAACTATGCTAAGCAGGTAAAAGAGGCTGGGTTAGAAAGTAAGTTTATTGGTAAAAATTTCGTGTTCGATAATCGCCTTGGCGAACGAATCACCCCACATGTTTTAGCGAAATGTCATCAGTGCGGCGCCCCTTGCGATGTGCATACAAATTGCAAAAACGATGGTTGCCATTTGTTGTTTATTCAGTGCGAAAATTGTGCAGCTACTTACGAAGGTTGCTGTAGCAAGGCATGTCAATCAACAATACACATGCCGGTAGAGCGCCAAAAGCAAATACGAAGTGGTATTGATAAAGGACAAAATATTTTCAATAAAAGCAAAGTTCGCTTACGTCCGCGGCTCAATGAAATCAATGGTATTCATACACCGGCCCAAGTACCTAACGAGGTGTAATACCTTACGGTAAATGAACTTAACTGTTATGGGGTTGCCGCAGGCAACCCCATAACAGTTAAAGATATATTCCTAAAAAACTTACACACTCCAAGTACTCAACCCTTGCTGGGTAAATTGATAATTTTTCACCTCGCCACCAAAGCTGCGAAGTGTTTCCATTACACGGTATCGGGTATTACCGGGGCAATAAAAAATCATGAAACCACCACCACCAGCACCGCTTATTTTACCACCCGTAGCACCACTTTTTTTAGCAGCCTCGTATATTGTTTCAATTTGCTGATTGCTGATGTTTTTAGCCATCTTACGTTTCTGCTCAAAACCATAATCAAGAATTTCACCAATTTCATGTAAGCGACCTTTCAGCAAAGCTTCCTTCATCATACGAGCTTGTTCCTTGAGTTGGTGCATGGCTTCAATGCTCGATTTGTTATCGGACTGTACATTGTGCTGCTGTTCTTTAATAATAGTGGCACTTTCTCGGCTGGTTGCAGTAAAGTACAACACCATATTACTTTCAAGCTCGTTAATATAATCTTGTCGAATACGCAACGGGTTCACAATTACTTTATCGTTGGTATAAAACTCCATGAAGTTAACACCACCAAATGTAGCTGCGTATTGATCTTGTCGGCCACCGGCAAGCTTCAAATCGTTGCGTTCTATTTCGTAGGCATAATGTGCAATATCATATTCACCTAAGGGTAGTTTCAGCATTTCAGCAAATGCACCAATAATAGCTACCACCAACGTACTCGAAGTACCTAAGCCACTTCCTGCAGGTGCATCTACATAAGTACTTAGTTTGAACGATGTTAGGGGCAAGCCATAATCTTTCTGAATGCGGTTATAAACGCCTTTCAACAAATCGAGTGTTCCGTTAATAGGTAGTTCGCTAGCCCATGCAAAACGCTGTTCTTCTTTGCGGTCTAAGGCTTGTATAATAATGCCATTTTCTTCAATAGGTTCTATGCTTGCATGAGCATATAAGCTAACTGTAGCATTTAAAATGGCACCACCATAAGTATCGGCGTACGGACTAACATCGGTACCGCCACCTGCTAATCCAATGCGTAATGGAGCTCTGCTTCTGTAAATCACACGAACAATTTTGTGTAAATATCTAAGGCTGCTCTCAAAAAAATACAAGTGTTACCAAATTGTCATCACATTTACCGCAAGGGTACCATTCACCTTACGGTAAATAGGGTAGCTCCGTAGCAGGATGCGTATTTGGTAACGATGCTAAAGTTTCAATAGTATTTACAAGTACTTTCCAGCTATACTTGTTTTTTTCGGCTCGCAAATGTGGTAGAAAATGCTGTTCGCCCATGCCATACAAGCGCATGATGCCATTGGCAATTTCAGCGGCATTGGGTTCTACAACTACACCCACTTTGCCATCGGGAACCATATCGGGTAAGCCGCCAACATTGGTTACCAACATTGGTTTTTCAAAATGATAGGCGAGTGGGGTAACACCGCTTTGTGTGGCATTGCGGTAGGGTTGAATTACAAAATCGGCCGCTGAAAGGTAGTAGCGTACTTCACTATCGGGGATAAAATCGGTACGCATGTGCAGTAAATGGGCAATGTTCAAATCGTATATCTGCTTAATGTATTTCTGCTTATCTTCATAAAATTCGCCTGCTACTAACAACCGAACACCAGCGTGTTTAAGATTAATTTGGTTCATAGCATCGAACAAAATGTCGAGTCCTTTATAATGCCTAATGAAGCCAAAGAATAAAATCAACTTCTCGTTTTCGTTAATGCCTAATCGTTTTCTGGCGGTTTGTTTATCAACGGCAGCGCCAAAATTGTCGTACAACGGATGTACTACTTGTTGTGCGGGTTTTTTTGAAAATTTGGGTAGTTGGTTCAATACCGTTTGGCTCATTGTGATAAAACCATCAATAGGCCCAACGAAATAATGCGTGAATAAGTTATCGCCAATACGACGTTCGTGCGGAATAATATTATCGGCGATACAAATTACTTTGGTATGCTTGTTCCATTTAGCAAGTCTCAAAATAGTTCCCAAGCAAGGCCCCATAAAGGGTAACCAATAACGTACAATAATTACATCGGCTTTCAAGCGGCGAAGTTTGTTACCAACCAATACCCAATTGAACGGATTAATAGCGTTGATGTCAACGTTAATATTAATATCGGTTGGTGCCGGCTCTGAAGAATATTGTGTAGTGCCTGGAAATAAAAAGTTAGGATATTGTAATGAAAAGGTAACAATAGTAGTATCATAACCATGATGCTGCCATTGGCGAGCTAAGCGTTCGTTAAAAGAGGCGAGCCCTCCACGTAGTGGATGTGCAGGTCCTATAATAATAGCACTAGGCTTTTTGAGCATACAAGTATAGTGGTGTTATAAATCATTTGGTTTGAGTTCAACTTTTAATGCATGCATATTTTATTACCAAGCATACATACATTAAATCGTAGTGTAGACCCTGATATTCAAAAGAATGTTTATTGGCAAATCCGATTTTTTCGAAAAAACTTATTCCCTTTTAATTTTCAGCATTTACACCACTCCAAAAGTAGCAACTTACAAACAGTAGTTTGCCGTTTTTGAAGTGTGCAATAATAACATGAAACCTTTTTTTAGCCAAACCATTTCCCTGATATGCGTGTGCTATCATCGGTGTATAGCTTGCCACTGTAGTTGGATGAAAGGAAAATTGATACTGTTGCCAACGTGCAATATCATAACGGTTGCCACCTGTAAGCAACGCTGCATAGCCAATAATTTTACCCGTAAGGGGGTCTATACTTATAAAACCAATATTTACGGGTGTATTATTGCAGAAAAATTGTAGGTGCCTTTCGGTAAATGAATGTGGTTGATACTATTGCGTTAACTCTGTAGGAAGTTGCTCTAGAAATAAAGCGAGATTAACAATTTCAGAGGGTTGCAGCAATGGAACAATAGGCGAATTCATAAGTGTTGTAATAAAAAGAAAAGCTTAGCTAATGCCAAGCTTTTCTTCTATGAGGTAAGCGTTTCTTTCTGATGAATTACGTGCTACCAATTCAGCTACAAATCCAGCTAAAAACATTTGCATACCAATAATCATGGTGGTTAATGCAATGTAAAACATGGGTTTATTGGTGACGGAAAAATCATCCATAAAAATTTTAGCTGCACCGAGGTAAATACTAAAAGCAGTACCAAGGAAGAAGAAGAGGGTGCCGTATAAGCCGAAAAAGTGCATTGGTCTTTTCCCGAACTTACTTACAAAGCTAATGGTTGCTAAGTCTAAGAAACCATTCACAAAACGTTCCCAACCAAATTTAGTGGTTCCGTATTTTCTAGCTCTGTGTTCTACTACTTTTTCACCGATACGGCGAAAGCCTGACCATTTGGCAAGCACGGGTATGTAGCGGTGCATTTCGCCATACACTTCAATACTTTTTACCACTTTTTTGCGATAAGCTTTTAACCCACAGTTAAAATCGTGTAGGTAAATACCACTGCTGGCCCTTGCTGCTGCATTAAAAATTTTAGATGGAAAGTTTTTGGTAATGGCATTGTCGTAACGCTTTCTCTTCCATCCGCTTACCAAATCAAACTTATCCTCAATAATCATGCGGCGTAGTTCCGGAATTTCATCGGGGCTATCTTGCAAATCGGCGTCCATTGTAATTACAACTTCACCTTGTGCCGCCTTAAAACCTTCGTTTAAAGCGGCACTTTTGCCATAATTCCGCTGAAACTTAATGCCTTTTATGTTGGCATTTTGTTGTGAAAGTTGTTGCACAATTTGCCAACTACGGTCGGTACTGCCATCATCTACCAGAATAATCTCGTAGCTGTATTGATGGCTAGTAGCAACGCGTTCAATCCACTGCGTTAACTCTGGTAAAGATTCTTCCTCGTTGTATAGTGGTATTACAATAGATAAGTCCATATAAAATTGATACCGCGAATTACATCAACGGCTTTTCTTTTCTAATCACTAAGCTAATTAAAAGTGCTTTTACAAAATCCCATATTAAGCCGAGGCCTGTGCCCATAAGAATCGTTCCAATACTTGTGTTGCTTTCTTTTTTGGCTTCAGCATCGGCCATAGCCTTCTCAATATCAGCTTCACTAGCACCCATTTTTTCCATGAAGCTTCTGGTGAAGTTCATGCCTTGTTCAAACGACTTTTGCGTAAGCTCAGGATCAATAAAGTTGTATAAAATATAAGTAGCTAGCGCTACTACCACTGCAACCACCACATAAGCTAAAAAAGAATATTGGATAGCTTCTTTAAAAGTTAAATATCCGCCATTGCGTTTGCGAACATCAAAACCGCCTACCAGTAACAAAATAATCATGTAAGGAACAAAGGTAGTAACCATTGTTACTGTGCTAAATGAGTTGATACCGGCTGCCCAGCTACCAAACATAATCAGTAATGCAATAGCACTTAAAATGCCGCCGAATTTTAGACCTTCTTTTTTAATGTCTAACAACGGGGTGGTTGTAGTTTCTAATGTGTTCATGGTGTAGTATTTTATGGGTTCAAATATAACCGACCAAGGTGGCAGGTGCCAACAATTTTAGCGTTAAGCGGTAAGTTGAAAATACTACTGTTTGTGCTTTTGCTGGTATTATCTCTTTCCCTTACGGTAAATGATTGTTGCGGTTGAAAAAAAGTAAGGGATACTTTGTTACCAATTGCAATCGTTGATGCTGGTAATGAAAGAATATTGGCTGGGTTACTACTAAAAAGTTGTACGATTTGTTGCGGAGTTAATTCTGGTAATATGGTATGTACCAATGGGTATGCCGATTGTAAACTAATCATCCCGGCTTTTGCATATTCAAATTCACAGTATTTGGCATCCCAATCATGCGGCATGTGATGACTGGCAATAGCATCTACTATACCTTCACTTACCGCAAGGCGAAGTGCATCTCTATCGGCTTTACTACGAAGCGGGGTATGTAACTTCAAGTTAGTATCGTAGTTGGCCAGGTCTTCATCGCAGTACATTAAGTGCCAAGGGGTAACGCTGCAAGTAACCGCAAGTCCTTCTTTTTTGGCGGCGGCTATTATAGCCATACCTTCTGCAGAGGTTACACCTGTAAGGTGTAACTTACTTTCGGTGTAGCGTAATAAATCAATATCTCTTTTAATTAATAGCACTTCTGCCAAGGTAGGTATGCCCGGCAAGCCCATACGAGTGCTGGTAACACCTTCGTGCATGAGGCCATGTTTGCCAATACTTTGATCCATTGGCATTTGTACAACAGTACCATTAAAAGCCTTCACATATTGTAGTGCTTTGAGCATTAGCCCCGGTGTTTGAATAGGTTTTAAGCCATCAGTAAATGCTACTGCTCCTGCTTGATGCATATCGTACATTTCTGCCAATTCTTTACCATCACAACCTTTGGTTAAAGCACCTAGTGGCAACAGCTTTGCAGCTAGTTGTGGTTGCTGGGTAATAAAATTAACCAAGCTTTTATTGTCTATAACGGGGTTGGTGTTGGGAATGATAGCTACTTGCGTAAATCCGCCGCTGGCGGCACTACGAGCTACACTTTCAAGCGTTTCGCAATGTTCGAAACCCGGTTCGCAACCATGTGCAAATAAATCTATAAAGCCACTACTGGCAAAAGTACCATGCATATTTACCACTTGTTCGGTTGCGTGGTCGGGTGTTAATGTACTATCTATGGCTGTTATAATGCCATTTTGGAGCCGAATATCAACTGTTGAAGTTGCTACATCGGTAGCCGTAACGAGGGTGAGCTGTTGCAACAGCAGATTCATGTGGTAGTTACCTTTTGGCGGCTAAGATAAGACATATAGCTATGGTTATGTTATCTGCAAGAACATTTACCGTAAGGTAGTAATGCATTTGGTACATTGCTTTCTTTTACTTTTGAGTAGTATGCATAAAATTTTAGTGATAGACGATGAAAGGGCCATTCGTAATAGTTTGGTCGACATCCTTCAGATGGAGGGTTATAAAGTAGAAACTGCTGCCGATGGCGAAGAAGGTTGGCAATTGTTTCAAAAAAATGCTTACGATGTAGTACTATGCGACATCAAAATGCCTAAAAAAGATGGTATTGAGTTTTTAACGGAAGCCACTCAATTCAATGCTGATATACCTATTATAATGGTGAGTGGGCATGGTAATATTGAAACTGCGGTAGATGCCGTGAAAAAAGGAGCCTTCGACTACATTAGCAAGCCACCCGATTTAAATCGATTACTGATTACTATTCGTAATGCTACAGATAAAACGAGTCTTGCCAAAGATGTTAAGACTTTAAAACGTAAAGTAAGCAAAACGCAAGCTATTATTGGCGAAAGTGCTGCCATACAACAAATTAAGGCCACTATAGATAAGGTTGCCCCTACAGATGCAAGGGTATTAATAACGGGAGAAAATGGTTCAGGTAAAGAGCTCGTAGCAAGATGGTTGCATGAAAAAAGCAATAGAAGAGAAGGACCTATTATTGAAGTTAACTGTGCGGCCATTCCATCTGAGTTAATTGAGAGTGAACTGTTTGGGCATGAGAAGGGGGCATTTACAAGTGCTGTGAAACAACGGATTGGTAAGTTTGAGCAAGCCAATGGTGGCACCTTGTTTCTAGATGAAATTGGCGATATGAGCCTATCGGCTCAGGCAAAAGTGCTCAGGGCATTGCAGGAAGGAAAAATTACCAGAGTTGGTGGCGATAAAGAAATTACTGTAGACGTTAGGGTAGTAGCTGCTACCAACAAAGACCTGATGGCAGAGGTAGAGGCGAAAAACTTTAGACTAGATTTATACCATAGGCTAGGGGTGATACTCATTCACGTACCATCGTTAAACGAAAGGAAAGAGGATATACCGATGCTTGTGGAACACTTTTTAGTTCAGATTGCTGAAGAATATGGTCAGGCAGTTAAAAAAATTGAACCTGATGCCTTGAAGGCACTGCAATCGCATCACTATACTGGTAACATTAGAGAACTCAGGAATGTGGTTGAAAGATTGGTGATTTTAAGTGGGAAAACTGTAAAATTGGCTGATGTGAAAGATTTTGTACTTCGCTAGTTGTAATTTTATTAAAGGTGTAATAAGCTGTTATGTATAGCTTGTACCTCTGTAACATCAACCCTGAAATCTGGTGTAAATGGTTTTTGTAAGCAGGCTCCATGTATTGCCTTAACACCTGATTGTTGTATCAAATTAGCAGCATGAGCGTGGTGAATACCACCACCTGCAACTAATTGAAGACTAAGATTGTTGGTGCTAAGCATTGATTGTAATGTGGTGATTGTATTGATGCCAAGAATTGCTGAAGTGTTGGGTACTCCGCTTGTAAGCACTGCATTGAAGCCAATTTCTGAGAGATTTTTTATTGCTTCTACTTTTTTGGCCTCTGGAATATGATCGAAAGCTCGGTGAAAAGTAAGCCAACTATGTGCTGCAAATTTTTCAGTAATAACTTCTAAAAATTTGTAATCTGGTTGGTCATTTACCGTAAGGGCACCAACAACAACACCATGGTAGCCAAGGCTAATAATGGTTTCGATATCTCTTAAGATGATTTTTTGCTCCACATTACTATAGATATAATTGCCTGATCTTGGTCTTACAATAACGTTGGTTATTAATTTGTTTATTTTATTCGCTTCTAATAAAAATCCATATGAAGGGGTGAGTCCTCCTTCTAGGTAGCTGCTGCATAATTCTATTCTATCAATCGGTAGTTGTTGTGCTTGCTCAACGGCAGTTGCGCTAAAGCAGGCTAATTCAAAAAGAGGCTTTACCATAAATACGCAGCATTTTTAAGCTCGTTGCTATTGCTTGTGCCAACGGCATAAGAAAAACCCTTTCGTAAAGCAAATGCACCAATTTGTGCATGCTTATTAATGGCAATAAAGCAAGCTTGCAAATAGTCGGGCCTGTTAGGATGCCTTTTAGCAATACGGCGAACAGCCTCTTTACACGCTTTGGTAGGTGATAAACCGTTACGCATGAGCTCAACCACCAAAAAGCTGCCACATACCTTAATGATTTCTTCGCCCTGGCCGGTTGCTACACATGCTCCTACCTCGTTATCAACGTATAAACCAGCACCAATAATTGGACTATCACCTACGCGGCCACGCATTTTAAAACCCATACCACTTGTAGTACAACTGCCACTTAAGTTGCCCATTTGATCGATAGCAATCATACCAATGGTATCGTGGTTGAGTTCGCCACTGGGTAATATGGGAGGCGCCGCAGGACCATGCCCTTGATTTTCTCTATTCGCTTGAGGTTTGTATTCGCTGGTTTTAAGCCACGCTGCATAGGCTTTGGCGGCGTCGCTAGACAGGGTAGCAGGAGCTAGGGGAAAGCCTTCTGCTACTGCAAATTGCTGTGCACCTTCGCCAACCAAAAAAACATGAGGCGTTTTCTCCATTACACGGCGAGCTACAGCAATTGGGTGTGCAATGCGTTCTAAAAAAGCAACACTGCCACAATTACCCTGATGATCCATGATGCTTGCATCGAGGGTAACTTTTCCATCGCGGTCGGGGTTGGCTCCAAGTCCAACGCAGCAATTCAAAGATGCTTCTGTAACCATTACGCCTGCTTCTACGGCATCAATCGCTTTTCTGCCTTGTTGTAGTAGTTGTAATGCAGCTTGGTTGGCGGCTAATCCGGCATCCCAGGTGCTTACTACTAGTGGGAAAGACGATTTTTTTTGAGCATTTACCGTAAGGTGCGATAACAATGGTAGGGTTGCCAGGCCACTTAGTTGATGTAAAAAACGCCTTCTAATCATTTGATAAATATAAGGCGTGAATAGATTGTTAAACTTCCGATAATTATTTAATTTTCAAAAATTATTGAAAATATGATTTACATTTGCGGTACAAAATTTAGTTATGAAAATCGTTGTCATAGGAGGTGGTTTTGCAGGACTACAATTAATACAACGTTTGGCCAATAAATCTAAAGTTGAAGTTTGGTTATTAGACAAGCACAACTATCATCAATTTCAGCCTTTATTTTATCAGGTGGCAACAGGCGGGCTTGATGCTAGTAATATTTCTTTCCCTTTTCGTAAGGCGTTACAAGCATATAATAATGTATTTTTCAGGGTTGCACATGTAGAAAAAATTGAAGTGCCTAGCAGACAAGTAATAACAGATAATGGTACTTACAATTACGATATGTTGGTGATTGCTACCGGTGCCGATACCAACTTTTTCGGGAATCAACAATTGCAATCTGCGGCTTTACCCATGAAAAGTACTAACGAGGCATTGCAATTACGTCACAAACTTATTGCCCACTGGGAAGCTGCCCTTACGGTAAAAGAAAACGCAAATGCTTTAGCACCATACCTCAATATTGTAGTAGTTGGAGGTGGCCCCACAGGTGTAGAACTTAGTGGCACGCTTGCGGAACAACGGTTAGGAGCACTTGCGAAAGATTATCCGGAACTGCCATTGCACAAAATGAAGATTTATTTGCTAGAGGGCAGTAATCGACTTTTAGGAGGCATGAGTGAAGTTAGTAGCAATAGAGCCAAGCGATACCTCGAAAAATTGGGTGTTACTGTGTTAAATAACACTTTAGTTACTGATTTCGATGGTGCTACAGTTAGATTACAAAATGGTAACATCATTGAAAGTAAGCTTGTAATTTGGGCGGCAGGTATTAAGGGCAATGTACCATCAGGAATTCATGGTGATGTTGTTGCTAGAGGCAATCGTATTAAAGTAGATCGGCAGCATAAGGTACTTGGCACAGAAAACATATATGCATTAGGCGATGTGGCATACATGGAAACACCCTTATATCCAAATGGTCACCCACAAGTTGCAAATGTTGCCATTAGTCAAGCCAAGCATTTAGCAAAAATAATCGAATATTTAATTGCTGGTAAAAACGATAAAATTGATGATTTTGAATATACAGATAAAGGAAGTATGGCTACCGTTGGCAGACATTTAGCGGTGGTTGATGTGCCAAAACCCAAGCTGCATATTGGTGGTTGGTTGGCATGGTTTATTTGGATGGGGTTGCATTTAGTATTGATACTAGGTGTTAAAAATCGAATTCAGGTATTTATTAATTGGGTGTATAAGTATTTCACTTACGATCAAAGCTTGCGTTTGTGGTTTAAAGATTACAACGCTGAATCAACGGTATAAATCAAAATCTAGTTAGTATGTTTAAGCCGACTGAAGGTCGGCTTTTTTTAATCTAATTTTTCTTATAATTTATATTATGTTAAGTAATTGAATTAAAAAACAGTCTGTTATTGCAGACTGTTATATTTATTTGCTTATAATGTTGTTGGAGCTTCTTCTTCTACCATAGTGGTAGTTGTTGAGGCACATTTGCTCAACCACATGTACCCTAATACAATAGCTAATACACTAGCTGTTAATACCGCTAATTTTGATTGGTTTTGTAGTAGAATATCGCTAAATGCCAGTGTTGCAATAAAAATACTCATGGTAAAACCAATGCCAGCTAGCAAGCCTGCACCAATCATGTGCATCCAACGTGTGTTTGTTGGTAAATGTGCAACCTTCGTTTTTACCAATAAATAGCTCACTAATATAATACCAGCAGGTTTTCCTACAACCAAGCCTACAATAATACCCAGCGATAATGGATTGGTTAAATCGTGTACTAAATTAGAAGTATCAATTGCAATGGCTGTATTGGCTAATGCGAACACGGGCATGATCAGAAAATAAACCCAGTTGTGCAATTGCAGCTCAAGACGATGGATTTGTTTTACTGGTACTGTAAAGGCTACTAAAACCCCTGCAACTGTAGCATGAATACCAGAATTGTACATACAAAACCAAATAGATATACTCAACAATACTTGCAGTATACTAAAACGTCGAATTTTTTGATTGACAAAAAATAGCAAACCTGTAATTACTAATGCTACTATTAAATACTGCCATTGTAATGCGCCGCCATAAAATAATGCAATTACTACAATTGCTCCTAAGTCATCAATAATTGCGAGTGCCGTTAAAAATATTTTTAGTGCTATAGGAACACGATTGCCTAATAGCGATGCAACACCAAGCGAAAAGGCAATATCAGTTGCGGTTGGTATAGCCCATCCATTTACGTAAGTACTACCTACATTAAATAAAATAAAAAAAACTGCGGGCATGGCCATACCGCCGATAGCTCCACCTATGGGTAGTATAGACTTCTTAAGACTGCTTAATTCGCCTTTTATTAACTCACTTTTAATTTCAAGTCCTGCCAGCAAAAAAAATACCGCCATCAATCCATCGTTAATGAAATGTTCTAGACTGTGTGGTAGCATCGGTGTATGCCATGGCATTTCAGTGTGCCAAAATTGTTGATAGCTAACTCCCCAGGTACTATTGGCAAGTACAAGCGATAATGCAGTACATATTAATAAGGTAATACCGATAGCTCTACTGTCTTCTATAAATTCTTTAAGTGGGTCAATGAATTTGTTCTTTAAAAATCCAATTGGCATAATCGAAATTTTATTGTTTTTTTTTTGTTGTTAGCTGGCCATATAACTGGCCATTTCAAACTGATATTGCTTGGCTATAGCTGCTGCTTCTGCTGCAAAGTCATCGCCTTCAGAAGCGTATTGAATGGCTCTACTTACGTTAACAAGCAGCCCTACTTCCTTGTTTTTGCCATATATGGTTACTTGTTCTAAGCTGCCACCCTGAAAGCCAACACCTGGCACAAGCAAAAAGTGTTCGGGAATAATAGTTCTAATATGAGCTAACATACTTGCTTGTGTAGCGCCAACTACAAACATAAGGTTATTGGTGGTACCCCAACTTGCTACCTTTTGAATAACAGTATCGAAAAGGGTTTGATGTCGGTTAGGTTGTACAAGTTGCGGTATCAGCCGGTCTTCTTCTGTAGCACTACTCACGTGTAAGTGTTGAAAATCGTTGGCACCCTTGTTACTGGTAAGTCCTAATACAATGGTAACTTTGTTTTCATAGTCTAAAAACGGACGCACACTATCCTCTCCCATGTATGGCGCAACAGTTACCGCATCAAAAGGTAGTGTTTCGAAAAATGTTTTAGCATATTGAGCACTAGTGTTACCAATATCGCCACGTTTGGCATCGGCAATGGTAAAGTGTGTTTTGGGAATATAATCAAGGGTTTCTTCCATGGCTTGCCATCCTTTGAGCCCTTGCGCTTCGTAAAAAGCAGTATTTATTTTATAGCTTACACAATAATCTTTTGTTGCATCAATTATGGCCTTATTAAAGGCAACTACCCCATTTGATTGGCCTCTTAATGGTGCTGGAAGCCTATCTGGGTCGGTATCTAACCCTACGCACAAATACGATTTTTTAGCTTGTATAGCTTCAACGAGTGCTTGCTTGGTCATCATAATGCTTACAAAGAAAACGTTTTCAGGCCGTTTAGCCATAGGCAGTGGTTCAATATGGCTATTAACCATCAAGAAAAAGCACCTTGCGGTAAATGATTAGTTATTTCTCTGGCATTGCATTGTTGTGCTGTACTAGTAGTTGTTCGTACAAGGCACGTAATGCAGGATAATCAAATGTTGTAAAGGGTTCCCAAGTTCTGGTGTTGGGTAGTAATACCTCGCAACTTGAAGGGTCGAATGCTGTTTTATAATTGAATTTTGCTACATGCGTGCTAATGTAGCCCGGGTAGAATAATTCTAGATGATGCTCTTGGCTCCAAGTAATTTTTTTGGCGATTGCATACTTTCCGAGACTATATTTTTTAAAAGTAGGATCGTAAATATTGAGTATACCAGCACTAGCTTTATTACCTATATCCATAAAGCCAACAGCCGCAAGTTGGTTGTTATGGCTTATTTCCAGTGCTACAGTTTCAAAAAAATTAAAGGGTGAACTATGGTACAGCGACTCGTAAAGACTTGGCGATATTGAAAAATCAATGGAATTACGATATTTTTCGTATATTTCTTCGTATTCAGGCTTCACATAAGCGGGTACTACCCTTACGGTAAATAGTTGATCGTTTTTAGCAACTAGTTTTGCAATACTTTTAGAAAATTTTGTTTGCTGAAGCATGTAACGCAACCAAAATACAGGGGCATAACCATTAGGCATGTCAATCAAATCAGTAGTCATCATAAATGCTCCTATCCGATACCATCCTGCAGCCAATTTTTCATCTAACAGGTCGCCCATGACCGCTTGTGGCATTTCAAATTGATAATAGTTGAAAATTGGTGACTGCATATGTACTTGTTATCAACATCAATATTAGCTGTTTTGCATTGCTCGGGAAAAGCATTGTTATAAGAATTCGCTTAATTCTAGCCAACGCATTTCTTTAGTTTCGAGTTCTGTTGCAATATCTGTAAGTCGAGCACTTATTTTACTAATAGCCTCGTAGTTGCTGGTTTGGGTGAGTGCTTCTGCTAGTTCTGCTCTTTCTTTCTCTAATGCCGGAAGTTGCTTTTCTAGCTGTTCAAATTCACGTTTTTCGTTAAAAGTAAGCTTTCGCTTGGTAGCTGCTACATTACTTGCTGCACCAGTACTTACAACTGTTGAATGAGTATTGGGTGTGCTGTTAGATGTGTTATTATTGATAGCTTGCTTTTTCTCTTCTTCCTTTTGCCAAAGTCGGTACTGGGTATAATTACCCGGGAAATCTCTCACTATGCCATCGCCTTCAAAAACAAATAAATGGTCAACAAGCCTGTCCATGAAATAACGGTCGTGACTAACAATCATAACACAACCGGGGTAGTCTACCAAAAACTGTTCTAATACAGCAAGTGTTGGTAAGTCTAGATCGTTGGTAGGCTCATCTAAAATCAAGAAATTAGGATTACGAAATAATACCGTTAACAGTTGTAATCGTTTTTTCTCGCCACCGCTAAGGCTGTGTAGGAAAGTATGTTGTTTTTCAGGTGTAAATAAAAACAGTTCTAAAAACTGACTAGCGCTTAAGCTGCCACCCTTCGCCAAAGGGAAGCTTTCGGCAATAGATTTCACGTATTCTATTACTCGCATATTCTCTTTTACCGTAAGGCCCTGCTGACTAAAATTGCCGAAAATAACGGTATCGCCAACATTTATTTTACCGCTATCGGCTTGTTCTAACCCTTGTATTATGTTCAGAAAAGTACTCTTACCTACCCCATTTTTTCCAACAATGCCAATGCGTTCTCCTTTACTGAATGTGTAATCGAAGCCTTGAAGAATACGTTTTTCGCCGTATGATTTGTATAATTTTTTTAACTCTAAAATTTTACCACCTAATCTGCTCATTTTTACTTGAAGTTGTAATTGTGCATCTTCAATTTTTTGCTTGGCACGGTTTTCTACTTCATAAAAATTATCGATACGACTTTTGCTCTTAGTGGTTCTTGCTTTTGGTTGCTTACGCATCCATTCAAGTTCTTTGCGATATTCGTTTCTAGCCTTGTTAATACTTGATTGCTCACTTTCAATACGAGCCGCCTTTTTATCTAAGTAATTTTCGTAATCGCCACGATATACGTGTAGTTTTTCTCGTTCAAGCTCCCAAATTTCATCGCATACTGCATCGAGAAAGTAGCGGTCGTGGGTTACTAGCAACAGTGTTACTTTTTCTTGATTCAGGTAATGTTCTAGCCACTCAATCATTTCAACATCTAAATGGTTGGTGGGTTCATCCATCATTAATAAAGTGTGTTTATGATCGAAGCCAATATCAATAAGGGTTCTGGCAAGTGCTACACGCTTACGTTGCCCGCCACTGAGTGCGTGAACCGGCTGTTGCAAATGATGAATATTGAGCTTGCCCAAAATTTGCTTCACTTTAGCCTCAAATTCCCATGCACCAAGTTCATCCATAAGAATAAGTGCTTTGCCAATAGCATCGGTATTGTTGGCATCGGTGGCAGCTTCGTAGGCGCTAATAGCCTGCATGACAGGGTGTGTACTATGAAAAATATTTTCGAGCACCGAACCATTTTCGTTGAAGTGAGGTTCTTGTTCGAACAAGGCTACTGTTACATCTTTATGAATCCATAGTTTGCCCTCATCTGGGGTATCTTTTCCTGCTAAAATTCTCAGTAATGTGCTTTTACCAACACCATTGCGGGCTATGATGGCAATTTTATCGCCTTCGTTGATGTGAAATGATAGATTGCTGAATAGTGGATGTATACCAAAACTTTTGGTGAGTAACTCGGCCGTAACATAATGCATAGGGCAAAGGTAGTGTTCACAATCTTAGTAAATGAATTGCAATGCAGGCTTTTGTAAATGTGTTAGAATAGCGTTCCCCATGGTTTGTATAAAACTACCGATATCGTTCGTGCGAACTTCTTTCCACCAAAGTATATCGCCTACTTCGCTACGAACGGGCTGTAATTCGTAGCTGCCAATTAATGCTATCATTTCATACACATCGTATTTGTGTAGGCGGGTAATTTTATAATGGTCTTCATTTACGTAAGTAACCCAGCCTTGAAATTGGTGGTAATGGATGGTGAACGATGGAGCATCGTTCTGGTGTTCGTAGGTGAATAATATGGTAAAGCCACTTTCCAACATGCACATTGCTTTTAGCGGCGCAAATGTGCAGTATTTTGCTGGTTTTAAAAGTTAAGTTTCGGTAGGTTACACCAAAAGTATGGCTTGATAATAATAGAGTTTTTGGTTGGGCAACTTTTGTACTTTCGCAATCGTTATAATGCAGTATGAAACAATTTAATGTTCCGAATATATATCGTAGTGAGTTTATAAGCAATATTAAGCTATGGCGTAAAAAGCAAGATAAACTTAAGAAAGATTTTAGCCCTACCCGACTAGATTTTGGTAACCTTGAAATATACTTGGCACGCCATTTTGGATTTTGCTATGGTGTTGAAAATGCAATAGAAATTGCATTTAAAACCATTGATGAGAACCCCGGCAAGCGCATTTTTCTGCTAAGTGAAATGATTCATAATCCTCAGGTGAATGCCGATTTAATCGCAAGAGGAGTGCAGTTTTTGCAAGATACTTATGGTAAGCAGGTGATACCTTTTGAAAGCCTTACAGCGAACGACATAGTTATTATTCCAGCTTTTGGTACTACCCTCGAAATAGAGCAAATGCTCCATGAAAAAGGTATTGCAACTGAAAAATACAATACTACTTGCCCTTTTGTAGAGAAAGTTTGGAACCGTAGTGTGCAAATTGCTGCCAAGGGATATAGCATTGTAGTACATGGTAAGCCGAAACACGAAGAAACAAGAGCAACCTTTAGCCATGCAGCAGCCCATACACCAACGGTAGTGGTGAACGATATGGAGGAAACTTTTTTGCTCGCAAAATACATTACAGGTACACTTCCTGCTGATCAGTTTTACAGCGATTTTAAGGGGCGTTATAGCGAGGGCTTTAATGTTCAAGCGCACTTACAACGTATTGGTGTGGTAAATCAAACTACCCAACTTGCCACCGATACACAAGCCATTGCCGATTATCTGAAGCAGGTAATGATGGAGCATTATGGGTTAGATACTACCACTATTGCAACACGCTTTGCAGATACACGCGATACACTTTGTTATGCTACCAACGACAATCAAACTGCCGTTGCAGGAATGTTAGCTACTGAAGCACATTTGGCAATTGTGGTTGGTGGATACAACAGCAGTAATACCAGCCATTTAGTAGAACTATGTGAGGCAAAACTACCAACCTACTTTATAGATAGTGCCGATAAAATTGTAGATGCAACTACCATTATCAACTGTAATTGGCGTACCAAAGCAATGTCGGAGGTGCATCACTACCTTGCGGTAAATGCTTCACCTATTAAAATATTGATTACAAGTGGCGCAAGTTGCCCTGATGCCTTAGTAGAAAAAGTGATTGAAAAGCTGCTATTCATTACTAAATCAGAAAAATCGCTTCATGATTTGTCAGTTATGTTCGCAAATTTTCTTGCGTCATAACCAATTATCTACATAGCAATACATATATTTACCGTAAGGCATATAACTTTATCTCTATTGTTTGGGGTAATTGCCCAATTGTAAAGCCATCGGTAATATGAAGAGCCCTTTTTTAACTGTACTTTTATGTTGCACAACATCAATACTGTTTTGCCAGCGGCAAAAAATTGATAGTTTTTTGCATCTTATAGAAACTTCATCCAAAGTTCACGATACAACAACGGTACAACAATTGATAGATTTAAGTTTTAGCTACTACCAAATAAACTCAGACTCTACAATTTACTATGCCAACAAAGCGATGAACATTGCTGAAAAAAGCGATTACCAACTTGGAATTGGTATGGCTCATAATAGGCTTGGCATTGGTTATGGGGCAAAGGGTAATTACATTAAAGCACTGGATCATTATTACAAAGCACTTAGAATTATAGAAAAAATTGGTAATGAACAATGGTTGTCATCAACGTATAATAACCTCGGGTATATTTATAGACAAATTAAAAATTATCCGAAGGCATTAGAGCTTACTGAAAAATCTTATCAGTTATCTAAAAAAAATAAAATGCGAAAGCCCTTGCGGTAAATCTTACCAATATCGCATGGTTAAATGAGCTTGCTGGTAACATTAATCTTGCATTAGCGCAAGCATACGATGCTATGCGTTTGGCAGCTAGTGTGAATGATGATTACCATGTTGCTATATCGTGGCATATTGCAGGCCGCATTTATCTAAAGCTCAAGAATATTGATAGTGCCTACATTAGTTTTAGTAATGGTTTAGAACACGCCAACAAGGCAGGTATTAAAATTCAAATTGCATACAATACATTAGGTATTGGCGATACATACCTACTTCAATTTAAAGCACAAGAAGCAATTCCTTATCTAGAGTCGGCACTTGTTATTGCTAAAGAAGCAAATGCCTTCGAAGTAATTGCACAAGCAACACGCAGCCTTGTTGATGCGTATGTGGAAACTAACAATCTGCAAAAAGCTAATGGAAAATTTATTGAGTATCTTGAAATCAAAGACAGCTTGCAAAGTATTGATAAACAAAAAACCTTTGCACAACTACAATTAGAATACGATTTAGATAAAAAGCAAAAAGAGTTGCAATTGGAAAGAGCGGCACTAAAGCATCAGCAAATTATAGCTTACGGTGCATTAGCACTTGCTACAATTGCATCTGTAATGGTGTACTTTTTATATCGGCAAAAGTTGCAGTTAAAACGTGTGAATCAATTAATTCAGAATAGTTATAATGAAATGCGCTTGCAAAAAGCGGAACTTATTAAGCAAGCCGAAGAGTTAAAAGTGAATAATCAACATCGTGATAAACTATTTTCGATCATTGCACACGATCTGCGTTCGCCTATGGCAACCATACGGCAAACGATTGAAAACTTAGATATGCTTACACCTGACAACATTGCTTTTATTAAAGACAAACTGAACAATCAGTTTAAAGATATTGATGTAACACTCACCAATTTATTGCAATGGAGCCAACAGCAGCTAAGAGGCGATTTTTCACAAAAAACTAATGTGCAACTTGCTACCCTACTCGATTCAAATGTAAAGTTGCTTCAAATGAATGCTAATGATAAACATATTACCATTCAAAATAACATAGCACCTAACTTAACCGCCTATGCCGATGAGCAACAAATAAGTATTGCATTTAGAAACATTTTATCGAATGCCATTAAGTTCACCAACACGAACGGACGCATCACCCTCTTTGGTAGTATAACCGAAAATAATATGGTTGAAATAAGCATTACCGACAATGGCATTGGCATGAGCGAAGAACAGTTGCAAAAATTATTTAACCCTCAAACCCACTTCACCCGCGTGGGAACACAAGAAGAAAAAGGTGTTGGTCTTGGTTTATTGCTTTGCAAAGAATTCGTTGAAAAAAACGATGGTACCATACATGTAACCAGCAGCGTAGGTAATGGTACAACATTTTATATCCGTTTGCCGCAAGGCCATACTGCATAAAAAATGGGCGTAATTGCTAGAAAGCATACGCCCTTGTTTTACCAAAAACCAAATTGACAAAAACGATGAGAGCAATCTAAAGCTCTTATAAACTCTTTGTACGTAACTACTACTTTTTAGGTGCTTGCATAGGTTACACCAAAACTGCTATGTTGTACATGTTAAAACTGCTTGTGTACCAAAGAGCTTACAATAATTGGTTGTTTTAAATGTTATGCTTACCAATTGCTTTATCGTTCAACTGCTATACTGTTATGTATAATGCAAACATAGCATTAGCTTACCTTGCGGTAAATGACCATAAGCAGTGCGTAATTTGATTTTCATCACATTGTAACCAATACCTTGCTTATTTTGCAACCAAATAACAATGCATGCTTAAACCATTGAAACGCTTTACAACAATTGCAGTAATAGAGGGTTGGTCGTATATTATATTATTATTTGTTGCAATGCCTTTGAAATATTGGTTAAACTTACCGGAGGCCGTAAAAATTGTAGGTTCATTACATGGTTTTTTATTTGTTGCTTTTTGTTTGTTGCTAGTACAAGTTTGGCAAAGTGAGCAATGGAGTTTTGGTAAGGCATTATTTGCTTTTATACTTTCACTAATACCATTTGGTACATTTTATTTAGATAAAAAAATCAAAGGAGGCACCTACTAAATTTATGTTACAACAAGTAATTGATTTTCGCTCCGATACGGTCACTCAACCTACCGAAGGCATGAAAAAAGCCATGTTCAGTGCTCCGCTAGGCGATGATGTGTTCGGTGAAGATCCATCTATCAAAGCACTTGAGGCTAAAGCTGCTGCCATGTTTGGGATGGAAGCCGCCATTTTTTGTCCGAGTGGCACCATGACCAATCAAATAGCCATTAAATGCCACACACAACCTGGGCAAGAAGTTATCTGCGATGTATTGAGCCATATATATCAATATGAAGGAGGCGGAATAGCTTTTAACAGCGGCTGCTCAGTGCACCTAATTCAGGGCAATAATGGAAAGGTAACAGCAACACAAGTAGCTGCTGCCATTAATAATCCGAACGATATTCATAAACCAATTACAGCTTTAGTAAGCCTAGAAAACACGGTGAACAAAGGCGGAGGTGGTTATTACGATATTGATACCCTGACACAAATAAAAAATGTTTGTAGCAATAATAATTTACCCTTACACCTCGATGGTGCACGACTATTCAATGCTTTAGTAGCAAGTGAACAAACCCCACATGCAATGGGACAAATTTTTGATAGTATTTCTATTTGTTTGAGCAAAGGTTTAGGTGCTCCGGTGGGTAGTTTGTTACTTGGTACAAATGCTTTCATTCACAAAGCGAAGCGAATAAGGAAAGTATTTGGCGGTGGCATGCGACAAGCAGGTATGCTTGCAGCTGCCGGTAGCTACGCCCTAGATCATCACATTGAAAGATTGGCGATAGATCACCAACATGCACAGCAAATAGCAGAAGCCCTTACGGGTAAATCTTTTGTACAACGTATGCTGCCCGTAGCAACTAACATCGTAATTTTTGAAACCCCTGCCGATTACCCTGCGGAAAAGTTTGTATCCTACATGGCGGCTAAAGGTATTTTGTTAGTGAGTATGGGGCCAAATTTGGTACGATTTGTAACCCATTTAGATATTTCAGAGGCAGCTATGGAAAAAACCTTGAAGTTACTTGCAGACCTGAATTAACCGAAGAAAATTGTTAATTTAACGTAATTTAGACGCCAATAGCCCATATCTCATCGATTATAAGATTAACCTAAGAGCAATGTTACCTAAAATAGACCCTACCAACACACAAGCATGGTTGCTACTGAAAAAACACTTTGAAACTGAAATGAGGCAAGCACACATGAGAGATTTGTTTGCCAACGATCCTGAAAGATTTCAAAAATTTTCGCTTTGTTTCAACGATATTGTATTTGACTATTCTAAAAACATCATCACTGCAAAAACTAAACAACTATTATTACAACTTGCAGAAGATTGTCAATTAAAAGAAGCTATTCATAGTTTTTTTTCGGGTGTAAAAATTAATGAAACAGAAAACAGAGCAGTATTACACACTGCTCTGCGTAACTTTTCTGATAATCCTGTTTTGGTGGATGGAAAAGATATTATGCCGCAAGTGCGAAAAGTGTTGCAGCAAATGCATGCATTTACCGTAAGGGTACATGATGGCTCTTGGCAGGGCTACACGGGCAAAAAAATTAAGTACATCGTTAATATTGGTATTGGCGGTAGCGATTTGGGTCCGGTAATGGTTACTGAGGCACTCAAACCATATTGGATTGATGGTATTGAAACTTACTTTGTAAGTAATGTAGATGGTACACATATAGCTGAAACGCTGAAAAAAATAACGCCCGATGAAACCTTGTTTTTAATAGCTAGTAAAACCTTCACCACGCAAGAAACAATGACGAATGCCCATACGGCACGTTCGTGGTTTTTGTCGCATGCGAAAGATGAGGCTCATATTGCAAAGCACTTTGTAGCCTTGAGTACCAATGAAAAAGAGGTAGTAAAGTTTGGGATTGATCCTGAAAATATGTTTGTTTTTTGGGATTGGGTGGGTGGCCGTTACAGTTTGTGGAGTGCCATTGGTTTAAGCATAGCATTAACCATTGGTTACAGCAACTTTGAGGCGTTACTAAAAGGTGCTTATGCTATGGATCAGCATTTTGCAACCACAAAATTCGATCAGAACATTCCGGTAATAATGGCACTTTTGGGTATATGGTACACCAACTTTTGGGGGGCACAAACAGAAGTAATATTACCATACGATCAATACATGCATCGCTTTGCGGCTTATTTTCAGCAAGGCAACATGGAAAGTAATGGCAAAAGCGTGAATCGTAATGGTACCAAAGTGGCATATGCAACAGGGCCTGTTATTTGGGGTGAGCCTGGTACGAACGGTCAACATGCATTTTATCAGTTGATACATCAAGGCACTTTGTTAATCCCTGCCGATTTTATTGCACCAGCCATTAGTCATAATCCTATTGGCGACCATCACCATAAGCTATTGAGTAATTTCTTTGCACAAACCGAAGCTTTAATGTTAGGTAAGAGTGAAGCAGAGGTAAAGGCAGAACTTTTAGCAGCAGGTACGCCTGAAGCCCAAGTGAAAAAACTCACTAATTTTAAGATATTCGATGGTAACAAGCCTACTAATAGTTTTTTGGTGAAGCAAATTACACCCGAAACTTTGGGCAGCCTTATTGCCATGTACGAGCATAAAATATTTGTACAGGGGGTTATCTGGAACATTTTTAGCTTTGATCAGTGGGGTGTTGAATTGGGCAAGCAAATGGCTAATAAAATTTTACCTGAATTAACAGGCGAGGCAGCTATTGGTGAGCACGATGCATCTACTACTGGGCTTATTAAAGCCTATCTAACCTTTAGGAAATCACTTGCATAATTTTAGAACAAACAACAAGCATTTAAACGCTATACAATGAAAAAGTTTTACAGTGTTGCACTGGTATTGGTGTTAATGGTAACTGTTGCATTACAACAAGCTAAAGGCTTTGCTTTATACCGGGTAGATAACAAAGAAAAGGCAGATAATGCAACGCTTATTGTAGAGGGTAAAGTTATCAGCCAAAACAGTTTTTGGAATGCTGCCCATACCATGATTTACACAGCCAATAAAGTGCAAGTGTACAAAGTGTTTAAAGGCACTATTTTGCCCACTACCATTGAGTTTATGACTTACGGAGGTACGGTAGGCAACGAAAATATTCATGCAAGCGACTTGTTAGAAACACAAGTTGGTCAAGTAGGTGTTTTCTTTTGCTATCCTAATGTGAAGCAAATTACCAACCCTCTGAGTGGTATTTTGTTGTACGACATTTACGCAAGTGCTCAGGGGTTTTTAAGCTATAACATGCTTAATAACACTGCGAACGATCCTTTCAACCGATTCGAAGGCATTGAGCAAAGTTTGTATCCTTTGTTACAAACCCTTAGCCAGCAACCTATTCGAGTGATCGATCCTAGCTTCGTTCCTTATGTGCCGCAGGCAAGAACAGAGCGTACCAATTTCATTAGTTCGTTTTCACCAATGATTGTGAACGCAGGCGCTAGCGAAGATCCCACCAATAACTTACTCACCATTAATGGACAAGGTTTTGGCACACCAGGGGGTAACGCAGCAGTATTATTTGACGATGCTAACGATGGTAACGGCGGTACACCTTGGGCTGTTAGCAGCACCAGCAATCAAATTGTAAGCTGGACCGATAATCAAATTCAAGTGCGTGTACCTAGCCGCGCAGGTACTGGTTCAATAAGTGTAAGAACTGCTTTAGGTAGCACCTTAGGTAGTTTAGATATCCTTACGGTAAATTATAGCATACTCGAAGCAACAATTGGTGGTGTTACTAAGCAAAGTAACTTAATGAATAGGAATTTGAATGGCGGATACACTATTTCTTACTCTTTCAATTTATTGCCTGAAGCTATTGTTACTTTCAACAGAGCATTACAAACTTGGAAAGATTTAACTGGCGTGAACATTGCCGATGGCGGACAATCACTTACACAAACCATTAATCCTAGCAATGGCGAGAATACCGTAATGATGGATAACGCCAATACAGGTGTTGCTGCATTAGCGGCAGGGGTTTTAGCGGTATGTTACAGCTTTAACAGTGGTTGTACACCGCTTACTACCAATGGCATTCAAAAAACAGAATTTGATATTTCTATCAGAATGGCGGGTTTTTCTATTGGTAACACAGCCTTTGAATATGGCCCATGCCCGCCGAACGGCACTATTGATTTAGAAACAGTATTGTTACACGAATTAGGGCACGCCATGAACCTAGGCCATATCAACGATGGTAATGAAGGTTTTGGTGCATTTGTGAACCCTTCCAAGTTAATGCACTTCGCTGTAACAAATAATGTTAAGCGTACATCACCAGACCAAAGTGCATTTGATGGTGTGAATTATGCTGCCACCCCAGTTGCCGGAAGGCAATTTGGAAACTGCGGATTAGCATTACAAATGATGCAGCCAACCAGCGTTACCGTTGAAGCAAAAGATGAATGTCCGTTGCAATTCCCAGTGAACCCTACTGCTCCTAATACCTCCGTTTCATTTAATTTAGCAGCTGCCACTTCTAATAAAAATAAAGATCCGCAATTTAATGCACTTCGTTGCGATGGACTAGGTACCGGCATTACTAATACAGCTTACTATGCTTTAAGAACCAGTAGTTCTGGTAGTTTAAGTATTACAGTAAGCGATTACACGCTACTGCCTGCAAGTGCAATTAGTTGTAGCAATACAGGTGTAGAGTTGGCTATTTATCAAGTGAACACCTGCCCTACTGGTCAAAACTATCCAGCACCTATTGATTGCAGAACCTTCAATGCAAATGGTGCGTTAGCTAATATCACCGGTTTAGCTTTAAATACTACCTATTTGATTGTAGTTGATGGTTTGAACAATACAAAAGCAAGTTTTACTTTGAACTTTGGAGGTCAGGTACTACCTATTGTTTTAGAAAGCTTTACAGGCACTATCAAGGGTAATAGTAATCTATTAAGCTGGAAAATTAGTCAAGCTGTTGATGTTGAACGTATTGTGCTTGAACGTGGTGCAACAACAAATAGTTTTAAAGATTTTACAAGCTACACCAATGTAGAAAATACCATGGTTGGTAAGTTATTTCAACAAGAAGATGTGCAACCATTAGCTGGCGAAAACTACTATCGCCTAGCAGTATACAATAAGAATGGCTCTGTGCAGTATTCAAATATTGTTACACTGCGTAGAACTGAACGTGTAAAAGTTAGCTTGTACCCTAACCCTGTAAAAGATGTTGCTCAGTTACAAATAAGTGCACAAAACAATGTAGGCAATGCTACGCTAGTTGTATACAATAGTATTGGTCAGCAATTAATTGCCAAACCAATTGTAATTGCTAACGGTACTGCTTCGGTGCAAATACCTGTCAGCAACTTTGCCGCAGGTACTTATAAAGTAATGGTAGTGCAACAAAACGAAGTGTTGTTCAGCACAACAATGCAGAAGCAGTAATACGCTGATTTACTTTTCAAATACTTAAGGGGCAGCCAATTGGCTGCCCCATTTTGTTGTTGCACTCTGCTCTTATACACTCAAAACAAGCTAATTGTCCATTCATCCATTTTAGCTAGTTATTACTTACGTAAATGTTTCTTTTTGAAATTTGCTTAACACCTTAAACCTAAGATCTATGAAATGGAAACAAATGAGTATGCAGGTATTGCTCATCGGCGTCTTGCAATTCGCTGTATATCAATTACGAGCACAAGCACCTAACAACAACATTCAAAAAGAAAAGTATCATTTTAGTCTTGGTACGCAAGACACTGCCGCCGGTTATGCGCAAGTAATTAAAGTGGATAACATACTATATGTTTCTGGTACGGTATGCCTACAACTCAACGAAAAAGATTTTCGCTATGCTTATAAGGTGATACAAAAAAGCTTAGAACGTTTTGGCGCTACTATGCAAAACGTAGTAAAAGAAAATATTTATACTACCGATATCAGTGCTATGGAGCAATTGAATATTTACCGTAAGGAAATTTATAAAGGCGATTACCCTACCTCTACATGGGTACAAGTAGCTCGTTTATTATTACCCGAAGCTAAGTTAGAAATTGAAGTAGTTGCTCACTTACCGAAAGGTTAGTGTGTTGTTATCAATAAAGAAGGGCAGCCTATGGCTGCCCTTCTTCATTGATACATAAATGTTTTATTGTACAATAATTCTATCGGTATACACTGCATCGCCTTTGGCACTTAATACTTTCATGAGATACATACCCGGCGCAACTTGCTTACCGAGGTTAAGTTGTGTGGCTTGTGTTTTGGCGTTCACTTCAACAATTTGCTGCATTACTGGTGTACCTGTAGTGGTGAGTATTTGTACCGTGTACTTACCGGCAAATACTTTCTCAAACTTAATAACAGCCGTTCCATTAGTAATAGGGTTCGGATACACTGTTACAGCTGCATTACCCTTAATGTCGCTGTATGGTTGTGTTGCAGGTGCCGCACTTTCAAAAGCAAGATAACCACTAGCTAAATCACTAGCATTAAGTATGCCGTTACCGTTGCCATCAACAGGTGTGGCTTGCAATGTGCCAAGGTGCACTTTAAAATAGTTTTTAGTATCTACACTACTACTAACAAGTACTTGTCCGTCGGCGGTAACTGCCGCGCCATTTATGGTGTAGGTATCTGGCAAGCCTTTAATACTACCCACATATTCGGCCACCAAACTGCGGATGTTGATTTTAAAAATATGTCCCCTTACGGTAAATAAATATAAGTTGCCAAAAGCATCTCCAACCATATCGCCACCCCAACTGGTACAAGCGTTATGAATAGAAATACCTTTATTATGCTTGCTATCTGTTAACGCTCCAAGGGGGGTGATAGTAACTTTTGTGCCGCTTGTAAATTGTACCAAATGATTACCGTCGTTGGTAAGAGCATAGCCATTGCCATCGGCAGCAAAGGTCATGCGGGTAATGTTATTTGCCTCACCAACGCCTTGGCTAGCTGGTTTAATGTTACCGTTGGTAACATATACCATTGTATTGCCGTGGTTCAAATCGAAATAGCGTAAGTCGTTACCATGCAATGGGGTGAAATATAAACGGTTGGTGTTTTTATCGTATGCAGTGGCTGCTATTATTTCATTTGGGTTAAATGCTGCCATTGGCTGCTTGCTTTGTGCTTCTAACCGTTTAATGTTGCTATTTGGATGATAAATTTGAGCTTCGCTAGCAAGCGATTGTTCTTGTAATTGAACTGCTACATTCCATTGTGTACTGCCAGGCGTATTACCTGTAATGGCATAAATAGGAGCAGATTTTTGTGCATAAGCAGCGGTTGCAACGAATGCAAATGAGAGTAACATTGTACGCTTCATAAGCTGTGGTTTTTGTTGCTCTAATATAAGTTTTTTTTACAACTTCATTTTTTATTTTTTATGAAACGTGTTGACATTTGCCGTAAGGCATAAAAAAACCACTCCAATATTTGAAGTGGTTGTGTAAGGTTAACCTTGCGGTAAATGTGTTTTGTACCTTGTTATTTGTACTTGCCGTGTTCGCCATCGTAGAATTTGAACTTGGCTTCGGCAGCATCGTAAGCTTTAAGGTCTTTACCACGGGCTCTGTTACGCTTCCAATCATATAGGTTGGTAAGGTCGTCGATAGATTTAGATAAGCAAGAGGTTTCTATTCTAGTTCTGTCAGACTTATCCTTTAAAATTGTGTAAGCTTTCTCAAACCATTCGATGGTTTCGTTGGCAACCACTTGCATGGTTTTTTCTAATTCGGCACGCTTAGCTACTAAGTTTTTATCGGCACCACGTAGTGCGTTGAAACGATCCTCCAGTTCACGATAAATGTGGTTGTATATCAAAATAGCGGCGTTGTAAGCATACACGCCATTGTTAGAGCCTTCAAATGCTTTCTTAAAAGCATCAGACGAAGTTCGCTTAATATCAATACGACCAAGGCTATCGAGTTTCGATAATGCTTCTTTATCAAACTCTGCTAATGTACCCCCATAAAAAGCGTGTTGCTCAGGAGTAAGCGTACCCTTAGCTGCTTCGGCTTTGTAAATGGCTGCTACTTCGGTAGGAGATGCACCTTTAATTTTAGCATCCATCTCATAATCTTCCCACATTGCTTTTTGCTTCGGATACAATTCTTTGGCAACAGCGAGGTATTTTTCGAATTTGGCTTTATCGGTTGCTTTTGAATAGTGTTCTATCATGTAGCGGTATAAATCTTCGAACTCTTTGCCTGCAATTTTTTCGTCGGCAAATTTTTCGTAATACTTACAAGCAATGTCTGGCTTTTGAGCATTTTGAGCAGCATAACCGGCAAATAATACCGCAAATGTGTCGATGTTTTGCTTGTTCGGACTAAATCCACTTTTTGAAATAAAGTCGCCTAAATCTTCGGCAATGGTGAATTTGGTTAATGCCTCGTCCCACTTTTTCTCTTCAAAAAGTTTTCTACCATCGTTAAAGTTGTTAGCGTACACAATGCTAACAGCACGTAATGCACCTTCTTTAATTATTTTATTAGAAGGATCTTTTTGGCGCAGTTCTGCAATAGCAGCATAACTTTTGCTCAATGCATCAGGATACTTACTGAGTAAAGTGGTGTCGTTGGCAATTTCGCTGTAAACGGTTGCTTTCCAGGCAATGGTTTCTAAGTTGGTGCTACCTTTTTTATCGGTAGCAAGGCGGTCTACTTCTTTAATGGCATCATCCCATTTTTTCTGGGCGATAAATAGTTGCACTTTGCCATAGTCTTGTGCCTTAACCGTTAAGGCGGCTGTGGCAAGCATCATAGAAAAAAGTATCTTCTTCATCGTTATGGGTTTTACATGCTTTGCAGCATTTGTTTTGTAGTAACTAATTTATGCTGGTGTTTCTTCAGGTGCTTGGTTGTTTTCGTTGTTGGTTGCAGTGGTATCGGTGTTTATTGTTGCGTTGTCGGTTACTCCTTCCTCACCTTCTTGTAACATAGATTCTTCATCTACTTGTTCTTCTATTTTACTGATGGCAGCAATTTCATCGCTTTCATCAAGTCTAATTAGCTTTACACCTTGTGTTGCTCTACCTGCTTCTTTAATGCTGGCAACGGCTGTGCGTAAGGTAATGCCACTTTTACAAGTGATAATTAAATCTTCTTTTTCGCTCACATCTAAAATGGCTACTAAGGCACCTGTTTTTTCAGTAATATTAATCGTTTTCACACCTTTACCACCACGGTTTGTCATGCGGTATTCTTCAACAGCAGTACGCTTACCAAAGCCCTTTTCACTTACTACTAAAACGGTACGTGTTGCATCAGTGCTATTAACACATATCATGCCAATTACTTCGTCGGTAGCATCATCTACTTCAATACCACCCACCCCAATAGCGCCACGGCCTGTACTACGTACTTTGTCTTCGGCAAAGCGTATAGCCCTACCACTTTTCACGGCCATCATAATTTCTTGACCTGGTGTAACCAATTTAGCTTCTAACAGTTGGTCGCCCTCGTTAATGGTAATGGCATTAACACCTGTACTACGCGGACGGCTAAAGTCTTCTAGATCAGTTTTTTTGATGATGCCTTTCTTCGTACAAAGCACAATGTACTTGTCTTGAATGGCTTCTTTATCTTCTAGATTAGGCACGCTAATAATAGCACGTACTTTATCATCGGTTGGTAGCTGAATAAGGTTTTGTATTGCTCTACCCTTGCTTTGTTTTTCGCCTTCTGGTATCTCGTATACCCTTAGCCAATAACAACGTCCAAGCTCTGTAAAGAATAGCAAATAATCGTGGGTACTTGCCACAAATAAATGCTCTACAAAATCTTCTTCTCTTGTTTTGCTACCAATAGCACCACGCCCACCGCGGCGCTGTTGGCGGTATTCACTAGCACTTGTACGCTTGATATAACCCAGATGACTTATAGTAATAACAACATCTTCTTTCTCAATCAGGTCTTCAATACGCATTTCGTCTGCGAGGTATTGAATTTCACTCAAGCGAGGAGAACCAAACTTTGCTTTTACTTCTAGAAGCTCCGTTTTAATTAAATCGTAACGTAACTCTTCACTTGCTAACAATTGCTTCAAACGAGCAATAGTATTCATCAGTTCGTTAAACTCTTCTACAATTTTCTCTCTTTCAAGTCCTGTTAAGCGTTGTAAGCGTAATTCTAAAATTGCTTGTACTTGCTTTTCAGTTAAACCAATACTTTGTTGGTAATGCTCTATAGCATTTTCATTAAATAAACCTTGCGGTAAATGCCAGTTATCGGTAACGCTTTTTTCAATCAAGCGTGTTTTAGCTTCATCAGGTGTTTTACTACTACGAATAATAGAAATAGCCGCATCTAAATGGTCTTCATCTTGAATGGTTTTAAGATAACCTTCTAAAATGTGAGCCCTTTCTTCTGCTTTTCTTAGTTCAAACTTACTTCTCCGAATAACCACATCCATTCTAAAATCAATAAACTCCACAATCAAATCGCGGATGTTCATAACCTTAGGACGGCCCTTACTTAGTGCAACATTATTGATACCAAAGCTAGTTTGCAGCTCTGTGTATTTGTAAAGGTGATTGATTACTACTTGGGCTACTGCATCACGTTTTAAATCTATTACAATACGAACACCTTCACGCATGTTACTCTCGTTATTCACGTGAGCAATACCTTCTAGTGTTTTATCGTTCACAAGCTGTCCGATCTTGTCAGTCAACGCGTCTAAACCCACCTGATATGGTACCGAGGTAATAACAATTTGTTCTCTTCCGCTCGGTTTGGTTTCAACATGGCACTTACCACGAACTACTACACGGCCACGACCAGTAATTAAGCCCTGACGCACACCTTCCATACCAAAAATGATACCTCCAGTTGGGAAGTCAGGTGCTTTTACGTAGTTAATGAGCTCTTCGGCAGTAATGGCTCTATTATCTATGTAAGCAATACAGCCATCAACTACTTCGCTTAAGTTGTGCGGCATCATATTAGTTGCCATACCAACGGCAATACCGCTACTACCATTAACAAGTAACTGCGGTATACGTGTTGGCAGTACCGTTGGCTCTTTCAAGCTATCATCGAAATTCAGCTGAAAGTCAACGGTATCTTTCTCAATATCCTCCAATAAAGCTTCGGCAAATTTGTGTAAGCGAACCTCTGTGTAACGCATGGCCGCCGGTGGGTCGCCATCTTGGTTACCAAAGTTACCTTGCCCTTCTACCAAAATATTACGCATGGTAAATGGCTGGGCCATACGCACTAGCGTGTCGTAAATACTAGAGTCGCCGTGAGGGTGGTATTTACCCATTACCTCACCCACAATACGAGCACTTTTTTTGAAAGGCTTATTACTATTGTTGCCCAACTCGTTCATGGCGTACAACACGCGGCGATGTACCGGCTTAAATCCATCTCTGGCATCGGGTAAAGCACGACCTACAATCACACTCATCGAGTAGTCGATGTAGGCAGTTTTCATTTGTTCTTCAATATTTACCTGCACCACACGGTCGTTATCGTTCGTGGGTTGTGGTAGTAACTCATTGTTTTCTTCCATAGCTGCTAAATAAGGCAAAAATCCACATTGGTGTGGGCTGGCGAAGATACTTTTTACCCCTGTAAATACCTACTAAATCGGCGGCATTTATCCACATTCAGATTGTTGGCCTGCCTTACGGCAAATGAAGTTACGCACGGGTATTAGCGATGACATTTACGTAAGTACTACCCTCATCATCAACATACGTTACATGGCATTTTTGCTTACATTGTGCCCATGAAAATGATTGTTGTATTTGGTGCCGGAAAAAGTGCTACCGCACTAATCTCGTACCTTAGAAATGTTGCCATTGAAAAAAACTGGAAGTTAATTGTTGCCGATACCAACCTCGAAACCATTGAGGCGAAACTAGGCACACCTCACAACCTATTGCAAGCGGTGGCTTGCGATGTTACCGATGCGGCACAACGGGCTGCTATTATTCAGGTGGCCGATGTAGTGATTTCTTTGATGCCGCCGCAGCTTCACTTTTTAATAGCACAAGATTGTATAACGTTTAGTAAGCACCTGCTTACAGCAAGTTATGTTGATGATAACATGCGTAGCCTTGCTGCTGCTGCCAAAGCTAAAGGCTTACTCTTCCTCTGCGAAATGGGGTTAGATCCTGGTATTGATCATATGAGTGCTATGGAAATGATTCATAGAATTCAGGCTAAAGGTGGAAAAATAACAGGCTTTTACAGCCATTGTGGTGGTTTGGTAGCTCCTGAAAGCGATGATAATCCTTGGCATTACAAAATTAGTTGGAATCCTAAAAATGTAGTAGATGCTGGCAAAGCGGGTGCTCGTTTTCGCAAAAATGGTCAATTGATTGAATTACCGTACGAACAAGTATTTGAGCAAACACATCATGTTACAGTTGCCGGATTAGGTAGCTTTACCGCATATGCTAACCGCGATAGCGTAAGTTATATGCCACTTTATGGCCTAGAACATGCCACTAACTTTATAAGAACAACCCTGCGTTACAGCGATTTTATTGTAGGGTGGCGACACATTATTCAAAAAGGATTAACAAACAATAATATTCAACTCCCAAAACATCAGCTTACAGGCTTGGGGCTATATTTCTACAACACGCCTGCTACACAAGAAAGTATAGATTGGTATAATGATATTTTTAATGGCAAAGCTGAGCAAGCTCTAGCACTCATCAATACCATTAATGAGTTACAAACTACCATTGAACAAACGACTGCCGAAGGGTTGATTAAAGATGGAAAAATCCTTACGGTAAATGAAAATGGTACCATGCAAGAACATAACCTCGTTCAAGAGCTAAATGAGGCTCAACAACAATTGCATGAATTAGCACCTAATGCTACTACCCTGCTTGATCAAATGATGTATTTGTTTTGGTCGCACGAAGATGCTTTGCCTTTTGAAACTGCTACGCCTGCCCAAGCTTTACAATACCTACTAGAGCAGCGATTGGCACTACAACCTACCGATAAAGACATGGTAGTAATGCAACACGAAATTGAATATGAGTGCGATAACATTTGCCGTAAGGCTACTGCCAGCTTGGTACTAAAAGGAACCGATGCTATGCATACAGCTATGGCACAAACGGTTGGCTTACCGCTTGGTATAGCTGCTGTTCAACTATTAGAAGGTAATATTCAACTTCGCGGATTACATATTCCGATTGAGCCTGCCATTTATGAGCTTGTATTGCAAGCGTTACAAGCACATGGTATTGCGTTTGAAGAATTTGATATGGCTGTTGTATAAAAATTTTTTTAAAAGAATGAACGCTGCTATATTGCTTCACACGATTTAACCAACATGGCAAAGCTAATTGACCTAAAAACACTTACCGATAGCAGAGGTAACCTTACTGTAATTGAAAATGCAATACCCTTTGGTATTAAACGAATTTTTTATATTTATGGCGTTGATAATAGCGTACGTGGTAAGCACCGGCACCGCAGTACTACGCAAGCCGCTATTAGTTTAAGAGGTAGTTGCACCATTTACAATCACGATGGTATCAAGGAAGAAGTGTTTGTACTCGATCATCCAAGTAAGTGCTTAATACTGTATCCGGCCGATTGGCATAAAATGTACAGTTTTAGTGAAGATTGTATTTTGATGGTGCTTGCGAGCCATAGTTTTGACCCCGAAGATTATATTTATGAGCCCTATTAAAATACCATACGAACACTTAGGCCAATTAAACGCTCCTTACTTAAATGTGTTCACCGCTACTACACGAAATGTTATTGAAAAGGGTTGGTACATACTTGGGAACGAGGTAGCTAATTTTGAAACTTCATTTGCAGCATGGTTAGGTGCTAAACATTGCATTGGTGTGGCGAATGGTTTAGATGCTTTATTACTCCCATTATTAGCAGCAGATTATCCTAAGGGTGCAGCGATAATTGTACCTAGCAATACCTATATCGCTACTATTCTTGCTATTGTGCAGGCAGGTTTGAGGCCTGTATTAGCGGAGCCTAACCCCGAAACCTACCTTATTACAGCAGAAACCATACAGCCTTTAATCAATAGCAACACAGTAGCCATTATGGTAGTGCATTTGTATGGCCGAGCATGTGCTATGGAACCAATCATGCACTTGGCACAACAGCACGGGCTAGATGTGTATGAAGATTGTGCTCAAAGCCATGGTGCTAAGCATCAGGGCAAGCACACAGGTACTTTTGGTAAAAGCAGTGCATTTAGTTTTTATCCAACAAAAAATTTAGGAGCTTTAGGCGATGCAGGTGCTATTATAACTAACGATGATAACCTTGCGGTAAAATTAAAAGCATTCAGAAATTACGGTAGCGAAAAAAAATATTACAACCAGTACAAGGGTTTAAACAGTAGATTAGATGAATTACAAGCTGCTTTGTTAAATATTAAACTGCAAGATTTAGATGCTCTCAATGAACATAAAAAGCAATTAGCTCAATTATATCGAATGTTGATACAACATCCCGAAGTTGTATTGCCAGCGTTGGATAACGATAGCGAAGAGAATGTATATCATATTTTTCCGATACGTTGTCAAAGACGTGATGCTTTAAAAGCACATTTGTTACAACATGGTATTGCCACCGAAATACATTACCCTGTACCTCCTCATCAACAAGAAGGCTATCAAGATGTATTTAAAGCAACAGATAATTACCCTATAGCAAGTATGATTCATGCTACTGAATTAAGCTTGCCTATTTCATTAATACATAACGTAGATGATGTTCGTTATGTAGCCAACTGTATCAACGCATTTAAATAGTTGGTGCAAATATGTTACATCATTTACCGTAAGGCAATGATTAAAATATTATGCTACTTGCTGTGCTGCATCGTCGGCAAGATAATAGCGTAGTGCTTCTATACTGGCAGGCTTTTCCATGTAGTCGATAACATTGGCGAACTTTGTAGAACGGCGCCGATCTACCACGCTGGTGCTGCTGGTTACAATAATTACTTTAATATCGAGTTGCTCTTCCTCCATTTTTGCGAGATACTCCCAGCCATTAAGTTCGGGCATGTTAAGGTCTAGAAAAACGAGCGCCGGCTGCTTGTCTCGCATTTGTTTAAAGGCTTCTTGCGGATCAGTGAAATCGAGCACTTCTACTTGTGGGTTGATGGTTTTAATAATGCGTTTGTTAATTACATTAGTAATGTGCTCATCGTCAACAATAAATACTCGTTTTGCCATTGCTGTTAGTTTTTAGAAGGTAAGAATGTATTCAAAAGCCTAGATTCATAGTCTAGAATTTGATACCATAAGTTAAGTTTTTTTGCGTTTTTCTAGTGTATTTAAAGGTAACTAAGTGATTTTATCGGCAGGATACCTGCAAAGACAATCAAATATCCGAAAAAGGCCAACCTTTCGGTTGACCTTTACAAAATATTGCTTACAAATAATTTGTTGAATGGCTATTTGAAATCTTCAGCTTTTAATCCAACATTTACTTTTACTTCTGTATAGTTGAATTCAATTTTCACGCCTTGATCCATAATACCTTTTACTGGTATTTGAATACCGTTGAAGGTTTTGTATTCGGTGTATAAGGTACTTACTTCTACACTGCCTTGCGGTGATTCAGATACTTCTGATTGCTTCACTTTAAGGCCAGTAGCAACATCGTAATAGAAAGTTACTTCTCTGCCTGCTTTTGTTTTAACTTCTACTACATAAGCATCTTTGCCTTCAACTTTTTCGATACCGGTTAAGTTAAAAGTAGCATCGTTGGCTAAGTAGAATATTTCGGTAATAATAGCTGTTTCTGCTTGTGCAGATTCTATGTCATCGGCTTCGCCAGGTATTTCTTGTCCTTGTTGCTTTTGCGTGTACTTACCATCGGCATATACTTGCTCGAACAATTTCATGGCACCAAATGATAAGGTATTACTATATGCTTTCCCGGTAATATAACGAGTGTTTAATTGCAAAGCTTGTCCCTGTACTGTAGCGGTACCTTTCATGTCAATATCGGTAATACCGCTAATGCCATTTTTAGCACCTGATACTTCAATAAATTTTTCTATCACAGCCTTACCCGTTAAACCGTCTGGTATAGATTGCTTTTTGGGAGCAGCCGTTGGGCGTCCATACATATCGAAGTATTTTACTTCACCATATTTTTCTAGTCCTTCAGCAATTTCTTTAGCCTTACCTACAATTACAATGTACTTCTGACCAGGTACTACATATTTCTTCGCCATAGCTTGTACCGTAGCCGGATTCACTGCAGCAAGTTTGGTTAAATAGTTCTGATAGTAATCTTTTGGTAAGCCGTAACGAGCCACATTTAGCGCAAAGCTAGCAATAGTACCAGGCTGTTCTAAAGAACGAGCAAAGCTACCACTGAGGTAATTTTTCATACGATCAACTTCATCTGCTGGTATTGCTTCGTTACGAATTCGGTTGAACTCGTATAAAAATTGGCCGATAGCACTATCTGTTTTTTCGTTGCGAACACTTGCATTTGCTTGAAAGTTACCAATCAGCTTATCTGAACTTAAGTTGCTGTAAGCGCCGTATGTGAAAGCATATTTTTCACGTAAGTTGGCAAATAAGCGACCACTGAAACCACCACCTAAAATATTGTTCATAACGGTAGATGGAATTTCATCGGCTGCACCAGGCTTTAATTGAACGGGAGCAGCAATGGTAATTAAACTTTGTACAGCACTTGGCCGATCTACAATGGCAACTATGGTTTTAGTAGGTGTAACAGGGGCTTTGTATACAGGCTTTGGTACTACGCCTTTAGCCCAGTTACCAAAATGCTTTTCTGCGAGTGCTTTTGCTTTAGCAGGTGTAATGTCGCCAACAAAAACAAGATAGGCAACATTCGGCTTCCAATAAGTGTTGTAAAACTTCTTAATGTCGGCTATGGTAACAGCTTTTAAAGTAGCTTCGGTTTCAATATCGCCGTAAGGATGATTTTCGCCATACATCAGGCGATTAACTACATTGTTAGCAATGGTTTCAGGCTCGTCTTTACTGGCTTCTAAACCACTTAGTGCTTGCTTGCGAATTTTTTCTAATTCGGCAGCATCGAAAGTTGGTTTTAAAACCACTTGCGCCATTATATCGAAAATTTTATCGAAGTTGGTACTTAAGCCGCTAGCACTAGCGCTAGTAGCACTTGTTCCAACACTACCGCCTAAAAAGTCGATGGCTTCATCGAGCTGTGCTTTGTTTTTTCCGGCGGCCCCTCTACGCATCAGGCTTCCGGCCATCTGGGTATAACCAGTTTTGTTGCCTTCTATAATTGGCTCAATATCTAATGTAAGTGTAGCACTAACACGTGGTAACTTACTGTTTTGAACCACAAATACTTTGAGACCATTCGGTAATACAAAAGTAACCGGCTGTTGAATAGAAATTTTTGGAGCAGGACCTGGCTTAGGTGCCTTGCTGCGATCTATATTTTGAGCTGTTACTACAAAAGGTGCAGCAAAAGCCAATGCGATTAATATATGTTTCATGTTATCAGTGTAAAGTTTGAATTCAAATAACCTTACGGTAAATGAAGATCATTTACGTAAGTGACTACTACCCTTTTTTGCCTTTAGGTACATAATACAACACTACTCGGTTGTTTTTATTAAGGTACTTTTTAGCAACTGCCATTACATCTTCACGGGTTACTTTGCGGTAACGCTCAATTTCAGTGTTAATGAGGTTAGCATCACCAAAATACACCTGATAGTTGGCAAGGCTTTCGGCAATACCAGCCATGCTACTGTTGCGGGTTACAAAGTCGGTTTCAATAGAAGTACGTACTTTCTGAAACTCTCTTTCGCTTACCAGGTTATTTTTTACATCTTCAACCAAGCTATCAATCACTACTTCCATTGTTTCGGGCTGTGTTCCACCATTAGCAATAGCGTAAGTAATAAATAAACCTGCACTTTCATTAAAGAAAGGTGCCGATAAGGCCGCAAGGGCTATTTGCTTTTCATCTACCATTACACGATTCATACGGCTGCTAGCGCCACCACTTAAAATTTCGCTGAGTACATTGAAAGCATAATACTCGTCGCTACCTTGTGCAGGTGCACGGTAGGCTTGAATTACTGCCGGCAATTGAATATTATCTTCAATAACATCGCGTACTTCGGCACCTAAGGGTGGCTCTGTCATATCAGGTCGAGGAATGTTACCACCTTTAGGGATCTCACCAAAGTAAGCTGCTATAAGTTCTTTGGTTTTGGCAACATCAAAATCGCCGGCAATACTGAGTACGCAGTTGTTGGGTACATAGTACTTCTTATAAAAGGCGATGAATTCGCTCAATTGTGCTTGGTTCAAATGATCCATACTACCGATAGGAGCCCAGCGATAGCTATTTTGCCGAAAGGCACGCTTTAAAATTTCGGTAATAATAGACCCGTAAGGTTGGTTATCTATACGCTGACGCTTTTCTTCTTTTACTACTTCACGTTGTGTACTCACGCCAATATCTTCAATTTTAGCGTGCATCATACGTTCGCTTTCTAACCAAAGACCTAGTTCTAACTGGTTGCTTGGTAGTAATTCGTAGTAAAAAGTGCGGTCTTGGCTGGTGTTAGCGTTCAGAGCACCACCGGCATTGGTTACGTACTTATCAAATTCGCCACGTTTAATGTTTTCAGAACCTTCAAACAACAAATGCTCAAAAAAGTGAGCAAAGCCTGTGCGGCTACTATCTTCATCTTTACTACCTACGTGGTAAAGTGCCGTAACGGCCACTACCGGGGCTGTTCTATCTTGGTGTAAAATTACGGTGAGACCGTTTGGTAGCGTGTAGCGTTCAAAAGCTACTTTTCGCTCTTGCGCTATTACTGCGCCAGAAGCCAGCAAAGCTGCAGCTACAAAAAGCCTTTTCAATTGCATAAATAAATTGTGTTTAGTGTGGCGTAATATCTGAGTATTTCGGTAATTAGCAATAAAACATTATGCCAATAAGCTGTAAACTTGATGAATGGTTGTTAGTTTGGCAAGTGGAAATCGGAAAAAAATTAATGTTTCAACTTTGAGCATTGCTCGCAGTAGTGAATAACTCCCGATACATCAACCGCATTAAAACGGGCTGCCTGCCATTGGTGTTTAAACCAAGTAATTTGTCGCTTGGCATATTGCCTTGTATGCGCCTGAATTTGAGCTATACCTTGCGGTAAATTGATATTTCCATTCAAATAACTAAATAACTCGCTATAACCAACCGTTTGTAACGCATTTAAATGAGCAAAAGGATGTAATGCCGTTACCTCTTCTAATAAGCCACCATCAATCATTTGAAGTACACGTTGGTTGATGCGTTCGTACAACGCTGCCCTATCCATTTCGAGTACTATGGGAACCATGCGAAACGGCCGTTGTACTTGTGCACCTTGCTGCCATGCTACAATACTTTTACCCGTATGTATTTGCACTTCAAGTGCTCGCATCAAACGCTGCGGATTTTGTTGGTCAATCTGTTGCCAAGCTTCAGGCGATTGTTGTTGTACTTGTTGTTGTAACCAAGAAAGCCCTTCTTTTACGTAAGTAGTACTAATGGTATTTCTTATGCTTTCAGGAATAGCCGGAATTGAATCTAAACCTTGCATAAATGCTTTGATGTATAAACCCGTTCCGCCTACCATTACTAAAAAAGGATTTTTTGAAAATTGTTCGCTTGCTATTTGCAAAGCATAGGCTTCAAACACAGCAGCATTTACCTCTTCGTGAATACTATGCGATGCAATAAAGTAATGCTGAACAGCCGCTAATTCAGCTAACGATGGACGTGCTACGCCAATATTCATTTCGCGGTAGCACTGTCGGCTATCGGCACTAATGATATTACAACCAAAGTGTTGTGCTACCTTAATAGCCATTGCTGTTTTGCCAACAGCCGTAGGGCCTGCAATGATGAATATGATAGGTGTATGCCGCATGAACAACTGCAAATAAACTAATTGCCACGATATAGCTGCATGCAAATTGCTTTCATTGTATTTTGCACCACCTCAAAAACAAATAACAAATGAAAGGTTGGTATACATTGATATTGTTAGGTTGTAGTGTATTGGCTAAAGCACAATATCAACTTGAATGGAAGCTAGCAGATACTGCATTTGCGCCATTGCCTAAAAGCATACATGTGTATGAAACAGTAACACCACTCGATGGTAAGCCCAATCATGCTTACTACATCATTGCCGACTTAAAAGATAAGGCACTCACTTTTACAGTAGATACCAGCTACCGCAGAGGTTTAACACCCGATGCTTTTTTTGCAAAGTACAACCAACCACACCGCAAGGCATTTGTGATTGTGAATGCTACTTTCTTTAATATGAAGACTTTCAATAACCTCAACGTAGTAATGCGTGATGGCAAAATGTTGGCATGGAACCACCATGCTTATCAAGGTAAGCAACAAGATAGTGGCTACTTCTTACACCCTGCCAAAGCCGCTTTTGGCCTTACGGCAAAAAGAAAACCAGATATTGCATGGACTTACACCGATACAAGCTACCCTTATGTAGTAGCCATGCAACAGCCTTTAGATGCTTTGAAAGATAAACGCTGGTACACTCAAGTGAATTATTGGCACAATAAAAATGCAGCACGCATTAACGATTACACCATCCCAGCCGATAAGCGTTGGAAAAAAATGGAAACTATTATTGGAGGTGGTCCTGTATTAGTGCAACATGGCCGCCCACTCATCACCAATAATGAAGAAATGGCTTTTGCAGGCAAGGCTTTGTACGACAAACATCCTCGTACTGCTATAGGATATACTTATGATAATAAGTTAATTATTGTAGTGGTAGAAGGCCGCAATGCAGGTGTTGCCGAAGGTGCCGATTTGCAACAGCTCGCCAATATTATGATACAGCTAGGTTGCAAAGAAGCCATGAATTTAGACGGTGGCGGTAGCACTTGCATGTTGGTAAATGGCAAGCCAACCATTAAGGTAAGCGATAAAGAAGGGCAGCGCCCAGTACCTGCAGTATTTATGATACAAGGTAGTTGGTAACTGAATATGCTTTAAAATATTTTGAAAATAGAAGACGCCAACCCTTTTGGGTTGGCGCTTCGCTTGGTGGGGGGGGTGTATCACTAACTGCGAATACGTTCAAATTTTTCAGTTCTGCCAAGCAGTGATATACCAATAAAACCTCTTACATGCATGGTATTACCATCTTTCGATAGCCAAATTTTGGCATCGTAGGTTTTACCATTGTTTGGGTCGTAAATAGTACCATCAATCCATTGATTGCTGTTTTTATCCCAAACGAAATCATTGAATATGTTACTACCTATCAGTGGCTTATTACGTAAGGCAGGGTTTGGGTTTTTGGTATCGTTACTAGGCGTTTTGCCCCAAATGATTTTACCGTAGTACTTACCATTTGATACATAAATTTCAATTTGTCCATCTTTATCAGGGCTCCACCACTTACCAATAATGCCATTTTGAGCATACGTAAGTACGGTAACGAAAAGCGATGCGATTAAAAAAAGACTATGCTTCATTGTTTTCTTTTGGTTTAGGTTCAATTTTCGGAGGTATTAATTTATATACAACAGGCGTTACAATTCGAGATAATAGCGTAGAACTAATGAGTCCGCCGATCATAACAATTGCAAGCGGCGATATTAACGGATTGGTAGAAATAGCAATAGGTAATAAGCCACCAATTGCAGTTAACGATGTAAGAATAATGGGCAAGAAACGCACTTCGCCAGCTTCCCTAATAGCATCGTTTAGCGACATGCCCTCTTCTCTAAGTTGGTTCGTAAAGTCTACCAGCAAAATGGTATTCTTTACTTCAATGCCTGCTAGTGCAATCATACCAATAGTAGCCACAAATGAAAGTGAGTTACCTGTGAGCAGTAGCGCTAATACAGCGCCAACAATACCTAAAGGAATTACAGACAATACAATTAACGTACTCTTGAATGTTTTAAACTCTAACACCAATACCGCAATAAAAAAGAATACTGTAACAATAATGATGGTGCCAAAACCACCAAAAGATTCTTTTCTACTTTCAACTTCGCCGCCCATTTCATAACTGTAACCTTGCGGTAAATGGAGTGCTGCCATTTTAGATTCTACAGCTTTAATTACATCGTTATTAAGAAAGCCTTTTTGAACGCTTGCACTAATAGAAACAGTTCTGTTTTTATTCAAGTGATTGATACTAAGTGGCGATGTTTGAAAACGTAGTGTTGCCACTTGTGCTAAAGGAATAGCTTGTCCTGCAACATTATCAACATATAAGTTATCAAACACTTTTAGGTTGGGGTACATAGGCCTTGGCTTGGTAATTTGTATCACATACTCCTCGCCTTCTTTATCGGTAAAAGAACCAAGTTCTAAACCCGCAACAGCCATCCTTACTGTTCTATCAATGGCAACTGTTGGAATGCCCAACATGCTTGCTTTTTCTTTATTTATATCTACTTTAATATCGGACTTCAAATTTTTAACCGGATTGTTGGTGTATATAGTACCCGGTGTTTGTTCTAACAAACCTTCTACTTTACTTGCAATGCTGCGAAGTGTATCGAGATTTTCGCCAAACAAGCGAACTTCTACCGGTGCTACTACCGGCGGCCCTTGCTCAAAGTTTTTAACCTCTACTTTAGCACCTGGGTAAGGCGTCCAACGTTGGCGCAGTTGCTCAATAATTTCTAGTTTGCGTGTAGGTTTGGTATCTGGCTTTAGTTGTACAAATAATTGTGCGTAATCAGTTTTTTCGTTCTCTTGAATAACGTTATAATAAATACGAGGATTGCCTTTTCCAACATTGGCAGCAGTGTATTGTACTTCAGGTATTTGCCGTAAGGCGGCTTCAATATTTCGTGTGATGGAATCGGTATAGTTAATATTTGCCTGTAAAGGCGCCTTCACATTCACAATAAATTGAGGCTTTTCAGATGCAGGAAATAAGCTAAAGCCGATGACAGGAAACAATTGTAGTGAGCCAATAAAAATTACGCCTGCTATCACTACGGTAAGAATCGGTTTTTCTAATGCCTTATCGAGTAGGCGGCTGTAACTACCAGAAATGAGTTTTTTAAGTGCTCTTAGAAAGATATTACCATCGGGGTGACCAACATGTTCTTTTAATAGCCGGCTCGATAAAAATGGTACGATAGTGAGTGATACTAACATTGATGCTAGTATTGATGTAATTACGGCCATTGGAAGGCTGCGAATAAAATCGCCGGAGGCTTCAGGTAAAAACACCAATGGCATAAAGGCAATTACTAACGTAACAGTACAACCCAATACGGCCATGCCAATTTGTTGTGTAGCTTTTAAGGTTGCCTCCATACGAGAGTGCCCCTCTCGAAGCCAACGCTCTATGTTTTCTACTACAACGATGCTATCATCTACCAACAAACCGAGTGCAACTACTAAGCCTACAATGCTTAATTGATTTAGATTATAACCAAACAAGTTCAATAGTACTACGCCAATAGCTAATGATAAAGGGATAGATATCATTACAACAGTGGCTGCTCTGAAACCGAGTGGTAACAGTGTTATCGCAACTAGTAAAATGGCTATAATAAAATCTGTACCTAAACCTTGCAAGCGAGCACTTACATTATCGGCTTGATCGAAGTGTACAATTAAATCGATGTTTTTGGGCAGCGTTTGCTTGAAGTTGGCAATAATAGGTTGATAGGCTTTTTGTGTAGCCGCTATGTTTTCGCCCGATTTTTGAGCAGCAGTTACAAATACTGATCTGTAACCATTTAAACGGGTTACATGCTTATCGGCCTCATAATCGTGATATACATGTGCAACATCTTTTAGTAGCACATTGCGGCCTTGATAGCTGAATACAACAGTATTGGCTACTTCGGAAGCCGATTCAAAATTGCCGCTTGTTTTAATGTTAAAGCTCTTATTATTTTCTATGATACTACCCCCAGGTATATTAGCAATTTCACTTTGAATGGCTTGCATTACCCTATCGGCTGCAATATTCATTTGTGCCATTTTTTCGAGTTGTAAGTCTACTCGAACTATGGGTTTGGGTAACCCATGTATGGTAACATTTTTTAGTGTTGTTACTTTTTCTAACGCTTCTTGTAAGCGTTTGGCAGTAATACGCATTTGATCTTTAGTAGCATTTTCAGATACTAAACTCATTTGCAAGATGTTCACGTTGCTAGGGTCTACTTTTAGTACTTCAAGTTTTACGATTTCTTTGGGTAACTCGCCACGTAGTGCATTAACTTCTCTTACAATTTCTTGATATTTATCGTCTACATTACTGCCATATTTATACTCTACATCTAGCACGGCAACACCATCGGAAATGTTAGTTTTAATACGTTTGATGTTCTCTAATCCATAGATTCTTTTTTCAATTTTATCTACCACTAACTCTTCCATGTCTTTCGGACTTGTGCCCGGATACACTACAATAACAGGGTATTGTGGTGCATGCATGTCTGGATCTTCAGAGCGGGGCATATTCATAATGGTAGTAACGCCCAACACCGCCATCATCAAAAACATGATGAGGGTAAATTGGTAGTTTTTTACCGCATAATTAGAAATTTTCATAACCGTTTTTTAGGGGTGTTTTACTGAATGGGTTTAATGGTAACACCTTCTTTTAAATAAGCATTACCAGCGGTTACAACATAGCTAAAGCCTTCTAGTCCGCTTGTAACTAACACATTTCCGTTTTTGATTTGTTGAATTTGAACGGGCACACGTTGTACCTTTTTTTGATCGTTCGATGCAAATACAAAACCACTACCTGCATCGCCATCTAGTATAGCATCGTACGGTAACTGCCAACCTTTTTGCGGCTGCGAGGTGGTAATTGTAGCTTTGCCAAATAAGCCTGCTGCAATATTGAGTGTTGGGTTGGGCAGCATAATATTTACCGTAAGGGTACCAGTGGCAGCATCTACCCCTTCAGATTTTGATTTAACAGTACCAACAATGGTTTTTTTGTTCCATGCATCGGCCGAAATAACAGCCTTATCGCCGATACGAATGGCCGACCATTGCACATCGCTAACGGCCGTTTTGAGTACCCAATTATTGCCCGTAACATTCATTAAAAGTACAGGTGTACCGGGGCCTGTGATTTGTCCTTGAGTGCTTAGTTTTTTTAATATAAATCCACTAGCAGGTGCTTTGATAACAGCATATTGTTGGTTGAATTTTGCAGCTGTTAATTGTTGTTGCGCAATATCGAGACCAGTTTTTGCATTTTGCACTTGTTCTAATGTGGCTACTGAATCTTTGAATAAATTGGTGGCTCTCTTGTAATCTCGTTCTGCTTTTTCAACACCAATTACTGCTTGTTGTACTTGAGCATTAATCTCCGTCATATTAAGTGTGGCTAGGGTTTGCCCTTGTACTACAGCATCGCCTTCATTCACCAATAATTGTTGAATGATACCGCCAATTTTGAACGATAAAAACGTTTCATTTTCGGTTGTAAATCGTCCACTTACGTAAATGCTGTTAGGTGCATCTACCGATTGTAGTGGTAGTAACTTCACTGGTATTGTGTCTTTGGGAACAACGGTTGTATCGGCTTTGGGAGCTTGCTTGCAACTGCTCCACATGAATACAACTGTTCCGAATAACATCATTGAAAAACGTAACATATAAAAGTGGTTTAGGGTTGTAATGGATAAGTGGCTTGCTCACGTTCAAGTACAGCTAAAGCCGATAATAATTTGAATTGTTGCACACTTACTAAAAGTTGTGCATTGGTAAGCTGTGTACGTGCATCTACTGTTTCTATAAATGTGCTTACACCTTCTTTATAACCTTTTTCTATAAGTCTTTGGTAGGCTGCTGCTGCCTTAGATTGTTGTTGTGCAGCCAGATAATTTTCTAATGCAACCTTAACATCGTTGCTAGCAATGTTTTGTGTTACTGCAAGTTGTTGTGTAACCGATTTGAGTTGTGTTTCTGTTTGTTGAACATCGTATCGAGCTTGTTGTATTTTATGCAAGTTTCGCTTTCCATTAAAAATGGGTACATCTAACTGTAAGCCTCCAAAATAGTAGGCACTTCGTGTACTAACGTTATTGAGCTCGGCCTGAGAACCTAGTTGTAGAAAGGCATTGAGCTTTGGTGTTCGAAACGATTGTTGCATTTTAACAACTGTTTGTTGTAGTTGTACTGCTTGCTGTAACATCTTCAATTCTTCGCGTTGTTGTAGGTTGCCTGTTTGTAATGCAGCTTGTGCTGCTAGTACATTTACCGTAAGGTTATCGGGTATGGTAATGGGGGTGTTGAGCGGACTGTTGAGCAAAAAGTTGAGGTACATGGCAGCATTCTCTACTTGTTTGATAGAAGTTTGTAGTTGTGCCTGCACCTGTGCAATTTCACTTTCGGCTCGTAGTAAATAGGCAGGAAGACTCTTACCATTGTTGAGTAGTTTTTCGTTGGTACGCTTGCCTTCTTGTGCTAATACTAGAGCTGCTTTGTAAATATCAACAGCCTGTGTAGCAGCAATATAATCGTAGTAGGCTGTTTTAACTTGTTGTACGAGCAACCTTTTGTAGCCGTTGGCATCGGTAACTTTTATCGCTAATTGCTGTTGCTGAATTTGTTGATTAAAGCCAATATTTTTATTAATGATAGGTACATTGGTTTGTACTTTAACGTCGTAAAAATTGGTGGGAAAAAAGAAGGTTTCAACGTTATCAACATTAGGAAATCTATTGCTACCAGTTAATTGATTGAGGGTGTTGTATACCGGATTAAGCAAGTTGCCAATGGGCAAATCGATAGCACGGCCTCCCCTACCCGATTGGTATGCCGCTTGAAAATCTACCGATGGCAAAAAGTAGCTTTTGGCTGTTTGTAACGCTAATGCTGCCTGCTGTACACTAATGTGTTTTTGTTGTAAAGCAAGGTTACTTTGCAATGCCTGTTGAACGTAGCGTTGAACGATGGTATCTAGTGGTTGTGCTTCACTTGCGTGTAAATACAGTACTGCCGCGAACGCTAGCAAGAGCTGTTTTATTAATGACGTTCTCATTATTAACACTGTTAAGTTTAGGGTAAAAAAATTATCGGGTTGAAATATCTATTGCGTTAATCATCCATTGAAGTGCTTGTTGCATGGTTTGGCGTTCTAATTCTGGAGCTACGAGTTTATCTAAACGCTTTCTGAGTGATAGCGATACAAGCCCGTGTACCATGCCCCAAATAGCCATTGCTAAAATGTTGGTATCGGCTTTGGCAATAAGGTTTTTATCCATGCATTCTTGTAATATCATTTTCAGGGTTTCAAGTGCTCGGTCGCCATTTTTCCAATCGCCACAATGAAGCTCTTCGATGGTTTGCATAGGTGCAGACTGAATAAACATTAAATCGTAGTACTCAGGATACTTTAAACCAAAATCGAGATAGTTCTCTCCCATTTTAAACAAACGCAACAAAGGGTTTTGTATGGTTAACAACATTTGGTTTTGCTCTGAAAACATGGCGAAGCCTTCTTCGCAGAGGTGAAATAAAATGTCGTTTTTATCTTTAAAATAGAGGTATATGGTGGTTGGGCTATACTCAATTTTGTCGGCTATTTTGCGAATAGAAACATTATCAAAACCTTCTTGCACAAACAATTGCATCGATGCCTCAAGAATCATTCTCCTGAGTTCAAGCTTTTGTTTTTCTTTTCTTTCTGTAATGCCCATGGTTTGTAATTACAATGCAAATTTAGTTAACAGTGTTAATTTTTAAACTTACAAGTCGATTTTTCTCAAAAAAATGTGATGAATGGTAGCACTTGCACTGTTGGTGTATTAGCTATATTTACAACTCACTATTCATGCTCGCTTACGTGAAAAAAATGTTTCTAGCCATTATCGGCGCCACTTTATGCAGTACCATGATGCAAGCCCAAACTCCTTTTGATCAACCACCTGCATGGACTAAAGATGCTATCTGGTATCAAATATTTACCGAAAGGTTCTATAATGGCGATACAAAAAACGACCCAACCCAAAAAAGTATAAGTGTTGAACCTATTGGTCAGGTTGCTCCCGACGATTGGACAATCACTCGATGGACACAAAATTGGTATGAACAAGAAGCTTGGGCTCGTAACCTAAATCAATCACTGAACCAAACCATGCAGTTACGCCGATATGGTGGCGATTTGCAAGGGGTTATTTTAAAGCTCGATTATCTTAAAAGTTTAGGTATTAATGCCATTTATTTTAATCCGCTTAACCACGCTCCCTCTCTACACAAATACGATGCTAGTTATTATCATCATATCGATGCTCATTTTGGTCCCGACCCTGAAGGCGATTTGGCACTGATAGCCCAAGAAAACCCCGCCGAGCCTGCTACTTGGGTGTGGACGAGTGCCGATAAGCTTTTCTTAGAATTGGTAAAAAAGGCACACGCTAAAGGTATTCGTGTGATTATGGATTACTCTTGGAACCACACCGGAACCCTATTTTGGGCTTGGCAAGATGTATTAAAAAATCAACAACAATCGAAATATAAAGATTGGTATGCCATTAACAGCTTCGATAATCCGAATACCCCGAAAGATGAATTTAGTTATACTGGTTGGCTGGGCAATAACAGCTTACCAGAACTAAAAAAAGTAGCCATAACCACGCAACGTAAAGTAGGGCATCCGTATGAAGGTGATATTCATCCCGAAGTGAAAGCACACATTTTCGCTGTTACAGAACGTTGGTTAAAACCAAAGGGCAATGTACAAGATGGCGTAGATGGTTTTCGCCTTGATGTTGCCGACCAAATTGGTCTGGGTTTTTGGCGTGATTTCAGAAAGCTGGTACGTGCTATTAATCCCGACGCCTATCTCGTAGGTGAAATTTGGTGGGAAGAATGGCCAGATAAACTCATGAATATTGCACCGTATTGCAAAGGCGATGTGTTCGATGCTATAATGTGGTACCAAGTGTACAAACCCGCACGTGCTTTCTTTGCCGATGTAAAAGAAAAAATTAACAGTAAGCAATTACAAGATAGCATTACCCAGCAATGGAATCGTGTATCACCGGCTCATCAACAAGCAATGATGAATGTTGCCGCTTCACACGATGTACCACGCCTGCTCACTTGCTTCGGCAACCCTAATAAATATAAATTTCGTGCCACTCCGAACGATGACCCCGCTTATTATACCGGCGCACCAACGGCCGAAACCAAGCAACGGGTGCAGCTATACCTGCTACATCAATTCACAACAGTAGGTGCACCACATATTTACAATGGCGAAGAAATGGGTATGTGGGGTGCCGACGACCCCGATTGTAGAAAACCATTACATTGGGATGAATTCTCATTCGAAAAAGAATCCAATGCACCCAATAGCAAGCTGCCAGAAGCTTTCTATTACCCCAGCTTCGATAAGCAACAATTGAATTACTACAAGCAATTAATCGCCCTACGCCACCGCTTTAAAGCATTACGCAGTGCTAACATGCAGTTTATCGCTGCAGGAAAAGAAGTACTGATGTACGAACGACAAGAGGGCAACGAAAAATTGATGGTGATTTTGAATGCTGGTTCCAATGCTGCGAGTATACGTGTACCTTACGGTAAATATAAAATCGTGTTTGGCAATGCTCAGGCACAAGCACAACAGTTACAGTTAGCACCATTACAAGGTGTTGTATTGTTAGCGGAATAGTAGCAGAAAAAAACACAAAAAAATTGATTGCTTTTTCGAGCATCCTCCTATATTTGCAGCCCATTTGGCGAGGTAGCTCAGTTGGTTAGAGCATCGGATTCATAACCCGAAGGTCGGCAGTTCAAATCTGCTCCTCGCTACAAAAGCCGCTCTACGAGCGGCTTTTTTTGTGTATAAAGTTCATGTTAATCTTGATCTTTATCTACATAAACTCACCCCTTCTAAACTTCTTCATTTTACTTTATAAAAAAATCCCTCAACATCTTGAAGGATTTTCAATTTTATCTTGTTATCTGTTTTATATCGCTATTATGATGCTAATCAAATCCATTTCGAGTAATCATTGAAGCATTTTTCGTAGTTAATATTCATATGGTATATGAAAAAATTTTCCATCACTTATGTGTTCAATTTTTACAAAGTCTGGTATTTTAAATTTTGTTCTCAAATCAGATCCATCATTATTAGGGTCTTGAAAATAGATTTTTGTAAGTTTACTTCGAGTGTTACGTAGTCTGTTTAAATGTTACTGATATTGATTCCTTTTTCGAACTTTTAATACATAATTTAGGAATAAATTTTAATATAGTATAAATTACTTTACTTTGTATTTAACACGATTAACTAGTATTATATACTTTATTTAAGCTTTGGATGTCTACTACCCACCCCTTGTCATTTTAAAAATGTTTGTTTCTTCCAGATATATTGCTATTTAACTAACGAATTTGACTGATGATTAATTTGTAAGTGTTCCACAGTTTGTACATTTATGTATGTTCCAGGGAATCCACCTGTTAATTTTGGCGCGTAAATTGTTCTGCAATCTCTTCTGAAAGCTGGTATGTTTTTTTATAGCATCAAGATACCAAAAATGAAAAAAACCTTCAAGAAGTTTAGACAGTCAAAGAGAAGATATTTTTTTATTCCGATTTGCAAGTTTCTTAACAGAATATTGTTATTTAAAAAATATATTAGTAAAAGTAACAATATTTTCTAATGGTAATGAAAAATTATTTGATTTAGTTATTGAAAATTTTACAAAGGAAAAAGTTAGGCTAGTCCAAATGAAAACAACAGGAGATAACTTAGAAAATGCTTTAAAGAAGCTCACATTCAAACATTTTTGTAAGAATCCATTAGAAGATAAGGAGGTGAATAAGATTCCCTATTTGCAATAATTGAATAAGAATAATAGTTATAGCTTCGAATACTCAGGGAGTGCAATAATTGTAAATATTAAAAAGCTTAGTGAGTCAAATATTAACCTTAATCCTCTAGAATTTGAGTATTTATTCTGCGATTACTCAACATTCTCAAGTTTGACTCTTGATCCTCAAGCTAAATCTAAAACCGAACGAATTGACGAAAAAGTTGATTTGCAATTGAATAAAAATCATCTTCAAACTATAAATAATAGAAATGCATACGAAGAATTGTATAATTACTTATTTCCTGATTCTAGTTCACAATCACAATAAACATTAAGCTCTATTTATTTCTTGTTAACTTTTCATGAGTATTTTGTAAAAAATCCTCCCAGCTTATACTTCTCCTCTTTCTACTCAATCCCTCATTCACGTAAGTATATTTTTAAAACACTACTAAACTTTTAGTAATGGTGTGAGTCGTAACACCATTACCACCTAAAACCCACTGTTATGTTCAACCCTACGCCGTACGTAAGAAAACTAAGCTGGGTAGTTGTTACCCTTGTTGCTATTACCGCTTGTAGTAAGAAAGATGTTGCCGCCGATGGTGGTACCCTACCCGACCCTGTAACAGCTGCATTGAACCTGCCTGAAACACCTTATAACTATGCAGCTATCGTGTTGCCCAACCATTACAATACACCCGATGTAGTGAATCAAATAAACACTCCTGCCAATAATAGCATCACCGATTGGGGGGCAACACTCGGACGTGTACTTTTCTACGAGAAAAAATTGAGCATCAACCAAACTATTAGTTGTGCTAGTTGTCATAATCCGTTATTAGGTTTTAGCGACTCGGCTGTATTGAGTAAGGGTTTTGCGGGAGGCAATACAGGGCGGCATTCCATGAGTTTAATTAATGCTCGATATTACACCAATGGTCGCTTCTTTTGGGATGAACGTGCCAACAGCCTAGAAACACAGGTATTACAGCCCATTCAAGATGCGGTAGAAATGGGCATGCGTTTAGATAGTGTGGTGGCTCGTTTGCAAAACAATAACTACTATCCCCCTTTGTTCACAAAGGCTTTTGGTGATGCTACCATTAATTCCGATAGAGTATCTCGTGCGTTGGCACAGTTTGTTCGCAGTATTGTATCGTATCAATCAAAATACGATGTTGGCCGGCAACTTGCAGGTGGTGGCAATCCCGGGCAAATTAACTTTCCCAACTTCACTGCCGAAGAAAACTTAGGGAAAGCATTGTTTTTCAGTGCCAATACTGGTTGTGCAGCCTGCCACAGTACCGATGCTTTTACCGCACCAGGCCCTCGGAACAATGGTTTAGATGCTACTATTACCGATGCTGGCGTGGGCGGAGATTTGGGCAACCCCAACCTTCGTGGAGCTTTTAAAGCACACTCGTTACGCAACATTGCTTTAACAGCACCGTACATGCACGATGGGCGTTTTAGAACTTTAGAACAAGTAATAGAACATTATAATAGTGGCGTACAGCAAAGCCCCACCTTAAGTCCGCCATTGGTATTGCCTAATAATGGGGGTGTACGCAGGTTAAACTTAACTGCGCAAGAAAAAGCAGCTATGGTGGCATTTTTACGAACACTTACAGATAATACTTTGGCAACCGATGCCAAGTATAGCAATCCATTTAAATAGGTTTTTTGGGTGTTTAGTGTTTCTTATGTGTAAGCCCCGCCATTTGGCGAGGCTTTTTATGTATTAATATTTTCAATTGCCTTACGGCAAATGCCTACGCAGTAGTAATAGTAGTTGTTTCAGCAGTTTTCATCAAATCTCTGATTACTACACTTGCAACGGTACAACCGAAAATAGCAGGCATATAGCTAATGGTACCAATAATTGATTTTTTAGGGAAGGCCTTTTCAGATACAATTACTCTTGTTTCGTCGATAGGTTCGGTACTATACACACAAGGCAGTCCTTTTTTAATGCCCAAGCCTCGCAAACGTTTACGAACGTATTTAGCCAAGGTGCAATCTTTTGTTTTGCTGATATCGGCAATTTTTACATACGATGGGTCTACCCTACCACCGGCCCCCATACTGCTAACAACAGGAATATTACGGTCTTTACAACCTTTAATGAAAAACACTTTAGGGCCCAAAGTATCAATACAATCTACTGCATAATCGTAGGGTGCCGCATCGAGTAGTTCCAGTAAAAAAGCATCTTTTACATACTTGGGAATTACCGTTAAATCAATATCGGGGTTGATATCTTTAATGCGTGCTGCCATTACTTCAGCTTTTAGCTTGCCTTCGGCACTATGTGTGGCGGGTATTTGTCGGTTACAATTACTAAGGTCTACGGTGTCGGCATCAACAATCGTCATTTTACCAACACCACTACGGGCAATCATTTCGGCACAAATGCCGCCTACACCACCCAATCCTACCACCAATACATGTTTGTTCATGATGGCGGTTAATTTTTCATCTCCAAGCAATAGCTGCGATCGGCTCATCCAATAAGGTATCATATCAGTTTGATTGGTTCTATATTAGCGCAAAAGTGCTACAAAATGCGTCAAACTTTTACCGTAAGGTTACTCCTTTTTTTATGCTGCTGTTACTACCTATCTGTAAATGCACAATTTAAACCAGCACAAGTGCTCCAATTTCAATTACTCGATAGTGGCAAAGCGGTAAGTTATAGAGGTATAAGCGTAGTGAACGAACAGGTATTTTGGGTAAGTGGCAGCAAGGGCACCGTTTTAAAAAGTACCGATGGGGGTAATACCTTACGGCAAATGAAGGTAGCGGGCTACGAACAACGCGATTTTAGAGATATTCATGCATTTGATAGTAATACTGCTGTTATAATGGCAGTGGCCGAACCTGCTGTAATATTAAGAACCACCGATGGGGGTAACAGTTGGCAATTGGTATTGATAGATAGTACTAAGGGCATGTTCTTAGATGCTATGGATTTTAATGGCAGCCACGGTATTGTAGTAGGCGACCCTATTAAGCATCGGTTTTATATGGCAACTACCAACAATGGCGGTGCCAGTTGGCAGCCTTTAGATACGTTGTTCAGGCCAAAAGCATTACCCGGCGAGGCTTGTTTTGCAAGTAGCGGTACCAATATTGTGTATGTGAATGATAAACGGTTTTATCTAGTAACAGGCGGTGGTTCGAGCCGATTGATTACTAGTGCCGATTATGCCAAGCCTTTGCCGTTGCAACAAGGTAAAGAAAGTACCGGTGCCAATAGTATAGCAGTGTTGAAGCAACAAATGGTTATTGTAGGAGGCGATTTCGCAGCACCTAAGCGTACCGATAGTACCCATACTATTGCAGGCAGTTGGGAGGTTGGAAACGAATTACCTTATATGAGTTGTGTGCAGTGGGCTAATGAAAAAACATTAGTAGTATGTGGTTTGAATGGTGTATTTGTTTCTGGCAATAGCGGTACAAGTTGGGAACAAATCAGTACTATTGGGTTTCATACCATGGCAGTAACTAGCAATAAAAAGTATGCAACCATATACTTGGCTGGTGGTAGCGGTAAAGTGGGTAAGTTATTATTAAAATTATAGCGTTGCAATAGCTTCGGAATCACTAGTAATAACCCTGCAGTCGGGCGGCGATACCCAGGCGGCATTTGAAAGGCATACCCTAATTGAATCAACAAAAAAGAATATGTTAAGGTGTTAAGTTGTAACATATTAGCAATTTTCTCTCTTACTTAAAATACTTCGCAGGGCATATTTATACATGGGCAGATAGCCCAAATTTCTGGTTGCAATAATTAAGTTTTCTAAAGTGCAACCCAAGCTAATAAATAAAACATGATTATTTGGGGCGGCAATAGGTGAGGTTCTTTGCCAATCGGGCGTGAGTACAATGCCTTCTTCAAAAAATTCAAACTTCAAAGGTTGTATATTATGGCCCGAGGCAGCAGTGGCGTATTAAATGAGATTTTTAAAATGCTTGTTCGTGATTTTATAGTTGTTATAAAGTTCACGTTTTGATATTCATTTTCACATAAAGATGTGGTTTGCTTTTGCTGATACCTGTTATAACCTTGCGGTAAATATTTTCATGCACTTACCACTTAACTTTAACTTATATGAACGGCCCTAATCCTGCAACAAAATTTCCACTGGCACATTATCAAAGATTATGTTTTTTGAAAAACATCATTACCAATCCAAACATTATTGTTGGCGATTATACCTATTATGATGATTTTGAAGACGTACACAATTTTGAAAAAAACGTTAAGTACCATTTTGATTTTATAGGTGATAGACTTCTGATTGGTAAGTACTGCATGATAGCATCTGGTGTAACATTTATCATGAATGGTGCCAATCATTTAACTGAGGCTGCTTCTACTTATCCGTTTGCCATTTTTGGCCACGGATGGGAATATGCTATGGAGGGTAAAACCTATCCTCATAAAGGCGATATTGTAGTAGGTAACGACGTATGGATAGGCTATAATGCCACTATTATGGCTGGTGTAACTATTGGCGACGGTGCTATTATTGCTGCGAATGCTACTGTGGTAAAAGATGTACCACCTTATGCCGTTGTTGGTGGTAACCCTGCACAAATTATTAAATATCGTTTTGATGATGCTACGATTGCTGCACTGCTTAAAATACAATGGTGGTATTGGGATGCAGCTAAAATTACCCGAAACTTACAAGCATTAACAAGTAATGATATTGGAGTATTGATGAATGCTGTGTAGTTGGGTTATTGTATGCATTTACCGTAAGGTAATATCGCCTTTACAGGCAAATAAAAAACCTCACCTTATGGTGAGGTTTTTTATATAGTCAGTAGCTCATATTAGTTATTGGCTACTTGCTTACGAATGATGTTTAATGCAGCACCAGCCTTAAACCATTCAATTTGTTGTTGGTTGTAAGTATGGTTAGCTACAATTTCATCTTTACTACCATCGGCATGATGTAATACTATAGTTAAAGGCTTGCCAGGTGCAAACGCAGTTAAACCAATAACATCGATAGTATCATCTTCTTGTATTTTATCGTAATCGGCTTTATCGGCAAAAGTTAATGCCAACATACCTTGCTTTTTCAAGTTGGTTTCGTGAATACGGGCAAATGATTTGGTTAATACTACACGAACACCTAAGTGACGAGGTTCCATAGCGGCATGCTCGCGGCTGCTACCTTCACCATAGTTTTCATCGCCTACTACAATGCTACCGATACCAGCAGCTTTGTAAGCACGTTGTGTAGCAGGTACAGGACCGTATTCGCCTGTTAATTGGTTCTTAACATTATCGGTTTTTTCATTGAAGAAGTTAACCGCACCAATCAAAAGGTTGTTAGAAATATTGTCTAAGTGACCGCGATATTTTAACCATGGGCCAGCCATAGAAATATGGTCGGTAGTACACTTGCCTTTCGCCTTAATGAGCAATTTCAAGCCCTTTAAGTCGGTGCCTTCCCATGCTGGAAATGGATCGAGTAATTGCAAACGCTTACTGTTAGGGTCAACCACTACTTGAACGCTGCTTCCATCTTCGGCAGGTGCTTGGTAGCCGGCATCTTCTACGGCAAAGCCCCGTTTTGGTAGCTCATCGCCCGTTGGCGGGTCTAATTTAACTTGCTCACCTTTTTCGTTGGTAAGTGTGTCTGTAATGGGGTTAAAAGTTAAGTCGCCGGCAATAGCAAGTGCAGTAACTAATTCAGGAGAAGCAACGAAAGCATAGGTATTTGGGTTACCATCAGCACGCTTAGCAAAGTTGCGGTTAAAGCTATGAACGATGGTGTTTTTTTCTTGTTTTTCAGCACCCATACGATCCCACATACCAATACAAGGTCCGCAAGCATTGGCAAATACAGTAGCACCAATTTGTGCGAAGGTATCTAAGAAGCCATCACGCTCAATGGTATAGCGAACTTGCTCGCTACCGGGTGTAATGGTATATTCTGCTTTTGTTTTTAAGCCTTTGGCTGCAACTTGCTTGGCAAGGCTTACGGCACGGCTGATATCTTCATAAGAGCTGTTGGTACAGCTACCAATTAAACCAACTTCTACTTTAGTAGGCCAGCCATTAGCGGCTGCTACTTCTTTCATTTTAGAAATTGGTGTTGCCAAATCTGGAGTGAAAGGACCGTTTAAGTGTGGTTCTAACTCGTTGAGATTAATTTCAATGATTTGATCGAAATATTTTTCAGGAGTTTCATACACTTCTGGGTCGGCATTGAGGTAAGTTTTAATGCCATCGGCAATTTGGGCAACCTCTTCTCGGCCGGTGGCTTTTAGGTAGCGGCTCATGCTGTCATCATATCCAAAGGTTGATGTTGTAGCACCAATTTCGGCACCCATGTTACAAATGGTACCTTTACCAGTACAACTCAAAGCTTCGGCACCTTCGCCAAAATATTCAACGATAGCACCTGTACCACCTTTTACCGTAAGGATACCTGCTACTTTCAAAATAACATCTTTTGGAGCAGTCCAACCGTTCAACTTACCAGTTAATTTAACACCAATAAGCTTAGGCCATTTTAGTTCCCACGGAAGGCCTGCCATTACATCGCAAGCATCGGCACCACCAACACCAATAGCAACCATACCTAAACCTCCTGCATTAACAGTGTGGCTATCGGTACCAATCATCATGCCGCCGGGGAATGCGTAATTTTCGAGTACTACTTGGTGTATGATACCAGCACCTGGCTTCCAAAAACCGATACCGTACTTATTTGATACAGAAGCTAAGAAATCGTACACCTCTTTACTTTCTGTAGTGGCAACTTGTAAGTCTTGTTTAGCTTCAACTTTAGCAGTGATAAGGTGATCGCAATGCACTGTTGAAGGCACCGCTACTTTAGGACGACCTGCTTGCATGAATTGTAATAGCGCCATTTGAGCTGTTGCATCTTGCATGGCAACTCGGTCTGGTGCAAAATCTACATAGCTCTTACCTCTTTCAAAGTTTTCAATTTTTTGATCGGGATGTAAGTGTGCGAACAAAATTTTCTCTGCAAGCGTAAGTGGACGACCTAAAACTTTTTTTGCTGCTTCAACTTTAGCAGGCATTTCGGCGTACACCTTCTTAATCATGTCTAAGTCAAAAGCCATAATCTCTAATTTATGTGGTTAAAGGTGGTTGTAATAGAGCCTTTGATCAAAAAAGTTGGATATTTGAAGGAGAGGAGCAAACAAGCAACGTATGTGTAGTACATTTGATATCACAAAAGTGGCTTATTTGTGCCAGCCTACCCTTTTTTTGACTGTCGCGAAAGTACATCAAAACAAAAAGAAGAAAAAACTGTTTTGAATTTTTTAGCACTGTTTCAAACACTTAATTTGCAGCTATGTCGGTGAAAGCATTAAAAAACTATATCGAGTGGCAAGCTTTTGGGGTTTGTACTGCTATTGGTACTAAACTTGGCGTTGCTACAAGCCGTATTAGAATGTGGTTTATCTACATCAGTTTCTTAACAATTGGGTCGCCGGTGGTGGTGTATATGATTTTGGCCTTTTGGCTTAACATGAAAAAGTATATCTTGTGGGCTCGACGTAATCCACTGAAATACTCTTAAGTACCCGTGTTAAAATTTGAATTTAATCATACTAACTACTACAAGTTACTAGAAGAATTTTCTGCCGTACTTGATTCGCCGGTTCATAACAACAGACTTGAATTCCCTGAGAAAAATGGTAACGGTTTCATGCAGATGTACGAGCTGCCGAATAGCTTACACTGTATGGTGAACGATTACACTACTGCCAAAGATATTATGATGAAGCGGAAGAAAATGGAAGATTACCATTTTATACTTCGCTTAGATGAGGTGCTGCATAACGACCCGCTTCAATCTGAACAGGCCGAGCCCAAAAGAGGTGTAAGCCTCACGAATACTACTTATGATTGGATTTATTATGCACCTAAGCATACCCGCGTTAGAACCATAAGCATTGTTTTTAGTGATACTTGGTTGGCAACTTGGCTTGGTATTGAAGCTGAGGCCGAAAAAATTTTGCAATACTTATCTAATACGGCTCAAGCAATGAGCTTAGACCCAATGGATAATGAATACAAAGTTTGGTTTGAAGAAATACAAGCACCGAAATGCGACGACCGCCTAAAGCCGATGTATATTCATAATAGAATCATGCTGATTTTAGAGCGTTTTTTTAATCGCTTATTGATGCGGATTGATAGCATTCACTTCGATAGTAAAATTAGCAGCTACGATATGGCTCGTTTAAGAGAGGTTGAGGCTATTTTAATGAAAGATTTCAGTGTGCCTCCGCCTAGTATTGCACAGCTTTCAAGAACAGCTGCTATGAGCCCCAGCAAACTGAAAAATGCATTTAAAGAAGCTTTTGGGCTACCTATTTATCAATACTTTCAAAAGCATCGTATGAATAAGGCTAAGGCCATGCTTATTTCTAAAAAGTACACTGTACGTGAAGTAAGCCGTGAGTTGGGCTATGAACAACTTGCCAACTTTGTAAAAGCATTCCAGAAAGCTTTCGATCAAAATCCTGCAAGTATAAACGGCGAGGCATAGTATGAAAGAAGTACAATACAATAATGCTAATTATACCGAGTTGCTTCATTTGCTCGCAAGGCACTTTAGAACTCCTGTTGTAAATAACAGGCTTGATATTCCTGCCGATGAAGGCATGGGTACTATTTGGGCTGCCAATTTAAGTAATGGGATTTCGCTACTAGTGGCCAATATTACACTGGAAGAACCACTTGTTTTGTACCAAGAGCCTCTAAGAGCTGAACACTTTCAGCTACTGTACAACGAATGTTTGGGTGAAGCTCGGCCGCACAATCACTTACTTAAAAAGTATCCTTACGCTTACACTTTACAAGATAACTTGGCGTTACTCACTAATACGAATGTTCAAAATGTTTTAATTTTTCCCGCTGGCGTTGCTATTAAAAGTGTTCGCATCATATTTGAAAGAAAGCATCTACTCGATTTCTTTGAACAAGATGTTATCAACGATATTTTATCGGCTTATTTTACTAGGCTAGTTAAATATAAAATTATCGAGCCTTTGCATGCCAGTATGCGTTTGTTATTGCACCGATTAACTGATGAAGCACTTGATTCCCCACTCAAACACAGATTTATTGAGCACCGTGTAAGTGGTTTAATGGAGCAGTTTTTAGCCAAATGTTGTGAACGTGGTAATGATGTTGGTATTGGCTTATATGCCGATGAAATAACGCGACTCATAAAAGTAGAAGCACTATTAGTGAAAGATTTTAGTAAGCAACCTCCTACGATCGAAGAACTCTCGAAAGTAGCAGCGGTGAGCCCTACCAAATTGAAGAAAGATTTTAAAATACTCTATGGATGGCCTGTGTTTGAGTATTTCCAGCATAATCGCATGCATTACGCACGTACACTGCTTTTACAAAAAGATTTAAGTATTAAAGAAGTAGGTATGATGGTTGGTTATAGTAACCTTGGGCATTTTGCTGCGGCTTTCAAGAAAGAATTTGGCCTCCTCCCTAGCGAAGTAAGTCACCGAGATGAAGGCCAAGCCATCGGAGCTATTGTTGCTTAAATAACCGCTTTACGTAAGCGAACCAATTGTTCTAACAATGGCTCTAACAAATCTAATTGTAACATATTAGCACCATCGCTTTTGGCAACGCTTGGGTTCGGGTGCGTCTCAATAAATAAACCATCGGCACCACTGGCAATAGCCGCTTTGGCTATGGTGCCAATTAATTGAGGGTTACCGCCTGTTACACCACTTGTTTGGTTGGGCTGTTGCAAACTATGGGTGCAGTCCATAATTACAGGTGTACCATGTGCCTGCATCCAAGGTATATTTCTATAATCTACCACCAAATCTTGGTAGCCAAACGTTGTGCCACGCTCTGTAAGCATAATTTGTTGGTTGCCGGCTCTTTGAATTTTATCAACTGCAAATTTCATAGAAGGGCCGCTTAAAAATTGTCCTTTTTTAACGTTCACCACTTTGCCAGTTGCCGCAGCCGCCTGTAATAAATCGGTTTGTCTGCATAAAAATGCCGGAATTTGTAAAATATCAAGGTACTTGGCAGCTTCAGACGCTTCATCGTGTGCATGAATATCACTAGTAGTAGGTAGTTGAAAATACTGCCCTACTTTACGAATTAAATCTAAGCCAACATTATCGCCAAGCCCCGTAAAGCTACTAGCACTTGTTCTATTGGCTTTGCGGTAACTTGCTTTAAAAACGTACGGAATTGCCAACCGTTCACAAATTGCTTTTACACGTTCGGCTACTTCAAATACCAAACTTTCACTTTCAACAACACAAGGGCCTGCAATCAAAAAAAAATTATCTGGGTTATACTGTTGGTGCTTAAATAATTGTTGCAAATACGCTGGAATCATGTACTATAATTTGGCTACGAATGTACAGCCAACTTTGTTTCTTTGCACCCCTATTGGTGGTAAGTTATTTCATTGTTTCTTTGCACCTTACGGTAAATAACTAACGTTTGTTAATAAAAACGCTTACATCATGGCAAAAGAAAAGATTTTAGTGATTGGAGCCAGCGGGCAAATTGGTGTTGAACTCACGATGGCTTTGCGGAAAATTTATGGTAATAGCAATGTTATAGCCAGCGATTTGCGTGAGCAAAACCCTTTATTAGAAGGTACTGGTCCGTATGTAAGCCTCGATGTAATGAATAAAGAAATGCTGCACGTGCAAGTAATTCGCCAAAATATTACGCAGATATATTTACTGGCAGCAATTTTGAGCGCAACGGGCGAAAAAAATCCGAACCTTGCTTGGAACCTCAATATGCATGGCTTGCTGAATGTACTTGATATTGCTCGCGAAGAAAAACTGCACAAAGTATATTGGCCCAGCAGCATTGCAGTATTCGGACCAACAAGTCCGAAGGTAATGTGCCCACAACAAACAGTCATAGAACCTACTACAGTATATGGCATTAGCAAGTATGCTGGTGAGTTCTGGTGCAACTATTATCATCAACGCTATGGTGTAGATGTGCGTAGCCTGCGTTATCCGGGTTTGATCAGCTATAAGAGTGCCCCAGGCGGAGGTACTACCGATTATGCGGTTGAAATTTATCATGAGGCATTACAAAACAAGCACTACAAATGCTTTTTAAAAGAAGATACCTACCTGCCCATGATGTACATGCCCGATGCTATTAGAGCTACCATTGAATTAATGGAAGCACCCGCTGCGAACATCAAAGTGCGAACTTCGTATAACCTTGCAGGTATTAGTTTTTCTCCCAAAGAAATTGCTGCCAGCATTCAAAAACATATTCCCGAATTCAGCATCACTTACAATCCTGATTTTAGACAAGCTATTGCCGATAGTTGGCCTGCTAGCATTGACGATAGTGTTGCTCGTAGCAACTGGGGCTGGAAACACGAGTTTGACCTCGATGCCATGACTGCCGATATGCTGCAAAACTTACAATAAACTGCATTTCATATTCCTAAGGTTGCATTACAACTTTTATGTGAACGCATCGTTAATCATTTACGTAAGTGCCGCTGTAAGCCTTATTTATTATCCCCAAGTTGTGCAAATTTTGAATTGCATTTACCGCAAGGGTATAATTATATTTGAATAGCTGCTGTAGGTAACCTTACGGTAAATGCTCACCTAAAACTCTTGCAAGTTGACAGATCTTATTATTAGCCTTGAAACCGTTAACCCGATTGATTTTTTTGGAGTTAACAATCGTAAGCTCGACTTACTTAAAAAGAAGTTTCCCTTGCTAAAAATTTTAAGCAGAGGAACGCAACTGAAACTTACAGGTGCTCCTGAACAAATTGAAACAGCCAAAGAAAAAATTGACCTTATCATTCAATACATGGAGCGTAATGGCGACTTGAGTGATAACTATTTTGAGCAAATACTCGGTGGCGATGATGCCGAAACCGTAGACCATTTTGTAGACCGCAACCCCAACGATATTTTAGTTTTTGGGCCTAACGGCAAAACCGTACGTGCTAGAACTGCTAACCAAAAGCGAATGGTGCAGGCAGCCGATAAAAACGACATTGTTTTTGCCATTGGGCCTGCTGGTACCGGTAAAACTTATACTGCAGTTGCTTTAGCTGTTCGAGCTTTAAAAAATAAAGTGGTTAAGAAAATTATTTTAACCCGCCCAGCTGTTGAAGCCGGCGAAAGTTTAGGATTTTTGCCTGGCGATTTAAAAGAAAAAATTGATCCTTACTTACGGCCGCTATACGATGCTTTAGATGATATGATACCAGCCGATAAATTAGGGTATTACATGAGCACACGCACTATTGAAATTGCACCGCTTGCTTACATGCGTGGTCGTACTTTAGATAATGCTTTTATTATTTTAGATGAAGCTCAGAATAGCAACGACCTGCAATTAAAAATGTTTTTAACACGTATTGGCGCTAATGCCAAAGCGATTATAACAGGTGACCCAACACAGGTAGATTTACCGAAGAACCAACGGAGCGGTTTAGATAAAGCAACGCGTATTTTAAAAGGTATTGATGGTATTGCTCACATACAACTTGATGAAGAGGATGTTGTGCGTCATAGATTGGTGAAAGCGATTATTAAAGCCTACGATAAGGAATACGAAAAAGAGCAAAGGGAGGAGCAACAATATCTCAACCAATATAACGGTGGGCGGAGGCCTTACAATCGATAAACAAAAACCGAATCTAAAACTAGATTCGGTTTTTTGTTAGATAGTTATGTTCGCTGTTGTATTTACCGTAAGGTAATACTTATTATCAATCATTAATTTCGTCGAGATGTTCTTTAATCAATGGTTTTGAGATGAAGTTTTTAACGGTAGGATAACTTGCCGCACGTTTGAAATCTTCAGGATCTACGGTACTACTTAAAATAAATATTTGAGGTAGTTTAGGAAGTTGTTCTTTGATGGTATCGAAATGTTGCAAAAACTCCCAGCCATTCATGATAGGCATATTGATATCGAGGAAAATGACATCGGGTAGGTTCTTATGATCGCTAGCAATTTTTTCTTTAATGAATTCTATGGCGTCTTTACCATTATCCATGGTATTCACTACTTCTGAGAAGCCTGTCATTTTAATGATCCTTTCGCAAACAAGTACAGTAATCGGATCATCTTCTACTAGTAGGACATTGTTGAATTTTGCCATTTTAGTTAAACATTTCTTGGGTGTTATAATGGATATTGGAGTTGTAGCAATTATGCAGTGTTACTTGTGAAGTTACGAGTTTTGTGGCGTATTTTTTTCTTGTACAGTTACTAAATCAATAAGATCAACGGTAATGGGTAATAAACCTACTTGCACAATCACTTTTTTTCCTCGAATCTCCTTCACATCGCCTACTTGATGGTTTTTTTTGAGCTTTACTTTGGCACCAACAGTAATCGGTTGTTTGGTTTCAAAGTATTTTTCTTTAAGTTTTCGCTCCATTTTACTTACCACTACTTTTTCTTTTTGCGGAAATAGTAATTGTTGAATTTCTTGAACGGCTTTTTGTTTGTCATCTGTTTTTCGCCATTCTAGTACCAATTGACGGAGCTTGCGTTCTGTATCTTTTAAGTAGGTTAGTTTTTCGCTATTCAATTTGTTTTGTTCACGCAATAATTCTACCTGTTGCTTATGTTTTTCTTTATCGAGGGTAATCTGTAGTTCTTTACGTAAGCGTTCATTTTCTTTCAAAAGCTTGTTTAAGGCATCGCGTTCTTTATCTAAGGTTTGTAGATCTTGCTCGGTTCTATTCAATAACTTATCTAATCTAAAATGATCTTCATCTACCAATTTTCGGGCACGGTTAATCAGGTGCTGCGGTAAGCCAATGCGCTCTGCAATGGAAAAGGTATAGCTACTACCGGGTTTGCCTACTGTAAGTTTATAGAGTGGTTGTAATGTTTTTTCATCGAAAGCCATAGCACCGTTAATAATACCTTTAGTATGGTTGGCCATTACTTTGAGGTTCAGATAGTGGGTTGTTACAATACCCATACTGTGGCGGCGTGCTAGTTCCTCCATAATTACTTCTGCAAAAGCTCCGCCTAAATTGGGGTCGCTACCACTACCCAATTCATCGATAAAAAACATGGTTTTACCATTAGCATTTTCAATAAAATGCTTCATGTGTAGCAAATGGCTACTATAGGTGCTTAATTCAAACTCGATGCTTTGTGTATCGCCTATATGAATAAAAAGTTGTTTAAAAATACCCATTGTACTCACTGCACTAACCGGAACTAACAAACCACTTTGTAACATGAGTTGATTCAAGCCAATGGTTTTCATAGTAACTGTTTTGCCACCTGCATTTGGGCCACTAATTACTAAAATTCTGTTATCGGCATTCAGTGTAACATTAATTGGTATGGTTGGCTTATTGGCTTTTTGGTTGTAGAGCAATAATAGCGGGTGATAGGCGTTGGTTAATGCTACTACAGCTTTATCTACCAAATTGGGTAAGTTGGCATTCATTTGCACGGCAAGTTTCGCCTTACCTCTAATAAAATCGAACTCACCAACAATTTGTAAGTATTGCTGTAGCAAAGGTGAATAACCACTAAGCGATGTTGTTAAAGCTCTTAGAATGCGAATTACTTCTTTTTGTTCTTCGTTTTCTAGTGAGAAAACATCGTTATTTAAGTCAATGGTTTCTTCTGGTTCTATAAAGCTTGTACGCCTACTATCGCTTTCGCCATGTAAGATTCCTTTTACTTGGCGTTTGTATTCACTAAATACAGCTACCACTCGCCTACCGTTGCTAAAACTTTCTTCTATATCGGCAGCATAGCCGGCTTTGTTTAAACGTGCTATTACCTTTTCAAATGCTCTTCGCAGTTCGTTACGCTTGCGGTAAAGGTTCATGCGAATTTTTTGCAACTCTGAACTGGCAGTGTCTTTTACATTACCGTGTTCATCAATAATATCATTGATGGTTTCAATAATATATTTTTCGTAATAACTGTTTGCTATTACTTGTGTAAGTGCCGGAAAGGCCTCTCTTCTTTCGGTATCGAACCAACGGAAAATACGTTCTATGTTTTCTAACAGCTTTCTGATGAGTAGCCACTGATCGCCTTTTAGTACGCTACCAGGTATGCCCAATAATTTAATATCTCTACCAATGTTGGTGCTAAAATCGTTTGGGAAAGGCATGCCCTGTAAAAGTAGCAGCTTATATTCATGTGTTTGCTGCAAGGCTATTTCAATAAATTGTTTAGCTGTATGTATACGTAGCTCTTTAGCCTTATTAATACCATATTCTGTTTTGCAATGTTCTTGTAATAACAATGCTACCTTATCAAATTCTAACTGAACCGCAGCCGAGGCAGGATATACTTTCAATGCTTCAAAAATTTAACGACTTGCAAAAGTGCTACTAATAACCTTTATAAACATCAATGGTTCTTGAAGGCATTGTTTATATTTAATTTTCAGTGCCTTGCGGTAAATGTTTTTTGAAAAAAAATTACAACTCCTATATTTGCACCGGCAGGTCTTACACGGCCAGCTCCTGCTGAACCCTCCCAGGACAGGAATGTAGCAAGAGTAGGCGGTTGTAGCGGTGCGATGTAAGTAGCCTGCCTCTTTTTTTGCCATTTACCGTAAGGTAATTTCATCAAGTTCATTTTCGCTCTACTTAAGCTACCACTGAATACGTTCAAGTACATAAAATACAGCCGGACAAAATGTACTATTCTTCAGTGTAATATTAGTTCGTTTGATGAGTACATCTTCATCTGTATAAGGAAATCTAGCACAGTCGCTTGGTCTTTGATCGTAAATATTACAGGCGTTATCGGCGCCTAAAAAAGGGCAAGGTGCAGTTTTTGCCACATAATCGCCATCAGCATCTAACAATAAGTAAGTGGCAATAAAATCACTCTCCTTCATTTTAAGATACTTGCTAATGCGTTTGATATCTGTTGTTTTAAATCTCGGACTGTAATTCTTACAACATGCAGCACAGTTCAAACAATCGATGGTTTGAAAAGCTTGTTCATGTAATTCTGGTAACTGAGGAAGTACTTTTTTCTTATTTACTTTCTGCAGTTGCTGTTTGTAAAATTTTTGCCTTTCGGCTGCTTTTTTTTGCCATTGATGTTGTTCCGTCATGTATGCCGTTTGTATAAACACTAAGATCGTTAATTTGCACGCAAATATACCACACACTTAATGCTTTTGTAACCTATGGAGTTTGTGAAAGAGCAACTGATAATTCTGTTCTCTACCCCCATTTATATGTTAATTATCGGTGTAGAGTTGTTAATAGGCCATTGGCGTCACAAAAAGCTGTATAGCTTGCAAGATACAGCCACAAACATTGCTTTTATGCTCTTGAATTCGCTGCTAGATTTGAGTTTCAGAGCGGTATATATAGGTATATTTGCTACCCTATATCATTACAAATTCATTACTTGGAATAGTATTGTTCTGTATTGGTTGGTATTGTTGCTCGCAGAAGATTTTTTATACTATTGGTTACATAGGTTCGATCATCAGGTACGTTTATTTTGGGCAGTACATGTAACGCATCATAGCAGTAGCTACTTCAATTTTACAGTTGGTTTTAGAAGTTCGGTGTTGCAACCTTTGTATCGGTTTGTTTATTTCTTGCCATTACCATTGTTAGGTTTCGAGCCTGCTGATATTTTATTAATGTACAGTGCCACCCAAATTTGGGGAATTTTTGTGCACACTGAATTGATAGACAAAATGGGTATTCTGGAGCATATTTTAGTTACTCCAAGCCATCATAGAGTGCATCATGCGAGTAATACTTTGTACCTCGATCGTAACATGGGTATGTTTTTAATTATTTGGGATAAATGCTTTGGTACTTTTCAGGCAGAGTTGCCTGCACAGCAATACGAGCCTATCAAATACGGATTAACCAAGCCATTATCAACAACTGATATTACACATGTATTAACACATGAATGGAATGATATTGCCACCGATGTAAAACGTAAGGATATTACTTGGCAACAAAAGCTTAATTATATATTTGGGCCGCCAGGTTATAGTCATGATGGGTCTCGACAAACAAGCGATCAACTCAGAGCATTAGCCCATGGTAATACTTCTCAAGCATCTATTGATAAAAGTGTAAATGTTTCTATATGAGCAGGCCAGCCAAAGGCACTTATGCACCTTACTACGAACAATACATTAATCTTACAAATGGCAATCATTTGTACGATTTGCAACGAAATCATTCTCAGCAAATTAACCAGTTTTTCAATAGTATACCCGAAGAGAAGGCAGCATATGCATATGCTGAAGGCAAGTGGACGGTAAAGGAAGTGATACAACATATTATTGACACAGAGCGAATATTTAGTTACCGATTATTACGCATTGCCCGTAACGATACAACACCATTACCCGGATTTGATGAAAATAACTTTACAGTAAATGCTCACGCACACCACCGAAGCTTAGGCAGTTTGATAGAAGAGTTTTTTGCTGTTAGAAGAGCCACCGATTTATTGATTGATAGTATTCACCCACAAGCACTAGCATTGGTTGGAACAGCCTCTAATCATCAATGTAGTGCGAACGCTTTGGTGTTTATAATTTATGGTCATATACTGCACCACATTAATATATTTAGAGAGCGTTATGGTTTGTAATTCCACAACGCTCTTTTATTTACCGTAAGGTGCTTATTTTATTTAAAATCCATACCTAGGTTATACATTACAAAGCTCCAAATATCGGCTGCTTCTTCAATTACTTTACTGGTGGGTTTTCCGGCACCATGGCCCGCTTTACTTTCAATTCGAATCAACACCGGCTTGCCACAAGCTTTGTTTTGTGAAAATTGTAGCTGTGCTGCAAATTTAAAACTATGTGCAGGTACTACCCTATCATCGTGGTCGGCAGTGGTAACCATTGTGGCAGGATAGCATACCTCATCTTTAATATTGTGAAGCGGAGAATAGGATAATAAATTTTTGAATTCGGCTTCGTTGCGTTCGCTGCTACCATACTCTACTACCCAACCCCAACCAACGGTGAATTTATGAAAGCGTAGCATATCCATTACACCTACTTGCGGTATAGCAACTGCAAATAAATCGGGGCGCTGCGTCATACAAGCACCCACTAATAATCCGCCGTTACTGCCACCTCGAATGGCAATACGTTTTGGGTTAGTGTAACCATTGGCAATTAAATGCTCTGCGGCTGCAATAAAATCGTTGAATACATTTTGTTTGTTGAGCAGCATACCGGCTTGGTGCCAAGCTTCGCCATACTCGCTGCCACCACGTAGGCATACTTGTGCATATATGCCTCCTTGTTCCATAAAAAAGAGATTGCTTATGCTAAAGCTTGGCGTCATGGCAATGTTAAAGCCGCCATATCCATACAGCAGTACTGGTAAGTTACCATCTTTAACAAGCCCTTTTTTATAGGTTAAAAACACAGGTACTTTTGCACCATCTTTTGAGGTAATAAAAATTTGTTCTGTAGTATAATCATCCGGATTGAATTTGGCTTCAGTTTTTCTAAATATGGTGCTTTTGCCACTTGCAATATCATATTTGAAAATCGTGGGTGGATAATTAAATGATGTGAAGGTGTAAAAGAAAGAAGTTTCTTTTTTCTCTGCGCTAAAGCCACTCGCAGTTCCAATACCTGGTAAGCTTATTTCTCTTACCAAAGTACCATCGTATTTGTATTGGTACACCTTAGTGCTAGCATCTTTAAGATAACTTGCAAACAAGTATCCACCTGCGGTACTTACCGATTGTAATACTTCTTTTTTTTCAGGTATAACTGTCACCCAATTGGTATTTGCCGGATTATTAGGGTCTATTAATACCAATTTGTAGTTTGGTGCGCCATCGTTTGTTTTGACGAGTAATTTATCGCCTATGTTATCAACTACATCTGGTTCTGTTGCGAATCCTTTAATGAGTGTTTTAAAGTTTTTATCGCCTTTAGCCAAGTTTCGATACAATAATTCGCCGCCGCTGGTACCCTCGCTTACACTTACTATTAAGAAACGTTCATCTTCAGTGAGGCCGGCACCAAAATACCGTAGCGGATGGGCATTGTCTTCAAAAACAAGTATATCTTTTTCTTGTGCATCGCCAATTTTATGGTAGTACACCTTCATGTATTGGTTTTGCTTACTTAGCTTACTTGCCTCATCAGGCTTCGGATAACGGCTATAGTAAAAACCTTCATCGCCTTTCCAACTAAAGCCGCTGAACTTCATATATGATATTTTGTCGGCTAATTTTTTACCCGTAAGGGCATCTATTACATATCCTTCTTGCCAGTCGCTACCACTTTGTGTTACTGTATAAGCGGCATAGCGCCCTGTTTTGCTGAAGTTAACCCCTCCTAAAGCTGCCGTTCCATCGGAACTCAATTTGTTTGGGTCGAGAAAAATTTCAGGGGTGCCATTTATTCCTTTTTGGCGGTATAAAATGCTCTGATTTTGAAGCCCATCATTTTTATAAAAATAATAATAGCTGCCTTTGGCAAAAGGACTTCCATACTTGGGATAATTCCATAATGTTTCGAGCCGGTCCTTTACTTTATTCCTGTACGGAATTGCTGCCAAATAAGCATCGGTAACCTTATTTTGCGCTATTACCCAAGCTTTGGTATCGGCGGCATTATCATCTTCAAGCCAACGATAGGTATCAGGTACTTTGGTGCCAAAATAGGTGTCGGCTACTACTTCTCTTCGAGTTGCCGGATAGTTGATTTGAGCCATCATACTGGTAGAAAGTAAAACACTTGCGGTAAATGATATAGTGCGAAGCAAGTTCATAATGGTAAAATTTTCATAACAATGGTACAAAAAACTAGCTGTTACTTTGACATGAAAGTGATTGTTGGCAAATGCGTACATTTGACACATATTGGCCGTTGTAACGTTACCAATATTAACTTTAGCACTTCAAAAATAACACACACATAAATTGAGATGCAACCGAAGAAAGTAACAAAAATTGGTGTACTCACCTCAGGTGGCGATAGTCCGGGCATGAATGCAGCTATCAGAGCCGTGGTAAGAACAAGCTTATACGAAGGATTGGATGTATTTGGCATTGTAAGAGGTTATAGTGGTATGGTTGACGATGACATTTATCAAATGGATAGCCGTTCCGTAGCAAATATTATTCAGCGTGGCGGTACCATACTTAAAACAGCCCGTTGCAAAGAGTTTTTTACACCCGAAGGCCGGCAAAAAGCTTATGAAAACCTTAAAAAAAGAGGTATCGATGGCTTGGTAGTCATTGGTGGCGATGGCAGTTTCAAGGGTGCTCAAAAATTTTCAAACGAATTTGATATTCCTTGTATTGGCTTACCCGGAACTATTGATAAAGACATTGCAGGTAGCGATTTTACTATAGGATTTGATACCGCAGTTAACACTGCTGTTGAAGCTATTGATAAAATTCGTGATACCGCCGATGCACACGACCGCCTTTTTATTGTAGAAGTGATGGGCCGCGATGCTGGTTATATTGCCTTGCACAGCGGTATTGCCACCGGTGCCGAAAACATACTTATCCCCGAAAACAGCACCAGTATTGAAGATTTAATTACCAACTTAACAGAAAAAAGTAAGCGTAAAAAATTAGTAAATCTAGTAGTGGTAGCCGAAGGCGATAAAGTATTTGGCGGTGCCCAAAACGTATCAAAAATAATTAAAGAACGCATTCCTGAAGCCGATACACGTGTGTGTATTTTAGGGCATATTCAGCGAGGCGGCGCACCTACCTGCTTAGACCGTTTAATCGCTAGCAGAATGGGTTACGCAGCTGTGGAATCTTTAGTGCAAGGCCGCCATAACATAATGGTGGGTATTGTGAATAATAAAATGCATTATACACCTCTAGACCTTGCGGTAAAAGAAACACAAACCATCGATCAAGAATGGCTACGTATTGTGAAAATTCTTGCTAGTTAACGCTTTACATACCAAAAACCTCAACCGAATCCACGCTAATGAATAGCGTAACAAATTGATGCACATATGAGCAAAAATCTTTCAAAGTACCTCCACAAACAAATGGACCGTGAGGCAGGCCTCTCGCACAAAAACCATCGTACCAAAATTGTAGCAACCGTTGGCCCAGCTTGCGATACCTACGAAAAATTATTAGAGCTTGTACAAGCAGGTGTTAACGTGTTCCGATTGAACTTTAGTCATGGTAACCATGAAGATAAAGCTCGTATCATTGAACATATCAGAGCCATTAACAGTAATGAGCCATACAACATTGCCATTTTAGCCGATTTGCAAGGGCCAAAACTGCGTGTAGGAGAAATAGAAAACAACGCTTTGCCTGTAGTTGCTGGTGATATACTTACATTCACCAATGAAAAGTGTGTTGGTACACTGGAAAGAATTTACGTAAGTTACCCCAACCTAGCCGGCGATGTTAAAATTGGTAATACCATTTTAATTGACGATGGTAAGATTGAAACCAAAGTGGTTCAAATTACCAAAGAGAAAGAAGTGAAAGTGCAGGTAACTTTAGGAGGTGTTATTTCTTCTAAAAAAGGTATCAACTTGCCCGATACCAAAATTTCGCTACCAGCACTAACAGAAAAAGACCTAGCCGATTTAGATTTCATCATTGAGCAAAAGGTGGATTGGGTTGCCTTAAGCTTCGTTCGTAATGTTCGTGATATTATCATACTCCGCAATAAGCTTACAGAACGTGGTAGCAATACTAAAATCATTGCAAAAATTGAAATGCCAGAGGCACTCGAAAACATTCGTGATATCATCGTAGAAAGCGATGGTGTAATGGTTGCTCGTGGCGATTTAGGTGTAGAAGTACCGGTTGAAAAAGTGCCTGCCATTCAACGCGATTTAATTCGTAAGTGTATTCACCGTGCGAAGCCCGTAATTGTGGCCACACAAATGATGGAGAGTATGATTGACCGAGTGAAACCAAACCGTAGCGAAATTACCGACGTAGCCAATGCCGTGATGGAAGGTGCAGATGCCGTTATGCTAAGTGGCGAAACAGCAACCGGTCAGCACCCTCGTTTAGTGGTTGAAACAATGCGTAAAATCATCATGGAAGTAGAGCGTACCGAATACCGCTACAACCGCGAAGAAGATTTAAAGCCGCAACCACACTCACCAAGCTTCTTGAGTGATGCAGTATGTTACAACGCTTGTAAAATTGCACACGACCTTAATGCCGATGCTATTATTGGTATGACGCAAAGTGGATACACAGGTTTTATGCTTAGCAGTTACCGACCAAAGTCACCTCTGTATATTTTCACCAAAGAGCGTCATATTGTAAATCAGTTGAGCTTAAGTTGGGGCGTTCGTGCATTTTACTACGCTGAAGAAGAAAGCCTAGATGATATTATGTATGATCAAATTGATATTCTTAAAGAACGTGGCTTTATTAAAGCTGGCGATGTTGTTGTGAATACCGGTAGCACACCAATTCACCTGCATTTGCCAACAAACCTCATAAAAATCACAAGGGTAGAATAATTCATTGCAATTTTTTTCAGGCTGCTTTCGGGCAGCCTTTTTTTGTTGCTTCCTTGCGGTAAATGAACCCCTGAGCTACATTTACCGTAAGGTTAAAATAAAAGTTATGTTGTTGAAAACCAATATAGTTTGTTTTTTTATATGCTGCCTTATAGCAAGTCATGTACAAGCTCAATTGCTGTATCAAAACAATGCTTTCAGCATCTACAGTAACAAAGTTGTACAAGGCAGCAATGTAGCTATGGCACACTCGCCAACTTACTTAAGCTCCAATTATAAAAGTCCGGCCAATAGTCAATTCTCCCGACTCATTAGCTTTAAATTAAGCATTAACGAGAAAGATAACGAGTTGCCAATAGGCGTAAATCATTGGGTGTTAATAGATAACGAACACCAATCGTCAATCATAAAATTTGGGGCAACACCACCATTGCCGCCGCCGAACCCTACTAGCAGCCTACCCACTAATTATGAGTATACTTTTCTGGTAGATGTAAGCAGTGTATTGCAACAAATGGAGCAGCAAGGCTACTACGAAGCCTATGATGGATCGAGGGTTGCCAAGGCCGATTTTAAAGGGTTGTATATAGCAGGAAGTGCCGAACCACTTTCGTGGGACTTTGTAAATTTACACAACAAAGGCTTGCAGCTACAACCCACCAATAACAAAAATATTTATAGTATAACCGTTGTTTTGAACCCATACAACGAAAAAGCAATAAGCGAAAAATTTTGGAAGCCCGATACCGCCCTTACGGTAAATAAAGTACGCTACTATTCAGATCAACCCTTGGTAGATGCACTCTTTAACCTATCGTTAGAAGAAGCAGCCAAAGCAGTAGAGCCTGATAGTACTTTTAGAACAGGGGCAAAATGGGCGGGTGTGTGGACTCGCGATATTAGCTACAGTATTTTATTAGCGTTTGCATATCATAACCCAGAAGTAGCTAAAATTAGCTTACGTAAAAAAGTAAAACGAGGGCGAATTGTACAAGATACTGGTTCTGGTGGTGCATGGCCTGTATCGTCTGATAGAACTGCCTGGATTTTAGCAGCTTGGGAAATTTATCAGGTTACAGGCGATGAAGCTTGGTTAAGAGAAGTGTTTCCAATAATTGCTGCAACGTTAGCAGACGATTATCAAACTTTATACAATCCTGCAACGGGCCTGTATCGTGGCGAGTCATCCTTTCTCGATTGGCGTGAGCAAACCTACCCAAAATGGATGAACAATGCAGATATCTATGTTTCTGAAAACTTGGGTACTAATGCAGTGCATTATCAAGCACATGTAATTGCAAGTAATATCGCCAAGTTGTTAGGCAATCAACAATCAGTCATATTTGCACAACGAGCTGAAGGTATAAAAAAAGCCATCAATAATAAGTTGTGGTTGTCGCAACAAAAATGGTATGCACAATATAGGTATGGCCGCCATCAGCTGATGGTATCGCCTCGCTTTGAAGCATTAGGAGAAGCCTTGAGCATTTTATTTAATATAGCCGAACCTGCTAAGGCTAAAGCCATTCTTGCAAATGCACCACTTACTACATTTGGCACTACCTGTATTTACCCGCAAATACCTAATATTCCACCCTATCACAATAATGGCATTTGGCCTTTTGTACAAGCTTATTGGAATTTGGCAGCTGCTAAAGCTGGTAATGAAAAAGTGTTGGTACATGGTTTGGCTGCCATTTATCGTGCGGCAGCACTGTTTCTTACTAATTATGAGAATATGGTGGCGGCTACCGGCGATTTTTTAGGCACAGAAATCAATTCCGATAGAATGTTATGGAGTATAGCCGGTAATTTGGCTATGGTACACAGGGTGTTTATGGGTATGCAGTTTTCGCCCCAAGGCATTAGTTTTAATCCTGTAGTGCCAAAAGTATTTGGAGGTACCAAAACCCTTACCCATTTTCAATATCGCAACGCCACGCTAAATATTACAGTAAAGGGCTACGGTAACCGCATTGCAAGTGTTTTGATTGATGGTAAGCCAGCCACAAAAGCTTTTGTAGCAGGTAACATAAAAGGGCATCATACTGTTGTTATTCAACTTGCCAATAATAGTTTTGATGGCGATGATATGCTGCTTGTGCCAAATTATACCACACTGCCTAATCCGCAACCTAAGTTGGAAGGCCAACAACTGGTATGGCCCGCGATTGATGGTGCTGTACAATATGTAATTTTTAGAAACGGAAAGTTGTATCGTACCACCTTGCAGCCTTCCCTTACGGTAAATGTTGATGCACCTGCACAGTATCAAGTAATAGCTATGGATCAAATGGGGTGGACTTCTTTTGCAAGTGAGCCGTTGATAGTTGGTGCCAAACCAATTGTGATAGAATGCGAAGCATTTACCGCAAGGTACCAAGCCCCTTATGCCAATTTTTCTGGTGATGGATTTATTGTAACCTCTACAAAAGAAAATAAAGCCATTCGCCTTAGTGTAAATATTGCTACAGCCGGTAACTATTTTTTAGATGTACGTTACAGTAACGGAAGCGGCCCATGGAATACAGATAATAAATGTGCCATTCGAAGTTTGTACGTGAATAAGCAATATAAGGGAGTACTTGTACTACCGCAGCGTGGAAAAGATGAATGGAGCGATTGGGGCTTTTCTAATGCACAGCAAATTGCACTTAAAGCTGGCAACAATACCATTGAAATATTGTTTCAACCATGGAACGACAATATGAATGTTGATGTGAATACTGCTATGTTAGATTATGTTCGTTTAACACCTGTTTGGTAGTGCACTTTTGAAGCTGCCACCACTATGCCAACCCTTAGTGCTATTCAAAGTACCAATTTGTTGTGTTATTAGATTTATATTGGTAAGCAACTGGTGCAGCAATTACCAGTAAAGGCAGGTGATTGGGTAGAGTTACACTTGCAATTGGATACCACCGTACATTAACTTGAAATGCCGAAGTATTTGCTGAGCTATTGGCAAGCACCCTGCTGCTGACAATGTTGTTGGTATGCTTACAAATAGTAATAAACACAGTTTGATGCATTTTATTTCACAAGTGAAATCAATAAACAAAAAATTAAAAGGGTTTTAAAAAAGTACGGCAAATAAAGGCTGGTGTTATGAGTGCAAGAGTTGTTTTATCGGTCTTGCTTTTTGCTTTTCAGTGAGGTGAGATGATAAAAACAACGGGTGCCCGAAGGGCACCCGTTCATCATCACACTAACTGCTTATTCAAAATCCCGAACGCTTCTTATAAATGTTCGGCATGGGCATTTTCAATGGCTTTTTTTACGCTTCCATACTTTAAAAGTAAGTCTTTTGCTACATTGTAATCATCTACGTGTAGCTTTTCCATTACCATTTTGATACCTCTATCAACGAGCTTTTCGTTACTTAATTGCATGTTAACCATAGAATTATCTTCAACACGACCCAATTGAATCATAACACTGGTACTAATCATGTTCAGTACTAGCTTTTGAGCAGTGCCTGATTTCATGCGGGTACTACCAGTAACAAACTCCGGACCTACTACAACTTCTATAGGAAAATCTGCAACGGCCGAAACTGGGCTATTAGGGTTACAGGAAATGCTACCAGTTGTAATGCCATGCTTACGGCATGCTTCTAAAGCACCAATTACATAAGGTGTTGTACCGCTTGCGGCAAGTCCAACAACCACATCTTTATTACTTACAAAATGTTTTTCGAGGTCAATCCAGCCTTGTAACTTGTTATCTTCGGCAAATTCAACTGCTTGAGTAATGGCTTTTTCGCCACCAGCAATTAAACCAATCACTAAGCCATAGGGTACACCGAATGTTGGCGGACATTCGCTGGCATCAACAATACCAAGGCGGCCACTTGTACCTGCACCTATATAAAATAAACGCCCCCCTGCGAGCATTTTATCGGTAATAGCATTCACCAATTTCTCGATCTGTGGTATTTGCTGTTCTACTGCTTTTGGAACGGAAGCATCTTCTCGGTTGATATTAACTAACAACTCGGTGATGCTCATTTGTTCTAAATGGCGATACTTAGAATGCTGTTCGGTTACTCTTACAAAATGCTTCATATTATGGCTTTGGCATGAAAAATAAGGCCAAGTATACTGCGGCAATACTCTTTTATACTTCCAAAAATAAGTAATATGCCGCAGAAATGAGCATTTTTTTGCGTTATTATGCGTTATGATACTTTGCGAGCCCCTCCATAGGGTTTTTGCTCACGTTACCAAGTTCTAATTCGTAGGCATTGCACAAATCGGCAAGTACATCTTTACAGCCATAGGCAACACTACCTGTAAAATGTATTGGGTGCGACCATACCTCTCGATATTTGTACAAATGCGTGAAAAAGAACTCGTTAAATGCATCTTCTATGATGTTTTCAACCATGTAATGACCGCGGTTTTCGGCAAGGAAAATGGCGAAAGAGGCAAGATATCTGTTGGGAAGTGGTTGCTTGTATACCTTATCAAGAATTTCAATTCTGGAGGTATTGAATTTTTCGTTAAAACGAATTAGTAGCTCGTCATCAAACATTTCATAAAGATAATGTTGTATTACACGCTTACCTAAGTAGGCACCACTACCCTCATCACCCAGTACATAACCTAATCCTGGCCTTGTTTTCACAAGCTTTTTACCATTATAAAAACCACTGTTGCTACCGGTTCCTAAAATGCAGGCAATACCTGGTTGTGTACCACAAAGGCTGCGGGCAGCTGCCAGTAAATCGGTATTGATTTCAATGGCTGCATTGGTGAAAACGCTTTTCAGTACTTTCTTCATCTGCTTCACATTGTCGGCATTGCCCATGCCTGTACCGTAAAAAAATACGGCACTGGGCATACCCAACTTAATTTTAGGGAGCAACGCAGTAACAAGCAGCGATTTAATGGCATCAGGCGATAGAAAGTATAAACTAATACCTTGTGTAAGTATTTTTTTCTTGCGACCATTATCACCAATGTAACACCATTCACATTTGGTAGCACCACTATCTGCAATAAGTATAGCCATATGCGTAAGTATTTACGGCAACGTAATTAACCATTTACTTATTCACACCGGTTACATAAAAAACAACCAAGGTGTGTAATTTGTAATGATATTCGTGCCCGAGGAATTTAAGATACAAAGTAGCAAGTAAAAATGGGAAGTAAAAAATTACAAGTTGCATTACCGTTAATTATTGCCATTGCCATGGCTGCGGGAATGTTTATTGGCTATAAACTGCGAGAAAAAACAAGTGGAGCGGCCATTTTTTTTCAAAATGCACCTAGTAGTAATATTGGTGAAGTTGTGAATTTGATTAAAAGCAAGTATGTTGATCCTATAGAGGAAGACAGCTTACAAGCTTTGGTGATTAACGATGTTTTAAAGCATTTAGATCCGCACAGCGTGTTTATACCTGCTAAAGAATTGCAGAGCTTAAATGAAGAGCTAAGGGGTAACTTTAAGGGTATTGGCATTGAATTTCAATTAATTAACGATACTACCCATATTATTAGCGTTTTAAAAGACGGCCCTGGTTTTAAAGCCGGCTTGCAAGTTGGCGATAGAATTTTGTTTATAGATGATACCATTAAGGTTTCGGGTGCTCAAAAAAAGGCTGATGTTATTAGAACTTATATACGTGGTAGTAAGCAAAACGAAGTAAAACTGACTGTTGAAAGAAGTGGTGCTAAAAAAGTGATTTCCATTGTTCGCGGAAGTATTCCCTTACCATCTGTTGACGCTGCTTATTTGTTAGAACCCGGTGTTGGTTACATCAAAATCAGTAAGTTCTCAGAAACTACCTACGAAGAATTCATGCAGCAATTAGAAATATTGCTGGCTAAGAAGATAGATAAGTTGGTGCTCGATTTAAGAGGTAATGGAGGCGGACTCATGAGTGAGGCAGTTGATATTGCCGATGAGTTTTTAAGTAACGATAAATTAGTAGTATATACCGAAGGCAATAAAAGTCCACGTTACGAATATCGTTGCAAGCGTGATGGCCTTTTTGAAAGTGGCAGATTGGCGGTACTGATTGATGAAACAAGTGCCAGTGCCAGCGAAGTGCTTAGTGGAGCATTGCAAGATTGGGATAGAGCTACTATTATTGGCCGCCGCAGTTTTGGAAAAGGTTTAGTGCAACAACAATATCCATTATCAGATGGTAGCGGCCTACGCTTAACTGTTGCACGTTACTTCACGCCATTGGGTCGTAATATTCAGAAACCTTACGGTAAAGGAGCAAACCCTTACGAAGAAGAGGTACTAGATCGGGTTCACAGCGGAGAAATTTATCATGGTAGCGATAGCAGCTACAAAAAAGGCAAAGTTTATAAAACCCCTAAGGGGCGTTTAGTATACGGCGGTGGCGGTATTGTTCCCGATGTATTTGTTGCAGCCGATAGCCTTGTACCATCAGAGTCTTTAATGCAACTCTATCGTACTAATATTATTTCACTATCGGCCTACAGGTATTACATGCAATACCAAAAACAGCTCGAAGCTTATAAAACTCCGGCAGCATTTGCAAAAAGTTTTAATGGTGCCTATGGCTATCCTTACGTACTTGCCGCCGCCACGCTTGAGAATATCAATTTGAATAGTATTAACAATGCCGAGTATAACCTCATTAATGAGCGGTTTAAAGCGTTGCTAGCTCGCCAAATTTGGCGTAACGAAGGCTTTTATGAAGTGCTCAACAGTAAAGACAATACCATTAAAACCGCACTTCAATTTCTTGATAAGCCTGATAGCAGTATACCATAAGTCTATTATTGCATTGTAATAAAAATGCCCCTAATGTTTATTTAGGGGCATTTTATATATGTACCTTACGGTAAATAAAGTTGCTTACATTATAATCCTAACACATCTTTCATTGAAAATACACCCTTCCTATCTTGTATAAATTCAGCAGCAAGCATTGCACCACTAGCAAAGCCTTCTCTGCTATGTGCCGTATGAGTAATTTCAATTGTATCGATAGGAGAGCTATAGCGTACTGTATGCGTACCTGGTGCAGGATCAATACGTTTGCTAACAATGGATAATTCATTGGCTTGTTGGCTGGGAGCACTCACCCATGTATCAAATTGGGTGTAATATTGCATTATGCCTTCGGCTAGTGTAATAGCAGTACCACTAGGTGCATCTTTCTTTTGTGTATGATGAATTTCTTCGATACTTACCGTGTACTCAACATGCGGCGCCATAAGCTTGGCTACATAGGCATTCATATTGAAAAACAAGTTCACCCCTACGCTGAAGTTGCTAGCATACAAAAACGTTCCTTGATGTTGTTCTACAGCTTGTAATACTTCGGGTAATTGCTGTAGCCAACCTGTACTTCCACAAATAACAGGTACCCCTGCTTCCATACAAAACAAAATGTTGTTAACTGCGCTATGCGGACCAGTAAATTCTATAGCAACATCGGCATGGTGCAGGTCATTTACCGTAAGGTGAGCACGGTTATCAGTATTTACTTTTAATACTATTTGGTGTTGTCGTTGCAATGCTATTTGTTCTATGGCCTTGCCCATTTTGCCATAGCCTAGTAATGCTATTTTCATATACAATGTTAACGTGCCGGCAACTGTATGCGTGGTTGGCCGGCTTTGTTTTTAGGTGTTAGTACAAGCCCAAGTGAGGGTGTTCTAAATTGATTGATTTGTGGTTGTATGCGTAAGCTTAAATCGTCGCTTACATCAAATTCTTTGAGGTGTGCGAATACGGTTGCATCTACTATGTTTAAGGCCCAAACAATTACGAACCATAGTACAGAATAATCTCTATCCTGTCGGAAGGTGTTGCGATAAAATTGTAAACTATTAACGCTTAACCCCTGCAGTTTAGGATCTATTTCGCTAAAGCGGCTAGTATCGTTGCTAACACGAATGTTAAATGCATCTCTAGATTTGCGATACCAAGTGTTGTTGTACAAAAAGGTGGCTGTAGGTATGGCTAAAGCACCATATACAATTGGTAGCTTCCAATATTCACGGTTATAGGCTTGCCCCCAACCGGGCAAAATGGCACTGCGTATAGCTGCCTTGCGTGGACTATGTTTTAGAACCAGTGATTCTTTTTTTGGCGGAGCAACGTTGGTGCTAGTTTTTTGTTGGCTTGCCGAATCTTTAATAAACAGTTGTTGTTCTGTTAAGCTGGTTTTGCTACTACGTTGCGCATTTACCACAAGGTAACTCCCTAGCAATACCATTATCAAAAACACGAACTTGAACTGCTGCATGAACTATTAGCTTACGTTAACATTAAGTAGTTCCAAGATTTTATTGAGCTCTTGTAAACTGTAATACTCTAGTGTGATACTTCCGTTGCCCGATTTGCTGTGTTGCAGGCGAACTTTTGTACCAAAATGCGATGCTAAGTTATCTTCTATGCGTTTGAATGCCGGTGGAAGCTCTGCTTTTGTGGTAGGTTTAACAGCCTGCTCTTTTATTGCTGCTTGCTTACGAACTAAATCTTCTGTTTGGCGAACGTTGAGCCCTTTTTCGGTAACTTCTTTAAAAATGTATAGTTGTGCGTCAACATTTTCGAGATTAATTAAAGCCCGTGCATGGCCCATGCTAATACTATTTTTACGCACAGCAAGCTGAATATCTGGTGGCAATTTGAGCAATCGCAAGTAGTTGGTAATAGTACTACGTTCTTTGCCCATTCGTTCGGCAACTTGCTCTTGTGTATAACTTAGTTCTTCCATCATACGTTTATAACTCAAAGCAACTTCTATTGCGTTTAAGTCTTCACGTTGTAAGTTTTCAAGTAAGGCAAGTTCAAGTAATTGCTGGTCGTTAGTAGCACGTATATAGGCGGGCACATCGGTAAGGCCTGCAATTTTGCTAGCTCTAAAACGGCGTTCGCCTGCAATCAATTGATATTTGCCATTAGCCAACTTACTTACGGTAAGCGGCTGAATAATATCGTGTATTTTAATACTAGCAGCTAGTTCGTTCAGGGCAGTTTCATCAAAATCGCGACGCGGATTTTTAGGATTCACCTGAATATCGGCTAACGCAATACGCATTACGCTTGTAGTTTGCTCTACCACTTGAGGCTTTAAGTTACCCTCAGTAGTTTTTAAATCTTCATTGATATTCTGCAATAAGCTACGAATACCCTTGCCTAAAAGTTCTTTATTGCCCGTGTTCGACTTTGCCATATACTAATTTGTAACACTATTAGAAATACCTTACGGTAAATGAAAATAGCAGTGATAACACTACTCTATTACTCTTTCTTCTTGTGTGATTTTAGTGAGATTATTTTTTTGCAAGATTTCTTTCGCCAAATTGAGGTAGTTAATAGCACCTTTACTTTCTGCATCGTATAAAACTACAGGCTTACCTAAGCTAGGTGCCTCACTTAAACGGGTGTTTCTGTGTACTATAGTGTTGAATACCAATTCATCGAAATGGCGGCGTACTTCGCTAACTACTTGATTGCTCAAACGTAAGCGACCATCGTACATAGTCATTAAAATACCTTCAATTTGCAAATTAGGATTTAACCTGCTTTGTACAATTTTAACGGTATTCAATAGTTTTCCTAAACCTTCTAATGCGAAAAACTCACATTGCACCGGAATAGCTACACTATGTGCTGCTACCAAGGCATTTACGGTAATTAAACCTAAACTAGGGCTGCAATCTATGATGATAAAATCGTAATTATCGGCAATGGGTTCTAAAATACCCTTCATTACACTTTCGCGGTTGGGGTAGTTAATCATTTCAATTTCTGCACCCACCAAATCAATATGCGAAGGAATAAGATCTAAATTAGGAATATCGCTTTTTAAAATTACTTCCTTTGCAGGCGTACCATTCACCATACAATCGTACAAGCTGCTGGTAATATTATGAAGATCGAAGCCAATACCCGTGGTACTATTAGCTTGCGGGTCGGCATCGACCAGCAGTGTTTTGTATTCAAGTACCGCAAAGCTGGCAGCCAAGTTAATGGCCGATGTGGTTTTACCAACACCACCTTTTTGGTTGGCTATGCCTATAATTCTTGCCATAGTATTGTATCGCTTTTCGTTGAGGTTGTTCTAATATTTGCAATAAAGCAAAGAAAATTCATTTACCCTCATAAAGTGGATATTTATTAGGGGCTGCAAATGTACTGCTTATTTATCCTCATAGCTACCCTTGGCCTTGAAGGTATCGGCATTTTAAATGGTTATTATGTTCACCTTACGGTAAATGGCTAGGTTGGTGTACAACGAACATTATTAGGTTGTATTGATTTTTTTACAAGCATCTAGTTATTTTAGGTGGCATTCGTAACAATATTTACCGAAAGGTGCCTGCAATAAAAAAGCAGCACTTGTGGCTGCTTTTTTTATTTATTAAGTTGAATTGTGCCTGCAAATACTTGTATTGCCGGCCCGCAAAGCCAAATATTATTGAAACTATACTCATCTGTTCGGTCAAATTCAACTGCAAGGTTGCCTCCGGGAGTGGTTACTTCTACCCTGTTAAAGCCACGGTCGTTATGCCACATTACCAAGGCCGATGCTGTAACACCAGTGCCGCAACTCAAAGTTTCATTTTCTACACCACGTTCGTAAGTACGAACATAAATATGATCGTCGCTAAGGCGCTCCACAAAGTTCACGTTAATACCCTCTTGGGCATATTTTTCGGAATATCGAATGAGCTTACCAACCCTTACCACATCGTAGTTGGCAACATCGTCAACAATTTTTACTAAATGCGGGCTGCCGGTATTTAAAACACTATCGTTACCATCGTTTTGAATCAATGAAACGTCAATCATTCGTAAGTTCACCCAACCATCAAGGTCTATGTTGGCCTTATGAGGTCCATCAGTAGCTAACAAATGATATTCTTTTTTGTTGAAGCCAGCCACTTCGTAAGCATACTTAACTAAGCAGCGGCCACCGTTGCCACACATGGTGCTTGGCTTGCCATCGCTATTGTAATACACCATTTCAAAATCGTATCCAGCTTTATTTTGTAGTAGCATTAGGCCGTCGGCACCAATACCAAACTTTCGGTTGCATAAAAAAGCAACTTGATCATTTGATAATTGAATACTGCCCTCACGATTATCTATAATAACAAAATCGTTACCTGTGCCTTGATATTTATGAAATTGCATGCTTACGCAAATGATTAAATGTGTTCTATAATTCCGAGTGCTTTTACAATTAATTTTTCTACTGCTCCGGCAGCATCTTTTGCAAACTCTTGGCGTACACGGTTGGCTACAATGCAATTTAAGCTTAGGCACTGATGCCCCAGTAACTTACCTAAACCATATATTGCACTAGTTTCCATTTCAAAATTGCTGATACGATGGTTGCCATAGCTAAAGCTGGTTAGCATATTTATTAAATCGGGCTGTGCAATTCCTAACCGTAATACCCTGCCTTGTGGGCCATAAAAGCCCGGACATGTAACTGTAATGCCATGATAGAAACCTTCTACAAAGTGCTTTAACACACTTGCACCGGCAGTTGCAATGTAAGGGTGTGTTATGGTACCCCCCAGTTGGGTATGTGTTACAAAATGTTGAAGAATAGCATTTTCTTCATCGCTTTGTTGAAAACGATAAAAATTCAATAGATTGTCTAAGCCTAAGCCATGGGTACTGGCAACGAATCCCTCTACCGGAATATCGGCTTGTAGTGATCCGCTTGTGCCAATGCGAATGATATTGAGTTGCGTTAATTGTGGCTTGATAGTGCGGGTTTCAAAGTCAATATTAACAAGTGCATCTAACTCGTTCAAAACAATATCAATATTGTCTGGTCCAATACCAGTAGCAACACAACTAATCCGTTTTTTACCAACATAGCCCGTGTGTGTAATAAACTCGCGGTGTTCACATTGATGTTCAATATGGTCGAAATGTTTAGAAACCTCCTTTACTCTTTGAGGGTCGCCTACTGTAATAATGGTTGTTGCTAGCTCTTCGGGCCTAACATCGAGGTGGTACACAGCACCTCTATTATTAATGATTAACTCACTTTCTGCAATTCTTTTCATATGCAAGGGTTTGTAAAAAGTTTTTTAGAAAAAGCAAATATCGGTAGGTATTTGTGAATGAAATCCCCTTATTTTTGCAACCCTCAAACGAGGTAACGGTCCTGTGGCCGAGTGGCTAGGCAGAGCTCTGCAAAAGCTTCTACAGCGGTTCGAATCCGCTCGGGACCTCCACTTTCGAACCGCCTTCAAAGGCGGTTTTTTTGTAACACTAGGTAAATGATATGCCATGAAACACGCTCAATCAATTGGTATTGTAGCACTCGTAGCCATGTTTGCACTTTGCTTCTTACCGTGGAGTTATATACCTGGTGTTGATGTTACTGTAAGTGGTATACAAGGTAAGGTTAGCGAACAACTTAATTTAGGTAAGCCAGCCAAACTCATTGCCATTTTGGGAAGTATATGTACCATTTTGTTTATCGTTCCTAAAGTTTGGGCAAAGCGTATCAACTTTTTTACAACCACTATCTTGTTTTCTTACAGTTTGTATCTAGTAATGTTATTCAGTGGTTGCAGGGAGGGAATTTGTCCTGATGCCAAATGGCCTCTGTATTTGCAGTCGGTAATGAGCTTTGTTGCTATGGTAATGAGTTTTTTACCGAAATTGAAAGTAAAGCCTATCGGAGAATTCGACGCATGATGAATTGACATTCTGCTAACATTGGCACACTAACTTTGCTTCATGAAAATCAACGGGTAATCTATGATACAATATTTCAAAAATGTTAACCACCAGACCGTTGAAATAGACAAACCTGAGAATGGCACTTGGGTGAATCTAGTTCCTCCATTTAAGGAAGAAGAATTCGTAGAATTAAGTAAATCGCTGGATATTCCTATTGAGTTTCTTAGAGATTCTTTAGATATTGATGAGCGTCCTCGTTTTGAGCTTGAAGACAATGTGAAATTCATTGTTATTAAAACTCCAGCCGAAAATAACTCTTTCAATGATAGCGATGCTTATTACATTACCATTCCCATCTGTATTATTCTTACACACAATCAAATTGTAACAGTTAACAGTTTCGATAATGGTGCCATCAAAAAGTTTTTGAACACTTTTGAACGCAGGCATCCCGATAAGCGTAATATGATGGTGCTGAAAATTTTCGAGAAAGTTGTCACCAATTTTTTAGATTATTTGAAAGAAATTAATCATCAACGTAACCTCTACGAGCAAAAGTTATACGATAGTAACCGAAATGAGGAGTTACTCAACCTAATGCGTATACAAAAAAGTTTGGTGTATTTCGTTACCGCATTGCGTAGCAACGAGATGCTCATGATGAAAATGGAACGTACCAACTTCTTATCGCTAAACGAAGAAGAAAGAGAATTTCTACAAGATTTAATTGTAGATACCAGTCAGGCGCTAGAAATGGCTAATATTTACACCAACATCTTAAGTAGTACTATGGATGCATTTGCCAGCATTATTAGTAATAACTTAAATAATGTAATGAAGCGGCTCACCAGCATCACCATCATACTATCATTACCCATTTTGGTAACCAGTATTTATGGTATGAATGTTGAAATACCATACCAGCACAGCCAGCATGCATTTTACATTCCAGTGATGCTCTCACTGATCATATCTTTTTTAATTGGTTGGTACTTTCTAAAGAAAAAGTGGTTTTAAAAACCACTTTTTTATTTACCGCAAGGTATATGGCCTTACGGGCAAAAGAAAACCACACTCATTACTGAGCGTGGCCTCTAACGATTGCTTGCCATATGAAAATTTTTCGTTGAAATTCAAATCAGTTACCCGACAAGCAAGATAATTTGATTGGTATAGTAATCAACGTTGCAGTGATTAGTGAGCAGCGGCAGTGCTATCAGCAGGCTTAGCAGTGCTATCAGCAGGAGCTACAGTTGAATCAGCAGCAGGAGCTACAGTTGAGTCAGCAGTTACTACAGTTGAATCAGCAGCAGCATCTTTATTTTCACCAGAACCGCAAGCAGCGAAGGCACCAATGGCCAAAATGAATAATAACTTTTTCATTTGAAGTAAATTTTTTGTTGTGAATTTGCTATTTATACCGCTATTGTAAAAAGGTAACCTTACGGTAAAATATTTCTTTCAATTTTTTTTTGGCAACCTTCTTGGGTTACTTTTAAAACACTCAGGTATTAATATTTGCAAGGTGAAAGCTGATACTAACGAACAACTCTTATTAAGAGGTTTGGCACATAACGATTCGAAGGCGATTGATACCTTATACAAAGACAACTTTGGTATGGTACAAGCCTTCATCTTGAATAATAATGGCACGTACGACGATGCTAGGGATATTTTTCAGGAAGCTATGATTACGCTGTATGAAAAAGCACGAAGCGAATCTTTTGTATTAACCTGTCAAATTAAAACCTATGTATATTCCGTATGCCGGCGCCTCTGGCTTAAGCGACTTCAACAAATGGGCCGCTATGTTACAGCGAGTGACAGCCTGGAAGAGACGGTTCCAGTGGAAGATGATGTTGAAATTCAAGAGAAAAAAAATCAAGAGTTTCTCATAATGGACCGAGCTCTTGGCAGCCTTGGAGAACCCTGTAAGAGCCTTTTAGAAGCCTTTTACCTGCAAAAAAAAGGGATGCTGGAAATTGCAGAGAGCTTCGGTTATACCAATGCCGATAATGCTAAAAACCAAAAGTACAAATGCCTGATGCGCCTGAAAAAGCTCTTTTTCGCACAATATAATATTGGTGAGTGATGGATGATATTTTACTATTGGAAGCAGTTGAACGATACCTTGCCGGCGATATGCAGCCCGAAGAAAAGGCTTGGTTTGAGCAACTGCGAGAAAGTACCCCCGAGGTAGATCAAATGGTGGTTGAACATAAACTGTTCTTACATCAAATAAACGATTATGCAGGTACCAAAGCATTGAAAAATGCTTTGCACGATAGCCATAATCGCTTATTAGAACGTGGAGAAATAAGCGATGGCAAGCCCGTTTCTACCGCAGGTAAGGTAATTCAATTATTTCATCGCTATAAGCGTGTTACTGCAATTGCAGCGAGCATTGCTGGTTTGGTGGCAGTTACTATTAGTGGTTTGGTGGCATACTTTGCCCCAAGTGCAAGCCGCCAACAACTGCAAATGCTGGGCACAGAAATGGCTAAGCTCAAAAAAAATCAACAGTATCAGAACGATAAGCTCAGAGCTGTAGAATCTAAAATTCCTGCTGAAGCCACCATTACGGGTGGCGGTTCTGGTTTTATGATAGATCCTAAAGGATATATCATAACCAATGCTCACGTTATTGGTAATAGCAATTTCGCTGCTGTTATTAACCATAAAGGCGAAGAATATAAAGCTCGTATTGTAAGTATTGATGCCGATAAAGACTTGGCCATCCTCAAAATTGACGATGCCGACTTTACTTCTTCCAACACCCTACCCTATACGCTGCAGAAAAAAAATACCGATTTGGGTGAAACTGTTTTTACCCTCGGATACCCAAGAAACGAAATTGTGTACAACCAGGGTTACCTAAGTGCAAAAACAGGGTTAAGCCGTAATGGTATTGATGCCGATAGCAATACCTGTCAAATAGCTATTGATGTGAACCGTGGTAATAGTGGCGGCCCTGTATTCAATAATAATGGCGAGTTAATTGGTATCATTAGCACCAAGCAATTAGAAGCAACAGGGGTTGTATTTGCAGTAAAGGCTAAAACTTTATACCAAATGGTACAATACTTGAAGGATAAGGATACAAGTATTGCTAGTTTAAAACTACCTTACGGTAAATCTACCATTCGCAATACACAGCGTACCCAACAAATTCAGAAATTAGAGCCTTACGTATTTATGGTAAAAGCGTACACACGTTAAATTTACATTTACCGAAAGGTTATTAAAAAAAACACGCAATTCTGCGTGTTTTTTTATGCAGTAATGGAAACCTTTAAGTATATTTTCAACAACTAATAAGTATATTTAACAATTAACATATCCTTCAACCGTAAGTAAGTTGCTATGAACCATTGCTGCCAACATGCTTTTACGAACGCTCTTTTGCCTAAAGTATTTTGTAAAGCCATGATAGACGAAGAACATCAGGCATTACAAGATTTCAAAATTATAGCAGCAAATAAAGCTTTTGCAGCATTGGTGGGCATCGATATCGCCCAACTACAAAATTGTGATGCAAAGCAGGTACTACCCGCTGGTATATATAACAACTTTAATTGGAGTTTTTATTTTTCAGATATCATTAACCAAACCGGCTCGAAAATTATAGAACTTTTTGTACCGCACGTTGATAAATGGTATCAAGTTGAGGCAATAGTAGAACAACCTTTATTCATTGAAGTTACCTATACCGATATTACTGAGCAGAAAAAAAATAATGATTTGTTGCAATATGTAACAGAAAATATGTTCGATTTAATTGCACTTACCAACGTTCAAGGTTACTTCACTTTTTTAAGTGCCTCAAATAAAATACTAGGTTACGAAATTGATAGCCTAATTGGAAGGCATTGTTTAGAACTCGTACATCCTGATGATAAAGATGTTGTTGCAACTGCCTTTTACCAAATGAATCAAGTTAATGAACCTCGTTCCATTGAGTGTAGGTACTTATGTGCCAATGGTACCTATGTATGGGTGCAAATTAAAGGAAAAATGCTTGCTGATAGTACCGGACAACCCTCAGAAATTATTTTTAGCTCCCGCATTATTACAGAGCAGAAAAAAGCAGAACAGCAGTTACGCAAATTAATGCTGGCAGTAGAGCAAAGTCCGGCAAGCGTTGTTATTACCGACCTAAATGGTGCTATAGAGTACGTGAACCCAAAATTTACACAGCTTACAGGTTATACCCTAGAAGAAGTGATAGGCAACAACCCTCGGATACTTAAGAGTGGAGAAACCTCGGCCGAAGCATATGAAAATTTATGGAACACTATTAGCACCGGTGGTGTTTGGACTGGCGTATTTCATAACTTTAAAAAAAATGGCGAAAAGTATTGGGAACAAGCTATTATTAGCGGTATCAAAAATGAGCAAGGGGTAATTACAAACTACCTTGCGGTAAAAGAAGATATCACAGAGAAAAAACTTTTTGCAGAAGCACTCAAAGAAAGTGAAGAACGTTTTAGAACAATTTTTGAGAACAATGCCAGCATCATGTACTTACTCGATGCTAATACAGGTAGGTACATCAATGTGAATCAAGCTTGTTTAGATTTTTATGGTTGGGATAGAGATTATTTCTTAAACAGTTCTATTTATGATATTAACCTCGAGCCCGATATTGTAAGCGAGAGGTTAGAACATATTCGTAAAAACAGCTACCTTAAGTTTGAAACATTACATAAGTGTAAAGATGGCAGCCTGAGAAATATGGAAATTTTCGCTACGTTGGTAGTAGTAAGTGGCCGCTCACTGGTACATGTTATTGCACACGATGTTACAGAACGCAATAACTATTTTTCCGCTGTAGAAAACCAGAATAAAATACTTAAAGAAATTGCTTGGATACAATCGCATGTAGTACGAGCACCATTAGCTCGTATGATGGGGTTGATAAACTTGCTAGAATTAGAACAACCCAACCTTAGTGACGATACTAAAATGTTACTCAAAGAAATTTCAAATGCAGCTAACGAGTTCGATGAAATTATTCGCAAGGTTTCTCAAAAAACCTATTTTATGAATGCTGTGTATTCACCATTAATTAAAAAACATTCCGATTAACCCATTGTATACATACAGGCCGCTGTAATTCGCTATCAGTGTGAATGGCTTGTCGTTGTAATAACCCGCTAACTAAAGAGCGTTTATAAATGTATATATCGTTACTTTTTTGATTAGCCACTAATACCCAACGGCCACTCGGACTGATATTAAAGTTACGTGGCCCATTTCCGGTTGGCAAGGTTTGAATAATGCCTAATTGTTGCGTTTGGCTATTGAATTGCATTGCTACTATGCTATTGCTAGTGCCACGGTTGGTGGCATAAACAAACTTGCCATCTGGCGAAACATGAATATCGGCACTACCTGCATCGGCAGTATTATTGTTGGTAATGGCAAGGCGTTGTATTTGCCGTAAGGCACTTCCTTGATATTGAATAACACTAACGGTACCAGTTAATTCTTCCATAACAAAAGCAATAGGCAAGCTCGGATGAAATGCTATATGCCTAGGACCACTGCCTGCTACACATTCAAACACTGCTTCGGGCTTATAGCTTATTCCGTTGAGAGCATCGTAACGGTGCACATATATACGATCGTTACCGAGGTTGGTTATCCAAATATATTTTTGGTCTGGCGTTTGAATAACAGCATGTGCATGCGACTTGGTTTGTCTGGTTGGGTGTACACTACTACCAGTTGAAGCTATGCTATGCTGTATGCTATGAATACTATCTGAAAATTGGTGTACTGCAATATTGCCACTACTATAATTGGCCGTAAAAATCCATTTACCATCGCCACTGAAACTAATATAACACGGATGTGCCCCTTGTACCAAACTTTTGTTGATTGGTTCTAAAGTGCTTTGATTCAAATGATAACTTACAACAGCAGCTTGCTTATCGTCAGCTACTTCGCTTACTGCAACAATATATTTACCGTAAGGGTGTACTCCTACAAATGATGGGTTTTCTATACCACGAACACCGCTCAGTTTTGTTAGCGTACCATTCGTTTCATTCCACTGATATAATTGAATACCCTCTTGTTGTTCTGTTGCATACGAACTTATAATAAGTTGTGTTTGTGCATAAATAGTATTGTTTACTAAACAGGTTAAAAGCCAAACTAGCAATTTCCTTACGGTAAATGAAACCATAGTATAGTACGATTCAGTTGTTATGAGCAGTAGAATAAGCTAATTTCTTACACATTTGTTTGATAAAATTAGAAAAGCTTGTAAATAAGTGATGCAGCAATTATATTTAAGTACACTTGAACAATTAAAGGCATTATGAAAAAGAATGGCAATAGCACAACCCATAACAGGTTGGAAGATAGGGATGATTTTGTAGAAAAATCTAAAGAAATCATTATTGTAGGAATAGGTGCCTCTGCTGGAGGCTTAGAGGCATTACAAGAATTTTTTAGCAAAGTTCCAGAAAACTGTGGTCTTGCTTTTGTGGTAGTGCAACATTTATCGCCGGATTACAAGAGTTTGATGGATGAACTTTTAGCACGCCACACCAAAATTCCGATTCAAATTGCTGAAGAAGGCATGGAGGTGAAGCCAAACAATATTTATTTAATACCTCCGCGTAAGAATATCTCAATTTTCCATAACAAACTTTTTTTAGACACGCAAAACAATAAAAAAAGTTTGAACCTTCCGGTAGATGTTTTTTTTAGATCGTTAGCTGTTGAAAAAGGCAAAAATGCCATTGGTATTGTACTTTCTGGTACTGGTAGCGATGGCACTTTAGGAACAAGGGCTATTAAAGAAGCTGGTGGTATGATTATGGCACAAGATGAGGCTACCGCTAAGTTCGATGGAATGCCCCGTAACTGTATCGCAACAGGTTTGGTAGATTTTATATTGCCACCGGCTGCCATGCCTGAGGCATTAGTGAATTATACGAAACATCCATTTACGCAAGCAAATAAAACCAGTGAAAATATTCTCACCAAAAATATTGATGCACTTGCTAAAGTAGCATTGATTTTAAGAGATCATTGCGGTATTGATTTTTCTTATTATAAAGAGAATACATTAATTAGGCGTTTAGAACGAAGGGTAAGCATTAATCGCTTTGATACATTAGAAGATTACTTGAGATTTCTGAATGAATCTAACAAAGAAAAAGAAATACTTTATAGAGAGTTACTAATTGGTGTTACCCGTTTTTTTCGAGATACAGAGGCCTTTGCTCGTATTAAGGAAAAAGTAATTCCCAACATTGATTTTAAAAGTAAAAAGCCTATCCGTATTTGGTCTGTAGGATGCTCAACAGGTGAAGAAGTATATTCGTTAGCCATACTTTTTCAGGAGTATCTCGAACAAAACCAAATTGATTGCGATATCAAATTTTTCGCAACCGATGTAGATAAATATGCGTTAGAGCAAGCCAGCACCGGGTTTTATCAGGAGAGCATTGTTGCCGATGTAGAACCTATGTACTTAATGAAGTATTTTAACAAAAGAGAAAATGGATTTCAAATTAGTGATGCTATTCGTAAAAATATTGTATTTGCAACGCACAACTTATTGAAAGATCCTCCGTTTTCAAAGCTCGATTTACTGATTTGTAGAAACTTGTTTATTTATATCAAACCAGAAATGCAGCATCGTATTTTATCGTTTCTGCATTATAGTTTAAGTCCGAAAGGTTTTTTATTTCTGGGTAGCAGTGAAACACTCGGTGCAATGAGTGAGGGTTTTGATGTTATAGATTCCAAGTGGAAAATTTATAAAGCAAAGGCAAGTTATAAACCCACGCTTTGTAAGCCATTGCCTACACCACTATATGTGCAAAAATCAAAATCGCCTGTTCAGCTCTCAAATACGCAAGATTTAGGTAATGTGAAATTTGAACATCTAGCAGATAATCTTTTAACTACCCTTGCCCCTCCCTCTATTATTATCGATGAACATGATAATATTGTTCATATTGTGAATAATGTAAATAGATATATTTCATTCAAGCCGGGTAAGTTTTCAAACAACGTTTTTAGTCATTTGCACAAGAACTTGCAGCAAATTGTAAGAACACAGTTGCATAAACTAAAGAAAGAAAAAAAGGCAACACTGTTGGAAACCATTTTTGAAGCTGAAGATGGTATTCGTTTAAGAGTTGTTATTGAAGGAAAGCTGCTAAATATTTCAAATGAAATTTTTTACATCATTTCATTCAGAGACGCATCTGAAGAAGTACATCAACATAAAGGTAACAATGCTTTATTGTTAGAGCAAGTAGAAAAAGAATCTATACGTTACATTGAGCTTCAGAAAGAATTACAATACACCAAAGAAAGTTTACAAGCTACTGTTGAAGAGTTAGAAACTTCCAACGAAGAGCTGCAATCAAGTAACGAAGAACTAATTGCAGCCAACGAAGAACTACAAAGTACTAACGAAGAGTTACAATCGGTAAATGAAGAACATTTCACCGTGAACTCTGAATTTCAAAGCAAGATTGACGAACTTACAAAAATCAACAACGATATTAACAACCTCCTAAAAAATACAGAGGTAGATGCCTTGTATCTTGATAGTAAGTTATGTATTAGAAAAATAACTCCTTTAGTAGCGAGCATTACTAATATTTTGCCAACTGATACAGGCCGACCAATTGCTCATATTTCTGTTGTGAATGTATATCCTGAAATGATAGAAGACATCAATTATGTTACAGAAACATTGCAGACAATAGAACGAGAATTTACTGCTAATAATGGAAAGACTTATATGGTACGAACACTGCCCTATCGTACCGAAAACAATGCTATCGAAGGTATATTGCTCACCTTCGTAGATATTTCTAAATTAAAAGTTGAAAAGCAAAATCTTGAAATTACTTCTAAGCGGTTGCAAGATGCCATGGAATTGGGGCAACTCGCTTGGTGGGAATGGGATTATGCCACAGGAAAAGTAAAAATGGATGCTCGCAAAGCCACGATGATTGGCTATACACTTGAAGAATTCCCAGACGATGTATATAAAATATGTGAATTAATTCACCCCGACGACTATGAAAATACTATGCAAATTATGCGAGACCATTTAATGGGTAAAACACCTGAATGGATTGCACACTACCGTATCAAACGCAAAGACGGTGGTTACGCATGGTATTACGATCGTGGAGCTATAACAGAACGTACAAAAGATGGCAAACCATTAAAGTTAATGGGTACTGTGTTCGATATCAGTATCCTCAAAAACATGGAAACTGAGCGTAGAAGTATTGAAAACATTTTACAAAAAACACTCGATACCCTAGCTATTGACCAAGCACAAATTATATGCGATATTAATGGCGTAGTACTATATGCATCAGCAGCAATAGCAGCGTGCTTAGGCATTAGTACCGAGAGTTTAAAAGGCACCAATATCTTATCTGATAGCTGGAAGTGGTTAAATACTAAGAAAAGCCAGGTGAATAATAAAGATCATCCATTTATGAAAGCTAAATCAACACTTAAATCGCATAGCTACACCAAAATTTATCTCACTGTTTTGGGCAAAGAAACAAAGCTTTGCAATATAGAAGTTACACCTTTTGTTGATCAAAATCATAAACGCTTTGAAGGGGGTAGTATTACCTTTAGGTAAATGAAGATGCTGTAAATTACTACAGTACTTAATAATTTATTTCCGGCAGCAGTAGTTGTTGGTATTGCCAATGGTTTTGAAGCAGTTGAAGCTTTTAAAAAGCAACACTTTAATTGTATTTTAAGGAATGTGCAAATGCCCGAAACAAACCGAGAAGCTACTGCATGTATTAGAAAAATAGAAGGATTAAGTAAAGGTATAACCCCTACAACCATTGTGGCACTATCTGCAGGGGCTACTTATAACGAAAAAAATAAAAAATTTATAGAAGGATGCATAAACGATTTTTTACCCCAACTCATATAAACTAAAAAGCTTAGATTTTTGTTAGAAGTTCTTTTTGTATAGGTATTTGCGTTCCAAATTATATTACATTCGTTATCACTTGAACAATATCCTTTTTAACCTAAATCATGACAAAAGCAAATAACATACAAGATCTCATCACTCGTGTGCTTAATACGAAAGGTATTGATATTGATGCTTTGAAAGACAAACCGATTGAAGAAATTATTCAAAAAATAAGTATTTATCAAGAAGAATTAGAATTTCAAAATCGTGAACTTGTTCGTATACAAGATCGTTTAAGCAAGTCTGAAAAACAATTTGCAACCCTATTTTACGATGCGCCTGTAGGTTACGTAGTGTTTGATTCCGATAGAAAAATCGTGAATGTTAACCATGCTTTTGAAAGTTTGATTGGTAAAAATAAAAACCTCATCATGGGTACACGCATTACCCAATACATACACCCCGATTATCAAGATAGTTTTTACCTGCATTTTAAAACCCTCAATCGGTTAGAGCATTCAGAAAGCATTGAGTTAGCCCTACTTAATACACAAAACAGCAAGATATTCGTTAAAATTCAGTGCAGTAGAGATGAAGTAATTGATAATGATAATGAAGCCTCAAAGCTTATTAGAATGTCGGTTACCGATATTTCTGGCCTAAAAGAAAAAGAAGCTGCTTTAGCAAAAAGCTATCAACTATTAAACGACTTAGCCGTTCAAAGTAAAACCTTTGCTTGGGAGGTGGATGCAAATGGTTTATACACGTATGTAAGTCCGATAATAACAGAAGTGTTAGGATACCACCCATCAGAATTAGAGTATAAACTACATTAAATACGATTTGTTTCCTAAAGGAAACAAATCGTATTTAATGAAAGATATTTTGCATAACTTCTCTAACAAAAAACCATTTGTCAACTACGTTAATGAGGTTGTAAATAAATTCGGTCGCAATGTGTGGGTGTCTACCAATGGCATGCCCGTATTAAATGAACACGGCGAACTATTAGGATATAGAGGTAGTGATACCGATATAACCCGCCGTAAGCTTGCCGAAGATCAACTTGCCTTATTAAAATATGCTATTGATTCTAGTTCGGTAGGCGTATCAATTGCCGATGTAAGTCAGCCCGATATGCCCTTGATTTTCGTTAACAAGGCATTCCGAGAAATTACAGGCTATGAAATTGAAGAAGTACTTGGCAAAAACTGTCGGTTCTTACAAAATACTGATAAAGCTCAACCAGAATTAAATGAAATTCGTTTAGCAATTAAAGAAGGCCGTAACTGTTCAGTAGTAATACGTAATTATAAAAAAGATGGCACATTGTTTTGGAACCACTTAACTATGTCGCCAATCTACGATAACAATAAGCAACTTACCCATTTTATAGGTATACAAAAAGATGTTACTGACCTTAAAAAAGCACAAACCCAACTTTTTGATAGTGAAGAACGTTTTAGAAACTTGTTTGTGAATAATGCATCACCCATGTATTTGATAGATGCCCTTACGGGTAAATTTATTGATGCAAATCAGGCAGCCCTAACTTTTTATGGATGGGATAAGCCGGATTTTTTAAGAAAAAATCTTCAACAAATTTGTCTAAACATGGGTAGCATTTATTCTGATGATATACCATTAAAAGCTAATGGGCGGCATGAATGTAAGCACTTTAAATCAGATGGACGGTTATATGATGTAGAGGTTTTTTCAAGTGTTATCAATGTAAATGGTAGAGTATTAGTACACCAAATCATCCATGATATTACAGAACGTAATCGTTACTTATCAACCATTAAAACACATAACAAGCTATTGAAAGAAATCGCTTGGACACAATCGCATGTGGTGAGGGCTCCACTTTATCGTATAATGGGTTTAGTTAATTTATTAAAGTATGAAAATTTTAATACGCCCGATTTACCCCAACTTCTAGAGGCTATCATTAGTTCTGCTAATGAACTTGATGATATTATCAGAGATATATCGCAAAAAACCTATGCTATCAATAGTGTTGATGCGAACTATTACGATACCAATAGTAGCACCAATGAACTTAAAGAACCCCAACATTCTAAAAAAGATTAAGCTATCTATTGCACAGAATACATGAAAAAAGCAGTGCCACAATTATCTATGATGGCACTGCTTTTTATGCAAAGTAAGGTACTACTTTATGCAGGCATCGTTGCTAGCACACCCACGTAATTGTGTGGAGTAATACGTTTTAGTTCTTTTTTCAGTGTAGCTTTTACCGCAAGGTTATCTATAAAACTATGAATAGTAGCCTTGTTAATTTGTGCCTTACCTCTTGTTAAATCTTTCAACGCTTCGTAAGGGTTAGGATAATGTTCGCGGCGTAATATGGTTTGTATTGCTTCAGCAACTACAGCCCAATTAGCTTCTAAATCGTCGTGTAGTTTGTTATTATTTAGTACCAACTTACCCAAGCCTTTTTGTATGCTTTTAAGTGCTAAAACTGTATGAGCCATAGGCACACCCAGATTACGTAATACAGTACTATCTGTTAAATCGCGTTGTAAGCGGCTAACGGGTAGTTTGCTACTTAAGTGTTCTAACAAGGCATTTGCAACGCCCAAGTTACCTTCGGCATTTTCAAAATCAATTGGGTTCACTTTATGCGGCATTGCGCTGCTACCAACCTCACCTGCTTTTGTTTTTTGTTTGAAATAATCTAAGCTAATGTACGTCCAAATATCTCTGGCAAAGTCTATCAAAATATTATTAATACGCTTCATAGCATCTAGTTGTGCAGCAAGATTATCGTAGTGCTCAATTTGCGTAGTGAATTGCATGCGTTGTAAGCCTAAACGTTTTTCAACAAACTCATTGCCAAGTTTTATCCAATTATGGTTCGGGTAAGCCACTGCATGTGCATTAAAGTTACCCGTAGCGCCACCAAACTTAGCCGCATGTGGCACAAGTTGTAGCAAATGAATCTGTCCGCGTAAGCGTTCAACAAATACCAAAAGCTCTTTGCCAAGCCGCGTTGGACTTGCTGGCTGCCCGTGTGTACGACTCAGCATTGGCACTTCTAACCATGTTTCGCCAAGTTGCCAAATATGCGTAACTATTTCTGTAAGTATTGGCATGTATACTTGTGCTATGGCATCACGCCAAGCCATCGGAATAGCAGTATTATTCACATCTTGACTGGTTAAACCAAAGTGTATAAATTCTTTTGCATCGGCACTATCGGTCTGCTCAATTTTTTGCTTGATAAAATATTCAACAGCTTTTACATCGTGGTTGGTCGTTGCTTCAATAGCTTTAATAGCAGCAGCATCATCGGTACTGAAATGCTGTACCATTTGCCGTAAGGCCTTTTTAGCACTAGTACTGAGCGTGCAGAACTTTTTGTCAGATAGAAAAATCAAATATTCTACTTCTACCCGAACCCGATAATGCATTAGAGCTTGTTCAGAAAAATAAGCCTCTAACATACTTACTTGTTGTCTGTAACGACCATCGATTGGAGAAATTGCAGCTAAAGAAGTTAACGACACTTGCTTTTGATTTTGAAATGCGAAAATGTGCTCTTTAAAAACAATCAAAACAATAGTTCGTACCTTACGGTAAATATTTGACTATTGAAATTGCTTTCCTTTGCAGGTGCAAAATAACATCAATTGAAGCAAGTACAAGTAGCAGCAGTAAGTTATCTTAATACCAAACCTTTACTCTACGGAGTTAAACGTAGCGAAGCATTACTAGCTAATACCGTAATTCATGAAGGCTATCCCTCGAAAATTGCCCAAGATTTACTGAGCGGTCAAGTACATGTTGGTTTAGTACCGGTGGCTATTTTGCCACAGTTAAACAACTATAAATTGATCACCGATTTCTGTATTGGTGCAACACAAGCAGTAGCTAGTGTATGTTTATTTAGCAAGGTACCGCTTGGGCAGGTAACCACTATCCTACTCGATTATCAAAGCCGCAGCAGCATTAATTTATGCAGGGTATTATTACACTACTACTGGCAAAAAGATGTTCAACTCGTTGCTGCCAATGAACATTTTATTGAAGCTATAGATGGTACTACCGCAGGGGTTATTATTGGCGATAGAGCTTTAACCGCCTTACAACACTACCCTTATGTGTACGATTTGGCCGAGCATTGGATTGCCTATTCAGGATTGCCATTTGTTTTTGCAGCCTGGGTATGTACAGCCACAGATTTACCGCAAGGTTGGGAAGCTACTTTTAATGCGGCCAATGCAGTTGGCTTTGAGGATCTCTCCAAGGTAATTGCCGAAAACAATTTCTCCGATTACGATTTGTACCGTTATTACACAAAAAACATTAGCTATCGGTTAGATGCTGCAAAACTGCAAGGCCTCAATCGTTATTTAGAACTGCTGCAAAGTATGCCACCTTTACCTTGGTAATTGAATTTATCTGCGTTTGTAGAAAACGAAGCCATTTTTAGCATACAACTTTTGCAAAGTGGGTAAGGTATCAAAATGCGGCGCATCTTGAATTTTGATGGATATATATGTAGGCTTATCAACATTTTTACTATTAATTAGCCAATCTACATTGCGAGCACTATCGTTGCTAAAAGGCTTTTTCATGGTATAGAAGTAATGAGCATAGCTTTTATAACCCCATGTTTCAACATAACAATCTTCTTTCTGACGGGCTTCAAAAAACTCAATATTGGCACGCTGACTAATAGCCTCAACCTTTGGTGCTAGCATGGCCGATGTTATAAAGCAGCACAATCCCATAGCAATAAATAGTAGTTGTGTTGCAAGTTGTTTATTGCGAGCTACAAAAAAGTAGAGCGTTGCACCTAAAATAGCATAGCCACCAATACCATCGACCCATGAAAAGCTAACTTGGGCAGCCAGATTACCACGAGCAAACACATCGTCTACCAAATGTATCCAGGCATCTTTTTGCATCATAATAAACGGTAGTGCAGTGAATATGATGCCAAGTAACAAGCCCAATACTCCAATAGCAATACGGTAGCCTTTTGTAAAAAACTTATTTCCTTTTTGCCAATAGCTTTGTACAGCAAGCGCAGCTAAAAAGGTTAGTGGAAACCAACAAAGGCTTGAGTAATGCACTATTTTGGTTTTAACGATAGAGAATAACAACAAATGCACCCAAAATAATATTACCATCCACTGTTTGAAGGCTTGCTCCTTATTGGTTTCGGTAGGTACCCACATACCTTTAATGAAGAAGATACTCGCCGGAAAACAGCCAATAAGTAATACCACCCAATGATAAAAGAACGGTTGACCATGGCCTGCATCGCTGGTACTGAAAATGGCTATTTGCCTTTCGGTAAATTCTATTAAAAATTTAGGGCCGTTCTGCAGTAAGTCTACACCAAACCATGCAAAACACACCACAAAGGCACTACCTATTAAGAGTAATAATTCTTTCCAGCGTATGAATAAATGAAATTTATGCGTTACTACATATGTAATAAACGCTAATAGCGATACTAAAATGGCTACAGGCCCTTTTGTAAGTACCGCAAGGCCAAGAAAAGTGCCCGCCCAAACAGCACGCCAGATACGGTTTTTAGTATCATTTACCGTAAGGTAATGGAACTGATAAATACCCAGAAAAATGAAGAGATTAAACCACGGATCAATAATGCCACTTTTGAAGTATAAAAAGGTTAGCAGGGTGCCTAAATAAATCATCACCCAAATACGGCCTAGCTGTTCGTTAAACAATTTTTTTCCGATTCTGAAGAGTAGCACCAAAGTAACAATACCACAAACAGCATTGGGAAAACGGGCTGCAAACTCGTTGATACCAAACACTTTCATGGCAAGTACTTGAAGCCAAAAGAACAAGGGAGGCTTTTCAGTGAACTTGGTATAGTTGATTTGAACAGAAAAATAATCGCCGGTAACCAGCATTTCGCGGGCACTTTCTGCAAAGTTGATTTCATCCCAATCAAACAAATGAACATTGCCAAGAAACGGAATGAAGAGCAATGCCGCAAGCAGTGCGATGGTGTATTCGTTACGGAGCAGCAGTTTCATGTGGCTTATATAATTGGTGGAGTGCAAAATAAGCGAAAGCCATTTACCGTAAGGAAAACCGGTAAAAAGAAAATCCCCCATAGATATGGGGGATTATTTAACCCTTAAAACAACCAACATGAAAAAAATTCAAAATCATACTAACACCAGTTCTTCTGTTTTGTTGAGTGCTTTTGTGAAAGAAAACAAAAAAAATTACACTAAAGCTAAATCAAGAACTTGTTGCATGGTTTTTACATAATGAAATTGTAATCCTTTAATGAAGTTGCTATCAATTTCGTTCACATCTTTCTCATTTTGCCAGCAAAGAATGATTTCTTTTAAACCAGCACGCTTTGCGGCCAACACTTTTTCTTTGATACCGCCAACGGGCAATACTTGTCCGCGTAGTGTTATTTCACCGGTCATAGCAAGGTATGGTTTTACTTTCCTTGCGGTAAATGCACTGGCCAAGGCGGTAAGCATGGTAACACCTGCACTGGGGCCATCTTTGGGGGTTGCACCTTCTGGAACGTGAATATGGATGTTATATTTTCCAAAATCTGTTGCATCAATGCCTATTTTTTTAGCATTGGCTTGTAGGTAACTCAAAGCAGTAGTGGCACTTTCTTTCATTACATTACCCAGGTTGCCGGTAAGTTTGAGTTCTCCTTTACCCTCGCTTAACAGTGATTCTATAAACAGAATGTCGCCACCAACGTAAGTCCAAGCCAAGCCAACCGCTACACCAGGCATGTTGGCAGTTTTATACATATCGTTACTATAACGAGGGATACCAAGTATGCGTTCAACATCGTCGGCAGTAACCGTGGGTTTTACTTTGCCGTGCAAGGCAAATGCTTTCGCCTGATTACGCATAATGCTTGCGAGTTGCCTATCTAGTTCACGAACGCCACTTTCGCGGGTATAACTTTCGATGATTTTTTCAAGCACTTTATCGGAAATATTCACTTTTACCTTTTCTAAACCGTGTGCTTCACGTTGTTTAGGTAGCAGGTGCCGTTTCGCAATTTCAATTTTTTCTTCAATGGCGTATCCGCTTAAATCAATGATTTCGAGACGGTCGCGAAGTGCTGGCTGAATATTTGCAATATTGTTAGCAGTTGCTATAAATAGCACCTTACTCAAATCGTATTCTAACTCTAGATAATTATCGTAAAAAGTGTTGTTTTGTTCAGGGTCTAACACTTCTAGCATGGCACTGCTTGGGTCGCCACGATGGTCGGCCCCAATTTTATCGATTTCATCTAAAATCATAACCGGATTACTGCTCTGTACCTTGCGGATGTTTTGCAGTATGCGACCGGGCATAGCACCAATGTAAGTTTTGCGATGCCCTCTAATTTCACTCTCATCATGGAGGCCGCCAAGGCTAACACGAACGTATTTGCGACCAATAGCATGTGCAATGCTGCGGCCCAAACTTGTTTTACCAATACCCGGAGGGCCTACAAAACAAAGGATCGGGCTTTTCATATCGCCTTTAAGCTTCAATACTGCCAAGTATTCGAGGATACGTTCCTTTATTTTGTGCATTCCGTAATGGTCGGCATCAAGCACTTCTTGTGCTTTTACTAAATCGTAATTATCTTCTGTGAATTCGCCCCAGGGCAGGCTAAGCATCAAATCGAGGTGATTGTACACCACTGAGTAGTCGGGTGTACTTGGGTGCATACGTTCTAGCTTAGCAATACCACTTTCGAACATAGTTTTGGCAGCTTCAGTCCATTTTTTGGTTTCAGCTTTTTTCTTCATTTCTGCCACTTCACGTTCGTTGCTATCGCCTCCTAACTCCTCTTTAATACTTTTTAGTTGTTGCTGCAAAAAGTATTCACGCTGCTGCTTATCTAGTTCAGTTTTAGTTTTAGTGGTAACCTTATTTTTAAGTTCTACAAATTGTAATTCAGTTTGTAATAATTCAATCAACTTCACTGCACGTTCACGAATGTGCTGCATTTCAAGTAATTGCTGCTTGGCTTGCACATCGGAATTAAGGTTGCTACTTACAAAGTTGATTAAGAAAGAAGGGCTTTCTATATTTTTTAGAATAATAGCCGCTTCTGTAGGCATGTTGGGCGATAGCTGTATGATTTGTGTTGCCAAATCTTTAATACTGCTTACCTGTGCATCAAACTCACTATCGTCTTTTACAATGTCTTCTGTGTGTAAGGTTACCCTTGCGGTAAAGTAGGGTTCGGTTGCTACAATTGCTTGTACCGAAAATTTCTTTTTGCCTTGAATGATAACGGTAGTACCGCCATCGGGCATTTTAATAAGTTTGATGATTTTAGCAACAGTGCCAATATTACATAAATCAGTTGGTTGAGGATCTTCAATATTTACATCTTTTTGCGCAAGCACCCCTACTAATTTATCGGCTTTGTAGGCTTCGTTCACAGCTTTAATGCTTTTATCGCGGCCTACGGTTATAGGTATTACAACACCAGGAAACAATACTGTGTTTCTCAGTGGTAATAAGGGTAAGGTATCTTGCACAACTAGTGCTGCATCATCGGCATCGTGTTCATTGAGCGGGATAATGGGTAAAAATTCTGCATCGTCTTCTGCCTTCAAAGCTATATTGTTCCAAGTCATGGTATTCAAATTAATCTTTTCGAATAGTCAAATTGTCAGCCCCATTGTCGCTATTCCAAATAATTTGGGGGATGTGATATTTGTCAATTTCAATGCCATCTGATATTGCAGTCATGTATCGGGCAATTTGTCAGCATTTAAGTGATCGTGTGGCTTGGTTAATATACCATATTTGGCCGATCATTTACGCAAGTGTATCTCTAAATTGTATAAGAAAACATTAACAAGCAATTTATCCACTTACTGTACGTTACATGCAGCAAGGGGTTATTTTGCTACCATTAAATATGCCAGATATGGGAATACTGCTTCAGGCCGTGAACAATGCAACGGTAGCCGTTGCCGAAACTGCTGAAAAAATTAGCTTGTTCGATCTATTGAATAAAGGCGGATTACTCATGTATCCGTTGTATTTATTGTTTGTAGTGTGCATTTTTGTTTTTTTTGAACGACTCATCGCTATTCGTAAAGCAGGTAAGGTAGAGCCTAACTTTATGAATTTAATTAGAGACAATATTATTACCGGTAATGTAACAGCAGCTCGTACCCTTGCGAAAAACAGCGATAACGCAGTAGCTCGTATGATAGAAAAAGGTATTCAGCGCATTGGTAAGCCTATTGATGCCATTGAAAAAAGCATGGAGAATGTAGGGAAACTAGAGATGTATAAAATGGAACGTAATCTTGGCGTACTTAGTTTAATTGCTGGTATAGCACCGATGTTTGGTTTTCTGGGTACCATTTTTGGGATGATTCAATTGTTCTACAACATTAACAACAGCGGCTTTGAGCTCAATACCATTGCAGGTGGTATTTATGTTAAAATGGTTACAAGTGCTTCGGGTTTAATTATTGGTTTAATGGCTTATGTAATGCACAACTTCTTAACTACACAAGTAGATAAAACGGCCAATAAAATGGAAGCATCGAGTGCAGAATTTATTGATATGCTGCAAGAGCCAACCCGCTAATAATGAATGGCTTCGGCCTTTAAACTGTTGTACATGAATATTCGTAAGCGACTAAGAAGTCATCCTGAAATACATAATGGTGCATTGAACGACATTCTCTTTATCCTACTGTTGTTCTTTTTAATTGTATCAACACTTGCCAACCCCAATGTGGTGAAAGTGAACAACCCTAGAGGCAAAGCTGATACCAAGGTTAAACAGTCGATTGTTGTAAGTATTGATAAAGAGCAACATATTTTTCTGGGTCAACACCCGGTAGACTTGACTTTGTTAGATAGCATGTTGAAGATGGAAGTTGACAAGGTGAAAGCCTTTGTGGATACCCCCTCTGTTGTAATTAATGCCGATACTATTGCTCATTATGGTGAGGTATTTCGCATTATGCAGAGTGCAAAAAAAGCAGGTGCCAAAGTGGTAGCCAACGTTAAATAACAAATACTATGAGCAGTTTAAATAAATCGTACGATCATTTGAAATGGAAAACTGTTGATTCTACATATATCTATCAAGATAATTGGTTTAATGCTCGCAAAGAAACTGCTCAAAAGCCCGATGGTTCACTCGTATCTCCTTACTATGTACTAGAGTACACGCCTTGGGTAACAGCATTAGCGTTAACAGAAGACAATAAAGTCATTCTTGCAGTTCAATATCGCCATGCTTTAGGCGAAGTAGGCTATGAGTTACCCGGCGGTTGTGTAGATGCTACCGATGCCGATTTAGAAACAGCTATTCGTAGAGAGCTTTTAGAAGAAACAGGTTATGCTTTTGAAACCGTTCATTACTTAGGGCGTATTAGTCCGAACCCCAGCACCAATGCTAATCTCATGCACATGTTTATTGCCACAGGCGGACGACTTATGCAAGCTCAAGCATTAGATGCGAATGAAGAAATTGAAGTACTACTCATTAGTTTAGAAGAGCTAATACAACTTATCGAAGAGAAACGTATTGTACAAAGCATGCACCTTAGCACTATTTTTTATGCCTTACGATATTTGGGTAAGCTAGATTATAAATTGTAACACAAGTACCTTACGGTAAATGAATAACGCAGTAACCATAAATGAGGCTGTCTCAAAAGTGGCAGCCTTTTTTCTTTTTCACTAATGGGTGTTTGAAAAGTCTGTGAACTATATTGCTCTCAAATCAGTCTATAGGGTATGAGTAAAGCAGTATTCAAAA